>CAWHCO010000009.1:0-132451 GCA_963827865.1 uncultured bacterium | reverse complement strand
ATGTTCAAGTAGGGCTTCGCTGCGCTCAGCCCGTACCTCGTACCTGAGGGCTCCCTCCGGGAGCCTGTACCTCGTACCTCGTACCTCCGCGTCGGGATAACGCGTCTTGGGTAGAGCGGATACGGCTCGCCCCGCGGTGCGAACGCGAGAACGTTGCGTACCAGGTACCAGGTACCAGGTACCAGGTACGGTGGGCGGAGCCCGCCTGACTGTGAGCGAAGCGAGTGTTCAGGTAGGGGCCTGTTTCGCAGGCCGTCTTCGGTTGTCGGTTTTCGGTAGGAGATTCGCCCCGGGGTCCGGGACCACTTCAGGTCGGGTTCTTGCTGACGACGGATGACCGAGAACTGGCGGGCGGAGCCCGCCTGACTAGTTACTACGTTCGGGTCCTGTATGTACCTCGCGGGCAGTCACACATAGTGATACTATCACCACACTGAGCGCGGTGATGGGAGGCGCTCGTGGGGCCGGGGACGTAGGGCGAGCATCGGTCGACCGACGAGAGTCGGTGGGGCATCGGCCGGTGCTCGCGCTCGTGAGCCCGCTTCGCGGGCCGTTCTGGGTTTCGGGTTCTGGGTAGGAACTCCCCCTTCGGTTCTCTGACAACGAAGGTCGCGTTCTGACTGTCTGCTGTCAGCTGTTGGCCGTCAACTGACCGTCCAGACGACTCCGCTGCGAGAGGGAAGAGCGATACGCACCGTGTCGTGATCGAGGTTGATACCTCCGGCTCCCCAGATGGTGTGATAGGTCCCGATCGGCCCGTGGACTTCGACATTCGCCGCCTCGTCGCCGGCATTCACGGCTACGACGATGCGTTCTTGGTCGTCGACTCTGGAGAAGACGAACATCCCATTGAGGGCCTGGAGCGATTGGAACGTCCCGTGGCGGAGCGCCGAGTGGGCGCTGCGAAGAGCGATGAAGGACCGGAACTCGGAACGAAGCGAGGTGTTCCACTTGTCTTCGATCCATGGGAACGTGGCCCTCGATCCAGGATCGCCTCGTCCCGTCAGTCCGATCTCGTCCCCGTAGTAGATCGAAGGCGCGCCAGGGAAGGTGAACTGGAGGAGGGTGGCGAGTACCACCGATGACACGTCGCCACCGGCAACCGTGAGGACCCTCGACGTGTCATGCGAACCGAGGAGCGTCATATTCGCCGCCGCGGCCTCGGGAGGGTAGGCGGCGATCAGGTCGCCGATGCGCTGGCGGTAGGCCGGAGCATCGAGGACCGGGCTCAACGGGTAGTTCTGCCCCGATGCGAGCCCTGGCTCGATGCGATGCCCTGCCGCGAACGCCAGGGTGTACCCGGCGAACAGGTAGTTCATTGTGCCATCGAAACGGCTCCCGTCTGAGATCCATTCCGACGCGTCATCCCAGATCTCGCCGACGATGTAGGCGTCAGGATTGACGTCCTTCACCCTCGCTCGGTACTCCTCCCAGAAGCCCTTTGTCTTGATCTCTTGAGGGACGTCGAGACGCCACCCGTCGGCCCCTCGTTGGATCCAGTGCTCTGCAATGGTCATGACGTACTCGCGGACGTCGGGGTTGTCCGTGTTGAGCTTCGGGAGTCCTCTGAGGCCCCACCACGCCGAGTAATTGGCCGGTCTGGACTCGTCGTAGGGACGAAGCGGCCAGCCATCGATCAAGAACCAATCCCGCCATGGTGACGAGGCTCCATTCTCGGCAACATCGTGAAATGGGAAGAATCCTCTGCTCGCATGGTTGAAGACGCCGTCGATGACGACACGGATTCCGCGGCCATGACACTCGGACAAGAGGGTATCGAACGCTTCGTTGCCGCCGAGGAGCGGGTCGACTGTGTAGTAGTCGTACGTGTGGTAGCGGTGGTTCGAGGCCGACCAGAAGACCGGGTTGAGGTAGATGGCGTTGATCCCCAGGTCGGTGAGGTAGTCGAGGTGCTCGACGATGCCGAGAAGGTCCCCACCTTTGTAGCCGTGTTCCGTCGGAGGCGAGTCCCATTCTTCGAGATGGCGTGGCTTCGGTACCTGTTCAGATTTCGCGAATCTGTCGGGGAAGATCTGATAGAAGACGGCGTCGGAAACCCACGTCGGCTGTGTACCCATAGGGCCGAGAGTCTGCCACACATAGTGGCCATTTGGAAACCCGTCTAGGGCTTCGCGCCGGAGGCGATCCAGTCGACGATCAAGGCGATGTCCGCGTCTGAGAGCGTGGTTCCTCCGGGAGGCATCGGTCCGCCTTCGGACTGTGTGCCCTTCAATCTCTTGACGAGCTGTGAGGCGTCAGGATCACCAGGAACGATGACGGGAGCGTGGTCCCCGGTCTCCATAATCGTTGCGTAGGTGCTCGCGTCCCAACCGCCTGAGGTCCCGTGGCAGACGGTGCATCGCGCTTCGAAGATCTGCTGGACCTGTTTGAACGTCGCTTCGCCGCTGGCCTGGCCGGCGAAACTCCTCAGCTGTGCGACGAGGTCGTCGATCGTGCTCGTCGGCAGGAGGTCGCCCCACGCGATCATCGCCGTTGCCTGGTGGCCATCATGGATCGTCGTGAAGATCTGTTCGTCGGTTTGGGCTTGGAACGTTGGGTCGTTGAAGGATGGTCCGATACCACCCTCGCCGTTCTCCCCATGGCACTGGGCGCACAGCTCTGTGTACACGGTTTGGGAGTCCTGACCGATTGGCGGTGGACCCGTAATGTCCGGCGGGAACTCGACTGGCGGATTCGCCTGCCAGGACCTGACGAACGTGACGAGTGCCGAGATGTCCTCGTCCGACAGGGCTCCGCCTTCTGACACGGCGAACGGTGACATGCCGAGATTCGGTTGACCTTTGGCGATGATCGCCCGGATCGTGGCGTCATCACGTGTCGACAGGAACTCGGCGGTGCTGATCGGCGCGAGGACCAGCGCCGGGTTCGAAGGCAGAGCGCCTCCCTCGCCGAACTCGCCGTGGCATGGAGCACAGTTCGCCTGGAACAGCTCCTGGCCCTTCTGGATTCCGGTCCCTTCGGTTGCCTCCATCGTGTAGGCAACGAGGGCATCGACTTGATCGGTGGTGAGCACGTCGCCCCAGACAGGCATCGCGACATGCGATCCGCCTGTGGCGATGGCTTCTGTCGCGGCCGCAACGTCGGTGGTTGCCGGGATGCGTGCTCCGTGGCACGTTGAACATCTATCGGAGAAGAGTCCGGCTGCCTGCGGTTCGGCGGAGGGATCGACGACGTAGCGAGCCAACTCGTCGATCTGGGCGCCGGTCAGCACCCCCGCCCACTGCGGCATCGCCCTGTGTCGGCCGCCCTTGATGATGATTTCTCTCAGTTCTTCCTCTGTGCCCGAGAACACGACGGCCGTGCCGTGGCACGAGGCGCAGTTCTCGGTGTAGAGACGTTGACCGTCAGGAGCGACGAGGAAGTTGAGGAGGTTGGTCCTCTCCGAGTCGTTGAGTGTCGTCTGCCAATCGGGGAGGTCGAGACCGGAGTGTGGCGCGAACTCGGGATCCCCGGCGATTGCCGCTCTCAGATCGAAGGGATTGCCACCCGCCAGGTCCGTGACCTGGTGACAGGCCGCGCATTCGGCCTGGAAGACCAGGTCTCCGTTGGGTGAGTTGATGTAGCCGGCAAGGGCATCGATTTCGTCGGTGGACAGATCACCGCTCCAGCTCGGCATTCCCTCATGTGTTCCCTGGGCGATGACAACGTGCAGGTCGGTTCCCGGGGGTGCGCTGACAGAGGCTCCATGGCAGCCGGCGCAGTTGTCTGCGTACAAGGCAGCCACCTGGTCGCCGGTGGTTTGTCCGCCCGGAGGTGGTTGCGAGAGGATGGACAGCAGCGAGAGCGCTCCGATTCCGATGACCGAGAACGTGACTGTTCCCATCACCCATGGCCGCGATGTGCGATACCGGCGGTCGGATCGGTCGAGGTAGGGGAGTGCGGCGAGGCCGAGGATCGCAAGCGTGGGGATGATGACAACACCGATGACTTCGAGCGATCCTGGGAAGTACTTCAGGAGCTGGAAGATGAACAAGAAGTACCACTCCGGCCGTGGCGTGTAGGTGGAGTCGGCGGGGTTCGCGCGAGCCTCCAAGGGGGAACCGAAGATGTAGCTCAGAACGGCGAGGACGACGAAGACGATGAGCATGACGACGGCATCCTGGAAGATGGCGTCCGGGAAGAACGGAATGCCTCGTTTCTTGGCTTCCGCGTACTTCTCGAGGTACCGCGCCTTCTCTTCATTGTTCATCTCAGTCGCCCTTTTTCGGGGGAGCGCTTATACCGATGCGGAACACGAGGTAGAGATGGGTGGCCAGGAGCAAGAGCAGTGCTGCAGGTAGCACCCACACGTGCATCCCGAAGAAACGTGTGAGCGTCACCCCAGAGAGATCAGGACCACCTCGAAGGAGTCTGAGCAGCCAGTCACCAATCAGAGGGAACACGGCGATGATGCGTGTCCCGACGGTCGTGGCCCAGTAGGCCTTCTGGTCCCAGGGGAGCAGGTAGCCGGTGAACCCGAAGCCGATCACAATCAGCAGGAGTATGACTCCCGTGACCCAAGTGACCTCCCTGGGGTACTTGTAGGCGCCATGAATGATGACCCGCAGCATGTGTGCAACGGCGAGGACGATCATCGCACTCGCACCCCAGTGGTGAAGGCCCCTGATCAACCAGCCGAGCGTGACGGTGTTCGTGATGTACCGCACGCTGTCGTAGGCATCCTGAGGACTGGGAACGTAGAAGATGGACAGGAGGATGCCGGTGACGATCTGGTTGATGGCGACGAACAGCGTCGCCGATCCAAGCGTGTAGGCCCAGTTGACTTTCGGGATCTTGCGTAGGAACAGTGCTTCCCAGACTTTCTTCCACCCGGTTCGTTCGTCGAACCACGATCCGAGGTCAGCCACTGAAGTCCACCTCCAACGCTCCATCCGTCTCGCGTACGGCGAAGCTCTCGAGGGGTCGAGGCGGCGGGCCCGCAACGACCTGACCGTCCTTCGAGAAAACGGCGCCATGGCATGGACAGAAGAACTCGCCCTGGTCGGCGACCCATCGCACCCGACAGCCCAGGTGTGTACACACGTTCGAGAGGGCTTTGTAATCGCGACCATTATCGGTGATGACGTAGAACGAGACCTCTTCGGTGTCGGTGACCCAGCCCGTCGTTCTGTCGATCGTTGTCTTGAACAGGGTGGGCGTACCGATTTCGACCTTCGAGCTCGATCCGAGCGACAGCCACGCGCTGGTTCGTTCCGCCCGCTTCGTCGGGCTGATGAAGTAGGCGACGGCCGGAGCGCCGAATCCGACGGTGAGCAGGGCCCCAATCGCCGCAACCGCGCGGCTAAGAAACCTCCGGCGGCTGACGTCGTCGCCCATGAAAGGTCCCTCCACAGAAGACACCACTATAACGTTGCATCACTCACCGTTGGCTTGGGCCGGTAGGGCCGAAAGTCCCATTCTGGCCACCTGGCCGATGAGGAGTCCAGGGGGTTGGTCGCCCTTCAGCGACGCAGATCGAACCGCCTCCAGATAGGGGATCACGACGGCAGGTTCGAGCCCAAGCGCTTGACGAACCATCCGGCGGGTCTGTTCGCCGTCTATGGCACGGTTGACGAGTACTCGTGGAGGGGGGCCGACCCAATCGTTGACCATGGCCGATGCTCGCACCATGCCGGTAGGTGCGGCGTCACAGACCAGGACGGCGCTCCGTGCGTTTCGGATGACCGAGTCGTTCTGGGGCCACGGTCCGAGATCCGCGACAACGAGATCAAAGGAGTTGAGCGATGCTCGGACCAGCTCCCACCTGAGCGGGGCGACCAGGGGCCCGCCCTCGACGCCTGCGAGGATCGATAGCGGGCCCACACGACGGACCGGGGGCGGTACTCCATCGGCCCGGATCTCGTCCAGAGCCTCGAGGAGGGTTGGATGCGGGTCGAGACCGAGTCGAATGCCGATGGATGGTGGATCGAGATCAACGAGAAGGGTCCGTTGTCGGTCGGCGGCCCCGAACGCGAGCGCAAGGGCCATCTCGGTCCGCCCCGGTGCACCCCGAGGGCCGGTGACGGCCACGAGTGTTCCTTCGGCGAGGACCGAGGGCTCGACGACCGACAGGGCTTGCACCGCGCGGAAGAGGCCAACCATCGACGTTGTCTCCGGCAGGATGGCGTCGGCCCCGCCGCGCTGGAAGAGCTCCCGCCCGGGTCCGTCACCGACCGGGTGCAGGCCGAGCACCTTGATTCCCCTACGGCGCCACGCCCTGATATGCGTCGGACTGATCCACGACGTTTCGGAACCGACCACGACCACGTCGGGGGCCCTGCGGATCACCTCTTCGGGCTCGTAGGCCCTCGCGACAACACGGAGGCCCGCACCATCTCTGAGGAACGCTACGAAGTCCTCCTCCCATAGGTGGGCGGTGAGTACCGTCGCGACCGCCGCCCTCCTCACGCGAACTCCGCAGTTTCGATGTGAAAGAGAGCCACGGTGATGGTCCCGATCGTGACGTGATCGAGACCTACCGCTTCCAGCGTGCCTTCGAGAGTGGCGCCTCCGCTCGTGGTCAGACGAATGCGTTCATGACGATCCTCTGCTTCGATCAGTAGGTCACGGAGGGTCTGCCTGCGCCGCCGCATCACAACGGCGGCCTGCTGCTCCGCCTGCAAGATCTGCTCGTATTGGGAGCGGAGGCGGTGAGTGATCTCCACCAGGTCGGGATGTCGGAGAGGATCCATGTACTCCTTTGAAGCAGTGTCAGTGTACGTAAACCAACGTAAGCCTTCAACAGAGATAGGTGTCCTTCTTTCGCGTCTTCGCCAAGGGGGGTACCCTTGGCTCGATGTCGATGTCTCGAAGTCTCGGGGGCGTAGCTGTCGCGGCCGCGCTGTTGATCACCTCCCTACCGGCGGGCGGCGTCGCGTATGCGCAAACCAAGAGCGATGTCGACAAAGCCCAGCAGGAGGCGAATAGCGCGAAGGGAACTCTGAGTGATGCCCAGAACGCCGCCAACACTGCCGCGGCAACGAGAGACGCGATCGAGGCCGACCTCCTCGCACGCCAGGATCAGGTACAGCAGACGACGGCGGAGCTGGATGCCGTTGCCGCCGACGTGGCGCGCCTCCGTGGCCAGATCGAGGACACGGAGCTGACCGTCAAGAGCTTGAGAGACCAGGCCGAAGAGCGCGCCGTAGAGGCGTACATGAATGGGTGGTCGACCGACATCGGTGTCCTCGCCCTCAACTCGAAGGCCACACAGCTCTTCATTCTTCAAGATGTCATCGAGACGCAACGCAGCGACGACCTGGCGCAGATGAATGAGTTGACGATCCAACGGCGCGTTCTGGACGAGCTCCGCTCAGACCAGGAGACCGAACAGTCACGACTTGAGACGCTTCAAGACGATCTGGTTGCGCAGGTGAGCGATCTCGAAGATCGCTTCATGCAGGCGGACGTCGAGCTTCGGGCGGCCTACCTCGAGGTCGACTCAGCAGATCGACAATACAAGGCCGCCCTCAACTCCGTCTCCACCGCACAGAAGGCCTACGAAGACGCACAACGCAAGATCCGCATCGGCTCGGGCGTGCAACGGTGGCGCCCTCTCGTGGCCAAGTACTTCCCGGCCGATCTCGTGGAGCAGGCCTTGGCGGTGATGCAGTGCGAGAGCGGTGGCAACCCCGACGCGGTGAATCGATACTCGGGAGCAACTGGGCTATTCCAGTTCCTCAAGGGAACGTGGGCGATCGCGAGCTCGAGGGCCGGGTTCGGCGCGTACAGCAGGTTCGATCCCGAGGCCAACATCGCGGCAGCAGCGTGGCTCGCCGACTACTCGATCAAGACCGGGCATTCGGGTGGGGCCTGGGGACATTGGTCCTGTAGGCCCTAGTTCGGAGTAGGCGTGAGCGACATCTTCGAGGTGACCCCACTTCGTTGGGCCCACGGTGGGGAGGCCGTTGGGAGGGTGGACGGCAAGACCGTGTTCGTCGCTGATGCCGTTCCTGGCGAACGGGTTCGAGCGAGAGTGGTCGTGGACAAGCCCTCGTGGTCAAGGGCGGAGCTCGTCGAGGTGGTTGAGGCGTCGCCCGACCGTGTCAGCCCTCCGTGTGGGGTGTTCGGATCGTGTGGCGGCTGCCAGTGGCAGCACGTCGACTACGCCACGCAGGCTTCTGCGAAGCGGCAGATCGTCACTGACCAGCTGCAGCATCTCGGGGGTATGGTCGATCCACAGGTTCGGCACACGGTCACGCCGGGCCCCGCGTTCGGGTACCGGAATCGGATGACGTTCGAGGTCGACGGGGATGCACCGGCCATGTACCGCCGTCGTTCCCGCATGCACGTCGTCGTTCCCGAGTGCCTCCTACTCGTGCCTCAGCTCGCGGAGCTCTACAGCCGACTGGGCGACATGAGAGGGGTCGCCGAGTTCACGCTCCGAGCGGGCGCCCGTACCGGTGACACATTGGTGGTGATCAAAGGGCGGGTCCCTTCCCATGCGGGGTCGTGGGGCGCTTCGGTGATGCGGGGGTCTCGACCGCTGATAGGTCGGCCGTATCTCCACGAGGAGGTCGCCGGCACCCGCCTTCGCGTGTCAGGGCGAACGTTCTTCCAGGTGAACACGGACGGAGCAGAGGAGCTGGTGCGGCTGGTGGCCGAGGCACTCGAACCTCGCGCAGACGAGACGCTGTTGGATGGCTATGCGGGCGTTGGGTTGTTCTCGGCGACGGTTGGTCGTGACGCCAGGCGCGTTGTCGCGGTCGAGTCGGACAGGCGTGCCATCGCGGATCTGGTCAAGAACGTGGAGGGTATGGACGCTCACATCATTTGTGCTCGCTTTGAAGAAGGCTTCGAATCGAGGTGGGAAATCGCCGTCGTGGATCCTCCCCGAGCGGGTCTCGGAGCACGAGGCGTCGAGGTGGTCGTATCTCCGCGCCCGCGGGCCGTTGCGTATGTGTCGTGCGACCCCGCATCGCTCGCCCGGGACGTGCGACATTTCAGGGCGGCTGGATACGAATGTAGGTGGATTGCCCCAGTCGACATGTTTCCTCAGACGTTTCATGTGGAAACCGTTGCCGCGTTCGTGCGACCGTGAACGTATAGTCAATCAGCTATGCACGTCGACGCACTGATCCTCGCGGCGGGGCCCTCGAGTCGGTTCGGCAGCCCCAAGCAGCTCCAACCGTGGGGGTCCTCGACGCTGCTCCAGCACGTGATCCAACTCGTGACCGAAACAGGAGTCGACGCGACCTGGGTCGTGATCGGAGCATCTGCCGAGCTGATCCTCGAATCGGTAGAATTCGGTGATGCGGGAATCATCGAGAACCCCGAGTGGGAGGAGGGGATCGCTTCATCGATCAGGGTCGGCCTCGACACCATCGCCCGCACGGGAGATGTCGATGCGGCTCTGATCGTCCTCGGTGATCAGCCCAATCTCGACCCGGACGTCGTCCAGAGACTTCTCGATCGGTATGAGGCGACCGAAGCGGCGGCGGTGGTGCCGAAGTATCGGTACCAGCGTGGGAATCCCGTCTTGATCGATCGATCGCTATGGTCGAGGGTCATGAGTCTCGAGGGAGACCAGGGAGCTCGCACGCTTCTTCAAGCGCACCCGGAGTGGGTAGAAGAGGTGTGGTTCCCTTCGTCGATGCCACGCGACATCGACACCGAACAGGACCTGGCTGAGCTGCGCCAGCATCGGGGAACCGTCGACAAGTAGAGTTCTTTGCGGCTCAGGAGGATGGACAGTGGCGTCGATCGATGAACTCGGTGGGATCAGCGTCGCATCCGCCCGAGCCCTCCGGAAGGCCCGGATACGGACCACCGAAGCCCTACTGAAACGGTGCGCCACTCGAAAAGGGCGTCGGGAACTCGCTGACGAGGTCGGCAGAACCGAGGCGCGGATCGCTCAGTGGGTGAGCAGAGCGGACATCTTGCGGATCAAGGGGATCGGTGGGGAGTACGCCGACCTGCTCGAGAGCTGTGGCGTATCCACGATCAAAGACCTGCGCAGGCGCAACGCCGCGTCGTTGATCCGAAAGATGACCGAGGTCAACGACGACGGCAGGGTGGTTCGCCGCCTTCCCACCGAGAGCATGGTTACGGGGTGGATCGCCCGTGCCGGCGAGATTGAACCGGTGAACTGAGGGGGACCCACCGGGGATCCCCCTCTTGTCGCGCTATGCAGCCGACGTTGTCGGCTTGGCGGCGGGCTTCTTGGCGGCGGGCTTGCTCGCTGTCGGCTTCTTGGCCGTGGCTGCGGGCTTCTTTGCTGCAGGCTTCTTTGCTGCGACCGGCCTGGGTGCAGGAGCCTTGGCTGCGGGCTCGTCGACCACTTCGATCTTCTCGGGGGTCGCGGGCTTGAAGGACGAACGCCATGACTGGAGCATCTCGTCCAGGTGCTCGCGGAGTTTCCCGACCTGTTCCTGGATCTGGTCCAGGTCGACGCGGTCGGTGAGGTCCTCCACGAACTCCTCGACGCCTTCCCGCTCGCGAATCTTCAGGATCAGCTTCTCGCCTTCCTGAGCCCATGCGTTGAGTTCCCTGGTGAACTCCTCGCTGACGCGGTCGCGCAGATCGCCAACTTTGTCGCCTGCGTCCGTGATGCGTTCACCGATCTTGCGAGCGGTGACAACCGGGGCGCCTACTGCGGCGTAGAGCATCTTCTTGGATGCTTGTGTAATCATTCTTCCTCCTCTTCCTGGACATACGTTCGATAGATGTCCAGAAGTACGCGTTTCTGTCGCTGGTTGAGTTGAGCGTCGGACTCGATCGCTTCGATCACCGACGGTGGGTTGAAGCCTTCGTCCAGGAGGCCGGCTCGTTGGTAGAGCGACTCGGCCTGGATCGAGAGACCTCGGGCGATCGACTTGAGGATCTCCGCCGAGGGCTTTCGCAGCCCCCGTTCGATCTGAGAGAGATACGGGTTGGAGATGCCGGCCCTGTCGGCAAGCTTCCGGAGAGAGATGTTGGCTCGTTCACGCTGTTGACGGATGAATGAACCTACGTCCAGGCTGCGGTGATCGTCTTTGCTCACAGCTAACAGTCTACGCCCGGGTGCTAGCAATAGCAAGCAGTAGGGTTCGCTTCGCGAGGGGAGGAGACGGAGTGTTGGTCCCCCAAGCGAGGCCGTAGAGCCGAGCGTTGGGGGGAAAGTACCGCAGCGGCGGAGCCGCTGGGGTAGGGGGGTGGTGAGCGGGCTATGTTGGTGGGAACGACCCCCTCCGTGCTCGGCTTCGCCGAGTCCACCTCCCCCAACGGTCGCTTCGCTCCCTGGGGGAGGAAACACCGCCCGGGGATCCAACTCCCTAGGAGTTCGATCCCCGGGCCTCGAGCATCCTGTCCAGCTCTTCTTGAATCGCCGATCTGACACGCTCCGTGACCTCCAAGACGGCCAGTCGATCGGGCGGTCCCGCGGTGATCGGAGAAAGGAAGTGCACATACCACTTGACGGGTCGCGGCAAAGGGTTGAGCCACACGCCGATCTCGTCGACGCGCTGTTCCGGGAAGACCATGCGGACGAGTCGAGCAAGTGCCTTGGAGGTGAACAGCGCTGGGTGTACGTCTTCTGAACCGACGATCGCGACGGGCACGATCGGGGCACCGGTCCGCATCGCAACACGAACGAATCCTCTGCCAAAGCGACGCAGTCGGTAGGCCTCAGACACAGGCTTCTGGAAGCCACGCACTCCCTCGGGAAAGACGCCGAGGAGATGACCGTGCTGGAGTACCCAGAGGGCATCCTCGGGTGCGGCGTAGGCGGCACCTGCTTTTCGGTAGAGGTGGGAGATCGTCGGCAGCATGTTGAGGATCTCGGTGCCCACGACACGGACTCGTCGGGGAACGGAAGCCTCGTTGGCGACACAGAGCGGAAGCATCAGCCCGTCATAGGGGAGTGCCGCCCCTCCATGGTTGGCGGCCAGCACCGCAGGGCCACTGATCGGCACGTGCTCGATGCCCGATACCTCGACTCGGAAGTAGTCCCTGTACAGGTAGTTGAGGATATGCCAGGCCATCTCCGCGATGACAGGGTCGAGACCGAGGGCGTCGATGTCGTAGGTGCCGGCCAGAAGGTGGCGCAGGAGTGCCGGCCAGGTGTCGAATCCGAGCCGACCGAGTGCCGGCACCATGACGTCTGATGCGTCCGTTCCGCCGTGGAGGGCACACGTACCACCGGTTTCGATCGCGGGAAGCCCGCACGTGGTCCCAGGTTTGACCACGTACCTGCAGGTCGCCCGGGGTTCGGGTTCTGTGGCCTGGTCCCTGTCACCTTCTCGTAGGATGCCGGCGACGGCCGCGACCAACTCCACTTTCGGCATGCGTGAACGACCCGGCACGTCGAGCGTGGCGGCCAGTGCCCTCAGCTGGGGCACGGTCAGTCGATTGAGGAGTTCTTCCATGTTCCGTAGAAGTCAATCAGGGTGTCGCGACAGCTGTGGACCACTTCGAAGGTGGACGCCACGACACGGCCATACTTGAGCAGGTCAACGAGATGATCGGGTAGTCCGAGGTCGGGAGCGAGTCGGCGAAAGATGGGTTCCGGAAGGGGTCGGAGTCTTCGTTTTCCCAGTCGAACGATCTGGCTGAGGTAGAGCTGACCCTGTGCGGCGACGTCGAATGTGCCGCTCTTCCGATCCTTCGTCGCGTCTCCGAACACCCTCGCAGCGTCATCGATGTGGAGCATCTGCAGCCGTGGGTCGAAACCGAGTATCGATGGCACCGCAGGCCGTGCGAGATAGCGGCTCATGGGGCCGCCATCACCTAGGATCGGGGCGAGGCGGAGGATGGTGACGGTGACGGCGGGTCGCTCCGCCGCGAAAGCCCGAACGTCGGCTTCCATCCGCCGTAGCATCCGCCCCATCCTTGTCGACGGGACTGGTGACACGGACTCGGCCGAGACGATGGACGGCATTCGCGCCCCTGTGCCGTGCACGGCGAGATCGGATCTGACGACAAGGTGTTCAAGGTCGGGCACGCGTGTGAGTGCTCCGAGTAGCGTCTCCGATTCGTTTCCCAGGTGGATCACCACTCGTGGCTTCGCGTCGATCACCCGCGCCGCGAACGCGAGCCCTGCGGCTTCGTCGAGTGATGCGAAACCGAGCCGAGCAGCGATCTCGGGGGCATGCGCGCTTGCGGTGACGATGACGTTCACATGTCGAGTGTAGAAAGGCCACAATGCCCGGGTACCATCCCGTTCATGGAGGGCATCATCATCCAGGGGCCGGCCGACGAGCTGGCCGTCCTCGCAGACGAGATCTCCGAGGATGCCCGATGCTCGATGGTGCTGGTCGGGGTGGACGAGCAGGGCGCGATCATCATTACCATCTGGGATCCGGACACCGTCGACGAGGTCGAAGCAGGCCTCAAGGCGGTGCAGGATCGTGTGCGAAGAGTGAAGTTGTCGGACCCTCGGGTGAGTGAATGATCATCGTCATGAGAAGCGATGCTCTATCGGAAGAGATCGCGCTCGTCGCCGGACACCTCGAAGAACTCGGCGCGACGGCCAGGGTCTCCACAGGTTCGACGCGCACCGTTATCGGCGTCGTTGGTGACCTCGACAGCGTTCGGGACGTCGCGTGGGACACTCTGCCCGGCGTGGAGCGGATGATGCCGGTAACGGGACCGCTCCGCTTCGTATCCCGTGAAGCGCAGCAAGAAGACACCGTGATCGAGGTGGGCGATCTGCGGATCGGTGGAGGAACCCTGACGGTGATCGCAGGTCCGTGTGCTGTCGAGGACCGGGATCAGCTTCTCGAAGCGGGTAGGGCCGTCAAGGCCGCGGGTGCGCACGTTCTGAGAGGAGACGCGTACAAGCCGCGCACGTCGCCGTATGCGTTTCGCGGCCTCGGCAGGCAGGGGCTGGAGCTACTGGCCGAGGCGAGAGAGGTCCTCGAGATGCCCTTCGTGGCCGAAGTGATCGACCCCAGGGATGTTGATCTCGTATCCTCGTACGCCGATATCGTGCGGATCGGTTCCCGCAACATGGCGAACTTCCCTCTGCTCCAGGAGGTCGGCCGGCAGCCAAAGCCGGTGCAGCTCAAGCGAGGATTCACCTCGACGATCGACGAATGGCTCAACGCAGCCGAGTACATCTACAGCGAAGGGAATCACCAGATCATCCTCGTCGAGCGTGGCATTAGGACCTTTGAAACGGCGTCGCGCAATACGCTCGACATCACGGCAGTTCCGATCGCGCAGTCGCTCAGTCACCTTCCGGTGTTCGTTGATCCATCGCACGCATCTGGGAAACGGTCGCTCGTGCCGCCGCTGACGCGGGCCGCGGTCGCGGTGGGCGCCGATGGCATCATGGTGGACGTGCATCCCCACCCGGAACGCGCCCTGGTCGATGGGGGCCAGGCGCTGCCACCGGAGGAGTTCGCTGAGTTGATGGACGATGTGCGCAAGCTCGCCGACGCGATCGGACGGCCGCTCGCGTAGCGGCCCACTGTGCGAGCAGTTTTCGGTCTTCGGTAGGAGGGCTCGCTGCGTTCGCCGGACTCGGTTCTCGGTTTTCGGTTGTCGGTAGGAGGGCTCGCTGCGCTCGCCGTCCTCGGTTTTCGGTTTTCCGTAGGACACTCGCCCCATGGTCGTTGAACGCATCCAGGTCGCGCTCTGACTGAAGACTGAAGACTGAAGACTCAATCGTCCCAGTCGCACCCGAGCATCGTCAGCAGGGTCGCAGCGCCGGCGAGTATGCCCGTCTCGATGGCAGCCTCGTCGATGTTGAATCTCGCGGAGTGGAGATCGGTGTGGTCGAGACCGTCTCCAACGCCCAGCCTCAGCATCGCTCCCGGAACTGCCTGGAGGAATGCCGAGAAGTCCTCGGCACCCATGCTTGGAGGTGTTGCGCCGGTAGCCAAGGGTCCCAGCAGATGACCGATTGCGAATCTCGCCTCGGCGACCGTCTGTTCGTCGTTCACAACGGGAGCGATCCCCTTCTCGTAGTGAACCGCGACGGTGGCGCCTGTTGGAGCGACGATCTCGTGGACCAGCTGGTCGACCAACTTGGGAAGCCGGTCCCAGAGGTCCGCGTCGAGGGTGCGTGCGGTTCCTCGCAGCTCGACGCGGGGTGGGATCACGTTGGCCGCCGCGCCACCCTGGATCGATCCGAAGACGAGAACGAGCGGCGCCCGGGGGTCCGTGAAACGGTTCAGCAGCGCCGGGAGCTGCGTGACGATCAACCCCGCTGCGTAAGTGGTGTCGACGGAGAGATGGGGACGGGCAGTATGTCCGCCGGGGCCTTCGACATCGATGGAGAGCTGATCAGAGGACGCCGTGATCGGCCCAGCCCGCAGACCGATCTTGCCGGCGCGGAGTGAGGGGTCGACATGAAACGCGATGATCCGTTCGACTCCCTCGAGGATGCCTTCGTCGACCAGCTCCTGTGCCCCTCCCGGGAACTGCTCCTCCGCATGCTGGAACACGAACCGGACCGAGCCTTCGATGTCGAGTCTGGACAGTGCAAGGGCGATGCCGACGGCGACCCCGGTGTGGGCGTCGTGTCCGCACGCGTGCATGAGGCCGGCGCGCTCAGAGGCAAATGAGAGCCCGGTCTGTTCATGAACGGGGAGCGCGTCGATGTCGGCGCGAAAAGCAACGCTGGGCGAGCCGAAGCCGACATTCACCGAGAGGCCGGTGCCGGGTGTGCGCAGCCTCGGCTCGAGGCCAGCCAGCTCGAGAACGGACGCGAGGTACCCGGTCGTTGCGAATTCCTGGTGTCCGATCTCGGGGAAGCGGTGGAGGTGGCGTCGGGTCTCGATCGCCGCGGGGAGGACATGATCGACGACGGACCTCAGGTCGTTGGGGTGCATGACCAAGGGATGCTACTAGGGGGCAAAGGTGGTCACGCGACTGGCATGGCCGACGGCTGACAGCTGACAGAACGCGCCCGGGAGCGCACGAGATCTCGGCCTTCGAACCCGTATCCGGAGACGACTTGCCAGCAGGCATGCTGCCGCCCCGAGGTGGGTCTGCTGATGTGGTCGCGTGCTTGCTGTTGACTGTGTACTGTCGGCTGTCAGCTCAGAGGTCCCGATAGAATCCTTGCTCCACCAGCTTGCGCGCTCGACGCGTGATACGCCGATAGTCCTCGCGGAAGGCCGAGCGAGGAGATTCCCGGTAGCCGAGGGATCGAGCCAGCCTCGCCCCCTGGAGTGCATCGATGGGGATGTTGTCAGCCGGTTTGCCGAGCTGGAGGAAGAGGCGGTTGCGAACGTGTGCGCAGAAGCGGTAGGCGTCGATCATGTCCCGTGCCTGTTCGGCGGTCAGGGTTGCTGCATCGCTGAGCCTTGACAGCGCGGCGATCGTTCCTTGCGCCCGGAGAGAGACGTCGATGCCGCCATGTCGCATCTGGAGCAGCTGGGCAAAGAACTCCACATCCGACAGGCCCCCCGGTCCGTGTTTGAGGTGGAAGGTGGTGTCTCGGGGTTGGTGTTCGATGCGGGCTTTCATGGTGCGGATGTCTCTGATGGCGTCTGGTGGGAGGGTGTCGGGGTAGATGTAGGGGGTGATGAGGGTGGTGAAGGCGGTGCCGAGGGTGGGGTCACCTGCGGCTGGTCGGGCTTTGATGAGCGATTGGTACTCCCAGGTGTGTGCCCAGCGTTCGTAGTAGGCGGCGTAGGAGTCGATGCTGCGTGCGAGTGGCCCGTTGCGTCCTTCTGGTCGCAGGTCGGCGTCGACTCGGTAGGCGACGCCTTCGGTGGTGACGTCGGCGAGGGCGGCGATGAATCCTGCGGCGAGGTGGTTGGCATGGCGGCGTGCAATGTCGGGGTCGGTGCCGTCGGGGGTGTCGTAGACGAACAGGACGTCGATGTCGGATGCGTAGTTGAGTTCTTGGGCGCCCCACTTGCCCATGGCGATGACACTGAACGGGATGTCGGGGCCCGGGTTGGTGGTCGTGGCGATGGCAAGGGCGGCCGCAGCTGCGGCGTCGGCGGTGTCGGCGAGTTCCCTACCGACCGTCGGCATGTCTGCCATCCCCAACAGGTCCCGCACCGCGGTACGCACCAACCGACCCTCCACAAACCGTCGCACCGCACGGAACTGCTCTGGTGCGTTTCTGCGCATCGCCACCGCTTCGGTCGCCTGTCGGGAGAGATCCTCGACGGATGCCACCGCCTCCAATGCGTGATCGTCGCCCAGGAGCGGGAGGATCTCCGGGATTCGGTCGAGGAGTGTTCCGAGGAGGCGGCTCGAGCCGAAGAGCTGACAGAGTCGTTCGGCGACGACCGGCGTATCCCTGAGTGTGGCGACGAGGCCGGCGTGGTCGGGAATCGCCGTCACGAACATCCTGAGCTGTTCGACACCGAGATCGGGGTCGGGGGTCTCGGAGAGCCAGTCGAGCATCAGTGGAAGTGTCTGTCGCATCAGTCTCGATCTGCGTGAGAGGCCCGTGGTCAGCTGCTCGACCGCCGTTCGGGCCCCTTCGGTGTCACGGAAACCCAGCGCCGACAGTTGCCGGGAAGCTCCATCCGCCGAGAGACGCACGGCGGGCGAGGCCGCAAAGGCCTCCAGTAGCGGCCGGTAGAAGAGGGCCTCGTGGATCCCCCTGACGGCCCTCCGATGCCCGCGCAGATCCGATTCGAACTCTTCGAGCCGTTCGTAGCCCATCGACCTCGAGATGCGTTCCCTCGCAGACTTGTCGTCGGGGAGCGTGTGTGTCTGTCGCAGATCCCAGAGCTGGACACGATGTTCGGCGGTGCGAAGCCAGCGGTAGGAATCGGCGAGTGCTGCTGCGTCCTCCTCGCGCACGTACCCGTACTCGGCGAGAGCGGCGAGAGCCTCGAGCGTGCCTCGGGCCCGCAGGGCGCCGTCGAACCGCCCGTGCACCAGCTGGAGGATCTGTACGGCGAACTCGACGTCCCGGATGCCGCCGGTTCCGTGTTTGAGGTGGAAGGTGGTGTCTCGGGGTTGGTGTTCGATGCGGGCTTTCATGGTGCGGATGTCTCTGATGGCGTCTGGTGGGAGGGTGTCGGGGTAGATGTAGGGGGTGATGAGGGTGGTGAAGGCGGTGCCGAGGGTGGGGTCACCTGCGGCTGGTCGGGCTTTGATGAGCGATTGGTACTCCCAGGTGTGTGCCCAGCGTTCGTAGTAGGCGGCGTAGGAGTCGATGCTGCGTGCGAGTGGCCCGTTGCGTCCTTCTGGTCGCAGGTCGGCGTCGACTCGGTAGGCGACGCCTTCGGTGGTGACGTCGGCGAGGGCGGCGATGAATCCTGCGGCGAGGTGGTTGGCATGGCGGCGTGCAATGTCGGGGTCGGTGCCGTCGGGGGTGTCGTAGACGAACAGGACGTCGATGTCGGATGCGTAGTTGAGTTCTTGGGCGCCCCACTTGCCCATGGCGATGACACTGAACGGGATGTCGGGGCCCGGGTTGGTGGTCGTGGCGATGGCAAGGGCGGCCGCAGCTGCGGCGTCGGCGGTGTCGGCGAGTTCCCTACCGACCGTCGGCATGTCTGCCATCCCCAACAGGTCCCGCACCGCGGTACGCACCAACCGACCCTCCACAAACCGTCGCACCGCGTTCGGGTCGGTGGCCTCCGGTTCGGGAGTCGGAGGGTCGGTAGGTGAGGGGATCGGATGATCCATCAGGAACGATGTGATCGCCCTGCTGGCTTGCGCCGCGACAACGACTCCACGGGTGAGCAGCGGATCCTCGCGTGCCATGGTGGCCAACTCGCGGTTCGCCTCGAAGATGGCGCCGAGGCGTTCGAGGCCATCGGGTGCGAGCCGGACTCCTTCCAGTGGCCAGTCGCCGGGGAATTCCACACGTTGACGATAGCGATACTCGTCCGAGTGGCGGCGGCTGATTATCACGACGTAGAATCCCGATGACTCGCGAGCGAAGGGGTCTCTTATGGGTGCGGTCACGCTGGCCCGATGGCAGTTCGGCATCACGACCGTCTACCACTTCTTCTTCGTACCGGTGACCATCGGGATGGCCCTTCTCGTGGCCGTGCTCGAAACCGCGTACGTTCGCACCAAGAAGCCGGTCTATCTGCGCATGACGAAGTTCTGGGGGAAGCTGTTTCTCATCAACTTCGCCCTTGGTGTGGTGACGGGCATCGTGCAGGAGTTCCAGTTTGGTATGAACTGGTCGTCGTACTCGAGGTTCGTGGGTGACATCTTCGGAGCGCCGCTGGCGATCGAGGGGCTCCTTGCGTTCTTCTTGGAGTCGACGTTCCTCGGCCTATGGATCTTCGGCTGGAACAGACTGTCGCCACGGTTGCACGCCGCCACGATGTGGTTGGTCTCCATCGGGACGATCCTGTCGGCCTTCTGGATCCTGCTGGCGAACGCGTGGATGCAGAACCCGGTCGGCTACGCGTACAACGCCGAGACGGGGCGCGCAGAACTGACGAGCTTCTTGGATCTGGTCAGCAACAAGGCCTTGTGGGTCGAGTTCCCGCACGTGTTGTTCTCAGCACTCGCCACCGCTGCCGCGTTGATCCTGGGCGTGGCCGCTTGGCACCTGCTCCGCTCGCATGAGAAGGAGTTCTTCGCAATGTCGGCGAAACTCAGTGCGGCCGCGCTGTTGGTCGGTTCGCTCGGTGTTGCATTCACCGGTCACCTTCAGGGCCAAGTGATGGTTCAGGTGCAGCCGATGAAGATGGCAGCCGCCGAGGCCCTGTGGCAGAATGAGCAGCCGGCAGGGTTCTCGCTGTTTGCGATCGGTGATACTCAGAACAGCCGCAACAGCTTCAACATCACGATCCCGAAGGCACTGAGCCTTCTTGCCTACAACAACCTGACGTCCGAGGTCAAGGGAATATCCGACATCCAAGCGCAGGAGGAGGCAACCTACGGAGCGGGGAACTACATCCCGAACGTGTTCATCGCCTACTGGTCGTTCCGTCTGATGATCGGCTTCGGCTTCCTGATGATCGCAATCGCGCTGTGGGCGCTTGTGCGCAAACGGAGCATGGAGTCCAGGTGGTTCCTGAAGATCGCCTTGTGGGGTATCGCCCTGCCGTTCCTCGCGAACAGCCTCGGCTGGATCTTCACGGAGATCGGCCGGCAGCCTTGGGCGGTGAGCGGGGTATTGAAGACGGCGGACGGCGTCTCTCCGACCGTCAGCAGTGGGCTTGTGTGGACGAGCATGATCGGATTCACCGTCATCTATGGCGTCCTCGCAGCCATCGAGGTGTATCTGATGATGAAGTACGCCAAGGCAGGACCCGACGAGGCGGACGGTTCTGGACCGTCCCTGGCGTACTAGGAGGCGATCATGGAACAAGGTATTTGGAATCTGAACACCCTCTGGTTCACGTTGATCGCAGTCCTTTGGGTCGGCTACTTCTTCCTCGAGGGGTTCGACTTCGGCGTCGGCATTCTGTTGCCGTTCGTGAGCAAGGATGATGCGGATCGACGGGTCGTCATCAACTCGATCGGACCCGTGTGGGACGGTAACGAGGTCTGGTTGCTCGTCGCCGGTGGAGCGACCTTCGCTGCGTTTCCCGAGTGGTACGCGACGCTGTTCAGCGGCTTCTATCTGCCACTCTTCTTGATCCTCGTCGCGCTCATCATCCGTGGTGTCGCGTTCGAGTATCGAGGCAAGGATGCGCGACCCGGGTGGCGCAACCGTTGGGACTGGGTGATCTTCATCGGGAGCTTCGTGCCTGCACTGCTGTGGGGCGTCGCGTTCGCCAACATCGTGCGTGGTGTGCCGATCGACGCGGCCCACGAATATGCCGGGGGGTTCTGGAACCTCTTGAACCCGTACGCGCTGATCGGGGGTCTCGCGTCGCTGTCGCTGTTCACGTTGCACGGAGCGCTCTTCCTGTCGCTCAAGACTCAGGGCGACGTGGAGGATCGGGCGCGCGGTGTCGCCCGGAACCTCGGCTGGATCTCGCTCGTGTTCATGATCGCGTTCTTGGTGTGGACCTACGTCGGGCACGCGTCTGGTGAGGTGGTGCCCGGTGTGGTGCCGATCGTCGTCTTGGCGTTGGTGGGCACCGTTCCGTGGTTGGTCGGCAAGAAGCTCGTCGGGTGGGCGTTTGTGTTCACGGGTGTCACCATTGCGCTGACCGTCGTGAACATGTTCACGGCGCTCTATCCGAACGTGATGCCGTCGAGCCTCAACGAGGCGTACAGCCTCACGGTGTTCAACGCGTCGGCGTCTCACATGACGCTGAAGGTGATGACGATTGTTGCGATCATCTTCACGCCTATCGTGCTCCTCTACCAGGGTTGGACCTACTGGGTGTTTAGGAAGCGGATCGGGCGTGAAGACCTCGCAGCACAGAGCCACTGAGTCTCCGACAACTCGTCTTCTGAGGTACGGCCGGGTCACCCGGCCGTACCTCATCTCGACGGTCGCGTTCGGCGCCCTCGCCGCCGTGGCGGTCGTGGTGCAAGCCCTGGCGTTGGCGAAGGTCGTGGCGTTGGTCTTCCTCGACGGTGCCGACCTTTCTGCGGTTGCAGGGTCGCTCTGGCTGTTCGCCGTGGCAGTGCTCGCTCGGGCGTTCCTTTCGTGGCTGAGTATGGTGTTTGCGCAGCGCAGCGCGACCACGGTCATCTCCGGCCTGCGCCACGAGCTGGCCGGGAAGCTGCTTCGAGTAGGTCCCATGCGGCTGGGACAGGTGCGAGCGGGATCGCTCGCCGTGGCGGTCGGACACGGTGTCGACGCGCTCGAACCGTTCTTCGCCCGCTACCTCCCTCAGCTCGCGCTCGGCGCGCTTGTTCCGATCGTGATCGTGGTCTGGGTGGCCCGATTGGACTGGGTGTCGGCAGTGGTGTTCATCGTCACCGTCCCTCTCATCCCGCTGTTCATGGTGTTGATTGGCACGCTGGCCGATCGGCGCACCTCGCGACGCTGGAACGCGCTTCAGAGGCTCGGCGGATACTTCCTCGACGTTCTCGAAGGGATCACGACACTGAAGGTGTTCGGACGTGCCACCGATCGGCTGTCGACCATCGGGGAGGTCTCTGAGGAGTACAGGGCAGAGACGATGGGTACGCTGCGTATCGCGTTTCTGTCCGCGCTGGTGCTGGAGCTGCTCGCCGCGATCAGCACTGCGCTCGTTGCCGTCACGATCGGGCTTCGTTTGCTCGCGGGAACGCTCGGGTTCGAGTCTGGTCTCGGGATCCTCATCCTTGCGCCCGAGGTATACCTGCCGTTGCGCAGGATCGGGACCGAGTTCCACGCAGCGAAAGAAGGGATCGCGGCCGCCAGGTCGATCTTCGGCGTACTCGACCTGCCTGAACCGCGACGTGGCACGATGCCGGCGCCCGCGCCCGCGCCCGTCCACTTCAACGCCGTCACATTCCGGTATCCGGACAGGGACGAGCCGGCGCTCGATGATGTGTCGTTCGCGATCGAACCCCGCACCCGGCTGGCAATCGTGGGGAGGAGTGGATCGGGCAAGAGCACGATCGTATCGCTACTGCTGCGGTTTCTCGAGCCGTCGTCCGGGAGGATCACCGCCGGCGGTGTCGACCTTGCCGGCATCGACCCGGACGAGTGGCGCAGAGCTATCGCCTGGGTGCCGCAAGATCCCACGATCTTCGCAGGGACGATCGGTGACAACGTTCGCATCGGTAACACCGGTGCCTCACGGGCCGAGGTGATGGAGGCGCTCCGGCGCGCGGGTTTGGGGGATTTCGTCGCGGACCTCGATGCAGAGGTGGGGGAGCGGGGCGTGTTGTTGAGCGCCGGCCAGCGCCGTCGGCTCGGGCTCGCTCGAGCATTCGTGCGTGATGCGTCCCTGCTGATAGCCGACGAACCCACCGCCAACCTGGACCTCGACACGCAGGAGAGCATCAGGGCCGTCCTCGATCGCCTCGCCGAGCAGCGGACGGTGGTCACCGTCGTGCATCGTCCCGTTCTCGCAGCCGACGCAGACCTCGTCGTGCGCCTCGAGCAAGGCCGCATTGTCGAGGTGGGGAGGCCACAGCGGTGATCTGGCGACGCGTTCTCGGACTCACTCGTGGGCACGAGGTACGTCTCGTTGTTGCCGGCGGTGCCGGCTTCGCGACGATCGCATCGAGCATCGGTCTACTCACCGCGTCCGCCTATCTGATCTCCAAGGCGGCGCTTCAGCCACCGATTCTCGATCTCACTGTGGCGATCGTCGGAGTGCGCTTCTTCGCGCTTGCCAGGGCGGGATTCCGGTATGGGGAGCGGCTGGTCACGCACGATCTGAGCTTCCGGCTGCTGTCCGATCTTCGGGTGAGGATCGCCAAGGCTGTGATCCGGATCGCTCCGGCCGGTCTCGAAGGGTTCCGGTCCGGTGACCTACTGACACGGGTCACGAGGGACGTGGACGCTCTTCAGCAGATCTTCATCAGGGTGATCATGCCGCCGATCATCGCGATCCCCGTCGTGATCCTCGCCGGTGCCGTCGGCTGGGCGCTCGCGCCGGCAGTCGGGCTGGTCGTGGTGATCACGGTCGTGTTCTCGGGCGTCGCCGTGCCGCTTCTGGTGAGCCGGTTCGGTGCGGTGGCCAACCGGCGTTTGGCAGATGATCGAGCGGCGTTGGCCACTGCGGTGGTCGATCTCACGAACGGTGCCGCCGAGGTGATCGCCTATGGGCGTCAGGAGGACTTCCTGGAGCGACTGGCTGAAATGCAGGGGCGAGTGAGTCGCCGGAAACGCCTTGCCTCGTGGCTCGAGGGAGTCGGCAACGCCGGCGTCCAGCTGATGACAGGTGTCGCGATCGTCCTGTCTCTCGCCGTCGCCACCCCCGCCGTTGCGTCGGGTGCGCTTGCCGGTGTGAATCTGGCCGTCGTCGTCATGCTGATGATGGCGAGTTTCGAGGCGGTTGCAGGGCTGCCTGAGGCGTTCCAGCATCTCGGCGCCAGCTTGGAGTCGGCGAAGCGGATCTTTGCGGTGATCGACGCACCATCGCCTGTGGTCGAGCCTGCCGAGCCCGTGCCGGTCCCGTCATCGGGTGGTCTGGAGCTGAACGATGCGTGGCTTCGCTATGACGCCGACGAAGTGCTGAGAGGCGTCAACCTCCGATTGGACGAGGGTTGGCGGATCGCTCTGGTTGGCGAAAGCGGGGCCGGCAAGACCACGATCGCCGACGTGCTGGTCCGGTTCAGGGACCTCGAGTGTGGTGTCTATACGATCGGTGGCATCGACGCACGGGGCTGCCTCTCCGAGGACGTCCGTGAGGTCGTCGGGGCGGTGAGTGATGACGCCCACCTGTTCAGAGCAACGCTGGGTGAGAATCTGCGTGTCGGAAGCCCAGATGCCGTCGACGTCGGGCTGGTCGAACTGCTCGACGCCGTCGGCCTGGGAGGATGGTTCGAACGCCTACCCGACGGTCTCGAGACGATGATCGGCCCAGGTGTGGTGTCGGGTGGCGAGCAGCGACGCATCGCTTTGGCAAGGGCGATGCTCGCCGAGTTCCCGGTTCTGATCCTCGACGAACCTACGGCGGGACTCGACGAGTCGACAGCGTCGAAGGTCATGGAGGTGTTCCTGGAAGCGACTCGAGGCAGAACGACGTTGCTGATCACTCACCGGCTGGAGGGGCTCGAGGACGTCGACGAGATCCTCGTGTTGGAGGATGGCCGGATCACCGCTCGGGGTACCCACGAGGAGCTGCTGAGGCGCAGTGGAAGATACCGAAGGATGTGGGATCTGGAGGAGGGGGAACTCCGCTTGATCCCCTAGTCTTTCCGCCATGACCGACATCCTGCGGGTTGCGGGTGCCCAACTCGACCTCGTCGTCGGCGACCTCGATGGGAATGGACGGAGAATCGCCGATGCAATGGCCTGGGCGGAATCGCGACGTGCCGACGTGTTGCTGTTGCCGGAGCTGGCCATGACCGGCTACCCGCCGGAGGACCTCGTGCTCCGCGATGATTTCGTTCAGCGCAACGTTGAAGCGGTGCGATCTCTCGCCAAGCAATCCAGATCAACCGTGACGATCGTGGGGTTCGTCGACCCAACCGATGAAGACACGATCGACGACGCCGTTTCGCGAGAGGTCGCCAACGCTGCCGCAATCCTCTGTGAAGGAGAGATCAAAGGCACCTATCACAAGGTGCTCCTTCCCAACTACGCGGTGTTCGACGAGGATCGCTACTTCGTCCGAGGCAGCGATTCGACCGGCATCTGGATGGTGTCCGGGATTCCAGTCGGCATCTCCATCTGCGAGGACATCTGGGTGCCGGAGGGACCGCCGACCCGTCAGGCCGAAACGGGAGCTCGGATCCTGCTCAACATCAACGCCTCCCCCTACCACATGGACAAAGCCGAGGAACGGTTTGAGCTGCTATCTGCCCAGGCGCGCCGTTCGGGTGTGCCGGTTGTCTACGTGAACCTGGTCGGTGGGCAGGACGAGCTCGTATTCGAAGGTGACAGCATGGTTCTCGATCACGCGGGTCAGCTGCTCTATCGGGCCGCCGAGTTCCGCGAAGAGCGGTTCGTCGTCGACGTGCCGTTGCCACCTGCCCGGCCGGCGACGGGTGTTGCTCGAGTGCTGAGAGAAGAACCCATGCGGGATCGGGTGCCGCTGCCCTTGCCTGCGAGCCCGACGCGGTTGGAGCCAGAGGAAGCTGAGGTGTACGCGGCGCTCGTGACTGGACTCCGGGACTATGTGCACAAGAACGGGTTCGGGAAGGTCGTCATCGCACTGTCCGGTGGCATCGACTCCGCGGTCGCCGCCGCCATCGCGGCCGACGCACTCGGTCCCGAGAACGTGCGAGGTGTCGGCATGCCGACTCGCTTCAGTTCCGAAGGATCCGTGGCCGATGCTCGGCAGCTCGCGGAGAGGCTCGGAATTCGATTCGACCTCATCCCGATCCACGACATCTTCGCCGAGTTCCTGGGCGCTCTCGACGACGTCTTCGAGAACACGCCATTCGGGGTGGCGGAAGAGAACCTTCAGGCGAGGATCCGTGGCGCAATCGTGATGGGTATCTCCAACAAGCATGGGGAGATGGTCATCACCACGGGGAACAAGTCGGAGATGGCCGTCGGTTACGCGACCCTGTACGGCGACATGGCCGGTGGATTCGCCGTGCTCAAGGACGTGTTCAAACTGCTCGTCTACCGGCTGGCCGAGTGGCGCAACCGAGACGGCGAGGTCATTCCCCGTTCGATCATCGACAAGCCGCCGTCGGCCGAGTTGCGTCCCGATCAGAGAGACACGGACTCGTTGCCGCCCTACTCGATCCTCGACCCGATCCTCGAACGGTATGTGGAGCGTGACTGGTCGATCGACCAGATCGTCGCCGAGGGGTTCGAGCGCGAGACGGTCGGCAGGATCGCTCGCATGGTCGACCGCAACGAGTACAAGCGACGCCAGGCAGCACCGGGCGTCAGGATCACCCGAAAGGCGTTCGGGAAAGACCGGAGATTGCCGATCACGAACTGCTACAGGTGCTAGGCGGGCTTCGCCCGCCGTCTTGGGTTTTCGGTTCTCGGTAAGCGACGTGAGTGGACGCGGGGCATCGGGGCGGGTGTCTTACCGATGACCGACAACTGAGAACTGAGAACGGCGAAGGAAGTGAGCCCTAACACCTGGTCGTGAGTCTTGGGTTCTCCGTTCTCGGTAGGAGCGCGACGTGAGTGGACGCGGGATATCGGGGCGAGTGTCTTACCGATGACCGACAACCGAAAACTGGATGCCTTCGAGCGGGTGCAACCCGCCCCAAGTATCCTCTTTGGCTATGCGCGTGCTCATCAACGGTATCCCGTTCGATCCGAGTGAGGCCTCGATCTCTGTGTTCGACCACGGGCTCCTTCGAGGGGACGGCTGCTTCGAGGCACTCCGTTCCTATGCAGGCACACCGTTCGCGCTCAATGAGCATCTCGACCGCCTACACAACAGCGCTCGGCTGCTGGGCATCGAACTGCCGCCGCGCTCGTGGATGGAGTCCTGGATCTCGGAGGTCGCCGGAGACGGCGGCGACTGCACGGTTCGGATTGTCGCGACACGAGGTGGTGTGGAGCAGCCGGTACCATCCAGGGTCATCGTTCTGTCGGAAGCGATTCCGCTGCTGCCCGATACCCTCGCGGTGATGCCGCTATCCGCCCCTTGGCACTCCGACGGAGGCACCTCCGAACTCAGCGGTGCCAAGACGATCTCTTACGCGCAGAACATGGCCGCACGCCGTGCCGCTCAGTCGGCGGGCTTCGACGATGCGCTACTGGTCGGCACGTCGGGCCGCATCCTCGAGGGTCCAACCTTCTGCGTTGCGTGGGTCGTCGACTCCGTTGTGGAGACACCTTCACTCGATCTTGGGATCCTGGCCTCGATCACCCGCCAGACGACGTTGTGGCAGGCCACAGAGGCAGGCATTGAGGTACGCGAAGGGCACTTCGATCTCTCGCGCGTTGAGGACGCGGACGAGGTGATGGCCATGTCGACGGTCAGGGAGATCAGGCCGATCGTGCGGGTGGGCGGCTCGCAGTTCGAGCCGGGGCCGATCACCCAGGAGCTCACCGAGCGCTATCGGAGTCTGGTCGCGTCACTATCCGTGGCCGACTGATACCGTTGGGGCATCCGACGGAAGGAGAGGCCTGTGCGACGACTCATCACCGTGCTCGCATTCGGGCTGCTACTGGCCGCCTGCAACAAAGGAACCGAACCGACCCTGACGACCGTTACGAACCCGGTCACGGAGAGCACCACCACGTCTTCGTCGTCGACGACCTCGTCGACCACGATGGGAACCGAGGCAACCACCACTACGGGGTCGCTGCCCGGCTACAGCGTCGTTGCGGGGGGATCGGACGCCCCACTGGTGTTGTTGGTGGAGCCCGGCACCTATAGCGACATCGACCTCAGGAACGTCGTGGACGACGCTATCGATCGATTCGGACCTTCCGATCTCTACATCGTCGACTCGCAGGACGCAGCGGACCTGGTTCTCGTCGATAACCCGACCGCAGAACAGCAGCGAATCCTCGACGAACACGAGTTCGCCAGGGTCATCGGCGACCAGCTCGAGTTCCTGGGTCCCTACGAGTCCTCGGGAACGGTGAGCATCGGCTCCTGACCCCTCAACTTCACCACGCTGAGTGACGATACATCAGCGAGGTGAACGAACCGAGAGTCCTACTCGTTGACGGCGACCTCCTGAGTGGTGCGGCCTCCTCGCGAGTCCTCTCCGAGGCAGGCATCGAGGTCGTAGGTCAGGCTACGGACGCCGATGAGGCGCTCGAACTCGCGCCGCGGTCAAGCCGACGGTCATCGTCATCGACGCAGACGTTCGAAAGGGATTCGAGCTGGCCGCGTCGTTGCGGGCTTCGATCGACACGAGAGTGGATCTGGTCGTCACCGTCGGCTTCGGGAACGTCGACCACATCGGGAAGATGGTGCTGTCAGGCGCCTCTGCGTTCGTGGTCAAAGGAAGGGCGGCCGATCTGGTCGGCGCGGTTCGATCGGTTTCAAAGGGATCGGGCCTCCTCTCGGGCGAGGCGAGTGCGCCCGTGCTCCGAGAGGTCCGACTGCTGTACGAGCGGGAACGAACGAGGAGCGAACGTCTCGAGCGAGCGGTCCACAAGCTTCAGACTTTGTCGGTGACCGACTCGCTGACGGGTCTCAAGAACCACGGATACTTCTTCGAACGACTGAGCGAGGAGCTGGAGCGTGCCCACCGATACCACCGACCGCTGTCAGTGATCGTCGCAGACATCGATGAGTTCAAGGCGGTCAACGACACCTACGGGCACCTCACAGGCGACAGAGTGCTGCGTTCACTGGGTGAGGTCTTCGCTCGTGATCTGCGGGAGGTCGACATCGCCTGTCGGATCGGAGGCGAGGAGTTCGGGTTCGTGTTTCCGGAGACTGATCTCGAGGGTGCGACGGTCGTCGCCGAACGCCTCCGTGCGTCGGTTGAGGAACTCCGCATCTCTGATGCCGGACTGGTGACAATCTCCGTCGGTGTGGCCGTGTTCCCCACCCACGCCGACAATCGGGAAGAACTGATCGAGTCCGCCGACATGGCGTTGTACCAAGCGAAGCACGAGGGTAAGAACTGCGTCCGTGCAGCCGGTCGAGGTCTCTTCCCGACGGAGATCTTGAGGACGAGACCGGCGCTCACCCCGGTTGTCGACGCGTTGATCGGCGTTCTACGGCTGCGATCCCCGGTGGTCTTCGATCGGTCGATGAACGCAGCGGAGGTTGCTACTGCGGTCTGTTCAGATCTCGGTCTGAGCGTCGCACGAGCGGGGCGAGCACACCTCGCCGCCATGGTCCACGACGTGGGCATGATCGGCGTGCCCGATTCGATCCTGTTGAAACCCGGGCTGCTGGACGAATCCGAATGGGAGGTCGTTCGCCGTCATCCGACCGACACCGTGGGCCTGCTGTCGGGAGCGGTGCATCCTGAGGTCATCCAGGCTGTGCTCACACATCACGAACACTTGGACGGGACCGGGTACCCGAACGGGTCGAAAGGCAAGGAGATCCCTCTGCTTGGGAGAGTGCTCCACACCGCGGACGCGTTCGTCGCGATGACGTCTGCTCGCCCGCACCAGAACGGTATGGATGAGGAGGAGGCTCTCGCGGCCATGCGACGGCTCGCGGGAACGGATTTCGATCCCGACACGGTGGATGCACTGGGACACGTCATAGAAGGCGCCCAGCCGCTTCGGCTGATCGCCGGCTAGAGCAGCAGGCTCGCCACCAGCAGAAAGCCCCCGAACCCGGTCAGGTCGGTGACCGTCGTGACGAACAGGTTCGACCCGAGTGCCGGATCGAACCCGAGTCGTTTCAGCAAGAGAGGCAGAGCGGCGCCGGCGAAGCCGGCGACGGTCAGGTTGGCGAAGACACTGATGAACACGACGAGCCCGATGTGCGGGTCCAGCAGGATCGTCGCGATGATCCCCGAGAGTATCGCTGTCGCGAGTCCGTTGGACATGCCGAGCGTCAGCTCCCTCAGGATGACCCGGAGACTCCTGTTGGGCGAGATGTCACGCGTCGCGAGACCTCGGATGACGACGGCCAGACTCATCGCGCCGCTATCTCCACCGATGCGTGCGACCAGCGGCATGAGCGAGGCAAGCAGAGGAACCGCAGCGATCTGATCCTGGAACGAAGCGACGACCAGCGAGACGGAACTCGACAACGCCAGGTCGAACACCAGCCAGGGAAAGCGCATTCTCACGGACCGTCGCACCGGAGTGAATACGGTCTCTTCACCGCTGGCGCCCATGGCGACGGCGAAGTCCTCTCCTGCTTCCTGCTCGACGGCATCGATGACCTCGTCGGAGGTGACCATGCCGAGGAGTCGGTCATCGAAGTCGACGACGGGAACGGAAAACAGGTTGTAGCGTCGCGCGAGCTCGGTGACTTCCTCACGGTCGGTGAGAGGCGTCACCTTGATCGGGTTCGACACCATGACGTCGTCGAGTCCGTCGCCGGGTCGGGCGAATACGAGTTCTCTGAACGAGAGGACGCCGACTAGACGCTGTGCGTCGTCCACGACGAAGACGTAGGAGAGATGTTCGACCTCCTCGTGCAGCTGACGGATGCGCTCGATGGCCTCGCCTGCCGTGAGGCCGACCGGTAGGGCTGCGACTCGCATTGTCATCAGACCGCCGGCCGAGTCGGGCGGATAGGCGAGCAACTCACGTACCGAGCCTGCGGCCTCGTCACCCATCGCTGCGAGGATCTCCTCTTTGGCTTCGGGTTCGAGCGCTCCGATCAGGTCGGCTGCCTCGGCGGGCACCATCGCTTCGAGCATCGACGCGGCGCGAGGAGGTGTCATCTCCTCCAGGACGTCCGCCGCGAGGTCGTCCTGCATCTCCTCCAGCACGTCTGCCGCTTCGGGCGCCCCGAGCCCCCGGATCAGATCGGCTGCAGCCTCATCACCGAGTTCTTCGAGGATGTCCGCCGCGTCATGGGGGTCGGCTTGTGCGAGCTCGACCCACTCGTCGGTATGCGCGTCGAGATACGCCTCGACCTCCTCGGGTTCCCTCCGGGCGAGGGACGCGAGTCGAGTCGCAAGTTCACACGGTCGCGGAAGCCTCTTTCTCTCCATCAACGCGCAGAGGCTAGCGCCCCGACCACCAACGTTTGCTGCGTTCAGAGCGGCCAGATGACACCGCTAGCTGCGTCCTCGTCCTTGAAGTACCGACAGGTGCGTCTGTGTCCTGCGTCCTTGCCATCGGGGCCCCTGCCTCGCCCTGCACATCACCACCGTCGCCGGCCGGAGCACTTGCCGCTCAGGCGTCGTCAAAAGGCCGGATGCCAGCGACCGTCACGCTGAACATACCGCCGGGTGCCTCGTAGGAGACCTCGTCTCCGACGCGGGTGCCGAGCAAGGCCGCGCCGAGAGGGCCACTCGGCGAGGCGAGGAGCACTCCGGGTGCTTTGTTCTCGGGAGTGGCGATCAGATACTCGGTTTCGTCACCGTCCTCGTCGACCACGGTGACGAGCGATCCGATCAAAGCCTGGTCGGTGACATCTGCCTCTTTCACCTCGGCGTGGTCGAGGATCTGGCGGATCTTGCGGATTCGGGCCTCCATGAGACCTTGTTCGTTCTTGGCGGCGTCGTAATCGGCATTCTCACGAATGTCACCGTGGGAGCGTGCCTCCGCGATGCGCTCGGACGCGTGCAGCCTGCCTTCCCCCTCGAGGTAGGTGATCTCTTCGAGAAGTTTTCGGTGCGCGCCGGGCGTCAGCCAGATTGTGTCGCCGCTCATGGCGAGGCAGCATAGCGAGATGCGACAGTTGCGCAGGTCGGCGTTGTGGTTCGCGCTAGGCGCGGCGCTGCTGTGGGGAGTGAGCGGCACGGTCGCGGCCGACGTGTTCGACAAGGTTCCCCCGCCCCGCGTCGCGGAGGTCAGAGCACTGGTAGCGGCCCTGTTTCTCATCCCATACGCGGGTGTCCGAGGTCGGTTGCGCACGCAGGGGTATCTGACCAGGCTCGTTGTGTTTGGCATCGTCCTCGCGGCTGTACACGTGACCTATTACTGGGCGATGGAGGGTCTCGGTGTTGGGCCTGGTGTCACCGTCCAGTTCCTCGCGCCGATCCTCGTGCTCCTCTGGCTGCGCTTCGCGAAACGGCGCAGCGTTTCCACGGGTGTCTGGGTGGCGGCCGTGGCCGCGGTCGTTGGGTTGGTCATGGTGACCCGAGCGTGGGAGACGGCTTCCCTCGACGGATGGGCGCTACTGGCCGGGCTCGGCTCGGCCGTGACGTTCGCGACCTATCTGGTGATGGGAGAGGAACTGGGGAGGAGGATCGGCGCCGTGACGACACTGGCATACGGATTCGCCGTCGCCGCAGCGTTCTGGGTTGTGGTCCAACCGCTGTGGACGTTCCCGGTCGGCCTCGAACTGCGCGACATCACGGAACTCGTGTGGGTGGGCGTCGGGGGGACCATGATCCCGTTTCTGCTGGAGATGGCTGCGTTGCGTCGAGTTGCCGCAGGACTCGTCGGCGTGATCGCGACCGTCGAACCGGTCATCGCTGCCGGTACCGCCTGGGTGTTTCTCGCGCAGGCTCTCCACCCGGTGCAGGTCGTGGGAGGGGTCATCGTGGTGGGTGCGGTGGTGGCGGTTCAGCGCGCCGGCGTCGGCGAGGTGGAAGCACCAATGGAGCCCGGGCGCTAGCGAGCTCAGCCAACAGCCAACAGCGAACATCAAACAGCAAAACGACCTCGGGCAGGCTCCTGCTGTCGGCTGTGTGCTGTCAGCTGTGAGCTTTCCCAGGTGTGCGAAACTGGTGCCGATCTCGAGAGGAGGTGACCAGGTGCGGCTGACCGGTTACTCGCACGGCAGCGGTTGAGCATGCAAGCTCAGTCCTGACGAGCTGGCGCAGGTCTTGCGCCGTCTGCACAATCACCCGGTGACCTCACACCCCGATCTGGTCGTCGGGTTAGAACTCTCCGACGACGCGGGCGCGTTTCGAATGCCTGACGGCAGGCTGCTCCTGCAGACCGTCGACTACTTCACCCCGATTGTCGATGACCCGTTCGACTGGGGACGGATCGCCGCGGCCAACGCGCTATCGGACATCTACGCGATGGGAGGAACACCGCTCACGGCCATGCAGCTGATCGGCTGGCCGAGAGATGGATTGTCCTTCGACGTCCTCGGCGAGGTTGTGTCCGGAGGTCTCGAAGTGCTCCAGAGGGCGGGATGTGTGCTCGTCGGAGGGCATTCGATCGACGATCAGGAGCCGAAGTACGGATTCGCAATCACAGGGGTGGTCGAGGAGTCGCAGCTCGTCAGAAACCAAGGTGCAGAGCCTGGCGACGCGCTGGTCCTCACCAAGCCGATCGGTACCGGAGTGATCGCCACCTCCATCAAGGAGGGCACTGCCCCCGACGCCGTTGTCGAGGCGGCCATTGAGGTCATGACTACCCTCAACGATGGTGCCGCGAGAGCCATGAACCGTGTCGGAGTCCACGCAGGCACGGACGTAACCGGCTTCGGACTCCTCGGGCATCTCTCGGAAATGCTCATCGCGTCCCGGGTCGGCGCCGAGGTGAGCACTGCCTCCGTTCCTCTGATCGAAGGATTCCGTTCGCTCGCCGAAGCTGGTTCGTTTCCGGGTGGGAGCGTCCGGAACCTACGCGCGGTTCGGCCTACCGTCGTCGCGGACGGGATCGATGAGCTGACGCTTCGCATACTGGCCGACGCACAAACGAGCGGCGGCATGCTGATCGCCGTGGCACAGGATCGACTCGATGCCTTGCGAGCCGCACTGGCCGACGAGCACACACTCGCAGCGGCGGTCATCGGGCGGATCATCGAGGACGACTGTGCCTCTATCGTGCTGACGTGAACCTCACGCGCTTCCGTGAACACCAAGGGTGGGTGCTTGCGGTCGCCGTCGGCTTCGTCATGATGGGCGCGAGCCTGGTCGCGCCGATTCTGCCGCTCTACGCACTCGAGTTCGGGGTCAGCTACACGGCCGCGGGTGCTCTCATCACGGCGTTCGCTGTTGCCCGGCTGTCGTTCGACGTGATCGGCGGCGTAGCCGGTGATCGTTTGGGGGCCCGTCGAGTCACGATGGCGGGTGGGTTGTTGATAGCGGTCGCCGGAGTGACGGCCGCCCTCGCCCCCTCCTATTGGTTCCTGGTGCTGTCTCGGTTCATCGAAGGGGTCGGATCGGCGCTGTTCGCCACGTCCGCGTTTCAGTACCTCGTGCAGATCACCGAACGATCGCGGCTCGGGCGGGCGGCGGCGATGTACCAGACCGGGATGCTCGTGGGATTCGCCGTGGGTCCGTTCGCCGGTGGGTACCTGGCGCAGATCGGCGACTTCCGGACCCCGTTCTGGGCGTACGCCGTCTTTGGAGTCATCGTCGCGGCGATCTCGAGGGTGTTCATCGACGACCTCCCTCCATCGGGACGTGCCGTTGGCGATGTGGTGAGGGGTGTTGTCTCGCTGTTCGGGAGAAGGGAGATGCGGGTCTTGGCGCTGGTGGCGGTTGCCCTGTTCATCATGCGATCTGGCGCGCGCATCACGCTCTTCCCGCTCTACGGTAGCGAAGTCGTGAAGCTGGATCCGGGAGCCATCGGCACCATCCTGAGCGTGTCGGCACTCACCAACCTGATGATCGTCAACTATGCGGGCCGACTTGTCGACCGTGTCGGGAGGAAGCCGGTCGCCATCTGGGGGCTCGTTGCATCAGCGGCGGCGACGTCCGCGTACGGTGCGTTTCACACGCTCGGCTCGCTGATGGTCGTGTCTGCAGTGTTCGGAGTCGCATCCGGCATCGCATCAATCCCACCTCCTGCCATGGTGGGTGATCTCGCGCCGAAAGGTCTCGAAGGCTCTGCGGTCGGGTTGTACCGCATGGCCGGCGACCTCGGATTCGTGATTGGGCCGCTTCTGGTTGGGGTGATCGCCGACACGGGTGCGTTCTGGATGGGGTTCATCGCGTCAGGGATTGCTCTCTTGATCGCAGCGGGTGCCATGCTGACCATCGCAGAGACAAGTGGGAGGGCGGTGGAGCAATGACGCGTCTCGACAAGATTGCCGGGGCCTTGTCGATAGGGGGACTCCGACACCACATTTTCTTGTGTGCCGAGCAGTCGAGCCCGCGATGCTCGACCTATGAGGAGAGTGGCGACGTGTGGGCCTATCTGAAGCACCGGCTGAAGGAACTCGGCATCGCCTCAGCGCCCGCCCCGTGGCGGGGTGACCTCACCGTCGAACTTGAGACGCCACGCGGGAAGGGCACCGTGCTCCGCAGCAAGGTCGACTGCTTCCGGATCTGCGAGCAGGGACCGATCGCCGTTGTCTACCCGGAGGGTGTCTGGTACCACTCGGTGACCACCGATGTAGTGGAGCGGATCATCGTCGAGCACCTCGTCGGGGGTGTGCCCGTCGAGGAGTATGTGTTCGCCGTCGATCCGCTGCGAGGGTGATGTGAAGTCGCTGAAGCTCCTCGGTGTGCTCTGGGTGATCCGTCGCCTGTTCGGGCCCGAGACTCCTCCACGAACCAAGGGAATCCAGGAACGGCCGCTGCGTCTTCCCGGTCGGAGTGTCTTCGTCGGCGACACCGAGGTGTTTGTCAGAGAGGCCGGACGATCCGACGGTCCCGTGGTGGTCCTGCTCCACGGGCTCGGGCTCGACTCGGCGCTCGCCTGGTACCGGGTCATTCCACTGCTGGAGGATCGTTTCCGCATCGTGTCCGTCGATCTCCATGGGTCGGGCAAGACGGACCGCGGTCGTGACGTTTTCGAGATCGCCGACATGGCGGATGAGGTCGCCGGAGCACTCCAGGCAGTGGGCGTCGACCGTGCCACGATTGTCGGCTACTCGATGGGGGGTGCGGTCGCTCAGGAGCTCGCACACCGGCACCCGTTGCTCGTCGAGCGGCTGGTGTTGGTCGCAACTCTTGCGTTTCATCCGCCGGCCTGGCGCCGGGTTCGGATCGTCGTCGGGATTCTCGGTCGTGGTATCGAGCGGATCAGCAGGATCGAGATCTCGTGGGTGTGGTACCGCTACCTCCTCGCCGTTGGTGCGGTTGATGAGAGCGGTGCGCGCTGGCTGTGGGAGACCCGCATGAACCGTGACCCTGAGCTGCTCTACCGGTCCCTGTTCGCGATGCTCCGATTCGACAGCAGCCCGTGGGTGGGTCGGCTCGAGATTCCGTCGACGGTGGTGATCCCGCTTCGCGATCAGCTCGTGCTGCCCGACTGGCAGCGAACGCTGGCGGCCCTCGCAGAGGCAGACGTCATCGAAGCTGAGGGTGCCAGACACGAGCTGCCGATGACCCACCCTGAAGTGGTCGTGTCGGCTATCAATGGTCGCCGAAGGCCATCTCACCCGCTCTGATCGGCACGTGCAGCCAGTTCTCGACCGGAGGCAGGGCGCATGAGTAGTTGTCCGAGTAGGCGCAGTAGGGGTTGTACGCGTAGTTGAAGTCGATCGTCAGCATGCCGTCGTCGTCTGGTTCCAGGTCTAGGTACCTTCCCGCTCCGTAGGTCTCATGCCCCGACGTGGCATCCCGGAACGGCAGGAAGTACCCGTTGTGGGCCGGGATGGCGAGCAACGTGAGGGTCGCCTCCTCGCCGTCCACGTCGATCGTGACGGTGCCCGCTCTGTGGTAGATCCGCTGAAGCCCATCCGACGTCGCGATGGGAACGGATGCGCCGTCTGCGGGTATGACCTCGACCTCGAACACGAGTTCCGGGTTCCGGTCGAAGTAGACGAGTCCTTCGAACCTTGCCCTGATGTGTGGTGGGAGCGGTGACTGGGGATGCCGGCGATAGAAGTCATCCTTCTGAGCGCGAAACGTCTCGAGTTCATCCATGTCCGCTGCAACCCCTGGGTCTATTCGAAGATTCCTTCACCGACCCAAGAGCTTCGCCATCACCACCCGCTGGATCTGGTTGGTTCCCTCGTAGATCTGGGTGATCTTCGCATCACGCATCATCCGCTCGGCCGGATAGTCCCTGACGTACCCATACCCACCGAGCACTTGGACGGCATTGGTCGTGATCTCCATCGCCACATCCGACGCGAATGTTTTCGCTGCCGCTGCCACGTACGTCAGCTGCGGGTCGGCACGATCGATCATCGCGTGTGCTTCGTACACGAGATGGCGGGCGGCTCTCGTCTTCATGTCCATGTCGGCGAGCATGAAGCCGATAGCCTGATGGTCGATGATCCTTTTGCCGAACTGCTTGCGCTCCTTTGCGTAGTCGCGGGCAAGCTCGAATGCACCCTGGGCGATGCCGAGCGCCTGGGCGGCGATTCCCGGCCTGGAGCGGTCCAGCGTCATCATCGCGATCCTGAAGCCTTCATCTTCCTCGCCGACCATCGCGCTCGTCGGGACTCTGACGTCGTCGAGCGTGAGCTCGCCGGTCGGGGACCCGTGGATGCCCATCTTGTGCTCGTACCGGGACACCTCGAACCCAGGGGTCGAGGCGGGGACGATGAAGCACGAGATGCCCTTGTGGCCTGCCTCGGGATTCGTCTTGGCGAAGATCGTGTAGACCGTGGCTACGCCGGCGTTGGAGATGAAGCGTTTCCCTCCGTTGATCACCCAGTCGTCGCCGTCCCGAACCGCCTTGGTGTGCATTGCGGCGACATCTGACCCTGCACCGGATTCTGTGAGACCGTACGCCGCCTGCTCTTCTCCGGCGACGATCCGTGGGATCCACTCGAGCTGTTGCTCGGAGGTGCCACGCAGCAGCACCGGGATCATTCCGAGTTTGTTGAGGAGTGGGATCATCACGGCCGATGCACCGACGCGTGCCATCTCTTCGACGAGAATTGCCTGTGTGATGGCGTCGGCTCCGGCACCACCGACCGCCTCGGGGAACATGACCGACAACAGATCGGCCTTGACCATCTCCTTGTGGAGGTCTTCCGGGTACTCGTCGGTCGCATCGATTTCCTCGATGCGCGGTGCGATCTTGTCTTCGGAGAACTGGCGGACCATCGCCCTGAAGTCATCGTGTATCTCCGAAAGGAGATAGGGGTCGCTCATTGGGAGGCCTTGCATGTGATCAAGCCCGCCTGCTTCGCCAGCCAGATTCCCACGCCGACCACCAGGAGAATGAGCAGCAGCTTCTTCATGAGGACGCCTTTCGCTCGATGGGCGAATCATACAGCCTGGCCTGCGGCCGCAGGCCAGGCTGTATGCGAGCTCTGCTCGCGTTCTCGGTTGTCAGTTGTCGGTTTTCGGTGAGATCGTCGCCCTACGGTGTCGCCTGCTTTCGGCTGCGTTCTTACCGACGACTGAAGACTGAGGACTGAAGACTGAATCCTTGAGGCAAAGCCTCAAGGATTCAGAATCAGGTGGTCCTTCGAGGCTGCGATGACGCTGCCTTGGTCCCAGTACAGCGGCGCCGTCCCGCCGGTCAACCACCGAATGATCATGTCGTCGTAGTGGCTGTTGTACGGGTGACCGGACTGTCCCGTCGTGTGGATGGCTGTGCTCTTGTCGAGGTCGGAGAAGTCGATGACCATCCGCATCGACGGAAGTGCGACGACTTCGTACCCGTCCTCGACGACCCAGCTCGTCGCGTTGACCATGTCCGTTCCGCCCGGCGCTCTGAACGGGCCGCGGTTGAAGAGCATCTCGATCGGCTTGATGCCGGACTCCCCGAACGTCTGGTTGCGGAACGTCGCCGTGTGGAGGGCGCCCCACTGCCATCCCGACGGGTCACCGAGCAGGTCGGATGCCTCGTTCCACGCGTTGGCCAGGGAGCGTTCGAGAGTGTCGTCTCGTGTCTCGACCTCCGGAGTGTTCTGGTCATCCCACCAGACATTCGTTGGATCGTCGAGCAGTAGCCTGATTGCTTCGAGCACCGAGTCGCGTCCCGAAGGCCGGAGTCCCTCGGGGAGGTCGTCGAAGTAGATCGCCTTGATGAGGTTGGCCCACTCGGCTCCGAACAGCGCGGCGCCCTGGCTGTTGGCGTCGAACCGATACTGGCCGTCGTCGCCCTTCCAGTCCGCCAGCATCTGCTGTGCCTGGGTCACCTCCGGCTGGTCCGACTTCACTCCGAGCAGCCAGGGGATGAGGATGTCGGCGTGGATGCTCGCGGAGTCGAACTGCATGGCCCGGACGTCGTCGGGGCTGATCGGTCCGGCTGCGCCGGTGATCATGTCGATGATGCGCTGTGCTCGCGTACCGTAGGCCCACTCCTTCGCGATGAACGGTTGCTGATCGGGTCGGATCACCGCGTTGTTCGCCGAAACGATGAACCCTTCGGGTGGATCGAAACTCGAGGGGAGATCGTCGAAGGGCACATAGCCTGTCCACTCGTACTCGCCCGACCAGCCAGGGACCGGGATGCTCCCGTCCCAACCGCTGCGGATCGGAACCTTGCCAGGTGTGTGGTAGCCGATATGCCCGTCGATGTCGGCGTAGATGAAGTTCTGCGAGGGGACGTCCCACATGCCGAGTGCCTGCTGGAACTCGTCCCAGTTCTGTGCCCGGTTGATGGCAACGACCGCTTCGAGCGTTTGTGACGGTTCGAGGGCTGTCCACCGGAGAGCGATCGCGTATGGCTCGGGCATCGGCAGGTTGGTGTCCAGGTCGAAGCTCTCGAGGTCGCCGTAGACGTCGGAGATGATTGGTCCGTGACGGGTCACGCGCACGTTGATCGGTACGGGATCCCCACCGGCCACGTCGATCGTCTCGACTCTCGTGTCGGCTTTGACCCACTCGCCATCGACCTCGTACTGGCTTGGATCGTCGGGGTTGATACGTTCGATGTACAGGTCCTGGACGTCTGCCGGCAGGTTGGTGACGCCCCACGCGATGTGCGCGTTGTGTCCGATGATGACACCCGGCGCACCGAGGAGTGAGAATCCGGCAACCTCATACGGGCAGTCGTTCGAGACCGTTACACAGTGCAAACCCGTCTCATACCAGATGGAAGGCATTTGGATGCCGAGGTGAGGGTCGTTGGCGAGAATCGGTTGGCCCGTCGTGGTCAATGCTCCCGAGAGCACCCAGTTGTTCGAGCCGATGTCGACGCCGGCCGGTCCGGTCAGGCCATCGACCAGGGCCACCTTGTCGGAGATCCTGGTCAGGAGGTCACCGACATCGATCGATTGGGCGGTGGCAGTCGATACCGCCCCATTCCAATCAGGGACGATCACGGGGCGGTCGGCAGGGTAGGGCGGGAGCAGATCGTCCGCTCGCTCACCCACGATCTTGAGGGCCTTGGCTCGCCAGATTTCCTCATCCATGTTGGAGCGTAGATCCCACGCCATCACCTTCGCCCACACGAGGCTGTCGATGGGGGACCACGAGGCCGGCTGGTAGCCACGGTTGTTCAGCTTGAGCACCGCGTACTCGAGACCCAGTGACGAGCCGTGATGATCGGCCAGGTAGGTGTTGACGCCGTCGGTGAATGACTGGAGGGCCAGTGAAGCTTCCGGTGAAGTGGACGCCCACTCCTGCTCGGCAACGCCTTGCCATCCCAACGTACGAAGGAACACGTCCGTGTCGACTTGCGACTCACCGAACAGCTCGGAGAGGCGTCCTTCACCGAGGTGCCGCTCGAAGTCCATCTGCCAGAAGCGATCCTGCGCCTGGACGTAGCCCTGGGCGAAGAACAGGTCGTGGCTGTTCTGCGCGTAGATATGCGGAATGCCGTTGGTATCCCTGTAGACATCGACCGGTTCCTTCAGGCCGGTAACGGTCAGCTCCCCGTCGGTTTGCGGGAACGACGATCGGACGATGAAGAACCCGCCCGTGGCGACGATGACGACGATGAGAACGACGAGAACGAGAACGGTCTTGAAGAACCTACGCATGCGGGAACCCTACAGCGGCGAACCTGAGGCGTGCGCCGCACACCTCAGGTTCTTGGTGATCGGTTGTCGGTGAGTGTCCTACCGAGAACCGAGAACCGAGAACCGGCTCACGAGGTGAGCCTCACCCCCGTGAGTAGAACGTAGCGAGGACGATGAAGTAGAGCACACTGGCGACCGCGAGCCCGGCGGCGAACAGGCGGCGAAGAAAACCGGACTCGTAGCGGAGGTGCATATAGAAGGCGACGACCAGCGTGAACTTCAGCAGCATGAGCACGATCAGCGCGGGCGTGTTGATGCCACCGATATTCAGGTAGAAGAGCGAGACCTCGAGCGCCGTCAGCACCACCAGGATCCCGGCGATTGTGACGTACTGCCGGGGTGACGGGTGGGCGGGTTTGGCGCTGTCCATGGGTCCCTCCTACCTGATGAGATACACGACCGTGAAGATCACGATCCAGACGATATCGACGAAGTGCCAGTAGAGACCGACCAGCTCCAGGTTGAGCCCGTGTTCGAAAGTCAGTCCACCGCGACGGAACGACAAGCCGACCAGCGACAGTAGGAGAAGGACACCGATGGTGACGTGGGCGCCGTGGAAGCCGGTGAGTACGAAGAACGACGACGATGCCGGGTTGGTCGAAAGCGTCATGCCCTCTTTGTAGAAGTTGGAGAATTCGTACACCTGCCCGCCAACGAACGTGGCGCCCAGGGCGGCCGTCGCCAGCAGCCACCCTCGGGCAGCCCGCTGGTTGTCGCGGGTGAGTGCGGCGTGGGCGAGCACCATCGTGAGCGAACTCATGAGAAGGACGAACGAGGAGACCGACGTGAAGGGGATGTTGAGCAGCTCCCTCGGATGGATGCCCTGGAGATCCCGGCCTTTGAAGAGGAGGTAGTTGGTGATGAGGGCACCGAAGAACAGCGCCTCGGAAGATAGGAACGCCCACATACCCAACTTGCGGGTGTCGATTCCGGTGCTGGTCTCGGTATGCGCCGTCATGTCACGCGTTCTCCTCGAGCGGTTCCCGTGCCCAGGACAGGAACGATGCGAACAAACCGACGACGCCGAGCGCGATCAGGCCCAGACCGACGGGTGTGGCGTGATAGAGGAGCCCGAATGCGAATCCGAGCGCCGACAGGCCGGCAAGTGGCGGGAACGCCGACGGCGACGGAAGGTGCGGCCGGTGCTCGGGGTGCAGATGCTTCTCGGTCAGTTCTGCGATGTGGGCATCTGCGTCCGGGCGGCGGGTCACTCTGCCGAGGTCGTCCTCGTCGTACTTCTGGTGCCAGAAGTCGTCGAGCGAACGGACCGTGGGAACCTCGCCGAAGTTGTACTCGGGTGGAGGTGACGGAATCGACCACTCGAGGGTTCGCGCGTCCCACGGGTCGATGGGGGCGGGTGCGCCACGTCGCCGGGAGTTGATCCAGTTCGCCATGAACAGCAGCACGGAACTGGCGATCAGGAACGCGCCGATCGTTGAGATCATGTTCCAGAATTCGAGTCCGATCCCGGCCGGGTAGGTGTACGTGCGTCGTGCCATGCCCATCAGCCCGAGATAGTGCATCGGGCCGAACGTCATGTTGAAACCGATGAACATGAGCCAGAAGTGGTACTTGGCGAGCCGTTCCCTGTACATCCGTCCGGTGAGTTTCGGGAACCAGTAGTAGAGGCCGGCGAAGATACCGAACATGGACCCACCGAACAGCACGTAGTGGAAGTGGGCCACGACGTAGTAGGTGTCGGTCTGCTGCCAGTCGGCCGGCACGATCGAGTGGGTGACGCCCGATAACCCACCGATCGTGAACATGGCGACGAACCCGATGGCGAACAACATCGGAGCCGTGAACCGAAGCTTGCCTCCCCACATGGTCGCGATCCAGTTGAACACCTTGACGCCGGTGGGGATGGCGATCGTCATCGTCGACAAACCGAACGCGGCTTGAGTGATCGGTCCGATTCCGGATGCAAACATGTGGTGTGCCCACACGCCGAAGCCAAGGAACCCGATGGCGATCCCGGCAAAGACGACCGCGGCGTAGCCGAACAGGGGTTTGCGGCTGAACACGGGCAGGACCTCGGACACGATCCCCATCGCAGGCAGGATGAGGATGTACACCTCCGGGTGACCGAACAGCCAGAACAAGTGCTGGTACAGCACAGGGTCGCCTCCCCCTGACGCTTCGAAGAACGCCGTTCCGAATTGGCGGTCGAAGATCAGCATGAAGATCGCGACCGTGATGATCGGGATCGAGAACAGCAACAGGAAGTTGACGACCATCGACATCCACGCGAAGACCGGCATCTTCATCAGCGACATGCCCGGCGCCCTGAGATTGAAGATGGTGGTGAGCAGATTCACGGATGACACGAGCGAGCCGACACCTGCGAGCGCGATGCCGACCAGCCAGAAGTCGATGACTGACCCAGGTGAGAACTGAGCTCCACTGTTCGGCGGATACATGAACCAACCACCGTTTGCGGCGCTGCCGAGCCTCGAAATGGTCTCGGGCAGGAACCCTCCCGCCGGTGCACCCGCTGTCGCCAAGATGTACGACGAGTACAGGACGATGCCGCCTCCAAGGAAGAACCAGTAGCCGAGCGCGTTGAGCCGGGGGAACGCGACGTCACGCGCTCCGAGCATCAGCGGCAGGAGGTAGTTCATGAATGCCGCCGCGAGTGGCATCACGACCAAGAAGATCATGGTCGTCCCGTGCATCGTGAACAACGAGTTGTACTCGGCAGGGGTGATGAACGCGTTCTCCGGGCGTGCGAGTTGGAGACGAATCAGCAGAGCCTCGAGACCGCCGACGATGAAGAAGATGAAGCCTGTGTACCCGTAGAGCTTGGCGATCCGTTTGTGGTCGACGGTGGTGACCCAGCTCCAGAATCCCGTCGCCGGGATTCTGCGCCGCAACACGCCGCCCGTTGCGATTGGTGTCACTTCAACGCCTCCAGGTAGGCGATCAGGCTGTCGATGTCATCGGAGCTCAGGTGCAGGTTCGGCATGTAGGAACCGGGCTTCATTGCAGGCGGATTGGCGAGCCACGCTTTGAGGTCGTCCTCGGTGAAGTTGAGCGATGCACCGGCGATCACGTCGCGGCTCGCGATGTGCGTCAGGTTCGGTGCGGCCGCCTGCGCTGTGTCGGAGACACCGTCGATGACGTGACAGGACGTGCAGCCCTTGTTCAGGAAGAGGTCCTTGCCTGCTGCCGCGGGGGTTCCGTTCGCCGGTTCCACGGCGGGCTGGCGCTGGTCGGCGACCCATGCATCGAAGTCCTCTTGTGAGACGACTTGGACCCTGATGCGCATGTTGGCGTGTCCTAGTCCGCAGAACTCGGCACACTGCCCCCAATACTCGCCGATCTCGTCGGCCTGAAGCTTGAGATAGGTGGTCTGACCGGGGATGACGTCACGTTTCCCCGCAAGGCGAGGAACCCAGAAGGAGTGAACGACGTCGGCCGAGGTCATTTCGAGATCCACGGGGGTGCCGACGGGGATCACGAGGACGTTGGCGGTTGTGATGTCGTGGTTGGGGTACTGGAATTCGAACCACCACTGATGGCCGGTCACCTTGACCTCCATCCCGTCGCCCGGCCTCGTCGTGAGGTCGATGACCGCCTTGACCGTGGGAATCGCGACACCGGCCAGGATCAGCGCGGGGATGATGGTCCAGAGCAGCTCCAATCTCGTGTTTCCATGGATCTGTGTGGGTTCGAGATCGTCGCCACGATCGCGGAACTTCCATACGGCGAACACGATCGCGGCCTCGACGAGGAGGAAGATCACCCCCGCGATGATGAACACAGGTGTGGAGAGATTCAGGATGCGGTGTGCCTCGGGACCGGCCGGAGCGAACGAGTCCATCGGGGTCACCTGTCCGCACGCGGCGAGCAAGAGCGCGAAAAGCGCAGCGAGCAACGCTCTCCTGATCGGGCGGTTCACGTTCCCTCCAACGGGCGGCGGTTGGAGACTAAGGGTTTGTGAAAAGCTACGCCAACCATTCCGTAGGATTTGTGTGGTCCGGACGTCGGCTTCCGGCGGAGCGTTCGGTCCCCAGGTGGCCTATGCTGCCGCCGAGTGAGCGCACCTGAGGTTCGGATCGTCGACCCGCTGGCCACGTCCGGCCGGCTGAAGGCGTACGTCGCGCTCACGAAACCTCGGATCATCGAGCTGCTGCTGATCACAACGGTTCCGGCCATGGTGATCGCCGCGCACGGGTGGCCCGGCACATGGCTCGTCGTGGCGACCCTCATCGGGGGGACTCTGTCGGCCGGCGGCGCCAATGCCATCAACAACGTGGTGGATCGGGACATCGACGTCGTGATGAGGAGGACGCACCGTCGTCCACTCCCAAGGGAGGTGATCACCCCGCGAGCGGCATTCTGGTTCGGAGCGACGCTCGGAACCGCAGGGTTTGCCTTCTTGTGGGTGTTCGTGAACCTTCCGGCTGCTCTGCTGTCGACGGCAGCGTTACTGTTCTATGTGCTCATCTACACGATGCTGCTCAAGCGGAACACCTCGCAGAACATCGTGATCGGAGGAGCGGCCGGTGGCGCTCCGGCGCTCGTCGGCTGGGCCGCGGTCACTGGCGGCCTCACGTGGGTCCCCTGGTTGCTGTTTCTGATCGTGTTCCTCTGGACGCCCGCCCACTTCTGGGCACTGGCCATGCGGTACAAGGATGACTACGAAGCAGCGGGGATCCCGATGCTGCCGGTGCTCATCGGGGATCGGAGGACCTCGGTGCAGATCATCGTGTATGCGGTCCTGACCCTCGCGGCGACGGTCGCCTTGTGGCCAGTCGCGTCGATGGGCATGCTCTACGGGGTCACGGCAGTCGTGCTCGGTGTGATGTTCGTACTCGAGGCCATCAGGCTGTTCAGCAGTCCCGACCGTGCTATGGGCCTCTTCATCTACTCAACGATCTACCTGACGATTCTGTCGGGAGCCATGGTCGCGGACGTGTTCCTCAGGTAGAGCCAACAGCCAACAGCTAACAGCCAACAGCTAACAGCCAACAGCCAGACGGTTGGACGGCCTCTGGTGGGCACCGCACTCCTGGGCGTCGAGCATGAAGCTGACGCGTCACTCAACGCGAGCCTCTCTTGACGGCTTGGAGGCTGTCTGCTGTCAGCTGTCTGCTGTCAGCTCTCTTCCCAGGTAAAGAACCAGGTGGCGAGTGCAGGTCCAACGACCGCCCAGAACACCAGCGCGGCGAGGTCGGTCGCGGTGAAAGTCACCTCATGGACGGCAGCTCCGAACAGCGCGGTGAGGGGGGCGGCGGGGAGGATCCTCGCCGCCTCGTTGAGGAACGGTGGAAGGACCGACACGGGGACCACGATGCCACCCAGCATGAGCAGCACGAGGTAGAGGCCATTGGCGACCGCCAGCGTCGCTTCTGCTCGGAGTGTCCCTGCGATCAGCAGGCCGATTCCGGACAAGGCTGCGGTTCCTAGCAGCAGGGCGGCGATGAACAGCCCCGCATTCACATCTGCGCGCCACCCGAACAGGGTGAACGCCACCCCGACGAGGATCGCCACCTGAACGATCTCGGTGATCAGCACCGACAGCGACTTGGCGAGGATCAGGCCGAACCTGGGCAATGGTGTCGCCCCGAGCCGCTTGAGCACGTGGTACTTGCGTTCGAATCCCGTCGAGATGGCGAGGCTCGTCAGTGATGCCGACAGGATCGAAAGCGCAAGGAGGCCGGGGAGCAACTCGTCGACCGCGAGGCCGAACAGTCCCGTGAAGCCGAAGAAGAGAAGGATGCCGAGCGGGATGAGGACGAGCAGCAGGAAAGCCTCGCCGCGCCGTGCGGCGTTGGTGAGCTCGAAGCGAGTCTGGGCGACAATCGCTCGCATCAGTCCTCCGCCGTCAGTTCGAGGAATACGTCCTCGAGCCCGGTCGCACCGACTCGTAGCTCCCGGAGAAGGATGTTCTTCTCGGCGAAGAAGCCGGCGAGGGTTGCGAGGTCCCCGGGCGTTATGTCCTCGACGTCCACCACGTACTGACCCGGCGCGATCTCCCGTGTCGGCAGCGGGAACGTCTCTGTCGGGAGTCCCGGCTGCGCGAGGAGGTTGACCGTTCCTGAGCGTTGGATCAGCTCGGACGGCGTCCCCTCGGCGACGAGCCTTCCGTGGTTGATGATCCCGATACGGTCGGAGAGACGTTCGGCCTCGTCCATGTAGTGAGTGGTGAGCAGCGTCGTCACACCTTCGTCGTGGAGTCCCTCGACGATTGCCCATGTCGCCCGCCGGGCGACGGGGTCCATACCCGCGGTGGGCTCGTCCAAAAAGAGCACCCGAGGGTTGCCGACGAGGGCAAGTGCGAGCGAGAGTCGCTGCTTCTCGCCGCCTGAGAGGCGTCTGTACGGGGTCGCGAGGACGTCGGAGAGACCGGTGAGGCCGACGAGCTCGTCGAGGTCCCTGGGATCGTCGTGGAACGATGCGAACAGCCGAAGCGCCTCGAGTGGTCGAGTTGCAGGGGAGATGCCGCCCTCTTGCAGCATGACCCCGACGTGGCGGTGCATCGCGCGGTGGTCCTTCTCGGGATCGAAACCCAGAACACGAACGGAACCGTCCGTTCGGTTTCGCAACCCTTCCAAGATCTCGACGGTGGTCGTTTTGCCGGCGCCGTTCGGTCCGAGCAGTGCATACGACTCACCGGCGGCGACGGTCAGACTGAGGCCGTCGACCGCTGCGTGACGGTCGTAACGTTTGGTCAGGTTTTCGATCTCGATCGCCGCGGCCACGAGCGGGAATGGTACCCCCGGTAGGACCTATCGGATCCCGAGGGTCAGGAACCCTGCAAACGCTGCAACGAGGATGGCGCCCTCCCAACGAACCAGACGGTTGCCCGTCGCCGTCAGGATCCCGGCGAGGGTCGAGATGGCGATCATGAACACGATCGGGGCCCGAAAGTCGGTGGTGAACTTTCCTCCGGCAAGTGCCGCAGCTCCGGCTACCCCGAGCGAGTTGAACAGGTTCGATCCGAGGACGTTGCCGATGACGAGAGCGTTCTCACGGCGACGTGCCGCTGCGATCCCGGTCGCCAACTCGGGGAGGCTCGTGCCGACCGCGACCAACGACAGGCCGATGAAGCCTTGGCTGAGCCCCAGCTCCGACGCGACGATTCTGGCGCCGAGAAGCAGCAGGTCGGCACCGACGACGGTCGCGCCCAGTGCGAGAACGCCAATCACTACCTCGATGGAGGCGCGTCGTCCTGGCGGGGCGAGGTCGTCGACCTCGATCGTGACGATGCCTTCCGCGAGGTCCTGATGCGACCATCTGACGAGCAGCCATGCAGAGAGTGCCACGCCGACTAGCAGCATCCACGCTTCGAGCCTCGTGATGGCCCCTCCCCATGCGGCGATCCCGAATGCGGAGACGGCAGCCAGCATCAAGATGCCTTCGCGTCTGATCGTGTGCAGATGACCGGCCACGGGAAGGATGATCACCGATGCTCCGAGGACCAGGCTCAGGTTGGCGACGTTGGATCCGACAATGTTGCCTATAGCGAGATCCATCTCTCCTCTGGCAGCGGCGAGGGTGCTCACGAGGAACTCGGGGAGTGAGGTTCCCATGCCGATGACGAGTGCTCCGATCAGTACGGCGGACATACCCCAAAGGCGCGAAAGCCGAGCTGCTGACAGCACGAGACGGTCAGCGGCGAGGGTCAGAAGAACGAGACCGCCAACGACGAGGGCCACGGCGCCGGTCATCGACTGTCTCGCCAGGCAATCCAGTCTCGGACGATGCCCAGGTCATAGTCGGGCCCGGAGAATCCGAGGGTGATCTGGCCGGCACCCGCTGCAGCCAACTGGTCTGCGAAATCGATTCGTTGCGCGTTCACTCCGACGGACCGTTCGATCTCCGATGGGTCACGTCCCACCTTTGCGCACCAGTCGTTCAGCACGTTGTTCTTGTGGGCCCACACATTCATCCGCGCGGGGCTCGCGAAGGTGTGCCAGATGTGAGCGTGTTGAGCGGTGACACGCAACGTGACCTTCTCGCCGCCTCCCCCGACCAGGATGGGAATCGGCCGCAGCGGAGCCGGGTTCAGGCGGCTGAGTCTGCTCTTGATGATCGGCAGGTCCCGATCGAGGTTTCGGAGCCGACCGGGGGCGGTACCGAACTCGTAGCCGTACTCGTCGTAGTCCTTTTCGAACCAGCCCGATCCGATGCCGAGGATCAGACGACCGTCCGAGATGTGGTCGACGGTGCGTGCCATGTCGGCGAGGAGCTGTGGGTTACGGTATGAGTTGCAGGTCACCAGCGACCCGATTTCGACACGCTCGGTGATCTCCGCCCACGACGCGAGCATCGTCCACGCCTCGAAGTGCTTGCCCTCCGGCTCCCGGGAGAGGGGGAAGAAGTGGTCCCAGTTGTAGACGATGTCGACGCCGAGTTCCTCACAGGCGGCGACTGCTCTTCGAATCTCGGTGTAGTCGGCATGTTGTGGTTGGAGCTGGACTGCGATGCGGGTCATGGGGGCACGGTAGTTGGCTCGCTCCGCTCACCGTCTTCAGTCGTCAGTCATCAGTCGTCAGTCATCAGTAGGAACGCGGCCTGGTCTCCCGGGGGGACCTCGGGGCGACTGTCCTACCGAAGAACGACAACTGACAACCGAGAACGGCGGGCTGGGCCCGCCGGCGTATGCTGAAGCCGAGAGGAGGAAGACCAGTGGAATTCCAGTCCTACGCGTACGGCCAGAACCACTTCACCGCTGACGCCGATCTCCAGGTGGTGTTGGCGAGATACTGGAGCGACTACGACTCCCACCGCGACGAGATGGCCAGATGGGGCGACCTGATGGGCAGAGAGGCCCTCGAAGTCGGCTATCACGTCGATCAGGGTGCCGATCCCGTGCTGGTGATGCACGACCTCGACGGCAACCGCGTGGACCGGGCACGGATCGCTCCCTCCCAGAGAGAGCTGCTGGCCAAGCTCGCCCCGATGATGCGACCCGCCTACGACGGTGGGAGCTGGCACCACCACTATGCGATCGGCTATCTGCTCGGCGACCCCGGCCTCTACTGCATCATCACGATCACACACCAGACCGCCTACGCGCTCCACAAGTACGCGCCGGAACTGGACATGTGGAAGGAACGGCTCCTGTCGGGTGAAGCGTGGGGAGCGACGTGGATGACCGAGATCCAGGGCGGGAGCGATCTTGGGGCGAACCGGACGGTCGCCCGGCGCGACGGTGATCGGTGGGTGCTGTCGGCGGGCGACAAGTACTTCGCCAGTGGTGCCGGGTTGGCCGACGTGGCGATCGCAACAGCCAGGCCCGAAGGAGCGCCCGCGGGGCCGAAGGGTCTCGCTCTGTTCATGGTGCCGCGGCTTCGAGAGGACGGGTCGCTCAACTTCAGGGTCAGGCGCCTCAAGAAGAAGTCGGCGACGAGGGCGGTGCCGTCGGGGGAGGTGGAGTTGGAGGGTTCGGAGGCGTTTCTGATCGGCACCCCCGAAGAGGGCATCTACTACACGTTGGAGAACCTGACGGTCTCGAGGCTCGCCAACGCGGTCGCCGCGATGGGAATCGCCAAGAAGGCACACTTGGAGACGCTCACGAGGGTGCAGCGACGTACGGCGTTCGGACGTCCCCTGGGGGAGCTGCCGCTGATTCGTCGCGACATGGTCGATCTGGCGGTCAGGCAGGCCGGTGGTCTCGCGATCGCGTTTCACGCAGTCGAAGCTTTCGACCGTGCCTGGCATGATCGTCCTCCCTATACCCCTCGGTATCACTACGCGCGTTTCCTGTCGCATCTCGCCAAGAACCGGACCGCCGACCATGCAGCGGAGATCACGCGCCTTGGCATGGAGATCTTCGGCGGACTCGGTTTCCTCGAGGAGTACGCCGTCGCCCGTTGGCACAGGGAGGCGCTGATCACTCCGATTTGGGAAGGACCGAGCAACGTGCAAGCGGTCGACATGCTGGAGGCGATGGTCAAAAAGCACGCCCACGAGCAGTTCGTCGAGGAGTTCACTTCGATGCTCGAGTCGGTTGGATCTCCAGTAGCGGAAAGGGCTCTCAAGACGATGCAGGGCACACTCGCCGATCTGGCGGGCGCGGAGGAGCCCCAGTGGTTCGCAAAGCGGGCGCTCGCCAACCTCTCAGACGTCGCAACCGTCGCGCTCCTCTATCAGCTTGGCGGCATCGGCGGCGAAAGGTACGAGAAACTCGCCGAGCTGTACGCCGCCCGATTTCTCGATCACGACGAGTACCCGGAGTGGGCGATGACAGATAGTTCCGTCAGTTGACAACCGACGGAACGTACCTCGTACCTGGTACGCGACGTCTAGCGGTCCCAAGGCCTCGGGGCGAGTCGTACTGGCCACGTGTGCCGGACCCAAACGGGGCAGTCTGTGATGAACCCGAACCGGTTCAGAGAATCCTTCGAGTGCTACCTGGCTCTTCATGCTCTCAACCAGGTCGTCGCTCCCCGTGCGTGTGGTCCGTAGGCCTGCTTTCCACCGCAGCGAGGAGCCAGGCGACTCCAGGTTCGCGGCCCGTCGGCCAACCCCTCAGGAGAGAGGCCGTTCAGGCCGAACACCCATGCCGCCCGGCCGTGGCCGGTGTTGCGGTGGGACGTGTCGGGATCGGATGCCACGCGGCGCGACTGTCTGGCAGCATGGGGGCGTGGTAGTCGTTCGGGTCATCGTGGGTGTGGCCGTGGCGTTTGCAGTCACCTGGGTCGCGTTCGTCGTGTTCCTGGTGGTCGTGCGGCCTCGCGGCATCAGCCTGCGGGAGGCGAGCCGATTCCTGCCCGATGTCGGCCGGCTGCTCGCCGATCTGTCGCGAGACGACACGGTGTCGCGCAGAATCCGTCGTCGACTGGGAGCGCTCCTCGTCTACCTGGCGCTACCGATCGACCTTGTCCCCGATTTCATCCCCGTGCTCGGCTACGCCGATGACGTCATCGTGATTGCCTACGTGCTCCGCTCCGCCGTACGGCAGGCCGGCGCAGACGCGGTCGAACGACACTGGCGAGGCACACCCGAAGGACTCATGCTCCTGCGCCGGCTCACCGGCATCCAGTCACCTGCATGACGCACCGTCGTGTCGATTCAGGCGGACCTGCAGCCTCGACGCCCAGCAGGTCGTGTGCTATCCGGGTGACGGGGTGGCTGACATCGAGATGGGAGGGGGTACGAAAAAGAACAGATGGTGCTCGCGACTTGACCTGGCCGCGTTCCTTCACCGCTACGCACGATACCGGGTACGTGATACGAGGTACGGCTTGTTCATCGAACATGTTCGATGAACAAGCCTCTTCAGCTGTTCGCCAGCGTGATCGCCGCCTGGTAGAGGACATCCGGCTGGACCTCGCCCGGAAAGCGGAAGTCCACATTGCCGTCGGCGGTGATGAAGACGAAGAACGGGAACGCGCTCACGCCGAGTGCCTGGGCGGCCTGGCTCGTGGAGGAGTCGGCGATCGTGGGTACCGGCCAGTCTTTCAGCCACTTCGATGGGGGCCAGTTCGGAGAGGAAGCGTCGGCTAGCGTCGAGATCGCGTAGAACTCGACCAGGGGCGGCATTCCGTTGTCCTGGATGTACGGCGTCAGGAGCTCTACGTCGTTTTGGCAGTGCGAGCACCAGTGGGCGAGGATGGCGATGATCTTCGGTTTCCCGTCGGCGGTGATCGAGACTGGAGTTCCGTCGAATGAGAACCCGGAGATCTCGGGCGCCGACAGTCCGATCGCCGGGTCGGCTCCGCTGTCGGGATAGCGGGGGAGGGCTGTGCCCGTGACCGTTACCGGCTGCATCTGGCTCACATCGGCCGTCGATCCGCCGCCCTTGGTGGACAGAACGGCGACTACGGCGATCACCGCGACAGCGGCGATCCCGATGGCGATTGCGGTGAATCTGGAGCGTTTCATGTGTTCCTTCTTGCCCATAGCAGCAGGAGCCCAACCAGTGTCAGTCCGGCGAAGGACATCAAGGGTATCGAGATGAACCCGAACTCCCAGATCCATCGAACGGTACACGGAACTTCGGTGGTGCAGGCACCGGCGTCGAGGGCCGGGAAGAGCTGAATCGTGTAGTGGTAGACGGACAGTCCCCATCCAACCGCGACGAGCGGCAGCGCCCATGTCGCGATGCGGAGACTCCGGCGGATAGCAGCAATCAGCAGTACGAGCACCAGCGGATACCAGGCGAGACGCTGATACCAGCAGAGCTGGCAGGGGCGGAAGCCGACGATCTCCGAGTAGAACAGGCTTCCCGCGAGCGCGCCGACCGCAACTACCCACGCGAGCCACAAGGTGGCACCGCCGAGTACCTCGTCGAGCCACTCACCGGCCCTGCGCAGCACTCCGCGGCGTCCGGCCAGCACGACGAGCAGACCCGCGTCCCCAGCCAGGATGAGGACGGTGACGAGTGCGAAGAACCGGTTCGGGAGCGAAGGATCCATGCGTCAGCTCAGATACGCCGCCAGGTCGGCTTCGGCCCTTGCTCGGAACGCTGACATGGCGTCGAGATTCTCCAGTTGCTGAGCGAGTGCCTTGTCGGCGTGCTTGACCGTCTTGCCATCGAAGAACGTGTGGATCTCCGAGGCGTACCTGTTCGCAGTCCAGAGCGTCCCGAGCGTGCGTCGGATCAACATCGGTGGGAACGTCGAGATGATGCTGTCCCACGCACCCATGAATCGATCGAGAACGACCCGCTGTGCGTTCTTGTTCCCGATGAGCCTTCCGATGACGAACGGCCCGTCCTGGCTCTTGATACGCCCGTCCATCGCCATCGAGAACGTCCTGTCTGCGAGGACAGGATCGGGGAAGAGAGGGAGCGCGTGCAGATAGCGCATCTTCTCTTGTGGCGTGTCGGCGTCTCTGTACATCGCGAAGAAACTGTCGTGGTCGGCGATGCCGGCACTCGCGGTGACGGCGATCACCGCTCTCTCGATCTCGGGATCGATCGAGTGGTCGGACAGTCTGGGGAGGAGGTCCGCCGCAACATCACGTACGGTCTGATCCTGTCCATACCGACCGAGCGCCGTGAACAGCAGTCCGCGAAGACGTCTGGTGAGACCGTCCTCGCCCTCGGCCGGTTCCCAACCGAGCCTCTCCATCGCCGGGCCGACGAGATCGCGGATGTAGCCGTCGATCGGCTGATCGAACGTGTGGTAGATGTTGCCGAGGCTCGTGACGATCGCCTCCCAGATCGCGTGCTCGGTCTCCCCCTTGAAACGGGTGAGCATCTCCAAGTAGTCACCGATACTCATGTCGCCCGCAACGACATTCGCCCAAGCGTCGTCGACCAACCCGTAGCGTTCCAACGGGCCGAGGTCATCGAGGTGCTCGAGGAGGCTGTCCAGGAGCGCCGGCGAGTAGGCCGTCCGGTAGTACCCGTGCCCTCCGGCGTTCGCGAGGACCCACTCGATCTTCTCTCCTATCTCGATGGTGATGTCGGGGCCGGACATGACCTCGTTGATGTGCTTGGTCCCGTCGGCGGTTCGGTATGCGATCTTCAGCGGGATCTCCCACAGGTCGTCGTTGACGTCTTGCTCGAACTGGAACCTGCGTTGAGAGAGGGCGATGCCATTGTCGACCACATCGACCTTCACCTGTGGGTGACCGCCTGTGAAGATCCACGAGTTCATGATCGAGCCGACCGGCCGGCCCGACGCCTGCTCGAGGGCAGCCCACAGGTTGCCGGTCTCGGTGTTGGCGAACGCGTGGGTCTCGAGATAGGTCTTGACGCCCTTTCGGAACACCTCTTCCCCGAGGAACTTCTGGAGCATTCGAAGCAGTGAGGACCCCTTCTGGTAGGTGAGGAGGTCGAACATCTCGTCCGCCTCGTGCGGTGCGATCACTTCGAACTCGACGGGTCGCGTGGAATCGAGTGCGTCGAGAACCATCGACGCACTGCGTGCGGGCGCGAAACCGAGCCATGTCTTCCACTCGGGCTTCCAGTCGTCCTGGGCGACCATCTCCATGAACGTTGCGAACGCTTCGTTCAACCAGATGCCGTTCCACCACTTCATCGTCACGTAGTCGCCAAACCACATGTGGGCGAGCTCATGGGCGATGACCTCGGAAACACGTTGGAGCTCACCGTCCGAGGCGGTGTCGGGATCGACGAGGAGGGCACTGTCGCGGAAGGTGACGGCCCCGAGGTTCTCCATCGCTCCGAACGCGAAGTCTGGGATCGCCAGCAGATCGAGCTTGTCGCCCTGGTAGGGAATGTCGTAGTAGTTGCTCAGCCATTGGAGATAGTGAGCGCCCGCTTCGAGCGCGAACGATGCCAGCCGTTCTTGCCCCGCCCGGTGGATTACTCGGAGCGGGACACCGGCTGTCTCGACAGGTCCGGTCTCGACGAATGGTCCGACGACGAATGCCACGAGGTATGTAGACATCTTCGGTGTGTCCGAAAAGGTCACCTCGACCGTTCCGTCGCCCAGCCCACGCCTGCCGATCTCCCTTCCGTTCGAGATAGCGAGCAGGTCCTCGTCAACGACCAGGCTTATCGAGAACACCGCCTTGTACTCCGGTTCGTCCCAGCACGGGAACGCCCGCCTTGCGTCGGTCGCCTCGAACTGGGTGGTGGCGATGACGTGTCCTTCTCCGTCCTTGTCCTCGAACGTGCTGCGGTAGAACCCGTGGAGCTTGTCGTTGAGGATGCCGCGGAAGGCCACGGTGAGGGTGTGTTCGCCTGAGAGGATAGGTGCACCATCCGAGAGGTGGACTCGTTCCGTTTCAGGCTCGTACGAGACCGACAGGATCCGATCACCCAGGCTCACCGCGTCGAGTTCCAGCTCGATGGCGTTCAGTATCAACTCGTCGGTCGGCTCGATCACCGTGAGGGTGATGGTCTCCGTGCCGGAGAAGGACGCGGCCGTGAGGTCCGGTCGAAGGGTGATGTTGTAGCGGGACGGACGCGCGGTGGTCGGAAGGCGGTAGGGGTTCAGTTCAGACTCCTTGATCTCATCTCAGATGGTACCTGCCCCGCCAGTAGGGTTCGTCGGAAGAAGGGAGCCGCATGGAAGGCATCCTGCGATGGGGTGTCGACGTCGTGTTGTGGATGCAGCAGGCGAGCCCTTCCCTCGTTGGGCTCTTCAAAGCATTGACGTTTCTCGGGAGCCAGGAGTTCTATCTCCTCGTGTTGCCGTTCGTGTACTGGTGTGTGGATCGCGCGCTCGGTGTGCGATTGATGGCGATGCTGGTGTTCTCGGCACTGCTCAACACGGTGATCAAAGTGCTTGTCGACCAGCCCCGCCCGTACACGTACGACTCGCGTATCAAGGCGATCGAGACGCAGCCATCCAACGGGTTCCCCTCGGCGCACGCGCAGAACGCCACAGCGGTATGGGGGCTCCTCGGTGGTTGGGCCCGACGGCGGTGGGTGTGGGTCCTCGGAGTGGTGGTAGCCGTCGGCGTGGGGGTTTCCCGGGTCTACCTCGGGGTGCACTTCCCGACCGACGTGCTTGGAGGGTATGTCATCGGCCTGCTGGTGTTGTGGCTGTTCATGCGCGGCTGGCCGGTGGTCGAGCGGTGGTTCCGCCGTCTCGTTCTCGCGTGGCAGCTGATCATCGTTGCAGTGGTGCCGCTGGCCGTTCTCCTCTTCCAGCGCACCGATGATGTCGTCACCGGCGTGGGCGCGACGCTCGGTGTCGGGGTCGGGGTGGTGCTGGAACGACGCCTGGTGCGTTTCGACACCGAGGGTACGACGGTGCGGCGGGGGGAGCGGTTTGTGATCGGTGTAGTCGTGCTGGTCGGATTGTGGGTCGGACTGCGAGCGCTGTTCGCAGGCTTGGAGCCCGCCGTACTGCTACGGCTCGTTCGGTACGGACTCGTAGGCGGATGGGTAACGCTCGGCGCCCCATGGCTCTTTGTACGGACGAGGGTCGCCGATCAGAATCCGGCCTGACGGTTCCTCACCCGCCAGTACCGTCGGACGAGCCCGGGCCGGCGATCCGGTGTCTCGGGAATCCGATTGAGCCACGACTCCAGCAGACCGGCGGCCGTGGCGAACGCCTCTTCGCTCGGCGGCGGATCCTTCAGCCACCGACGTTCGACGTCGTCGCGCTCTGGCACGAAAGAGCGGTAGAGATCGGGATCCTTCAGGACACGACGATGAAGCCGCTCGTGGGACCACCACAGTGTCTCCGGGTCAAAGGTGCCGGTGGGTGGCGGTCCGAGGTCGGCGGGACGATCCACAGTGACGGGTTTAAAAATGCCCGTGCATGGAGCGGATGTGCCTGTAACCCAGTGGATCGAGCTGTCGGGCGACAGGTCGGCCACCCATGAGGCGACGCTTTCCGAACCGGCTGCCAGCCCTCCAGCGTGGACGCACGGCGCCCCCATGGCTCCAGCGAGGAGGTGATAGGACGGTGCCGGTCCGTTGTGGTCTCTCAGGAGTGACATCAAGTCACCGGCTTCGGTTGCCCCGGCGGCGATCCGCTGTGTGAGCGGTTGGCGGACCCTGCACGCCGAGATGGTGGTCTTCACGAAGTCGGAGTGTTTCGCGAATCCCGGAATCGTCAGCCCATTGGAGATCGACCGGGCTCCCTCGGTGATTTGCTCTACCTCCCAAAGCGATCCTGCCGTCTCGAGAACGTACGCCTCGGCTGGATCGGCGACGATGAAGCTATTGTGGTAGGTGAAGTCGGGATGCTCGTAGCCGCACCCTCCTCCTTGGCCGTACCGTTCGATCAGCGTGGTGATGGTTTCGACCGCGGTACGTGCAGAGTGGGCACGTTCGAGCGCCAGACGGATCAAGTCCATACCGGTCAGGCCGGTCTTCTTGTAGGGCTGGTCGGTGAAGACGGCCTCGTTGCCGATGACGACATCGTGCTCATTCGCGCCGATCTCGGCGCCCCACATCCAGAAAGGCCTCGAGAGGAGGACGGCGTTCGTTTCGGGAACCTGTGGGATCTCGATGTGTGTACAGCAAACCGTTGCTCCAACCGGGTGCGAACGCCTCGGCTGCCACTCGAGAATCTGCGCCTCGTTGGGATCGCGGTCCGAGTTCTTGGCGAAGAGCACGCCGCTCGGACGTACGACCACGATCGTGTCACACACGACCGATGCTATCGAGATTCGTCAATCCGACACAAGACGATGCGCGGCCCGTCTCGCCCAGGTGTTGCTGCCGCGCTCGAACTCTCAATGGACGGCTGACTCGTTATCCTCACGGTCATGGAGATCCTGGGTATCGATATCGGTGGTTCGGGTATCAAGGGGGCGCCGGTGGACGTCGAGACGGGTGCGCTCGCAGCCGACCGGTTCAAGATCCTCACTCCCGAGCCGGCAACACCTGAGGCAGTCGCGGACGTTGTCGTCGAGCTCGTGCACCACTTCGGGTGGCAAGGGCCACTCGGATGTACCTTCCCGTCGGTGGTACGACGAGGCGTCGTGTACACGGCGGCCAATGTCGACAAGTCGTGGATCGGGGTCGACGGTCACGACATCTTCGGAAAGGCGACGGGCCTTCCGGTGACCCTGCTCAACGACGCGGACGCGGCCGGTGTCGCCGAGATGCGTTTCGGCGCAGGCAAGGGACGAGATGGTGTCGTGATGCTGCTCACGTTCGGCACCGGCATCGGCAGCGCCTTGTTCACGGACGGTGCGCTCGTACCCAATACCGAGTTCGGTCACCTGGAGTTCCGAGGTGGTGAGGCCGAACACTACGCGGCGGCTCGCCTCCGAAAAGAGGACAAGCTGAGCTGGCACGAGTGGGGTCATCGAGTCGACCTGTACCTCCAGTACATCGACCGCCTGTTCTCACCGGATCTGGTCATCGTCGGAGGGGGTGTGAGTCGGAAGTTCGACAAGTTCGCCCAGGCACTCTCCGACGTCCCCAACGTGGTGCCTGCGGTTCTCGAGAACGAAGCGGGCATCGTCGGAGCTGCCCTGGTCGCATCCACACGGTGACGATTCCCGACACCAGCTCGTTCGGTGTGCAATGATGTTCCCCGTCTACAACGGAGGGTCTCGTGACGGTTGAGGGCAGTGGGAATGGCGGATTGATGGATCGGGTGGTCAGGGCCGTCAAGCTCGACTCGACGCTCTACAAGGAGGTGTCGGCCGACGAGACCAAGACGACGGAGGCGATGATCGTGGTTGCCATCGCCGCGGCCATCGGCGGGCTCGGCTTGGCCATCGGTCCCGGCAACTTCAGGTTTGGTTCGTGGCTCCTCTCCATCATTCTGGCCCCGACGCTCGGACTTGCGATCGGCACCGGGATTCTCTGGCTCATCGGCAAGCTGTTCAGCGGCAAAGCGCAGTTCATCGAGGTGTTCCGGCCACTCGGGTACGCCTACGCACCGAGCGCGCTGGCCATCATCCCGTGGATCGGCAGTCTCGTCGGGTGGGTCTGGTCGCTGGTATGCGCTGTCATCGCCGTGAGAGAGTCCGAGGAGGTGTCTACGGGCTCTGCAGCGGCGATCGTCTTGATCCCGGCGGTAGTTGGGTTCATTCTGGCTGTGATTCTCATCCTGATTGCCGGAATGGCACTGCTCGGTTTCGCGAAGGCAGCTTCCTGATCCAGAAGCTTTCAGTGACGCACCGGCACGCGTGAAACGCGTGCCGGTGTTGTTGTCTCGAGCGCCGGGTCGCGCGTAGAACCAAGACATCTACGACACGCCGGCCAACACGCGACGGTTCGAGCCGTATCGCCAAGACCGAGCTAGTTGGTCGGCTCTTCCAGCGTCCCCTCCACAGAGAAGGTCGAGCGTAGGGACGGTGGCAACCGCACGGTGAACCGGGTCCCGGTGTCGGCATGCTCCTCGCGAAGGACCTCGGTCTGGTTCCACACGGTTGACAGGAGATCGGGTCGATCGTAGGGGACCATCACGACTGCCTCGATCGCATCGAATGGCAGAAGCCGTTGGATCCGATCGAGAAGCCCGTCGAGCCCTTCACCCCGCTGTGCCGACACGGCGATCGCTCCAGGGTGGAGTTCAGTGAGCCGTCGAAGGTGCACCTGGTCCGACGCGTCGGTCTTGTTGAAGACGAGTTGCTCGGGGATCGTCGCTGCACCGAGCTCTTCCAGAACTGACCGAACCGCGGCGATATGGGCCTCCGTATCCGGATCGGACGCGTCGGCAATGTGCACGACCACCGCTGCATCCGCGATTTCCTCGAGGGTCGAGTGAAACGCGGCTATCAGGTCGTGGGGAATGCGGCGGACGAACCCAACTGTGTCCGAGACCACGACACCACGGCCGTCTGGCAGCTCCAGCCGCCGCACCGTTGCGTCGAGGGTCGAGAACAGGCGGTCCTCGACGATCACGTCGGTTCCGGTGAGCGCATTGAGCATCGTCGACTTGCCGGCGTTGGTGTAGCCGACGAGAGCGATCAAGGGAACATCGTTTCGGGCGCGAGCCTTGCGTTGCGTGGCTCTTGTGCGTTCCAGCTTCTCGAGTTCCGCTGTGAGCTTCAAGATTCTCCGCTCGATCCGGCGCCGGTCGGTCTCGAGCTTCGTTTCGCCTGGTCCTCGCGTGCCGATCCCGCCGGCTTGCCTGCTGAGCGCAGTCCCCCTCCCTCGAAGACGTGGCAGGTGGTAGCGGAGGAGTGCGAGTTCCACCTGGAGCATGCCGGAACGGCTCGTGGCGTGTTGTGCGAAGATGTCGAGAATCAGGCCAGGACGGTCGACGACGTCGCAGGTGAAGACCTTCTGGAGGTTCCTCTGCTGGGTGGGGGCGAGGTCGTCGTCGAAGATGACGACGTCCACGTCCAACCTGGCCGTCTCACTCGCGAGTTCGGACGCCTGACCGGACCCGATGAGGGTTGCGGGGTTGGGTGCACGTGCCCGCAGGACGGCACGACCGACAGGGTCCGAGCCGGCCGTATCGGTGAGGCGTGCGAGTTCGTCGAGGGAGCGTTCTGGCTCGCCGCCGAGGATCGAACCGACGAGGAACGCTCGCTGGCGAACGACCGAGAGGTCGGTGACGGTCGCGGTAAGCCGCCGTTCGGAACGGCCGGTCGTCACAGGTAGCGACCTCCGGGGTGCTGGTCGTCGTGTTGCTCTTCGGCGATGATCTGCGTCTCGCGGACGGCAATCACGACCTGTCCAGTGGACGGCCAGATGAATCGCCAGGCGTCGGTCGGCACGGCCCAGAACCGTTCTCCGTTCTGTACGTCGACCAATGCCAGTGCCTCCGTCGACTTCTCGGCGATCGTTGCCGCGGGAACGAGCAGACCAGATCTGGTGGTCGACTCCTCTACGAGATGCCCGACGCGCCAACCGGGCAGCACACGAAAGCCTGCACCGTTGTCGATCATGGGACCGTTCGTCACTTCACCATGGTGGCACACTGCCAGGATGCGCTCCAGTCCTATCCTTGGATCGATGTCTCCTGTCCAGGTGCTCTCCAACGGCCTTCGAGTCGTGGCCCTGCCCGACAGCTCCAGCCCGGTTGTCGCCGTGTCGGTCCTCTACGACGTCGGGTTCCGCTCGGAACCGGAGGGGAGAAGCGGGTTCGCTCACCTGTTCGAGCACATGATGTTCCAGGGTTCGAAACGCGTCCCCAAGGGTGAGTTCGATCGGCTGGTACTCGGCAATGGTGGCGTCGAGAACGGGATGACGACTCCGGACTACACCGCCTACTACGAGGTGCTCCCGTCGACTGCGATCGATCTGGCACTGTTCCTCGAAGCAGATCGGATGCACTCCCTCGTGCTCGACCAGGAGAACTTGGACAACCAGCGGGCGGTGGTCCAGGAGGAGATTCGCCTGAATGTGCTCAATCGTCCCTACGGGAAGTTCCCCTGGATCCAGTTGCCCGAGCTCATGTTCGATACGTACCCGAACGCGCACGACGGATACGGAAGCTTCGAGGATCTCGATGCCGCAGACCTTGCCGACATCAAGAGGTTCTTCAGACGCTTCTACACACCGGCGAACGCCGTGCTCTCGCTGTGCGGCGACGTCGATCCAGAAGAGACATTCCGCATGGCCGAGCGCCACTTTGGGGGCATCGGCGGAGGACGACGGCCACGCAGGCCGTCGTTCGCGGAGCCGATCGCCGATGGCGTTCGACGCGGCGAGGTGACCGACCCATTCGCGCCGGCCCCGGCGTTGGCACTCGGCTATCGGGTGCCCGACCCGATTCGTGATCTCGGCGGCGTACTCGCCCTCGACATCTTTGGGACCGTCCTGACCGACGGCGTAGCGTCGAGACTCGAGCGGCGACTCGTGCAGCGGGACGGACTCGTTACTGCGGTGGATGCCTGGATCGGTGAGTCTCCTGGCTGGGGCGGTCCGTTCGAGATGCGGGATCCAACCCGGTTCCAGATCAGCACCCACTATCCGCGCCTGCAAGACGGTGACCAGATCGTCCGAGCGATCGACGAAGAGGTGGAACGCGCCATAGGCACGCTGTCACAGGAGGAGGTGGACCGTTCCGTGACGAAGACCGTAGCCACGCATACCCGCAAGATGGACCACGTGCTCAACCGAGCCCTCTTGGCTGCCGGTTTGGTGCTGTTGCACGGTGACCTCGGACTGCTCGAGGAGATTCCCCGGCGCTATGAGCGGCTCAACGCAGAGGAGATCGCAGCCACGGCGGGGGAGTGGATTCGCCAGGATCGGCGATCCGACCTGCGGCTCCTCCCCGGAGGTGACGCATGATCCCGGGGGTCTCGCCCCCTCGTGCGTTTCGAGTACCCAGGATGATCGACGAGATGCTGGCGAACGGGTTGCGTGCCGTCGTCGTCTGCAAGGACGGGGCGCCACTCACCGAGGTCCGCCTGCGCGTGCCGGTGATCGCCACGACCGCAGATGGAGAGGCGACGCGCGATCTGCTTGCCAGAACCATCACTGCCGGTACCGACCGTCGATCCCAGATGCAGCTCGATATCGACCTGCAGTCGATGGGGGCGAGGTTGGCGGCCGGCACGACCGAGGATGCTTTGGTGATCACAGGGTCGGTTCCTTCCCGTCGGATGGCCGAGTTTCTGAGGCTGCTGTCGGAAGTCGTTCGCGCCGCCACGTTTCCCGACGCTCCGGTGCGCGTCGAACGCTCCCGACTCGCCGAGGAGGTCGTGCTCGCCCTATCGCAGCCTGGCGTGATCGCTGAGAAGGTCTTCCGGCGTCGACTGTTCGGACGGCATCCGTATGGGCTCGGTCTGCCCTCTCCGTACGCCGTGCGACACGTCACCGGGACCGGGCTCCGCGCGCTTCACGCGCAGCTGCCTTCCGCCGGTGCCATGACCGTCGTCGGGGACAGTCCGCCTACTCGCCTGCTCGAAGCGGTCGCGAAGGAGCGGTGGGTTGCACGGAGACGGCCACAGCCGGTGCCGTCCCTCGACGCATGGAGGCGTCGTCCGCTCCTCGTAGTGCACAGGGAGGGGGCCCGGCAGACCAGTATTCGGATGGGTGGACCGGCCCCGGTCCGTGATACGGCGTTCGGACTCGCCAATCTCGTGTTCGGTGGCTACTTCCTGTCACGCCTCGCGTCCAACCTTCGCGAGGAGAAGGGCTACACCTACAGCGTTCACTCACAGGTGCAGCACTTGGCGGCGGCTTCGACTGTGACCATCGCCGCCGATGTTCGGACGGAGGTGACGGGGGTGGCGTTCGCCGAGATACTCTCGGAACTCGAGCGATCCGAGGCCTGGTCCGATGAAGAGGTAGACAACGCGCGGCGCTACGCGATGGGAGTGCTCTCGATCCAGGCCCACACGAAGGCCGGGCTCGCCAGCCTGATCGACTCTCTCCTGGCCAGGGGACTAGACCTCGGGTATCTGCGCACCTACCTGCGGGAGCTGCGGTCCGTGACACCGGCACAGGCACGCGTCGCGGCCGCCGAATACCTGGCACCTTCTCGATTGACGACGGTGATGGTCGGCGATGCCGAGCATATCGTTCCACAACTGAACCGGTTCGGACGAGTAGTCGTCCGGTAGGTGCTACGTTCGCGTCGATGGAAATCGTCCCGCGATACGAGTTCCGGGTTTGGGACGTCGATCTCGAGTCCATCCGTGAGCGACTCCTCGCGCAGGGCTCCTTGTACGAGCGTCGGCACAGCAGCGAGACCTACGTCGTGTCCAGGGTCGAGGACATCAACGTCAAGGTCCGGGCGGGCGTTGTCGACATCAAGCAGCTGCTCGTCGTCAGGGGAGTACTGGAGCGATGGAAGCCGGTCTTCAAGGCTGCGTTTCCGTTGGATGGACGTGTCGTAGAGAGTTCCGTGTTAGGGCCATTGGGTGCCAGTCCCATAGAGCCGATCGCCGGCGCCATCGATGAGGCGGGGTTCATCACAGCAGCGCAGAGGATCGACGGGGTGGCAGTGGTTCAGGTTCGGAAGGACCGATCGCTGGTGTCGTTCGGACTCTGTCGGGGCGAAACGTCGCTCGTGCAGATCGACGGCACCATCTATGAAAGCGTCGCGGTCGAGTCGGCGGATCCGAGCGCCGTGGAGGCGGTAGTCGCAGATCTGGGGATCGACAGGCGGCCGAACGAGAGCTATCCGGCGATGATTCGAGGCTTGAGATGGGCATAGAGATCGAACGCAAATTCCTGGTGACGTCACAGGAGTGGCGGGAGATGGCCGACGGCATCGACTACCGGCAGGGCTATCTGTCGACGGTGAAGGAGCGAACCGTCAGGGTACGGACCGTCGGGGAGCGCGGATACATCACCGTCAAGGGGATCACCGTCGGCGCGAAGAGGTCGGAGTTCGAGTACGAGATCCCTCGACGGGATGCCGACTCGATGCTCGACTATCTCTGTGAACGGCCGCTCATCTTCAAGACCCGGTACACGGTGCCACACCGGGGTCACATCTGGGAGATCGACGATTTCCATCTGGAGAACGCAGGTTTGGTCGTTGCGGAAGTGGAGCTCTCAGACCCGGACGAGTGGTATGCAAAGCCGTCGTGGATCGGAGAGGAAGTGACGGCCGATCCCCGCTACTTCAACGCCAACCTGATCGCCCACCCGTTCAGCGAATGGGACACGGAGTAGCCGCCGATCTCGTGCAGGACAGCGTGGAGTTGGTGCCGGAGACGAAGGGCTTATGGATGATGGCGCATCGACCGTCTTCGGATCTTGTCAGAGTGGCGGCGTTCCCGAACCGCCGGCGGCAGACAACCGCGGCGCCCGAGTACTTGTCCAGCATCATGGCTATTCCGAGGGAGCCTGCTGTTCTTCGGAAGCGTCGGGTCGAAGAGGTAGGCGTAGTACGAACTCGCTGCGCCCAGACAGATACCGGTAGGTCAGATCGCCGTTCATCTTCCAGGCGAGGGTCCGGCAGATGTGGAGACCGAGCCCCAACGACGGGACATCACTCGATCCCTGTGAGTACTGGACGTAGGGACTGAAGATTCCCTCACGCTGCTCTTCCGGGATGGCGGGACCGTCGTCGGAGACGATCAAGAGACCGGCGCCAGGCTGCTTGTCTGTGCGCACCTGAATGTTTGGACCGCCATGTTTCTTCGCGTTCGAGACGAGGTTGCGCGCGATCTGGCGGACGCGTGCGGGGTCGCCAATGCAGTGAACGGGTGTCACTGGCGCGGGGATGAGCTTGCGCATTTCGAAGTCCATACTCTCGATCGCCTGTGCAGCCTGGGCGCGGAGATCAACCCCAACAGACGAGACCTCGAGTTGGCCGGCGTCGCTCTTGGCCTCCACTAGGAGATCGTCGACGATATCGGTGATGTCCGAACTCTGCTGAACGAGAATCTCGAGGAGCTCTTGGCGCTCGTCGTTGGTGAGGTCGGACGAATCGTGCAGCAGGCCGGCGAAACCAACGATCGACGCCAGCGGGGTCCTGATCTCGTGCGACACCGAACTCACGAGCCGCTGTTGCCTCTCCAAGTGCTCTTCGAGCTTCGCCCGGGAGCGACGAAGGTCGGTGATGTCGAGATCGACTATGACCACACGATCCCATGCAGGCACGCCATCATCGACGATGACCCGCCAGTGCGACCGCACGGTGACGTCACCCAACAGCGTCGGAGCCGTGTGCTCGTTGACGAGAGTGGTCGTCCCGAAGAACGGCGCGGTGAACTGATCGATCAGCGACCGGTGCAGCTCCGGATACTCCTCTGGTGAGAAATGACGGTCGGTCAGATCGGGAGCCTCAGCGGACAATGGCGAGCCGTACAGCCTCACCCACTCCGGGCTTGCAGCCACAGCAAGCGGGAGTCGAAGCGTCTCGTTGAGAAGAGCGGCATCGTTGAGCAGGAGCTCACGCACCTCCCCGCCCGCCATCCCCTGGAAGCGATCGATGATCGGCGTGTAGTCGGCGACGAGCAGCGGCACCGGCACTACCGATACCAGCAGGTGAACATCTTGCGACATGAATCGGAGGGCGCTCATCACCTATGTATCGGCAATTCCGGCAGATACCTGACCAGGTCCTGCGGGGACACCCTGTGGTTCACCGAGTCTCCCCTCCTTGGCGCGGTCATGGTGTCTGGTGGGGATTGTCGGAGGCGGGCTGGGTTGCTGGGAGCGGCCTCCTCCGTCCTCTGCCTTTGGCCGAGTCCACCTCCCAGGGATAATGGGTGTGGCGGAACCTCGAGTGGTTGGTGTGACTCGCCACTTCCCGGGCTGTGTGCCTTTGTTGGGATCTGTCTGCTGACCGTTTGGGGTTCCGCCGTTGTGGCACTCGCCGGATGGTGGATGTGACCTGATAGGAGCCTGTGTGAGAGGCCCCGTCCCTGGACTGTCCATCTCCTGACGGTGCGTGCCGTCCCTGTCATCTCGAAAGGAAAGGGACAGCAATGGCAAGCTTACAAGCACGACCGGTTGTCACCGGCGGAGTCGATACCCATCGTGACGTGCACGTTGCGGCCGTTCTGGATGGGTTGGGTCGGCTGGTCGCCACTGGTTCGTTCCCGGCCACACCGGCTGGGTATCGGACCTTGACCGGGTGGATGAAATCGTTCGGGACGATTGACACGGTGGGTGTTGAGGGGACCGGCGCGTGGGGTGCCGGCCTGACCCGACACCTCACCGCAGCCCGAGTCCGGGTGATCGAGGTGACCCGGGTGAACCGGCAGCGTCGCCGCCGCTACGGCAAAACAGACACCACCGACGCGATCAGTGCAGCCAAGGCCGTCCAGTCTGGAGAAGCAACCGGTGCCCCCCGAGGCGGGACCGGACCGGTCGAATCGTTACGTCTGTTGCGTATCGCACGACGTTCCGCGATGAAACAACGTACCGCTGTCGCGAACCAGCTCCACGCCGTCATCGTCACTGCAGACGACACGATCCGCGCCCAACACCAAGGACTGCCACTCACCCGGACCGTCACAATCGCCGCCAACTACCGACCCGGCGACCCTCTCGATCCCACCCAGGCAGCCAAATGGGCCCTCAAAACACTCGCCCGCCGCTACCAACACCTCACAGAAGAACTCGACACCCTCACCAGCCACATCAGCTCCATCGTGACTGCTATCGCACCCAAAGGACTCCTAGACATGTGCGGTGTCGGACCCCACGTCGCAGCCGACCTGCTCATCACAGCAGGCACCAACCCCAACCGGCTCGCAAACGCCCGATCATTCGCAGCGCTCTGCGGCACCAGCCCCGTCGACGCCTCCTCAGGCCTCCAACAACGACACCGCCTCAACAGAGGCGGCGACCGACAAGCCAACGCCGCCCTCTACCGCATCACCATCGTCAGACTCCGCTGGCACCAACCCACCCGCAACTCCATGACCCGACGCCTCAAAGACGGCAAAACCAAAGCCGAAACCATCCGCTGCCTCAAACGCTACATCGCCACCACCACCACCTCACCCAACCCCCCACTTGACATCTATAGGAGCATCCCAACACTCGCTTCACACGCGGGGGAGGAAACACGCCCCTCGGTCTTGAACTGACTTTGGTCGCGGTCTGGCTGATGGCTGTTGGCTGTCAGCTACGAGCGCAGCGAGCTTGGCGGAGGCGGACGGGAATCGAACCCGCCGGGGACCTTTCGACCCCCCACCGGTTTTGAAGACCGGGGAGCCCACCAGGCGCTCGGTCGCCTCCGTGCGGCAGGTTAGTGGCTCGGTGTTGAACGACATCCCGGGTTGAGGTCCCGAAGACCGGGGACCCCATCAGGCGCTCGGTCGCCTCCGTTGCGGCGGGTTGGTGAGTCCCCGACGGGAGTCCCCCGCGCCGGTCTCACCGCGTTGGTGCCGTTCTGTGGGGGGATTCTCCGTTGGCGGAGTGGCCGCCTTGCGGTGCAATCGCGAGCCGTTGGCTGTCAGCTGTTGGCTGCGATCGCAGCGAGCCGGGGTAACCTTCGCGGTACCGATGGAGACGTTTGCGACACTCGTGCAGCGGGGGCGTGTGGCCACAGGATTGAGCCATCAGCGGATCGCGGAACTGGTCGGACGTGCTCCCTCGACGATCAGGGGATGGGAGTGGGGACGGAGCGAACCAAACGATCCCGAAGTTGTCATGGCCCTGGCTGCGGTGCTGGATCTGCCGGAGGACGAGCTGCTCGAGAGCGTCGGGCTCTCGCGTCCTGCCGGTCCGCTTGGAGGATCGTTTTCCGATCTCGCCCCGGCGGACCTGGAACAAGATGAGGTCGTGCCGCACGGTGTCTGGGCCCCCTCGGTGGGCGGCGCGCACCGCGCTCCGACGGATGAGGGCATTCCGCCACTCGCCGGCGAGAAGGACGGGGTGGGCTCGAGGGTCGGTGGGCTCGGTCCGGCTCCAACCCAGGGCGATGCCAGTGCGGTGGAGGGCGGCCCGGAGGTTGAAGCGCTTCCGATCGAAGAGCCGATCGCACCCGAAGAGCATCCCGATCGGCAACGAGGTTCTGCGACTCTGCCGAGATCGACGCCTCGAGTAGTTCGAGCGGAACCACACCGAACCGCTATTCCTCCGCAGCCACTTCTGGTTCCGCCGGTGCAGAGGTCGTATCTCGAGGATCGCCGGCAGATGACGACCTATCGGATTCGGGCGCTCCTGACCTTTGCGATCCTGGTCGTGCTGCTGCTCTTGGTCGAGTGGGGCATGCATGGCGCGAGCCATTCGTTGAAGGACGCGTTGTCCGGTCTCCACCCTTGACGGAGTCTCACAGCGAGTGGTATAACGGCTACGGGTGGTGGTTGGCTGGGATCGGAAGAAGGGCGCGTTCTGGTGAAGCCGTGGGAGGACTGGGATCCAGTCATGCAAGAGGACTATCTGGCAGAGATCGATCTGACGCTTGACGAGGAACTCATCATGGAGATCCGCCGGCGGGTGCTCGACAAGGCCCACCGTCGGGATGCTAAGCCCCAACCACGGTCTTGACGGCGAGGCCGATGCAGGCGAATGCGGACACGATGAGAATGCCTCGTCTGAGTGACTCACCTTCCACGCGACCGGTCAAGTAGCGACTGAAGAACAGCCCGAGAGCTACTGCGGGGACGAGTAACAGTGCCGTCATGAGGTCTTGCCGGTGGATCTGACCGGCAATCCCGAGGGTTGTGAGGTTGATGGCGACGCCGATCGTGAAGATCGCCGCAAGGCTCGATCGGAGCGTGGCACCGGCCTCGTTCCGGTAGAGAAGGGCGAGCGGGGGACCGCCGATCGCCGATGTCGTACCACTGATCCCCGAGAGGACTCCGGCAACGAACTTGTTCAGCGGCGTGAGCTTGATGCTGAAGCCGACAGCGAGAGCGATGACCGCCGCCAGGACGACACCCGCGATGAGACCGTCGAGGGCGCGTCGCGAGACGTTGGCGAGCAAGATCGCGCCGATCACCGCGCCTGGGAACCGGCCAGCGACGATCCAGCCCGCACCTCTCAGATCGAGGCTACTGCGTTCCCGGATGGCCATGAAGACGGTCAACGGAGCGACCATCATCAGCTGAGGGATCGGCGTGAGCCCCGGGTACAGCAGCGTGAGGATCGGTACAGAGATGACCGAGAACCCGAACCCGATGGTTCCCTGAAGTGCACTCGCCGCCACTGTCACGACCAGTGCGATCACGATGACCGGGGTCGGGTACATGTGGTGCAGTATCGCAGCGACTCAGGCGCGCAGGGCCTGTTCGAGATCGTCGATGAGATCGTCGATGTGCTCTAGCCCCACGGAGAGGCGGATCAGATCGCCAGGTACCTCGAGTGAGGTGCCGGCTACGGCGACATGGGTCATGGCAGCAGGCACTTCGATGAGCGACTCGACGCCGCCCAGGCTCTCCGCGAGCGTGAAGACGTGTGTGCTCGAGGCCACTCGGTGGGCCTTTGTCGTACCCCCCGCGGCCCGAAACGTGACCATCCCTCCGAACCGAGCCATCTGTCGGGCGGCGAGCGCGTGCTGGGGATGCGATATCAGGCCTGGATAGGCCACCTCGGCCACTTCGGGATGGTCCTGGAGGAACGAAGCCACCGCCTCCGCGTTGTCGCAGTGGCGCTCGATGCGCACTGCGAGCGTCTTGATCCCTCGGAGTGTCAGCCAGGCGTCGAACGGTCCCGGAACGGGACCGGCGGAGTTCTGGAGGAACTTCAGTCGTTCGAACATCTCCGGGTCGCGGGCGACGACGGCGCCGCCAACTACATCGGAGTGCCCGCCGAGGTACTTGGTGGTCGAGTGGACGACGAGATCGGCGCCGTACTCGAACGGTCTCTGGAGGTACGGGGTTGCGAACGTGTTGTCGACGACCACTAATGCTCCATGCTCGTGGGCCCGTTCGACGATGGCTGCGAGGTCGACGAGGCGAAGCAACGGGTTCGTGGGCGTCTCGACCCAGACGAGTCGGGTGTGTTCGTCGAATGCCTGGTCGATCGCACCTATGTCGGTCATATCGACCGCCGACCAATGGACACCGTGTTCCGAGAGCACCTTCGCGAAGAAACGGACCGTTCCGCCGTAGGCGTCATCGGGGAGTAGCAGCCGGTCGCCGGGAGCGAGCAGGTAGCCGATGAGTGCTGTAGCAGCCATCCCGGAAGCGGTGGCGACCGCCCCGCCCGTGTCGGCTCCTTCGAGGACCGCGAGCGCCGTCTCGAGTGCCTGGCGTGTCGGGTTGCCCGTTCGGGAGTACTCGTAGCCGCGGTGCTCGCCAGGCGCCTCCTGCGCGTAGGTGGAGGTGGCGTAGATCGGGGCGACAACCGCCCCTGTCGTGGGGTCGGGTTCCTGTCCTGCGTGGATGGCGTCGGTCTCGAAGTGCATCAGTTCGCCTCGAAACCGTTGGCGAGCATCCAGTCGTCGTTGAACACCTTGGAGAGATAACCACGACCGGAGTCGGGCAGCAGCACGACGGTGAGACGTTCGGGTTCACGCTCGGCGAAATCGACGGCCGCATGGACTGCCGTACCTCCGGAGCCACCCGTCAGGAGACCCTCCTGCTTGGCCAGCCGGCGGGCCATCGTGAACGAATCCGCGTCGGTCACCATCATGTATTCGTCGACGATCCTGGGATCGAGCGTCTCCGGCCAGAAGTCCTCCCCGACACCCTCGACGAGATACTGATGAACCTCATCGTCGCTCAGCGCTGTGTAGATGGAGCCCTCGATGTCGGCACCGATGATCAGAATGTCCGGGTTCGTCTCCTTCAGGTAGCGGCCGACGCCCGTGATGGTTCCTCCGGTACCGACGCCGATCACCACGGCTCCGACCCTCCCGTCGGTCTGATCCCAGATCTCGGGACCCGTCGTCAGGTAGTGAGCCTCCGGGTTCGCGGGGTTCTCGTACTGATTGGGGCTGTAGGCCCCGGGGGTCTCGGCGACGATCCGGCGCGCAACCCCGTAGTACGAGTCGGCGTCCTTGGGAAGGCGATCTGTGGGCGCGACGACCACCCTGGCCCCGTATGCGCGCAGAAGATCGCACTTCTCTTTCGAGACCTTATCCGGCACGGTGAAGATCACCTTGTAGCCGCGTACGGCGGCGACGATTGCCAGCCCGACCCCGGTGTTGCCGCTCGTCGGTTCAACGATCGTGCCTCCCGGCCGGAGCAGTCCGAGTTGCTCGGCCCTGTCGACCATCGTGACGGCGATCCGTTCTTTGACCGACCCTCCCGGATTGAGGAATTCCACCTTCGCGACGAGGTTGCCGGGTGGGTGGATGCGGGAGAGACGAACGAGCGGAGTGTTCCCGATCGTCTCGAGAGCGCTTTCGTAGATCACCGTCGAGAGTGTATCCGCGGGGAGGAAGCATCTATGCTCGCCGGGATGTCACGCACCGCGAAGCTCGCCTGGACAGCCGTGGTGTTCAATGTCGCGGTCATCGCCTTTGGATCGGTGGTTCGGGCCACGGAGTCGGGCGCCGGATGCGGTCCTCACTGGCCGGCCTGCAACGGCCAGTTCATTCCTAGCGAGATCCACGGAGCCCGCCTGATCGAGTTCACGCATCGGATCACCAGTGGGATCGCCCTGATCCTGGTCGGCGTGCTCATCTGGAAGGTCTTCCACAGCTTCGCCAGGGGCCATCGGGTCAGAACTACCGCCACACTGGCCGGTGTGTTCGTGCTGGTTGAAGCGGGGCTTGGTGCCATGCTCGTCTTGTTCGAGTGGGTCGCAAAGAACGTGTCGGTCGCGCGCACGGTTGCCGTCCCCATCCATCTCGTTTCGACCCTTGCCTTGCTCGCGTCGCTGGCCCTGACGGCCCACTGGGTCGACGGAGGACCGGCGGCGCAGTGGCAACGTGGGCGCGGATGGCTGCTCGTCGGCGGGGGCGTTGGGGTCGCGCTGATCGCTGCCTCTGGTGGTGTGACCGCCCTGGCCGACACACTGTTTCCGTCGGAGTCCATAGTGTCGAGCATCTCGAAGAGCCTCGACTCTGCCGAGTACTTCCTTACCCGTCTGAGAGTCGCGCACCCGCTGATCGCGATCGCCGTCGGTCTGCTGCTCATCCGGATCGTCGGCAGCATCGCAACTGATCGCACGTCCGGTCGGATCATCATCGGGCTGGTCGTTCTTCAGTTCGTCGCGGGTCTGGCGAACGTTCTCCTACACACACCGCTATGGCTGCAGATCGCGCATCTGGTCCTCGCCGATGTGCTGTGGGTGACCTATGTGGTGTTCACCGCGGATGTCCTCTCGGTAGAGGACACGGTCACTGCAGGCGTGACCTGAGGTCATCGGCATTCGAAACGGGCAGGTCGCACACGAATCCTCTGCAGACGTAGGCGAGCGTCCGATCTGACCAGCGTCCCTCGAGGAGCGGTATCGTCGCCCCGCCGGTGCCGTCTGTGTCGACAGCCACAACGACGCCTGGGCGAAACTCCTCCCACACGATGGATACCAGCTCGGCCGCGGCCGGTCCGGTGATCGCAACCTCCCGCGGGTCGTTCAGGATCGTGTGGAGGACCGCCAGGAGATGGCCTGCGGCCATCGGCGACGTTCGTGCGATGGGCATCGCAGCTCGCACGGTCTCTTCGAATCGTGAACGGAGATCGGATCTTCCGGTGAACATCGATGCGATGAGCAGCGCCTCGGCTGCGAGTGAGTTCGCGGAGGGCATCGGCGAGTCCGTGAGATCCTTCGTTCGGGCCAGCGGTGCCTCGGCGTCGGCCCCGGAGGTGAAGAACCCACCATCGGGATCGTCGAACAGCTCGATGAGGCTGTCGGTGAGGCGTACTGCCTCTCGGTACCAGTCGACGTCGCCGGTTGCCTGATAGAGGGCGAACAGGGCGAGGGCGAATGAGGCGTAGTCGTCGGCGAACCCCGGGCCACTCACGCGACCCTGCCTCCTGCTCCTCATCAACCTGCCGGACACCACCATCGAGTCTCGGATGAACAACGCTGCCTCTGCTGCCGCGTGGGTGAGCCTTGGATCGGCAACGACAGCGCCGGCCTCCGCGAGTGCTCGGATGGCGAGTCCGTTCCAGGAGGTGATGACCTTGTCGTCGAGTCCAGGACGAGGGCGCGTCGAGCGGCGATTCCGGAGCCTTCGTCGGATCTCCGTCAGCATGATTCGCGCCGTTGGGCGGTCGATCCCAAGGTCATCGCCGGCGTGCTCGTCGGCGACGTTCAAATGGGTGCGGCCTTCGAAGTTGCCTCCTTCCGCCACCCCGAAGGTTGCGAGTGCGAGTGGGGCGAGTTCGGGTCCGACCGTGTCCACGATCTCGGCGAGGTCCCACAGATAGAACGTTCCCTCCGCTCCCTCCGAATCGGCGTCTTCCGCCGAGGCGAAAGCGCCGGTGGGGAGACGGAGGCCGTGCAGGAGGTAGGCGAGTGTGTCGAGCGCCACCTCTGTGAACGCCGGCTCCCGAAGGGCCTGGCCTGCACGGAGGTAGATTCGTGCGAGCTGCGCGTTCGTGTACAGCATCTTCTCGAAGTGGGGGATGGTCCACGAGCGATCGACCGAGTAGCGGGCGAACCCGCCTCCGACGTGGTCCCGTATTCCCCCCGTCGACATCGCGCTGAGCGTCGTCCTCGCCATATCGAGCGCATCGATGCTGCCGACACGAAGCAGCAGCTCGAGTACCGGTTCCTGGGGGAACTTCGGAGCCGATCCGAACCCACCGCTGATCGGATCGAACTGGCGGGCGATCGTGCGTACCGCCTCGTTCACGAAGTCCAGACCTGGGAGTGTGCGTTCTCCGGGGATCTTTCTGCCGACGGCTTCGGCCAGGCGAGTCGCCGTCGTTGTCAGTTCGTTTCGACGATGTTCCCACGCGTCGGCGACGGCGACGAGCACGGTCTGGAACGAGGGCATCCCCTGGTGGGCGATCGCCGGGAAGTAGGTGCCCGCGAAGAACGGTCTGCGGTCTGGTGTGAGGAACACGGTCATCGGCCATCCGCCCCGACCGGTCGTCGCTTGGAGCACGGCCATGTAGGCGGCGTCGACGTCGGGCCGCTCCTCCCTGTCGACTTTCACGTTGACGAACAGGTCGTTCATCAGTGCTGCCGTAGCGGGGTCTTCGAAGGATTCGTGGGCCATGACGTGACACCAGTGACACGACGAATACCCGACGGACAAGAGGACGGGACGGTCGCGCTCGGCGGCGATTCGGAACGCCTCTTCACCCCACGGGTGCCAGTCGACAGGGTTGTCTGCGTGCTGGAGCAGGTACGGGCTCGTTTCCAGTTCGAGACGATTGGCCACGAACCGACGCTAGCTCGGTTCTCGGTCTTCGGTTATCAGTCGTCGGTAGGAAGGCTCGCTCCGCTCGCCGTGCCCCGCTTCCCGGGACCTTGGAGCGATTGTCTTACCGAAAACCGAAAACCCATGACCGACAACCTACGAATGCAACTCCGCGACATCACCGTCGACGAGTTGATGCTCTCGTCCGACCTGCTGACCGTCGAACGTGGCCGATCCCCAGATGCGTGCGAACTTCAAGGTCCGTGCGAGATCCTTGTGGACCAACGTCGCGACATCTTCGACGGTGTCTCCCTTCCTGATTGTGTAGGGCCGATGCATGTCTGGTGGTTTGCCAGGTACCTTCGTGTAGACACGGACTATGTCGAGGTGTTCGAAAAGCCACCGTCCGATCGAATCGAGGCCGGTTCCCTCGGTTGCGGACACGGCGAGGGTCGGGTAGTCGAGTCCCAGGAGTTCCTCGAGCACCTGGGCCGACTCCATGCACTTCGAGGCGCGGTCGGCCTTGGTGGCGACGAGCAGGCTCGGCAGGAGGATCGCAAACGGATCGTCGTCTGCGTTCGTTCGATCCCAGGAACCCGTCAGGGTGACCCGGCGCGCCGCGAGCGCAGTGTGCAGAGATTCGACCCGTTCGACGCATCCCGCTGTCGACACGTCCACCACGAGAAGGCACGCGTCGGCGGGTTGCAGTGCATTCGCCAGCCAGGGGATCGGATGGTCGGCGGCGACCGGAGGGAGGTCCACGAGTTGGAAGGCGATGTCCTCGAATCGGAGCATTCCCGGGTGGGGGTACTGGGTCGTGAAGGGGTACGGTCCCGACTGGGAGTGGGAACCGGTCAGCCGCTCGTGCAGGAGAGACTTCCCGGCGTTCGGGGGCCCGAGGAGCGCTACCTGTGCCGCTCCGTCGGGTCGGATGACGGTCGGAGGACCTCCCCTGACGCCTCCCTTTCTCGGACCCGCTAGCTCGTCGGTCAGCTCCTTGATACGGGTCTTGATGTCGGCCCTGAGATGCTCCGTGCCCTTGTGCTTGGGTACTGTCCTGAACATCTCCTTGAGCGCGGCGAGCCGCTCGTCCGGGTCGCGGCTTCGCCGGTATTCCGCCTCTGCCGACTTGTAGTCGGGAGTGAGGTTGGCGGGCATGATTCCATTATCGTCCGGGATCACCTGCGCACGTGTGGGTGTTCAGAAAAGGGGTTCACACGACACTTGATCTGTGTCATAGTGCACGGGCGTGCGGCTGCCCCACCGTACCGAACCTGAATGACGGAGGACAACCCCCATATGGCATCGATGGACCAGACGCGTCCCAACGGCAAGCCGGCACCCGACCGTGTTCGTAGGGATCGTCGAAGCAAGCTCACGGATGAACGAGGCAGACTGACGACCGATCTCGTCAGCCAGTATCTCACCGCGATCGGCGAGTACGACCTGCTCACCGCGGAACAGGAGGTTGAACTCGCTCAGAAGATCGAGAGCGGCGAGGATGCCGCAGAGAAGCTCGAAGAGAGCGTCTTTGGTTCCAAGAAGGAAGAGATCGAGTTGCGGCGCAAGGAGCGGCTCGGTCGTGAAGCTAAGGACGCGTTCCTCACTGCCAACCTCAGACTCGTCGTGGCCAACGCGCGGCGGTATGCCAACACGTCCGGTATCGACTTCCTCGACCTCATCCAGGAAGGCAACCTTGGACTGATCAGGGCGGTTGAGAAGTTCGACTGGCGCAAAGGATTCAAGTTCTCGACGTATGCCACCTGGTGGATCCGACAGGCGATCACCCGAGCGATTGCCGACAAGTCGAGAACTGTCCGAATCCCCGTGCATTTGCATGACACGCTTGCAGCGGTGCGCGCCGCGCAGGCGAGCCTCAAAGCGGAACTCGGAAGAGATCCGAAGCCCGACGAGATCGCCGAGGAGGCGGGCGTCACGGTGGACAAGGTTGAGCTGGCGCTCGGTGTCGCGGATACGGTCTCGCTGGAACAGCCGGTCGGTGAGGACGGCGCGCAGCTCGGTGACTTCATCGAGGACGAGGAGGCAACCGACCCGGTGCAGATCACCGAGGAGATGGATGTCGCGCAGAGCCTGCGGGTTTCCATCGAACGGCTTCCGGAACGGGAAGGTCGGATCCTCGCCCTCCGATACGGGTTCTACGACGGCGTGCCGCGCACCCTCGAGGAGATCGGAGACGAGTTCAACCTCACGCGTGAGCGGATCCGTCAACTCGAGAAGCTCGCTCTGTGCAGGCTTCGCCACCCGTCGTTTGGCATCAGGGAACAGGATCTGGTCTAGGCAGGCTTCGCTCGCGGTCTTCGGTGAGACTCGCCTCTGTGGCCCCCGGTGTCTCAGGTCGCGTTCTCGCTGTTAGCTGTCAGCTGTGAGCTGTCAGCTGTGGGCTGCTGGAAGCTGACACCTGGGGACCGATGTCGGCGATATGCTTGGTAGTGAGATGGAACTCCAAGACCTCATCGGAGGCCACGCGCATACCTGCGGTCCGGACCTCTCATTGAGCGACGCCGCTCGCACGATGCATGCGGCCGAGGTGGGCTCCGTCGGAGTCGTCAGGAGTGGCGAGCTGGTCGGCATCATCACCGAACGCGACATCCTCCGTGCCGTCACGGCCGATGTCGATATGCACACCGAGACCGTGTCGACTTGGATGAGCAACCCGGTCATGACCTATGAGGCCGACATGGCGGTCGACGAGGCGGCACTTCATCTGCTTGAACGCGGCCAGCGGCACTTGCCGGTGACCGACGACGGCAAGCTCGTCTCGATCCTCAGCATCAGGGATGTGCTGGCTGCTCTCGCCGAGCCAGGCCGGCGGTAGCCGGGTGGCGGTCGCCGGCACCCACGTGGTCGTGCTTGGGGGCGCAGGGTTTCTCGGATCGCATCTGACTCGTCGCCTGGTCTCCGGTGGCGCCAAGGTGACGGTGGTCGACAACCTCATCACGGGCAGGCAGGAGAACCTTGCACCCTTGTTCGGCGAAGAGGGCTTCTCGTTCCTGCACTACGACGTGACCAACTATCTGCACATCACCGGTCCCGTCGACTACGTCATCCACTTCGCGTCACCCGCGTCGCCGGTCGACTACCTGCGATGGCCCATCCAAACGCTGAAGGTCGGATCGTTGGGCACGCACAAGGCGTTGGGCTTGGCAAAGGCGAAACAGGCCCGTTTCCTCCTCGCGTCGACGAGCGAGGTGTACGGTGATCCGACGATCAACCCTCAGCCGGAGACGTACTGGGGAAACGTCAACCCGACCGGTCCGAGAGGCGTGTACGACGAAGCCAAACGGTTTGCCGAAGCGATGGCTCTCGCCTACCACCGTGAGCACGGCCTCGAAGTGCGGATCGCGAGGATCTTCAACACCTATGGTCCCCGGATGCGTATCGGCGACGGCAGAGCCGTTCCTGCCTTCTTCGCCGCTGCCCTTCGAAACGAGCCGCTCCCCATCCACGGAGACGGATCGCAGACGAGGTCCCTCTGCTACGTGGATGACCTGATCGAAGGGATCCTGCGACTGCTCGAGGGCGATCTCGTCGGGCCGGTGAATCTGGGGATGCCGGAGGCAGTGTCGATCAGGGAACTCGGAGAGCTGATTCAAGACGTGGTGGGCAACCACCCCGGATTCGATCCCCAACCGAGACCTGAGGACGATCCCGGGGTTCGCTGCCCGGACATCAGCCTCGCGAAGACGAGACTGGGGTGGATGCCGTCGGTGCGGCTCCGGGAAGGATTGGAGCGCACGCTTCCTTGGTTCACCGAAGCGGTCGCCGGGGGGTGATCACGCTACTCTTCGTTGAGGAGGTGTCGTGTGAAGCTCAGGTCGATGGTCGGGGGTCGCGCCGAGGTCTGTGGTCCTGAAACCACCCTCCAGGACGCGTCCGCGGCGATGATATCGGCCGGCGTCGGGTCGATCGGGGTCGTCCAAGGACGCAAGCTTGCGGGCATCATCACCGAACGCGACGTCGTGCGGGCCGCGTCCGAAGGAACCGATCCGAAGCTGGAACTCGTCGAGGACTGGATGACCTCCGATCCGGACGTGTTCACTCCTGAAGTCACCGTCACCGAGGCAGCCAGATGGCTTCTCGAGACCGGCTATCGGCACCTGCCGGTGATGGAGGACGGTGAGCTGCTCGGCATTCTGTCGATTCGCGACGTGCTCTGGGCCCTGCTCGGGTCGGAGCAGTAGGGCGAGCTGCGTTCTCGGTTCTCGGTTTTCGGTTCTCGGTAAGGCACACGCCCTACGGTCTCACGGCGCGCCATGCCGCGTTCTCACCGACAACTGACAACCCACGACTGAAGACCGCGAGCGCAGCGAGCCCTATTTCGGGATCCAGACGAGTGCCACCTCGTTGATACTGACGTCGGTTTGTTCCAACCCGATCTCGATCGTTTCGATCTTGGCTGCCTTCTCATCCCACTTCGAGGTGATCTCGGTGACGTCCCTGGCGAGGTCTTCTTCCAGGTCGTCCAGTTCCTGCGTCTTGTCCGTGTACGTCTCCTGGGCGCTGCGGAGTCGCTCCTGCGTTCTGACGGTTTGCGACCTGCGCGACGCGACTCCCGAAAGACTTCGTGATCTGCGCTTGCCGCCGAGGAAGACCGACAGCAATTCCCCGGCGCCGGCCACGAGTTCTTGCTGCCGGCGGGATTGCGTGTCGACCTCCAACTCGCGAACACGTCGCTCGGCCGACGCGAGCTGATCCTTGACCCGATCGATGCGGGTCTTGTACCGCTCCTTCAGTGTTGCCAGGTCGGCATCGGCACCGTCTTCTGCGGCCTCTTTGCAGCGGGCCGCGAAATCGGACTGCTGCTCACCGACACGCGAGTAGAGCTTGAGTGGGGCGTTCTTCAGAACTTCGACTTTCCGGTTCATCACGACCCACTTCTTGAGCGTCGACTCGGCCGTCTTGAAGAACGACGCTGCGTCGATGGGAGCATCGGGGAGCGTGTAGGTCGCCTCAGCAGGTGCGTCCGGCTTGAGGTCGCGGTCGTCGTAGTCGACGGTGATAGCGGCGTCGAAGTCGGGCGGGTTCGTCAGCGGGTGCAGCACGGTTTCCCATTCCTCCTGATGGTTGACGCCTGCGTGCACGTCGTCGTAGAGCATCTTGACTCTCACGGCGAGCGCCGCTTCGAAGGTGGTGCTGGTGGGAACTGCTCCAACTGATGACGCCCACTTCGCCGCCGGATCCAGGTAGTAGGTAGGCAGAGAGGACGCGACCTTCGGTGCAACGATCGTCTCGTCTTCGGCGAGCATCGGGGAGGCCGGCTTTGGGGCCTGTTCGCGTTCCGGGGCGTCCTTGGTGAGGATCGCGACTTCCGTTCGGGTGAGGGGACCTCGCAGGTATGACATGGCCCAACGAGTACCGAAGAGGACAGGCTCCTTCTCGGAGGTGCTGTGCAGAACGAACTGCCGCTTGCCGAGATCGCCGATCATCGTGCTGAGCTTGCCGGTGTCGACCGATGACGACTTCAGTCCTTCGAGAATACGGGCCTTGTCACGTTCGGTTTGGAGCCGTCCGATCATCCAGGTTCCCGCGTTCGACATGGCCTTGTAGTCGAGATCGACGGGGTTCTGAGTCGACAGCAACATGCCGACACCGTGCGCTCTCGCCTGCTTGAGGATGGTCAGGATCGGCTTCTTGGAAGGAGGTTCGGCCGTCGGTGGGGCGAAGCCGAACACTTCGTCCATGTAGATGAGCGTGCGGAGTTCCGAGGTTCCGGGCTGGAGGCGAATCCACGTCACCATCTTGGACAGGAGCAGGGTGACGATGAACTGCCGCTCCTGGTCGGTGAGGTGCTGGAGGTAGATGATGGCCGCTCTCGGTCTTCCATCCGGCCCGAACAGCAGCGACTGGGGATCCAACGGTGCGCCATGAATCCACGACGCGAAGGACGGCGACGCGATGAGCCCGTTGAGGCGCATCGCCAGCTTGGTGCGGTCCTTTGGCGGGAAGAACGTGTCGAGTTCGAACACTCCCAGTTTGCGAAGGGGAGGAGACTGCACCTGTCCGATCAGCGAGGCGAGGTCGAGGTCGCGACCGGCCTGCCACGAAGTCTCGATGAGGTTCGACAGCAGGATGTGCTCTCGGGACGAGATGGGATCGGCGGTGATGCCGGCGAGCACGAGCAGTGACGAGACGAACCCTTCGATCTCGTCCCGGGCTGTCTCTGCGTCGGTCGACCAGTCGATGCCCGGCGCGGCCAGCGAACCGATGATGTTCAACGGGACACCCGAGTCCGAGCCAGGTGTGTAGATCGTGAAGTCGGCGGTGGTGCGAAGCTGCCCTATCCGTGCGCCGTCGATGTTCCAACTCTCCAGCCCGTTCTTCCAGAGGGTCGCTGTGTCGGCCGCGAACGCGTCGGGCGTCTCACCCTTGCGAGACGCTTCGCCCTCATCGATCCATGGGCGGAAGTCAGAGGGTTGGAGGCCGGGGAACGTCAGCAGGAGGTTGCTCATGTCCCCTTTGGGGTCGATGATCAGGGCTGGGATTCCCGCCAGTAGCGCCTCCTCGAGCGCGATGATGCCAAGACCCGTCTTGCCCGATCCGGTCATGCCGACGATGACGCCGTGGGTCGTGAAGCGGTGGCTCTCGTAGTTGATCGGTTGGTCGGGCTGCGCCCCGTCTCCGACGATCGCGCCGCCCAGGTACATGTCACTCATACGGACCAGGATTGTACGGTGTCATCTCGTCGAAGGTTCCGGGCCTGCTACGCGTTCCGTAGGACCAGCCAGATGTCCCCGACATTGGTGCCGGTCGGGCCCGTGACAAGCAGGTCCCCCACAGCCCGGAGGAACGTGTTCGAATCGTTGCGAATCAAGTGATCGTGGATGTCGAGTCCTCGAGCACGTCCTCTCGCGGCAGTGCCACCGTCGACGATCGCTCCGGCCGCGTCGGTCGGCCCGTCGACGCCGTCGGTGGCGAACGCAGCAAACACGACATCCGACCTGGCCTCGATCGCCTCGGCCGCCGCGACTGCCCCCTCTTGGTTCCGGCCGCCGATCCCGTCGCCTCGAATGGTGACGGTCGTTTCACCGGCGAAGATCGAGAGGCCGGTCCCCGTGCGATTCAGGCACTGGACGGCAGTTGGGGCGGCCGCGCCCGAGAGGGTTGTCGTTGCGATCGTGGCTGCGATCCCGGATTGTTCGGCCGAGTCTCTGAGTGCCTCGACGGCCATTTCGAGGTCGCCGACAACGACCGTGATGCTGTCCGGCGGGACGGCCTTTGGTGTTTCTGGGATGAGGCCGTTTGCCCCATCCTCGAGATGGGCTCTGACCGCTGCCGGCACTTCGTCCAGCAGGTGGTGCTCAGTGAGCACATCGAGTGCGTCAGCGAATGTCGATGGATCGGGAACCGTAGGGCCGGAGGCGATCGATGGCAGTGGGTTGCCGGCGATGTCCGACAAGACGAGTGTGATCATGCGGGCAGGGGCTACGGCCTCGGCGAGCTTGCCACCCTTGAACGCCGAAAGGTGATGCCGAACGATGTTCGCCCGTTCGATGGGAACCCCTCCGTCGAGCAGCGTATGCCCTGCAAGACGAACATCATCGAGCGTGAGATCCCGTGCCGGCAGTTCGGCGAGCGCAGAGCCTCCACCTGAGATCAGGCAGAGCACCACATCGTCGACGCTGCTCGCCTCCGCGAGTTCGAGGGCCTTGGCCGCTCCTTGCTCGCTCGCTGCCGTGGGCAGCGGGTGCCCGGCGTGAACGAAAAAGGCGCCGGGCGGTAGGGGCTCGGCATGGTCGGAGATGACCAGCAGGCGACGGTCGATCCCATCGAGGATGTTCCAGGCAGCTCGGCCCATCGCGGGAGAGGCCTTGCCGAGGGCGACGATGGCGACTCGTCGAACAAACGCCAGATCGATTCCGTGTCCACCGACCGTCAACATGGTGCCGTCTCGTCGAAGCGACCTCGAAACGGCAAGGGCCGGATCGGCTGCCTGCAGCGCAGCCGACAAGAAGGTCAGAAGAAGAGAACGCCGAGGCGGGTCGTTCTCCAGGACGCCCCGGTCAAACATCAACGAGGAGTGTCGGCTCTTCGTCGCCCGAGGTGTCTACCAACGTTGACGTCGATGAAGAGACCCCCTGGCACCTTCGGTTCCTCGGTCGCCCGGATATCGATGGTGACCTCTCCACAGACGGTGCAGACGCTGCGAACGATGCCGCCTCCGACAGAGACCGGCGTGGCGAAGTCGTGTTCACCATTCCTGCAGCGTTTGGTGTCTGCCCGATGTCTGCCCCGGAATCTGCTCGCCATTTGTGTGCTCCCTCGCGGAAAGCCTACCTTCCCTCGCCGCCGTGCAACAGGGCAATGATCAGGTCGGCAGCGCTTTCGACCGAGTCGACGCAGCGAACCAGAGTCCCGTCGGTGGAGAGGCGTCTTGCCAGGAGGGGGACGAGCTCCGCCCACAGGGGCCCCACGGCCACGATCGGCTTGGGTGCGCGACCGCTGAAAGGAGCCACGAACGCGAGATTCCACGCAGACATGAGCTCCGTGAGCGTCCCGATGCTGCCAGGGAGTGCAACGACGGCGTCGGAGTGGTGGATGAGCTGGTGAATGCGTTCGGTGAGGGTGTCCGCGGCGCGTTCGTCCGTAACGAACGGGTTGACACTTGTTCTCCCCGGAAACACGCTCGGTGCGGTCACACCGATGACGGAGCCGCCCGCCTCGGCAGCCCCCTCGGATACCGCCTCCATCAGGCCACCGTACCCGCCACTCGCCACGGTGAGTCCCGCCGTGGCGAGCGTCCGCCCTAGACGGACGGCGTCCTTGTAGTCGGCCTCGTCCCGCCTCGTCTGGGAGGAGCCGATGACGGCGATGATCGACATGGCCTGCAAGCGTAGTTGGAATCCGTCAGCTCTCAGCTATCAGCAATCAGCCACAACGCGGCCAAGGTCGAGTCGTGGCCGCGGGCGATCGTGCCGATGTCGGCTGTCGGCCGGGGCGAGCGAAGCTCGCCCTACTGCATCACTGAGCGGACAGCGGCCAGGACCCGCTGATCGTCTACCAGCGCGTATCGTTCGAGAAGCGCCATCGGAAGCGGTGCGTCGAACCCTGCCACACGGGTGATTGGGGCCTCCAGGAGGTACGCGCCTCGTTCTGCGACGTAGGCGGCGACCTCGGCGAGCGGTCCAAGGGTGCGCGGCGGCTCCTGTACCAGCACGAGTCGCCCTGTCTCCTCGACCGAGGACAAGACGGTTTCGGTGTCCCATGGGAACAGTGTTCTCAGATCGATCACTTCCACCGAGATGCCTTCGCCGTTCGCCGATTCGGCGGCGCGAAGGGCAACCGGGACCATGCCTCCGTACGTGACGATCGTCACGTCGGTGCCCGATCGCCTGATACTCGCCTTGCTCAACGGGATCGTGAAGGAGTCGACAGGGACGTCCTGCCGTTCTGCCCGGTAGAGCACCTTCGGTTCGAGGAAGATGACGGGATCGTCCGATTGGATCGCCGCCGTGAGGAGGCCTTTTGCTTCGAGAGGGGTTGACGGCACAACGACGACCAAGCCGGGTGTGTGGACGAAGTATGCCTCGGGACTCTCGCCGTGGTGCTCGGGTGCGCCGATCCCTCCGCCGTTCGGGAACCGGACGACGACCGGCAGGGAAACGTGTCCCCTGGTCCGGTACCGCATCCGGCCGAGATGGGAAACGATCTGATCGAATGCCGGGTACACGAAGCCGTCGAACTGGATCTCTGCGATTGGGCGACCTCCCGCAACCGCCATGCCTATCGCCGATCCAACGATCGTCGACTCGTTGAGCGGGGCGTCGAGCACGCGCTCCGGGCCGTAGCGTTGCTGAAGGTGGTCGGTGATCCTGAACACGCCGCCGGAAATGCCCACGTCCTCTCCCAGAACGATCACCGCGGGGTCGGTATCGAGCGCCTGGTCGAGTGCCGCGTTGAGAGCTTCGGCCATTGTCCATGACTGCGTTGGACCGTCTGGAAGACTCTCTTCGGAGCCCGGCCACAGGTCGGCCTCTTCGAACGTCGTCTCTGGCTCCCCGGTGTCGCGTTGTGCCTGGTGGAGCTCCTCGACGAGGATTCGCGGGATTCGTGCGTATGCGTGTCGAACGACATCGTCGCGTCCCGGCGGCACGATTGCCTCGACTGCCGAAACTGCCTCGTCGAGGCGGCGGTCGATGTCCGTGGTGAGCTCGGTCTCCTGTTCATCGCTCCAGGAGTCGCGGTTCATCAGGTATGTGCGGAGCCTCGTGATCGGATCTCTCGCCCTCCACTCGAGTTCTTCCTGCTCTGAGCGGTACCGATGTGGATCGTCCGCGGTGCCATGCGGACCGAATCGGTAGGTGACCGCCTCGATGAGGGTCGGGCCCTCTCCGGTTCTGGCTCTCCGTACCGCCTCTTCGGTAGCGACGTACACCGCGAACGGGTCCATTCCGTCGACCCGCATTCCGTGGATCCCGTAGGCGATTGCTTTGTCGGCGATGGTCATCGATGCCGTTTGGAGCTCGAGCGGAACCGAAATTGCGTACTGGTTGTTGCGACAGAAGAACACATTGGCCGTCTTCCACACGCCCGCGGCGTTCAGGGCGGCGTGGAAGTCCGACTCGGAGGTGGAGCCATCTCCGAAGTATGAGATCACCACCTCGTCGGATCCGTTGCGCCGCGCCTGGTAGGCGTGCCCGACAGAGTGAGGGAGGTGGGAGGCGATCGGAACCGCGTCCATCTGCACCCTGTACCGGTAGGGATCCCAGGCGACGTTGGGTAATCCGCGCCAGTAGGTGAGTAGCACGTCGAGGGGGACGCCTCGGGTGATCTGGACACCGTGCTCCCTGTAGCTCGGGTAGACCCAATCCTGTTCGTCGAGCGCCAGGGCAGAGGCGACCTGCGCGGCCTCCTCCCCTTCCAGGGGCGGGTAGGTGCCCATGCGGCCCTGTCGCTGGAGAGCCACGACCTTGCGGTCGAATAGGCGCGACTCAACCATGCGTCGGTACATCTCAGTAGTGACTTCGACGGGGAGCTTCGGGTCGGGTCCTATGAGCGCGCCGAACTGGTCGAGGATCTGGAAGCCGGCATCTGTCACGCTTGACCGCCGATATCCACCTGATACGCCTGGTACACCATGTCGGCGTCGCGAAGGCGGTGCCTCGCGACGCGGTCGAGCAGACGATTCACATGCTCGCCGATCACCTGCCCGTCGGGGGTTCCCGACCGCAGGACGAGACCAGTCGTATCGACGAGGCATTCCATGAAGCCGTGGTCTTTCGTGAGGAGCCGGATGTCGTTGGCGAGCCGTGGTGCGACGGCAAGGAGCTCAGCATGAACTCCGTCCGGCCCTTCGGTGAGTGCGATGTGGGCCGTCAGCGCGGCCGACACTCGCTCGAGGGCATCTGCCATCTCGGTTCCTGTGCCGGCGGCTGCTTGCCTGAGCCCTTCTGCCGCTTCTTTCAACGGCAGGTGTCGCTCACGGGCTTCTGCGCGGAGGTCCCGCACCTGCATGTTCGTCCTTTCTCAACCACTCAGACTACTCGTGGTCCAGGGGTGTCCTTCCGGGGCGTTTGTGACCTGTTCTTGTGGGTAGCCTGAGGGGGCCGAAGCGAGGAGATCGGATGTTCATCGATGGGGGGCCGCTGCGCCCGGAGGATGTGGTGGCGGTTGCACTTCGACATGAACTGGTCCAGATCGCGCCTGCCGTATACGAACGCATGGCACCTGCCCGCCGACTCGTCGAACAGGTCATCGAGGACGGCCGGACCGTCTACGGGGTCACGACCGGGTTCGGTGCCCTCGCCAACACTCCCATCGGCAGGCAGGAGATGGGCGAACTTCAGGTGCATCTGCTGAGGAGCCACGCCGCAGGCGTCGGCGAGCGGCTGCCGGACGAGGTGGTGCGAGCCATGCTGCTCCTGCGGGCCAGGACGCTCGCCCAGGGACACTCGGGGGTGCGGCCGGTGCTCGTGGAACGCTACGTCGAGTTTCTCAATCGGGATCTTCTGCCTGTCGTCCCTTCCCAAGGGTCGGTAGGAGCATCCGGCGATCTCGCCCCCTTCGCCCACCTGGCACTGCCCCTGATCGGGGAAGGACTGCTGTCGGTTCGTGGGGTGGTTCATCCGGCCGGCGACGTACTCGCCGAGGAGGGGATCGTGCCGGTGCATCTCGAACCGAAGGAGGGACTGAGTCTGCTGAATGGGACCGAGGGCATGCTCGCCCAGGGGGTCTTGAACCTGGCGAGGGCCGAGCGTCTCGTGGAGACGGCCGACCTCGCGTGTGCGTTGTCGGTCGAGGGACTGCTCGGCAGCGCCCGGCCGTTCCGGCCGGAGATCCATGCGCTACGGCCGCATCCGGGACAGATCGCGTCGGCCCGTCGTATCGCAGCGTTCCTCGATGGGTCAGAGATCGTTGCCAGCCACCGGGACGACTTCATCCATGCGGTACAGGATGCGTACAGCCTTCGTTGTGCCCCTCAGGTCCACGGTGCCGTCGCCGACGCGCTCACCTATGCACGTGAGGTGTTCGTGAGGGAGCTGGGGTCGGTGGTCGACAACCCGATCGTCCTCCCCGAAACCGGCGAGATCGTATCAGGGGGGAACTTCCACGGTCAGCCGCTCGCCATCGCCCTCGACGTGATGGCGCTCGCCATCACGGAGCTGTCATCGATCTCTGAGCGACGTACCGATCGGCTGCTCGATCCCGAGCGATCTTCGGGACTCCCCGCCTTCCTCGCGGTGCGCCCCGGGGTCGATTCCGGGTACATGCTCGCCCAGTACACCGCTGCGGCGCTCGTCGCGGAGAACAGAGTGTTGTCGCACCCGGCGTCGGTGGAATCGATTCCGACATCGGGGTCGCAGGAGGATCACGTGTCGATGGGGTGGGGCGCGGCCCGCAAGCTCACCCTTGTCCTCGACAACGTGGCGCGGGTGCTTTCCGTGGAACTCATCTGTGCGGCACGCGGTGTCGATCTGCGGGCCCCGCTGAAACCTTCACCTGCCCTCGCCGACGTGATCACCAGGATCCGGGCAGCGGTCCCGCCGATGACGGAAGATCGCCCACCCGGCGTCGAGATCGAAGCGGTCGCGGAGCTGATCGAAGAAGGGGTGCTGATCAGCTGATCCTGGATTTGATCTCTTCGTCGTATTCGGGGAAGTACCGACCGATGACGGGGAGGTCGAACGTGCGAAGGATCGCCTCCTTGGGCTCGCGCTCGAGCAGAAACCGGAAGGACTCCTCCACCAGTCGCGTGGGATCTGCCTCAGGAGCGAGACGCCGCCGGTCGACCGCCGACAACCGCACCTTGTGAATGGTTCCACCCCTCTCGTCGGTGACGTTCACCGTGAACAGGTCCGAGCCTGTCTGGGTAACGGTGATCTCTGGCATGGTGAGAAGGTACCAGAAGATCGAGGCGCTGTAGCCTCATCCCAGGAGGAAACATGGCCAGAGAGATTCGGGCCCCGAGGGGCTCCACGCTGCACACGAAAGGGTGGCTCCAGGAGGCCGCACTCCGGTGCCTCATGAACAACCTCGATCCGGACGTCGCCGAGAATCCCGCCGAACTCGTGGTCTACGGGGGCCGCGGCAAGGCGGCTCGCACATGGGAGGCGTTCGACGCGATCGTCGCCAGCCTCGAAGCGCTCGAAGGCGACGAAACGTTGCTGATCCAGTCGGGAAAGCCGGTCGGCGTGTTCCGAACCCACGAGATGGCTCCGAGGGTGCTGATCGCCAACAGCCTTCTCGTGCCCGATTGGGCGACGTGGGAGCAGTTCTGGGAACTCGAGGCGAAGGGCCTCATCATGTACGGGCAGATGACTGCCGGCTCCTGGATCTACATAGGCACCCAGGGGATCCTTCAGGGTACCTATCAGACGTTCCTCGCGATCGCCGAGCAGCGATTCGGGGGTTCACTCAGAGGCACGGTGACGCTCACCGCCGGCTTGGGTGGGATGGGCGGCGCCCAACCGCTCGCAGTCACGATGAACGACGGCGTCGCGGTGGTCGTAGAGGTCGACCCGGAGAGAATCACTCGACGCATCGAGACCGAGTATCTGGATGTCGTCGCCGCAGACCTCGACGAGGCAGTCGCAATGGCCATGAAGGCAAAGTCGGAGGGCAGGGCGCTGTCGATCGGCGTACAAGGCAACGCTGCCGATGCGTTTCCGCAACTACTGGAACGCGGGGTCGGTTTCGACATCGTGACCGACCAGACGTCCGCCCATGATCCACTCAACGGCTACGTTCCGAGCGGGTACGACGTAGCGGCCGCTGCGAAGCTACGACACGACGACCCCGATCGGTATGTGCAGCTAGCCCGCGCGTCGATGGCGAAACACTGTGAGGCCATGGTCGGGTTCATGGACACCGGCGCCGAGGTGTTCGACTATGGGAACAACCTCCGTGGTGAGGCTGTGAACGGCGGATTCAAAGAAGCGTTCTCATACCCGGGATTCATGCCTGCGTACCTCAGACCGCTCATGTGCGAGGGCATGGGACCGTTCCGGTGGGTGGCTCTGTCCGGTGATCCCGCCGACATCGCCGCGACCGATGACGCGATCACCGAGCTGTTTCCCGACAACGTAGGTCTCCAACGATGGCTGGCTCTCGCGCGAGAGAGAGTGCACTTCCAGGGGTTGCCGGCACGGATCTGCTGGCTGGGCTACGGAGAACGTGCGAAGGCAGGGCTCGCGTTCAACGAGTTGGTTCGGTCGGGCAAGGTCAAGGCGCCGATCGTGATCGGGCGCGACCACCTCGACTCGGGGTCGGTCGCCTCGCCGTACCGAGAGACCGAAGCGATGCTGGACGGGTCCGACGCGATCGCCGACTGGCCGATCCTCAACGCGCTGCTCAACACGTCTTCCGGGGCAGCGTGGGTAGCCGTCCACCATGGTGGTGGCGTCGGCATCGGCAAGTCGATACATGCCGGCGCCCAGGTCGTGGCGGATGGCACCGATGAGGCGGCACGCAGGCTCGAGTTGATGCTCACGAACGACCCCGGGACCGGCGTGATGCGTCATGTCGACGCGGGCTACGAGCGCGCGATCGAAGTCGCGACAGAACGAGGTGTGCGCATCCCGATGCTTCGGCCATCAGGCCAGTAGCTGCATCGCCATGCTGTAGTGGGCAAGTCCTTCGACCCGGCGTATGAAGCCGGGACTGCGGCGGAATCTCTCCGCGATACGTTCGTGGCTCTCACCGTCTGCTCGTAGCTTGAGAACTCTCTTCTCGAACGGGCGCCCCGATCGGGATGGACGATCCTCCGATCGGGGAATCTCGGTCCAGCTGATGATGCGCTCGATGTGCTGCGGGCTCCGTCTGAGCCGCTCGGCGATTTCTTCCACCGCGACTCCACGATTCCTCATGGCGAGGATGCGACGCTCTATGGGTCTGAGCTGTTTCATACGGTTCCTCGCTGCTCACTGTACTGCTCGCGCCGCGGAAGAGACGGAGAACGTCGCGATCGTGTTTCGCCGCGGAGGCAACTCAGGGAGCGTCCGTCGGATCCCAGCCGGTGACCAGCCCCTCGTCGAGGGCATCGAGCGACGCGTCGTGCGTCGAGGGAGAAGTCGAACACGTCGATGTTCTGGTGGATACGACGAGGATGGATCGACTTTGGAATGACGATGAAGTCGTGGTCGAGCGCCCATCTGATCAGTATCTGCGCAGGGGACTTGTCGTGTTTCGTGCCCATTTCGATCAGGGCACGATCTCTGAGCTTGAGCCCTTTCGTGAGAGGGCTGTACGCCTCGACCGCGATGCCGAGTTCGCGACACATGTTGACGAGGTTCCAGCGGGCCAGGTACGGGCTGAGTTCGAACTGGTTCACGGCGGGCGGAACTGTCGCGTGGGCGAGCAGCTCGTCGATGTGGCGAGGCATGTAGTTGCTCACACCGATCGCCCGCGCGCGCCCGTCCGCGAGGATGCGTTCCATCGCCCGCCAGGTGTCGAGGCGTTTCCCCGGCACGGGCCAGTGCACCAGGTACAAGTCGACGTACTCGAACCCGAGGCGGTTCAGGCTGCGATCGAACGCGCGGAGCGCGGAGTCGTACCCGTGGTTCGAGTTCCACAGCTTGGTGGTGACGAAGACCTCCCCGCGCGACACACCAGTTCGACGTATGGCTTCGCCGACGTCGGATTCGTTGCGGTAGACGGCGGCAGTGTCGATGTGTCGGTATCCGGCGCCGAGCGCCTCACGAACGGCATCTCTGGTGGTGCTTCCAGGTGTGCTCTGGTAGACACCGAGTCCCAGCATGGGAATCTCGACGTCGCCGTCGAGTGTGCGGGTAGGACCGGCATGGGTCTACCACTGTTCCCGGTGAACGACGTCGTCGAACGCCCGCCGGCTCGGGTGTCTGATCGGCCGGAGCGGTCCGTCCGCCGGGTAGCCGAGAGGGATGAGCCACGCGCAGAAGCGATCGGGTGGCAGACGGAGGATCTCCGCTGCGAGATCGTGTTCGGTAACGAGCGAGTGGCCGCTTCCGACGCCCAGGTCCGCGGCGGCGAGCATGACACTCATCGTCACCTGGCCGAGGTCGTATTGGACCGACGACCGGTCTCCATCGGGGGCGACCAGAGCGATCGTCGCCGCCGATCTCGCAACATGCACGGCGTTGCGCCACACCCGTGAGAGTGCCTGGAGGCGGTCACGATCGGTGACGACGACGAAGTCCCACGGCTGACTGTTGCGGGACGAGGGGGTGCGGCGTGCCGCATCGAGGATCTGATCGAGGTCGGCGGCCGGGATGGGTCGCGACTCGAACGATCGGACGTCGCGTCGCGAGAGGATGGCATTCCACGTATCCACAGACCCAGCCTATTCACCCGCTCGATCTGCGAGAAGCCGCCACACTCGTGACAGCTCGGCGACGCTCCAAGCCTGCGCGATGGCTGCCCGAGGATCGTGCGGGGGGTCGCCTTCCGCGCACTCTGTCACGGTGCCCCGCTCCATGAGGTGGGCGATCAGCGGCCCGAGCATTCGACGGACGGCGTCTGGGTTCCCATAGACACGCAGGTGGGCGGTCGCGAACGGTCCGATGAGCCATGGCCAGACGGTGCCCTGGTGGTAGGCGCGGTTCCGCTCGGCCGGACTCCCGCCGAACCGTCCGCGGTAGCCGGGTTCGAACGGAGCGAGCGTCCTCAGCCCCATCGGGGTCAGCAGATGCTCGGCGCACGCGTCGACGACCTTGCGTTGCCAATCCGCCGGGAGGGGGCTGTGGGTGAGCGACACCGCGAACAGCTGGTTCGGTCGCAGGGACGGGTCGTCTCCGTCGGGTCCGTCGATCACATCGAACAGGTAGCCGGTCTCCGGGTTGTGGAAGCGGTTGAACGAGGCGGCGACCCGATCAGCCGCGGCCGTGTAGGGGGAGGGGTCGGCTCCGGTCACCCCGGCGAACTCGCTCATGGCACGGAGCGCCTGGTACCAGAGAGCGTTGATTTCGACCGGTTTGCCGATGCGCGGAGTGATCTCTTGTTCGTCGATCCGCGCGTCCATCCAGGTGAGCTGGGTTCCAGGCTCGCCTGCGGTGAGGAGCCCGTCGGCCGGGTCGACCCCGATCCCATGTCGTGTGCCCTTCGTGTGCCAGTCGATGATGCCGCCGAGGACAGGGAACAGCTCACCGACGAGATCGTCGTCTGGGATCGTATGGTGGTAGGCCCGGATCGCCTCGACGTACCAGAGGGTCGCGTCGACGGTGTTGTACTCGGGGGTCCCCTCTTCCGGGAAGTGGTTGGGGATCATGCCTCGGTCCACGTAGCGGGCGAAGGTTTCGATGATCTGCCTGGCTTCCCGGCTGCGTCCTGTCGCGAGGGTGAGTCCGGGGAGCGAGATCATCGTGTCGCGACCCCAGTCGGCGAACCAGTGGTACCCGGCGATGACGGTCGAGCCGTCTGCCCCGTCGGTGTCGCGGGTGACGATGAACTGGTCGGCTGCCAGAGCGAGCTCGCCGGCAACCTCGTCGGAGGCACGACACGAGTCGAGCACGAAACGCTCGTGGTCGCGCCGACGCCCGATTGCTCCGGTGCCGGCGGTGGCGGGATCGGTTGACACGACAACCAGCGCAGCGCTTCCTGGCTTCAGTGTGGTCGAAAGCTCGGCCGCGCGAAGGTTCTCGTCATGATCGTCGAGACCCCGGAAGGTCTCCATGGTCAGAATCGGGCTGCGTGTCCACTCACCGCGAAGGGTGACATCAAAATCCTCGGTGACCAGGGAGAACGCAGCAGCTCCACCCTCGACACGCACATGCCGCCCGGACAGTGTCGACCGCAGCCCGGGATGGTCGTGCGTTGTCTCGTGGTGGCTTCGACTGTTGACGAACGCGGCGAGGTCGAGTCGGATCGGTCGATCCCCGTCCACCAGTCGGTACTGCACGTAGGTGGTGTTGGCGCCGTATTCCATCCAGACGGACTTCTCGAGGACTTCTTCGCCGATCCGAAAGGTCCACGTGGGGATCGTCGCGTCGCGTCGGAACGAGTCGAGGTACCCGTCGAGGACACATCCACCATCGACGGTCTCGTCGAACCTCGTGACGAGGACGGTTCGTTGGAGCGGCGGGGTGAGCGCCGCGACGAGAAGCCCGTGGTAACGGCGGGTCAGCGGTCCGGCGACCGTTCCGGACGCGTAGCCGCCAATTCCGTTGGTGACGAGCCACTCCACGGATCGGAGCCTAGGTGACGGGGTGTCGGAGTCCGTCCTCTGGACCGGGCGTCGGCAGTCCGTGCGGCGGGCGTGCGGGTCGTGGCAGTCCGTGAGGCAGACGTCCGGGCCGTGGCGGTCCGAGCTGTGGCCGTCCTGGTCGTGCGGGGCGATTCCTCGCCGTAGCTCGCAACTCGGATCGCCGTCAGCGCTAGTACGACGACACCCGTTCCCCCGTACAGCGCCATCGCGAGTGGCCCGTGGCTGTCCGTCCCTGCCTTGATTCCATGGAGGAGTGCCGCGGTGAACACGCCGTAGGTCAGGTAGTGGATCGCGCGCCACGTCGCCTGGCCGATCCGTCTTCGTACGTAGAACGTTGACGAGGTCAGGATCATCCCGTAGAGGGCGACGATGCCGAAGGCAACGGCGAGTGGTCTCCACGAGGTGGCTCCGGGCACAAGGACATCGACCAGGGCGAAGCCGACGTACTGGTCTGTGAGGATGGCTGCGACATGGATGATGGTGGCGATGAGAGCTCCGACCGAGAGCGCCTCGTGCACGAAGGTCAAGCTCTTGGTCGAGATGCGTCCTGCAAGCGTCTTGGAGGAGAGGAGCAGCCCCCACATCGTCCCCGCCGCCAGTAGTGAGTACGCGGCAATGCCGGCGCCCCGTGCAGAGATCCATGACAGATTCATGCGACCCGCGTCCCCGTCGTCGCGTACACCGATCCGTCCTGCCAGATGACGACCACACCACGGATCCAATCCTGCTCATCTGCCCACGAAAGGCCCTCTTCACCGAGGAGGAGGACGGCCTTCGCGCCTGCTTCGGCGAGTGCTGCCTGATCTGCGACGACCGAGGCGGAGAGAATCGGGGTGGCTCCGGGTGCGCCCGTACGCGGGTCGATGATGTGATGGGCGTGGCGGTTGGCGACCATCCAGGCCCGCTTCACGACTGAACTGGTCGCGAGGGCACCGTCGCCGACGTGGACCGATGCGGCGATGTCGCCGTTTGGATCCTCGATGTCGACGATCGTGTCCGGATGGCGTGAACGGAGGTCACCTCCGGCGTTGACGATCGTGGCGAGCTCCAGCTCGACGGCGAGGTCGGCGGTCCAGCCTTTCGCAATGCCCCCCAGGTCGAGGTGAACACCCGGGGGGCGGTAGAGCCGCAAGCCTTCCACCTTCCACTCGGTTTCGGTGGGAGGCAGCACAGGGGGTTCGTCCAGGTCTGTCACCTCGCTGAACGTTCGGTCATATCCCCAGGCGGCCACGAGTTGTCCCACCGCGGGATCGACGAGTCCACCCGTCAAACGGCGAGCCGTGTTCGCTACCGCCAGGACGTCGGCAAGCAACGGGGACACGTCCATGATCGTCTGGGGAGAGCGGTTCACCCTGTTGAGTTCGCTGTGATCCAGGAACCGGCTGCAGATCTGCTCGACATGCCCGAACAGGTTGCGGACCTCGAACGACGGGGTGGTGTCTTCGAGCGTGACCGTCACTGTCGTGCCCATCGCACGGAAGCTCTCGCTGTGCATCAGGAACCGGCCGAGCGCTGTCGAACGGGTGCGGGTGCTTGTCGAACCGGGGCCTGAACCACGACTTTGCGAACCACCTGCTGTTGCTGCTGTGTCTGTGTTGTCTGCGTCGATCCGGTTCTGATGACGATGAGGCCGTTCTGCGGGAGTGCGGGGGCGGCCGCCTGCTGTGTGGTGTCGACCGTTTGTGTCGTCGTTGGCCCGGTTGGTGTGGCGGTGTCGGTAGCGGTCGCGGCTACTGCACGGCCCGCGATCGCCGCCGTCACCCATGCCACGGCTGCAACCGTCCAGGCGACGATCTTCAGCCCTCGAAGCGGTAGGAATCGTTTGCGGATCATCCGGCCCCCAGTTGGACTTGCAGCACCACGCCACGGGACTCGAGCACGTTCACGATGGACGTTGGCAGCATCTGTACCGCCTGGTCGGTCGGCAAGAACCACGCCGATCCTTGGGCGGCCAGGGTACGAATCACCGTGGGGCTGATGGATTGTTCAGCCAGTGTGATTGCGGGTTGGCTGGTGATTGTGGTTGCGGCTGCAGGCTGCGCGTCGGGCTGCACCGCAGCCGCAACCTGGTCCGTCGACGCGGTCGAGGACGCCGACGGGAAACCCTTGAACAGGGCAATGAACCCTGTGACAGCGACGGCGATGGCGACGGCGATCACCGCCGCGTCAGTCATCGCCTTGTGTGCCTTCGTGCTCACTCTCGTGCTCCTCGTGCTCTCCGGAACTCTGGGTGGTTGCGTTGGTGGTGGTGGGTGCCGGTCCGGCTGCCTCCACCGTCATCTCCTGGACGATCACAGGAGCCGTCTCCTGTTGCGGGGTCCCAGGCAGTTGGTACCCGGCTGCGTCACAGATCGGCCGGAGTGCATCCAATGCAGACTGCTCGATGACCGTGATCTGATGAGACCGCTCCTTGGCGACGAGCGAGAGACCATCTTTTGTGCAGGCTGCGACCAGGTCTTGGTCGACGGTGGGCTGTGCCACCTCGGGCGCCGCCACCGCGGTTGTGAACGTTGTCGTGCTGTCCGACGTCGTGGCGCTGTTCGGCGTCACGAGCGCGCCTGCAGCAGGAACGCCGATGGCCGCAGTCACGATCATGGCCAGAAGTTTCGCTCTCATGTGACCTCCAATCGTCAGTGAGCATGCATGGAGGGGGGATAAGGAGGTGCTAAGCGTCCGTAATGGTTGCTGCAAACCCGTCGGCACAACTCGAGATCCTCGCGAGAATCGGGGTCGATGAAACGAGCACTGATCGCACTTGTGATCCTCCTCGGGGGGTGCGCTACTCCAGGAACCACCACCTCGCCGACCACGTCCACAACGACGATGTCCACGACGACAGTCGCGACACCGACCACGGTGACCACGACGACGATGTCCACGACGACCACGACGACGATGTCCACGACGACCACGACGACGATTGGGCAGCTGCTCGTCATCGGCGACTTCGGGTCGGGTGGGTCTGCCGAGTACGACGTCGCGAATGCCATGCGAGCGTGGACACAGACACACAAAGTGGCTGCCGTCCTCACCACGGGCGACAACCTCTACACGAGCGATGTGGACAAGGCCTGGACTACCCCGTTCGGCTGGATCGCCGAGGTGGGCATCCCGGTGTGGGTCACGTGGGGCAACCACGACAACCAACGACCGAAAGCGGAGAGTTCGACGTTTGGTGATCCACCGAGGTGGTTGGAGCACACGTGGGGTGATGCCACCGTGTTGAGCGTCGACTCCACCGACGTCGGATCGACCGAACAGGAGCAGTGGCTCGAAGCGTCGCTCGCCGACGCCCAGCGTCCGGTGATCGTCGCCGAGCACTACCCGGCCTTCAGCTGCTCGTATCACGGTGACAGCAGGGCCGTTCGCGACACCTGGGCACCGCTGTTCGAACAGGCGGGCGTCGCGATGGTGCTGTCGGGCCACGAGCACAACTACCAGCGATTCGAAGTGGGTGGCGTCGAGTACGTGGTCTCGGGCGGCGGCGGTGCCGGCCTCTATGCCTTGAAGAGCTGTCCGAAGGGGCACGCGCCGAGGATCGCCGGCGATGCGGCTCATCACTTCTTGGCGATCTCGCAGAATGCAAACGGATTCACCGTGCAAGTGGTCGCCTCGGATGGCAGCATCATTGATACATTCGAGGTTGCACGGTGATGAATGGATTTCGTACTTCGTGACATTGGTGAGCTGACGACCAACGAGCGCGGGATCGTGGCAGACGGAGCGCTGGCCGTTTCGGATGGGACGATCATGTGGGTCGGCACCGATGATGCCATCCCTCCGGCATTTCGGTCACTGCCTGTGGTGGGTGTCGGCGGCAGGGCGGTCCTTCCCGGTTTCGTCGATGCGCACACGCACTGCGTATTCGCGGGTGACCGGTCGGGGGAGTTCGCTCGAAGGATGCGTGGTGAACGCTACGAGGACATTCTGGACGCGGGCGGCGGGATTCGGTCGACGGTCGAGGAGACCCGATCGGCATCGCAGGAGGAACTCGTCGCATCCGCCAGAGCAAGGCTCAACCGCATGCTGCGTCAGGGGACGACAACCGTCGAGATCAAGTCCGGCTACGGGCTGGACACGGCTACCGAGCTGAAGATGCTCGAGGTGATCGCCAAGCTGGGTGAGACACACCCGATCGACGTCGTGCCCACGTTCCTCGGCGCACACGTCGTCCCAGTGGAGTACTGGGACGACAGAGCCGGGTACATCCGGCTGATCATCGAAGAGATGCTCCCGGCCTGTGCGCCGTACGCCCGCTACTGCGACGTGTTCTGTGACGAGGGCGCCTTCACAGTGGCCGAGGCGCGAGAGGTCCTGGAAGCGGGGCTCCGGTTTGGTCTGAAGCCGCGCATGCACGTCGAGCAGTTGGCGGCAACCGGCGGCGTTGAACTCGCCGCGGAGTTGGGTGCCGTTTCGGCCGACCACCTCGACCACGTGACACCCGCGAGTATGGCAGCGCTCCGTTCCGCCGGCACGGTCGCCGTGCTGCTCCCCGCCGTCTCGTTGTCGATGAAGACCCCACAGCCACCGGCCAGGATGTTGCTAGACGCCGGCGTGCCTGTCGCAATCGCTACCGACTGCAACCCCGGAACCTCCTACATGGAGAGTATGCGGCTCGTGATCGCACTGGCGGTACTCGAGATGGGATTGACTTCCGAGGAAGCCGTGCGGGCGGCCACCCGCGGGGGAGCGCTGGCCGTCGAGGACCGAAGGAAGGGAGTGGTCGTCGAAGGAGCGGCTGCAGACCTGATCGTCCTCGACGCGCCGAACGCAGTGCATCTGGCGTACAGGGCGGGAACCAACCTGATCGGGTCGGTGATCAAGGACGGCAAGTTCGTCGTGGACGGTCTCAGCCTGTCGCGATGAGCGCGATGCCTACCAGCGCGAGCACGATCCCGAGCAACCGAGCAGCAGTCATCTGTTCTTTCAACACGACCCGGGCCAGGATGATCGTGGAAGCCGGATAGAGCGATGTCACGACCGACGCGAGCGAGATGAGGCCGGAGCGAACGGCAAACAGGTAGAGGCCATTCGCAGCGATGTCGAGGACCCCTGCCCAGGCTACGGTCGTGTCGAGTTCTCTGAAGGGCTTGATCGGCTGGCGGAAGCCAGCAGCGAGGAGGAGGGTGAATGGGATCGACGCGGTTCGAGCACCCACGAGTGGCCACAGGCCGGAGTTCGGGTCCGTCCTGCTGATGAGGACGAAGAACGCACCGAAGCCGATCCCTGCGATGAATCCGTCCAGCGCACCGGTCGACCTGTTCTCTCCGTGTTCGTCGGCCCTCTCGCGAGTGATGAGCGCGATGGCCGGGATGGCAGCAACGACTCCGACGCCGGCGAGGGTCGAGGGACGCTCTCCGATCAAGAGACCGAACGCGAGCGGCACGAGCGCCGTCATGACGGCGGAGAGGGGGGCGACTACCGCCATTCTCCCTGTCGAAAGCCCGCGGTAGAAGAAAATCAGGCCGGCGCCTCCGACTACGCCCGCCGCAGCGCCCCACGCAAAGTCGGCGAGTCGGTATCGGTCGGGCCCGAGGAACGGGAGGAGCACCAGCAGGAGAACGAAACCGACCATCTGGGAGACCGCCACCACTGCGATGGCGCGGTGGCGTTTGGACGCGATCCCGCCGAGGAAGTCGGCAGAGCCATAGGTGATGGCAGACAGGACGGCGAAGGCGACCATTGGTGAAGCGTATCGTGCGTGGAACCTGAGGGCGCTGCACCTCGTCTAAGTGGACGTGAAGTTCGTTGTGGTGCTCTCGATGGTCGTTGTCTGCGCCGCCTGCGCCTCATCGCCGTCGACCACGACGGCCCAGACATTCGTAGTGGGTGGCTACGTGCATGCCGGCCTGATGTGCCCGGTCGTGCACGAACCACCAGACCCGAACTGCGCCGACCGCCCGGTCGCCGATGCCGTCATGGCGGTGCGTGGCGCAGACGGAATCGAAGTGGTGCGGGTGTCGACCGACCAAGAGGGTCGGTTCACTCTGACTCTCCCTGCCGGTACCTACACCCTCATCCCGCAGCCGGTGACCGGGCTCGTAGGAACGGCGCCTGAGCAGTCCTTCGTCGTGCCCGGCTTCGTTGAGCTCGACGTTGCCTACGACACCGGGATCCGCTGATCCTCGCTGCCAGGCATCCGGTCTCGGTCTGAGTCTGAACGCGATGAAGTCTGGTCGAGTCGTGAGTGAGCCGTACATCTGCGGCGACCTGGCTCGAATGCTGTGAGTCCGGGAACGCTCACGGACAGTAGGGGTAGATCTCGCCGGCTTCCCTCAAGGCTGCCGACGATGTGAACTCTTGACCGTCGCTGGCGTAGTAGTAGGCGGTCCCGTTGGGGAACAGCGCCACGACGATTCCCGAGTAGCCGATCTCCATCGGCACCCACACCTCGCAGCCAAGGCCGGTAGCTTGATCCGCCCAGAACGAGTCGTTGTACCTGCCACCGCCAACCCGGTCGACGCCAGGATCGGCAGGATCTCGTTGAAGTGCAGCTGCGAGCAGGTCGGGATCGAGGAGGTGTTGCCCATCGACCGCGCCGTCGTCGACATTGAGGAACACGGCGAGCTTCGCCAGGTCGTCCGGGATCCACCAGAGTCCCTGCCCTCCCAGCGCCTGGCCTTTCCAGTCGTCGTCGCGGGTCCGCATCGTGGCAAACAACCCCGGACCCAGACCGAGCGGCCGGTACACCTCGTCGACGACGAACCGGAAGAGGTCGGCGTCCGGGCCCTCCTTGGAGCGAAGGTAGTTCTGCAACGCATCGACGAGGATGAACGTGTCAGACGTGTGGTACACCCACGTCGTTCCCGGGTCGGCGCCGTGCGGGTAGTGGAGGGCGTCGGCGAGCATCGGGTCCTTGTACTGGGCGGTCCAGAACGCGTCGTCCCAGTGCTCCTCGTCGACCATGTAGGCGGATGTTGTGAAGTTGCCGGACGCCATGTCCAGCAGATCGTCGAACGTCACGGCACTCCAGTCTCCTGGGCTGTCAGCCGTTTCGGGTACGTAGTCCTTCACGAACAAGTCCGGTACGTCGGTTCCGTACTTCTCGGTGAGTCGCATGAGAGCGATGGCGACGAATCCGGACTTCGCGGTCGAGTAGGAGGGGGCACGCATCGACGTGCAGTACGGGTAGGTTCCGTAGCGGGTTTGGCAGCCGCCGACGTAGTTGACGCCATCGACGACGAACCCATACCAGGTCATGTTCTCGGGGGTGACACCGGCACCGAACGCTGAGAGGTCGATCCCCGGATGGTTGGTGGCGAGCTGCTCGATCGGTTTGGTGGGCATGCGGGCGGCGAGTTCGGCAGCGAACGCGTTTCGCAGCGTATCGGCGCCGTCGACAGGACCAGGGTGGTAGGTGGCATCGAGGAGGCCCCACAGGTCGGCGCGAAACGTGACGGTCGTCTCCTGGGTGATCTGGTACCAGACCTTCGAAACGCTCTGGTCGTCGAACAGGAACGTCATCGTGCCGTTGAGGATGGCGTTTGAGTCCTTCCAGACGAGCGCGAACGGAAACGACGCGCGGGTGAGACCGTTGTCACCGTTCTCGTCCCAGGTGCGGCCCGGCTCGAGCATCAGGTTCCAGTAGGGATTGTCGGTGATGATCAACCCGCGTTCGGCGGGGACGAGGTATCCGTCCGACGTCTGGACGAAGGCGTAGTCGAACTCGGGAAGGTGCCTGACGCCGACGTCCTCGTCGCCGGCGAGGATGCTCATCCCGCCGCTCGTCGCCTCGCCGAGCATCTCGAGCCGCCCTTCAAAGACGTGCGATGGGGGCGCTGCACCTACAGGCAGCGCCAGGGCAGCATCGTCGACCGGCGAGTCCGCTTCGAAGCCGCTGGCCAGGTCTCGGTAGGTCAGCAGCTCGCGGGTGACATCCCCCGACCCCCACTCGGTGGGGCCGAACTGCGCCGCGGGCGTCGGAGCCGGGGACGCGCAGCCGGCAGTGACCACGAGCGCCAGAGAGGTCAGGGCGAGCTTGGACCTCATGTCTCCAACCTAGGCTGCTTCGGCCAGAGGAGACGGGTCGGTGGACCGGCGGGTGTGAGGCGCGGGCACGTCACGGGGTCGAACACGTCCGACCAGAGGGGACGGCCTCGAGGGCGGTGTCACGCCCGGCGTTCCAGTCCGCGAGCGTTGGCGGAGCCGGAATCGCGGGCTCGATGGAGATCCGGTGGTCGTCCGGGCCGCCGAACTCCCAGTAGCGGGTGGAGATCCGCACCTGGATGTGGCTGTTGGGGAGCGTGACGGTTGTCACGTCGCCGTAGAGGTTGGGTGAACCTCCGGTGGGTTCTCCAATGAACACCGCCGTGGTCTGCTGTTCCACTTCGGTGGCGAAGTTGACTGCCGCAGAGAACGTGGCGCGACCTGTGATGACGTACAGGCCACACGAATCGGAGAACCTGTCCGTGAGCATGGACAGCAGCGGCGCGTAGGTCTGGTTGTCCCCTCCAAGATTGTGGCGGATGTCCACGATGAGCGCTGCCTGTGGGGCGGCATCGAGGGCCGCTCCGACCTGTTCCACGAGGGTGCCGAGTGCGATCTGTGCGCCGGTCGACGGGTCGAGTCCGCTGCGGGTCACCTGGTTGTACTGCAGGTAGACGGAACCGTCGTCGAGCACCGTCCACCAGAACGGCGTGGTCTTCCTGGCGAGGTAGGGCATGAGGTCCGACTGGGGCAGCCCGATGACGGGATCCCCGAACCAGCTGCGGTACTGATCGAAAGTACCGGTTTCGGGTGTGACCGTCACGCTCTCGCCGTCGACCTTCTGGATCGTGTAGGTCGGGTCCTCGTCGTCGATGCCGAGTCCCGCGAGGAGGCGGGGCACGGCCAGCAGAAACGGCGTGGTGAAGGCCCTGGTCTCGGGGTTGTCGTAGGAGGCGAGCACCGACGCGAGGTCGAACGCTTCCTCAGCCGGCGTGTGACCGACGGCGATGAGGCGTCCTCCGACGAGGCTCGGGTCGGACGCGCCGGCGACGCCGATGCCGTCCTGGAAGGCATAGAGCTGGATGCGCGCGAAGTCCCATCCGAGGTAGCCCACGAACACTTGCGTGTGTCCATCGATCTCGGCGGCGAGACGGACGATCTCGAGCGTTGCCTGATCGGACGTGAGTCTCGGGAGGCGGGCAGAGACGTCGGCGACATCGGCGAGGAAGGTGTCCTTTGTGACCCTCCACCACGGATTCGGGTGGAGCTCCTCGAGGTTCGAGATCAGGGCGTTCAGGTCCTCCCGCCACGCGGCTACGTCGAGCTTCTGCACGCCGACCGTTGTCGCCGTCTGGACGGTGGTCGAGGTCGCTCCCCGGGTTGTCGCGAGTGTCGGTGCCAGGGTGGTCGGCGGCAGCGGTGCACCCGCCCCTCTGCAGGAGGTGGAGACGAGAACAGCGAGCAGGAGCCAGCGGCGCACCTCGGCAACTTACCACGAATTCGTGCTAGTTCGAGTGCTCCAGCCAATCCAGCGTGGTGTCCATCGCTTGTTCAACGGTCGAGAGGGCTCTTCTCACGCCATCGGCGTTCGGACCGAGGTGGCGGGCGAGTGGCACCATCGCACGATCGAAGGCACGGGCCGCCTCTTGATGCACGTCGAGGCCGGAATTCGTGAGCCTCGCCAGGTAGGAACGACCATCACGGGGATTGGTGCTCCGCTCGACATGCCCTCTGTCGGTCATCGCTCGAATGTGGTCGAGCACAGTCGTCACCGGCATGCCGAGGATTCTGGCCATCTCGGTGGGCGTCGACGGACCGCGGTCGAACATCACGCTGTAGACGGCGTACTCTTCGGGTCGGAGGGGTGCCTCTGCCATCGCGAGCGCGAGCAGCCGCTTCGCTCGTTGTCCCGCGGCGAACAGGTCGAACAGGATCGAGAGGTCGCTACCGGGTTCGCGCATCTCACAACAATAGGCAGTCGAATGTGAGCCGGCGGGCCCGATCAGAGCGGGAACGTGAACATCGTCGTGTCCGAGTCGCTCTCGACACCTCCGAGCGACTCGTAGAGTGACATCGCTGCCACATTGGAGCGTTCGGTGAGCAGCCACACCTCCGAGCAGGAGGACGCACGCGCAACGTCGAGCATCCGACGGACGAGCTGGGTACCTATCCCTTGTCGGCGGTGAGATGGAGCGACGCCAACCTCGTTGATCCACATCTCGGGCGTGGACTTGTCGGGGTGAACGTAGACGATGGCACTGACGAAACCGACGACGAGATGGCCCTCGATCGCCACCACCAGGCGGTGCCGCGGGTCGGCGAGGAACGCTTCCGTCGAGTGCTCGAAGATGGGATCGTCGAAGATATCCGGCGCGACGCGGGTCAGGATGTCTGCATCCCGCACACCCAGCAACCTGACATCGATCATGCAGGGAAGAGACTATGCGGTTCGGTCGATGGAGACGCTATAGCCGAGCTGCTCTCGATGCTTCCTCATCTCACGCAAGCCGATGCCGAGTCCGTAGCAGAGGACCTTCGGCTCGGGCACGAGCTTCAGAAAGACGGCATGCCCAGTCCCTCCGTCGAGGGAGGTCATGTTGTCACGAAGGATCCGATGTTGATCGAACGCCCACAGACCATCGGGATCGTCTATCGGAACCACGTCGATGCGACCATGAAACGTCGCACAACTTGCCGGCACGAAGCTCATGATTCTGTGCGGAAAGGTGACCGCCAACGACGCGGTCGGATTGGCTCGTACGTTGCGAACCTTCACGTAGGTTTCGAGCGTCAGGACGAACAGCGCGAACGGTGACGACGGGGGAGCGATACCGTACAGGACACCGGTCGAGTGGGGCCGCCCTTCTGGTCCAATCGTTGTCAGCACCGCGAACGTCTTCTTCCGAACGGCTGATTCGACCTGCGTGAAGGTCAGCGGCGTATCGGTCATGTGCTCTCCTCGCTCGAGCCTACGCTCATCGGTCGCCGCGTCTCCGGCGATCGCTCCGACCTAGACTCGCCGCTGTGATCGACTGGCCGCGACCCACCGCTTTCTCGCACCGTGGTGGACGGTTGCTGTGGCCCGAGAACACCCTCTACGCCTTTCAGCAGTCCCACGAGCTGGGACTTAGGTTCTTCGAGACGGACCTCCATCTCACCAAGGATGGCCAGATCGTTCTACTCCACGATGACTACCTGGACCGCACCACCGACGGATCCGGCGATGTGTGGGACTACACCCTCGACGAACTCAAGACGTTCGACGCGGCATTCCGGTTTGGCGCCGATCGCGACTGGCCGTTCCGAGGCCAGGGGATCACGGTCCCGACTCTCGAAGAGATCATCACCACGTTCCCGGACATCTCGCTCACCCTCGAGCTGAAGCAGGGAGGGGTGGAGGACGCTCTCGTCGAGCTCGTACGACGTCACGACCTTTGGGGCCGGATTATCGTCGGAGGGTTCGACGACAGCTGGGCCAAGGCGGTTCGCAACGCTTCGGATGGACGCATCGCAACATCGGCCGGTCGCAACGAAGGGCTGATCTTCTGGGCAGCCTCCAGGCTCGGGATCGGTCTGCGCACCCCGGCCGCGGCATTGCAGATCCCCGTCACCTACGGCAGGTTCATCAAGCTCGACAGCCGGTTTCTCGATGCCACGAGGAAGGCCGGCAAGCTCATGCACATCTGGACCGTCAACGAGGCAGACGAGATGAACCGGTTGCTCGACATGGGCGTCGACGGGCTGATGAGTGATCGACCAGACATCCTGAAGTCCGTGTTTGAGAAGCGGGGACTTCCGCTTGCCTAGGGTTGCCCAGCTCCAGGTGCAACGTCACAGGCTCAAGGCGAACGAGGTGTACGACCCCGCACCGCTGCTGTCATCGGGCCGGGCCCTCCTCGCCAGAGAAGGGGTGCTTGCTGCGGCCGACGGCGGCTGGGTGATCGACGCTCACCATGCCTCGCACCCACAGCGAACGCGCTGGAGCGCCAAGGCGACGGTGTCGGTCGGGTTCACCTCCCACTACGAGAAGATGTGGTCTCGGTTCATGAGGCGCCCGCTGGGTGTGGCCGGAGAGAACATCATTATCAAGACGGACCGAATCTGGACGCTCGATGATCTCGCCGAGGGGTTGGTGATCGTCACGGCGGCAGGCGAGGTCCGACTCAATGGTTTCGAGATCGCCGAACCATGCGTTCCGTTCACCCGGTTCCTGTCCGGCCGTTCCGATGCCGGCGCAGTCGACCTCCAAGACGACCTCGCGTTTCTCCAACACGGCATCCGTGGGTTTGTGACGGCGATGGACGATCTGGAGTCGCCCGTCGAGATCAGAGTCGGCGACGAGGTACGGATCTAGAACTTCCGAGGTACCGTCCCGGTCAAGGTCAGGAACGCCCGCATCATCTTGTGGCCAGGGTCGGACGCCGGATCGAACATCAGCGGGCACCCTCCGGGGATCACGTCGATTCCGTGTGCCCGTCCGTACTCGACGGCCGGTCCGCTCATGCTGCCGGGACCAAACGCACGGTGCAGCCAGACACGAGTGATGCCCAGCTTGACACAGTCGCTGACGACATCCTCGGCGACTTCGGGTGTTGTTGAGACGAGAACGGCGTCGACCCCGCCCGGGATGTCGGCGAGCGAGTGGTAGCAGTGGTCACCCTCGACCTCGTCGGCGTTTGGATTGACGGCGAACACCTCGTAGCCGCGCTCGCGGAGACGCTTGTAGATACCGTTGCCGCTGTGGCCACCTTCGGGGTGACGCGCCACCCCGGCTACGGCGATTCGTCGCTGGTTCAGAAAGTCGGTTGCAGCCTCTCGCAGCTTCGTCATGGTCCCTCACGGTGGCGTCACGATCGAAGCTACACGGGTTCGGTTGTTCTCGCTCAGCAAGAGTCGAGATGCTCGAACCGAAACGTGTCGTCCGACCCTGTCGGCCCGATGCCGGTCTGCGTACGGTTGCGAGTGGTGGGACAATGCGAGAGCCATGAGAAATCCCCTTCACCGAGATCTGATCTTTCTTCACCCCCCGTCGATCTACGACTTCCGGCGCAAGGATGTCTTCCTGGGACCGATCGCGGACGCGATTCCTTCAACAGGCGAGTTCGAGATGTACCCGATCGGGCTGACGAGCATCGCGTCATTCCTGGAGAAGAACCACTACAACGTGCAGATCGTCAACCTCGCCCATCGGATGATGCGGCGACGGAGGTTCGACGCCGAGCGCTATCTAGCACGCCTCGACGCAACCGTCTACGGGATCGACCTGCACTGGCTGCCCCACGCCCAAGGTGCATTGGCGATCGCCGAACTGGTGAAGCGTCTCCACCCGGAAAGCTTCGTGCTCCTCGGAGGGCTCTCGTCCTCGTACTTCCATGAGGAGTTGATCGACTACCCGTTCGTGGACTTCGTCGTGCGGGGTGACTCCACGGAGGAACCGGTTCGCCAGCTCCTCCAGGCTCTGCGAGAAGGGTCCGACCTCACACGGGTCGAGAATCTGACGTGGAAACGACCGGACGGAACGGTCGTGGCCAACGAGCTGACCTTCATCCCGGCCGACCTCGACTACATCGACGTGCCCGACTACCGCTACGCGATGCGGTCGGTGTTCAAGTACGGCAACTTGCCCAACCTCATACCGTATGTCGAGTGGATGCGGTACCCGCTCACCATGATCCTGAACAGTCGCGGATGTTCACAAGACTGCGCTGTGTGCGGCGGGTCCGCCTCGGCCTACCGGAAGATCGGCCATCGTTCCCGCCCTGCCTTCCGTTCACCGGAGAAACTCGCCGCCGACGTCAGGTCGATCATGAGCTTTTCCCGGGCACCCATCTTCATGGTTCACGATCCGCGCATGGGGGGCATGGAACGATTCCGGGAGCTATTCGCCAGACTTGCCGAACAGAGGGTTCAGAACGAACTCATCATCGAGCTGTTCTATCCGGCCGGCGATGAAGTGTTCAGGACGGTTGAAGAGAGCGTGGACACCTGGAGCCTCGAGATCACCATCGAGTCCCACAACGAAGAGCTGCGACGGATCAACGGCAAGTTCCCGTTCTCCAACGAGATCCTCGAGTCGACGATCGAATCCGCCCTTGCACACGGATGCCGCAAGCTCGATCTGTTCTTCATGGTCGGGATCCCACACCAGACCTACCAGCAAGCGCTCGGCACCGGCGACTACTACTCACACCTTCTCGAACGCTTCGACGGCAAGGTCCACGCCTACGTGACACCGCTCGGACCCTTCCTCGATCCGGGCAGTCGAGCGTACGAAGACCCGACCCTCGGCTACCAGGTGCGCTGCCGAACACTCGAGGCCCACCGTCAGGCCCTCGCCAGCCCTTCCTGGAAGGACATGCTGTCGTTCGAGACCGATGGCATGACTCGTGAGGAGATCGCGATGGCCAGCTACCACGTCGCCGCCGACCTCAACGAACTGAAACTCACGCACGGGCTCATCGACGCGAAGACCTACTCGACGGTGGCTCACAGGCTCGCGACCGCACGGGCGGTGCTCGACGAGATCGACCGGACTATGAAACTGCCGGAGGAGGCGCAGCTCGAGGCACTGGCAGCGATCCGAACCCAAATCGAAGCTGCGAACGGCCCGGCGCTACTCGGCGAGGATGAGCTGAAGTGGCCACTGTCGCAACGGTTTCACGTCGGCGGCACGCTGGCTCGGGGCCTTGCCGGGGGGTTGCTACGGGAGTTCCGCCATACCGCCGCACGAGCGGTAGGGCAGTACGACCAGGCGCCATTCACGGGCCGGCGGCTGACGCCGGTCGGCTGACTAGATGATGCGCCCCGCATGCTCGAATACCGGTGTGTCGTCGATGATCCGTTGCGGACCGAGCCGTGACAGGTCGAGTTCGGGAGGCAGACCCAGGATCAGCTCGGCCAGGTAGCGGCCGACCGCGTGGCACTGCTGGAAGCCATGCCCGGAGAATCCGTTCGCGAGGAACAGGCCCTCCATCCCTGGCCACTCGCCCAAGATCGCGTTGCCGTCCATGGTGTTCACCGCGTACAGGCCGGTCCAGCCGCGCACGACTCGCAGGCGATCGAACGCGGGGAGATCCTCGACAAGCGCAGGCCAGTAGAGATCGTCGAATCGATCGCGGTGAACCGTGAAGTCGAACCCGACGGGATCGTCGGGTAGTGACCACCCGACCAGCCATGTATTCGCCGACTCCGGGATGAGGTACACACCCGACGGAAGGAACCCACTCGGCATGCCGGCGGTCTCTAGTGGCGTCTCGATCACGAACACCGTGCGCATGACGGGGAGGACAGGAAGGTCGACCCCGCCTGTAGCCAGGAAGTCCTTTGCCCAGGCGCCGGTCGCGTTCACCACGACATCGCAGGAGAGCCTCTCACCTGACGCGAGTGCCACTCCTGTGACCTTGCCACGGTCTGCCAGGAGAGCAATGGCCTCCCCTGCGACGTAGGCGGCTTCGAGGCTGACGGCCTTGCGCCGATATCCCTGGAGGACGGCGTTCGGGTCGACGCTGCCGTCACGATGCCCAAGCGTGCCACCGACGAAGCGATCACTCGCGTACGGTGGGTAGGCGGCGGCGACTTCGTTGGCGTCGATCCACTCGACATCGCCGCCCAGCGAACGTTGGAGCGCGAGTCCGGTCTCAGCCGCGTGACGCCCGGCCTCGTCGACGAAGAACAGGTTGCCCTGCTGTCGCATCGATACCTCAGGGCGCACCCCGTTGACCTCCATCGTGTCCGCGAAATGCTCGAGGACCTCCATCCCGTAGAGGGAGATGCGGATGTTCTCCTCCAAGTTGAACTGGACGCGGACGTTGCCGTCCGACAGCAGCGTCGACGAGAAGCGGTAGGTGGGGTCCTTCTCGATCACCGTCACGGACAGCGACGGGTCGCGGGTGAGGAGATGGTAGGCAGTGGCGGATCCCATCACTCCGCCGCCAACGATCACAACATCGCTCAACTTCGCACCTCATCGCGAGATCTTGCCACGCTAGCCGACCGTCCTCATCCAACGGCCGGCGCCAGGCCCTTCTCGAACTCGCTCGCCGTTGCCTGGTCGTACCCGACGAGTCGGATCTCTTCCAACGCCGATTCGTGCTCGCGTGCCCAATCGACGACCTGCGATGCGATGACGGCGGTCGCATCTCCGCGCGGGTAGCCGAAGATCCCCGACGAGATGGCGGGGAGTGCGATGGAGCGAGCACCGGTGTCGACCGCGGCATCGAGCGCTGCGCGCACCGCGGTCCGCAGGAGTGCCTCGTTGTCCTGACCGGACCGGTAGCGCGGCCCAACCACATGGACGACGGATGTTGCCGGCATGGCTCCGGCGTTCGTCACCGCTGCGTGGCCCGATGCAACCGGGCCGTTGGCCTTGATCCAAGCGTCGGACTCCTTCTGGATCACCTGCCCACCGGCCCTGACGATTGCCGCGGCGACGCCGCCACCGTGTGCCAGGTACTCATTCGCGGCATTGACGATGGCGTCGACGTTCTGGCGAGTGAGATCGCCAGTTACGACGGTGATGGTGGTGGTACCGACGCGGACCATGGTCGAAGCGTAGGCCCGCTTCGGTCGACGCCAACAGCCAACAGCTGACAGCACACAGCCAGCACGTTGGCCGCGCCCATCGCCGCAGGGCCTCTCACCGAGAACCGACAACAGAGAACGGCGAACACAGCGAGCCGAGGCCGTTGGCCGTGAGCTGTCGACTGTTGGCTGACCCAGTACGCTGACGGCATGTCCGGCCTTCTGTCGATCGTGTTGGTGCTCGCGACCGTCCTCGGTGGTGCCTTTGGGGAGGCCGATGCCACGGCGACTCCGGCGGCCGATGGCAAGTTGAACGTCACGTTCACTGTGCAGGTCGGAGGCGATACCAACGCGGTCATCGCGCACATCGTCGATATCGGAGGTGACCAGTCCACCACGAGCCTCGCCCCCCAGGGGGGTGGCGAGTGGAGCGGCACGACGGTCACCGACGCAATGAACCTCGTCGTCGTCTTCGAAGCCATCAGACCTGACGATTCGAGCGACTTGTCCGATCCGGTAACGCTCGCAACGCTCGGTGTCGATTCCGCACTGATTGGCGTCGAGGGTTCCGGGACAACGGCGCCTGCCGATGACGGTTACTCGCAGACGACGCTTCGTTGGGGGTGGGGGGCGCTGGGCTTTGCCGCCTTGGCACTCGCGCTTCTCGCCCTCTGGGCCGCGGGTGGGAGGGATCGGTCTCGAGGAAGCCACCGGCAAGGCGAGGCCGAGTCGCCGGAGGACGAGGACGACCGGCTGTCCGGTGCCGATGACCAGCCGGTCGACGACGAGGAGTCCGACTAGCTGTCTTGCGCTTCGGCGCGTGCCTGCTCGATCTTCGGGGTTGTGAGCCTCGGCAGCGCGAACACGAACACGACTACATAAACGGCCGCCCCGAGCAGGAACGGCATCCGAAGACCAAGGTCCCTCGAACTCAGGTGCGTCACCACGTCGACCACGATGCCTCCGAGGAACGATCCGATAGGGATCATTCCCCACGCGAAGAACCGGTACACGCTGTTGACCCTCCCGAGGAGATGTTCCGGGATGATCGCCTGTCGAAGGGAGACGGTGATCACGTTCCAGAGCACCGCGAGGAAGCTGCCGATGAGGAACATCACCCAGACGACCGCCGCCGACGAAACGAGACCGGTCACGGCAAGCGTCAGGCCCGATCCTGCCAGCGTGAGAAACAGCGAGGTCCCCGACCCGATCGCCTTGCTGAGTCTTGGAGCGACGATGCTGCCGACGGCACCACCGATTGCGCCGGCGGTGAGGAGCAGGCCGAACTTGGCCGCATCGAGGTGCAGGATTTCCTGTACGAAGAGAACGTACGTGGCGAGCGCCATGGAGAACATGGCGTTCATGACGCCGAGGATGATCGCCAGCGACCGGAGGAGATGATGCTGCCACAGCCATCGGACGCCCTCTGCGATCTCGGTCCGCCAGGCGACCTTGCCGGTGGCTGCTTCGGCCGACCGGAACGATCCGCTGATCAGCACGAGGCCGATGGCAGAGACTGCGAACGTGCCTGCGTCGACGAAGAAGGGGAGCGAGAAGGCGATGGCGATCAGCAGACCACCGACCGGTGGTCCTGCGAGGGAGTTCATGACCATCTCGGCCCCCCACAGGCGGCCGTTGGCACGTTCCAGATTGTCCGGTTCGACGATGGCGGGCATGATCGTCTGGGCGGCGTTGTCGCGCAGGACTTCCGCGAACCCGAACGCAAGAGCGGTCACGTACAGCAGCGCCAGCCAGGCTGCCTGGTTGGTCGGGGGCGCTGCAGTCCCTGCAGCGATCGCGTCTGGAGAGGCGAGCACGTCCCTGCCGGCGAGGACGACCAACGCGACTGCGATAGTGAGAGCAAACCGGAAGGTGTCCATGGCGACCATGATCTTGCGGCGGTCGACGCGGTCGGTGATGACGCCCGCCGGAAGCGAGAAGATCAGCCAGGGGAGCCGTGTTGCTACGGCGATCAGCGAGATCTGTATCGGGTTGCGGGTGATGGCAGACGCCAACCACGGGTAGGCGATCGTCGAGACCCCGTCGCCGAAGTTCGAGACGGCACTCGTTGTCCACAGCTTCCAGTAGTTCGATCCGAGCTTTGCCATGCGACGAGGCTACGTGCTCTTTCGCTCTTGTGGACCCGCTTGCCAGGGCAGCGTGTAGTCGATGATGCGGGCGCGCGCGGCAGCGATGACCTCGTCCGGCAGCGGGCACGAGGTGCGCGCCGCAGTATCCATGTGCACGCCCGTCAGCATCGTGGTCGCCGAAATGTCGTGCGTCTCGGCGTTGCGCATCTCGTGGAAGAAGCGGATCACCTTGGTGCGCACTTCAAGCATCCCACTTCTCACGACGACAATGTCACCCGCACGCAGCTCACGCTGGTAGGCGATGCGTTGGTCGACCGCAGCCATACCGCGCGCGTTCACGCAAGTATGAGGGTGTCAGACCGAGCATGGCGAAGAAGCTCCACGTCGCCTCGTCGAACTTGCCGACATACCACATCACGTTCATGTGTCCGACGTGATCGCAATGCCATGGGTAGACGACACCTCGGTAGGTTTCGATCAGCTCGTCCATTGAGCCATTCCATCTCGCGGCATGAGCGCAGGAATCACGAGCAAGGCGGTGAGCGCCGCGGTTGTCATCGACACCCACATGATCATCGAGATCTCGGGGTGGATCTTGAGCGGGGACAGCCACAGGGCACTCATCGCGATCGCAATCCCGAGCGCGTTGGCAACGATCGGCCGGCCGGCGCTGTCGATGGCACGTAGGACGTAGCCGGGACCCGCCGGTCTTGCGTAGTTGATGGCTGCTACGAAGTGGATGGAGTAGTCGATACCGACCCCGATCACTATCGACGAGGCGATCGCGGTCACCAGGTTGAGTTGAATACCGGACGCTGCAATGAAGCCCAGGAGCGTGCCAGTGGTCAACACCAGCGGAGCGAGCGCCACGAGTGTCTGCCGAAGCTTCCGGTACGAGATCAACAGCATCAAGAACACGAGGATGAATGCAGCGGCGAGCGATCCGATCTGTGCCCTCAGTACGAGGCGGGCGATCTCATCCCACAGGACCGGCATGCCTGTCAGCACTCGGATCTCCGGGTGCGCATCGGCGAACGCCAGCCACCCACGCAGCTCATCGGTCGTGAAAGGACCTGGGAACACGATGAATCGGAGACCGTTGCTCGAAGCCATGGTGCCCAGTGGCAGTGACGCGGAGCCGTCGAGGACGGCGCCGAGCTGGTCGGCAGGCACCTTGCCGGCCAGGTCTGCCGCCGAGAACACCGTGCGGATTCCCGGGAGCTGTTCGAGGTCACGCTCGATAGCCGCGAGCTCACCCAGTTGTCCCGAGCCCGCGTTTGGGTCGTAGGCGAACTCGCCGATGAGCGGTGTGGCTCCACCGAACACCTCTGCAGTGAGGTTGAAGCTCTGGCGGAGCGGGTGGTTCTCCTTGATGAAGAACAGCTGGTCGGAGTCGACGTGCAAGCGTGGGATGAATACGGCCGCGAATGCGATCAGTCCTATGGAGAGCACGGCAGCGACCCATCGCGGTCGCGCCAGGGACTTGATCATCGAAGTGACTCGAGGGCCGAGAATCGTCGTGTGAAGCCGAGGGTGGATCTCGAGACGGGAGAGAAGCGCCGGCAAGAAGAAGAACGAGATCACACCTGCAAAGCCGATGCCGATAGCGGTGAAGAGCCCGAGCTCCTCGATCGGTTGCACGTTGGTGACGAGCAGCGACAGGAACCCGGCCGCCGTACTGATCGATGTCAGGATCATCGGAACGCCCACCTGCCGAAGAGTCGACGACACGCGTTCGACGCGGTCCTGTGTCCGCTCTGAAGCGTCCTGGAAGTGGGTGACGAAGTGCAGGCCATCCGCCGACCCCATCACGATGACGAAGATCGGCACGAGGATGGACACGATGTCGACTTCGCGACCGAGCCCAAAGATGAGACCGAACGTCCAGAGCGCTCCGAGCAGTGCGGGCACGATCGACAGGACTGTCAGGCGCCGGTCGCCGATGTTGGCGAAGAACGTGAGCAGGAGCAGGAGGATGACCGACGGCGGAATGACCAGCAGGAACCAACCGATCATGCCCAGAACGGTCGCGAAGATCACCGGATTGCCGGAGAAGTCGAGGGTCAGGCCGTCAGGCGGCTCGACGTCGGTCACCGCACGAGCCACCTTCACGGGGTCTGAGGACGGTGTGGCCACCATGAGCGTGTGCGCGCCGTCGCCACCGACCAGCAACCCGGCGACAGGGCTCTGATCGAGGAAGCTCCCGATCATCGCGTCGGGAATCGCCTCGATCGTCTGCACGGTGATCGGCATCCCAGTGAGCGGGTTCACGTCTGGGATGATCGAACCGACCTGGGAGACACCATCGACCGCGGCGAGCCGGTCACGTAGTTCGACGAGTGCGACCAACGCTTGCTTATCGGTGATCGTCTCACCTTCAGGGAACGTGACGAGGATGTTGATCGGGTCGGCGGTGTTGTACTTGTCCTGGAGTGCCAGCCATGCTTCACCTCGGTCGTTTCCTGAAGTGAGGAACTGGGTGACGTCCGCGTTGACCTTGAGGCGGAACAGCATCGCCACCGCGACAAGGCTGATGAGTGCTGTCAGCGCGATGACTCGTCGAGAGTGAGTGACGAGAACTCGGGCTATGCGATCCACGTTTGCCGATGCTAGGGGAACTGGACAACGGTGGGTTGCCGCGAACCGATGACTCGTGGCCGTGCACGGCCCCCGAGCCCTGGGGATGAGAGGCGGCTTGCGGCTCCGGCGCTACCGTTGCCGCATGCGGGGCCTCACGCTCGACGGAGTCGAGACGGTTACGTTTCGAGACGATCTTCCGGAGCCCACGATCGAGGTAGGTACGGACGTGATCGTGAAGGTCGAGAAAGCGGGCCTTTGCGGCTCTGACCTTCACCCCTATCTCGGTCGAGAACCGGTCCGCTTCGGTGTGATCCCCGGCCATGAGGTGGTGGGGACGGTCGTTGCTTCAGGCGCCGACGTGGAGCGATTTGCTGTCGGGCGGCGTGTGATCGTGCCGTTCACGACCAGCTGTGGCACGTGCGGAGCCTGCGGGCGGGGGCTGAGCTCCCGGTGTGAGCGAAGCGAGCTGTTCGGATACGGCGACCCTCTCGACTCGGCGAGGCCGGCCCTTCAGGGCGGTCAGGCCGAGTTGGTGCGGGTTCCTTTGGCCGATGGCACGCTCGTCGACGTGCCCCAGGGGTTGTCAGATGAGCAGGGGGTGCTGCTGGCCGACAACTTCCCGACGGGTTGGTATGCGGCGAAGCAGGCTCGCGCCCGGCCCGGTAGACCGGTCGCGGTCGTCGGTCTGGGGGCGGTGGGGTTGAGTGCCGTGGTGGCCGCAAGGAGGATGGGGGCAGGTCCGATCCTCGCGGTGGATCCCGTGGAGGACCGGCGGACACGTGCTGATCGTATCGGGGTGAGAACGGCCCACCCGTCCGACGCCGACACGGCGGCATCGGAGATGACCGATTCCGGATTTCCGTCGGTGGTGGATGCCACGGGCGCACTACCCGGGCAGGGCTTGGCGTTCCGTCTCCTCCAGCCGGGAGGGGTGCTCTCCGTCATAGCGGTGCCGACTTCCGAACGGTTTGCGTTCACACCAGTCGAGACATATGACAAGAACGCGACGCTCGTGGCCGGACGTGCTCCGGTGCGATCACTGCTCGACCAACTGATCCCGCTCATCGGTAGGATCACGGTCCCCACCGATGTGATCGTCACCCATCCGAACGTGCCGATCGAAGAGGGTCCGGAGGCGTATCGGAGGTTCGCCGCCCGTGAGTCGGGAATCGTCAAGATGCTGTTCTCGTTCGCCTGAGTCCTAGCGAGTGTTTCGTTTCCTGATCCGAATCGCCGTGGGGGTCACCTCGACCAGTTCGTCGTCGGCGATCCACTCGATTGCTCGCTCCAGAGTCATGGTTCGAGGGGGCTTCAATCTGATCGCCTCGTCTGCTGCGTGGGTGCGGATGTTGGTGAGTTGCTTCGACTTCGCAGGATTGCACGGCATGTCTGCCGGGCGCGAGTTCTCGCCGATGACCATCCCTGCGTAGACCTGCTCTCCGGAGCCGATGAACAGGGTGCCTCTCTTTTGGAGGTTGTCGAGGGCGTATCCGGTGGAGTTGCCGGCCCGATCGGAGATCATTGCGCCCCCCTGGCGGTTGGGGAGTTCGCCCGCCCACGGGATCCATCCGGCGTGCCGCTGGTGGACGAGAGCTGTTCCCGCGTTGACGTCATGAGCAGTGAGCGCAATCCGATGAGTCCACGCGCAGGGGCCGAGATCGTGATGACCGTCCTGCCTGCCTCCCCCGGTTCGAGACCGACGATGGTTCCCTTCCTGGGTGCCACAGCCTGTGTGACCGTCCCGACGTGGTCATCGGGTACGTCGACAGTCGCCTCTTCGACCGGTTCGCATGTCACGCCGTCGATGTCGCGGACGATCACCTCCGGCCTGCTCACCTGGAGTTCGAAGCCCTCGCGACGCATCGTCTCTATGAGCACGGCGAGTTGGAGTTCTCCACGGCCGGCCACCTCGATGACCTCGGGCGTAGGAGTGTCCCCAATCCGAATCGACACGTTGCCGAGCACCTCGCGTTCGAGACGGTCACGGATCTGCCGCGATGTGACGAACCGTCCTTCGGTGCCGGCAAGGGGCGACGTGTTGACGCCGAACGTCATCTTCAGCACCGGCTCATCAACCGTCAGGCGAGGAAGCGGCCGGGGGTCGGTCACGTCGGCCAAGGTGTCACCGATCTCCACCTCCGGAAATCCCGAGATCACAAACAGGTCACCTGCGACCCGCTCCGGCACCTCCACTCGACCGAGGCCTTCGAATCCCATGAGTTGGGTGAGGCGTCGAACCAAGACGCTCCCGTCAGCCCGGCAGAGGGCCACCTGATCACCGCTTCGCAATGTCCCCTCGGCGACGCGCCCGATGGCCTGCCGTCCGAGATAGTCGGACGCGTCGAGATTCGTCACGAGTGCCTGAACGGGAGCGGAGGGGTCTCCGGACGCTGCCGGGATTGTGTCGATGATCGCGTCGAGGAGGGGAGAGAGGTCCGCGTCATCGGTTGGCACGCCTACCCCTGCAATCGCCAGGCCTTTGCGGGCGATGGAGGAGATGATGGGGAACTCGATGTGGTCGTCGGAGGCACCCAGGTCGAAGAACAACTGGTACACGTCGTCGATCACTCGCTCGATTCTCGCATCGGGACGGTCGACTTTGTTGATGACGACGACGGCAGGGAGATGCCGGGCGAGTGCCTTCGAGAGAACGTAGCGGGTTTGCGGCATCGGACCCTCAGCCGCATCCACCAGCAGCAGGACACCGTCGACGAGTGCGAGGGCGCGCTCCACCTCACCCCCGAAATCCGCGTGGCCCGGCGTGTCGACGAGGTTGATGCGGACTCCCTTCCACTCGACCGACGCCGCCTTGGCGAATATCGTGATACCGCGCTCCCGCTCCTGATCGTTCGAGTCGAGGATCCGGTCGACACGCGCGTGGTGGGGCGAGAACACACCGGTGGCGGACAGCAGCGCATCGACCAAGGTGGTCTTTCCATGGTCGACGTGCGCGATCAACGCGACATTGCGGAACGGAGTACCCGGCATGAGCGCCGGAATGGTAACCCGACCGGGGGTGTGTCGAGTCGGAGAAGGTTGAGAGAGAGGTGAGTGCGTGTGACCGAATCGACGAATGTCAGGCTCTACGGGTATCGGTGGGTCGTCCTTGGAGCGTTCTCGATCCTCAACGCACTCGTGCAGATGAACTGGATCACGTTCGCCGCCGTCACCGGCGACGCAGCATCGTTCTACCGAGTTTCGGAACTCCAGATCGGGCTCCTGTCGATGGTGTTCATGATCGTGTTCGTTGTCGTGTCGATCCCCGCCTCGTATGTCATCGACACGTACGGTGTGCGCGTCGGAGTGGGTATCGGTGCCGTTCTCACAGGTGTGTTTGCGATGACCCGGGGTCTGTGGGCGTCTGACTACACCCTCGTGCTCATCTCTCAGATCGGGCTCGCAGTCGGGCAACCGTTCGTGATGAACGCGATCACGAAGGTTGGCGCCCGGTGGTTCCCGATTACCGAGCGGGCCACGGCCGCGGCGCTACCGTCGCTTTCCCAGTTCGTCGGGATCATCGTCGCGATGGCCGCAACTCCGTTCGTGGTCTCGAGTGCCGGGATGGCCGGCATGCTCGTTTGGTACGGAGTGGTCTCGGTGGTTGGGGCGGTCATTTCACTGGTGTTCATCCGTGAGCGACCGGCGACACCGCCGAGCGAAGCCGATCAGGACGAGCGGTTCAAGGTCTTCGAGGGGCTGCGCCACATCTTCAAGCAACGCGACATGCAGATTCTCCTGCTCCTGTTCTTCGTCGGCCTGGGTATGTTCAACGCGATCAGCACCTGGATCGAGCAGATCGTGAGCCCTCGTGGGTTCGGGCCGGAGGAGGCGGGGTTCATCGGGGCCGTCATGGTCGTCGGTGGGATCCTTGGTGTGGGGATACTTCCCGTGTTGTCGGACCGATCCCGGCGGCGCAAGCCGTTTCTCGTGGTCGCGGTGGCCGGGATGGCTCCGGGTCTTGTCGGGTTGGCGTTCGCCGATACGTTGCCGCTGCTGTTGGTGTCGAGTTTCGTGTTCGGCTTCTTCATGATGAGCGCCTACCCAATCGGATTCCAGTACAGCGCCGAGGTCAGCTACCCGGCTCCCGAGTCGACGTCCCAGGGAGTCATCCTGATGGCCGGCCAGATCTCCGGCATCCTCTTCATCCTGGGGATGGACGCCTTCAAGTCGAGCGTGACGGGTTCGATGGCCGGGTCGATGCTCGTGTTCATCGCGCTGACGGCCATCGTGATCGCCTTGACGGCGTTCCTCGACGAGTCCGAGATGGTTCGCCGCGAGGCGAAGCGCGTTGCGGTCTAGAACTGCCAACCCAGGGCTCAGGCGGTCCTCAGGCTCTTATCTCTTGTCGCATGAAGCCGACGTACGCAAACGCGAAACACAGAACGGTCAGTGCGAGGAGTCCGACGAGCTGCGGCCACACCAGCAGCACGCTCTGCCCGAACGGCAGGTCTGACGTGACCGCCCTGTCGAGCTGTCCGTACGTCACGATCCCCACGCTGCGCACCTCGGGGTCGAGCAGCGCAGCCGTTGCCTCGTCGTACAGGGTCACGGGGGACACACGGGACACCGCGAGTTCGGTCTGGGCGTTGTGGAGAACCTGCTGAGGTGTCGCGTCGGACGGGGCGGGCGCGAGCACGCCGGCAACGAGTTGGAAGATGAGCGACGCGAAGAGCGCCAGCACCAACCACACCGCGATCGACACGAGCGAGGAAGTCGATGCCCGGCGGAGCCGCACCGAGGCGAGCGTCGCCAGCGCCAGCCAGAAACCGACGTACACGACTGCCGCGACGAGCCACAGCAGGACCCGGAGCACCTCTGCGGCCGACGGCACGATGCCGAGCGCGACGATGCCCAGCCCTGCGACGGCCGCGGTCAGGGCGGTCAGCATGAGGGTGATGACTGCCAACCCCGCCGCGAACTTCCCATTTATGACGTCGTCTCGATAGATCGGCTGCGCCACGAGACGGGGGAGTGTCCCCTGGCTTCGTTCGCCGTTCACCGCGTCGAACCCGAACGCGATGCCGAGAAGCGGTGCCAGGAACGCGACGAAGTTCACGAACGAGAACGGGACTGGATCGGCATTGATCGTGAACAGCCTGAGGAACAGGTTGGGCGAGCCCGCTGCCTGCTCTGCGACGCCGCGTATTCCTGACGCCGCCGCATATACCGAACCGACTGCAGCGATGGCGAGGATCACGAGTAGAACCGTGAAACGGGCCGATAGGAGGTGGTCTGCGAACTCCTTGCGGGCGATGATCCGCCACCCGCCCCTCGTCTTGACCGGGGATGTGGAGGATGTGGTGGTCATACGGCCTCCGAGAAGTAGCTGTGGTAGATCTCGTCCAGATCCTCGCCCATAGGGCGGAAGTGGAGGATGGGCAGATCCGCAGAGACCAGCGTGCTGATGATGGACGGGGCCTTCCCGGCCTCGACCGCGACCCGGTAGCTGTGGGTGCGTCCGGTTGGCGTCACCGAGGCCACAGCCGGGATCGCGGAGAGCACCCGCGTGACCTGCTCCTGGTCGGCCCCGACTCCCACCTCGTAGAGCGTCGACGTCGAGCCCAGCGACTTGGCGAGCTGGGCAGTCGTCCCTTCCGCGACGAGCTTGCCCTTCACGAAGATCCCGACGCGGTCACAGATCGACTGGAGCTGATAGAGGAGGTGGCTGGCGACGAGGACCGTGACACCGTGGTCGTCGGCGAGGGATCGGATGAGTGCCTGCATCTCGGCGACTCCCTCGGGGTCGATCGCCATGGTCGGCTCGTCGAGGATCGCGATCCTCGGCTCTTTGATGAGGGTGTCCGCGATGCCCAGTCGTTGACGCATGCCACGCGAGTAGGTGCCGACTGGATCGTCGGCGGCATCTGTCAGCCCGACCTGTTCGAGGAGTGCTTGGATGCGCTCGGCGGCCTGCTTCGTGGGAATCCGATTGAGTTGAGCGGTGTACCGGAGGTTGTGGCGTCCTGTGAGAGTCTCGTAGAAGCCCACACTGTCGGGCATGTAGCCGACGACCCGCTTCACCTCGAGAGGTTCGCGCACCGGATCGAGGCCCAGCACACGTGCCGTGCCTGAGGTCGGTTCGCTGAGCCCGAGGATCATGAGGATCGTCGTGGTTTTGCCTGCTCCGTTTGGTCCGAGGAGCCCGAAGATCGTCCCTTCCTCGATGTCGAGATCCAGGTGATCGACGACCGTACGATCGCCGTAGACCTTCGTCAGGTTCTTGGTGCGAAGAGCGGTCGACAACGGGTCACCTCCTTCCGAAGCGCCGGAAGACGATGCTGAGGCCGGCAAAGACCAGGACGATCAGCGCGACGCCGATCAGTCCCCACGCCGCTGACGTCTTGACGGTGGCGCGAAGCTCGATCGAGTCCTGTGCCTGGTCGGTCTGCGACGACAGAGTCACCCGGTAGTCACCGGCCACCGCATCGGTGGAGGGGGTCATGGTCAGTGTCACTGCCGCCGAGTCGCCGGGAGCGATCTCAGGGATGAGTGCGGGTGTGAAGGTGGTCTTCCACCCGGACGGCGGCGTCGCCTGGAGTTGCACGTTGTCGAGTGGCGCGGAGCCACTGTTGATCACCTCGAGCTGCAGGTCACTCGACTTGCCGGCGACCTCGTCTGCGTTGAGTCGCTGATCCTGGGTCGACAGGACCATCGAGTAGCTCCCGGTCACGTTCGCGGTGAGCTGGGTGGTCGCCGTGTAGCTGCCGCCGGTCGCTGTCACGTCGATCTCGTAGTCACCTGCTGCGGTGCCGTCCGGTGGCGTCGTGGATACCGTGATCGTGCTCGTGTCGCCCGGCTTGACCGTCACCGTCGAGGCGAGGCTCTCACCGGCGGGACTGGCGTCGACCTGCCAGCCGTCTGGCCCCGTCGTGTCGAGGCCGAACTGAAGCTCCTGGGTCGTGTCGTTGGAGAGTGTCAGCCGGTAGCTGAACTTCACGCCGGCAGGACCCTGAAGGGCGGGGAAATCCGTAGTCATGCTCACGCCGCCACCAACCTGTGCGGCGACGCGCAGGGTCAGATCGAGTGTGGTGCTGCTCGATGTCCCTTGTGCGGTGACGGCCAGGTCGTAGGAGCCGTCTGCGGCGTCTGATGGAACCGTCACACCCAGCCTCAAGCTGGGCGGGTTGCTGCTGTCGTAGGTGACCCCGTCGACGACGAAACCTCCGCCGGTGATCGTCGTACTCCACCCATCGAGTACGCCGCTGACCGACAAGGCCACGGAGTCACCGTCGGGCGCTGAGAGGTCGAGATTGAAGGTGACGGTGTGGCCGGGCTCAACCGCGACGGACGTGTACGGCGTGGTGAGCGAGACCGTGTCGGCTGCCGATGCCGGCAACGCAAGTGTGAGGAGTACTCCGATGATCAGGGTGGATACGGCGCGACGCATGTGAACCTCGTTTCGTAGAGAGACAATGAACGTGGCGTCGGTCAGGGTGCGTGTGCTGGGCACGGAGATCGACGATGTCGGGGTGAGGGTGGAGATTCGGCCGAGATCCGGCCGGCGCGTCGTGGTGGTCTGACGTTGGACATATCCCTCACCAGAGAACGCTGAACGGGTCGATTAAGACGAACCTGAGGGACGTCTGAGAATCAGCTAAAGAGTGGCTGAAGTGTCAGTGAGAGTTTTCGTACGCCGCGGAAGATGAGGCTCGGAGTCCGGTCGAGATGCTCGTCGGTCAGCTCGATAGCAGCGACGCGGCGGGCGAGGTGTGAGAACGCGACATCGAGCTCGACCTTCGCGAGTGGTGCCCCGACGCAGTAGTGGATGCCGCCTCCGAAAGAGATGTGTGGGTTGTCGGTTCGATCCAGGTGGAGGAGCTCGGGATCGGGGAACACCGTGCCGTCATGGTTGGCCGAACCGAACAGCAGACCAACCTTGGTCCCGCGCCGTAGCAACGTGCCGTTCCAGTCGAGATCCTCGAGTGCCCATCGCTCGAACATCTGCAGCGGGCTGTCGTAGCGGAGGAGCTCGTCGACGGCCGTCGTCATGGTGGGATCGGAGCGCAGTCGGTGGAACTCTACGGGGTTGCGAGCGAGCGCCAGCAGGCCGTTGCCGATCGCCTGAACCGTCGCCTCATGGCCGGCGTTGAGGGCCAGGATGCCGGTGGCGACCACCTCGTCGTCGGTGAGCCGGTCCCCGTCGACCTCGGCGTGGGCGAGGGCCGACACGAGATCGTCGGTCGGGTCTGTTCGTCTCCGAGCGATCATCGCACGCATGTACTCGACGAACTGGGCTGTCGCCTCCTCCGCTTCCTCGCCCTCTTCGTCGGTGCATGCCTGGTCGTAGGGACGAACGATCTTGTGCGACCAGTCGACCAGCAGTGGCTGATCGGTTTCCGGCACCCCCATCAAGTCAGCGATCATCGCCAGAGGGATGGGCTCTGCGTAGTCGGCCACCCCGTCCATCTCGCCGCGTTCCAGCGCCTCGTCGAGCAGGCGAGTGGCGGTCGCTTCGAGTCGGGGCCGGTAGCTCTCTGACGCCCTCCGGTTGAATGCCGACTGGACGAGCCTGCGCAGCCGTGTGTGATCGGGCGGTTCGAAGTCGATGAACGACTCACGGATGAACGCCGTCCACATCGGGTATCGTTGTGGGTAGATGCGATCGAACGCCTCCCGGTCGATCTCGTCGCGGGGCACAGCATGTCGCACATCCCTGCCAAACCGGCGATCCCGCAAGATGCCGTGAACGTCGGCGTGGCGGGCGAAGAAGGTGAGTCCCCATCGTTCGTCGAAGAAGACGGGCGACTCGGCACGCAGGCGTGCGAACGTCGGGTAGGGGTCGTCGATGAACTCGGGCGCGTAGGAATCGAACATCCGAGCCCATTGGACCATACCGCAGGCAGTTGTGACGGGCAGTAATGCACGATCCGTACCTCTAGCGATGCGGTAGGTTGTCTCTCGAGCGATCGGGAGGTAGCTACGTCTTCGATTCTGTTCACTGCCACGCACGGATCCGATGATCCGACCAAGGCGACGATCCCGTTCATCGGTGCCGTGGGGGCCCTTGAAGCGGGCCACGAACCGAGGATCGCACTTCTCGGAGAGGGTGCCTATCTGGCGTTGGAGAGCGTCGTCGATGCGATCCATGGCATAGGCTTCCCGCCGCTCAGTGCGTTCTTCTCCCGCATCATCGAAGATGGTGTCCCCGTCTACGTCTGAATGCCTTGCGCCGACGCCCGGGGGGTGTCATCGCAGGATCTGGAGAGATTCAACGGGGAGCTGATCAACGGGACACAATGGGCCGAGTTGATCGCAGCGGCCGATCGGGTGGTAACGGTCTGACCAACGGTCTCTTGGCCGTGGGTGCACACCGCGGCCCGGGCACTTGGCATGTTTGAAGGTCGCCCGACCTGCACTCGTGTGCCAGACCGTGGGGAGTGCCTCTCGCCGAGTCGTCTTCTGCGAAGTTGCGTCCCCGCCGGCGACGATCTTGGGCTTGTTGCGGTCTTTGGTCTGTCTGTTCAAGATGAGTCGGTGCACGACGTGACCTTCACCCAGGAGCAGTTCGACGAGTTCGCTCGTCTGAGTGGCGACGACAACCCGATCCACGTCGACAGCACCTTCGCCGTCGGCACGCGGTTCGGTCGCACCGTCGCGCACGGTATGTTCCTCTTCTCGGTGATGAGTGCCGAACTCGCACGGGTCGAGGGGTTCCGGCCGGTCTATCAAGAGCTGCTGTTCAATGGTCCGACGTTCGCCGGCGAGCCGATGACCCTTGAGGTCAACCCCGTCGGTGGGGGGTTCGAGGAGCATTTTCTCAACTCTGAAGGCGCCCAGGTCACGAGCGGCCTCGCTCTCGGAGCGGCTCCGGCGCCACCGGCGCCCGTTCCCGTCGATCTTTCAACCGTCCTCAAGAGGCTCCAGATCGGCATGGACGTTTCCCGAGTGCGGGCGTTCACCAAGGCCGACGTCGAGGGCTATCGGGCGCTCGTCGATGATCCGCTCGACTACGGGCTCGAGGTTCCGGGGCCGCTCCTCGGCGGGCTCGTTTCCGCCTTGTTGGGTGTCGAGATGCCCGGTCCAGGTGCCAACTGGCTGAAGCAGCGGTACACCTTCGTTCAGCCGGTTCTCATCGGTGCGCCGGTTCGGGCAACTGTGACGATCTGCCGACTTCGTCCGCAGAAGGAACTCGTCAATCTCACCACGATCGTCGAAGTGAGAGGCGAGACTGCTGTTGTCGGTGAGGCGCTGGTGCTGGTTAGGGACGTTGCAGCCTGAGGAAGGCGTCGATGCCCGCAAGAGCCTCATCGGTAGTGATCTGCTCGACGAATAGCTGCCGCTCACGTTCGAGGGCCAAGGCGATCGATTCGAGGTCGGCGTTCAGACCGCGCTTGACGGCCCGCGTCCTCGAGCCGGCCAGCATCAGGGCCACCGCGCGTGCGCCGGCCACGGCGTCGTAGGCGATCTCGTCGACCAGCCCCCACTCGAGGGCCTGCTCCGCCGTGATCGTCGAGTTGTGGAAGAGGGTGGAGGACGCTCGAGCACGCCCGATCCGATCGGGCAGGAGCGCGGACCATCCGCCGTCCGGAGCGAACCCGACAACCGAGTACCAGGGCGTGAACGACGCTACGGGGGCGGCAACCACGAGATCGGCAGCGAGGACCAGACCCAACGACCCGCCGGTGACGGCGCCGTGCACAGCGGCGACCACGGGCTGGCCGATACGCATGAACGTGAGCATCGCTTCGTTGAGGAGACCGACGATCTCGGACGCGTAGCCGGCCAGGTCGTCGCGGTGCTGTTCGAATCCCGCGACATCGCCCCCGGTCGAGAACGAGCGGCCTTTCGCTGCGAGGACGACCGACTCGACGCCCGGTAGCGCTGCGACCTCGACGGTGCGTCCGATGAGGGCCGACAGCAGTTCGGGGACGAGCGCGTTATGGCGCCCCGGACGGTTCAGGGTCACCGTCGCGAGCGGCGGTTCCACGGTCGACAGAACGAGGTCGGTCATGGTGCATAGGTAGTGACGAGTTGGCGCTTGAGCACCTTCCCTGCAGCGTTGCGGGGCAACTCGTCGGTAGCCACGATGTGCTTCGGGATCTTGTACCTCGCGAGCTTGCCTTCGCAGAAGGCAATGACGTCGTCAGGATCGAACGAGTTCTCGTCGCGTGGAACGATGATGGCGAGACCGACCTCACCCCAACGGTCGTCGGGAATGCCGATGACCGCCACGTCGAGGACGTTCGGGTGATGGAAGAGTACTTGCTCGACCTCCGCCGGATAGACGTTCTCTCCGCCCGAGATGAACATGTCCTTCCACCGGTCGACGAGATAGATGTAGCCGTCCTCGTCTGATCGTGCCGCGTCCCCCGTGTGCAGCCACCCTTCGGTGAACGACGACTCGTTCGCCTCGGACCGCTCCCAGTAGCCGGGTGTGACGTTTGGGCCTCGCACCCACAGCTCCCCGATCTCACCGACCTGCATATCCGCCCCATCCTCGTCGACGATGCGGATCTCCGTGTGGAGGACCGGCTTGCCGACCGATCCTGCCTTCGTCATCGCGTGGGCTCCATCGGTGAGGAAGATCGTCGGGCTCGTCTCGGTCATCCCCATGCCTTGCCTGATGACCACACCTCTGGCTGCGTAGCGCTCCAGGAGGGCGACCGGCATTGCCGCGCCGCCACACGCCCACGATCGCACGGCGGACAGGTCGGCGTCCTCCCATCCCGGGTGTTCGGCGAGGAATTGGTAGATCGACGGAACCCCGAAGAAGTGGGTGACCTCACCGGAGGTGAGCCAGGAGAGGAGACGCCCCGGGTTGAACTCCCGCAGGTTGATCGACGTTGCGCCGATGTGCAGGCACGGGGTCGTGTAGAGATTGAGTCCGCCTGAGTGGAAGGTCGGCAGGACGTTGAGGTTGGTCGAGTCGAAGGTGAGACCGACAGCATTGCCGATGTTCACTGCGTTCCAGAAGAACATGCCGTGCGTCGTGATCGCACCTTTGGGGTGCCCCGTCGTCCCTGACGTGTACAGGATTGCCCATGGGTCGTCGTGGTCGGCGGTGACAGGGTTGACGCTGGACGGGTCGGATGCCGCCTTGGCCGCTTCGTAGTCGGGACCGAGCTGGAGTCGCACCGGCGCGTCGAGCTGGGGGACGGCCGTCGCGTAGGTGTCCTCGTAGATGAGCGCCCTTGGCCGGCAGTCATTGATGATGAACTGGAGTTCGGGGACGGCCAGTCGGAAGTTGAGCGGAACGAGAATCGCCGAGAGCTTCGCGCACGCGAACAGCGCCTCGAACATGTCGGTGGTGTTGCCCGCGAGTATTGCCACTCGATCGCTCTTCCCGACACCGTTTGAAGCCAGCCATGCGGCGAGACGGCGGACCTGGTCCTCGAGGGTCGCGTAGGTGAGCGTGAGGTCGCGGCCGTCGTCGATGAGGGCGACCTTGTCCGGGTGCAGGTCGGCGTGGTGACCGATCCAATCGTAGGCGGGGGTCGAGATGCGGGCCTCCACTCGTCGCTGCGTCGATCCTACCCGCCTGGGTTGAGGAGAATCGGGGATCAGGTCACCGCCCGGTCGCGACTCCAAACGATCAACGCGACGGACGCAAGGATGATCGGCAACGCGACCCAGACCTGCCCTGAGAGACGCTCCCGACCGAGCGTGATGCCGAGGATTACCGCAAAGACGGGGTTGACATACGCGTAGGAGGTGGCCAGCGCCGGACGCACCGTGCGGAGCAGGTACGCGTACGCGCTGAAAGCGATCAGCGAACCCGGCACGATCAGCCAGGCGAGCGCGAGCCACGACTTGAGGCTCGGCATCGCCGTGATTGATTCGCCCAAGGCGAGGCCCACCAAGCCGAGTACGACGCCACCGCCGAGCATCTCGATCGCTGCAGACATCAGGCCATGTGGAAGGTCCGTGTGCGATGACCACACCGACCCGAACGACCACAGGATCGGTGAGATGACCACCAGTGCGAGCCCCAGTGGTGCGGCCTTGAAGTCGCCCTCGCCGGACAGCAGCGCAACGCCCACGAGTCCGACCGCGATGCCGATCCACTCGTTGCGATTCGGCCACCGCCCGAAGAGACCCGACATGAGTGCCGCCCACACTGGGACCATCGCGACTGCGGTTGCGGTGATGCCCGATCCGACGCCGAGATCCTCCGCGAAGGTCACGAGGCCCAGCCCTCCGACGAACAACAGAACACCGACGGCGACGGCGTTGCGCCACTGACGTCCCGTGGGCATCGCCGCGCCTCGCTGCCGAAGCGAGAGGAACAGGATCGACCCTGCCAGCAGCATACGAATCGAGGTGCCCATAAACGGTGGGAACGTCTCAACCATGAAGCGCAGGGCCAGATACGTGGAACTCCAGATGATGTACACGGCTGCGAGCGCAGCGGCGACGAGCCACTTTGTCGATATGCGATTCAAGGTTGCGCAAGCGTACCCGTCATAGCATGAGCGTGTGATGCGACTCGACACGGCACTCGGACGTCCCATTCTGTGGAGCTACCCGTCGAACCGGTTCGCGGTGATCGGCTCGGCGGTGGGCACTGTCCTGCTGGTGATCATCCGCCTCATTGGGAGGCGGCCGGTCACGGTCGGCAACGTGGTCGGCGCCTTCGCCGCCCTGTTCCTGGCCTGGGCGGTTGCCAGAGAGCTCGATCCGGATGAGAACCTTTCGGCGAGCATCGCGCTCGTGCTCGCGTTCGTAGCGCTGCTGCAGTTCGGGTTTGCGTCAGCGTGGCTCGTCGGAGGGGTGCTGCTGGGTACGCGATTGATCGTTGGGACGGTAGGCGTCTCGGTGCGTTGGGGCGACGCAGGGGTCTTGGCTCTTCTCGCCGCGTATGTCGGGTACCGGTACGCATCGTGGATCGTGATCGCGGTCATTGTGGTGGGAGCGGTGATGGCAGGCGGTCGGCGGCGAGTCCCTGCCGGGGTGATGGTCGCAACCGGAGGGGTGATCGGGCTTGCTTTCACAAACGCGTCGGCAGGATTCGTTGCGCCAAGTGGGGAGACGCTGGCGGCGCTCGTCGGTGTGGTCGCGGCAATCGTCATCCTCTGGAATGGCCCGCCTCCAGCGTCTCTGACCGACCTCCGTGAGAAGTCTATCGAGCGGGACCGCCTGCTGACGGGTCGGGTCGCGGCGACGGTCGGGGTTGTCGTCGTATCGTTCCAAACAGGATTCTTCGCTGCTGTAAGCCCGGTCGCGGCAGCACTCCTCGCTGCCGCGGCGGTCAGGCTCGTCAGATTCGTCCAGGACGAACTGACAGAGTGAGGGTGGCCGCTCTTGGCCGATGGAAACGCGCATGCCTCTGGCGGAGACCCGCGCTGACTCTCGCGCGTCCCGAAGAGAGATCGTCCCCGAAGTGTGGGTCGTTCGGCCCGAGCAGCCGCGCGACGCTAGGCGCCGAGCTTGAGGATCATCGCGATCAGCGCGACCACGACCACACCTGCGTCGACGAGTACGAGCATCCCGAACCTGGCGTAGAGTGCCCTGAGCTTCGGCACGTCCGATGCCTGGTGCGCTTCCTGTAGCGACTTGGTCATAGGCCCGGAAACCCTGGCTCCGAACACCGCACCGTTGACGACGGCGATGATCCCGATGATCACGAACAGGTTGGCGAATCTCCATGGGCTGTCGAGCACCAGCACCACGCCCGTGATCAGAACGATGATGCCCGCGGGCATGAAAAGGAGATTGCCGATCTTCTCGAACGAGACGGCCAACCCCTCTCCGGTTGCTTCCGCCTGTCTTGCAGCCATGGAGGAGAGGAGAGCTACTGCTACGCCGGCGCCGAGCCAGCTCGCAGCGGCCAGGATATGGACGATGAGCAACGTGGTGTGCATGCCGAGCAAACTACCGATAACCGCGACTTTGACCAGGATATATATGGAAGACCCTGTGGTCACAGCACCGTCCGATGGATCACCAGGTGGCTACCAGTCGATGAGGGCGGGCAGCTTCTTGGCCACGTCGACCGAGAACCGGACCTCTCCTGGTAGTGCAGGCACTCCCTCGAAGCCGGTCGACTCGACGAACTTTCGCAGCTCGACCACGAGCCCCTCGGGGTCGCGCGTCGCCAGATCGGCGACCGAGACGACGCCGGCGTCGAGGTAGAGGCGTGCCCTGATTCCTTTCAAGCCCGTGATCCTGGCCAGGTCCGAGAGGCGGACGAGCTCCTCGACGGCGGCGGGTGGCACCCCGGTACGGTTGGCGATCTCCTGCCTCGCCTCCGGTGTCCTGCCCTCTTTTTGGAGGTCACGCGCGAAGCGGATCCCTTCAGCGGCAAGACGGTCGGTGTGGGCGGCGTTGACACCTCGGAACTGGCGGAGGGGGAACGGGGTCTTCTCGACACGCTCTCGGCGGAGTGCGGCGGCTGCGTGCACCATCACGACGTCGTCGAGGAAGTCGTAGTAGTAGAGGATGCCCCACAGATCGAGCTTGGCCGTGGCGCCCGGGACCGATTCGATCGACGCGACATAGCTCTCGAGATCGGCAGGTCCTGCGTCGTCCAAGGCCAGACCGTGCCCGGCGAGGTAGGCCTCGAAGTCTTGGACGTACCCGAGCACCCGTCCAGCGGCGTTGGGGGATCGGCCACCGCGACGGAGGAACGTGGTGAAGGCCGTTTCGTCCATGAACCCAATCTACGTCGTGGGAGTTCCGGCAGGGTGGCCGCTCCTTGGGTACATTGAGTGCAGGCCCGAAACGAGGAGTCGAACGATGTCCGAGTTGCCCGCTCTCCGCCGATTCAACGTCATCATGGGGTTCGTCCACGCCGTGCAGGGCGTCCTCATGCTGGTCTTGAGCACCGACTTCGCCCTGCCGGTCACAACAGCGTTCGAGGTGTTCGATCCTGCCTCGCAGCGCCTCGTCCCCGACTTTCGAATCGCCTTTGACCTCCGCATCGGACCTCTGGTGGCCGGCTTCCTGTTCCTCTCGGCAATCGCCCACTTCGCGGTCGCGTCCCCGGGTGTCTACCAGTGGTACGCGCGCAATCTGGACAAGGGCGCCAACTACGCGAGGTGGATCGAGTACTCGCTCAGTTCGTCACTGATGATCGTGGTCATCGCCATGCTCGTCGGCATCTCGGATGTGGTGGCGCTGATCTCGCTCTTCGCCTTGAACGCGACGATGATCCTGTTCGGCTGGATGATGGAGCTGCACAACCAGACGACCGAGAGGACCAACTGGACGTCGTTCTGGTTCGGGACGTTCGCAGGGATCGTCCCGTGGATCGGCGTTGCGATCTACCTGATCGGCGCCGGTCAGGGGGAACAGGGACCACCGGCGTTCGTGTACTGGATCTTCTTCTCGATCTTCCTGTTCTTCGATGTGTTCGCCATCAACATGGTGCTTCAGTACAAGAAGGTGGGGAAGTGGCGCGACTATCTGTACGGCGAGCGTGCCTACATCGTGCTGAGTCTTGTGGCCAAGTCATTGCTCGCGTGGCAGGTGTTCGCCGGGACCCTGCGGCCGGTGTAGCGCGGCAAGGCCCCCTACGAGGAGACCTGGGCGTCGAGCTCGAGGAACGTGCCGAAGCGGTGCGCTTCGCTGCAGATGCCCCTCGTGGACTTCGTTGAGAACGCCTCGAACGGGCTCGGCTTGATCGTGACCGTGTTCTTCTTCAGGTCGCGTTTCCATGTGCCTTCGATCCGGCCGTCGACCACGACGATTGGGTTGAACATGCCGTTCAAGCCGCGGTTCACGAGGCCCATGCCGGCGGCGTCGATGATCGCGCTCCGGTCCTTGTAGCTGATCAGGTACTCGTCGAATGCGGGAAGCAGATACACGCCGTCGTTCGCGGCTGTGGCTTGGTCCGGACCCATGTAGTAGGTGGCGTCATCGATGGCCTCCTCGATCAGGTCGGCCGAGGCGATCCCGGAGCGCACATCCTTCATCGTCAGGCCGCTCCACCAAGCGAAGTCCTGTGCCGTCGCGGGACCGTGGCTCGCGAAGTAGCGTCGGGTTGCCTCGGAGATCGCCTCCTCACGTGTCAGATCACGCCGGTTACGCACCCAGTCGTCGAGGAGGACGAACGTGTACTCCTTGCCCTGGCGCGGCCCGAAGCAGCTGATTGCCTCCTGGCCGATCCGCCACAGCAGATGGACCCCACGGCTCTTGTCGACTGGTACCCCCGCGGCTTCCATGCGTTCCTTCAAAGCGTCCCGAGTGAGGCACCCCTCTTTCTCCAACGCCTCGACGACGACTCTCCGTGCCTTGACCAGGTGATCCTCGTCGAGGCCGAGCCTGGCCATGTTCTTGCCGTACGCCTTGATGATCCGCTCTTTCGTGAGGCTCATCATCCAGTGCACGTCCTCGGCAGCGGCGAAGTGGATGGTGCGTCGCATCGTCCAGGTGCGAACGATCAAGCCGTCCTCGATGGCGGCCTCGACATCGGCCTCGGTGCAGTTCGTCGTCCTCAGGCCGATCGCCCACAAGCTCATCAGGTAGTCCTGTGCCTGCATCGCACCCATCCACGACACGGCTTCCTTTGGTGTGGAGAACGAGCTGTTCGAGATCCGCTGGTTGGCGAGACGAAAACGAGTGATGTCTGCGGGTGTCACAGGAGGGCATCCTATCGACGGGCCGCCACAAGATCCCGGAAGGGGCAGGCCGCTACTGTCCGTCGTACTCTTCGACCGTATCCTCGATGATGTCCAACGCAACATCCGCAGCGGCCAGGATTTCCGGGGTGTCGCCTCCGGCGTGGTAGCGACGCTGAGCTACGACCCGGGAGATGCCGGTGCTGGCGATCAGCATCGCGCACACCCGGCATGGTTCCATCGAACAGTAGATCGTCGTGCCTTCCAATGGCAGGCCGTATCTGGCCGCTTGGGCGATCGCGTTTTGCTCAGCGTGCACCGTCCGGACGCAGTGCTGGCGGACGGTCCCGTCGTCATCGATGACCTTCTTCAGGTCGTGGCCGGCTTCGTCGCAGTGGGGCATCCCGGAAGGAGACCCGACATACCCGGTGCAGACGATTCGCTTGTCACGAACGACGACTGCCCCTGACTTGCCTCGATCGCACGTGGCCCGCATCGCCACCTGGTGCACCAACTCGAGGAAATACTCGTCCCAACTCGGTCTCATGACCTGCACGATACCGGGCCGTGTAGGGGGGAGGGAGGCCGGCTGCTGTACAGCATCCCCGATCGGTAGGATCATCCGATGGTCAGGCCCCTTCATCCGACGAAGGAACTCGAAGCTGCTGTCGCGGACGTGCTGGGGGACAGGATCGTTCGATGGACACCTGTGCCGGGT
>CAWHCO010000008.1:0-43134 GCA_963827865.1 uncultured bacterium | reverse complement strand
TGTCGCAGGAAAGACCCTCCGCAGGGTCTTGAAGAGTGACTACCTGGAGGCGCACTCATGATCGATCACTTCATCGATACGAACGGCATTCGTCTCCACTACGTGGAACACCCCGGCGACGGACCGACCCTGCTCTTGTTCCCGGGTCTCAACGCCAACGCTGTGTTCTTTCAGGGGCTCGTGAGGGAAGGACTCAGCCCCGCGCTCCGGGCCCTCGCCGTCGACCTGCGGGGGAGAGGACTATCGGACGCTCCGGATGCCGGCTACACGATGGCCGATCATGCCGCGGACATCCTGGGTATGCTCGACGGACTGGAAATCGAACGAGCAGTGATTGCCGGTCACTCATTCGGGGGGCTCCTCACCTACTTCCTCGCAGCCAATCATCCGGATCGTGTTGACAAGGCCGTCGTGATGGATGCGCCCGCCGAGGTGAATCCCACCGTCATCGAGCAGATCGGGCCGGCACTTCAACGGCTCCGGCTGGTTTCTCCCTCGTGGGACGAATACTTGGCCAATGTGAAGGCGATGCCGTATTACGAAGGCTGGTGGGATCTCGATCTCGAGGCCTACTACCGCGCTGACGTTCGAGTCAACGACGATGGAACCGTCCAGTCCCGGCTCGACCCGGACAAGATCCAGCAGGCTCTCGATGGAACCACCAGGGTGGATTGGTCGTCTCTCGCACAGCTCATCGATGCACCTGTGCTGATGCTGCGAGCAACCGCACCGTTCGGACCTCCCGGCTATCCGTCGCTCGTGAGTGCCGAGGAGGTACAGCGGACGATGAGGAAGCTGCGATTCGTGCGACTCGTCGAGCTGCCCGGCAACCACATCACCTCGATGTTCGGCGTCTCAGCCCGAGTCGCTGCGCAGGCGATCATCGACTTCGTCGGTGGAGACTGAACGGTCGTCGCCTGGCCTCTTCTCCGTTCTCCCATACGGTGCACGCCGTCGAGTAGGACGGGGAGCGAGAGTCCGCGACCTGCCACCTGGTAGCTTCACGTCGTGGAAGAACTCGCGAAGTCACTCGGCGTGAGCACCAACGAGGCCAAGGCCATCGTCTCGATGATGGTCATCGTCGCCTATATGTTGGTTCGCTGGCTCGTCCTGCGAATCGTCCATCGGCAGGTCAAGGACGAAGAGGTCTGGTATCGGACTCGCAAGATCGTCACCTACGTCGCGTTCTTCCTGATCGTTGTGACGCTGGTGAGGATCTGGGTCGTCCCATTCGGTGACCTCGCCACCTACCTGGGGCTCGTCTCGGCCGGAGTCGCCGTCGCACTCGCCGACGTGCTCAAGAACATGGTCGGCTGGGGCTACATCCTCAGCCGCCGACCCTTCCGCGTGGGAGACCGAATCGAAACGCAGGACTTCTCTGGCGATGTGATCGATATCCGTCTGTTCCGGTTCACCATCCTCGAGATCGGCAACTGGGTCCAGGCAGACCACTCCACCGGGCGGATCGTTCACATACCGAACCAGGTGGTGTTTACGGCACCTATCGCCAACTACACCGAAGGGTTCGAGTTCATCTGGCATGAGATCCCAATCCTCGTGACGTTCGAGTCCGACTGGAAGAAGGCCGAGACGATCATTCGAGACGTCATCGGGAAAGCCGCCCCCGATGTCACCGGCACCGCGCTCACCGAGCTTCGCAAGACGGCACAGGCCTACCGGATCAAGTACGGCCACATGACACCCACCGTGTACGTAAGTGTCGAAGACAGTGGCATCCAGCTCACCGCCCGCATGCTGGTTCCGGTGAGAAGCCGTCGCGACATCAACCAGAAGGTCTGGCGAGGGGTACTGGACGCGTTCGCCGCTGAGCACGCCATCGATCTCGCCTATCCGACCGTCCGCACCTATCTCCAGGGGCCGATTCGCATCGACGACCACGGCAGCAGCTAGATGCGGGTGGTTGTCGTCACGAACGACTACCCGCCGGCGGCGGGTGGCATCCAGCGGTACGTCGCCGACCTGCTCCAACGAGTCCCCTGGGACGTCCACGTGCTCGCGCCGCATGCAGACACCCCCAGCGATCCCAGGGTGGTCCGCTACGACCGGGCGCTCCTGCCGACACCCGGAGCAACCAACTGGGTGACAGCCATCGTCGATGAGATCCGGCCCGACCTCTTGCTGTTCGCCGCGTTCCCGCTGGGTCTGATCGCCCCGGCTGTCGCCCGGCGGACGGGGGTCCCCTACGCAGTCTTCCTCCATGGCGCCGAGGTGACGATTCCGGCTGCGATCCCCATCCTGCGATCCTGGTACGAGACCGCCCTCGACCATGCCGCCGCCCGGTTCGCCGTCAGCCGCTACACGGCAGACAACGTCGAACGACACTTCGACGTGCCGATCACATGGATCGGTGCAGGCGTCGACACCGACGTGTTCACTCCGAACCCAGCTCCTCACGATGGGTTCGTGGTCGGATGTGTCGGCAGATTCGTGCGACGCAAAGGCCACGATCGCGTCATCGCGGCTGTCGCCGCACTGCGCGCTCGGGGAGTCGACGCCCGTGCGTTGGTGGTGGGATGGGGAGAGGGGGAGCGGAGACTGCGCCGTCTTGGTCGGGACATTCCGACGCGGTTTGTGGTCGCAGCGTCCAGAGGGGAGGTCGTCGACGCCTACCGGCACATGGACGTGTACGCGATGCCTGTTCGATCCAGGTTCGGCGGTCTGGAAGTCGAGGGACTCGGACTGGTGTTCCTCGAGGCCGCTGCGTGTGGGCTGCCGGTGGTTGCTGGTGACAGCGGTGGCGCACCGGAGACCGTGCAGGACGGGGTCACGGGTCGGGTGGTGAGAACCCAGTCGGCACTCACCGATGTATTGCTGGATCTCGCCGCGGACCCTGCCATGAGGGCAAAGATGGGAACGGCGGGACGTATCAGGGTGGCGAGCGAGTACACATGGAGTGCGGTCATCGACCGCATGCAATCTGCATTGCCCGATGTCTGAGCTGATCCTCGCCTCCACGTCGCCTCGCAGGCGGCTGCTGCTGGAACTCGCAGGGATCCCACACGAAGTCGACGCGGAGCCGGTCGACGAGTCGGTTCTCGAGGGAGAGTCTCCGATCGAGTACGCCACACGGCTCGCTCGAGTCAAGGCTCAGGCCGTCGCTGAGCGTCACCCCGGTCGCCGGGTGTTGGGCGCAGACACGGTCGTGGTCCTCGACGGCTCGATCCTGGGCAAGCCTTCGGATGAGCAGGACGCCGAGTCGATACTCCACCGCCTCGCAGCCAGACGTCACGACGTGCTGACGGCGGTCGCGTTGGTGCGCGACGGGGTCGTCGACGAAGCGGTAGAGGTGACGGCGGTGTGGATGCGTGCGGCCGACCCGTCACTCATCCGAGCCTATGTGGCTACCGGTGAACCGATGGACAAGGCCGGTGGGTACGCTGCCCAGGGAGTTGGAGCATTGCTGGTCGACCGCATCGACGGGGATTTCTTCAACGTGATGGGTCTTCCGCTACCTCGCGTTATCGAGATGCTCGAGAGTGAAGAGAAACGGCTCGGCTGCTAGGGGAGGGAGCGGCCAGGAGGGAGGGGAAGGTCTCCGCCGTTTCTCTTCACTGGTATTGACCACGACGGCGGGACGTCTGTTCCCGATAGCATCTGCACAATGGACTACGACGTGCTTGTGATCGGATCGGGTTTCGGAGGCAGCGTCACCGCGCTGCGCCTCACCGAGAAGGGGTACCGGGTCGGTGTTCTGGAAGCGGGGAAGCGCTGGACCGATGGAACGCTCCCGACGACGAGCTGGCAGTTGCGACGGTTCTTGTGGTTTCCGAGTCTGGGACTGCGGGGAATCCAGCGTCTCTCCTTGCTGGATGATGTGATGGCGCTGTCGGGTGCCGGTGTAGGCGGGGGGTCACTCGTGTGGGCCAACGTCGCGTACGAGCCGCACGAAGAGGCGTTTTCTGATCCCCAGTGGGACGGGATCACGGACTGGAAAGGCGAGCTCGCCCCGTTCTATGACCAGGCCAGGCGAATGTTGGGTGTCGTGGAGAACCCTGCCGACAGTCCGTCTGACGACGTCATGCGCGAGGTCGCCGACCGGCTCGGTGCTGCCGACACGTTCGAACCAACACCCGTCGCCATCTACATGGGAGAGCCGGGTGCAACCGTGCCAGATCCCTACTTCGGTGGGCAGGGGCCAACTCGCACGGGCTGCATCTTCTGCGGGGGATGCATGACCGGTTGCCGCCACAACGCCAAGAACCGCCTCGATACCTCCTACCTCTATCTCGCCGAACGGAACGGTGCTCGCATCTTCCCCGAACACCAAGCCGTCGACCTGCGGCCGCTCGACGGGGGAGGATACGAAGTGTCGACCGTGCGGCCCGGCGGGTGGCTACGACAGCGCAGACGAGTGTTCACAGCGAGTCATGTTGTCTTCTCGGCCGGCGCCCTTGGAACCGCAAGGCTCTTGCTCCGAATGCGAGATGCCGGGGCTCTCGCTCGCCTCTCACCTCGGCTCGGGTTGCATTTCAGAACGAACTCGGAGGCACTCGTCGGTGCGACCGCCCGGGGTGTAGGGGTCGACTACTCGCAGGGAGTCGCCATCTCGTCCTCCTACCAACCCGATTCACACACGCACATCGAACCTGTGAGGTACGAGCGAGGCAGCAACGCGATGGGGCTGCTGTCGACGATCATGGTGGACGGGGGTGGCAGACTGCCGCGGCCCCTTCTGTTCATGCTCGCAGCGGTCGCGCACCCCTTCAGGTTCCTGCGGTCCCTGTCGGTTCGACGCTGGGCCGAGCGCACGATCATCCTGCTCGTCATGCAGAGTTTCGACAACAGCCTGAGGCTCCGTCTCGGACGTCGGGGAAGGCTCGTCACCGAACAGGAGACGGGGAAGCCGAACCCAACGTTCATTCCGATCGCCAATCAGTCGGCTCGAATCGCCGCCGAGCTGATCGATGGCGACCCTGGGAGCAGCATCAACGAGGTGTTGCTGAACGCCCCACTGACCGCTCACGCCATCGGCGGGGCCTGCATCGGTGCGACATCCGAGGAGGGCGTGATCGACCCGTACCAGCGAGTGTTCGGTCACCCTGGTCTCCATGTCGTGGACGGTTCGGCAATCACCGCCAATCTGGGCGTCAACCCATCGCTGACGATTGCCGCGATGAGCGAGCGAGCCATGGCGTTCTGGCCGAACAAGGGTGAGCCCGATGTCCGTCCCGAGTTGGGGGAGTCCTACCGACGGATCGAACCGATCGGACCCATCAGCCCCGCGGTCCCTCCCGACGCACCGGCCGCCTTGTTCTATGGCTAGGCGCGATGGGCTCGTTTCCTCCCCTCGCGAGCGAAGCGAGTGTTGGGGGAGGTGGCGTCGAGCTGATGCTCGACGCCGGAGGGGGCGGTTCCCACCAACTCAGCCAGACTCACACCACGGCTCGCCCCGCAGGCGCTGAACCATCCAGATCGCGTACGAGGTATGGCCGAGGGCCCTTGGCCCGAGGCCACGCCGGCCCGGAGGCCCGGAGGGCCGGTCAGTCCTCCAGCACGACGTCCGAGTACTTGGCGCGGACGCTCCGTTTGTCGAACTTGCCGGTTCCGGTCTTCGGGAGTTGATCGACGAAGTCGATCCGGTCAGGGATCCACCACTTGGCCACTCTCGACTCGAGGAATGCCTTGAGATCGTCACCGGTGACCTCCTCGCCAGGTCGCCTGACGACAACGGCGAGGGGACGCTCCTGCCAGCGGACATGACGGACCCCGACCACGGCTGCCTCCGAGACTGCCGGGTGGGCCATCAACGCGCGTTCCAGGTCGAGCGATGAGATCCACTCGCCGCCGGACTTGATGACGTCCTTGGCCCGGTCGGTGATCCGGACATATCCCTCGGGCTCGATCTTGCAGACGTCACCGGTCCTGAGCCATCCGTCCTGGAACGACTCGCTACTTCGAGGGTCGTTGATGTACTCGGCGGCGATCCACGGCCCGCGAATCAGCAGCTCCCCGAACGCCTTGCCATCGTGGGGGAGTGACGTGCCCTCGTCATCGACGATCTTCGCTTCGAGCCCAGGCACGAGCATGCCGGCGGTCTCGAGGAAGTCGAGCTGACGCTGGAAGTCCCAATTCTCCATTCCGGGTTTGAGTTGGGAGACCGATGCGATCGGGTTCGTCTCGGTCATCCCCCACCCCTGCACGACCGTGATGCCGCGGTTCTCGTGGAACCATTCGATCATGGCCCTCGGCACCGCAGAGCCTCCGACCAGGAAGGCTCGGATTGTCGAGGTGTCGGCTTCTGGGTGTTCCATCAGATACTGCTGGATGCCGACCCACACAGTGGGCACACCTGCCGAGAACGTCACTTTCTCTCGTTCGAACAGTGTCACGATGCCCTTCGGGGACAGATCCGGTCCCGGGTAGGTGATCTTGGCCCCTTTCGTGACCGCCTGGTACGGGTAGCCCCACGCTGCGGCGTGGAACATCGGGACGACGGGCAGGATGTTGTCGCTGGCGGACAGCGGGTAGTTGGCCAGGTTCGAGAGCGTGTGCATGTAGGTGGAACGCTGTGTGTACGCGACACCTTTGGGGTTGCCCGTAGTACCCGACGAATAGCAGTACATCATCGGCGAGCCCTCATCGAGAATCGGCCATGCACCCCAAGGTTCCACGTCGGCGATCAGGTCCTCATAGGCGATCGGGTTGGGGAGCTTGGTCTCACCGACCGTGTCTCCCATGATGATGTAGTGCTCCACCTTGTCGAGGTGTTCGGCAAACCGCTCGACCAGCGGTACCAGGTTCGGGTCGACGAAGATCACTCTGTCCCCGCCGTGGTTGACGATGTAGGCGAGTTGCTCCGGGAACAGTCGGATGTTGAGCGTGTGCGCGACGCGACCGGTGTTTGCGGTTGCCCAGTACAGCTCATGGTGCCTTTGGTTGTTCCACGCGAAGGTGCCGGCGACTTCCCCGACGTCGAGCCCGAGCTTCTCGGCGAGAGCTGTGGCGAGCTTCCTAATCCTCAGGTCCGTGTCGGCGTAGGTGGTTCGGCTTACGGAGAGGTCGGTTTCCACCGAGATGATCTCTTGATCTGGGAAGAGCGCAACAGCCTGTTCGTAGAGGGTCGAGAGCAACAGTGGGAAGTCGTCCATCATGTGCGGCATGCGCGTCCTCCTAGATCGCCGAGGTCCCCGAGCGTAGCGTCGGGCGGAGGGCTGATACCGGCGAGGCGCGGGAAATCTCAGCCCTGGAGTGCGGCGTTTGCGTCGTCGATCGCCGTCTGGATCTGGGTCTTCAGGTCAGTCGGGATGTCAGGGTCGGCCAAGACCTGTTGGAGGAGGGGGAGCGCCTTCTCTGCGTCTTCGAGCCCGTAGAGGTAGTCGATGCCGAGGAACAACGTCGCTTCGAGGTTGGTGGGATCCTTCTCCAGCGACTGGTTCAGGTAGTCGACTGCCACTTCGGGCTGTCCGGTCACATAGGAGAGCCAGCCCACTCGTCCGAGAACATGGCTGGCTTCCACGTCGGTCGGATCGGAGTCGAGTGCCTTCAGATAGTGATCGAGCGCGTTTGTGAAGTCGTCCTCGGCGAAGTACTCATCTGCCAGTGCGATACGCATTCCAACCACGTCGGGGTTCGCTTCGACCGCCGCTTCGAGCTGCTGCAGCGTTGCGCTGATCGCGTCTCCGGTCGTGGTCTGCGTCGTCGAGGAGCTGTTGGCGCTCGTGAGCACCACAACCAGAATCACCGTGAATGCAGCGACGAGGATGCCGCCGGCGGTGAGGACGCTCTTCGGTGACCATCCCTGCTGGACCGTTGCCTGTGTCTCCGACGAGAGGGCCGCGTCGGTTGTTCTCGGCTTCGGCTCGTCCTTGGGGAGTTCGGCGAGTCGCGCTTGGACTTCGGCGAGATCCTGCACGTAGCGAGCCCGTAGGTCGGCGGCGGTGGACTCGTCGATCTCGCCGGCGCTGACCTGTTCGGCGAGTTCTTCGATATCTCTCGAGATGATGTCTCGGCGTTCCGTCAAACGGGCGCGCTCTTCCTGGGTGCTCATTGGGAACCTCTTGAACGAACTCGAGAAGCGATCATTGCGACTCCGATGCCGATTGCCACGATCGGAAGGAGCCATACGACCAGCGTCTTGCCGGAGAACGGGGGATCCACCAGGATGGCCGTGTTGTAGCGGTCTTCGAAATACGAGATGATTTGGTTGTCGGTCCAGCCCTCGGCAACCTTCTCGCGAGTGATGGACATCATCGCCTGGGCCGTTTCCGACGGTGACTCGCCGATGGTCACCCCCTGGCACACAGGGCACTTGATCCGTTGACCGAGGCTGGCGACACGGTCTTCGGGCGTGGGATCACCCGCGATCAGACCGGCGATGACGATCGCCGCGAGCGCGAGCGTGATGACTCCGGTAATGATCTGTTTGGTTCGCTTTGACATGACGCTCTCGTAGCGGGCTGTCGGCCAGGATACCAGTGGTCGTGTGCTTCGATTTCGGTACGCTGATGACTGTGAACCCTTTCGACATCGTCCTTCTGCTCGCCTTGCCGGCTTCCGGCAAGTCCGAGATCCGCCGATATCTCGCGTCGCTTCCCGCCGACGTGGCACTCGACGATTTCGGGTTCTTGCCGACGGTCCAGATCGACGACTACCCATACGTGCACGTGATGCGGCGCATCTCTCAGGAGGCGCGGAGGCTCGGTAGGAGAACGGCGTTCTTCGAGGCCGACGACGCCCCGTTCGATGACACTCGGGACTGGGGAACGCTGACGGTGCTCGTCGACGAAGACTTTCGCGTGCTTCGCGAGCGGCGGGTCGTCGACGACCCTGCCTCGTGGCTCCTCGACCGTCTCGACCACGCGAGAGCGACCGTAGGCGCACCGATGTTGTTCGACGATCGGTCGGAGCTTCTGGAGTCGGCAATCGCCGGCGATGCGGCCGAGGTGGTTGCAGGACTCCCGAATCCCGTCGAGGGACCGCACACGGTGGTCATCGAGTTCGCGCGAGGTGGCCCGGAAGGAGCTTCGATGCCGCTGCCCGCCCCGACCGGATACCGCTACTCGCTGTCGTTGCTGTCGCCGGACATCCTTGCTCGCGCGGTCATCCTGTACGTCTGGGTCACTGCCGAGGAGAGCCGGAGGAAGAACAGGGAGAGGGCCCAACCTGGGGCGGATGGATCGATCCTGCACCACGGAGTGCCCGAGGTCGTGATGCGCACCGAGTACGGCGTGGACGATATGGCCTGGCTCTTGGAAACGTCAGAGGTTCCCGGCACCGTCAGCGTCGAGGCGCACGGTCGCACGTATCGGATACCTACCGCGCGATTCGACAACAGGGTCGATCACACCTCGTTTCTTCGCGCCGATCCCGAATGCTGGTCACGGCGAGATGTGGACGTCCTCCATGGTCAGCTCATCGACGTTTTTGGGTCGCTTCGGGAGCGGATGAACTCCTCGACGTGGTCGGGCACAGGGCCGTCCCCGACGGGTGATCCGGCGACCTGAGCCAGGGGGATGACACCCGTCCATACCGGCCAGTCGTCCACTCTGCCCGGCGGACCCTTGCGGACTTTCACCGACATCTCCTCGAGTGGAATCGCAACCACCATGGTCGCTGCCACCTCCTTGTCGGTCATCGGACGGAGGTGTTCGCGACGCCCCGGAGTCAAGTGATCCACGATCGCGTCGAGCGCCCTGTGCTTCTCGTCGGGGTCGGTGACGATTCGTCCGCGACCGAACACGATCAGAGATCGGTAGTTCATCGAGTGGTCGAACGCCGAGGTGGCAAGCACGAGACCGTCGACGAGCGACACCGAGACCGATATCGGGGCTCCGGACCCGGCGGTTCGCATCATGCGACTGAGCGGCGATCCGTGGATGTAGAGCCAATCGCCGGCCCGGGCGAACGCGGCTGGGATCAGGATCGGCTGGTCGTCTTCGACGAACGCGACGTGGCAGATCATCGCTTCGTCCAGGATCGTGTCGACGTCGTCTTGGTCGAACGAGGCTCGTTCCGGATGGCGCCGAATGTGGGTGCGCTCCATGGCGGCAGCCTACCCGGGCCGGTAGGCAAGAGCGGCCAAAGGTCCCACTATGAAAGGGCCATCAGACCCATAGGAGTGGATGATGTCGCCCATCATCATGGGGGGCGAGCGATTCGGGGAGAGAATGAACAGGCGGGTCGGGTTGATCGTGGGCCTTCTCGTCGTCGGGGGCGTGTTGGCCGCGTCGGGCGCGGCACCAAGCGCCGCCAGTCAGGACGAGCAATCGGCGCAACTAGCCGCAGCCGTCCAGGCCGCCGTCTCGAGTGGGACGATGATCCACCCCGACGTGATCGCCACCGACAACAAGACGTGCTTCGCATGCCACGCACGTTCGGGACTCACGTACGAGCTTCCGTCGGGGGACTCGGTCTCAGCGGTGATCGACGAGAATAAGTGGATGGCGTCTGAGCATGGGCAGCAGGATATGGCGTGCGTGCAGTGCCACACGGGTATCAGCGAGTATCCGCACGAGCAGGCGACCGCCACCGACCTGCGCTCCTTCGTCGTCGACGAGTCCAAGGTGTGTGTGGACTGTCACGAAGAGCAGGCGACCAGGGTGGCGGACTCGGTGCACGCCCAGGCACGCGCCGCAGGCAACCAGAATGCCGCCACCTGCTCGGACTGCCACGATCCTCACTATGCGGTGAACCCGCCCGTGTCGAGGACGGACGTTCCGGCGACGTGCCGCGAGTGTCACTCGGGCATCTACGACCTGTACGAACAGAGCGTCCATGGAGAGGCGCTCACCACCGGGAACCCGGATGTCCCTACGTGCACGGATTGCCACGGAGTGCACGAGATTCAGGGTCCCGACAACTCGCCGTTTCGGCTGTTCTCCCCCAAGATCTGCGAGAGCTGTCACGCCGACAAGAAGTTGATGTCCAAGTACGACATCAGCACGGAGGTGTTCAACACCTACGTCAGCGATTTCCACGGCACGACCGTGTTGCTGTTCGAGAAGTACGCGCCGGATCAGCAGACCGACAAGCCGGTCTGTGTCGACTGCCACGGGGTACACGACATCATTCCTCCCAATGACCCTCGAAGCAGCGTCTTCGAGGGGAACCTGCTCGCCACATGCCAGCGGTGCCATCCCGATGCCGACGCAAACTTCCCTACCGCATGGCTCGGGCACTACGAGCCTGATCCGCACAAGTGGCCGCTCGTCTACTACGTGACGTTGTTCTACAAGATCTTGATCCCCACCGTCATCGGAGCCATGCTGCTGTTCGTGTTGCTCGATGTGTTCGGCAGGATTCGGAGGAGGAGGCAGCATGGCTGAGAGCTATCCACGGTTCACCGTCTCCGACCGGATCGAGCATTGGGCTCAGGTCGTTTCTTTCACGGTGCTCGCCATCACCGGTCTGGTTCAGAAGTGGCCCGAGCTGGGCTTGACGGACACGATCATCAATTGGCTCGGTGGCATCGAGGCCACCCGACTCATCCACCACATTGCCGCAGCCGTGCTCCTTCTTGCAGTCGTCTACCACGTCGGGACCGCCGGATACCGCCTCTACGTGCTCCGACAAGGCAAGTTGATGTACCCGAGCATGCGAGACGCCTGGGCCGCGATTCACGCCGTCGGGTACAACCTGGGCTTGCGTGAGGAGCCCCCCAAGGAGGGGCACTTCACGTTCGCCGAGAAGGCGGAGTATCTGTCGATCATATGGGGCACGGCCGTGATGGCCGTCACCGGGTTCATGATGTGGAACCCCATCGCGACCACGGCACTCCTTCCGGGCCAGTTCATCCCTGCTGCAAAGGCTGCCCACGGTGGAGAGGCGATCCTGGCCGTGCTCGCGATCATCGTCTGGCACGTCTACCACGTGCACATCAAATCGCTCAACATGAGCATGTTCAACGGATTGCTCACGCAGCATGAGATGGAAGAAGAGCACGGCAGAGAGCTCGATCTCATCGAGGTGGGTGAGGCCGAGGCTCCACTTCCTTCTGTGGGCGTCGTCGAGAAGCGGCGGAAGATCTTCATGCCGGTCTATGCGCTTATCGCGATCGTTCTCCTCGGCGGGGTGTACCTGTTTCTGACGTTCGAACAGACAGCGATCCTGACGATCACACCGCCGGAACAGGTGCAGATCTACCAACCAGGCCCGACGACCACCACGACACTCCCGTAGGCTCGCCTACGGCGAGCCGTTTTCGGTTCTCGGTTTTCGGTTCTCAGTAGGAAACGCGGCTGACCGCTGCGGAAGGACCACTGATGTCCGGCACCTGTTTCCTCCCCTCGGGAGCGAAGCGAGTGTTGGGGGAGGTGGGCTCGGCCGCAGGCCGAGGACGGAGGGGGTCGTTCCCACCTGTTTCCTCCCCTCGCGAGCGGAGCGAGAGTTGGGGGAGGTGGCCGAGGCGCAGCCGAGGACGGAGGGGGTCGTTCCCACCAACGTAGCTACCTCGTTCTCGGATCACCCACGTCCGGATCGATTCCATACCTGGCGATCGCATCTTTGACGGCGGCGTCGTCAACCACACCATCGGCGGCCAACGCCGACAGAACGGCGACGACGACGTGCCCGGTGTCCGTCTCGAAGAACTCCCGTAGGCCCTGGCGTGTGTCAGATCGTCCGAAGCCGTCGGTGCCGAGCGAAGCGAACGAGGTTGGTACCCACCTCGCAATCTGATCGGGGACCGCCTTCATGTAGTCGGTGACGGCGACGACGGGGCCGTGTGCATTCGACAGCAGGCGAGTGACGAGTGGTGTCTTCGTAGGTTCGCCGGGATGGAGGCGGTTCCATCGTTCGGTCGAAAGGGCTTCTTCCCGCAGGCGCTTGTAGGACGTCGCGCTCCACAGCTCCACACCGACGCCGTAGTGCTCGGCGAGCTCGCCCTGTGCCGAGCGCGCCGCCAGGTGGGCCGTGCCGGAGAACAGGACCGTGGCATGGCGGTCGAACCCGTCAGGCGCCGGCATCCATCGGTACAGGCCGTCGATGATGCCTGTCCCGGTGTTGTCCGGTTTCGGCGGCTGAGGGTAGTTCTCGTTGTAGATGGTCAGGTAGTAGAAGACGTCCTCTCCGTCTCCGCCGTACATCCGCCGGATGCCGTGTTCGATGATGGCGGCGAGCTCGTAGGCGAACGCGGGGTCGTAGGCCTCGCAGGTCGGAATCGTCGAAGCGAGAAGGAGGCTGTGCCCATCCTGGTGTTGGAGACCTTCCCCGAGGAGCGTGGTGCGCCCGGCGGTGGCTCCCATGAGGAAACCTCTGGCCCGTGCATCGGCGGCGGCCCACAGGAAGTCCCCAACACGCTGGAACCCGAACATCGAGTAGAAGGTGTAGAAGGGCACCATCGGAACGCCGCGTATGGCGTAGGCCGTCGCTGCAGCCGTCCACGAGGCGACCGCACCAGCTTCGGTGATTCCCTCTTCGAGGATCTGTCCGTCTGTCCCCTCTTCGTAGGAGAGCATGAGACCCGCGTCGACAGGAACGTAGCGCTGGCCGAATGGGGCGTAGATACGCAGCTCCTTGAAGAGCCCATCCATGCCGAAGGTGCGTCCTTCGTCGGGGATGATCGGAACGACTCTGCTTCCGAACGTCTCGTGGCGCGCAAGATTGCGGAGCAAACGCGTGAACGCCATCGTCGTCGAGAAGGACTGTGTGCCCGACCCTTCGTCGAACTCTGCGAACGGCTCGGCTCCCGGTAGCTCGATCGCTCGATGGATCGTCCTGCTGCGAACCGGCACGGATCCACCGAGTGATCGCCGCCGTTCCATGAGGTACTGGAACTCCTGGGAGTCGACTTCGGGTCGGAAGTAGGGCGGCTCCTGATCCTCCGTGAGGGCTTGGTCGGGGATCTCGTCTTCGAGGTGCAGTCGGTCTCGCAGCCCGATGAGCTGCCGGCCGGTCAGTTTCTTGATCTGATGGGTCGCGTTCCTCGCTTCGACGTCCGGGCCGAGCGTCCAACCCTTCACCGTCTTGGCGAGGATCACGGTCGGCTGCCCTTCGTGTTCCACGGCGGCGCGGTAGGCGGCGTAGATCTTGTGGTAGTCGTGGCCACCTCGTGGAAGCTTGCGGAGCTGGTCGTCGGTCAGATGTTCGACCATCTTGCGGAGCCGGAGGTCAGGGCCGAAGAAGTGTTCTCTGATGTAGGCACCGTCCTCGACGGCGAACTTCTGGTACTCGCCATCCAGAGTTGTGTTCATCCGGTTGACGAGGACGCCATCGACGTCACGTGCGAGGAGCTCGTCCCATGCGGATCCCCAGATGACCTTGATGACGTTCCATCCGGCACCCCTGAACGTCGCCTCGAGTTCCTGAATGATCTTGCCATTCCCGCGAACAGGGCCGTCGAGCCGTTGGAGGTTCGTGTTGATGACCCATGTCAGGTTGTCGAGTCCTTCGCGGGCGGCGAGGTTGATGCCGGCGTGGGCCTCGGGTTCGTCCATCTCTCCGTCACCGACGAACGCCCAGATGCGCGACCCGCTGGTGTCGTCGATGTGGCGGTTCTGGAGGTAGCGGTTGAAGCGGGCGAGGTAGACGGAGTTGAGAGGTCCGAGTCCCATCGACACGGTCGGGAACTCCCAGAACTCCGGCATCAGTCTTGGGTGTGGGTAGGAGGAGAGGCCACCCCCAGCGGCCTCGAGCCGGAAGTGGTCGAGCTGGCTTTCGCTGAGACGGCGTTCGATGAACGCCCTCGCGTAGATGCCGGGGGCAGCGTGACCCTGGAAGAAGATGTGGTCGCCCGGCGTGCCGTCGTCCTTGCCTCTGAAGAAGTGGTTGAACCCGACCTCATAGAGGGCCGCCGACGAGGCAAACGTGGACAGGTGGCCGCCGATGCCCTCCGCCGCGTGGTTCGCGCGCACGACCATGACGGCGGCGTTCCAGCGGATGAAGCGTCTGATCCGCTTTTCGAGGAAGTCGTCACCGGGGAACCACGCCTGCTCCTCGGTGGGGATCGTGTTGACATAGGGGGTGTTGATCGTGGCCGGGATGCCGACCTGCTGCTCGCGCGCCCGCATGAGCATCCGCGACAGGACGTAGCGGGCCCTCGTCTTTCCTTCGACCTCGATGAGCTGGTCGAGGGAGTCGATCCACTCCCTGGTCTCCGTCGGGTCCGTATCCGGGAGCTGCTGTACGAAGCGATCGATATTCATTGCCAAAGAGAGTATCGCCACCTGGCCTTCTATGTGGCAACGAAGGCTGCGACACCGCGAACCCACGGCGGAGGTCGGTACACTCGCCGGCGTGGTGACGTTCGACGACATCCAAGCGGCGGCGAAGCGGATTGCACCATATGTCCATCGAACTCCGGTGATGACCTCAGCGACGCTCGACGAAGAGCTGAGCGCGTCGATCCTCTTCAAGTGCGAGAACCTCCAGAAGGTGGGAGCGTTCAAAGCGCGGGGCGCGGTGAACGCCGTGCTCTCGCTAGACGAGGCGACAGCCTCGCGGGGTGTGGTGACCCACTCATCCGGCAACCACGGCCAGGCGCTCGCGTATGCCGCCTCGATCAGGAAGATCCCTTGTACGGTGGTGATGCCCGACACGGCACCACGGGTCAAGGTCGACGCCGTGAGGGGGTATGGAGCCGACGTCGTCTTCTGTGCGCAGTCTGAGCGGGAGACCACCGCCGAGCGGGTCCGCTCGGAACTCGGTGCAACGATCGTGCACCCATTCGAGGATCCTGCCGTCATCGCCGGCCAAGGGACGGCGATGCTCGAGATGGCCGAGCAGATGGGCGACCTGGATCTCGTTGTGGCGCCGATCGGCGGCGGAGGGTTGCTGTCCGGGACGGCGATCGCCGCTGCCACGTTGCTGCCCGACGCGCGGGTGGTGGGGGCGGAGCCCGAGCTGGTCGACGATGCGTACCGTTCACTCGCCAGCGGGTTCCGTCAGCCCCGAGTGCCACGCCCGGGAACACTGGCCGATGGCCTTCTGACCGGGATCGGCGGGCTGCCATTCGAGATTCTGTCGGATCTTCTGGTTCGTGTTGTGACCGTGACCGAGGATCAGATCGTGTCTGCGACTCGGTTCTTCGTAGAGCGGATGAAGCTCGTCGTGGAACCGTCCGGTGCGACGAGCCTGGCCGCGGTGCGAGCCATGGGCGTCCACGGCCTGCGAGTGGGTGTCATCGTGTCGGGCGGCAACACCGACTTCTCCTGGCTCACACGTGACCGATGATCATGCCGACCACCAGGATCGTGACGACGACAGCTGCGGTGGCGGCCGCTCCCCAGTCTCGCCCGCGGAGCCGCGCCCCTATGAGCGCGAGGACACCCGCCCCGGGCGTGGCACTGCACAGCAGGATTCCCGCGAGCTCGAGACGGGAGTCAAGAGAACCGCCGGCGAAGAGATCGGTGAGGCGTAGGGCGGGCGTCGAAACGTCCCCTGTTGCGATCCCCATCACCAGACCGATAGCGAGCAGTGCCCCTCCCAGTGCCACGCCTCCTCGGAGCACCGCCGCGACAAGCGTGTAGCTCGTGTCTCTCTTCATCCCAGACCTCGAACGACCATGACGACTGCGACGAGCACCAAGATGACTCCGAGGATGGTTCGAAGCGCGCGCGGTGATGCCGAACCTGCGAATCGTGCACCGGCCAGGGCGCCCGTGAGGACACCGAGGGCGAGCGGTGCGGCAACGCCGGGATGGACGAATCCACGACCGAGGTAGACGGAGAGTCCCGCCGTGGCGGTGACGCCGATCATGAAACTCGAGGTCGCAGCCGCAACCTTTACCGGAACATCCATGCCGAGGTTCATTGCGGGCACCTTGAGCACGCCGCCGCCGATACCCAGCAAACCTGAAGCCAGCCCGGCGACGAACGACACCCCTTCGCCGATCGGAAGTCGTCGCGCCGTGTACGAGACCATCGACCTTGTGCGTTCGTCCCAAAACGCACCTCCAAGCGGCCGGCTTGTTTCCCATCCCGCCTGTTCAACGCCTGCCGCGCCCACCTGTTCGCCGTGCTCACCGCGTCCGCGCAGTGAGAGGATGCCGGTGACGACCAGAAGCACACCGAAGACCACCGAGAGTACCCCTGAGGGTACGAGGGTCCCCGCGAACCCACCGGTGAGACCGCCGAGCGCTGTGGCGAGCTCGAGCGTGAGCGCCAGCCTCGTGTTCACCAGGCCCAGGCGCACATACCGGCCGCTCGCGGTGATCGACGTCACCACCACCGCAACCAACGACGCGGCGATTGCCGTCTTGATGTCGAAACCGAAGAGGAGGGTCAGCGCCGGAACGATCACGACACCTCCGCCGATGCCGACCAGCGCGCCAAGTGACCCGGACAACAGCCCGAGGAGGATGAGGCCAACGAGCGCCAGCAGTCCAACGGTCACGAAACCCTCGCAGAAGCGCCCACCGGCCGCGCCGAAGCGCGTGCCGCAACCATGGCGGCATTGTACGTCTCCGATACGGTCGCGTAGACGCCGGTGGCGGGTAGCGTGGACCACGAGAGGAGACTTCATGAGTTTCACGCTGGACGACGAAGAGCTGCGCAATCGGCTGACCCCCCATCAATACGCCATCACCCAGCAGGCGGAAACCGAGCCGCCGTTCACGGGTGAGTACTGGAACGTCAAGGCCGATGGGACCTACTCGTGCATCGTGTGCGGGACCGACCTGTTCCGTTCGGAGACCAAGTACGACTCCGGGTCCGGATGGCCCAGTTTCTACGAGGCGATAGAGGACGGCCTCATCGAAACACGCGAGGACCGCAGTCACGGGACGGTCCGCACCGAAATCGTCTGCGCGCACTGTGGAGCGCACCTCGGGCATGTGTTCACGGATGGTCCTCGGCCGACCGGGCTTCGCTACTGCGTCAATTCGGCGTCGCTCGACCTGAAGAAGGACTGAGCTTCTCGTTTCATGGATGTTGCTGCTCTGCGTGCCGACACGCCGGGGTGTGAGACCGTTGTCCACCTCAACAACGCCGGGAGTTCATTGCCGCCTCGACCCGTCGTCGAGGCCCAGACCTCTTGGATTGCGGAAGAGGCCCGCCTCGGGGGTTACGAGATGGTGGAGCGACACCAGGCGAGGATCGACGAGGTGTATCGCTCCATTTCCCGGCTGGTCGGTGCAGAACCTGACGAGATCGCACTTGTCGAGAACGCGACGATCGCGTGGTGGCAGGCGTTCCAGAGCCTCGATCTCCGTGGCAAGACCATCCTCACGTCAGAGGTCGACTACGGGTCGAATTTCATCACCTATCTCCAGGCTGCACGACGGGCCGGATCGAGGGTCGAGGTGGTTCCGTCGGACGCGAGTGGCCAGATCGCCGTCGATGAGCTGGAACGACGCATCGACGACTCGGTCGGGTTGATCGCCGTTACCCACATGCCGACGAACGGGGGTTTGATCAACCCTGCTGACGAGATAGGGGCGGTCGCGAGGATTGCCGGTGTCCCGTTCCTGCTGGACGCATGCCAGACCGTCGGACAGATCCCGATCGACGTCGGGTCGCTGGGATGCGACTTCCTCTCGACGACCGGCCGCAAGTACCTGCGGGGACCCAGAGGAACTGGGTTCTTGTACGTGAACCGGCGGCGACTCGAATCGGCAGAGCCGGCGCTACTCGATATGCATGGAGCGACGTTGCATGGACCAGATGACTTCCAGGTCCGTCCTGACGCCGCGCCGGTTTGAGATGTTCGAAGCGAGCTACGCGGCACGGGCGGCGCTGGGCACGGCTGCCGACTACGCGATGGCCGTTGGGCTGGAAGCGATCGGTGGTCGGATCGCCGGCCTTGCCGCCACGCTTCGTTCTCGCCTCCAGGAGGTGGATGCTCGCGTCCACGACGTAGGGACACGCCAAGGAGGAATCGTCACGTTCACGATGGCGGGTGTGGATGCACGCGCCGTGAAGGATCGGCTCGGTGCCCGTTCCATCAATGTCTCGGTGGTGCGGCCATCGTCGACGCCGGTCGACAGCAGACGTCGTGATCTTCCGGAGATGGTTCGCGCCTCGGTTCACTACTACAACACCGAGCAGGAGATCGATCTGCTCGTTTCTTCGCTCGCCGACGTCGTTCGGTAGCCCACGTCGACCCTTCGGATGGGGCACGAGGGGTGAACCGGGTTCGTGGCGTCGGGTGATGCGACGACCGCCACTAGGCTGACGGGCGAAGGAGGTGTGCATGGATCGGAGTCGGCTCACCCACCCTCTCGTCCGTGAGGACGGGGTCCTGAGAGAAGCATCGTGGGACGAGGCGCTCAAGAGGGCCGCAGGGGGCATCAGGTCGGTCACGGACACGTACGGTGCGCGCTCATTTGGAGTGATGAGCTGCTCCAAGGGCACCAACGAGATGAACTACCTCGCCCAGAAGTTCGCTCGTGTCGTCGTCGGCACCAATACGATCGACTCCTGCAACCGTACTTGACACGCTCCGAGTGTCGTCGGTCTGGCGACAGCGTTCGGAGCAGGAGGCGGGACGAGCTCGTACAAGGAGGCGGAAGAGACCGACCTCATCGTCTTGTGGGGCTCGAACGCTCGCGACGCCCACCCGATCTTCTTCCATCACATTCTGCGCGGTGTCAGAAACGGCGCGAAGCTGATCGTCGTCGACCCCAGGCGCAGCTCGTCGGCTGAGTTCGCCGACCTCTGGCTGGGCATCGACGTCGGGTCGGACATCGCCCTCGCCAACGCGATCGGACGGGAGATCATCGCTGCCGGTCTCATCGACTCGGAGTTCATCGAACGGGCGACGGTCGGTTTCGACGCGTACAAGGAAGCGGTCGATGAGTGGACCCCGCGGCGCGCCGAGAAGGTCACAGGAGTCCCGGCCGCAGCGATCGAAGAGCTCGCCCATACATACGCGCAGGCACCGACGGCCCAACTCTGCTGGACGCTCGGCATCACCGAACATCACAGCGGCACGGACAACGTGTTCTCTCTCATCAACCTGGCGCTCCTCACGGGCCATATCGGACGCTGGGGCTCCGGACTCGTTCCGGTCCGGGGCCAGAACAACGTGCAGGGCGGCGGCGACATGGGTGCCCTCCCGAACAAACTGCCCGGCTTCAAGAACGTGACAGACGATGCCGAGCGGGCCCGGTTCGAGGCCGTCTACGGGACGACCCTGCCGGCCGAGAACGGTTGGCACATTTCCCAGATGTTCGACGCGATGGAGCGGGGTGAACTTCGATCGGTGTATGTGATAGGAGAGAACCCCGCACAATCGGAGGCCGACGCGACCAGGACACGCCGGCTGCTCAGTGGCCTCGACCATCTGATCGTGCAGGACATGTTCCTCACGAAGACAGCCCAACTGGCCGACGTGGTGCTCCCTGCCGCCGCCGGTTGGGCTGAAACTAACGGTACATTCACATCATCGGAACGGAGGGTTCAGCTCGTTCGGAAGGCGGTCGACCCGCCGGGCGATGCTCGTGACGATCTCGTGATCATCGCCGATCTCGCGGCGAGCCTCGGGCAGGACTGGGGACACCCCACGGCCAAGGAACTCTGGGACGAGCTTCGGAGCCTCTCGCCGATCCACGCTGGGATGAGCTATGAGCGTCTCGCCGCGCACGGTGGGTTGCAGTGGCCGTGTCTCGACGAGGACGATCCCGGGGCGCCTTTCCTCCATGGGCGTCTCTGGGAGGATCCCATCACCGGTCCACCCGCCCCATTCACACCCGTCGAGTGGGTACCCCCGATCGACGAACTCGACGACGAGTACCCCATCCGACTCACTACAGGCCGCCGTCTGGACTCATTCAACACCGGCGTCCAATCGGGGCGGTTCTCGTCGCCGAAACGGTGGGGCGAGAGCCTCGACCTGTCCCCTGAGGATGCTGCTTCCTATGGCCTCGTCGACGGTGATGTCGCCCGTGTGGTATCGAGGCGGGGGAGCGTGGAGGCGCCGATCCGCACCGACAGCAACCTCCGTCCCGGGCTCGCGTTCATGACCTTCCACTTCCCCGATCAGGTCGACACCAACCTGCTGACCAAGGACGCCTGGGATCCCAAGTCGGGTACCTCCGAGTACAAGGCGACCGCCATCAGGATCGAACGAGCGGAGGACCCACGATGATCGGCGAAGCCGAACGACGCGCGATCGATCACGTCCTCGGATCTGAGTCGATCGGATGGGGAGCGGCCGCTCGCGCCGCCACCGGTGGCAGGACTGCTCGCGGAGGCGCCGCACTCCGCGCTCGGCGGCACCTGCTGCTGCCTGCACTCCAGGCGGCACAGAAGGCGGCAGGCTGGGTCACGCCCGAGGCGTTGGACTACCTCAGCGACCGACTCGGTGTCGCGCCCGCGGACTCGTTCGGTGTCGCGACCTTCTATGACCTCCTTCGAACCACGCCGGGACCGAGAGTGACGGTGCGAGTCTGCGACGACATCGCCTGCACGGGTGCATCGCTTGGGGAGCTTGGCGACGACGTCGCGGTCGAATCGGTCTCTTGCCTTGGCCACTGCGCCCACGGCTCTGCTGCGCTCGTTCAAGTGCTGGGTCTTCCCGACGCAGTCGTGGCGCCGGTCACACCCGAGCGGATCAGGCAGGCGATCGGAGGGCATCCACCAGGGACCGAACCGGATGGGACCGGGGGAGCCATGGATCTGCTCGCGAGGGTGGGTGTGGTCGATCCGACGAGTCTCGCCGACTACCTTCGCCATGGGGGCTACGCGGCGCTCGAGAAGGCACTCGCCATCGGACCGGCCGCCGTCATCGGCGAAGTCGAGTTGTCCCTCCTTCGAGGACGTGGTGGGGCGTCATTCCCGACGGGTCTCAAGTGGTCGGCGGTGGGTCGCTCCAGGGCAGCCACGAAGTACGTCATCTGCAACGCCGACGAGTCGGAACCGGGTACCTTCAAGGACCGCGTCGTCCTCGAGAGTGACCCGTTCGCCATCATCGAGGCGCTCACGATCGCAGCGTTCGCCGTTGGTGCCGAGAAAGGGTTCATCTACGTTCGGGGCGAGTATCCGCTCGCTCTCCGACGGGTCGGAGGGGCGGTGGTCGCAGCCAGAGGTGCCGGTCTCCTCGGCCGGTCGATCATGGGGTCCGGTTTCTCTTTCGATGTCGAGGTACGCAAAGGTGGGGGTGCCTACATTTGCGGCGAGGAGACCGCGCTGTTCAACTCCGTGGAAGGGTTCCGAGGCGAACCCCGCGCCAAGCCTCCGTTCCCGACCGACGTAGGGCTGTTCGGTGCGCCGACGGTGGTCAACAATGTGGAAACGCTCGCCAACATCCCGTCGATCCTCCTTGGAGGTGGAAAGGCGTTCGCAGCACTCGGCCGAGAAGGGTCGACCGGGACGAAGCTGTTCTCCGTGTCGGGCAGGGTTCTCGAGCCCGGCGTGTACGAGGCCCCGTGTTGTGCGTTGCTCGGCGAGATCATCAATCTTGCAGGAGGACCGATTGGCACGTTCAGGGCGGCGTTGGTCGGTGGTGCGGCTGGCATCTTCATGGGCCTAGATCGACTCGCCGACAGTATGTCGTTCGAGCACCTTGCAGCTCTCGGAGAGTCCTACGGCTCTGGAGCGATCGTGGTCTTCGACGAGACCTCCGATATGGAGGGGGTCGTTCGCCGAATCGCCAAGTTCTTCCACCACGAGTCGTGTGGCCAGTGCGTGCCGTGTCGTGTCGGTACCGAGGTGCAGCAGGAGGCGCTCGAGAGGTTCCTGGATGGCGATGGTGCTCAGCGGCGGATCCTCGAGGATGTCGATCGGGTCATGACCGACGCCTCGATCTGTGGTTTGGGGAGGACGGCGTCGTCGGCGATTCGTTCGGCGCTCAGACTCGGGTTGATCGGAGGTGCGACGTGAACATCACGATCGACGGTCGATCGATCGACGTCGACGAGGGGATCACGATCCTGGAGGCCTGCCGGGCGGAAGGGATCGAGGTTCCCACGTTGTGCTTCCTCGAAACGTTGGAACCTGCGAATGCGTGCAGGCTGTGTGTCGTGGAGGTGGAAGGGTCCGTGGCGCTCGTACCCGCATGCTCTCGCAAGGTCTCCGAGGGAATGGTGGTGAAGACCCACTCGGAACGTGTCCTGCACAGCCGGCGGATGGTGATCGAGTTCCTCGCCGCGACCACGGACATCTCACTGCTCGACGTGGAGTGGCACGGGGCCGATCCGGGCAGGCTCCCCATCGAGCAGCGGACGACCAGCCCCAAGGTCGACAACGGCCTCTACGTGCGGGATCTCGACAGGTGTGTCCTCTGCTACCGGTGTGTCGACGTGTGCGGGGAACAGGCCCAGAACACATTCGCGATCTCTGTTGCCGGAAGAGGATCGGGTGCAGCGATCGCCACGGAGTTCGGCGTCGCTCTGCCCGATTCGGCGTGTGTGTTCTGCGGCAACTGCGTTGCGGTCTGCCCGACAGGCGCGTTGATCCCGTTCACCGAGTTCCAGATGCGGGCCGGCGGCATCTGGGACGAAGAACGACAAGAGGTAACGAGGACAGTGTGTGCGTTCTGCGGGGTCGGCTGCAACCTGGACCTGCACGTGCAGGATGGGGTGATCGTCAAGGTGACCTCTCCTCTGGATCATGACATCACCAGCGGGAATCTGTGTATCAAGGGCAGGTTCGGCTTCCAGCACGTGGAGACATAGGGCGAGCCAGCCCGCCCTATGTCGTACCCTGTACCTGGTACGCGATCGGGATCGGTTTGAGACCGCAGGGCGAGCCGTATCCCACCGAACGCGTTGCTTCACGATCACGATACGAGGTACAAGGTACGGGGAGCAGGCGAACCTGGTTCACCCACCGCGCCTCTCCACTAGCCTGCACCTCGTGAGATCGACCGAACGGGACGTCGTCCGGTTCGAAGACGGCACCCCTTCAGTGTTGCACGACCAGGTTGTGGTCGAAGAGCCACTCGAGCTGCGTATCGGTGAGACTCCGATCGCTGTCGTGATGCGCACGCCCGGCGACGACGCCGACCTGGCGTTGGGCTTCGCGCTGTCCGAAGGGATCCTGATCGATCCGAGTGAACTCGAGGCGGTCGTGGAGGTGGGGGAGAACCGACTCCGGTTGGACACCACCAGACGGATCGATGTCGACAGATTCCGTCGCAACCTTTACACATCGTCGTCGTGTGGCGTGTGCGGCAAGGGGTCGATCGATGCAGTGCGGATCACGGTGCCCGAGTTCCCCGATCGCCCCGCGGTCGAAGGCACCGTGTTGGTGAAGCTCCCGGGGCGAATGCGTGAGAGGCAGGCGACGTTTGCGAGGACCGGGGGGCTGCACGCCGCTGCGCTGTTCACGATGGACGGTGTGTTTCAGGTCGTGAGGGAGGACATTGGTCGTCACAACGCGGTCGACAAGGTCATCGGAGCGGCTGCCAGGGACGCGTGGCCGTTGACGTCCTTGGTGCTGATGGTGTCGGGCAGGATCTCGTTCGAGATCGTCCAGAAAGCAGCGATGGCGGGAATCCCTTGTGTAGCGGGAGTGTCGGCGGCCTCATCACTCGCCATCGAGCTCGGGTCCGAGGTGGGGATGACCGTTGTCGGGTTCCTGCGCGACGGAACGTTCAATCTCTACACAGGCAGAGTCGGATGAGAGGGGCCGCGGGATGACTGTCTCGGTACTGTTTTTCGACGTCGGAGGCGTGTTGCTGTCGAACGGATGGGATCGCGTGTCCCGCCGTCACTGCATCGGGGCGTTCGGGCTGGACTGGGAGGAGTTCCAGGATCGACACGAGTTCGTGTCCGAATCGTTCGAGACCGGATCGATGACGCTCGACGACTACCTGGACCGAACCGTGTTCTATCGGGCACGGAGCTTCTCGCGGCAGGAGTTCATCGAAGGCATGTACGCAGAGTCAACTGCGATTCCCGGAACGCTCGAGTTCGTCTCGACCTTGAAGGGTAGGTATCTGCTTTCGACGCTCAACAACGAGTCGAGAGAGCTGAACCAGTACCGGATCGGTAGATTCGGTCTTCGAGACATCTTCGACCTGTTCTTGACATCGTCATACCTCGGAGTGAAGAAGCCCCATCGGGAGATCTTCCAACTCGCTCTGGACATCACCCACAGGGCGCCAGACGAGGCCGTGTTCATCGATGACCGACCGCTGAATCTGGAGGGAGCGAAGGAACTCGGCATCCGTTCGATCGAGTTTGATGATGTCGAACGGCTCACGTCCTCGCTGGCAGCACTTGGAGTCGAGTGAGGCCGGCACGCCGAGAGCACGTGCCGGCCGCTACTCTACGACAGCTCCGCCCGGATCGGTGCAACCAGATCCACATAGTCGGTCGTCGACATCCTGATCGTCTCCTCGTGGTTCCCGGCGTTGAACACCATCTCGCGCGCGGTGAACGCCTCGTCGAGATACACGGGCATACCGTACAGGTTGCCGAACGGCGGCTCCGCCCCCCGCTCGCAGTCGGGGCAAAGCGGCGCGAACTCGGCTTCAGCGGCGAGCCGCACGCCGGAGCCCACGGCAGCCGACACGTTGGCGATGCTGACGTGACGGTCGGCGGACACGACGGCCATCAACGGTGAACCGTCTGCCATGAGGATGACCGCTTTGGCGAACGCGCTCCCTGGCACGTGCTCGACCGCGGCGATCTCCTGGGCCGTGTAGGCGGGACGATGAGGCTCCACTTCGAACGCGACGCCGTTCTCTTCGAGATGTGCACGGACTCGTGCAGCAACCTTCGTCATGGACATCACCTCCTTCCATCACCGTCATATCGCGTGTGTCGTGTGGATGCCTAGAGGCAGAGGTCCCGAAATTGCCTTGACGGCTCCTCGGCCGTGGAGATAGGGTGTCGATACTTCACCTTCGGAGGTGCCATGCGGATGCGAATCTCTAGAACAGGATCTGCAAGTTCGTCGCGTCCGCGGCAGTTCGCTCTCTGACACCACTGTCCTTCCGAGCCGCCGGACGCTTTCCGGAAGGCGAAGGAAGTACCAGTGGACGACATCTACAAGCGTGGGGCGTGTGTTGCGTCAGGCAGACACGAGCTGTTCTTCTCCGAAGATCCGGCCGACCTCGCTGTCGCGCAGTCACTGTGTGCCGAGTGTTCGGTTCGGATCCTGTGTCTTCAGGCTGCCCTCGAGGAGGGGGTCGGTTGGGGTGTATGGGGCGGCGTGATCTTCTGGGAAGGCCAGCCGTACTATCGACGCCGCGGCCGGGGGCGACCCCGGCGTGAAGAGAGGGACCTGCCCCTGGAGGCGGACGTCCGTGAGTTGTGGGCGCTCGTCCGGTGACGATCAGGGAGCGTACATTCTCCTGATCGCCGTCGGGTTCGTGGGGTGGCGGAGCTTGGCGAGTGCCCTCGACTCGATCTGACGGATTCGCTCTCTCGTCAGGTCGAAGAGACGGCCAACCTCGTCCAGGGTCCGCGGAACTCCGTCGTCGAGGCCGTACCGCATCGTGAGAACGGTCCGTTCGCGGTCGTCGAGCTTGTTCAGCACTTCGACCAGATCCCGTTTGCTCATCTCCAGGGCGACCAGGTCGAAGGGTTCGGGAGCATCGGCGTCTTCGATGAAGTCGCCAAGCGTCGCTTCTTCATCGCCGACGGGCTCGAAGATCGACACCGGCTCTGGCGCCACCTGCATCGCCTCGATGACCTTGCGGACCTCCAGCCCTGCGTGGTCTGCGATCTCGTCTGGGGTGGGCACCTGTCCTGATCGCTTCCGCAGGTGATTCTCGGCTTGTCGCACCTGGGAGATCGTGTCCATCATGTGCACGGGCACGCGGATGGTTCGACCTTTGTCGGCGATGGCCCGCGTGATCGACTGCCTGATCCACCATGTCGCGTAGGTGGAGAACTTGAACCCCTTCCGGTACTCGAACTTCTCGATCGCTTTGATCAACCCGAGGTTGCCTTCTTGGATCAGGTCGAGGAGCCCGAGGCCCGAGTTTGCGTAGCGCTTGGCGATCGACACGACGAGTCTGAGGTTGGCGCTGATGAACTGTTGACGAGCCTCTTCGCCCTGTCGCGCGAACCGCTCGGCCTTGATGCGGTCGTCGAACTCTCCAGTGTCGAGCGCTTCGCGAGCCTTCTTGCCGAGTTCGATCGATCTGGCAAGCTGGACCTCTTCCTGCGCAGACAGCAGGGGATAGGCACCTATCTCGTCGAGATATCGGCGCAGAGTTCCACCATCATCCTCACGGTACGCCGACCGCATGGTCACTCACACCCTCCCTTGGTGCCGGGCATACTAGTAAGGGATTCTTGCGAGTGGTGATATGGTCGTCTTCGGGTGGGCGCTGACGGGTTTGAACCGCCGACCCCCTCGGTGTAAGCGAGGTGCTCTGCCAGGCTGAGCTAAGCGCCCTTGCGGATGAGCAGGTTAGTGCACGCCGGGCGCGTGACACGAGGCGGTGTGTAGCATCTGATCCGCGATGAACGAGTTCAGGAGCCTTGCCGACCTGCTGGACCTCCAACACGTGGACTCCGAGATCGACCGGCTGCTCGAAACGAGGGCGTCGCTTCCCGAACTCGAGCTGTACCGCAGAGCCCACGTTCGCTCGGAGGCAGTGCGGTTGGAGCTCACCGACAGGCAACGCGCGTTGCGCGAAGTCAGCCTCGAGCTCGATCGATCGAGCGGGGAACTCGAGATCGCAGAGACGAAGGTGGTGCAGCAGGAACGCCGCCTCTACGCAGGTGGGATGAGCGCCAAGGAGACCGAGAACCTGCGACTGGACGTCGAGAGCCTACGCAGGAAGGTCAATGAGACGGAGGACGGCGTCCTCGAGTTCCTTCAGCAGCGCGAGTCCCTCGAAAAGGAGATCGCCGCGATCGAAGGGCGCCTGGCGGAGGTCGAGGCCGAGGAGCGGAGGCTCAATGGGGCGATCAAAGAGGCTTGGCGGGGGATAGATGCCGAGCTGGCACGTCGGGAGGAGCGGAAGATCGCCGCCGTTTCGCTGATTCCACCGGATCTCTTGGAGCTGTACGAGGGGCTTCGGGGACGCAAGGAAGGTGTCGCCGTTGGCCGGCTCGACGAGACGGGGATTTGCGGAGGGTGTCACCTCAAGCTCTCCGCGGCGGAGCGCAGGCAGGCGCTCGGGGAAGACCCTCCACGTTGTATCCACTGCCGTAGGATCCTCGTCCCTTAGCGGTTCCTTGCTTGGAGGACGCCCGCCGCTACCAGCAGCACCGCGAACGACCGGCGCAGGACTGGAGCCGACAGAGTGAACGCCAGGTGCGCACCGATGAGGGCACCGATGATGCCTGCCACCCCCAGCAGGAGACCCACCTGGCGATCGACCCGACCGGCCTTGAGGTGGACCAGCGCGGCAGTGAGCTGGGTGGGAACGATAGCGACGAGTGACGTTCCCTGAGCCAGTCGCTGCCCGAAGCCGAGGATGAGCGACAGCCCAGGAACATACACGAGGCCGCCGCCGAGACCCAACATCGACACGAGCGTTCCGGTCGCCGCGCCGATCAAAACGATGGCGATAGCCAGACCGAGGGAGAACTCGACCGATCTGGCATCTGTCGAGATATCGAAGAAGAGCTTGACTGCAGCCGTCGTCGCGACAAAGGCGAAGAGCGCCTTGAGCCATCTCGGAGAGATCCTACTCATGGAGGAGGCGCCGACGAATGCGCCGGCGATCGCCCCTGTCGCGAGGAGAAGGCCGACGGCGACGTCAGCTGATCCTCCGCCCATGAACCTCAGCGCTCCGGCCGTTGAAGTGAACACGACCGCGAACGAGGAGGTGGCATGGGCACGGTGCTGATCGAGCCGCAGAAGGAGCACCATACCCGGAACGAACACGAGCCCACCTCCGATGCCGAACAGGCCGGACGTGATCCCTCCGACGAGTCCGATGAGTGCGGCCACGAGGAGGCGAGGCATCGGGGGAGTGTAGGCTATCGTCGCCACGATGCTTCGTGCCCTCGCAGCCACTGTGGTGTTTGCCCTCGCAGCCTCCGGATGCACATCGAGCAACCAGCCGACCTCGACCACACGGCAGTCGATGGCGGGAGCGGCGTCCCCTGCCGCCGCGCTGCGCACCCTCCTGACAGCGGTGCAGGAGGGGGACCTCGACGGCGCTACGAGCGCGACCTTCGACGACCAGGTGGCGCTCCTCATCGCACTCGACGGAGCAACGGCCGCGGAAGCGCGGCGTCTCCTCGAGGAGGGCGTGCCTGAGCAATCGCGCTCGATCTTCTGGGCATCCTTCAGGGACACCTATGCACTCAACTTCGGCGAAGAGGTGTCCGACATGCTGGTTGCCGAGGGCGACAGAGTCACCGTCGATCTGGTGTCCTTCGCGCTCGTCGATGTTGCCCTCCGCAAGACGAGTGGCCAGACTCGCTGGGTGACCCGCATGGACGAGGAAGGCCGCTGGCGGGTCGACCTGTTCGCGACCTTCGCATCGACATTTGCCCAGCCACTGCGCCTCTGGCTTACCATCCTTCCGGACGACGCCGACACAGCTGTCGTCCGACATGCGATCGCCGCTCAGCGCCCCAGCCTGCTCGCTGCTCTTCAGCAAGAACCGTTGGGACCGATTTCACCCGGCGTCGCCGACCAGATACGTGGGTTGTTGACCGATGTCGGAGCTACAGGTTGAGTGCTACGCCAAGAGCTCCGTGATCCGGTCCTGCGCAGCCTCCATGATCTGGGCGGTGAGGGAACCGAGAGCTCGAGCGATCGCCAGCTCCTCTCCCACAGCCGGCAATATCGGATCGTCGGGGTTTCGGCGCGCTTTTCCGTAGGACTCGAATCGATCAGCCTGGAGGTCGAGGCGCGCGTGGACAGTTGTTTCCTGGTCGTCTTCTTCGATGTGCAGGCTCACTTGCGCGCTTCGCCGCATGACAAACCTCCACGCGAAGCATCATGGGGGAGCGGTTCCAGGGGTAGGGGGCGGAAGACCCTACGGCTGGGGCCGACCGGACGTTTGGAGCACAGGAAGCACTTCACGGCCGAGCGTGCGAATGAGGGCGGGTTGATCGTTCGACATGATCTGTAGCCCCACGATGTCAGCCGACAGTTCGGTGACCAGCGGTAGGTAGGCGTCGATGATCTGTTCGGGGTCGGAGGCGACGGTGTAACTGGCCAGGACTTCTTCCCTGTCGAGATCGTCGGCTCTGATCCTGAGCACCTCAGGATCGACTGCTTCGAGACGGCCCGGAGCCCGCAGCCCGCGCCAGGGAGCCAGGGCGCTCCACGCCTCATCTTCGCTCGAGGCGAAGATGACCCATCGCGTGGCAACGACGGTCGGCTCGGGCAGCCCTTCCGCCGCGGCCGTCAGGCGAGCAGGATCGAGCACCCTTTCGATGGTCGCCGCAGGGTCCTTCACGGAGGTGATGAGGCCTTGCGCCCGTCGCGCTGCGAGCGCCGCCGACTTTGGCCCACCCGCAGCCAGCCAGATGGGAACATCACCGACAGGTGGGCTGTACAGCTTTGCGGAGGCGGTGGTGTAGTAGCGCCCTTGGAAGGAGAGCTTCTCACCATCGAGAAGTCTCCTCATGATCTGGAGCGCTTCCTCCATGCGTTCCGCCCGTTCCGCGTACGCGGGAAACGAGTAGCCGAGGGGGCCCTCATTGATGTTCTCTCCTGTGCCGACACCGAGCGCGAATCGCCCACCGGACAGCCGGTCGAGGGTCGCGGCGGCCTGGGCGACGGACGCAGGGTGGTACCGCCACAGCGGGGTGGCGACGGCTGTCGCGAAGCCGAGAAGGTGGGTTGCCTGGGCCATGGCGCCGATCGTCGCAAACGCGAAACCCGATGCAGACACATCGTCGACCCATGGGTGGAAGTGCTCGGAAACGAGGGCAAGATCGAACCCGGCGTCCTCGGCGAGACGGGCGTGGTCCACGAGCACTTCGGGTTGCCACTGCTCGTGGCCGCAGAAGTACGCGAAGCGAGTCATGGGCAAGAGGCTAGTGATGCTTGTTCCACAAGCATCACTAGCCGTACTTCGTATCTTGTACCTCGTATCGGTCAGGAGGCGACAAGACACGCGCAAGGTGGGCGCGGTACGGCCGCCCCACGGTCTCCAATCACCTCCGGGCGCGAACGAAATACCAGGTACGGCAGGCGAAGCCTGCCCGCGCCTATTGTCGTGTCGTGGATCTGCGCTCGTTCTTCCAACCTGAAGGGGTCGTGCTCGTCGGAGCAACGAGCGATCCGGGCAAGCTCGGCTACGGGGTTGCAGAGAACCTCGCAGGGTTTCCGGGTGCGGTCCACTACGTCGGACGGGAAGCCGGGATGTTGCTCGGCAGGCCCGTCTACGCCGACCTGGCCGACGTGCCCGATCCGGTAGACCTCGCTGTGCTCCTGGTGCCCGCAGCTGCGGTGCCTGAGAGCCTCGAGGCGTGTGGACGTCGTGGCATTCGTTCCGCGGTGATCGCCTCAGGTGGGTTTCGGGAGACGGGCGGTGGCGGCGCCGCGTTGGAGGCGGCGTGTCGGGCAGTCGCCGCCCGGCACGGAATCAGGTTCCTCGGGCCCAACTGCATCGGCATCATCGATACCCACGTGTCGCTGGACACCACCTTCCTTCGTCCCTCCGGGGCCCCGGAAGGATCGATCGCGTTCCTCAGCCACAGCGGAGCGTTGTGTGCAGCGGTGATCGACTGGTCCAGAGACCAGGGCTTTGGGTTCTCTCGGCTCGTCAGTCTCGGCAACCAGGCAGACCTCACCGAGACGGATTTGCTCCCCGTCATGGCAGCCGACCCCTCCACGAAGGTTGTGGCGATGTACCTGGAGGGCATCAGAGACGGCCGTCGCTTCATTGCGGCCGCCGATCGCACCCACTGTCCCATCATCGTCCACAAGGCTGGTCGATTCGCCGCAGGGCGTCGTGCTGCAGCGAGCCACACCGGGGCGCTGGCCGGCGACGAGGCGGCGTTCGACGCCGCATTCCGTCGGACAGGTGTACTCAGGGCGCCCTCCACGAGGGCGATGTTCGACTGGGCACGCGCCCTGGCATGGGCACCTCCAATGCGAGGTCGGAATGTGGCAATCGTCACCAACGCGGGCGGCCCGGGGGTCATCGCCGCCGACGCCGTGGAACACCACGGTCTGGCCCTGGCCGATCTGGACAAGATGACCACGGCCATGTTGGCGGAGTTCCTGCCGTCGGGGGCGGGTGTCGGGAACCCAATCGACATGCTCGCCTCCGCGACGCCTGCACAATATGGTCGTGCGCTCGAAACGGTGCTTCAAGATGACAATGTGGACGCAGCGATGGTGATCCTGCCGCCACCGCCGCGGCATGAAGCGGAGGACGTGGCCGCCTCCATCATTGCCGTCGATCGAGACAAGCCGGTGGTTGTCGTGACCATGGGAGGACCCGCGATCCGGGCCGCATCGGCCATGCTGCGCTCCGCCCACGTTCCCGACTATGGCTTTCCATTCGAGGCGGCCGGCGCACTCGGCGCCCTCTACCGGCATTCGACGTTCGTCCCTCACACCCCATGTGCGCCGGTTCGACAGCCGGCCGTCGCCGCCATCCCGGGAACAGGGTGGCTCGATCAGTCGGCAGCACTGGAACTGGTCGACGATGCCGGCATCCCGTCGGCGCCAACGATGATGGCTGCGACACCGGAGGATGCCGTGCTGGCTGCCCAATCGCTCGGCTACCCGGTCGCCGTCAAAGCCGAAGTTCCCGACCTCATCCACAAGTCACGCGCGGGTGGCGTGCTGCTCGGTCTCGATGGACCGGCCGACGTCGAGCGAGGTTTCCTGGCGTTGAAGCATCGCCATCCCGGCCTTCACGGGGTTGTCGTGCAGCCGATGGTGCGTGGAGACGTCGAGATCGTGGTCGGCGCTATACGCGACGAGCAGTTCGGGGCACTCGTCATGTTCGGTTCGGGAGGGGTCAGTGTTGAGCGGGTGCGCGACGTCGCGTTCGCCCTCGCACCGGTCACGTGCGAGGACGTCGAGTACCTCCTCGCGAGTACATCCCGGGGTCGGGAGCTGTCCGAGATGGCGGTGAAGGCCGTGTCCGAAGTGATCGTGCAGCTCGGAACGCTCGCTGCCGAACACCCCGAGATCGCCGAGATGGAGATCAACCCGCTCGTCGTGCAGTCCCGCAGGGTTTTCGCTGTCGATGCCCGAGCACGAATCGATTCCGCGGCCGGTAGCATTGCATGAAATGACCAGCCAGGAGCCTCCTCGGAGGGGTCTTCCCAATTCTACCGACAGAGGTCCAACGCCGCCCCGACCGAGGATTTCACCGATCTGGTGGGTCATCCTGGCAGGCCTGCTCATCTGGAACATCGTCACGCTCTTCCCGTCGGCGAGTCAGCAGGTCGACATCTCGTACTCGGGTTTCCTCGCCCAGGTCAAGGGCGACAACGTGAAGACGGTGCAGATCAAGGGCGACAGCATCACCGGCACATTCGTGCAGTCCATTACTCTCGCACAGGCCGAGGCGGCGGACGGGGTCACCACGACCACGTCGTCGACATCCACATCGACGACCACATCGATCAGCTTCTCCGAGTTCAAGACCACTTTCCCCGGGACGGTGGGAGACCCCACGTTGATCGGTCTCCTGATGGAACACAACGTCGTCGTCGATGTCGTGCCGGTCGGCACGTCATGGGTCGGGATCGTGATCGACGTCTTGTCGTTCGTGTTCCTAGTCGGGCTGGTTTGGTGGATGGGCAGACGCATGATGCAGGGGCAGTCCGGGGTACTCGGCTTCGGTAGGAGCAAGGCGCGGGAGTACACAACCGAACGTCCGAAGACCTCGTTCGACGACGTGGCCGGAGCCGACGAAGCGAAGGCGGAATTGCGTCAGGTCGTCGGGTTCCTCAAAGAGCCGGAGAAGTTCCACCGTCTCGGCGCCCGGCTTCCTCGAGGGTTTCTCCTCGTCGGGCCCCCGGGAACGGGCAAGACGCTCCTTGCGAGGGCCGTGGCAGGGGAGGCGTCGGTACCCTTCCTCGACATCAGTGCCTCGGAGTTCGTCGAGATGTTCGTCGGGGTCGGTGCGAGCAGGGTTAGGGACCTCTTCGAGAAAGCGAAGCAGGTGGCACCGGCGATCGTGTTCATCGATGAGTTGGACGCCGTTGCGCGTCGACGAGGCGCCGGCATGGGAACCGTCAACGACGAACGGGAGCAGACTCTCAACCAGCTCCTCACGGTGATGGATGGATTCGACGAACGACAGAGTGTGATCGTTCTCGCTGCCACCAACCGCCCGGATGTGCTCGATCCTGCGCTCCTTCGCCCAGGGCGTTTCGACCGTCAGATCATGGTCCCGCTTCCGGACCGGAAGGGACGGCTTGGCATTCTCCAGATCCACACACGAGGACTGAGACTCTCGTCGGATGTCGATCTGGACAAGCTCGCGAGGCGAACCATCGGCTTGAGTGGTGCCGACCTCGCGAACATCGCAAATGAGGCGGCACTGCTGGCGGCAGAGTACGACGCGGACCTGGTGAGGAACGAGGATTTCGCGGGTGCCATCGACAAGGTCACCCTTGGCGCAGAGCGACACACGCCGATGACCGAGCACGACCGTCGAGTCGTCGCCTACCACGAGTCGGGCCACACGCTGGTCGCGTGGTATTCGGAGCTCGCAGACCCTGTCGACAAGGTGACGATCATTCCGCACGGGATGGCGTTGGGTGTGACCGAACAGCTTCCGGCGGAGGAGCGAGTGAACTACAGCCGCGACTATCTCCGAACTCGTATCGCGGTGATGCTCGGCGGGCGCACTTCGGAGGAGATCGTGTTCGGAGACTTCACCACGGGCGCAGAGTCCGACATCATCCAGGCAACCAAGCTCGCGCGGAGGATGGTCACCCGCTGGGGTATGGGGAGCTTCGGTCCTCTTTCGTTCGATGGTGACGAAGACCAACCGTTCCTCGGACTCGAGATGGCGCAGGGTCGGAACGTCAGCGAAGCGACACAGGCTCATATCGATCGGGACGTAGGCCAGATCATCGACGATCAGCACGCAACAGCCCGATCGATCCTCGAAGCCCATCGAGAGCAACTCGATCGCCTCGTAGAGCTTCTCATGGATCACGAGACCGTCGAGGCCGGCGAGATCCGCAGCGCGTTGGGCCCACCGTCATTCGAGCCGGCCATGGACGAATAGGCCCATGGAAGCCGCACCGGGGGTGCATCGGCTGGGAACGAAACTCGTCAACTTCTACGCAATCGAAGAAGGGGGCAAGTTGACACTGATCGATGCCGGGCTCCCCGGGTACTGGCGCCACCTCGTCAGGTTCCTCAACACCACAGGCAAGGCGCTCAGCGACATTGAAGCTGTCGTACTCACCCATGCACACATCGATCACATCGGCTTCTCTCAGCGAATCCATTCCACGGAAGGCACGCCGGTGCGGGTTCATGTTGCCGACGCCCCATTTGCCACAGGGGAGCAGCGGTTCCCGGCGGGTTGGGGCCCGGTGTGGCGTCCGATGCTGTTCCGCTACCTGGTGCACGGCGCCATGTCCAACGCGATCACATTTCCTGCTGTGTCCGAGGTGGTCTCCTTCGAGGAGGGAACGCTGGATCTGCCTGGGCGACCGCGGGTCATTCACACTCCTGGCCACACGAAAGGGAGCTGTGCACTCGTGTCGAACAGGACACTATTCGCCGGCGATGCGCTCGCGACAATGGACATCACCACGGGCAAGCCGGGCCCGCGAATCGGCCCCGGCTTCATCAATGACAACAGCGAGCAGGCGCTTGCGTCGCTCTCCAAGCTCGAAGGTTTGGATGTCGACACGATTCTCGTTGGTCACGGCGAACCTTGGACGGACGGCGCGGACGAGGCGGTGCACCATGCGCGGCAGGTGGGCATCTGGTAGGCGAGCTTCGCTCACCGTCTTCAGTCTTCAGTCTTCAGTCTTCAGTCCTCAGCAAGAGCGGGGCCGCAGGGGCGTGGGACCGTAGGCCAACTTTCCTACCGAACACCCAGAACTGAGAACCGAATACGGGCCGAGCGAAGCCCCTAGGTACCAGATACCAGGTACGGGCCGAGCGAAGCTCAGCCCACCTCTACGGGTTCTTCACCAGACTGCCAGCCTTCCACACGTGGGTGATGTTCGTCGGGTGTGCGAGCACCGTCACGTCGTCGAGTGGGTTCGAGGCAACGGCGATGATGTCGGCGTCGTGTCCGTCGGCGAGCAGCCCCGACGTGGGAGCTTGGGGACCGAGGGTCTTGGGTCCGTTGAACGTTGCCGCCTCGATCACCTCCAAGGGTGACATTCCCGCCTGCGCGAGGTAGATGACCTCCTCACCGTTGGCTCCCCATGGAACGGCCGAGGTCGGTCCGCTTGTCGCCATGTCGGTTCCGAGCGCGATTGTCACGTCGGCCTCGTGAGCCAGCGCCATTGCCTCCATGTGTCGATCTGCCATCGCATCGAGTTTGCGCATGGCGTACTCGGCAGCGCCCGCCTGTCTGCCTCCTGCAAGCAGCCGCTCGACGATGAATCTGGTCGGCACCAGAACAGCTCCCTGCTCCTTCATCTGTGCAGCCGTTTCCTCATCGAGGTAGGTGCCGTGTTCGATCGTTACGACTCCTGCATCGAGGGCCGCCTTGATGCCGGGCTTGCCATGGCAGTGCGCCATGACCACCCGATCGGCCCTGGCCGCCTCCTCCACGATCGTTCGCAGTTCTTCGAGGCTGAACTGCTGATGGATCGGATGGTCTATCTCACTCAGCACACCCCCGGATGCGCAGACCTTGATGACCTTCGCGTTGCGGCGAAGCTGCTTGCGGGTTGCCTTCAGGCACTCCGGGACTCCATCGCACAGCTCGAGCATGCCGCCGGAAGCCCCGTAGCTCAGCAGCCAATCGAGCGGGTAGGAGTGGAGATCACCGTGTCCGCCGGTCGTGGAGAGAATCGCACCGGCGGCGTAGATGGTCGGCCCGATGATCGACCCCTCTTCGACGGCCCGCGCCAGGTAGATGCCGTACCCCCCGGCCTCACGAACGGACGTGAACCCGGCCATGAGTGCGGCCTCTGCGTCGCGCACCGACCTCGCTGCGGCGAGGGCCTGGGGGATCTTCACGAGGTTCTCGAGATCGGGTGTCGTCAGACCCGTGAAATGCGCGTGGACGTCCCACATCCCAGGCATGACGACCGGCACGTGTGCCCCCGTGGCCATCGGCGATGGGGGAGCGGACTCAACTGGACCGGCGTAGGTGATCGTTCCACCTTCGGTGATGACACACCCGTTGTCGATGGGTGCGCCACTTCCAGGGATCAGCGTGTCGGCTTCGATGCGATACATGGGCTTCCTCGTGGTCGGTCGAGATCAACCTAGTGTGCGCTCGCTTCGCGAGCTGTTCTGGGTTCTTGGTCTTCGGTTCTCGGTAGGAGCCTCGCCCCACGGTATCGCGCCATATGTGGCTGCGTTCCTACTGACAACTCAGAACTGAAGACTGAAGACTGAAGACTGGAAGCGGGCTGCTGTCAGCTATCGGCTGACAGCAGCCCTAGGCTTCTCCGATGATTCGTCTCGCCGCGACGATTGGTGTCGTCTGTATCTCGTTCTCGGCGATCCTCGTTCGAGCGGCGGATGTGTCACCGTCGACGGCGGCGGTGTTCAGGGCCGTGTATGCGATTCCCCTCCTGTTCGCCATGTGGGTGTTCGTCAAGAACCGCGACCACAGGTCGACTCGCACGCGTCTCATCGCTGTGGTCGCCGGGCTGCTCCTCTCCGTGGATCTGACGGTCTGGCATCACTCCATCGGGTACATCGGTGCAGGGTTGGCAACGGTCCTCGCCAACGTTCAAGTCGTGTTTGTCGGTCTCGCAGCATGGATCATCTGGAAGGAGCGGCCGGCCCGCTTGACACTGTGGATGATTCCGCTCATGGCTGCGGGCCTCGTTCTCTTATCCGGGCTCGGACGAGCGGATGCGTACGGCTCGGACCCCGTCCTCGGGGTTGTCCTTGGCGCAACCACGGGTTTGACGTACGCGGCGTTTCTGCTCGTGTTCAGGACGGCAACTCGACGTGAGGACGCTCCGGCCGTCGGGTCTCTCCTGGATGCAACCGTCGGGGCGGCGGTAGGGGCATTGGTGCTGGGTGAGCTGTTCGGATCGATTGCATTCCGACCCACATGGCCGGCGCATGGGTGGCTGCTGCTTCTTGCGGTGGTTTCCCAGGCAGTCGGATGGCTGCTGATCGCTACGGCGCTTCCGAAGGTGCCGGCACTCGAGACATCGGTGTTGCTCCTGATTCAGCCGATTGCGGCGATGTTCTGGGGGCGCTTGTTCTTCGGCGAGACCGTGTCGTGGATCCAGGGGGTGGGAGTGGCGTTGGTGATTGCCGGAGTGGTGGTCGTGTCGGCCCGCGGGGCGATCGCCGGTAGGCTGCGGACGAGGAGGGCTACATGAAGCTCGAGGTCATCACGCACGAGCCCGTCGGGTGTTCGAAGACCGTGCCGCTGTTGTTCGTTCACGGTGCGTGGCATGGGGCCTGGTGCTGGAACGAGCACTTTCTGCCCTACTTCGCCGAGCATGGATACGCGTCCCATGCGCTGAGCTTGAGGGGTCACGGCGAGAGCGGCATCGACAAGCGATTGCGGGTCGCCCACGTCAAGGACTACGTGGCAGATGTGGCGGCAGTCGCAGCCGATTTCGACGTGCCTCCCATGATCATTGGGCACTCGATGGGTGGACTTGTCACCCAGTTGTATCTGGAGAACCACCCTGCCACCGCAGGAGTCCTGCTCGCTTCTGACCCGGTGAGGGGCGTGCTGCGCACTACGCTCAGCGTGGCTCGTCGGCATCCGTTGGCGTTTCTGAAGGCGAACCTCACCTGGGACCTGTACCCGATCGTCAGCACACCGAGTCTGGCGAGGGAGGCGTTCTTCAGCGAGGATCTGCTTGATGAGGTCGTCGCCGGCTACTTCGAGCGACTTCAGTCAGAGTCGTACCTCGCCTATCTCGACATGATGTTTCGACTTCCGAAACCGGACAAGGTCGCTGTACCGATGCTGGTGATGGGCGGCGAGAACGACACGATCTTCACACCGGAAGAGGTGCGAGCGACTGCTGCCGCCTATGGGACCGAAGCGGTGATCGTGCCCGGCGTCGCGCACGACATGATGCTCGATACCAGATGGCAGTCCGTGGCCGATCGGATGCTCATCTGGCTCGAAGGGCTATCCGAGATCTGATCTACCCGTGCGAGATCAGCCCAGGTCGGATGCGACTGCGAATCTGCTCCCGGGTGGCCGCCAACCGGTGTCCGAGCATGAGCGTGAACCGACGAAGAAGACCGAGGCCGACCGCAGGCTCCTCCTCGAACGCCGTCCAAAGCTCGTCGACCGGCAGCACCACGAACTCGGAGTTCTCCATGCAGACCGCCGAGAACGGATGTACTGCATCGTCTCCGGAGGCGAGCGCAGACGCGCCGATCACCTCGCCGGGTTGGCTGACGACGTTCATGAGGATGTCTTCGCCGCCATGGAGTGGCGACTGGCGGTTTGCCACCATCCCGGCGACGAGGACGAGCAACGAGTCCGAAGGGGCGCCCTCGTCGAAGATCCTCGCACCCTTCGCAGCGGTTCGAAGGTCGACGTGCGGTGCGAGCAGATCGATCTCCTCGTCGGTGAGTGACCGGAAGAAGGGCAAAGTCTTGAGTTCGGCAGGATCGATCATTGGTTCTCCTTCTCAGAACAGGCCTTGCACTTTTCCGGTCTCCACGTCGATGTCGACATTCTCGAATGCCGGCCGGCTCGGCAACCCCGGCATGGTTCGCATGGTTCCACAGAGCGGGTAGAGGAATCCCGCCCCAACACTCGCCCTGATGTCCCGTACCGGTAGGCGGAAGTGCTTCGGAACACCTTTCGCCGACGGGTCGTGGCTGAGGCTCAGATGGGTCTTCGCCATGCAGATGGGCAGGTTGTCATACCCGAGCTTGGTGTAGAGACGGATCTTCTTGTCGGCGTCGTCCATGAAGTCGACACCGTCCGCGCCGTACACGCGTGTCGCGATCATCTCGATCTTGTCGCGGATCGGCATGTCGAGCGGGTAGAGGAACGAGAAGTCCTTGGGCTGTGCTGCCGCCTTGACAACGGCCTCGGCCAGGTCCATGGCGCCTTCGCCGCCCTTCGCCCAGTGGTCGGTCATGACAGCGTCCTCGGCGCCTGCCTCGGTGGCGATCTTTCGGAGGAGCTGAACCTCGTTGTCGGTGTCGGTGTGGAAATGGTTCACGGCCACTACCACGGGCACGCCGTAGCCCTTGGCAATCCGGATGTGGGCGACGAGATTCACGGCTCCTTTCTCGAGAGCATCGAGGTTCTCGGTGGTCAGTTCCGGAGGGAGTGGTTTGCCTGCGATGACCTTGCCGAGTCCGCCGTGCATCTTCAGTGCTCGGATCGTCGCGACGATCACGACGACATCCGGAGTGAGACCACTCGTCCGACACTTGATGTCCATGAACTTCTCCATGCCGATGTCGGAACCGAACCCGGATTCGGTGACGACGTAGTCGGCAAGATGGAGGGCGATCTGATCGGCGATGATGCTCGAGTTCCCGTGGGCGATGTTGGCGAACGGTCCTGTATGCACAAGGACGGGGGTGTGCTCCAGCGTCTGCATGAGTGTCGGCATGAGAGCGTCCCTGAGAAGTACCGCCATCGCTCCTGCAACCTTGAGGTCTTCTGCGGTGACGGGCTCTCCGTCGAAGGTTGTGCCGGCAACGATCCTTCCGAGCCGGGACCGGAGGTCTGCGAGTCCGGTCGAGAGGGCGAGGATTGCCATGACTTCCGATGCGACGGCGATGTCGTACATCGATTCCCGCGGGTAGCCGTTCGGCTTACCGCCGAGACCGATCACGACTTGGCGCAGCGCGCGGTCGTTGAGGTCGACCACCCGCCCCCAGGTCACCGAGAACGGATTCAGGTTCAGCTGGTTCCCGTGCGTCAGGTGATTGTCGATGGCCGCGGCCAGCAGATTGTGGGCGATCGACACGGCGTGGATGTCGCCGGTGAGGTGCAGGTTGAAGTCCTCCATGGGGATCACCTGGCTGTAGCCGCCGCCGGCCGCACCACCCTTGATGCCGAAGGTGGGGCCCATGCTCGGCTGGCGAAGCGTGGTGAACACCGAGTGGCCGAGCCGGCCGAGCCCCTGAGAAAGTCCGACCGCGGTTGTGGTCTTGCCTTCCCCGAGAGGCGTCGGGGTGATCGCGGTGACATCGATGTACTTGCCGAGGGGCCTGTCGGCGAACGTGTCGCGGACGTCGAGGTGGACCTTCGCCTTGTAGGTGCCGTAGAGATCGAGGTCGTCGGGTCGGAGACCGACTTGCGCGGCGATGTCCAGGATCGGGGAGAGGGGTGCCTCCTGCGCGATCTCGAGGTCGGACGGGACCGGGGTGCGAGGCGCTACGTAGGAACTCAACATGACTCCTCTCGAGGTACGAGCCCGAGTCTATCCCGGCGTTTGCATGTCTTGGCGGCCCGTGGTGAAAGGGTCCAATGCGCCGCCGTAGGGCCCTATGGCCCATGTCACGAGGACAAGGTGGAAGTTATCAATACGGAGAAGTAAGAACGTGTGCTACTTATGGGTGCACATTCCGAAGGGAGATACTGAGATGTTACGAAGGAGCCTTTCCTTCAGGCTGCTTCTTCTGGTTGTCGTTCTGAGCATCTTTGCCCTGAGCGGCTGCGGAGGAACAGCCACTGAGACCACCGTGGCGACAACGCAGGCCACGACTACGACCGAGGCCATGACCACCACGACGGAGGCCATGACCACCACGACGGAGGCCATGACCACCACGACCGCTGCGATGGTCGATGAGTATCAGGTCCTGGCCGACTACCTGAGCGGCAGACTCGCCGACTGGTCGCCGACGATTTCCGCAGACGTGCTGTACGAGAACCTGACAGATGGGGACACGTCCAACGATCCTCTGATCATCAGCGTTCGCGCACCTGACATTTACGCCGTCGGACACATCGCCGGTGCGGTGAACATTCCGTGGCGTGAGATCGCCAATCCGGAGAACCTGGCCAAGCTGCCGATGGACCGCCAGATCGTGGTCTACTGCTACACCGGGCACACTGGGCAGGTGGCGGCGACCCTGCTCATGTCCTTCGGCTACGACGTCACGAACCTGAAGTACGGCATGATGGGGTGGAGTGACGACCCTGATGTCGTCGGGACGGAGCCGTTCTCCGCAGCGATGGGGTATCCCACCGAGACGACACCAAACGAGCTGAGTGGTTCGTACGAGCCGCCGGTGCTCGACACGGGTGAGTCCGAGGGGGCTGCCATCGCGATCGCACGGGCCCAGCAGTTCATCGCCGACTGGTCTCCCACCATCTCGGCCGAGGCGGTGTACGAGAACCTGACAGACGGTGATGTCAGCAACGATCCGTTCATCATCAGTGTCCGTGCACCCGACGTCTACGCGATTGGTCACGTACAGGGTGCGGTGGACATCCCGTGGAAGTCGATCGCCGATACGTCGCTGCTCGCCGGCGTGCCGTCCGATCAGCCGATCGTGGACTACTGCTACACGGGCCACACGGGCCAGGTCGCTGCGGTGATCCTGAAGCTGCTCGGGTACGACGTCACGAACATGAAGTTCGGGATGATGGGATGGAGTGACGACCTCGATGTGCTCGGCACGACGCCTTTCTCGAAGGCGATGGGCTATCCGACCGAGACGGAGGCTCACGCTCTGCCGTAGGAAGTGATGGGGGTGGTGGGCAGTGATGCTGCCCACCACCTCACGGGAGGTTTCATGAAGAGAACGACGTTCCTCGTGGCCCTGGGTGCGGGGGCGCTCGCCTTGCTGCTGTCCTCGTGTACCAACGGGACCGAAGACACCACGACATCGACGGCGGTCACGACGACCACGCCGATGCCGCCCGTGCTCGTGTCCGACACCAAGGACAGCAGCAACTGCATCGACTGCCATACCAACCAGGAGTCGCTCCAGGCGATGGCCGTCGAGCCGGTGGAGGAGAGCCTCAACGAAGGTGAGGGCTGAGGGGGCTCGGTGCCTCAGGTTGAGGCATGGGCCAAAGTCTTCCTCGACGACGAGGAGTTCCTGACGTCGACGCACGGCTCGATCGGCTGCATCGAGTGCCATGGGGGCACACAGGCAACCGGCGACATGGAATCTGCCCATGTGGGCATGCAGCGGGACCCCGCCGCTTCGGGAGCGTGTGCGTTCTGTCACACCGACACCACACAGGTGCAGCTCGCCAGCCTGCACACCACGTTGCAGGGGTACTACCAGGTGCTCGAAGCGCGCAGCACGCCGGAGTTGTCGGCGGGACTCCAGGAAGCGTTCGATAATCACTGCACTTCGTGCCACTCGTCGTGCGGACAGTGTCATG
>CAWHCO010000007.1:0-26583 GCA_963827865.1 uncultured bacterium | reverse complement strand
GGCGGCCTGGCGGTACCGCTCGTCAGGAAGCTGTTCTCACGACGAACGACCACCCTCATCGTCGTCGCCGGCATCACCGCCGTGGGCCTGGCGTTGATAGGCGCAGTCTCCAGCTTCGCGCTCGCCATCGGACTCCTCGTCGTATGGGCACTCACATCGGCGGCGGGGAGTCCGATGCGCCAGGCGTTCATCAACGGAGAGATCCCCTCACAGCAGCGCGCGACGGTGCTCTCGTTCGACTCGCTCATGGGGTCGGCAGGTGGGGTCGCCATCCAACCGGCGCTGGGCAGGGTGGCAGATGTCCATGGCTACTCGGCGTCCTATCTCGTAGGAGCGGTGATCCAGGCGGCATCGATACCGTTCCTCTTCCTCGCGAGGAGAGAACGGGCATCATCAGACCCGATCTGAAGCCGAAGGCAACCTGTACGCCGCTACGCTGACGGCTCTGTGAGAGACTCCGCCCTTCGGCGCTACGCGGGTGATGGAACCGCGGCGATGATCACCGGCACGCTCGTTGCGGGCGTCGGCAACTACGTGTATCAGCTCCTCGGCGGTCGGGCACTCGGCCCCCACGCCTTCGCTCCGATCAGTTCGCTTCTGACGATCCACTTCTTGGCGTTCATCATCGTGCTGCTGCCCGTGGAGCAGCTGGTGATCCGCTCCATCACCATTCACGGCGGCATGACCAGATCGACAGTGCGCACGGCACGAGCCACGGTCATCGTGACGGCCGTTCTCGCGTTCGGTGTGGCCTTCGTCGGCAGGGAGCGTTTCTTCGGCGGAGACGTCCGCTACGCGTATCTCGCCGGCTTCAACGTGCTGACCCACGCGTTGTTCGTTCACGGTCGAGGCACCCTGGCCGGATTCCGGCGGTTCCGCTCCTATGGAGAATCCGGAGGCGGCGCGGCGATCCTAAGGGTTTCGCTGGCGACCCTCGTGCTCCTGGCGGGCCGCAACCCCCTGGGATTCGCTGCGGCGCTTGCCATTGGACCACTCATCATCCTCGTCTGGCCCTCGTCTCTGCGGATCGGGACGATCCCCGACCAACGTACCGACCCCGTCCGATTCCTCGGCACCTTCATCATTGCGGCCGCCACATCACAGGTCCTGCTCCTCGCCGGACCACTCGTCGCTGGAGGGTTGGGTGCAACCACAGCCGTCATTTCCACCGTGTTCGTCACGTTCACGCTGGCACGCGCACCGCTCACGTTTGGCTACAACCTGATCGCTCGGGCCCTTCCCCCGTTCACGGCGCTCGCGCAGAAAGGCAGAGACGCTCTTCTGACCAAGTGGGTGTTTCGGTTGCTCGGTCTCGGGGCCGTGACGGCATTCCCGGCGGGGGCACTCGGGTACTGGTTGGGACCCCCGATCGTCGAGGCGCTGTTCGGTCAGGGGTTCCGCCCGGATGCGACGTTTGCGATGCTCTCGGCCGCAGGCGTGACCCTTGCAGGGTCATCGTTGTTCCTGGGCCAGATCCTCGTTGCACGGGGAGACACCGGCAAGCTCGCGATCGCGTGGGTCGTCGGTGTCGCTGTTGCGGTGGCGGGGCTGCTGATCACGACCAGCGATGTCGCCACACGCATCGGGGTCGCCTTCCTGGGCGGAGAGGTCGGCGCCATTCTGGCCCTGTCGGCGGCCTCGGCACGAATGGAACAGAGGTGGGGATACCGAACGGCCAAGCGGGTTTTCGATCTCGCCGTCGCCGTCCCGCTCGGTCTCCTGCTCCTTCCTGCCTTCCTCGTCGAAGCGATCGTCGTCAAGCTCGACTCGAGAGGTCCGGCGATCTTCCGTCAGGAACGTATGGGGTTGAACGGTGAGCTCTTCGGCATGGTGAAATTCCGCACCATGCGCCCTGAAGCCGGCGAGTCGCTCCACCTCGACCATCTGGAACGCCTCGCCCCTGACACACCGCGGCTGAAGATCGGGGCCGATCCCCGGATCACACGGGTCGGCCGCTTCCTCCGGATGGGTTCCCTCGATGAACTCCCCAACCTGTGGAACGTCATCCGAGGCGACATGAGCCTCGTGGGACCGCGCCCCCTGGTACCCGCAGAAGCCGAGGCGTTTGGAGATCCGATCCGTCGACTCGTGAGGCCCGGCATCACTGGATTGGCCCAGGTGCGCGGACGCGATGCCATTTCTCCGGAGCAGCGCAATGACAGCGACGCAGAGTACGTCCGAACCCAGTCGTTCCTCCTCGACTTGCAGATCCTCGCGGCAACGGTGCCGACGCTCTTCCGAAACCCCGGCGAGTAGACGCTCGCTCCGCTCACAGCAGACGGCCAACAGCTGACAAGCAGACAGCAAGAGTGCCCCTTCACGGCCTCTCGGTCCGTTCCCATCGGCCTCCGCTCCAAGGGAAAGGAGCGCGACAGTCGCCCTCCGTCTCGGGTGGCTACCGGCCCGGTGCTGTCGGCTGTTCGCTGTGAGCTGTCAGCCGAGTACTGACACCTGCACCGGCACGAACATACGAACGCCTTCGTTGACGACAACCGACCCGAAGCCCGGCCTTGGGAAGTGGCCCGCCCCCAACAGGCCACCATCGGCCGCCAATCCCTCGTACAGCAACTGCCGCGACCGGGCGGCGAGGTCCTTGTCGTAGTCGGCGACCATGTTCCACTCCGGGTGCGCTGCTTGGAGTGGATGATGGGTCACGTCGCCACCCAGCGCCGCGCGGCGACCCTCCGATCGGAGTTCGACCGACATGTGTCCGGGCGTATGACCGAACGACTCGATCATTGCGACACCGGCCGTGATCTCCCGGTCGCCGCCGACCGCCTCGACCATCCCATCCAGCGGCTCGAAGACACTCCGGATACGGTCACCTCTCGGGCCTTCGAGCGCCAGCCAGTGGTCGAGTTCCGCCGAGTGCACGAACAAACGAGCGTTGGGGAAGAACGGTCTACCGGAGTGGTCGAGGTTGCCTCCGATGTGGTCGACGTGCAGATGTGTGTGGATGACCGTGTCGACCTCGTCGGGTCGGATGCCGATCGTGCTCAGCGCTTCTGGCATCTTCCCTGACACCATTCGAGGATCGGGTGGAGGGCCGAGGCCCGTGTCGACCATCACCACACCTGACGGTCCAACAACGACGAAACACCCGAGACTGACCCGTATCTTGCCCTCGTCGAGGAACTCCGGGTGGGCCGCCCACACCTCGGGATCCGAGTCGGGCATGAACTCCATCGGGTCGCGCAGCATCCATCCGTCCTCGATCCCGTAGATCGTGAAACGCCCGAACTCGGTCTTCCAAACCATCATGGCGTCGTGGTGGTCGCGGCGGTCGTCGTCGTGGTGGTCGCGGTCGTCGTCGTCGTGGAACTCGTCGTCGGGGTGGAAGACGTGGTGGAACTCGTCGTCGTGGTAGAAGACGTGGTGGTCGTCTCCGGTTCGGGCATCCCACACGTCGACGTCAGCGGCTCGAGTCCCAGGGCCGCCATCGCCTCTTCAGGCGAGAGCGTGGTGGCGGTATTCACAGCAGCTTGGATCTTGTCGATGTCCGGAATCGAGTACCTGTCCGGCCGGTATCCGGCGACGTAGTCGGGTGGGATGAACCGAACACTGACGATCTTGGACGAGTCGAGCTTCGGCATCAGCTTCACGAGGTTCGGGAGCTGATCGATCGGAATATCGGTTGTGATGTAGGTGGTCACGGCATTTGCGAGTTGGCCGATGTGGAGGGCCATCGTAACGGGATCGGCTTCTTGGAGCATCGCTTCGAGCACGCATCGCTGACGTCCCATCCGGTTGTAGTCGTCAGAGGAGTGCCGCGAGCGGGCATACGCCAGGGCCAGGTGTCCGTCCATGTGGTACTCGCCCACCGGGATGTCGATCACCTCGGTGCTGCCGTCCTCGTGGGGGTAGTTGGCGTCGTAGACCCGCTGAGGCACGTAGATCGTGACGCCTCCCAACGCGTCCACCATGTCGACGAATCCGTTCAGGTCGACGAGGGCGTAGTAGTGGATGGGGATCCCGAGCAACTCCTGGAACGACGCCATGATCAGTGCGGCGCCCGGGTCCGCCGCGTCCGGATACAGCTCGGGGTGCTGTTGCCCGTACTGGTAGATCGCGTTGCTGATGTCGGAGAAACAGTTGCAGTCGTTCATGTGGAGTTCGGGTGGCAGCGGCATGTTCCCGAAGTTGCGGGGGACCTGGAACATCGCCGCGTCCCCTGTCTCCGGATCGATGCTGACGACGATCATGGTGTCGGTCCTGATGCCGTGCCTCCCGGGACCTGCATCTCCCCCCATCAGCAGGATGTTCAGTCGCTCGTCGCCCGCCCAGAGCGGGAGTGTCGTGGTCGTCGTCGATGTCGTGGTGGACACGGCAGACGTCGACCCGGTGCCTTGGTCCGTTGAACCCGTGCTCCCGCCACCGGCGAGCGTTGTCGCCGTGGTCGTCGTGGTGTGACCAAACACCGAGGTGAGCGTCCGACGGGTAATCAGATCCACGTACCCGAGGTATGCGTGTGGGGCCACGAGGATGACCGTCGAAAGGACCACCAACAGCCCTGCGGTCTCGTCCCGCAAGGTACCGCCCGGCAGGCCGGCGCCGAGTCGGTAGGCGTCGATGGAGGCGGCGATTCGCAGGACGAGCACGAGGATGTTGCCGAAGAAGAGGCCCATCAGGACCTTCGGCTGCACGACGGCCCCCAGGAGCGCTGTCGTGTTCGAGAGCGCGAAGGCCACTCCACCGACGACCAGCGCACCGGTCACTGCGATCATCACGAGACCTCGCCGAGTCCGTCCCACCATGATCTGACCGAAGCCGGGAAGCACGGCAGACCAGAAGGCTGCAACGAAACCCCGCGTTCCGCGGCGACGGTGGGAGGTGGACATGCTTCGGAAGATTACAGCCACGGCCGGCTGACCGGATCACCGGTACACTCACCCAGAGAAGGGAAGACCATCATGGACATCAATACCGGCATCGATGAGACCGCCCGCAGAGAGATCGCCGATGGCCTGGCGAAGCTGCTCGCCGACACCTACACCCTGTACCTGAAGACCCACGGCTACCACTGGAACGTGGCCGGGCCCATGTTCCGGTCGCTGCATCTGATGTTCGAAGAGCAGTACATGGAGCTTCGGGACGCGGTCGACGAGATCGCCGAACGGATCCTCGCACTCGGCCATCCGGCGCCGGCGAGCTATGCCGAACTCGGACGCCTCGCGAGTGTGCCCGATGACCCGACCGTACCGGAGGCGATGGAGATGGTTCGCCGGCTCGTCGACGGTCACGAAACGGTCATCCGGACCGCCCGGGACGTCGTACGCGTCGCTGAGGCGTCAATGGACGTGGCGACCGCCGACCTAGCAACCGTGCGCATCGAGACGCATGAGAAGACCGCCTGGATGCTGAGGGCGACCGCCTCCTGAAGTGACATACCGCTCGATCGGTGCCTAGCGCGGCTCCAATAACGTGGCAACCATCCGAGCGGCTACGAGGTTCGCCTTTCGACGAGTCGTGTCAGGGTTGCCAGCACGGCGGTGGCGGCGGCCACTCCTGCGATCCGGGTGAATGTGCCCGGCAGGCCCGCGCCGCCGGCGATCAGCGCGATGACCGACGCAACCGTCCAGACCACTGCCGCCGTGGAGACGGTCACCGCCAACCGGCGACCGACGGGTTCTCGTGGGGCGATCACGTCACCAGCCACCTCCAACGCCGCGACCGAGGCCTCCACAGCTAGGAACACACCGACAGCGAGAGCAGGGATCCAGCCAGGGGTCATCGACCCAGCCGTCAACGCCAGACCGATCTCGACGATCGCAAAGCCAAACGCTGTGGCGACCAGCCAGGGAAAGCCCGCAAGGAGTCCTCCGGCCGTAGCGACGACCGCGACCACCGAGATCAACCGGAGCGGCGGTGTCGCGTTCCCTACGATGAACACGACGCTGCCCATGATCAACAACGTCGTGGCGACGAGCGCGATCCACGAGGCTCGCCTAGGCACGACGTGCTCCCCGTTCGTGCCGCTCGATCGCGACGAGCGCAGCCTGCAGCGAGGTACCCGGCTCCCAGCTGACCAGCGGTATCCCGTGTCGAGCGAATCGACTCCTGGTCGCCTCTCGTTCGAGCAACCAGATACGTCGAGCCAAGTCGCCGGTTCTCGACTCCGATCCGGCAACGGACTCCTCCGGTGTCACTTCGAGGATCCGTACGTCGAACCCCCGCCCACGCAGCTCCGAGAGCGCAGAGATCGAGCGTTCGTCGAGGAGTGGAGTGATCCCGACGACGAGTGCCTGCGGAGGGAGTGCATGGGGAGGCACGACTCGGACACCTCTCCACAGCAGCTGCCGCCTGACGTGGCTCTCCATCAGCGTGTCCAGGATCCGGTACCGTTGAACGTCACCCATCCCGGCTTCGATCCACCGGATCGGTTCACCGAACGAGATCAAACCGACACGATCGTGCCGGACGAGATGGGCGGCGGCGATCGCAGCGGCCGCCTTCACCGCGAGATCGAACACGCCGGGAACGCCGCGCCTGGAAAGTGCCAGAGTGTCGACCAGGAGCACAACGTCGCTGTTGCGCTCGGGGTGACGGTCGTTGGTCCAGATCCCTCGCCCTGACGCGGTGACCCTCCAGTTGACACGTCTGAAGTCATCACCCGGTGCGAAGGGACGAAGGTCGGCGAACTCGAGGCCATCGCCCTTGCGACGAGACACCAGATCGCCGAATCCGAGCTGGGTTTCGACGGGTTCGAACAGCCGGCGAAGCGTCTCGACGTCCGGATAGACACGCAGCTCGAGATCGACGGAGAACGTCTTCGTTTGGACAAACAGCGTTCCCTCCCGCGACGTAGCCCGAACCCACGCCGGGCGGTACGAGCCCCACCGATCACAGACGAAGGTCACATCGACGCGGGCATGGGAACCTCGCACCGTCACCCCATCCTCGAACGCGACGAGGATCGCCGGATCGTCTTGGACGGGCTTGATGGACAACCCCGGCGGGAGGTCCACGGAGACGGACACCATGGCGCGCCCATCGGAGTCGACCCGCAACACGAGACGGATCTCGTCACCTTCGATCGCTCGATCCTCTTCGAACGTCGCGCCGATCATCACCGCCGAATCCCGCACCCAAAGGAGACCCACCGCGCTCATGAGGAGGAATGGCGCCGAAAGGGCAATCAAGGCCGAGCTACCGACGGCGAACCCACCGACCATCGAGAACACGCCCACGAGCAGATAGAAGCGAAGCCGCGGCGAGGCGTATCTCGTCACTCGGGAACCGACGGCGGGGTGGGCACCATGTCCAGACACTCCTCGACGACGTCGTCGCCTCGCACGTCCTGCACCCACAGCTCAGGGCGAAGGATGATGCGATGGGCCAGCGCCGGGACGGCGACATTCTTGACGTCATCGGGGGTCACGAAGTCACGACCTGAGAGAGCTGCTCTGGCTCGGGCCAGCTTCATGAGAGCGAGAGATCCGCGAGGGCTGGCGCCCACCTGTACCCGGTTTCGTGTTCTTGTCGCCCCGACCAACTCCACCATGTACCGGCCGACCGACGAGGACACATGAACCTCTTCCACGGATGCTTGCATCGCTCTGAGGGTCGGGCCGTCCACGACCCGTTCCAGCCGGATCTCGTCGGACCGGCGGGCCATCCGGTCCTCGAGCACGCGTAGCTCGTCGTCTGCAGTTGGGTACCCGACCGAGAGGCGCATGAGGAACCGATCGAGTTGGGCCTCCGGCAGCGGGTAGGTGCCTTCGTACTCGATCGGATTCTGTGTCGCGATGACGATGAAGGGGCGCTCGAGCTGACGTGTTACTCCGTCGACCGTCACCTGGCGCTCCTGCATGGCCTCCAGCAGCGCCGCCTGCGTCTTGGCGGGAGCCCGGTTCACCTCGTCGGCGAGCAGGAGGTTGGTGAAGACCGGCCCGCGCCTGAATTCGAGATCGCCCGACCGGCCGAGCACCATCGATCCGGTCACATCCATGGGCATGAGATCCGGCGTGAACTGGACTCTATTGAATCCGAGGTCGGTGACCTGCGCGAGCGACCGAGCCATCAGGGTCTTCGCAAGCCCGGGGAAGTCCTCGATCAGAACGTGTCCGTCCGACAGCACCGCCAGCAGCAGGAGCTCGAGGGCAGACCGCTTCCCGATCACGGCGCGTTCGATTTCGTCGAGGATCCGACTGCCGAGAACCGCCACCTGGTCGAGTCCGTCCGTCATCCCGAGCAGCCTACCGATCCACCAGGTGCTCGATGGATTGCACGACCACCTCGATGTCTTCAGGGTCCACGCCGGGGGCCATTCGGTCCACAGACACCGGCCGATCCGGGCGGATCCACTCCCATGCAGCATCGCCGAGCAAACGCTTGGCATGTTCGGGTTCGGTGTCGAACAAGACGCCGCGCCGACCGAGAAGGAGCTCCCGAGCCTGGTCACGCAGCATCGGATACAGACGCCGATCCGCATCAACCGCGGTGGACGTGGCGAATCGAACGATCCGTTCGATTCGATGAAGTTGTGGAGGAACGAGGCGAGGGGAAGCGGTCCGCGCCGCCCGCCGTTGGGTCTGAACGGGTGTACCCAATGCGATCAGCGCGACGAGCCCGACGGTTCCGATGACTGCCTCGTAGGCCGCCAGCTCTGCGAGCCCGGAAAGCCATGCGAAGATCCCTGACAACGCAAGCGCCACGGCGACCGTGACGAAGGCGACCCTTCTCATGCCGGCACTCCAAGCTCATCTCGCACGTCCCTCAAAGCCGCCTTCGCGTCCGCCGCCATCGTCTCGTCTATCTCATGAGGGCTGAACCTCGCCTCGGCGAACAAGTCCGTCAGCCGTGCAACGCTTCGAGAGCTGACTTGGAGACGCTCCAAAGCCCGCCGCAGGTACTCGTGGGGAGCTTCGGACCTCCGACGCGCCAGACCATCGCGGGCCAAGGCCCGCTCCATGCGGGCATACGCACCGATCACGATGTGCCGCGGATCCGCAGACTGCTCGAGTTCGGCGAGGAGGTCGTCGATGACAGCCGCGACGGCAGCCGTCTCGGAGGAGGGCACCACTTGGGCACCTTCGGAGGACCTCCGGATTGCGGCGGCGACACCGACAGCGACGAGCAGCACGCCGCCCACCACCAACAGCAATACGTCAGGAGATCCGGCCGGCAACGTCGACCTCGGCGGAAACGACGTCGGGGTCGGAACGCCGACATCCGGAAGAGAGACAGTCGTCCCTTCCGGTACGGATTCCCGGTCCCGGACCATCTTCCCGAGCTGAAGGAACACGAAGAACATCGCGGTCAGGACGATCACAGCGGTGAGCCACGATGTTCGTTTCGTCTGGGGGCGCCGTTTCTTTGCTCCCTTACCCGGCAGCATCAGCCATACCACCGCAACCACCACCAGCACCGATATCGTGTCGACAATGACGCGCTGGATCGTGTGCCGGTCGAGCGGCAGCTCGGCGTCACCCGAACCGTTCAAGACATGACGCGCCCCGATCGACGCGACAGCCAGCAGCGCGAACAGCGCGACGGCGATACCTGCCACCGCCCACCGAGGGATGTTGGTCCGCTCGCTCATTGCCACAGAGTACCGACGAGGTACGCCTGTGCGGGGCGGAAAGGCCAGGTGGTAGCGTTCAATCAAGACCGAGGGACGCCGGAGGAGGCGATCGTTCATGAGTTCTGCGGCGATCGTGGTGGATGGCATCAGCTTCGCGTACGGCGGCCGTCGTGCCGTCGACGATGTCGGGTTCACAGTGGACAGGGGTGAGACGCTCGGGTTTCTCGGGCCGAACGGAGCCGGCAAGTCCACCACCATCAAGATGCTCACCGGCAGGCTGCGGCCACAGACCGGGACCATCACGATCCTCGACATGTCTATGCCGTCCCAGGCATCGAAGATCCAGGCGCGCATGGGCGTCGCATTCGAGGAGAAGAACCTCTACGCGAACATGACGGCGAAGGAGAACCTCGTGTTCTTCGGGCGTCTCTTCGGTGTCCCCGACCTCGACCCGGACAGCCTGCTGGACCGCGTCGATCTCGCCGGCCGGGGCGACGATCGCGTCGCCGAGTTCTCCAAGGGGATGAAACAGCGGCTGATGATTGCACGGGTGCTCATCAACACGCCCGACGTGCTTCTGCTCGACGAGCCGACTGACGGCCTCGATCCGGTTTCGTCCCAGGCGATCAGGCACGTGATCCGGGAAGAAGCGGAACGGGGGGCGGCGATCCTGCTCACCACCCACGACATGGCCGAGGCTGACAAGCTCTCGGATCGGGTCGCCTTCATCGACAGGGGGCGAGTGCTGGTGACCGACACACCCGAGAACCTAAAGCTCACCTACGGGACCAGGTCGGTGCGGATCAGAGCACGCCGCGACGGCCAGATCGTCGAATCCGTTATACCTCTGGATGAGCCAGGAGCGGATGAACGAATCAGGCAGGCGGTGGCCGCCCACGAGCTGCTGACCATCCACACGCAAGAGGCGACCTTGGAAGACATCTTCATCCACTTCGCGGGGAGAGGGCTCGACGCATGATCACCATCGTGTGGGCGATCATCCGCAAGGACGTCGCCCAGATGTCGAGAGATCGGTTCTTCGCGTACATAACCATCTTGGGACTCGTTGCCTACGTGGCGCTCTTCTGGGGGCTTCCGAGCACTGTCGACGAGACACTCAATCTCGGCATCCACGGAGTAGGCGCGGATCTCCTGGCGGAGCAGCTCGGCGCAGAGGAGGGCCTCGACCTGGAGGTGTTCGACACCTCGGACGCCCTCGAGCAGGCGGTCACCGACGGGGACCTCGTCGCCGGTGTCGACTTCCCCAACGATTTCCTCCCTGCCGTCACAACGGGGAACCAGGCGACAGTGACCGTCTACGTACCTGCTGACACAACCGACGACATCCGCACTGCGATCTCGGGTCTGGTGCGGGAACTCGCCTACCTGGTCGCAGGGAGCGCCTTGCCGATCACCCCTCCGGCTGAAGACGAGATCATTCTTGGCCCTGATAGAGCAGGCGATCAGGTGCCGCTCAAGGACAAGATGCGGCCTCTCCTTGCGGTCTTTCTGCTCATGATGGAGATGATGTCCCTCGCTTCACTGATAGCTCAGGAGATTCGGTCGAAGACGGTGACGGCCGTTCTCGTCACGCCGGCGAGGACCACAGACTTCCTCGCCGCCAAGACGATCCTCGGCACTGCACTCGCATTCACCGAGGTAGTGCTCTTGATGGTCGCGATCGGAGCGTTCGGGAGTGAACCGCTCGTGTTGCTCACCGCGCTACTCCTCGCTGCGTTCCTCGTCACTGGGCTCGCGCTGCTCGCAGGATCAACGGGCAGAGACTTCATCGAGATCCTGCTGCTGAGCGTCGCCCTGATTGTCCCGATGATGATCCCAGCCGGAGCCGCACTGTTTCCCGGTTCGGCAGCACCCTGGATCAAGGTCCTGCCGTCCTACGGCATGACACAGGCCATCGTGCGAGCAAGTGCCTACGGAGCGGGGTGGGCAGAGACCGCGCCGTACTTGCTGATGACGCTCGCCTGGTGCGTTGGGGTGTTCGCCGTAGGTGTGTTCGCGCTCAAGCGGAAGGTGGAAACCCTATGAGGATCATGGCCCTCTTCAGACGCGAGATCCAGGTCGGACCACGCTCCCCCATGTTGTTGTGGGCTGTTCTCGTTCCCGTCCTACTCACCGTCCTGGTCCGCAGCGTTTTCGGCTCACTGTTCCAGCCTCAGCCTCGGCTCGCCGTCGTTGATGAAGGCTCGTCGGTGCTCACCCAACAGCTCTTGCAGCTCGATGACGTCGATGTGACCCTTCTCGGCTCGGCAGATGGGCTTCGTGAGAAGGTCGAGGCGAACGACTTCGACGCGGGTCTCGTGCTCCAATCGGGGTTCGACACCGCGGTGGAGTCAGGTAGTCAGCCGGAGCTCCATCTGTACATCTCGGGCGAGAGCCTGGCTTCGAACCGGATCATCCTCGAGATCACGGCGCTCGACCTGATTCGCGGCCTTGCCGATGACCAGCCGCTCGTCGACGTGAAGGTGGTGTCGCTCGGCGACAAGGGGTATGACCTGGTCACGCGGCTCCTGCCCATGTTGATGATCTACGCCGTGGTCATCGGCGGTGCATTCATCCCTGCCATGAGTCTGGTCCAGGAGCGTGAGAACCAGACAATCGATGCAGTCCTGGCCACACCGGCCACCATGAACGAGATCCTGACAGCGAAAGGACTGTTCGGACTCGTGCTCGCCATCCTCACCGGGGTGTTCACGCTCTTCCTCAACTCGGCGTGGGGCCTGCATCCATGGGCGATGCTCGTCGCTCTGGCCGTCGCCGGCGTGATGATGGCCGAGATCGGCCTGATCATGGGATCGGTTGCGTCAGATTCGACGATGCTCTTCACACTCCTCAAGTCTGCGGGCCTGCTGATCGTGTTTCCTGTCATCTTCCCGCTCTTCCCCTCGTTGCCGCAGTGGATCGCCTGGCTCGGCCCCACGTACTACTTCCTCGATCCGGTCTTCAAGATCGCAATCGAGGGAGCGAGCCTCTCTGATGTGTGGCTACCGCTCGCGATTGGTGCGGTCATCTGTGTCGCACTCGTTCCTATCGTGCACGTTCTGGGAAGGCGTCTCGCCGCTAGGCTCGCGGTGACCAACTGAGACTCGATGCGGAAACTGATCAGGGCAGTTCTCCCCTTTGGCGTTCGGCTTGCGCTCCTCAGGCTGCGCCGGATGCCGATGTGGGCTCTCGAAACTCGGTCGATCGCGCGTTCACGGGCTGACGATCGATCGCCGTTCTCCTACCTTCTCGCTCAGCACTCCTCGCCGGTAGACAGGGAGTACAGCCCAATCGCCGTGGGCAAGATGCAGAACCTTCGGCTCGCCGTGGCCGCACTCGACGGGCTCATCGTCCAGCCATATCAGGTGTTCTCGCACCACCACACCATCGGGCATCCGACCCGGCGGCGAGGATTCGTCGACGGGCTCGAGCTGCGAAACGGGGAACCGACCATGCAGATCGGTGGGGGGCTCTGCCAAGTCTCGAACAGCTTCCACTGGGTTGCGTTGAACGCGGGCATGAGGATCGTGGAGCGTCACCGCCACGGACTCGATCTGTTCCCGGACCAGAACCGCACGGTACCGTTCGGCGCAGGGGCAACGGTGGTCTACAACTACGCCGACCTCCGGTTCGAGAATCCGCTTTCGATCCCGGTGATGCTTTCGGCGCGACTCGATGAGCATTCATTCGTGGCTGGCTTGTGGACAACGCGCGATCCGAAGATCAGAGTTCGCGTCTACGAGAAGGACCAACGCTTCTTCGAGTCGGATGGAACCCGCTTCCGCGAGAACCAACTTTGGAGAACGATCAGCACCGTGGATGGTGACGTGCTGACCGATCAGGAGGTCGTCCACACGATGGCGGAAGTGAGGTACGAACAGTGATCAGAGGTATCGCGAAGGCTGCAATGCTCGGAGCCTTCGGCCGGACGGCCCCTCGGTTCTACCGCACCCTCACGAGGGAGTGGCTCGGAACACAAGCGACGCACGTCGACAAACTGGCAAGGGTGTGGCCTGGGTATGTGCGTGTCTGGCAGGACATCGGCATTTCGCTCGACGGATCTCGGATCTGGGTTCTGGAGGGAGGGTGGACGCTGTTCCCGTTCCTCGCGAACTACCTGACGACCGGTTCCGGCGGCGTGGTCACCAACCGCGACGGCCGCATCCTCGATCGCTACCTCGCTCGGTCGGTCGGTGGGGCGCTCGGCTGCGACCTCCCGAGCAGCGTCGAGCGGCGAAGGAGGGTGGATTCGCTCCATTGGAAGCCGACGATTCCCGCGGCGGTCGCGGCGGTCGACGGCATCCTCCTCGAGAACATCGACCCAGGCAACATACCGCTCGCACCCGACTCGATCGACCTCTGCCACTCCGGCGGAACCCTCGAGCACTACCGGCCGGAGATGGTCGCGGCGTTCCTTCGAGAGGCGTTCCGCATCCTTCGCCCGGGTGCCGTCATGTCCCACGTCGTCGATCATCGGGACCATCTTCACCACGCGGACACCTCATGGCCGTTTCTCGCCCATCTCTCACTTCCCGACCCGATCTACAACGTGGCATTCGGCCACCCGCTCCTCTATCACAACCGGCTCCTGCCCGGCGAAATCGAAGAGCTGTTCCGCTCCGCCGGATTCGAGTCGATCACCGTTCGGAAGATGGTGCTTCCCGACCGACGCTACGTGGAAGACGCCATGGAGGGCGCTCCCGGGATCGAACGCTCACGACTGGCACGGCGTTTCCGTTCTGCGACTGATGCCGACCTTCGCACTGCCGCCGCTCACTACCTTTTCCGCAAGCCTCGTGGAATATGACAATAGGGCACTCAGGTTATACAATGGCGAGACACTCATTCCTAGGAGTAACCCATGGCAAGAGCAGTCGGTATCGATCTGGGTACCACCAACAGCGTCATCGCCACCCTCGACGGCGGTGAGCCAACCGTCATCCCCAACGCGGAGGGCCAACGAACCACTCCGTCGGTCGTCGCATTCAAAGATGGCGAGGTGATGGTCGGCGAGGTCGCCAAGCGGCAGGCGATCACCAACCCCGACCGGACGATCCGGTCGGTGAAGCGCCACATGGGCGATCCGAACTGGAAGATCGAGATCGAGGGCAAGTCCTACACACCGCAGGAGATCTCCGCCCGGATACTCATGAAGCTCAAGCGCGACGCAGAGGCGTACCTGGGCGAGCCCATCACCAAGGCGGTCATCACCGTCCCTGCCTACTTCAACGACGCCCAACGCCAGGCCACCAAGGAAGCGGGCCAGATCGCCGGTCTCGAAGTACAACGCATCATCAACGAGCCGACGGCTTCATCGCTGGCGTACGGCCTCGACAAGGAGCACGATCACACGATCCTCGTCTTCGACCTCGGCGGCGGCACGTTCGACGTGTCCGTGCTGGAGATCGGCGAGGGTGTGTTCGAAGTGAAGTCCACCTCCGGCAACACGCAGCTCGGCGGCGACGACTGGGACCAGGCCATCGTCGACTGGCTCGTCAAGGAGTTCAAGAACGAGCACGGCGTCGACCTGTCGACCGACCGTATGGCCGTCCAGCGACTCAAGGAAGCAGCTGAGAAGGCAAAGATCGAGCTGTCTCAGGTCGCCGAGACAGGAATCAATCTGCCGTTCATCACCGCGACGACCGAAGGCCCGCTCCACCTGGACATGAAGCTGACCCGGTCCAACTTCCAGAAGCTCACCGAAGACTTGCTGGCCAAGTGCCGCGGCCCGTTCGAGCAGGTGATCAAGGACGCCGGGATCTCCTTGTCGGACATCGACGATGTCGTGATGGTGGGTGGCTCGACGAGGATGCCTGCCGTCAAGGATCTCGTGAAGGAACTCACCGGCGGCAAGGAACCACACATGGGCGTCAACCCCGACGAGGTCGTCGCGGCCGGAGCAGCGTTGCAGGCAGGCGTCCTCACCGGCGACGTGAAAGACATCCTGCTGCTCGACGTCACGCCACTGACCCTGTCCATCGAAACGAAGGGTGGCATCGCGACTCGGATGATCGAGAGGAACACGACCATCCCGACCCGCCGCTCGGAAACCTTCACGACGGCCGCCGACAACCAACCGGAGGTGGAGATCCACGTTCTGCAGGGAGAACGGCAGATGGCGGCAGCGAACAAGAGCCTCGGCAAGTTCAACCTGACCGGTCTCCCACCCGCGCCCATGGGCATGCCCCAGATCGAGGTCACGTTCGACATCGACGCCAACGGCATCGTGCACGTGTCGGCGAAGGATCTGGGCACCGGCAAGGAACAGGCGATGACCATCACCGGCGGCACCGCCTTGGCGCGGGACGACATCGACAGGATGGTCCATGACGCCGAGCAGTACGCCGACGAGGACCGCAAGCTTCGAGAGGCAGCCGAGACCCGCAACCAGGCCGATCAGCTTGCCCACCAGACGGACACGCTCCTCAGGGAGCAGGCCGACCAACTCACGGACGACGAGAAGACGGCGATCAATGCCGCTCTCGGCGACCTCCACGCCGCGCTGAACGACGGCGAGGCCACAACGGAGACCCTCCGATCGAAGATGGACGCGGTCGTCACGGCATCGCAGGCGCTCGCCCAGAGGCTCTACCAGCAACAGGCAGCTCAGGCGACCCAGTCCGAAGAGGGTCCGGCAGGCGATGACGAAGACGTGGTGGAGGCCGAGATCGTCGACGAAGGAGACGAGTAGTGGCCGACGATACGGATGACGTCGTCCCCGCCGAGGTCATTGAAGACCGGCAGGAGCTCGATCCCCGCGATCTCGGGATCGAGCTACCCGATGATCCCGAGCAGGCCGTCCAGACGCTGCTGCGCGCCATCGTGGGGCTCCGTTCCGAGGCAGGCTCGTACCTCGAGGATCTTCAGCGTGTCGCTGCCGACTTCGACAACTACCGCAAACGGGTACTCAGAGAGCAGGTACAGAACGTGGAGCGGGCAGCAGAACGCGTGATCCGCCATCTCCTCCCCGTGCTCGACTCGCTCGATGCCGGGCTCAGCGCCGACGCGGAGAGCCCGTCGGTTGAACGGATCCTCGAGGGTGTGCGCGGAACACGGACACTACTGCTCGACGTTCTCGCCGATGAGGGGCTCCAGTCGATCCCGTCGGTGGGAATGCCGTTCGACCCGTCGGTGCACGAGGCGGCGATCGCCCCTTCGGAAGGGGAAGGCACTCTGGTCGTCACGACAGAGATGCGTCGCGGCTACACGCTGCACGGACGAGTCCTTCGCGTGGCCCTCGTTGCAGTGGACCATGAATAGAGATTGGGTCGACAAGGATTTCTACAAGGTACTTGGCGTCGACAAGACCGCAGACGCCTCGCAGATCAAACGCGCCTACAGGAAGCTTGCCCGGCAGTACCACCCCGACGCCAACCCGAACAACGAGGAAGCCGAGGAGAAGTTCAAGGACATCTCGGAGGCCTACGCAACACTCTCGGACGAGGAGCAGCGCACGGAGTACGACGAGGTCCGCCGCATGGTCGACTCGGGCGGATTCCGGGGGTTCCCAGGAGCGTCGAGTGGGTTCGGCAATCAGCAGAACATCCGGTTCGAGGACTTGACAGACCTCTTCGGAGGGGGACTCGGCGACCCGTTCGGGTTCGGCGGCCATAGCCGGCAGTCGGGAGCCCAGCGCGGTGCGGACACCTCGGCAGATCTCCACCTCTCGTTCGAAGAGGCGGTCCGCGGCATCACCACGACCCTCTCCCTCAAGGGCGAAGCTCCTTGCAGCACCTGCCGCGGAAGTGGCGCCGAACCGGGAACGCCCGTGACGACCTGCCAGACCTGCGGCGGCACCGGCATGATCGCACAGAGCCAGGGCTTCTTCTCATTGACCCGGCCGTGTTCCACCTGCGGCGGCACCGGCAGGGTGATCACCACTCCGTGTCACACCTGCCGTGGCTCGGGCACCGAGGTGCGCACTCGCTCCATCAAGGTCAAGATCCCGGCCGGCGTCAAGAATGGTGCCGTCGTTCGTCTGAAGGGCAAAGGAGCGCCCGGCCGCAATGGTGGTCCACCTGGAGACCTGCTGGTGAAGACCCACGTTGCCCGACACGACCTGTTTCGCAGGTCCGGCGACAATCTGGCGGTCAAGGTCCCCATCACCTTCACCGAGGCCGCCCTCGGCACCGAGATCCAGGTGCCCACCCTCGACGGGGCCGTCCGCCTCAAGATCCCCTCGGGAACCCGAAGCGGCCGCACATTCAGGGTGCGCGGACGTGGAGTACCGCGCTCGAAGGGCAAGCCCGGCGATCTGATGGTCACCGTCGAGGTCCTCGTGCCAACCAAACTGTCCAAAGAAGCGAAGAAGCTGCTCCAGCAGTTCGCAGACGAGTACGAGACGGGAATGAATCCCCGCGAGAACCTTGGGGTGTGACGATGGCGAGCAAGAAACTAGCCGTGTACGTGATCTCGGTGGCAGCCGAACTCGCAGGAGTCCACCCACAGACGCTCCGAATCTACGAGCGACGAGGCCTGATCAACCCCTACCGGACCCCAGGCGGTACCCGCCGATACTCGCAAGCGGACATTGAACGCCTCGAGCTGATTCAGGAGCTCACCGACCAGGGGCTCAACCTGGAGGGAGTCAAGCGGGTGCTGGATCTGAGAGAACGGATCTCACGGCTCGAGGAGGATCTCGCAACGATCAAGTCGGCGTTGGACAATGCGATCGAAGAGGCGGGCCGCCAGATCGCGGAGGTGCATCGCAGCTACCGCCGTGACATCGTCCTGCGCCGGCACTTCAACCCGGACGTCACACGCCGCGACCTGTCCTAGCGAAGGAGAGAGGGCTGGCGTTTCGCCGGCCCTCAACAAGAACACGGCTTGGGAGACCAAGAGACCGTTGGGCATGAGTCCCACCGAAAACCGACAACCGAAGACCGAGAACGGCGAGCGAAGCGAGCCGGACCGCGATCTATCCGATCAGGTTTGCCGTGTTCACGATGGTCGCAAACTCGTCGTGGAGGCTCGCCGCAGTGGCCCGCATCAGGTCGGCGCCGGCCACCAACACTCCGTCAGGTCCGGCTGTGTCGAACGTGTAGGTTGCATCGATCACGAACAGGGTGTCGTACCCGAGATCCGAAGCCATCCTGGCTGTCGTCTCACAACAGACGTTCGTCTGAACCCCGCAGATCACGACCTTGTCGATGCGACGCTCCTGGAGCCACGAGTCCAGATTCGGACGACCGTAGAACGCAGAGTGGACCGACTTGCTGACGAGCAGATCGGGATCGCCGGTCACCGCCGCCTTGAAGGCATTGCCCGGCGCCCCCGGAGCGAGCGACGATCCTTCCTCCAGCGAGTCGTGCCGGACGAACACAAGGGGACGGCCCTTTGACCGCCACGCCGTGATCAGAGAAGCCACATTCTCTTCACACGCCGGGTTGCTGCGAACTCCGAAGGCCGGGTCCTCGAAACCCCGTTGAACGTCGATCACGATGAGTGCCGCGTTGTCGAGCATGGAAAAGACGGTAGTCAGAGAGGCAGGCTACGCCTGCCGTACCTCGTACCTCGTACGCAGTCTCATAGGCTCAGAGACCGCGGGGCGGCCGTATGCGGTTCGAAGGTACGAAACACGTTCTTCCTATCCCTTCACCACACCCAACGGCCTGAGCCGCGCCACCTTCCGGGCGAGGTGCGCCCGCTCACACACATCGACGACCTCGTCGACGTCTTTGTACGCCCAAGGTGCTTCCTCCGCGAGGAGCTTGACCGAGCCAGGACGGACAGCGATACCCTCCGCCTCGAGCGCCTCCCGAACGCTCGTCCCGGACCCCCGCCGCTTCGCCTTGGTCCGGCTCAGCAACCTCCCCGCGCCATGCGCGGCCGAAGCGAAGGCCGGGTTGTCGACGACACCGGCGAGCACCCAGGAGGCAGTCCCCATCGAGCCGGGCACGAGTACCGGCTGGCCGACTTGACGCAGATCGGGTACGAGCTCCGGGTGCCCTGGACCGAACGCCCGCGTCGCTCCTTTTCTGTGAACGCACAGACGCGTCGGAACTCCGTCGACACTGTGGTGCTCAATCTTGGCGAGGTTGTGAGCGACGTCGAAGACGAGATCCATGCCCGTGTCGGTGGTCGAGAATGCGCGCTCGAATGCTCGTCGCACACCGTCCGCCAGCACGTGGCGGTTGGCCCAGGCGAAGTTGGCCGCGGAAGCCATCGCGGACAGGTACTTCTCGCCTTCGCGCGACATGACAGGAACCGCAGCGAGTTGCCGGTCCGGCACGTCGACACTCGCATGCTGCATCACATCGAGTTGGTCAGTACACGTCTGATGGCCGAGCCCCCTGCTCCCGCAGTGGATCATCACACAGACCATCCCCTCGACCAGACCGAACACCCCCGCCGTCTGCACATCCACGACCTGATCGACCACTTGGATCTCGAGGAAGTGGTTGCCGGCACCGAGCGATCCGAGCTGATCGGCACCACGACGTTTCGCACGATCGGTGATCGACAAACGGTCCGCACCTTCGGAACATCCGCTTTCCTCACACCGTTCGAGGTCCCTTTCGACGCCGTAGCCGACTGCGAGCACTGCCCGAACCCCCTCCTCGAGCACCCTGTCGACGTCGACGTGAGCAGCAATCGCTCCTTTGCCGAGTCCCCTCGGAGTCGTTCGATCGAGTTCGTCCATCAATGCGACACGCCTGGCGTTGAAGTCCTGTTCAGAGAATCTCGAGGCGAGGAGCCGAACACCACAGCCGATGTCGAACCCCACGCCACCGGGTGAGACCACACCTCCTCGGTCGATGTCGGTAGCGGCAACCCCGCCGATCGGAAACCCGTACCCCCAATGCACATCGGGCATCGCGAAGGATGCCTTCGCGATGCCAGGAAGATGTGCCACGTTGCACACCTGAACAAGAGCCTGCTCCACATCGAGTATCTGTGCGCCTGTCAGGAACACCCTGCCGGGCACTCGCATCCCTCCCTGCCGGGGCAGCTCCCAGGTGACGTCGTCGATAGCTCGGAGGTCCATTGCCTCCGAGCCTACGAGCTATCTGGCCAGGGAGTCTCTGATCTGGCGGAGCAGTTGCACGTCCTCTGGCGGCTCAGTCGGAGCAGCTTCTTCCTTCGCCCTCATCCGGTTGTACGCCTTGATCACCAGGAACATGACAAACGCGACGATCACGAAGTTGATGGAGGCGCCGATGAACGCCCCAATACTCCCGGCCTTCAACCCGGTCGCTTCGTCGATCTTGCCGAACATGAGCCATGTGTCGAGGCTCGATACGCTGAAGATCAGCCCTATCAACGGGTTCACGATCCTGCCGACGAACGCGGTAACCACGCCGGCGAACGCAACACCCATCACGAACCCGACCGCGATATCGATCAGGCTTCCGCGGCTGATGAAGTCCTTGAACTCCTTGATCACCATCGACTCCTATCTGACTAAGCGTCGAAGAGGACTGTAGCTGCCCAGCCCCTGGCATACCCTTCGATCTGCAGGCCGTGGAAGGTGACCGCCTTGATGGGTGCCCCCCGCAGCTCGACCCCCGAAGTGCCCGTACCCTGAACTCGGGCGTTCAGACCCTCAGCAGCGAAGCTCACGTCGAATCTGCACCACACCGTCTCATCCACTTCGAACCGGAAGAGAAGCTCAGAAAGCCATCGATACAGGAGCTCAGCGGGATCCTCGCCGGAAACGGCGAGTTGGCTGTCGGTGTCGGGCTCCAAGCTCGACAGATCGAACATGAGGTCGAACATGCCGAAGGCTGCGTTCTCGAACAGCTCTTCTCGCGACGCGCCGAAGGCCACGATTCCAACATCGGCGGTGTGGGAGGAGACTTCGTACCGCACGCTCTCATTGTGCCAGCCAGGCTCGCTTCGCTCGCTGTTCTGAGTTCTGAGACTTGAGTAGCAACGCGGCCCGGCACACCGAAAGACCGCAGGGCGATCTCACCCATCACAACCCAGGACCCACAACGGACTTGCGCAGCGAGCTCCGACTAATTCCTCAGTGTCCGTGCAGACTCGGGCGATACTCCCTTGTGATGGACAATGCTGCTGATCTCAAGGTGCTGCTCGCATCGCAGTACCCCTTGCTGGTGGTCGCCACCGACGAAGAGCCAAGGTTCATGGATCTACTGAGGAGCGCTGCCGACGAGGTGAGCGTCCCTGTCTGGACCTGGTCCGTCGCCCAAGGGTTGGTGCGAGACGGCCAGCAGCCCCAGTACCAGAGCACGGACCCGAACAGGGCATTGTCGTTCGTTTCGGAGGTCGCGACGCCCGGGGCATTCGTCTTCGCCGATGCCAACCCCCTCCTGAAGGACCCGGTCGCCGTCCGCAGGATCAAGGAACTCGCCCAGCGACAGCGGCGCGGGCAGACACTCATCCTGACGGCATCCCATCCCGACCTGCCCGACGAGCTGGAGGGAGTCGCCCACCGATGGCGGCTACGGCCCCCCGGCAAGAGCGAGCTGATCACGCTCGTTCGATCCACCATCCGGCAGCTCGACGATCGAGGCTTTCCCGTCCTGGTCGGGAACGACCGCATCGCCGACATGGCCGACGCCCTCCGTGGCATCACACTCGAAGAAGCCGCTCGACTGATCAGACGAAAGGTGCTCGAGGATGGCACCCTCGCATCCATTCCCGATCTGCGGTCAGCGAAGGCGGAACTCCTCAACACCGACGGCGTGCTGGAGATCGTCGACAGCGACGCAGGCACGCTCGACGAGGTCGGCGGCCTCGACGGTCTGAAGTCATGGCTGCGGCTGAGAAAGATCGCCCTGGGTACGCCCGAACTCGATCCCCCCAGAGGCATCCTCCTCACGGGCGTGCCAGGGTGCGGCAAGTCACTCATCGCCAAGACCCTCGCTCGCAGCTGGGGCCTTCCGCTCGTCCTGCTCGACCCGTCCCGGTTGTATGACAAATACATCGGAGAGTCTGAACGTCGCCTCGACACCTCGCTCCACACCATCGAGGCGATGGCCCCGGCCGTGCTGTGGATCGACGAGATCGAGAAGGGCTTCTCCACGAGCACGGCAGATGGTGGGGTTGCCCGCCGTCTGCTGGGCACCTATCTCCGCTGGATGCAGGACCACGACAGGCGAGATCTTCACGGTCGCCACCGCCAATGACATTGCGGCGCTTCCTGCACGAGCTGCTCCGAAAGGGCAGGTTCGACCAGATCTTCTTCGTCGACCTTGCCTGATCCGGCCAGCCGCCGTGAGATCTTTCGGGTTCACCTCGCGAAGCGCGGCGTGAACCCGGAAACACTCGACATCGACCACCTCGTCGACGAGACCCCCGGAGTTCTCGGGTGCCGAGATCGAGACGGCGATCGTCGGCGCACGGTACCGGGCCGCGGCGGATGGTGGTTCGCTGACGCTCGATCAGCTGGACGCGGAGCTGTCGTCAACGGTTCCGCTCTCCGTCACCCGGGCGGAGGACGTCGCCGCCCTACGAGCCTGGGCGAAAGATCGGACGATGCCGGCCTGAGCATCGCGGAGTCCGACCGGGGCTTCGAGTAGGCTCACCTCATGCGATCACGACCAGCCATCGTCCAGATCCAGGAGTCGCTCGAAGGGTCCGATGCCGCCGTCACCGTCACCCTCTCGTGGGAAGACGAGGAGTTCAGCGGACGGGCGGTCGGCAACCCGGACGACACCCACAGGCCTCGACTCGTCGGAGAGGCAACCTTGAGCGCCATCCAGCACGCCGCACACGACGCGCTCGTCCTCGATCTCGCGGCTGTCGCTACTCAAGAGCTCGGGGTCGCCCGCATCGCCCTGGCACAGGTCGACATCAGGAACATGGACGAACGTCTCGTCGGCAGCGCGCTCATCAGAGACGATGACCCATCCCTCGCAACGGTCCGCGCCGTTCTCGACGCCCTGAATCGCCGCCTGGCCCTCCTCGACTAGGAACAATCGGCAGCGTTGCGAAGTTGATACAGCTAGACTTAGATTTTCTATAAGGCAGCCATGGATTTCGAACGCTTCACCCACAAGGCCCAAGAGGCCCTCGCCCAGGCGCAGAAACTCGCCAAGCATGCCCGCTCCATCGAACCGGCGCATCTCGGTCTCGCACTTCTCGCACAAACCGACGGCATCGTCTACCCGGTCCTCACCGGCCTCGGCGTGCAATTGCCGGCGCTCCGCACCGCCTTCCAGGAGTACATCGACTCACTTCCGAAGGTGTACGGCGGCGAACTCTCCATGTCGCAGGCGCTCCTGCGCGTCCTCCAAGCGGCCGATGACCAACGGTCCGAGATGCGAGACGAGTATGTCTCGGTCGACCACCTGCTCCTCGCGCTCGCCGGCAGCAGTGATCCCGCAGGTGAGATCTTTCAGCGTCTCGGGGCGACACGAGAGGCGGTCCTGTCCCGACTGGTGGATGTGCGTGGGTCGCAACGTGTGACGTCGCAGGATCCGGAGTCGACGTTCAACGCCCTCGAGCAGTACGGCCGTGACCTCACTGCGATGGCCCGCAACCAGGAGCTCGATCCGGTCATCGGCCGGGATGAGGAGATCCGCCGTGTCATCCAGGTGCTGTCCCGCCGGACGAAGAACAACCCGGTGCTCATCGGCGAGCCCGGTGTGGGCAAGACGGCCATCGTGGAAGGCCTGGCGCGACGCATAGCCGACGGCGACGTCCCGGAGGGGCTGAAGCCCAAGCGCATCGTCGCCCTCGATCTCGGCGCGATGGTGGCCGGCGCCAAATATCGCGGCGAGTTCGAGGAGCGCCTGAAAGCCGTCCTGAACGAGATCAAGTCCGCACATGGCGAGATCATCACATTCCTGGACGAGATGCACACGCTCGTCGGCGCGGGGCAGCCGAGGGTGCCATGGACGCCTCCAACATGCTCAAGCCGATGCTCGCCCGCGGCGAGCTGCGCATGATCGGTGCCACGACTCTCGACGAGTACCGCAGCCACATCGAGAAGGATGCCGCCCTCGAGCGACGTTTTCAGCCTGTGTTCATCGAGCCACCGAGTGTGGAGGACACGATCGGCATCCTCAGAGGCCTCAAGCAGCGCTATGAGGTCCACCATGGCGTGCGCATCACCGACTCGGCGATCGTCGCGGCCGCGGTTCTCTCCGATCGCTACATCACGGGCCGGTTCCTCCCCGACAAGGCAATCGACCTCATCGACGAAGCCGCCTCGAAGCTTCGCATCGAAATCGACTCGATGCCCGAGGAGATCGATGATCTCGATCGGCGCATCAAGCAGCTCGAGATCGAGCGGGCAGCACTCCAGAAGGAGTCCGACCAGGCCTCCAAGGACCGGCTCGAAGCGATCGAGAGAGACCTCGCGGACCTACGAGAAGAGATCGGAGCGCTCGACGCACACTGGCAGCTCGAGAAACGGGCGATCGGTGAGATCCAGTCCCTGAAGTCGCAGCTGGAGCAGGCCGAGGCAGACGCCGATCAGGCCGAACGTTCCGCCGACCTCGAGCATGCCGCTGAGCTGCGCTATGGAACCCTTCCGCGCCTCAAGGAGGAACTCGCCAGCCGCCAGGCGAACCTGGCCGACCTCCAGAAAACCAACCGGATGCTGAAGGAGGAGGTCGATGACGAGGATGTCGCCGAGGTCGTCGCCCGCTGGACCGGCATCCCCGTGGCCCGCCTCATGGAGGGCGAGCTGGAGAAGCTCGTGCACCTCGAGGAATACCTGCATACCCGGGTCGTGGGCCAAGACGAGGCCGTCACAGTGGTAGCCAACGCAATCCGCAGAAGCAGGGCCGGCATCTCAGATCCGAATCAGCCGATCGGGTCGTTCATCTTCCTCGGCCCGACAGGAGTCGGGAAGACCGAGCTCGCGAGAGCACTCGCATGGTTCCTGTTCGACGACGAGCGCGCGATGGTCCGGATCGACATGTCCGAGTACATGGAGAAGCACACGGTCAGCCGTCTCATCGGCGCGCCACCCGGCTACGTGGGATATGAGGAGGGTGGTCAACTCACAGAAGCCGTACGCCGCCGCCCCTACTCGGTGGTACTCCTCGACGAGATCGAGAAGGCCCACCACGACGTGTTCAACGTCCTGTTGCAGGTCCTCGACGACGGCCGCCTCACCGACGGTCAGGGCAGAACCGTGGACTTCACGAACACGGTGCTGATCATGACCTCGAACCTCGGGTCCGAGTTCATCGAACCGGACCTTCCAGAGGAGGTCGTGCAGCAACGCGTGATGGGCGCAGTGCGATCCTCGTTCCGTCCAGAGTTCCTGAACCGGGTCGACGACATCGTCGTGTTCCACCGACTCAGCAGGGAAGACTTGCGGCACATCGTCGAAATCCAAGCCGAACATCTGTCGAAGCGACTTCGGGACCGCCGAATCGACCTCGTGCTCACGGACGGTGCGCTCGACTGGCTCGCCGACCACGGGTACGATCCGATCTACGGAGCTCGACCGCTGAAGCGCCTCATTCAGCGTGAGTTGGGCGACCGCCTTGCGCTCGCCATGCTCGACGGTGAGATCAGCGACGACAGCACGGTGAAGGTAGAAGCCGGGCCCGATGGCCTGTCCTTCGCGTGATCCACGAACCTCTCGGCTACCTTGCGGTGCAAGGTTCCGACAGCTATAGTGCATTGCACGTTAGGAGGTTCATGGGCGTCGAACACAGCTCACAACTCCTCAAGGGTGCACTCGATCTCTGCCTGCTGGCGGTGATCTCGGAGGAACCGAGCTACGGCTACGAGATGGTCCGCAAGCTCCAACTTCGAGGGATGGCCTTGGTTAGCGAGGGGAGTATCTACCCCTCGCTCAGCCGGCTCCAGCGACAGGGGCTCATCGAGGGGTACAAAGTCGCTTCGAGCGAGGGCCCGAAGCGCAAGTACTACCGGATTCGCCCCGAAGGTGGCGTTCGGCTGGCAGAGTGGAGTGGATCATGGAGGGAACTGGTTCGAGGTGTCGACGCGGTGCTGAAAGGAGGTGCCCATGTCAACTGATGTGATCCAAATCGTCGAAGATTGCGAACGGTACTGGATCGAGACGGGGGTACCTCGACGCGCCGTGCTGGAGATGAAGACGGAGCTAGAACAGCACCTCAGCCTCGCCGCCGCCGAGGGCAAGAGCCCGGACGCGGTCGTCGGTCCTG
>CAWHCO010000006.1:0-263360 GCA_963827865.1 uncultured bacterium | reverse complement strand
GGGAGGCCGGCCGTTGTCGGGTACTGGGAGATGGCGGGAACCGCAGCCCTCAGAGCGTCAGGGATGAACGTCGGGGTCGGCTCCCGTGGATCGCCGAGCGAGAAGTCGATCAGCGTTTCGCCTGCGGCACGCATAGCGCGGGCCTTCTCCTGGAGCGGTGCCATCGGATAGGTACCCATCGATGTGAGGACCGGATTGGCGTGCATGTCTTGAACGGTAGTCGGGTCAGTCTCGTGTTTCGGTTCGATCTTCGGGCCCGTGCTCGAGGAGCCGTTCGAACCCCTCCTCATCGAGAACCGGGACACCGAGGGCGGCAGCCTTGGTGAGTTTCGATCCAGGAGAGGCCCCCGCGACCACGAACGACGTCTTGCCGGACACCGAGCCCGACACGGTTCCTCCGCGGGCTTCGATGGCCTGCATGGCAGCTTCCCGAGTCCAACGCTCTAGCGTTCCCGTGAGCACGATCTTCGCCCCGGTGAGCAGACCGGACGCCTCAGTCGTCTCCTCCGCGAGGCGAACCCCCGCTGAGCGGAGACGGTCGACGAGTTCGACGGTTTCGGCAGCGGTCGCCCACCCCCGCACGGACGAAGCGATCGTCGGACCGACACCCTCGACTGCTGCGATGTCGGCCTCGGAGGCGGCGAGGAGTAGGCCGATGCTGGGGAAGGCCCTCGTGAGCATCCGGGCCACCGTGCCGCCGACGTGACGAACACCGAGCCCGATGAGCAGCCTCGGCAGTGGTCGCGACTTCGACGCCTCGATGCCGGCCATCAGGTTGCCGACGGATATGTCGCCCCATCCCTCAAAGCCCTCGAAGTCGTCCGGTGTCAACGAGTAGATGTCGGCCGGGTCGCGGATGAGACCCCGCTCGATCAGCAGGTCGATCGTCTTGTAGCCGAGACCTTCGATGTCCATGCCACCGCGTGACGCGAAGTGGAACAGCCACTCCCTGAGACGGGCCGGGCACGACAGACCCCCGGTGCAGCGAGCCACCTTCTCCCCTTCGGGCTTCACGATCGGGTTGCCGCAGAACGGGCAGTCGGCCGGCATGTTCCACACGATCTCCTCACCGGTGCGGAGCGACGGCACCGGTCCGATGACCTCGGGGATCACTTCCCCCGCCCGCCTGACGACCACTTCGTCGCCGATCCGGACGTCCTTTCGATGGACCTCGTCCTCGTTGTGCAGTGTGGCCCTGGAGACCATCGCCCCTCCCACGAACACGGGCCTCAATACTGCGTACGGTGTAGCCCGCCCCGTCCGGCCGACCCCGACTCGGATGTCGAGGAGGCGTGTCGTGCGTTCCTCCGGCGGGAACTTGTAGGCGACCGCCCAGCGTGGCGCATGCGACGTGAACCCCAGCTCCCGCTGCTCGACGAGCTCGGTGATCTTGACGACAACCCCGTCCGTCGCGTACCCCACCGAGTGTCGTGCCTGCTCGGCGCTACGCAGGTACTCCTCGACGCCGTCGAGATCCTGAACCGGCTTCGAGGCGGGGTTGACACGGAATCCGAGCCCACCGAGCCAGGTGAGCACCTCCCAGTGAGAATCGAGGGTGGGACCACCCTCGACGGAGCCGAGGTGGTACATCCACGTGGAGAGGCGTCTCGACGCGGTGATCGAGGGGTCCTTCTGCCGGAGCGATCCGGCTGCGGCGTTTCGAGGATTGACGAAGAGGCGTTCACCCGCCTCCGACTGGCGTTCGTTGAGGGCATCGAACGCCTCGTTGGACATGTACACCTCACCTCGGACTTCGAGCAGCGCAGGCGCATCACCCCGCAGACGCAACGGCACGGACTCGATTGCCCGCACGTTGGCCGTTATGTCCTCTCCGACGGTGCCGTCGCCGCGGGTCGCCGCCACCGTGAGCACGCCCTGCTCATAGACCAACGACACCGCGAGGCCGTCGATCTTCAACTCGCAGATGTAGCCGGACGGGGCGCGGCCGAGAAGCCGCTCCGCACGGGACTCCCAGCCTTCCAGCTCCTCGAGTGACTCGACGTTGTCCAGGGAGAACATCTGCTCCCGATGTCGCACAGGCGCGAACAGGTCGATCGTCGGAGATCCGACCCGCTGTGTCGGCGAATCGGGGGTGATCAGCTCGGGGTGGGCCTCTTCGAGGGTGCGAAGCTTCCGAACGAGCTGGTCGTAGTCGTAGTCGGAGATCTGTGGATCGTCGAGCACGAAGTACCGGTACGCGTGCTCCCTGATCTGCTCACGGAGCTGTTCGATCTGTTCGGCGCTCATCCGTGCTCATTCTCGCATCGTGGCGGTGATCGTCCCGCCTCCGAGCACACGGTTCCCCTCGTACAGGACGGCGCTCTGTCCCGCGGCGACACCTTCGAGTGGATCGACGAAATCGATCGTCCTGCCGTCGGAGCCCAGGACGGCGTCGTGAACGTCGCCGTGGGCCCTGATCTGGACGACAACGGGGCCGATCGGTGGAGTGCCCGACACCCACGAAGGTTCCCCCAGCTTCAGGCCGTTGACAGGTGCGGACCCTCGCCGTCCGATCACCACGGTCGCCGTTGCAGGTCGGATCGCCTGCACATAGCGCGGGGCCCCGAACGCGACGCCGAGCCCTCGGCGCTGCCCGATGGTGAAGTCGATGACTCCGTCATGGCGACCGACGATCGCACCTTCCTCGTCCACGATCGGACCGGGAACGATGGCCTCGGGGATCTCGCGGCGAAGGAACGACCGGTAGTCGCCGTCGGCGAAGCAGATGTCTTGGCTGTCGCGCTTGCTTGCCGTACGCAGCCCGAGTTCACGCGCGATGGAACGCACGGCGTCCTTGCAATACTCGCCGACCGGGAAACGAACCCGTTCCAGCGCATCACGCCCGAGCATGTACAGAACGTACGACTGGTCCTTGTCGCGGTCGACACCCCGAAACAGGCCGAAGGTCGATCCCTCCGGAACGACACGTGCGTAGTGTCCTGTGACGAGCAGGTCGCATGCCAGATCCTCGGCCCATCTGAGGAGATGACCGAACTTGACGACACGGTTGCACGAGATGCACGGGTTGGGCGTGCGGCCGTTCAGGTAGTCGGCGATGAACGGATCAACGATGCCGGCTCTGAACTTCTCGGTGGCGTCGAGCACGTAGTACGGGATCGCGAGCGTTGCAGCGACCCGGCGAGCGTCCTCGGAGTCGGCGAGAGTACAGCACCCGGAGGTCGGCAGGGAGCCGTCCGTTCCTGCCCACAGCTTCAGGGTGGCGCCGATCACCTCGTGACCCTCCTGCACCATGAGCGCAGCCGCGACGGAGGAGTCGACCCCTCCGCTCATCGCAGCCAGCACCTTCACCGTTCACCTCCTATCGCCCGCAGAACTGCGTCCGCAGCGGTGTCGCCGTCCTCGGGAAGGGTCGTCCAACCGAATGTGAAACGGAAGCACTCCCTTGCCCTGGCAGCGTCGAATCCCATTGCGGACAGCACGTGGCTCACGTCCGCCGCACCACTTTGGCAGGCGGAACCGGCCGATGCTGCGACGCCTTCCTGATCCAGTCGGATGAGCACCACGTCGTTTCGGACCCCTGGTATCCGCACGTGGGAGTGCTGCACGAGGCGTGCGTCGACAGGCGCGTTGATCTCAAGGCCTTCGATCTGGTCCACGAGACGATTCTCGAAGCGGCGACGGGCCTCCCCAACGTCGGTACGGAACCGTTCGCGACCCTTCACGGTGGCGTGCATCGCGGCGACCATGGCCACGATCCCCGGGACGTTCTGGGTTCCGGAGCGAAGCCCCCACTCCTGTCCGCCTCCGTGCACGAGCGGCTCGAGACGCGTCCCCGACCGCACGTACAGCAACCCGACGCCCTTTGGCCCGCCGAACTTGTGCGCTGCGAGCGTCAGCATGTCGACCCCGAGTTCGTCCACGTCGACGTCCTCGGAGACGAACGCCTGGACTGCGTCCGTGTGCACGATCGCTCCTCGGGCATGGGCGACATCGGCCACAGCCCGAACCGGCTCGATCACCCCCGTTTCGTTGTTGGCGAGCATCACCGAAACGACCGAGGGTCGCCCCTCCGTCGCTGCGGCGATCTCAACCGGATCGACCCTTCCCCAGTGGTCGACCGACACGAACTTCACGTCGTGGCCGAGTCGTTCGACGAATCGGGCGGACTCGATGACGGCGTCGTGCTCCACAGGCGACACCACGAGGCGAAGATCCGATGCAAGCATCGCTCCGATGACCGCGAGGTTGTCCGACTCCGAACCTCCCCCCGTGAACACGATCTCACGGGACGATGCTCCGATCAGCGTGGCAGCCTGTTCACGGGCATCCTCGAGGTGGTTCTTGGAGTCCCTTGCGGTCCGATGGATCCCGGAGGGATTGCCGAAGCCGGCTGCCTGGAACGCGGCCATGGCTTGGGGACGACCGGGTGTTGTCGCCGCGTGATCGAGATACAACGTCATCAGTGACTGGTCACGAGTCCTGCTGATCGACTACAGGCTGCGAAACGGCTCGGGTGATCGCGATGACTGCTTGCTCTACGACATCCATGTCGACCTTGTCCGGATCGATGCTTCGCTGAAGAGCCAGCCCTTCGACCAGAGCAACCATCATCACCGCCACCGACTCGATGCTGAATGGGGGTTTGATTTCGTGGCCGGCACTCGTGAAGTACAGCGAGATCAGCGCCCCTACTTGCTCGCGCGCGTCCTGGTAGCCGACCTTCAAGTGTTCGACGACAACCTCACGGCTGCGCGTCAGCGCCCAGAGGTACATGTGCATCGCGAACGCGGTGTCCGTCATCGTGGCGTCGACCGTACGCTTGATGGCTTCGATGGCCAGGTTCTCCGGTGTCATACCTTCCGAATGCTCGACCAGATTCACGACCTCGTCGATCGCCGTGGAGCGGGTCACCGCCAATGCATAGTCGAGAAAGTCCACGAGGAACGCGTCGCGATCCAGCCAGCGGTTGTAGAACGCGCCCGTCGTCAATCCTGCATGTTGCGACACCCTGGCCGCGGTCAACTGGTCGAACACTCGCGGTGTGGTCCTGGTCACCCCCTCGCCTACCTCGAACGCCCCAATCGCCAGGTCCCATGCGGCCGCGAGCAGCCGCTCTTTGGAATCGCGTTGATCTCCCATAGTCCGTCATCCTACTATGAAGAACGCCTACCTGCCCTGGAAGACTGCCCGCCGTTTCTCGATGAACGCTTGCACACCCTCTCGCGCATCCTCGCTGCCGAAGGTGGCCGCGAATTCCTCCCGCTCGACATCCAGACCCTGGGCGAGACCGGCTCTGAGTGCCGCCTTGGCGGCGCCGTACGCGACGGTGGGCCCGGACGCCAACCGGTGGGCGTCTTCCATCGCGGCTTCGAACACATCGTCGACGACCTTGTCGGCGATCCCCCGCTCGAGGGCCTCCTGTGCGGGAACGTGCCTGCCCGTGAGGATCAGGTCCCGCGCGGCCCGGTAGCCTATCAGCCGGGTGAGCCGCTGCGTCCCGCCTGCCCCGGGAATGATGCCGAGGAGGATCTCCGGCTGGCCGACTTTGGCGTCCGCGGCGAGGTAGCGGAAGTCGGCGCCCATGGCGAGTTCCAACCCTCCGCCGAGCGCGAACCCGCGGATGGCGGCGATCGTCGGCTTGGCCAGCTCCTCGAGCGCGAGAACGGCGTCTGCGAGTTCGGACGCGATGCCGGTGGTGCCGAAGGAGGCCTGGAACTCTTTGATGTCGGCCCCTGCGGCGAAGTGTGGTGAGCCCGTCACGACCAGCGCCCTGATGGACGGATCGGCCGCGCGTGTGAACGCTTCCAACAGCTCTGAAGCGAGGGCCGCAGAGAGGGCATTGACGGGCGGCCGATTGAGCCGCACCACCCCGACGGGTCCATCAAGCGAGTACTCGACAAACTGCATGTACCGTCCTCCTCCTACCTTGCTCTGAGCGTAGCGCAGGTCAGCGGTCGAGGAGCTGTCTCGCTGCACTCCACGGGTCGAGCCGGCGAGCCGTGACCTCCTCGACCACGCGCGCGAACTCACCGGCACCCGACTCTGCGTCGGCCCGTCTTGCCAGCTCGGACGCGAGCGCATGCTTGAGCTCACCGGTGAGTCTCGCCGTCCTTCGCTCTTCGAGCGCACCATTGCTCTCGAGAAACGCACGGTGTGATCGGATAGCGTCCCACACGGCGTCGACGCCGTCGCCCGTCGTCGCGACGGTGGCCAGCACGGGCGGCCTCCACGGGCGTTCGCCGCCAAGGTCGAGCATCTGGTTCAGATCGCGGATGGTTTCCGACAAGCCGGGCCGGTCGGCCTTGTTGACGACAAAGAGGTCCCCGATCTCGAGCAGACCAGCCTTGTTCGCCTGCACGCTGTCGCCCCACCCGGGGTTGAGCACGACGACCGTCGTGTCGGCGCTCTCCACGATTTCCACTTCCGCCTGGCCCACGCCGACCGTCTCGACGATGACGTAGGGAAACCCCACCGCGTCGAGGACCAGTAGCCCCTTGGGGGTCGCCTCGGATACACCTCCGAGATGTCCCCGACTCCCCATGGACCGGATGTACACACCGCCGTCGGAGGCGTGGTCTTGCATCCGGATGCGGTCACCGAGGATTGCTCCCCCGGTGAACGGGCTCGACGGGTCGACCGCAAGGACAGCGACCGTGTGACCATCGTCGCGAACGTCGGTGATCAGCTTCGACGTCAACGTCGACTTGCCACCTCCCGGAGCCCCGGTCAGCCCGATGACATAAGAGCCGCCGGTTCGTGGGAACAGCTCAGAGAGCACGTCCGACGCACCGGGGCGGTCGTCCTCGACGAGGCTGATCAGACGGGCAAGGGCCCGCCGATCACCTCGGAGGGCCGATTCGGTGAGCGAGTCGACCATGGATGGGAGTCTGGGGTCTAACCGTCCCGCATGCAAGTCACCGCCGGTAGCTGACAGCCCACAGCCAGAGCGCTCCATGAATGCGACGGAGACATATGGCGTGATTCCCAGTCCGCGACCCCACACTTCTTGCTGTCAGCTGTCAGCTGTCAGCTGTTGGCTGTCGACTGCAAGAACAGCGAGCCGCTAGATGGCGTTGACGTCCTCGACACCGGGAACGCGGTCGGTGAGGATCCGTTCGATCCCCGCCTTCAGGGTCATCGTCGAGAGCGGGCAGCCGCCACATGCTCCCACGAGCTGAAGGTTGACGGTCCCCTCGTCGACCCCGAGCAAGATCAGATCGCCACCATCCGCTTGGAGGGCAGGTCGGATGTATTCGAGCGTCGACTCGAGCACGTCCAAGTCGATCTGGCTGGTGGTGTCGTGTGCGGTCATGCGGGTAGCAGTGTACCGGTACTCGGCCGATACGGAACCATCAGTTGCTGACGAGCGCGGTCACGAAGGCAACCGCCCTCCCCTCGCCATTCACAGCCTCGACCATCAGTCGATACGGCCCCGGTGGAGCATTCGACCCACCGACCGTTCCATCCCAGATGAGGGAGACTCGCCCTGCATCACGGGCCTTCCACGGCGTGGCTTGCACCATCTGAGCGCCCCGGAACACGACCAACCGCACCTGCGACGGTGCCGTGACGACAACGGACACCAGCATCGCTCTCCCTGCCGGCGTGGTCGGACGTTCGGGGATCTCTCCGATGGTCGGCGGTAGCCCGAAGCCTTCTGGTGGGGTCATCATGATGCCGCCCCCTTGGGTGAAGTCCCAGGAGCCGATCGCTCCACTGGCGACGACATCGCCGTCGACGACTATGTCTACGGGCCCGTCCGCGCCGATGTGCACCGAGCCCTGACCCCAACCGAGCCCGACGACGACCGTCTGCGGAAGCAGATCACCGCCGGCCCGGGGAACGAGCCCGGTGTAGTAGTGCGACAAGATCGTGCGGTAGTTGGCGCCCGCATCCGCCATTGCCTTCGCCCCGTACTGGCTCATCCCCACCATGTGCCCCCATCCGTGTCCCTCGAACACGTAGACCGGATACATGTCGATGTGTCCCGACGGGAACACGTCCGGGAAGTGCCACGTCTTATGGATCACGAAGGTGGGCGAGAGGACCGTCTGGGGGTAGGCCTTCCCATCGTGCCTGGTCGCAGGGAACACGTCCGACGCGACGTCCGGGCCCCAGCGATTCATGAGACTGCGGAACTCGTTGGTGGTCAGGGTGGTGGTTCCCCCGTCGCTCTCGATGTCGACCGTCCACGGCCCTCCACCATCGTCGGTCTGGTGCACGGTGATCGTGTGGAGTCTGCCGTCGACGACGTTCGCGGCGGTGAGCACATCCTCGAGGACCCCGCTTCGCACCTCGAAATGCCAGTCGGCAAAGGCCGAATCCTCTCCCGGAGACGGCACGGCCTTCAGGTACGGAATGGGGTCTCGACCTCCGTACACGTCCTCGTAGTTGCGCGTCCGTCCGCCGGTGGTCGAGCTGTACATTGCGAAGGCCGGCGCTTCGTCGTAGACGAGGATCTGTCCGGCGGTGCTCATGACGGCCTCCTCCCACCGCAACCCGGCGTCCGTCGCAACCTGGTCCAGACCGCCGTACACCTGGCACGCCGACGAGGCGCAGATGTCGAAGCCGTAGGTGGCGCCTGCACCTGCACGACCTCGCGTCAGCGTCCACGCGAGGTATGTGCGAGCTGCGACCACCTGAGCCTTCAACGCTTCCATGGGCCATGAGAACGGCACCTCTTGGATTCCAAGGAGGTAGTCGTCGATGCCCACATGGTCGAGCACGACGAGTCCGTCAGATGCCGACGTCACCTCGAGTGATCCGGCGTAGTGGTGATCGTTCCACGTGAGGGTCACTCCCTCGCCAGGCTCGATAGTCACCGAGTGGTACGGACCCGTCGTTTCGGCAACCGCAGGGGGAGCCACCACGATCGTGACCAGGAGGGCGATCAGGAACGCGAACACCCTGCGCACTACCCCACCGGTGAGATCCATCCTGGCATTGTACGAGTACCCTGTCCCCCAAAGAGAGGCATCAATGCGCATCGTCGTGGGTTCGGATCACGCCGGCTACCAGCTCAAACAGCACATCGCCCGCCGCGTGGCAGCAGCCGGTCACGAGATCATCGATGTCGGCACCTACTCGGAGGAGCCCGTCGACTACCCGGACTTCGCAGCGGCAGTCGGAAGGGCGGTGTTGGACGGAACTGCGGAACGGGGCATCGTCGTCTGCGGATCCGGAGCGGGTGCGTCGATCGCGGCGAACAAGCTGCGAGGCATCCGAGCCGGCCTTGCGCACGACACCTACACGGCCCATCAGTGCGTCGAACATGACGACGTGAACGTCCTGGCGATAGGAAGCAGGGTCGTGGGCACTGCGCTCGCCGACGAGATCGTCGCGGCGTTCGTGAACGCCACGTTCTCGAGAGCCGAGCGTCACGTCCGGCGAGTGAACAAGATCAAAGCGCTGGAAGAAGAGTTCTAGGAGACAGTCTTCAGTCTTCAGTCTTCAGTCGGAACGCGGCCTGGACGCGTTCAACGACTATGGGGCGAGTGTCCTACCGAGAACCGACAACCGAGAACCGAGTACGGCGAGCAAAGTCGCCACCCGTTTCCTCCCCCGCGAGCGAAGCGAGCCTCGCTCGCCTCACTCGCCCAGGCCCCCGATCCACTCGACGCTCGTCTCGACGATCCGTTCGATGACCTGTTCGGTGGTCACACCCGATCGTTTGAGCATCTTGAGCGAGTGATCGGCACCGTCGATGATCTCCACCGTCGCTCCGGGAAGGGGTCGAAGGTAGGCGTCGACCAGGTCCTTTCTGGCGAACCCGTCTCGTCCACCGACGAAGAACAACATCGGCACCTGGACACGCCACAAGTGCTCGGCACGGAGCTTGTCGTACCGTCCCGGCGCATGCAACGGGTACGAGTAGCAGACCAACCCTTCCACCGGGACACCTTCGGTTGCGAGCATGCTCGCGATTCGACCACCCATCGACCTGCCTGCGAGGATCACGCGCTCGGTGAGGTGCGTTCGAACCCAGTCGAGGGCGGCATGATGGACGGACATCAGCACTGGCGTGCGATCGGGCCTCCCGCGGCCTTCCGCCATGTAGGAGTACTCGAAGGTCACCACGGGGTAGCCGTGCGAGGCCAATCCGTCTCTGAGGAGGGCGACCAGCGGGTGATCCTGTCCGGCCCCGGCTCCATGCGCCAGCAACACCGCCGGAAGACGATCGCCTTCCAGGAGACGTCCCGTCACTGTTCGGTCGTCTCCGCACTCGATCACGATCTCGCGCACGAACCGAGCGTACCGTCGCAACCGGCTTGAGTCGGGGTCCCCCTAGCATCATGGGTATGCCCACTGCCAACAGATGGCCCACGAGCCGGAACGTTCGGTGGTGGCATCGGCGATCGCATTCGAGTGGCGCGAGGCCGAGTGCGGACTTCTCTCCGGGGCGTTCTCCGAAGAGACCAAAGCGAAGCTCACCTGTGAAACGACTCGCGCTCCTCGCCACCTTGGCGGTCGCAGCATGCACCACCGCGTTGCCCCCGACCGCAACGACGACGACCACGACCACCACCACCGTGCCAACGACCACGACCACCACAACGGTGCCACCCACGACTACCACGACGGCACCGCCGACAACGACCACGATCGCCGCCGCCCGTCACGTTGCGTTCACCTCGACCCTGAGTCTCGACGTGTACGGATCGACGGGCCCGACCGTCGTCCTGTTCCACGGGGGCGGGTGGATCAGCGGCACCCCGGATGACATCGCTCCACTCGCCAGAACGATCGCCGACTCGGGTACCGTCGTGTTCAACGCGCCGTACCGCCTCCTGCTGGACGGTGGCGGGTTTCCGATGACCTTCGAGGACGCCGCGTGTGCGGTGCGCTTCGCCGCTGCTCACAGCGCCGAGTACGGGGGTGACCCTTCGCAGCTCGTCGTCGTCGGCTACTCGGCAGGAGCCCAGATCGCCGCCCTCGTCGCGCTCGCCGCCGATACCTTCGACGGTGACTGTCTCGTCGAGATGAACGACACGCTACCGACGAGGATGGTGGGGCTCGCGGGACCGTACGACACCGATGCTCTCGGTCCGCTGATGATCCCGTTCTTCGGAACCGATCCGGATGTCGATCCCGAGCCCTGGCGGCTGGGTAATCCTCTGACCTACCTTGGGCGGAACCTGGATCTCGTCGTGCGACTGTTCCATGGCGAGGAGGACCTGGTGGTTCCGCCGTTGTTCTCCCATTACTTCGAACAGCAACTCGAGGACGCCGGGTACGACAGCCACCTGACGATGCTTCCCGGCGTGAACCATCTCGGGATCGCCGACCCCGCGATCTCAGGTGCGCTCGTCATCAACGCGATCGAGGGCTGACATTCGTTCAAGCACTCTGAGTGGTCAGCCGATACACAGAGAGTGAACACTAGGCACCGAACCCGAGCAATTGGGTTGATCTTCGTATGGGCCATGGCCGCAACCATCTTGGTTGCGCAGCCCGCGCTGGCCGATGCGACCTCTGATGCCGAGACGTGCTTTCTTGCCAAGATCAACGCCGCACGAGTGGCAAACAGGACACCGACACTCACCACGAACTCGACACTCACCGAGTACGCTCGCACCCACTCGAAGGCGATGCACGAGCACGGCAGCATCTATCACTCGTCGACGGACGACCTCGCGCCCTACCTCCCCGATGATTGGATGCAGTGGGGCGAGAACGTCGGTGTCGGAGGCTCGTGTGATGCGCTGTTCGACGCATTCTGGGCGTCGTCCTCGCACCGTGAGAACCTCCTGGATCCGGTATATCAGTACGCGGGGATCGGCGTCTACATAGACGAGAACTCGGTGATATGGACCACCGACGTCTTCCTCCAGAGACAGAACGCTCCAGCCACCACCACGACCACCACGGCCCCACCACCGACCACGACCACCGCTCCCCCACCGACGACAACGACCACGCACCCGACGACAACAACCTCTACGTCGACCACGACAGCCCCACCACCACCCACGACCACTCCGACCCAGGCGCCAACCACGACGGGTACACCGACCACGAGCACGTCAACGACCGAGACGACCGGACCTGTCACAACAACCGCTTCGACGACTACGACGTCGACGACGGCATCGGCCGCGGCGTTCCCCACGACAACGACGACAACCGTGTCGGCCGAGCAACCGGCGAGCACGCTGGCATCGCTCATCGGCAGTTGGGAGAGTGACGGTTTGCTGTGCAGCGAGAGTCGCTGCGGAGGAGATCAGGCGCTCTTGGCGTTCATCGGTGTGGTGCTGCTCGGCGGATCTGCAGTCACGACGTGGTCGCTTCGGGGATAGCCTCGGTAACTACGTCGGGCAGCTCGACTTCCAGATGACGAATTCGAGGCATGGCGTAGGCAAACGCCATCGTCAGCACGAGCAGTAGACCCATCACGATGAACAGCAGCCCGATACCGCGACCCTCCCCGACCCCGATCACCTTGCCGACGGTGTCCACCAGCGGACCGCTCATCAGTGGCTCGAACACCTTGTCCGCCAAGGGTCCGGCCAGGAGGTAGGAGAGGGGGGTTGCGATCAGCGCCATCATCCGGCGCAATGCGAACACCCGTCCCTGCATATCGAGATCGACCTTCATCTGCCACAGCGTCGTGCTCGTGCCGTTGACGATAGGGATCAGGAGCATGAGTGCGAACATCCCCGCGGCCGCAGGCACGACGGCCGGGCGCAACCCGACGACGCACGTCGCCAGGCCCGCGACCGAGAGCAGTGACGCCAGTCCTCGGACCCGCTTCTTTGGGCCACCCCACGTGCTCATGACGACGGTACCGACGAGCATGCCCATGCCCGCGATCGACATCACCGACCCGAACACGAGCTCGTTCGTGAAGCTGAGGAACAGAGGGATGAACAGGACGTTGGCAAAGCCGAACTCGAAGTTGAGAGTTGCCATGACAACGAGAAGTCCCAACAGCCCAGGACGTTCCTTCACGAAACGCCAGCCGTCGCCGGCTTCCGTCCTCAGCGACTCGACGGCGGTCGAGCGTTTCGGACTGGGGATGCGAACGAGCGCGACGGTGGATACTGCGAACAGGAACGTGACGAAGTCGATCAGCAGAACTGCCTTGAGCCCGAAGAGCGTCAGCAGGGCCCCGGCGATCGCCGGGGCCAAGAGCTGCCCCACGGCCTGGCCCGTCTGCGCGAGCCCGTTGGCACGGCCGAGGTGCTGTTTCGGAACGAGCATCGGGATCGACGCCGTCCACGCCGGCTCCTGGAACGAGTTGCCGATGGAGCCAACGATGACCAGCACGAACACCCATGCCAGGTGGAGGTCACCCAGGAAGAGCAGAAGAGCGACGACACCGGTTGCGATGCCCGCCGCACCGTCGCCACCCATCATCGTCAGACGCCGATCCCACCGGTCGACGAGCGCACCCGCGAACGGGGCGACGATGATGCCGGGAACCGTGGCCGCCAGCATCACGAGGGCGAGCAACGTCACCGAACCCGACTGCTGATAGACCCAGATCGAGAGGGCAAACCCGGTCAGACTCGATCCGACGATCGATACCAGCTGTCCGATCCACACGACGAAGAATGTCTTCATCGCGATGTCACTGTGACGTCACTGAGCGTGTTCTGCTCGTCCCGTGTCATGCTGCGCGGCGTCCTCCAGCCGTCTTGACCTTGCGCTCATCACGACGATGAGTACCAGGAACGTAGTCGATCACGACCTGTGCCGCCACCTTGCGCTCGATCTCCGCCTTCATCGCCCTCGAGTAGCTCTCCGCCATTGACATCATTACCTTCCTCCTTGTGATGTCATGATGATGTCATGTTGGTGTCGCTTTGTCAAGACCTGAGCTCGCGTTTCCTCCCCTGGGCCGAAGGCCGAGTGTTGGGGGGTGCGGATCTGTCTCCTCCCCCGCGAGCGAAGCGAGTGTTGGGGGAGGTGGACTCGGCTGAAAGCCGAGGACGGATGGGTCCGTTCCCACCAACAGAGCCCGCGCACCGCCCCCCTACCCCAGACGGCTTATGCGTACTTTCCCCCAACGTCGCCCCCCGGGCTCCTGGGGGGGACCAACAAGCCCAACGCTCAACGCTGGGGGGGACGGCTCACGGCGAACAGCAAGGACCCGACTGGGGAGGTGCCAGAGGCTGTTGGCCGTTGGCTGTTAGCTGTCAGCTGTCGGCTGTCGCTTGTCAGCTGTCCATCGTTGTCTCGTCAACGATTCCCACCACGACGGCCCTGATCGGGGCCGTGTCCAAACCGACGATCTGGCGTGCGGAATTGCCTTCGTCGAGGATGAGTACTTTCTCCCCGACGCCTGCATCGACGACATCCACGGCGATCAGGTACCCGCCTTCCGGGTTGCCATCCGCGTCGAGGAGGTCACAGAGGAGCAGCTTCCGGCCGTCGAACACCGGCGAGCTGATCGTCGAGACGACCGTACCGACCACGGTCCCGACCTTCACGAGCTCACCTGGTCGACGATCCCGACGATCGCATGGTCCACGGGTACGAACGTGTTCGGCAGTGCCTGGGCGGCCTCTCGGGACCCGACGATGTACACGAGTTCGCCCGGTCCGGCCATGTGCACCCCGTCTGCGGCGACCACCGGCCTCCCGTTCGGCTCTTGGCGGCGGTCCAGTGGCTGGACGATGAGGAACTTGACGCCTTCCAGCCCTGGCGTCTTGACCGTGGCCACGACCGTTCCGACGACACGCCCGAGTTGCACCGCTACTCCTCGCCGACCCGTTCGGAGAACCGCCCGTCGGCCGACAGGTTGTCGCCCATCTCCGGGTGGAGCTGCGGGATGACCACGGAGATCACCCGCTCCGGAACGCTCGCCGAGCCGATCTCGACTGCGGCCTCCACCTCGGCCACGGGACCTTGGAACAGCAGGTAGCCCTTGCCGCCGAGGCCGTCGGCGAGGCGGATCTCCTGGAGCGTCACCTTCGCTCCCTTGACGCCCGCGTCGGCTGCCTGGATGACGGCGGCGACGGTCCGAGTCTCGATGACCCCCAGCGCCTCGCCCTCACCCGCCCTGCGAGCACCTCGGACGGCGGCGGTCACATCCGGATGGATATCCGGGAGCAGGACCAGATCGATCAGCGTGGCGATCGCCTTGCCTGCGTCGACAGCCTCCTCGACGTCGCCGACCTCGCCGGCGATCAGCACGAGGTACTTGCCGGGCTGGACCGTTCCTGCGCGGAGCACTTCGACGGGCGCACGCTTGACCATCTGGTCGCCTGCCTCGATTCCACGGGCGATCGAGTCGAACTCGAGCAACGCGAGCGCCGGCCGCATCACACGATCCTCAGTGCACCGACAACGGTGATGCGCCGTTCACGAGAGAAGGTCCGGGGTCGAGTCAGCCCGTCGCCGGTCGGGCTGGCGATCGAGAAGGATGCGAACCCTTCACCGCCTTCTCCCAGTCCCGCGTAGTGGGGACCGTTCGCCACGAAGATCGAGCAGTCCATCGCTCTGGCCATGCGGGTGATGGTTTCAACGTTGGTCGAGTGGATCGATGCAGTGTGGCGGAAACGATGTTCGGACCGCACCGCAAGATCGATCGCCCGGTCGACGTCCGGAACCCGGACGACCGGCAGCACCGGCAACATCTGCTCGGTCCACACCAGGCTGTGTTCTATCGCGACCTCGGCCACGGCCAAACGGACTTCCGGGCCCACCTGCACGCCGATCTCGGCGAGAATCGCCCCTGCGTTCTTGCCGATCCACTCTTTGTTGATGACCCCGGGTTTGTTCGGTGGTCCCAGCTCGGAGAACACGACCCGTTCTATCCGGCGTAGCTCGTGCCCCTTCAGGACGTAGGCGCCCTGGTCCGCCATCTTCCTGACCAGCGAGTCGGCGATGGTGTCGATGGCGATCACCGTCTTCTCGTCGATGCAGACGATGTTGTTGTCGAACGACGCTCCGAGCACGATGTCGCGGGCGGCCTTGTCGAGGTCGGCGGTCTGGTCGACAACGGTCGGAGGGTTGCCCGGCCCAGCGGCAACGACGCGTTTGTCGGTGCGCATCGCCTCTTTGACCACTCCCCCGCCTCCGGTCACGAGCAGCACCGGGACGTCCGGGTGCACCATCAGCTCTTTCGCCGAGGCGATCGTCGGGTTGGGGATGGCGGCGACCAGGTCGGGTGGGCCACCAGCGGCGACGATCGCCCTGTTGATGAGTCGGACGTTTTCGGCCGAGACGCGCTTGGCGCTCGGGTGCACGTTGAAGACGAGCGCGTTGCCCGCCGAGACGATCGAGATGGTGTTGTTGATGATGGTCGACGTCGGGTTCGTCGTGGGGGTGATCGACCCGATCACCCCGTAGGGGGCGAACTCGGTGACGACCATGCCGAGATCGCCTGTGGCTGCCTCCAGCTCAAGATCCTCGGGGCCGGGTGCCTTCGTCGTGACGATCCGGTTCTTGACGATCTTGTCCTCGACTCGACCGAGTCCCGTCTCGGCGTGGGCCATCTCGGCGAGCTGTTCTCCGTGCTGGAGCATCGAGGCGCGCACGGCGCTGATGATCGTCTTGCGACCCTCGAGTCCAACCGACCGGTACGCTTCGAACGCCCGTCTGGCTGCGGCGACTGCTTCATCGACGGTCGGATAGATGCCTTCGCCAAGGTCGGCCGGAGCGATCGCTTCCAGAGCCGTGCTGCCACGTAGCCCCGCGCCGACGGACTCGCCGGCCTCGCCGAGCTTCTTCCGGACCCGCTCGATGATCTCTTGGATCTCGGCCTGATCGATCACTTGTGGTACTTCTCTTCCCCGCCGACCTCCCAGGTGTCGACAATCGCCATGACGACCGCGTCACAGGGTCGGTTGTTGGTGAGTTCGGTTTGGCGTGCCGAGCTGCCCGTCGCGTAGAGGACGATCTCGCCGACGCCGGCACCGACGGCGTCGGCTGCGACGACGTAGCCGCCCGTCTCGGTGTCGTCGACATCGAGCTGTCGCAGCACCAGGAACTTGAGCCCGGACATGCTGGGCTCCTTTCTGGTGGCGACGAGCGTCCCGGCGACTCGCGCTAGGAGCATGTCGTCTCCTCTCAGGAGGTTTCGGCCTGTGCCTCCTCGGCGCGGCCAAGGGGCAGCACCAGGTCGACGTTCGTGTGCGGGCGGGCGATGACGTGAGTCGCGATGACTTCGCCGACCTTCTCCGCGTTCCGTACGCCTGCTTCGATCGCGGCCTTGACGGCCGCCACGTCTCCACGAACGATCGCCGTGACGTAGCCGCCACCGGTCTTCTCGTAGCTCACCAGCTCGACCTTGGCAGCCTTCACCATCGCGTCGGCCGCTTCGACCATCGCCGCGAAACCACGAGCCTCGATCATCCCCAACGCTTCAGCCATCGGCTGTCTCCTCTCTTCTACTTCGTTTCTCGTCCTTCGACACCTTCGATGGCGGCTATCGCCGCACGCCACCCGACGTCGATGTCCCGTTCCTCACCACCGAGGTAGATACGGCCCATCGAACCGAACGCCCGAACCTCGAGCACATTGATGTCCGCTGCTTTCTCCGCTTCGTTGGCGGCAAGTGGCGCGTACGCCGCCGGCTCGACCTCCATCACGTAGAGGGTCTGGCCCGGGATGATCATCTGTCCATGCCGGGTTCGGTTGATGAGCTGCGCCTGGTGGTCGTCGATCCGCCGGATGATCTGACTCGACAGGATCTTCGGCTTGAGACGGTCGGTCTCCGCGAGGCCCAGATCGTGGAGGATCGCCGCTCCCGCGGCACGGGTCTCCGCCTGCTCTGGCGAGTGAATCTCGAGCACGCCGTAGTACCGCTCGACAACCTGCATGCCGGGCTTGACCCTCGTCGACTTCAACGCCACGTCGGTGAGACGGTTGATCTCGATGCCGGGGGAGATCTCGATGTACAGCGACGCGTCTCCGGCGAGTGGCAGGAACCCCTGAGCGACGGTTCCGAGGAACGCGGCGTACTGGGGCTGGAGACTGTCCAGGAATGCGTAGCTCCTCAGTTCGACGTCACTCACCGGATCACTCTCCCGTCACGATCTGTACGCCTGCCGACGCGCCGATCCTCGTCGCACCGGCGGCCACCATATCCCGAACATCCTCGGCGGTGTGGATACCGCCGGCCGCTTTCACACCCATCTTGGGCCCGACGGTCTCTCTCATGAGGAGCACGTCGTGGACCGTCGCTCCACTCGACGCGAACCCGGTGGATGTCTTCACGTAGTCGGCTCTGCCTTCCCTCGCGAGCGCCGAGGCGATGACCTTCTCCTCGTCGGTCAACAGAGCCGCCTCGATGATCACCTTGTTCAGCGCACCCGACTCGTGGCATGCGTCCGACACCTTGGCGATGTCGTCGCGAACGAGGTCGTAGTCGCCCGAGCGGAGCGCCCCGATGTTGATCACCATGTCGATTTCTGTTGCGCCGTCCCGGATGACTCTGCGCGCTTCGAACGCCTTGATCTCCGATGGCGTAGCGCCGAGCGGGAAGCCGATAACGGATGCGATCTTGACCGATGTGCCGCGTAGGTTCTTCGCGCACCGCTTGACCCAGTAGGGGTTGACACACACGGCGGCGAACCCGTACTCGGACGCCTCCGTGCACAGCCGGTCGATGTCGGCCGACGTCGCGTCGGGCTTGAGGAGCGTGTGATCGATGTAGCGGGCGAGGTCCCGGGGTACGTCGGCGCCCGACCCCCGATAGGACACCCGGTTGGCTCCGGTGGCGACGACCTCGCGGACCTGATCGGGGCTGTGGTACGCGCAGGCGCCGTTGCAGTCGTCCTCGTGGGTGGTGAGCTGCTGGAGGACCTGCTTGGTGATGATCTCGATCAGTTGCTCGTTGGTCATGTGCGATACCTGCGATCGATCTCGTCGATCATCCCGACCCGTCGTTCGTGTCGTCCGCCGGCCCAGTCGGTGGCGAGCCACTCGTCGACGATTTGGAGCGCGAGGTTCGTGCCGATCAGCCCGGCGCCCAGAGTGAGGACATTAGCGTGGTTGTGCTCACGGCTGTTGCGAGCAGACGACAGGTCGTAGCAAAGGGCAGCTCGCACCCCCGGGACCTTGTTGGCGACCATGCAAGAGCCGATTCCCGCCCCGTCGACGATGATCCCCAACCGGCACGTCCCGTCGGCGACGAGCCGGGCGACGGCGTGGGCGAACTCGGGGTAGTCGACCGAGTCGCCGCTGCCGGTGCCGCAGTCATGTACGTCGAAGCCGCGCTCCCGGAGGTGGAAGGCGATCTTCTCCTTCATCGGGTAGCCTCCGTGGTCGGCCCCGACAGCGATGGAGTCCGAGGCGGCGTCCGGTCGAGACCCGCTCTCAGATACGGGCTGGAGTGCCTCGACGGCTGCGCGCACGAGTTCTCGAACCTCCGACTCTGACGGCATATCGGCATCCTAGGGCACCGGGGAGTCAGCCATCAGTCTTCAGTCATTAGTAAACAGTTGACAGCCAACAGCAAACAGCTGACAGCCAGAGCCTGTCGAACCCGTTCAGGCTGCGCACGGCACGAGGTACAAGGTACAAGGTACGAGACACGCCTAATTGGTGCCCTGCACCCAACTAGGCTCCCTGGGCATGGATCCGGCCTTCGTCTGGCAGAGCCCGTCCGCTCCCCCGCCCCCACGGAGCTGGGTGACACTCGACATCGCGGCCGAAATCACCGGCCTTTCTGCCAAGACGATCCGCAACTGGGCTCGCAAACAGAAGATTGGTTCGAGACTCGTGGACGACGAGCGCGTGGTGCTCAGGTCCGAGGTCGTGGAGCGGGCTCGGTCCCGCGCCGAAGCCGAAGCATCGAAGCAGAAACAGAAGCAGAAACAGAAGCAGAAACAGAAACAGAAGAAACGGCCCGCCGAACCACCGAAACAGAAGAAGCGACCGGCCGAGGAGCCGCCTGCCCAGGCGACACATCCGGGCGAAGGGCCTCCGGCTCCTCGCGACGGTGGCGTGTCCGCGGCGCAGCCTCCCACGCCACCGGTCCCGGAAGGCTCGATGCTCGTACCCATCGATGAGTGGCGCCGCCTCCTCAACCAATTGGGGAACCTGCACGAGGCGGGCCAGCAACTCGCAGATGCGCGAGAGCGGGCCGCCAAGGCCGAGACCGAGGCGCACTTCCTGAAGGAGCGAGTCCGTGATCTGCGGACGCAACTCGAGACTGCCGAGCAGCCGCCGCCGGAACCGGCGCCGGAGCCCGAACCCGTACCGGAACCCCCGATCGAGCAGCGCGACCCCGGGCCACTCTGGCTCTACCTCGTCCGCCGCTGGGGAACCCGCGGGCGATAGACGCCCGCTGCGCTGACCACCCGTTTCCTCCCCCGCGAGCGAAGCGAGTGTTGGGGGAGGTGGCCGAGGCGAAGCCGAGGACGGAGGGGGCCGTTCCCACCAACGTAGCCCGCGCACCACCCCCCTACCCCAGACGGCTTATGCGGTACTTTCCCCCCAACGTCGCCCTGCGGGCTCCTTGGGGGGACCAACACTGCCCTAGCCTCACACCGATGGCAGACAGGAGACTCTGGATGGTGCTGCTCCTCGCCGCCTTCGGGTGGGGTACGGGGAGCGTGGCGACCCGCAGCCTGCTGCTACACGGCGTCGACCCCTTCACCCTCATGCCGATTCGCTTCGTCGCAGCGGCGGCCATCTTGGTCGGATGGCTCTGGTGGCGTCGCCGCCTGACGACAGACCGTGGAGTATGGCTCGCCGGCCTGATCGTCGGGACCGCCAACATGTCGGCACCGACGGTCTTTTTCACTGTCGCACTCGAGCACATATCGGCCGGCCTCGGTGGGTTGCTGATCGCGCTCATCCCCGTCGTCACCACGGTCTGGGCCCACTTCGTCCTTGTGGAGGAGCGGTTCACGTTGCGCAAACTCGCCGGCTCGGGAGTGGCATTCGCCGGTGTCGCCGTGCTGATCGCAACGGGCGAAGCCGGGTTCACCGGGGGAAGCATCATCGTAGGTGTCGCGTGGTCGGCGGTCGGCATCCTGCTTGCGTCACTGGGCGGTGTGCTCAGCAGGGTGTACGCGCAGCGCTACCCGGTGATGGAACTGGCGGGACCCCAGTTCGTCGCCTGTGCGGTGGGGGTGCTCATCATCTGGCCGTTGTTCGGCAGCACACCCCTTGCGTCGATCACCCCTACGTCGTGGAGCCTCCTCGCCTACATGGCAACGCTCGGCACCGTGCTGCCGTACCTCGGGTTCTTGTGGGTCGTCCGCCACACCACGGCAACCCGAGCGTCACTCGTCGGGTATCTCGTGCCCCTGGTGAGCCTCGCCGCGGGAGCATTGCTGCTGGCGGAGCAGCTCAACCTGATCATCGGACTCGCCGCCGGATTGATCCTCGTCGGGGTGGTCATCGTCGACCGGGCCGAACCCACGCGACCGGTGGAACCGCACGGCGTCTAGCCGACTTCGGGTCGTTTCGCGCCGATAGGATCCGCTTGTGCCACACCTGACACGCCGCCGCTCCGCGTGGATCTCGGTCGGCCTGACCGCAGTGGTCGTATGGGGGGCGTGGATCGGCGCCATGACCATCGGAGACCGCTGGGTGCTGTTCGTCAAGGGCTGGTTCATGTCGGTGACCATGGTCTTCGGATCGTTCATCGCCGGGGCCACGAGTGAAGGCGGCGGCGCGGTCGCTTTCCCCGTGATGACACTGCTCTTCAACATCAACCCGGCCACTGCCCGTGACTTCTCGCTGATGATCCAGACGGTAGGGATGTGCGCCGCCGCGGTGACGATCCTCTACACCCGGATACCGGTTGAACGACACGCCCTGGTGTGGTCGAGCGTGGGAGGAACAGTGGGTGTGATCGTCGGTCTGAAGTGGATCGCCGGCCGTCTCCCGCCTTCCTACGCCAAGATGCTCTTCACCAGCACATGGTTGGCGTTCGCCGTTGCCCTTTGGCTGATCAACCGCTATCACAATCGCGAGGTCCGCCACGAGATCCGCGACTTCGCGTCACGCCATGTCGTGCTGCTCATCCTCACAGGCGTCGTGGGCGGGTTGGTGTCGTCGATCACGGGAAGCGGTCTCGACATCACAACCTTCTCTCTGCTCGTGCTACGGCTGCGGATCAACGAGTCCGTCGCGACCCCGACCTCGGTTGTGTTGATGGGGCTGAACGCCGCCGTGGGGTTCACTTGGAAGACCCTCGCCGGTGGAGGCATGGCAACCGAGGCCTGGAACTACTGGTGGGTGTGCGTCCCCATCGTGGTGATCGGCGCGCCGTTCGGCGCCTGGTTCATCTCACACCGCAACCGGCTGTTCGTGGCGAGGCTCCTGTATGCGTCGATCATCGCGCAGTTCATCGCGGCGATACTCATCGTTCCCATGTCGACCCGCCTGATCTTGTTCAGCGCGATGGTCTTCGTCGTCGGGTCGGGTCTCTTCCGTTGGATGGCCTCCCGGGGTGTGGCCGCCTCGAGCCCCTAGCCGCAGGCCGTGGTGCGCCCCGATTCCTCCAGTCTCCAGCCAGAAAGCGCCGTGGATCGGCTCGCCAGGGCGAGCTTCCTACCGAGAACCCAGAACTGAGAACCGAAAACGGCGGAGGCCGTTCCCGTTTCCTCCCCCGCGAGCGAAGCGAGTGTTGGGGGAGGTGGACTCGGCGGAGCCGAGGACGGAAGGGGCGGTTCCTGTTTCCTCCCCTCGCGAGCGAAGCGAGTGTTGGGGGAGGTGGACTCGGCGGAGCCGAGGACGGAGGGGGTCGTTCCCAGCAACGTAGCCCGCTCACGACCGCCCACAGCAGGCACCTCCGCAGTTCACGTTCTCCGGTGGCCCACCACGCCGACAATCCCGGCAGAGCGCATATCCATCCGGGCGAGCGGACACCGCCTGGTAGCCTCCGCGCCGATGAAACGCCACATTCTCGTTGCCGTCGCGTGGCCTTACGCCAGCGGTTCACGCCATCTTGGGCACCTCTCTGGCGCCTATCTGCCCGCTGACATCTTCGCCCGCTACCACCGCCTCGCGGGCAACGACGTGTTGATGGTGTCCGGCAGCGACGTCCACGGAACCCCGATCACCGTCAGGGCCGACCAGGAGGGTGTCGAACCCCAGGTGATCGTCGACCGATACCACGCCGAGTTCCTCGCCAACTGGGAGGCACTCGGCATCTCGTGGGACCTGTACACGACCACGGGTACCGACAATCACCGCGAGGTCACCTGGGACGTGTTCCGAAGGCTCCATGAGCACGGTTTCATCGTCACGAAGCCGTCGAGCCAGTTCTATGACGAGGATGCCGGCCGATTCCTGCCGGACCGGTACGTGGAGGGCACCTGCCCGTTCTGCGGCTATGCGAGTGCAAGGGGCGACCAGTGCGACGACTGTGGGCGTCAGCTCGACCCGGAGGACCTGATCGACCCGAAGAGCCGCATCTCGGGTGCGAAGCCGGTCATGCGGGATACCGAGCATTACTTCCTGCGGCTCTCCGTGTTCCAGGATCGCCTCCTCGAGTGGCTCGAGTCGAGAGAGGGGTGGCGCCGCCACGTGCAGAACATGGCGATCGGCTTCACCAAGGAAGGGCTCCTCGACAGGGCGATCACGCGTGACCTCACCTGGGGTATCCCCCTGCCGCCGGAGTTCGCCGACCTCGGCGAAGGCAAGCGGATCTATGTGTGGTTCGAGGCGGTGATCGGCTATTTGTCAGCCGCAAAGGAGTGGGCCCAGATCCAAGGCACACCCGACGCTTGGAAAGCATGGTGGGAAGATCCTGAAGCCGAGTCGTACTACTTCATCGGCAAGGACAACGTTGTGTTCCATGCCGTGATCTGGCCCTGTCAGCTGATGGGCTACGAGGGCCTCAACCTCCCCACCGACGTCCCGGCGAACCAGTTCATCACGTTCAAAGGTGAGAAAGGATCGGCGAGTCGCGGTGTCGGCAGGTCGATCTCGTGGTACGCGGAGCGTCTTGAACCGGACGCGCTCCGCTACGCCATCGCGGCATCACTGCCGGAACAGAACGACACCGACCTGTCAGACGACGAGATCGTGCGCAGAATCAACGAGGAGCTGGTGGCAACCTGGGGCAACCTCGTCAACCGGGTGCTCACCCTGACGGCGCGCAGCTTCGATGGCTTCATCCCGAACCAGGGTGACCTGTCCTCCGAGGATGGGGACCTGCTAGACACGATCGACGGGCTCCTCACCGAAGAGGCCGATCTGATCGAGCGGGTGGAGCTGCGGGCAGGGCTGCGTGCCGCGATGCAGGGCGCCCAAGCGGTCAACGGCTACCTCAACGCGCAGGAACCGTGGAAGGTCCTCAAGGACGACCCGGCCAGAGCCGGAACGATCCTGTCCGTCGCGCTGTCGGCGATCGCCGGTCTCGGCGTCGGGTTCTCCCCGTACACACCGTTCACGGCGGACCGGCTCCGAGAGATGCTCGGTCTCGAATCCGGCGGTGGGGTATGGCGCCGACCGGACGTACCGGCCGGGACTCGATTGGGCGAGATCACCCCGCTGTTCACCAAGCTCGAGGAGCTCTAGCTCCCCTCCCCCCGTTCTTGCGTGAGAACGGTCGACAGTGTGCCCCCAACTCACGCAAGAACGGGATCTGGCCCGGGCGCGAACGGAGCGGCCCCTTCCGGGACCGCCCCTCTCTCACAGTGAACCAGCTCAGGCCGGCGGGTACACACCCATCTTCTTGGCCTTGTCGGTCTTCCAGAAGATGACCGAGATCTCGTCGATCAGCTCGAGCAGCTTGCGGCCGTCCTCCGGATCGACCGTCTTCTTGGCAATGCCCGCCTGCTTGATGGCCCTCCAGAACAGGTCGTGAAGCTGCGGGAACTGCTCGGCGTGCTCCGGTGCGAAGAAGTCGGCCCACAGCACCATGAGATGATGCTTGGCCAGCTCGGCGCGCTCCTCTCTCAGATACAGCGCACGAGCCTTGAAAACGGGGTCTTCTGACGCGAGGTATTTGGTGGTGATCTCGAGCACGGACGCCGCTTCGATCTTGGCTTGTGCGGGGTCGTAGACGCCACAGAACAAGTCACAGTGTGCGTGCGCGGTGCGGATGGGACCGAACAGATCCATGGTTGCCTCCTGACAGGGTGGTCGCATCCGACGATACACTCATCCTGAACGAACATGAGATGGCCCCGCACCTTCGCCACGCTCGTGGCCGCCGCTGCCGGCGGTGTTGCTGCGCGGCGCGCATACCGTGGGCTCGCCCGCTTCGAGATCTCCGAAGCGTCGATGGTCCCCGTCCTACGACCGGGTGACCGGATTCTGACCTGGGAACGCGAGCCGTCCCGGAGCGACATCGTCGTGTTCGAACATCCGTCCCGGCCGGACTTCTGGATGGTGAAGCGGGTCATCGGGCTCCCTGGCGAACACGTCGAGATCACTGACGGTCGCGTGCTCACCGACGGTGCCCCGCTGGATGAACCATGGACGACCGACCCCACCGGTCCAGACGCCTCCTGGGATCTCGATCCGAATGAGGCGATCGTTCTGGGAGACGCCCGCTCACTCTCGGCTGGTGACAGCCGCCAGATCGGACCCGTGCCAATCGAGAACCTGCGGCGAGTCGTCGTCGCCCGGTACTGGCCCGATCCGAGGATGATCCCGTGACCGACGTCCAGCGGCGCATCCTCGCCATCCTCGCCGGAGCTGTGGCACTCGTGTTTGTCGCCGTGGGCCTCTTGGCGCTCGTGAACCAGACTTCCGACACGACGACCACCACTGCGTCAGCCGGTGCGACCACCACGACCGCGCCGTCGACGACCTCCTCGTCCTCCACCACGACAACAGAAACGACAACAACGACCTCCTCCTCCACAACCACCACCACGACTCCCACGACGACCACGATTCCCCCGTCGGACGTGCTGATTCTCGGACCGGAGAACATCGACGGGATCCCGTTCGGCACCGATCCCGAGTCGGCGATCACCACACTCGTGGGATACCTGGGCGAACCCGTCTCCGACACGGGGTGGGTGCCCCCAACCGACGATCAGGGCAACCAGGTCTACGGACCCTGCCCAGGAACCGAGATCCGGGTCGTCGAGTGGTCCAACCTGACCACCGTGTACACCGATGCGGCGACACCGTGGGCCGCCTTCGGAATCAAGCACTTGTTCTTCTACAGCTACGTGCTCTACGACTTCGACTTCTGGGGGCTCACGACGGCCGAGGGGATCGGTCTCGGGTCGACTGCCCAAGACCTGCGCGACGCGTACGGGGACGCCGTCGACATCACATCCGACGAGTTCGGTGACTACTACAGCGTGACGGTTCCTGCCCCGGGCGCCTTGTGGGGGTTCCTCGAGGGGCCGGGCGGTACGGTCAACTCGATTCAAGGAGGAGTTGGTTGCGGTGAGTGATCTCGGCATTGGTCTGGTTTCTTGTCAGCGCGCCCCTGGCGACGGTCGCACTTGGGAGGACCTCTACCGTGAGTCGCTCCAGCTCGCCGCGGAAGCCGAACGCTTCGGGTACTCGTCGATCTGGACCACCGAACACCACTTCGTCGACGACGGGTACGCGCCCTCGCTGCTGCCGCTGGCGGCGGCGATGGCGGCTCGAACGTCGACCATCGGAGTCGGTACCGGTGTGATCCTCGCCCCGCTCCACCATCCGCTCCGTCTCGCGGAGGACGCCGCCGTCGTGGATCTGATCGCAGGGGGTCGACTCACCCTTGGCCTCGGTCTCGGCTGGTCGCCCGTGGAGTTCTCCGGGCTCGGTGCCGATCTGCATACCAGAGGCAGAGCCATGGACGAGATCCTCGACATCCTCCCCAAGGCGTGGTCCGGCGAGCCGTTTCGCCACCAGGGCCGCGTCTACGACTTGCCTGAGGTCGCGGTCCGTCCAACACCCACCCACCCCATCCCCATCTGGATCGGAGGCGGCGCAGACGCCGCCATCAAGCGTGCCGCACGACTCGCCGACGGGATCTTCTCGAATGCACCGGCCGACCGGTTCGAGACACAGGTTCGCATCGCCCGCGCCGAGATGGAGGCCCACGGTCGCGACCCCGACGCGTTCACCTGGGCCCACTACGACGTCATCTACCCGAGCGACGACGTCGAACAGGGTTGGGCCGAGATTCGAGACCATGTCCACCTGATGCGCTGGAAGTACCAGGACATGGCCTCTTCTGCGACTCGGAGCGGCCCGATCCCGGCTCCACCACCGTTGGACCCGGCAACCGAGGCGCAGCTTCGCGCCACAGCGCTCGTCGGACCGGGGGAACTCATCGCGGGTCGCCTCCAAGACCTGCAGAACAGGATCGGCGCGCCGATCCGGTTCGTCGCTCGATCGGTGTTCCCGGCCATGAGCCACGGCCGTCAGATCGAGGTGCTCGAGCGCATAGCCACCGAGGTGATGCCACTGCTGTAGGAGAAGCTCCGCCCGCAGCTCTCGGTTCTCAGTTCTCAGTTCTCGGTAAGAAGGTCGCCCTGCGGTCTCGAGCCGACCCAGAGCGCGTTCTGGCTGTCGACTGTGAGCTGTTGGCTGTTGGCTCACGACTGATGACTTGAGCGTCGGGTTTGTTGGTCCCCCCAGCGAGGCCGCAGGGCCGAGCGTTGGGGGGAAAGTACCGCAGCGGCAAAGCCGCTGGGGTAGGGGGGCCGTAAGCCAGCAACGTTGCTGAGAACGACCCCCTCCGTCCTCGGCTTCGCCTCGGCCACCTCCCCCAACACTCGCTTCGCTCGCGAGGGGAGGAAACAGAGGCCCCGCGGTCTCGAGCCGACCCAGAGCGCGTTCTGGCTGTCGACTGTGAGCTGTTGGCTGTTGGCTCACGATTGAAGACTGAAGACCACTCGCGCAGGCGAGCCCGTTGGTCCCCCCAGCGAGGCCGCAGGGTCGAGCGTTGGGGGGAAAGTACCGCAGTGGCGAAGCCGCTGGGGTAGGGGACCGTAAGCCAGCAACGTTGGTGGGCACCGCCCCCTCCGTCCTCGGCTGCGTCGAGTCCACCTCCCCCAACACTCGCTGCGCTCGCGAGGGGAGGAAACACAACGCCTGTGCTCTCATGGTGATCAAGGTCGCGTTCTGGCTGTCGACTGTGAGCTGCTGGCTGTTGGCTCACGATTGGAGACTGAAGACTGCTCGCGCAGCGAGCCTCACTAGCGAGTGCCGTCACTACACTCGCGGCCCTCATGCGCCACCTCCTCATCGTCGGTGCTTTGTGTGCCCTGCTGGCCGCCTGCTCTGGCAAGGCGGAGCCGACCACAACGACAACGACCCAGCCCGCCACGACCTCGACCGTCACCACGACGACCACCACCCAGCCGACAACGACGACAACCGAACCGGTGGTCCTCGCCCCACTCAACGGTCTGCCCGTCACCGACCCGACGACCATCGACCGGCGGGTCCTCGCCGTGAAGATCGACAATCACCCTGCCGCTCGACCCGAGTCGGGCATCCAGGAGGCGGACGCCGTCATCGAACTCCCCGTCGAAGGGATCACCCGGTTCATGGCTCTCTTCAACGTCAACGACTCGACGTATCTCGGTCCCGTTCGGTCGGGCCGTCCAACCGACCCGACACTCGTCAAGCCGCTCGGGGGGACGTTCGCGATCAGCGGCGCCCAATCGTGGGTGCTCGACATCATCCGCAAGGACGACGTCCCGATGATCGTCGACTCTCGCCCCGGCATGTTCCGCATCTCGTCCCGAGCCGCGCCCCACAACCTGTACGGGGACACGACCGCTCTCCGCCAGGTCGCCGACGACCGTGGGTACCCCGACGACCCGCCGCCGAACCTGTTCGAGTGGGGCCCGCTCCAGCCTGACGGCACCTCTGACAAGATCACCCTCTACTGGTCGCCCCGGACGGTGTGGACGTGGGACGGCGAGCGCTACACCCGCACCTCCGACGGCAAACCGCACGAATGGGTCGCCGAGGACGGCACCACCGGCCAGATCTCCGCCGACACACTCGTCGTGATCTTCGCGCACCGCTACACCGCTCACCCCCCGTCGACCGGCACCGCCGTGCCCGCCATGGAAACGGTCGGGTCGGGCAAGGTCGTGGTGTTCCACGGCGGCGAGTACGAGGAAGGCACCTGGTCGCGCGATTCGATCGACGAGACGTTCCAGTTGGCACGCCCGGACGGGTCCGTTCTCACCGTTCCCCCAGGGATCCCGTGGATCTCGATCTTCCCCGACACCCTCGACATCGAATGGTGACGGCGGGGACTATCGCTCAACAGGTTCGAAGCGGCGAGCGCAGCGCGGTGGACGCCGTCTCGGAGGCACTCGATCGCAGCGAGGCCTCACCGCACAACGCCTACACGCTCATCGATCGCGGCGGGGCCCTCGAACGAGCTGCGGTGATCGACGCCGAGGTCGCCAAAGGGGTCGACCCGGGTCCCCTCGCCGGCGTGCCGGTCGCGCTCAAGGATCTCATCGATCAGGAGGGGCTGCCCACCACGTGCGGTTCCGGCTTCTACCGCGAGATCCCCGCCCGTTCGGCGACCATCGTGGACCGTCTCGAAGCGGCCGGCGCGGTGATCGTCGGGCGAACCGGCCTTCACGAGTTCGCCTATGGGTTCTCCAGCGAGAATCACTGGTTCGGTCCGGTTCGCAACCCCTGGGACCTGGACACGTCGCCGGGAGGGTCGTCGGGAGGTTCCGCCGTTGCGGTCGCGGCGAGCCTCACCCCGGTTGGGATCGGCACCGACACCGGAGGGTCCGTCAGGGTTCCCGCGGCGATGTGCGCAGTCGTCGGGCTCAAAGTGACCCACGGCCGTGTCCCGCTCACCGGCGTGTTCCCGCTCGCCGGGTCACACGACACGGTCGGCCCACTGGCCAGATCGGTCGGCGACGCCGCCCTCGTCTACAGGCAGATCGCCGGCTATGACCCTGCCGACCCGTGGTCGGCGCTACGAGATGTTGACGGTCCCGTCGACGAGTCATTGCACGGATTGCGGGTCGGGATTCCTCACCCGTGGCTCGACAACGCTCCGATCGAACCGCGGGTCGCTGCGGCGTTCGACAATGCCCTCGCGACCCTTTCGGACGCGGGCGCTCGCGTGACCGACCTGAACGTCCCCTGGCTGGCTCCGAGCCCGCACATCTCGGATGCCGTGAGCGCGCAGGCTGCGCAAGTCCACCGCCGGTGGTTCGGTCACGAGCGGTACGGTCCGGAGGTGGAGGAGCGCCTCGCCGCTGCCTTCGCCGTGACCCTCGACCAGTACCTCGACGCACAGCGATGGACCGCGCACTTCCGCAACCAGGCGGCCGCGCTGTTCCACGACGTCGACGTCATCGTCACACCAACGGCCCCGGCGACCCGAAAACGCATAGGCGAATCGACCATCGGCGGGGTTCACTATGTCACGGTGCTGTCGTGGTTCTCGTCGCTCGTCAACCATCTCGGTACGCCGGCGCTGACCGCGCCGCTGCGGGCACCCGGCGCACCCCCCCCGTCGCTGCAGCTCATCGGTCCCTGGTGGTCGGAGCGGCGGCTGCTCGCACTCGGCGAAACACTCGAAGGAATCGGACTCTTCGAGACCCCGCACCCCCCGGGGGGCTGAGCCGGCCTTTGCTTGGCCAGTGTCACAACATCGGTAGACTTGTGCCTTGGGCGCCCAGGCGCTCGACGCGCGAAAGGATCACCGTGTCAAACGACACAAAAACACTCAAACCCATCGACCACGAGACCGAAGAACTCGACAAGGTCATCGTCCGGTTCGCGGGAGACTCCGGTGACGGCATGCAGCTCGCCGGGACCCGGTTCACCAGCGACGCCGCCTTGTTCGGCAACGACCTCGCGACCTTCCCGAACTACCCGGCCGAGATCCGTGCCCCTGCCGGCACCGTCGCGGGCGTCTCCTCGTTCCAGGTCCAGATCGCCGACTTCGACATCCTCACACCGGGTGACGAAGCCGACGTCCTGGTCGCAATGAACCCTGCGGCGCTCAAGGCACACGCCAAGGACGTGAAGCCGGGCGGCATGATCGTCGCCAACGCCGACGCCTTCGAATCCCGCAACCTGAAGAAGGCGGGCTATGAGACGAACCCCCTCGAGGACGGTTCGCTCGACGGGTTCCGTGTGTTCGCCGTCCCGATGGAGCGTCTCACGAAGGACGCCGCCGAGGGCACCGGGGTCAGTGGACGGGACGTCCTGCGCTCCAAGAACCTGTTCGCGCTGGGTTTGCTCGCCTGGGTGTTCACGAGGTCCATCGACCCGACGATCGAGTGGCTCGAAGAGAAGTTCGCGTCGAAGCCGGACGTGATGGCCGCCAACATCGCGTCACTCAAGGGTGGGTACAACTACGGCGAGAACACCGCCGCGTTCAAGCACACGATCGTCGTGCACAAGGCGGCGTTGGAGCCGGGCGAGTACACGAACGTGACCGGCAACACAGCGCTGGCATGGGGGCTCATCGCCGCCGCCCAGGCAGCCAAGTTGAAGCTCTTTTACGGGTCCTACCCGATCACGCCGGCGTCGGACATCCTGCACGAGCTGGCGAAGCGCCGTGAGTTCGGTGTGATGACGTTCCAGGCAGAGGACGAGATCGCAGCCGCCGGAGCGACACTAGGCGCCGCGTTCGCCGGCAACCTGGCGGTGACCGGTACGAGCGGTCCCGGACTGGCGTTGAAGAGTGAGACGATCTCGCTCGCTGTCAGCACCGAGCTGCCGATGATCATCGTCGACGTTCAGCGTGCGGGTCCGTCCACGGGTTTGCCGACCAAGGTGGAGCAGACCGACCTGCTGTTCGCGATCTACGGCCGTCACGGCGAGGCGCCGCTGCCGGTACTCGCGGCACGGTCCCCTGCCGATGCCTACGCGGTGGCGATCGAGGCTGCCCGGATCGCCCTCAAGTACATGACACCGGTGATCCTGCTGTCGGACAACTACATCGCCAACGGTTCCGAACCGTGGCGCCTCTCCGACATTGAGAAGCTGCAGGACATCAGCGTGCCATTCACGACGGAACCGAACGCCGACGGCCACTACCTGCCGTACTTGCGTGACGACGAGACGCTGTCGCGCCCGTGGGCTCTACCCGGCACGCCGGGTCTCGAGCATCGCATCGGTGGACTCGAGAAGTCGGCGGTGGTCGGCAACGTGTCGTACGACCCGTCGAACCACCAGCTGATGACCGACGTCAGGGCGTGGAAGATTCGCAACATCGCCAACGACGTCCCACCAGTGGAGGTCTACGGTGACAAGGATGCCGACCTGCTGGTCCTCGGATGGGGCTCTACGTACGGGCCGATCAGGGGCGCCGTGAAGCGGGTCCGCAAGGACGGACTGAAGGTCGCGCAGGCGCACATGCGGTACCTCAACCCGTTCGCTGCGAACTTCGGCGAAGTCCTCATGAAGTACAAGACGATCCTGGTCCCGGAGGTCAACTCGGGGCAGCTGCGGCACCTGCTGCGATCCGAGTATCTGGTGCCGGCGATCGGTCTCAACCAGGTCACCGGGTTCCCGTTCAAGGTCTCGGTCGTTGAACGAAAGATCCGGGAGGTGCTGGCATGACCACACTCACCTACACGCGCAAGGACTTCCAATCCGACCAAGAGGTGAAGTGGTGCCCGGGGTGCGGTGACTTCACGATTCTCGCCTCCGTGCAGAACCTCTTCGCCGAGATAGGGCTGCCGAGGGAGAAGTTCGTGATCGTGTCGGGCATCGGGTGCTCATCCCGGTTCCCCTACTACATGGACACGTACGGGATGCACGGCATCCATGGGCGTGCCCCGGCGATCGCGACGGGTATTGCGATCACCCGGCCCGACCTGTCGGTGTGGGTCATGACCGGTGACGGCGACGCCCTGTCCATCGGCGGCAACCACATCATCCATGCGATGCGCCGCAACGTGAACATCAACGTGGTGGTGTTCAACAACCAGATCTACGGTCTCACGAAGGGCCAGTACTCGCCGACGAGCGAAGAGGGCAAGATCACCAAGTCGAGCCCGTGGGGTTCGATCGATCACCCGTTCAACCCGGTGAGCCTGGCGCTGGGCGCCGAGGCGTCCTACGTGGCACGGTCGATCGACATGGACCGGGAGCTGACCGAACGGGTCCTCCGCGAGGCCTACGAGCATCGTGGGGCGTCATTCATCGAGATCTACCAGAACTGCAACGTGTTCAACAACCACGCGTTCCTGGAGTTGACCGGCAAGGACACTCGGGACCAGAACCGCATCAACCTCGTTCACGGCGAACCGATCGTGTTCGGCCCTGAGGGTGAGAACGCGGTGATCATGGAGAACGGGGCAGCGAAGGTGGTGCCGACGGCGTCGGTGGATCCGTCGCAAATCATCGTGCATGACGAGTTCGCGGTGAACCCGAGCGTTGCGTTCTCGCTGAGCAGGCTGTCGCACGGCCCTCACGGACCGACACCGGTCGGCGTGTTCCGCAATGCGGAGCGCACGGTGTACGAAACCGTGCTCCAAGAGCAGATCGACACCGTCCAGAAGAAGAAGGGTGTCGGCGACATCGAGACTCTGGTGCGGTCACAGGGAACCTGGACGGTCGAGTAGGACTGAGTGCTGCTCGCCAAGCGAGCGGCACTCGTTGTCGGTTATCGGTAGGACACGTTTCCCTCCCCCACGAGCGCAGCGACGTTGAGGGAGGTGGCGTCGAGCTGACGCTCGACGCCGGAGGAGGGGGCCGTTCCCACCAACCCATGGTCCGTCGGCGCGATCAGGCCGCAGCGTCGATTCCGAACCGCCGGAACGTCAGGAGCGAGCGTTTCGAAGCGGCACCGACCCGCCGATCAGACCGATGCCCACGATCCCGACGAGCGCGGCCGGACCCGACTCGATGACACCCAGGAACAGCAGCAGCGCGGCCACGAGTGCGATCACCAGCCCGCCAACAAGCATGATGGTGTCTGTTCTCACCAAACCCTCCTTCCCCTCGACATCGAGACTACGCCGACGACAGAGGGGCTTCTTGTTTCCTCCCCTCGCGAGGCCGCCGGCCGAGGCGCAGCCGAGGACGGAGGGGCTTCTGGTTGTTGGGGGAGGTGGCGTCGAGCTGATGCTCGACGCCGGAGGGGGCCGTACCTCCTACAGATGCTTGGACGCTTCCCGGTAGCTCAGGGGTGACAGCTCCCCGCCGTGATCGGCCAGGAAGCCTCGCACGGCGTCACGGTCGGTTTTGGCGTACTCCCTGAGTGCCCACCCGATCGCCTTGCGGATGAAGAACTCGGTCTCGCCTGCACGGCGCAGGCAGTACCCAAACAGCTTGTCGGCGTTCGTCGCGTCCTTGTGTTTGAGCTGGGCGAGGATGGCAGTACGGCGCAGCCACATGTCGTCGCCGTCGATCCAGCGGTCGAGGATCGGCCACAGGCGATCAGGCTCGTCGAGGAGGAGCCGGCCGATCAGCTTGGCGGCGACGAGATCGACGAAGTCCCACCAGGCACCCTCGACGATCAACCGCCGGTACAGGTCCAGGTGGTCGATGGAGATCCACCGCTTCTCGTCGACAGCGAGGTCGACGGCGCTGTACTTCTCTTCGCGGTGGGGCCGCTCCCACAGAGCGATCACCGTGTCCCGGTACCCATCGCTCGAGTCGATCGGGAACCGGCGCCGGGCTTGGCGAAGGATCTGTCGCCGTTCGCCTGCCTGGACGCCGTAGAACGGCATCGTGGTCTTCATGTACGCGGCCATGTCCGCTGCTCTGTCGGGGTCGGCACGTGCCGTGAGATCGGCCGTGACGAGGTCGGCGAGCGGGTTCACCCCCGGGAATCTACTCTCGTCAATGCCGGCAGGAATATGCACGGCTAGCAGTGACGAGACTGGTACGCGCCGCTAGTCTGCCGCTTCCATGTCCGTCACCGTCCAGTACTTCAAGTACCCCGACCAGCTTCACTGGCGTCACGACACTGTCCGTCTCGGCAGAGACGAGTTCGGCGTGTGGCTGGGCATCGCGTCCTCGGCGACCGTGCAGCGCGGCCACGAACCGGCCCGGACGATCGGCCGTGATGCCGTGCAGTTGATCACACCGGACCGCTGGTGGAGTCTGATCTACAACGGAACCGAGGACGAGTACGAGGTGTACGTGGACATCGCTACACCGCCTGTGTGGGAGTCGGAGGATCGGGTGACGATGCTGGACCTCGATCTCGACGTGGTGCGCTACCAGGACGGGACGGTGGAGGTCCTCGACGAGGACGAGTTCCTGGACCATCAGGTGCGCTTTTCGTACCCGGAGCGGCTGATCGACACGGCGAGAGCGTCGACGGCGGAGGTGGTGCTGGCGGTGGAAGCGAACCGGGAGCCGTTCGCGTCGGTTGCGGCCGGGTGGCTGGAGCGACTCGGGCGCTCACTCTGATCACTGCCGGCAGGACGATGTACGTAGTGACGAGAGTCGGAACTATCCCCAGGGCGAGATATCGATGCCGGGCCGGAGCGCGAACCCGAACAACCAGACCAGCGCCACCAGGAACACGCCAGGCACGATCGGAAGGGTCGGTTTCGTGGCATCCCACCTCTGGCCCAGCGACGACGACGCCATCGTCACGATCGAGATAGCGGCCAGAACGGCAGTGAGTCCCATCGACAGGTACAGCCCCTCGAACGGTAGAAGAGCTGCCGCGGCGATGATGCTACCCACCAGCCACGGCACGGCGATGATCAGCAACGCCAATTGCAGCCGGGCCGGGCGATCTTCGTCGTGCGCTCGTCCTGGGGTGAACGTGAGAAAGAACGGCCCTGCGATGAACCCCAAGCCGATGATGGCGGCTGCCGCGACACCGGCGAGGATCCACAGGAACGTGTCCGGCAGGTGGACGTAGCCGGCGAGGGTGGCGCCGACCCCTGTGCTCTGGAACGGGGCGACGAGGATGATCTGAAGTGCGAACACGAACACGTGCAGCACCGTCCACAGCACGGTCAGTCGCGCAACACCGTGCGGGCCTGGTCCCGGCAGGATCAGCGCCAGCACGACACCGAGACCGAGGACGGTGAGCAGTCCGCCTGCGTCGGCGAGTGTGGAACCTGCGGCGTTGAACACGACCTGGTTGTGGGACAGGAACGGTCCCCTGCCTTCGATCCATCCGAACCCTGCGAGTCCCAGCAGGTACGTGAGCCTGGCAATGAGGAACCCGAAGGCGTAGGCGATGCACGAGGTCACGACGAGCGTGATCAGCTTCCGCCTTCCGTGTTCGGCCATGGGGGCAGCCTACGTCATCACTCCCCCTTCGCGTAGCAATCCCCTGTTGAAGCCAATCCCGGACTGTGAAACACTCGACGTGTCGCCCACTGGCCCCGCTCGATGGTTTCTAGGGGTGTACATGGTCCGGAGGGGATGGTGAACGCGGATCAGGAACGGGCATTCGTCCGCTTCGTCAAGGAGACGGAGCCGAAGCTCTCCTACGCACTCGCCGCCGCCTACGGACCTGAGATCGGATCGGAGGCGACATCTGAAGCGCTGGTCTACGCGTGGGAGCACTGGCCCAAGATTCGGGCCATGGACAACCCGGCGGGATACCTGTACCGGGTCGGTCAGAGCAAGTCGAGGAGGTTCTTCCGCCCGCGGGTGGCATTTCCCGCTCCCGTCGCAGGAGACGAGTTCGGCTTCGAACCGAAGCTACCGACAGCTCTGGAGTCCCTCACCAAGAACCAGCGCGTGGCGGTCGTGCTCGTACACGCAATTGGCTGGTCCGAGCGTGAAGCGGCGGAGCTGATGGGCGTGTCCAGAGCCACGGTACGCACCCATGTCGAGCGTGCACTCGCCCGGCTCCGAGCGGCAATGGAGGTGCAGGTCGATGTCTGAGCTTCAGACCCAACTGCGTGACTACTTCGACGACGTCGTCGAACGGGTCAGCGTGCAAGACGTTCTATCACAAGCACGGGTGCGCCGACAGCGCCTCAGCCGACCGGTGTGGGCAGCGGCTACGGGTGCCGCAGCCGTCACGATCGGTGTCGGCTCGGTCGTCGCGGCCCACTGGCTCGTGCGCTTGGGTCCCCAGCCCATCCAGTCGTTCTGGCACTCGATGATCTCGGTGGCGACCTCCGCAGCATGGGCACTGCCGACCCTGATCGGTGTCGTCGTAGCACTGATGGTCGTCGCAGGGAGCGTCGCCATCCTCAGAAAGAAAGGGGAGAGAATGGAAACCATCGAGAGAATCTCACCACCAGAGATGAAGACAACAAGGCGCTGGCTGGTGATCGTGCTCGCAGTGGCGCTGGTGCTGGCGCTTGCCGCCATCGTGTGGCTGCTCGTCGCACCGCCGGGATCGACGATTCCTACGGACGTTCAGGCGGTGTTGGACGACTACCACGCTGCGTGGAACACCGGTGACGGTGCGACTGCGGCCGCCATGGTGGGCGTGTTCACGTCCTATCAGGGTGAGTTCAGGGGAGCGTCCCTCGAGGAATTGGTGAACAACGGCCCCGAGCAGGAATGGACGGCTACCCAGACGGGCCGCCCCGCGGTCATGAAGACCGAGGTAGGTGACACCACCTACTACACGATCGCCATCCCCGAGGAGATCACCTACACGGGCAGTTCCTTCGAGACGATGTCGACGTTGCGGCTCGTTCGGTACGGCCCAGGCGGTCGGGTGGAACTTCTGACGCACGATACGGTCACGGCCCTGAACGGCTAGTGACAGCAGTCGGGAGGGGCCTTCACGGGTCTCTCTCGACGCGCGCCGCAGTCTCGAACCAACCCCGGCCGCGCTCTTACCCGTGACTGAGAACTGAGAATCGAAAACCGCCGGCGCAGCCGCTGGGGTAGGGGGCTTCTTGTGGCTTCGTTGGTGAGAACCACCCCCTCCGGCGTCGAGCATCAGCTCGACGCCACCTCCCCCAACACTCGGCTGCGGCCCCCCGAGGGGAGGAAACGGGTGACAGGCTTCGCCCGTCGGTTCTGAGTTCTCGGTTCTGGGTTCTCGGTAGGAGGTCGCCCTGACGCCTCGCGTTGTTCCCGGCCGCGCTCTGGCTGTCGGCTGTCCGCTGTCAGCTGCTCGCGCAGCCGGCTCCTACGCCAACGCCACCAGCTCGAGCATCGACTCGTCGTAGAACGCCGTGTCGCCTTCGGGCATCAGCATCACGCGTTCGGGTGCGAGCCTGGCGACGAAGTCGGTGTCGTGGCTCACCAGGATGACCGTGCCTTCGTAGCGCTGCAACGCGGCGAGGAGCGCATCCTTGGCTTGCGGATCGAGGTTGTTGGTCGGTTCGTCGAGCAGCAGCACGTTGGGTGCTTCAGCGACGAGCTGGCAGAGCGCCAGCTTGGTCTTCTCGCCGCCGGACAGAGTGCCGGCGTCCTGGTCGACCTTGCCGGCGAGGAGGAAATGCCCGAGCAGGGTCCGCAAGGTCCTGTCGGGTTGGCTGGACACGGCCCGCAGATGGTCGAGCACCTGAACGCCCGGCAGGATCTGTTCGTGTTCCTGCGCGTAGTACCCGATCGACGCCCGGTACCCGAGAGTGACCTCGCCCATGTCGGCCTCCTCGACGCCGGCGAGGATGCGCAGCAAGGTGGTCTTGCCGGCGCCGTTGAGCCCCATGATCAACAGTCGCTCTCCCCTGTTGGTGTCGACGTCGACGTCGAGGAACACGAGGTTGTCGCCGTAGGACTTGGTGAGTCCCGTCCCGGTGAGCGGGGTCCGTCCGGACGGGATCGGCTGTGGGAACTCGACAGCGACGCGTTTGCCTTCGACCCGGATCTCGACGAGGTCGAGTCGCATCCTGGCGACACGGGTTTCCATGCTGCGCGCCACCTGGGCCATCTTCTCGGTGGTGCCTTTGAAACGCCTGATGGTTTCTTCGAGGCGGGCGATCTTGCGTTCCTGCTGTTTGCGTTCCCGGAGCCGTTGGGTCCGCCGCCGTTCCCGTTCGGCGAGGAAGTAGCTGTAGTTGCCTCGGTACGGTTCGAGGATGCCCCCTTCGAGCGACAGGACCTCGGTGATCGCCTCGTCGAGTAGCGGCAGGTCGTGGCTGACGACCATGAGTGCCCCCCGGTAGGCGGCGAGGTAGTCCATGAGCCATGCTTTGGCGTCGAGGTCGAGGTGGTTGGTGGGTTCGTCGAGGAGCATGATGTCGGTTTCGGCGAACAGGATCCGTGCCAGCTCGACCCTTCTGCGCTGGCCGCCGGACATGGTGGCGACCGGCTGGTCGAGCTGGTCGTTGCCGATCCCGACGGCCGCTGCGGTCTGTTTGGCTTCCGCTTCGGCGACGTACCCGCCTGCGGCGTCGAACTGGTCCTGGAGACGGGCCATGTTGTGGATCGCCCGGTCGCGTTTCTCCCCATCGAAGCGTTCGACCTTGCGCCGTGCCTCTTCGATGCGGCGTAGGAGCGCTCCGATGCCTCTCGCAGCAAGGACACGTTCGAGGGCGGTCATGTCGGGACGTTCGAGGTCGGGCAGGGCAGCCTCCTGGGAGAAGTACCCGAGGTTGCCGGACCGCAGCACCGTTCCGTCATTGGGTGCGAGGTAGCCGACGAGGACGCGCATCAGCGTGGTCTTGCCGGCACCGTTGGCGCCGACGAGACCCACCTTGTCGCCGGGGTGCAGGGTGAACGACCCGTCGACGAGGAGCGTCCGGTCCCCCACCTCGATCCCGAGGTCGCGTGCGATCAGCATGAGGCGAAAAAGGGTAACGCAGTTCTCGCCGCGTTCGACCGCGAGTACCGGGCCATTCCCGGTAGCGCCACGCACCGATACCACCACGCCGATGAAGCTCGCCATCGCCTCCAGAAACGACACACCTCCGGTTCTTGTCAATCTCAGCCCCGCATAGCGACGGTCACCCTGACAGGAAAGGCGGGTTGCTACCCTGCCAGACGATGTCACCCGACCGGTTCACCCACGGCGTCAAGGTAGATGCTGACCTCACGCACGCGTGGGAGGTGCTCCAGGACCCGGAGACATGGGGTCTGATCGCAGGGGTCGAACGTGTCTACGACGCCCACCACTTCCCCAACGGCGCGCTGCGCGACTACAAGTTCACGGTGAGGACGGCAGGAAGAGCCTACGAGGGGATCGCCCACACCCACGACGCCCACGAGCCTACGCTCATGGCGGTCACGATCGACACGTCGGAAGTGCTCGGCACGATCTCCGTGGAACTCAGCCCGAGCAACCCGGGTGGGACCTACATGACCGCCTCCCTGAAGATGCACCCAAAGGGACTCCTGTCCCTCGTGGTGTTTCCGATCATCTCCATGGCAGTAGGCAACGGCTTCGCCGAACAGATCGACGCGATCGCCGCCCGGATGGAAGAGGACTAGCGGCTAGTTCGCCGCCAGCAGCGGCACCTTGCCGAAGTCGTCCGGTCCCAGCTCATCGACCGACACACCCGTCGCGGGCGGGTAGTCGGACAGCATCTGCTCCTGGACGCCGGCGTCCGGCCACACCAGGTCGAGGATCCTCGTGTGGTTGACGTCGTCCGCACCACCGCCGATCCGCCACTGGGCGGCCTCGGGGTCGACATTCCGGACCCTGCGGACACCCGGCGCCGGATACCCTTCCTGGCTGAAGACCATCGCCGCGTAGCCCCAGCCGGCAGGGTCACCGTCGCCGAACAACACCTGGGGCACGCGCACAATCACCCGTCCCTTGTCGCCGATGACGATCACCTTGAACGTTGGCGTCGTCTCCTCCGTCGTTCCGTCCGGTTGAGCGACGTAGATGGCCGGGTACCAGCCTTCGATCGTGACGCCGTACTCCCAGCCGTCTCCCTCGGGGAGTGACGCGTTCCGACCGTCGATCAGTTCCCTCGCACCGGTGCCTGCGCCGTGGTCCTTGTCGATGTACACGTCGAACGTCTGGATCGACAGCCCGTTGGGGCTCCCCCACGCGTTGTAGACGGGCGCGTCCACGTCGAACGTGAACACGAGATCCTCACCGGACGTGCCCACCTGGAAATGCGTGATGTCGTACGAGCCGGGGATGAACACCGGGTCGAGCGGATAGGTGTACATGCCCGGCCCGTGATCGTCACCGACCGGGTCGTCCACATCGACGACCGGCTCGACATCCGAGATATCGGGCACCTGGAGGGCGGCCGGGCCTGAAGGTGTGAGCGTGTCGTCCCGCAGGACCCTCGCGAGGACCGTGTCCCCCACCTGAAGGGTGCCGAGCTGCTCCAGAGGAATGGCGACTTCGACCGACGACCCCTTGGCGCCCGCCGGCAGCGTCTCGCTCTCGGGCGCCTCCTCGGAGCCGAGCGGCGGCAGTGACGTGGCGAGCGACGCGTGCTTCGGGTCGGCCGGATCCCACCGAAACAGGACGTTCGCACCGAACCCGAGCAGCGAACCGTCGAGCGACGCTCCCCGACGGTTGTCGGCGGCAGGCGTAGCAAGGTACATCTGGAACGGTGTGCTCGTGTCCGGCAGGTCGACCCGCACGTAGAGGTTCGTCTTGTCGAACCCGTACCGCAGCGTCATGTCGCCGGCGAACACACCTGAGCCGTCCCAGTCGCCGAACGACCCGTCGATGCGCACCGACAGCAACCCGTCGGGCGACGGGTCGGCGAACACGGGCGTCTCTGGGATGATCGGGACACCCACATACTCGGGACGCGGCTCACCCAACGCGTCGTACATCTGCCCGATCAACTCCCGGAACGCACCCCCGAAGTACAGGTCGTCGCCGCTCGACTGGTCGGACCCGAACCACCAGAACCAGTCTGATCCCTCTGCGAACAGCAGCTTCTCGTAGGCGGCGTCCAGGGCGTCCTGTGGCACCGTCCCGGACTGCTCCGCGGCGACGTAGTCGTGATGAGCCTGCCACAGGTAGTCCCACGCGTCGGCCTCCTCCTGTTCACCGATCCACGTCGCGTAGTTGGAGGAGAACCACGCTCCCGGGTAGACGCTGGTGAGCCCTTCGAGTGTGCCGCCGAACGCCGCCAGGTACTCGCTCGGTGTGACGGTCTTCACCCAGTGTGCGTCCTGAAGGGCACCGTAGAGGCCCCGCAGGAAGTCCTTGCCGTCGTTCGGGTAGTTCTCCCACGCGTTCTCCCCGTCGAGGATCACCGACACGACGTGCGGTCCGGTTGCACCCTCCACTGCGAGTTGATCCTTCGCGTTCTGGAGGCGGCCCATGAAGTCGGCGACCGCGTCCTCCGCCGACGTGCCGGAGTACTGGAATCCGATCTGGTCCGACAGCACCTGATCCCTGAAGAACATGGCGACCGGCGGAGGGTCCTTCAGCATGGCGTTCCACGGACGGTACAGCTCGTCCGCCTCCTGAACGGTCCCTTCGGCATTCCTGGTGAACGTGCCGATACCGAGCGACGGGGCGAGCACGGTCTCTCCGGTGGCCACGTACTGGACGCCTTGTGACTGGAACAGCGGCATGGCGAGCTGAGCGACCGCCCCTTCGCCGGGCCACATCCCGGTCGGCCGGTGCCCGAGCAGACGCTCGGCTACGTCGAGGCCACGCCGCACCTGCTCCTCGGCGTCGGCGATCGCGATAAACCGGTGCTTCGGCGGGATCCCTGCCGGATCACCGACCTGCGCGAGGTTCGAGTCGACGAGCAACGGCAGGATCGGGTGCGCGAACGGCGTGGTCGTGACCTCGATGCGCCCTTCGTTCCACAGCTTCGTGTACTCGGGGATCACCGCCCCGATGATCTTCATCTGCTCGTCGAGGACGGTGGTCTTGTCCTCTTCGCTGAACCCGCTCCCCTTGGCGACGAGCGACGCGAGGGGCTCCTGCGCGAGGAAGTCCGGGTCGATCCAAGCGAGGTTGAACAGAAGCTGGAGGTCCCGGTAGTCGTCGGTCGTGAAAGGCCCGCCCGCGGTCCGCTTGTCCGCCAGCTCCTGATAGCGAGGGTAGGTGGCGATGACCCTCGGGTTCGTGTCGAAGAACCGATCGAGCAGATACTGCTTCTGAGAGTCGTCGAGCTGGCCGGCCGGGACTTCGGTCATCACCCAGTAGCGGTCCTTCGTGCCGTTGACCAGCTCCTCGAGTTGCAGCAGGAGGACCGGAGTCAGGTTGAAGCTCACCTGGACGCCGGGGAACTCCTCGGAGAGAGCGGCCATGTCGTAGTAGTCCTTGGTCGCGTGGACCCGCACCCACGGACGGGTGACGATCCCGTCAGCATCCTTCGGATAGAGCGGCTGATGCTGGTGCCACAACAGCATCAGGTAGAACCCGTTGGGGTCGAGCGGTTCGGAGGTCGTCGTGGTCGCGGCACTCGACGTCGTGGTCGCAGCGCTCGTTGTCGTCGTCCCGGCCTCGGGCGGAGTGCACGCCGCGGCGATGATCCCCACGGCCGCAAGCAGCGCGAGGAGTCGCTTCATGCGGCGGAGTGTAGAGGGCGCATTCACGGCGAAACCATGTTCCGGATCGTCGCTTCAGTGTCGGCGAGAGGTGGGGGCAGGCCCGCGAAAACGTCGTCGAACAGGCCGGTGAGCGGATCCCATGCCGGCGCCGCGTCCGGGAAGCTCGGAATCAGATCGCCACCGTCGACGCCCGCCACGAACCCCGGATACAGGTAGTCGCCACGGGCGGGAAGGTAGGCGGGAACCCGATCGTCGGCGGCGGCCGCTCCAGCCAGCACGTCAGGCGACTGGAGCACTTCCCTCACAAACGATGCAGCCAGATCCCCGTTGGCGTCGGCAGCCACGAAGAACGCCTGCACGCCGACCAGCGGACGAAGCGTCATGCCGTCGAGTGTCGGGAGTGGAACGACGCTGAACTCGGTGTCCGTGTCGACGAACGGAGCCACCTGCCACGGTCCCGTCACCAGGGCGTCGACATCACCGGCAGTGAACTCGTCCACGAGATCTGCGTAGGGGGCAACGGTGACGGTGCCGTTCGCGATCAGCTGCTGAAGCGCAGCAAGGCCCATAGCCCCTCCCGACAAGCCGATGTCGTCGATCGAAGATCCGAACAGGTAGCCGCCCGACGCCGACAGGAACCCGTAGGCGTAGAACCAGTGGTCGGGAACCCCCACCGTCCCACCGGCAGCGGCGACATCGGCGAACGACGCGTCGCCCCCGCCCCTGGTGAACAGGGCGACCGCCTCCATCCCGTACGGCACCCCGTACGTGACATCGCCGTCCGAAACGGCGTCGACGGCGACAGGATCGAGATCGAGCCGGTCGAGCTCGATGGGCTGCACGAGCCCGTCCCTGAGGAACTCCCCGAGATGCTCGTGTGACGCAAGGAACACGTCCGGACCCTCGCCTGCCATGACGGCGGCGAGCGTGTCATCGAAGCTCACCCTGCTCACGTCGACGGCGATGCCACTCGCCTCGCCGAAGGACGCCGCAGCGCCGGCGATCAGGTCGTACCGAGCATCGTCGACCCACACCGTGAGACCCTCGCCCGGCGGTGATACCGTCGTCGTCGGTTGAGTCGTCGCGGTGGTGGTCGTCGATGACGGGGGCGTCGTCTCGACGCACGAGACGAGCAGCACACTGAAAAGCAGTGTGGCGAACCGCCGGGAGGTCATCCCTTGACGCTGCCGATGGTCAACCCGGACACGATCCACCGCTGCAACGCGAAGAACATCACGATGATCGGGATCGACATCAGGATCGACATGGCCGCGAACTCCGACCACGGGGTCGTGAACTGCCCCTGCATCGATCGCAACGCCATCGCAAGCGTGAAACGACTCGGCTTGCTCAGGAAGTTCCACGCCAAGATGAACTCGGTCCAGCCCGTCATGAACGAGAACAGCACTGTCACCGCCATTGCCGGCGTCGAGAGGGGGAGAATGATGCGAAAGAACGTCGTGAACGTGCTGGCACCGTCGACCAGCGCAGCTTCCTCCAACTCTTTGGGCACCGTATCGAAGTAGCCCTTGAGGTTCCACACGGCGAACGGCAACGCACCGGCCGAGTAGGCAATGGCCAAACCGAGCAGCGTGGACCGCAACGGCTCACCGGCCACCTTGATCTGCGAGAGCAACACGAACAGCGGAGCGAGCAGACCGGTGGACGGCATCATCAGCAGGAAGATGAACCCGAGCATGCCGGCCTGCCTGCCGATGAACTTGAATCGGGAGAACGCGTACGCTGCGGACGCCCCGAGACCGACGGCGAACACGGCAGTTCCGAGTGACAACAACAGGCTGTTGACCAGCAGGCCGCTGAACTTCATGCAGCTCTGCGGGTCCCCCGGAGTGCTGCAGAGGAGCGCGAAGGGCTCGAACAGCACCTTCTTGAACGCGGCGAGCGATGCCCCCGGTGGGATCAGCGTGAGTTCCAGTGGCTTGGAGATGTTGCGAGGGTCGATCGCCATCGACACGATCCACACGACCGGGAACAGGACCAGCGCGAGCACCATCAGCAGGAACACCTGAAGGGCGACCTGTTTGAGGACGTCTTTGGGTAGCCAAGGGTCCCGGACCTTGGGCTCTTTTCGGAAGAAGCTACGCAAGGTCATAGGATTCCGTCGCTCTCGTGACTCGGTTCTGGATCAGGGTGATGATCAACAGGATGAAGAACGTGACGATGCTGAACGCCGCCGCGACCCCATAGAGCTGATTCTCATAGACCAGCTTGAACGCCTGGGTGATCAGGATTTCGGTACGGCCGAGCGGACCACCACGTGAGATGAAGTAGATCACGTTGAACTGGTTGAACGTCCAGATTGACCCAAGCATGATCGCCGGCACCATGGCGGGACGGATCAGTGGCATCGTGACGAACCGGAACTGCTGCCAGCCCGACGCACCGTCGATCCGTGAAGCCTCGTACAGCTCATGCGGGATCGATTGGAGCGCACCTGTCGCGACCACCATCATGAACGGCCAGCCCAGCCACACGTTCGCGAGGATGACGGCGTACGCTGCCCACGGAAGCCAGGACAGTATCCCGCCGAAGGGGCCCGCGACAGTCCCCTGGCCAAGCCAGTCGATGTTCGTGTGGAACAGTTGGTTGACCGCGCCGAAGTCCTTGTTGAACATGTTCGCCCATGTGAGGGCGCTCACGTAGGCGGGCAGCGCCCACGGGATCACGAACATCGCCCGATAGAACCGCCGGAAGAACACTCTCCTCGAGTTGAGCGCTATGGCGATACCGATGCCGAGGGAGACGTGGAAGATCAGGTTGATGAACGTCCACGACAAGTTCCAGCCGAGGATCCTCGGGAAGTCGTAGGTCGAGATCGGCAGGTCGCTCTTGACGATGCGAACGAAGTTGTCGAACCCGACGGCGGACGGGGCGTACTTCGCCCACGTATCCGGGTTGAACACATTGAAGCGGAGGTTCTTGACCGTGAAGTTGGTGAAGGCCATCCAGATCTGGAAGGCCTGCGGGAAGAACGAGATCACCGCCATGATGACACCTGCGGGGGCGATGTACGCCCAAGGTCCCAGCGACTTGCGTGCCCGGCGCCAGATGCTCTGTTGTCGACGTCCCACCCTCGCTACGGTCACGTCTCCTCCGTGGCGGGAGTATAGAGACAGCAAAGGGGCGGGTGCTGGCACCCGCCCCTTTCATTCAGTCGGTTTCGACTAGCTGCACTCGCCTGCCGTGACGGCGTTGCCGATGATGTCGGCCGCGTTCTGGAGAGCCTCCTGAGCGGTCGCCTCACCACCGAAGTACGAGTTGAGGGCCGTGTCCATGTTGCCCCAGTAGCAGCCGCCGAACCGTGGCTGGGCGATCCCGCCACTGAACGCGGAGACTGCACCGGCGAGGAGCGGATCGGTCACTTCGACACCGCTGACCGCCGGAATGTGGGCAGCCTTGGTGGAGTCGGAGAGGATCTTCTGCGCCTCGGGCGACAGGAAGTACTCGACGAACGCCTTGGCGGCGTCCAGATCGGCATCGGTCGTGTTGTTGCTGATGTAGATCGACTCGGTCTGCACCACTCCGGACATGGCGCCATTCTCCGTGGTCGGCCAGGCGTCGATCGCCAGGTTGTCGGCGCCGATCGCCTCGGACAACGCACCGATGTTCCAGGTGCCGTCGATGACGATGCCGGACTGACCCGCCTTGAACGTATCGACGTCATCGTCGGTGTTGTACGTCGGGCTCGGGTACTGGTTCAGCAACTCGAGCCAGCACACGCCGGCGTCCGTGTTGAACGCAGGCATCCCGTCGGCATCGGCGACCTGGCCGCCGCAGGCGGTGACGAGGTTGGCCATCGAGAAGAAGAAGCCACGCTCCAAGCTGGCATTGCCGGCTGCGAGAACGTCGTCGAACGTCGCCGGCGCGTCGGGAACGAGCGTCTTGTTGCGGAACATGACAACGCCCTTCAGCGTCTCTGGGAGACCTGCATACACACCGTTGTAGTCAACGGCGCTCAGCGCGGCCGGGTTGATCGTGTCGAGGACGTCCTGGGAGACCATTCCCTTCATGTCGTAGATCAGATCCGCGTCGAGGAAGGACGACGCCCAGTCGGTTGCACCGATCAGCACGGACGGTCCGGTGCCGGTGCTCCACTCAGTGGTCACCTTGTTCTGCAGGTCGTCAAATGGCACATACAGCACGTCGAACGTGACGTTCGGATGCAGCGCCTGGAAACCTGCGATCACCTCGTTGAGGCTTTCAATCTCGGCGTCCTTCCACGCGTGCCACAGCTGGATCGTGCCGGTCAGGTCGGCCATCGCCTCGGTGGTCGTTGTCGCCATCGCCTCGGTGGTCGTCGTCGCCCCGGCGGCGGTTGTACCGCTACTGGCTTCGGTGGTAGTCGTCGTCGACGTGCCTCCGCACGCGGCTACGACGAGCGCGAAGACCGCGACAATCGCGATCAGCGCTCCCCTCTTAGCAAACATCATTCATCCTCCTTGTGGGATCGGCTCGAGCGAGCCGTTTGAAGTGCCCAGAATTGGACATCCTCAGTGTAGTTGGGGAATCACCGCAGACGGGAAGTCAGCCGACTTCTTCCTCGAGTTCATCCCGGAGCCGGTAGGCGGCCTCCAATGCCTGACCCCGATCCTCGGACATCTCTGCCCTGTCGGTCAGGAGCGTCACCTGGTTGTCGACCACCTGGAGGAACCCTCCGTGGGTTCCCACCGTGATCCGCTCGCCATCCGCCTCCACGACGACGACGCCCGTCGCGAGCGCGGCCATCAACGGCTCGTGGTCCGTGAGGATGCCGATCTCACCCTCCACGGTCCTCGCGACGAGGAGGGTGGCGTCGCCCGACCAGACGACGGACTCCGGTGTCACGATGTCCACGTGGAAGCTCATGGGGAGGACACCAGCTGTTTGGCTTTCGCCTGGACGTCCTCGACCCCGCCTGTCATATAGAACGCCTGCTCGGGCAGGTTGTCCAGCTCACCGTCGATGAGCATCTTGAAGTCACGAATGCTCTCTTCCAGTGGGACGAACACACCGGGGATGCCGGTGAATTGCTCGGCGACGAACATCGGCTGGGACAGGAACTTCTGGATCCGCCGGGCCCTGCCGACGATCAACTTGTCCTCTTCGGATAGCTCGTCGATACCCAGGATCGCGATGATGTCCTGAAGGTCCTTGTAGCGCTGCAGGATCTGCTGGATGGTCCTGGCCACGTCATAGTGCTCCTGCCCGACGTACAGCGGATCGAGGATACGGCTCGTCGAGTCGAGCGGGTCGATCGCAGGGTAGATGCCCAGCTCGACCAGGCCCCTAGACAGCACCGTCGTCGCGTCGAGGTGGGCGAATGTCGTGTGCGGCGCCGGGTCGGTGATGTCGTCCGCGGGCACGTAGATCGCCTGCAGCGACGTGATCGACCGTCCCTTCAGCGACGTGATGCGCTCCTGGAGGACACCCATCTCGTCGGCAAGGGTCGGCTGGTAGCCGACGGCAGAAGGCATCCGCCCGAGCAGCGTCGACACCTCGGACCCGGCCTGGGTGAAACGGAAGATGTTGTCGATGAACAGCAGCACGTCCTGGCGCATCTCGTCGCGGAAGTACTCGGCCATCGTGAGCGCCGACAGACCAACCCGGAGACGCACGCCTGGTGGTTCGTCCATCTGGCCGAACACCAGCGCCGCTTTCTCGATCACACCGGACTCGGTCATCTCGAGGAACAGATCGTTGCCTTCGCGGGTGCGCTCGCCGACGCCGGCAAACACGGAGACACCGCCGTGCTGAGTGGCAACCCGGTTGATCATCTCCTGGATGATGACGGTCTTGCCGGTGCCGGCACCGCCGAACATGCCAATCTTGCCGCCACGCACGTACGGCTCGAGGAGGTCGATGACCTTGATGCCCGTCTCGAAGATCTCTTTCTGCGCCTCCACATCCTCGTACTTCGGCGGCATCCGATGGATCGGCCAGCGCTCGTCGAACTCGATCGAGTCTGCGGGCACATCGAGCGGTTCACCCCACATGTTGAAGATGTGCCCAAGCGTCTTCGGTCCGACCGGCACTGTGATCGGCCCGCCAGTGTTGTGCACCTCCGCCCCTCGTACGAGGCCGTCCGTTCCCTTCATGGCAACGGCCCGGACCCGGTCGTCGCCCAGGTGTTGGGCGACCTCGGCGACGATCATCTCATGCCTGCCGTCGACCTCCAGCGCGATCTCGAGGGCGTAAAGGATCTCCGGCAGCTCACCCTTGGGGAACTCGACGTCGACAACCGGTCCCGTCACCCTGACGATCCGCCCAACGCTCTTGACCTCTGCCACGCTTGCTCCTATCCCTCACGCAGCGCTTCCGCGCCGCCGACGATCTCTGAGATCTCCGTCGTGATCTCTGCCTGACGGGCCTGGTTGGCCATCCGGCTCAACACCTTGATGAGTTCCTCCGCGTTCTCTGTCGCGGCTTTCATCGCGCGCTGTCGCGACGCGTGCTCCGACGCCGACGAGTCGAGCAGCATGCCAAACGCAGCAGCTTCCACATACCTGGGCAGCAGCCGGTCGAGGATCTCCGACGGTGACGGCTCGAACGAGTACGACACCGTTTCTGCCTTGTCCTCACCGTCCCCAGGAGGAACGATCGGAAGGAGCTCCAGTTTGGTCCCTTCCTGCACGAGCGCCGAGCGGTACCTGGTGTAGAACACCTCCACCATGTCCACTTCGCCAACCGCATACGCCTCCATGATCGAGTTGGCGATCGCTCTGGCATCCGAGTAGTTCGGCGTGTCGGTCATGCCGACGAACGAACGCTCGACGTGATAGCCGCGAAACCGGAAGTATGTGTTCGCCTTCTTGCCTACGACGTACAGCCGCACTTCGATTCCCTGACTCCTCAGCTCGATGACTCGACGTTCGGCGAGTCTGATGACCGTCGAGTTGTATGCGCCCGCCAGTCCCCGGTCGGATGAGACGACGACGACACCTGCGGTCGTGACCGGCCGGCGGTCGAGCAGCATGTGCGACGCTCCTCCAGCGGCCCTGCCGACGTTTCGGATCACGTCGACCAGCCGGGCGACGTACGGCTTTGACGCCTCGACGCGTTGCTGGGCGCCGACGATCCGCGACGCGGCGATGAGTTCCATCGCACGCGTGATCTTCTTCGTCGACCGGACGGACTTGATCCGTCGCCTCGTCAGCCGTAGCTCGGCGCTCGCCACCGACTCGTCTCCTATGCCTCGAAGATCTCTTTGAAACCGTTGATCGCCGAGTCGAGCTGGTCGCCTTCCGGCAGCGAACCCGTCGACGAGATCACATCGAGCAGTGCCCCATGGCGGCTCCTGAGGAACGCATGCAGCTCCTCTTCGAACCGCCGGATCGCCTCAACGGGCACATCGTCCATGAAGCCGTTCGTCACCGCGTGGATCGCGACGACCTGATCCTCGATCGGGACCGGGCTGAACTGCCGCTGTTTGAGTACTTCGACGACCCGCTTGCCTCGTTCGAGTTGCGCGGCACTCGCCGAGTCGAGCTCGGCTCCGAACTCCGCGAACGCCTCCAGCTCCCGGAACTGAGCGAGGTTGATGCGCAACGGACCGGAGACCTTTCTCATGGCCTTGACCTGGGCGCTCCCGCCGACACGGGACACCGACGTCCCCGCGTTGATTGCGGGCCGCACGCCCGAGTAGAACAGATCGGTCTCGAGGAAGATCTGCCCGTCGGTGATCGAGATGACGTTCGTCGGGATGTACGCCGAGATATCGCCTGCCTTGGTCTCGACGATCGGAAGCCCGGTGAGTGACCCGCCACCCAGCTCATCGGACAGCTTGGCGCACCGTTCGAGCAGGCGGCTATGGAGGTAGAAGACGTCGCCGGGATACGCCTCACGGCCGGGCGGCCGGCGCAGCAGAAGCGAGATCTCCCTGTAGGCGACCGCCTGCTTGGAGAGGTCGTCGAACACGATGAGGGCATGCTCGCCTTTGTACATCCAATACTGCCCGATCGCCGAGCCGGCGTACGGCGCGTACATTTGGAGGGCGGCCGGCGCAGACGCGGGGGCGTTGATCACCACCGTGTACTCCATAGCGCCGTGCTTGTGGAGGGAGTCGACAACCTCGGCGACGGTCGATGCCTTTTGACCGATCGCGACGTAGACGCACTTCACGCCCTGGCCCTTCTGGTTGATGATCGTGTCGACGGCAACGGCCGTCTTGCCCGTCTGCCGGTCGCCGATGATCAATTCGCGCTGACCGCGACCGATCGGGATCATCGTGTCGATCGCCTTGATGCCGGTCTGGAGTGGTTCTTTCACCGGCTGGCGTTGCACCACCGACGGTGCCTGCACTTCCAGGAGACGTCGCTCGGTCGTGTTGACGGGTCCCTTGCCGTCGACCGGAGTGCCGAGCGAGTCGACGACCCGTCCGAGCAGGGCGTCACCAACACCGATCGAGAGCACACGCCCGGTGGACCGAACCGGGGATCCCTCTTGGATGTGCGAGAACTCGCCCATCAGGACCACGCCGATCGACTCCTCATCGAGGTTGAGTGCGACACCGAGGAGACCACCGGGGAACTCGAGCAACTCAGACGACATCGCGCCGGGGAGTCCCTTCACGGTGGCGACGCCGTCGGAGACGCTTGTCACGTATCCGACGGTTTCTGCCTCGACGGAGGGCTTCCAGTCTTCGAGGTGCTTTCGAAGGGAAGCAGCGATGTCTTTCGGGTCAAGCGTCAGTTCGGCCATCGTTGCTCCTTCATCGGCTCTTCAGGGTCTGGCGAAGGCTCTCGAAGCGGTGCCGGACCGAGCCGTCGATCACGATGTCACCGACCGTTGCGATCACGCCGCCGACGACACTCGGATCGACGACGAGTTTCACTTCTACGGTCTTGCCCGTTGCCTTGCCCAGCGCTTCTTCGAGCCGCCGGAGCGTCTCGGCATCCAGCGGCACCGCTGCACGGACCTCCGCCACCGCCTTGTTGCGTGATGCGGCGGACCGTGCCACGAACGCGTCCACGACCTCCGGGATGTCCCGTGCGCGGCCGAGGCGCGCGACGAACTGTACGAACGACGCGGTGAGGCTGGACGCCTTGCCTTCGAGCAGATCGGCGAGCACCGCCTCCTTGCGTTCGTTCGGGAGGCGCGGATCTGCGAGCGCGTCGGCCAGTTCGGGCGATGCATCGATCCCGCGAGCGACGGCGAACAGCTCGGCCTCGACCGAGTCCAGGTTCCCTTCTGCGCTCGCAATCGCGAAGATCGCCTCGGCGTACCCTTCGATCCGGTCGTTCATCAGCTCATCCGTTCGAGCTCGTCCAGATACCGGTCGATGAGCCCTCGCTGGGTCTCGCGGTCGAGGCTGCCTTGGACGACCCGCTCTGCGAGGTCGATCGACAGGTCGGCGACCTCTTGCCGCACTTCGGTGAGAGCCCGATCGCGTTCGGCGACGACCTCGGCACGAGCCTTGACGACGATCTCATCTGCCTCGGACGATGCCTTCGCCGTCATCTCCTGTCGCATCGTCTCGGCCATCTCGCGGGCCTCTTCGATGATCCGGTTGGCTTCGTCTTTGGCGTTGGCGAGCTGCTGGCGGTAGTCGTCGAGGAGACCCTGCGCCTCCTGCTTCGCCTGCTCAGCTTCCTGCAACCCACCGACGACCGCCTGCTTGCGAGCGTCGAGCATCCGGTTCAGCGCCGGGCCCGCGAACTTCCAGAGGAAGAACGCGAGGACCGCGAAGCTGACGATGCCCCAGATCAGCTCGTGGATCTCAGGGATGATGAGGAACAGGCCCGACCTGCCCCCCTCGGCTTGGGCGAGCAGCAGTAGCGGCGCCATCGTCACGCCTGCCCGAACAGGATGAAGAACAGCAGCAGGCCGAAGAGCGCCAGCGCTTCGGTGAACGCGATACCCAGGAACATGGTCGCACGTACCTGGCCTGCCATCTCAGGCTGACGCACCATCGCCTGGACGGCGTTGCCGGCCACGATGCCGATGCCGATGCCAGGTCCGATGGCCGCAAGGCCATAGGCCAGGCCTGCTCCGAGAAGTGCTGCGGCATGGGTGTCCAATGTGGTTCTCCTCTCAGTGCTCCAAATGGATAGAAGTCTCTATGTAGACGGCGGTCAGCAGGGTGAATATGTACGCCTGCAGGACCCCGACGAAGATCTCGAACCCGGTGATGACCACCGCGAACGCGAACGGGACCGGGAAGGCGAGCAGTTTCGGGGACAGCACGAAGTAGGCGGCGGAGGTGAGGAAGAAGACCGTCAGCATGATGTGACCGGCGAGCATATTGGCAAAGAGTCGGACCGCCAGGCTGAGCGGCCTGATGAAGAACACCGAGATGAACTCGATCGGCACCAACAGCAGCAGAAGCGCCTTTGGGACACCTCCGGGAACGATGGTCTTGAAGAAGTACCTGAGCCCGTGTTCCTTGATCCCCACGAAGATGAACACCACGTACACGAAGAGGGCGAGGAATCCAGGGATCGCCATCCTGGAGGTGGGAGGGAAGTTGATGAACGGTGTGACCTCGAGGATGTTGAGGAACAGCAGCCAGAAGAACATGGGGATGAGCAGCCACTCGTACTTGACCGATTCGGGTCCGATGATTTCGCGGCCGACGTCCTTCTTGACGAACTCCACGGCGGCCTCGACGGCGACCTGGAACTTGGTGGGGACGATGCGGGGCTTGCGGAACGGCAGGTAGAGGAACAGGAATGTCGCGATCGTCGCGAGGAACATCAGGAGCACGACGCGGTTGATCCCGAGTGGCAGGAGTGCGGGCCAGTCGAACATCTCATTGACGTCGCTCGGCACTTGCACGATCTGTGCGAGGATCACCTGACAGCCTCCTTCCGGGCTTGCATCACGAGCAACCCGATGTACGTGACACCAAGCCCCGCGAAGAGCCCGATGAGGTCCAATTGTAGAAAGCGGATCGAGACCCAGACGAATGCGGTCAGCAGCACCAATCGGACGAGGAATCCGGCGAGTGCCGCGGTGCCGAGCGCCGTCGGAGAACGCCGGGCCGCCCACGAGAGCGTCTTGCCGGAGAGGAAGAAGATGAGGGCGACCACTGCAGCGCCGGCGATCGCCGCGAGAGCGGCCGGCGGGCCGCCGATGAGGAGGACAACGGCTGCGACGACCGGACCGAACCACAGCGAGCGCCGCGCCATCTCCGATCCCATGCGGGCTTCAACGTCCACGCCGCTCAATCTCCCTCGCGTAGTGCAGCATCCAGTAGAACCCGAGCACGAATCCTGCGATCGTTCCGAGAGACACGAGCCACGGCCAGGTACCCAACCATCGATCGAGCAACCAGCCGAGCACTCCTCCCGACACCACCGACCCGAAGAAACGGCTCGAGACGTCCGCTGCCTCGGCGATTCCTCTTCCAGCGCTGTAGTTCGGCGGCATCGTTACCGATCCCCCTCGGCTTTGCAAATCAGCCAACCGGGCTCCGCCCGGCGGTACACGGTATGTCGTCCTGGGCGCGTCGACGAGGTCCACACGGGATCCTGGCGCACAGGCACCACTCTACCGGTAGCCGGCAGCTGGGTGCTCCCCAGCTCACAGCGATCAGCCTTGGGTTCGTTGGTCCCCCCAGCGTTGAGCGTTGGGGGAACGGCCCCCTCCGTCCTCGGCTTCGCCTCGGCCACCTCCCCCAACACTCGCTCCGCTCGCGAGGGGAGGAAACAGGCTGTCAGCTGTGGGCTGTCAGCTGTTTGCGAAGCAAGCTAGACGTGGCCGATGAATCCGTCCCCGTACGGCGGGAACCGCGATGCCAGCTCACCGACTGCGTGGCCGACCTCCTTGAGCGCCACTTCGTCGTGGCGTTCGTGGAGTGCGCGGGCGATCAGATCGGCGACCTGCTCGACCTCGGCCTCCCTCAATCCCTGGGTGGTCACCGGTGGTGTGCCGATGCGTATGCCGCTGGTGATGAACGGGGACCGCGGATCGAACGGGATGGCGTTCCTGTTGAGTGTGATGCCGAGTCTGTCGAGAAGGGTCGCTGCTTCCTTGCCGGTGAGGTCTTCGTCGATGCTGCGCATGTCGGCGAGGAACATGTGGTTCTCCGTCGTGCTGCTGACGATCCGGACGCCACCTGAGGTGAGCCGCTCTGCCATCGCCTTGGCGTTGCGGACGACCTGGTGGGCGTACTCTCGGTACTCGGGGGTAGACGCCTCCTGGAAGCAGACGGCCTTGGCAGCGATCTGGTTGAAGATCCCACCACCTTGCGTCGCCGGGAACACCGCCTTGTCGATGGCCTTCCCGAACTCCTCCTTGCTGAGGATGAGTCCACCGCGGGGCCCGCGCAGGGCCTTGTGGGTGGTAGCGGTGACGATATCGGCGTATGGGACAGGGTTCGGGTAGGCGCCGCCTGCAACGATCCCGATGAAGTGGGCGGCGTCGACGATGAACACGGCACCGACCTCGTCGGAGATGTCTCGGAACGCCTGGTAGTCGAGCGTCCTCGAGTATGCCGAGTATCCGGCAAGGAGCACCTGCGGTCGGTACTCGAGAGCGAGGCGTCTGACCTCGTCCATGTCGATCACTTCGCTGTCGGGATCGACGCCGTAGGCGACGAAGTTGTAGAGCTGACCCGAAAAGCTGACCGGCGAGCCGTGCGTGAGGTGCCCACCTTGGTCGAGGCGCATCCCGAGAACGGTGTCGCCAGGCTGGATCGTCGCGAAGTACGCGGCCATGTTCGCCTGGGAACCCGAGTGGGCCTGCACGTTGGCGTGTTCGGCCCCGAAGAGCTCCATCGCTCGGTCCCTGGCGAGGTTCTCGACCTCATCGACGATCTGGCAACCCTCGTAGTAGCGGCGTCCCGGATATCCCTCGGCGTACTTGTTGGTGAACACCGAACCGGAAGCCTCCATGACGGCTCTGGACGCGAAGTTCTCAGAGGCGATGAGGTGAATGTGGGAATCCTGCCGGTCCACATCCGCCTCGATGAGGGCCGCGACGGCCGGGTCGATCTCCTCGATTGGACGCATGTCAGTCATGAACACCTCGATACCGGAATCCACCCTCAGGCTACACATGCCGGAACCTCAACCAACAGGTCCAGCGCGAAGGATGACGGGGCTCGCTGCAGTGCAGTCGATCACCGTCGATGCGATGCCCCCGCGGCTGCGACCTTCGAGGTAGACGGCGACCTTCCCACCGAAGATCGCCCTCGCCTGCCGGTCGTCCCGGGTCTCCTCGTCGCCGCTCAGATTGGCACTGGTCACCGCGAGCGGACCGGCGGTTTCGAGGAGCGCGAGCGCGGTCGGGTGGTCCGGGACGCGCAGGCCGATCGTCCCTTCGGCCCCGGGGACCACACTCGTCGCCGTGACGACGAGGGTGAGCGGACCCGGCCAGTGGTCGGCGGCGAGCCTGCGTGCCGCGTCGTTGAAAGCGCCGAGCGTGAGCGCCTGATCGATGGACGCCGCCAGCACGGGGAACGGGCGATCCGAGGCACGGCCCTTGAGGCCGGCGAGGGCGGTGACCGCGTCCGGGTTGCGCGGGTCGACACCGATCCCGTACACGGTGTCGGTCGGTACGCCGACGACCAGCCCTGCCCGGAGTGCATCGACGGCGTCGCCTATCGTCGCCGGCTCGGAGATCGTCACGTGGGTCGGGTCGATGGCGACACCACGCAGTTCCCGTATCCGAGCGGAGAACACCGCCGGGTCGCCGGTGGTCAGATACACGGTGTGGCCGTCTGATCGGACCGGGCCCGGCAGGAGCCTGAGTGCCTGTCGTGCCACCGCGGGTGCGGGGTCGATCACACGCACGTCCGGTCCGATCGCCCCTCGGATCTGCGGAACGAGGAAAGAGTAGTGGGTGCAGCCGAGCACCACCGTGTCGGCGCCGCCGTCGATGAGCGGTGGCAGGTACTCGGCGAGGAGCGCCCTGGAAACATCGGCGTCACCTCGCTCAACGGCCATGGCCAGGCCCGGACACGCCTGCTCGACGATCGACACTCCGCTCGCGTGCCGGTCAACGACCGACGCGTAGAGCTCGCCCTGAAAGGTCGCGTTGGTGGCGAGCACACCGATGACCCCCTTGGCGGTCTGCTCGGCAGCGGGCTTGACGGCGGGTTCCATCCCGACGAACGGGATGTCGGGAAAGGTGCGGCGAAGCGGGCGCAGAGCTGCCGCCGAGGCGCTGTTGCAGGCGACCACGACGACGCCGGCGTCACGGTCGAGCAGCAGACGGGTCATCGCCTCAGACCGGGCACGCACCTCGCGAAGGGTCCGTTCGCCGTAGGGCATCCACGCCTGGTCGGCGAGGTAGATCATCGGGTGGCCGGGCACGAGGCGTTCCAGTTCTGCGAGCACGGCGAGGCCGCCAACCCCAGAATCGAAGATGCCGATGGTCGTGCTCACAGGCGCCATTTGACCACATCGGGAGTGAGTCTTCAGTCTTCAGTCATCAGTCATCGCACCGCCCCCCTACCCCAGCGGCTCCGCCGCTGCGGTACTTTCCCCCCAACGCTCAACGCTGGGGGGACCAACATGACGCCGGAGGGGGTGGTGCTGTTTCCTCCCCTCGCGAGCGAAGCGAGTGTTGGGGGAGGTGGACTCGGCGAAGCCGAGGACGGAGGGGGTGGTTCTCACCAACGTAGCTAGGACCCCCTACCCCAGCGGCTCCGCCGCTGCGGTACCTTCCCCCCAACGCTCAACGCTGGGGGGACCAACATGACGCCGGAGGGGGTCGTTCCCACCAACGCAGCCCTTCGGGCTCCTGGGGGGACCAACAGGTGGCGCGAGCCCATCGCTACGCTTCGTCCATGACCCCCGAGTCGATCACCACCTTCCTCAGAACCACCATGTCCAGCGCCGATACCATGGGGTTCGTCTGCACCGAGGTGGGTAATGGAACGGCGACGATTCGGTGGCCGTACAACGACCTGTGGATCCGACCGGGCAAGTACGTGTCGGGACCGCTGCTCATGGCGTTGGCCGACACCACCCTGTACTGCGCCGTCTTCGGTGCGCTCGGTCGCATCGAACCGATGGCCGTCACGTCGGAACTGTCGACGAGCTTCCTGCACCCGGCCATTGGAACCGACGTCACCGCCCATGCCACGTTGCTGCGATTCTCGGGACGGGCCGCGTACGGAGAGGTGCGGATGCGCGCCGACTCCGACCCGGAGGTTCTCGTCGCCCACGCCACCGGCACGTACGTGATCCCTGTCTAGGGGCCACGTGCTTGCGAGGCTACGCCCGCGGTGGGTGGCACGCGCCTCTGTGTTCCCGAACCCAGGGCTCAGGGGATCGGAAACCGAAGTGCTGAGCCCTGGGTTCGAATCGGAGTCAGCGTCGCCGGGCGTGCTCGTCCATCGGCCAGAACACGTCGAACAGGACGGCGGTGAGGGTGAGAAACAGCAACATAGTCAGCACCCCGAGGACAAGTGACCCCACATTCGCGTCATACCAGGGAGGGCTCAACCACTGCAGGACACTGGCGGCGGCCAGCAGACAGATCGTGAGCACGACCATGAGCTGTGGTCTGGTCAAGCGTCGACGCATGCACACCTGCCTCTCGCCTCAAGGTTACAGCAGGCCCCGCGGTGAACCTCTCACTGGTCGGTGGTCGACTCCCGGACAGCACACTCGAGCGTCACGACGCGAGTGTCAGCAGCAGCGGGCGCCCTTGCGTCCTACGAGGATCCTCGGTCTGCCGGCCAGGTCGTTTCGAACCTCGCAGTACAGCCACCCTCCGAACAGCTCCGTTGCCCGGTCGGCCTGCGTCACGCCGATCTCACAGAACAGCCACCCACCGGTGCCCAACCACCAGTAGACCTCCTCGGCGATCCGTTCGAGTACCTCGTCGCCCAGAGCTCCGGCGACGAGTGCCTGCTTCGGTTCGTGCAGCCGGATCTCGTCGGGAAGCGTCGCGTACTCCCCCGCCGACACGTACGGTGGGTTGGCCACGATCAAGTCGACCCGCCCTTTCACCCGCGTTGGTAGCGCGTCGAACAGGTCCCCCTTGCACCACTCGACCTCGAGAGTGTTCAACGCGGCGTTCTCGGCCGCCAGGGCCAGTGCCTCCTCGGACAGATCTGCTCCGATCACCTGAGCAGCCGGGAATCGTGCCTTCAGTGCCAGAGCGAGCGCGCCGGATCCCGTGCACAGATCGACGATCCGGGTTCCCGGACCGGCATCACCGAGAGCGGTGACTGCCTGCTCCCACAGGTACTCGGTCTCCGGCCGAGGGATCAATGCACGTTCATCGACCCGCACCTCGACGGGTCCGAACGGGATTCTCCCCTCGAGATACTGGAGTGGCTCGCCTTCCCGGCGTCGGGCGACCAGCGACCGGTACTGGTCAAGCTGCTCGGCGGTGGGTCCGGTGGAGTACAGCTCGGGCCGCGTCCATCCCGTCGCCACCATCAAGAGCCGTTCGGCCTCGTGGCGGGGAAGACCCACATCAAGGAGATCGGGAAGCATGACTACAAGGTACAACAACCCAGCGGACAGCCAACAGCCAACAGCAAGAACTCGGTGTCGCGTCGTCTGACTGTGAGCTGTCAACTGTGAGCCGTCGGCTCCAGGGCGACAGCGAACAGCTAACAGCAAGAACAACCTCTCGGCGACCGGCTGTCAGCTGTGAGCCGTCGGCTCCAGGGCGACGTCAGTCGCCCTGGGACAGGCGGCGGGCTTGCTCGTCGGAGGCGAGCGCTTCGACGAACTCGCCGAGGTCACCTTGGAGGATCTGCGGCAGGCGTTTGATCGTCATCCCGATCCTGTGATCGGTGACCCGGCTGTCCTTGAAGTTGTAGGTGCGGATCTTCTCCGACCGCCCGCCAGTCCCCACCTGGGCGCGGCGGGCCCCGGCGATCTCGGAGTGTTGTGCTTCCAACTGGAGCTGGTACAGGCGAGCCCGCAGGATCCTGAACGCCTTGTCCTTGTTTTGGAGCTGCGACTTCTCGTCCTGGCAGCTCACCACGAGGCCCGTCGGCACGTGGGTGAGTCGCACCGCGGAGTCGGTGGTGTTCACCGACTGTCCCCCCGGCCCTGTCGAGCGGTAGACATCGACGCGCACATCGCCAGGGTCGATCTCCACCTCTATCTCTTCGGCTTCCGGGAGCACGGCGACCGTCGCCGTGGACGTGTGGACGCGTCCTTGGGACTCTGTCTGCGGGACCCGCTGCACACGGTGGACACCTGCTTCGTACTTGAGCTTCGAGTAGGCGCCGTGCCCCTTGACCGAGAAGATGACCTCCTTGAACCCGCCGCCCTCCGACGGTGACGCCTCGAGCGTCTCCACCTTGAATCCTTGACGTTCAGCGAACGCCTGATACATCTGCTGCAGGTCTCCCGCCCACAGCGCAGCTTCGTCGCCTCCCGCTGCGGACCGGATCTCGACGATCACGTCCTTCTCGTCATTGGGGTCCGTCGGCACGAGTGCGCGTCGCAGGGCTTCTTCGAGGCGCTCCATGTCGCTGCGCTGTTCCGCGGCGAGCTGCCGGTACTGCTGGGAGGAACTCGGATCGTCCTCTTCTCCGGCGAGTTCCTCCGCGTCGCTCGCCTCCGAGGACGCCGCCAGGTACGCGTCGTACTGCTCGACGATCCTGCGGAGTCCTGCGTGGCGCTTGGCAAGTTCGGCGTACCGGTCCCTGTCGCTCAACGAGTCGGGATCGGCGAGGCTGGCCTCGACCTCCTCAAAAGCCTTCCTGATCTCTTCCAGCCGGTCGCTGAGCCGCGTATCCATGTCACTCCACGGCGCGCAGCGCAGCCGGGCAGACCGGACCTCGAGCCTTGACTTCTTCCACTTCCTCTTCGGTGAGCGCAGCGAGTAGCGACGCGACCGCGACCTCCACCTGATCATCTGACGGGTGTGAGGTCGTGAGTTTCTGAAGCCATAGTCCGGGTGCGGCAAGGAACCGGCCGAGGGCCTCCCCGCCGTGCAGACCCGAGAACCTGAGGATCTCGTAGGCGAGGCCGGCGATCACAGGGATCAGCAAGATCCGGGAGCCGATCAGCCACTGCCACGGGATGTCTCTCCCGATCAGTGTGAAGACGATGAGCGCGAGCAGCACGACGATCAGCAGGAAGTTGGTTCCGCACCGGGGATGCTCGGGCGGATGTGTCTGGATGTTCTCGACGGTGAGTGCCTGACCGGCCTCATACGCGTGGATCGTCTGGTGCTCCGCGCCGTGGTATTCGAAGACCCGTTTGATCTCCTTCGAGCGGCCGATTGCCCACACATAGCCGATGAACAGCAGCCCACGCACGACACCGTCGACGACATTGAACGCGAACGACGATCCTCCAAGCAACGGGGAGAGGAGTCTGGCCACCCCGAGAGGCGCGAGGATGAAGATCGCCAGAACCGCCACGACCGACAGCGTGATCGTCCCCGCGAGCTGCAGGCCTGTCAGTTCCTCTTCCTCGTCGTCGACAGCTCGCTGCGCCGACCAGCTGAGAGCCTTGAAACCGAGGGCGAGGGACTCGTAGAGAACCAGGATGCCTCTGATGAACGGCACCCTGGCGACACGAGATCGTGACGACAGGCGGGGCAGATCGTTCGTCGAGCACTCGATCTCTCCCGACGGGAGACGCACAGCGACTGCCCACCGGTTGGGGGCGCGCATCATCACACCTTCGATGACGGCTTGTCCGCCGACGGTTGCGCCGGGAGGTCGACTCACCTGGTCCCGCTACTCGTCGGTGTTGCTGGTGCTGGTGAAGCTCTTGCGACCGTACCGCTTCTGGAAACGCTCGACCCGACCGCCGGTGTCGACGAGCTTCTGACGGCCCGTGAAGAACGGATGACACTCGTTGCAGAGGTCGACGTGCATCTCAGGCTTCGTGGACTTGGTCGTGAACGTGTTCCCGCACGAGCACGTGACCTTCGTGTCCACATAGTTCGGGTGGATACCTGCTTTCACCGTCTCCTCCTACGTGTTCCTGGCCACTTCGGTCAGGAAGTCCAGGTTCGATTTCGTTGTCTTCAACCGGTCGATCAGCAGCTCGAGGGCGGCACCGGGCTCGAGGGCCAGGAGCACTCTGCGCAGCTTCCACACCTCAAGAAGCTCTGACCTGTCGAACAACAGCTCCTCCTTGCGTGTTCCCGACTGGGAAATGTCGACGGCAGGATAGATGCGTCGGTCGGCGAGACCGCGATCGAGTCGCAGCTCCATGTTGCCGGTGCCTTTGAACTCCTCGAAGATGACCTCGTCCATTCTCGACCCCGTCTCGACGAGCGCCGTCCCCATGATCGTCAGGCTGCCGCCTTCTTCGATGTTGCGGGCTGCGCCGAAGAAACGCTTCGGCGGGTAGAGAGCCGTCGAGTCGACACCACCCGACAGGATGCGTCCACTCGCCGGTGTCGCCAGGTTGTGTGCCCTCGCGAGCCGGGTGATCGAGTCGAGGAGGATGACGACGTCGGTGCCCATCTCGACGAGGCGCTTGGCACGCTCCAGTGCGAGGCCGGACACCTGCGTATGCTCCTCGGCGGGTCGGTCGAACGTCGAGTACACGACTTCGCCTTTGACCGACCGTTGCATGTCGGTGACCTCTTCCGGACGCTCGTCGACGAGAACGACCATCAGGTAGCACTCGGGGTTGTTGGACTCGATCGAGTGTGCGATCTCCTTCAGCACGGTCGTCTTCCCCGCCTTCGGTGGGGAGACGATCAACCCTCGCTGTCCCTTTCCGATCGGTGCGATGAGGTCGATGATCCGTGCGAGTGTGCGGTTCGGGTTGCCGTCCACCTCGAGGCGAAGTCGCACATCGGGGAATAGCGGTGTGAGCTTCGAGAACTTTGGGCGTTCCCTCGCCTCTTCGGCGGTCATCGTGTTGACACTCAAGATGCGGGTCAGGGCGGGAAATTTCTCTTGCGATCGGGGCGGACGGATCGGGCCTTCGATCTTGTCGCCCTTCCGCAGGTCGAACTTGCGGATCTGGCTTGCAGAAACGTAGACGTCCAGCTCGCCCGGCAGGTATCCGGTCACCCTCAGGAACCCGTACCCCTCCGGAAGGATGTCGAGGATTCCTTCGCGGACCTCCATCTCACTCTCCGGGATCTGCTGCTGCGACTGGCCCCCAGCGGAGCGTCGACGGCGGCGCTTCCCACGAGACTGCCCGTCGTACTGACGGTCCTCGCCCGACCCGTCGCTGGGGGAGTCGTCACCGGAGTCACCGGAGTCACCGGAGTCGTCTGAGTCGTCGGATCCGTCGGAAGCGTCGTCCGAACCTGCGGCCGGCTCTCCGGGCGAATCGACTACCGGCGACGCGGCCGGCAAGACTACCGGCGACGCGGCCGGCAAGTCGATGGGCGGTGGCTCGGTGCTGACCGTGACACCATCGGCATGCAAGATCTGGTCGATGAGTTTGGCCTTCTGCAGACCATAGGTCTCGACTCCCACAGCCGCTGCAATGGTTCTGAGATCCTTCACGGACTTCTCTTGGAGTTCCGCTCTGGTGGTCATGTCATCCTTTCGGCCAGCCGTCAACGTGAGGCTCAGCGACGCGATCTCGGGAATCCGGAGATCCTGGGGATCCGGCGCGACCAACGGTTGGTGCGCCGGGGGTGTGAGGTCATTGTACGGGGTATCGGCCGATCTTCCAAGTGATGAAGCGATCAATTGCGTCGATCGAGGCCGGCAGAACCGCAAAGTGCTCCTCCCGGCCGGACATGTCGGCGATGCGGGATGGCACGATCGGGGCTCTACCGGTCGCGGTCACGACGGCTTCCAGGAACTTTGCCGGGTGAGCCGTGCCCACAACGATCGTGGGTGTGTCGCGTGGTGTCGCGTCTGACGCGGCGATCGCGACGGCCGTGTGCGGGTCCACCTGAAGGCCGTACCGCCGGTCGACTTCACTCATCGTCGCGAGGATCTCTGTGTCGTCGAATGTGTGGGCTTCGAAGGGTTCAGGATCCAGATCGGGGACACCGCCCCCACCCATCGCCTCGGTGACCCGATCCCCGTCACGGCCAACCAGCTCGAAGACCAGGCGCTCGAGGTTGGAAGGGATCTGGATGTCCATCGCCGGCGCGACGGTCGGAATCACCGGGCCGGGCACGATCGACCCGTCCTCGAAGAACCTGGCGACACTCCTGTTGGCGTTGGTGCCGACGATCAGCCTGCCGATCGGCACCCCCATACGCCTCGCAACCCACGCCGAGTAAACATTGCCGAAGTTGCCCGTTGGAACGACCACATCGACCTCACTTGCACCGAGGGACGCGACCGCGTGTGCGTAGTAGGGGATCTGTCCCATCACCCGGACCCAGTTGATGGAGTTGACGGATGACACAGGTCTGGCCGGCCTCGTGAGCAGTGCCTTCACGATCCGCTGGCAGTCGTCGAACGTTCCTTCGACGGCGACGTTGTGGACGTTCCCTGCGGCCACCGTCGTCATCTGTCTTCGCTGCACCTCCGACACCCTGCCGTGAGGGTGCAGCACGACGATGTCCATCGATTCGAGGCCGGCGACCGCAGCGATCGCTGCCGAGCCAGTATCGCCGGACGTCGCACCCACGACGAGCAACCGCTCACCCCGCCGGCGGAGCGTCCGATCCAACAGCCTGCCCAGCCACTGAAGGGCGTAATCCTTGAACGCGTACGTCGGTCCCCAGAACAGCTCGAGGAGCCAGCGATCGTCGCCCAATTCGGTCAGCGGCGCGATCCGGTCGAACACCCTGTAGGTCTCGTCGGCGAGTGGCTCCAGGCCTTCCCCCGCTCCGAACATGCCGGCGATCATCGCCACAGCGTCCGGGTAGCCGGTTGGAACATCATCGAGGCGGGGCCACGACCCGGGGACGAACAGCCCCCCGTCAGGGGCCAGGCCGGTGAGGAGCACGTCTTCGAACGTCGCTCCGGCGACTCCGCCCCTCGTCGACACGTATCTCACGGCTCGTCGCTCTGCACGCGGATCGTCGCCGCGACCTCGCTGACCACGTCGAGGTCGGACATCGACGACACGGCGGCGCGCAGGTTCGCCTCCACGGCATCGTGGGTGATCATGAGCAGGGTGGCCTCGTCTTGTCTGCCTTCCTGCCAGACGGACTTGAGGCTCACCCCGGCTTCCCCGAATGCCCCGGCGATTGCAGCGAGCACGCCGGGTGCGTCTATGACTCTGAGCCGGATGTACCACTTGGTGGTCGACTCCTCGAACGGCCGGACACGGCCGGGTCCGAACCTGACTCGAGGCGTCACTCTGGGCCCGGCGAGCAACTCCCGAGCGGCGTCGATGACGTCGCCCAGCACCGCCGTCGCTGTTGGCCCTCCACCGGCGCCGGGCCCGGAAAACAACAACTCCCCCACCTCGGGACCCTGCACGAACACGGCATTTGCCACACCTCGGATGGCGGCGAGCGGATGCGCCGACGGCACCAGTGTCGGATGAACCCTGACGGTGATGCCTTCGGGCGCCTTGTCGGCGATCGCAAGCAGCTTCAGTACGTAGCCGAGATTGGATGCGTAGCCGACGTCGACCGTCTGGATGTGCTCGATGCCTTCCCTGTACACGTCACCAGGGTCGACAACCGTCCCGAACGCCAAGCTCGCGAGGATCGCCGCCTTGGCGACGGCGTCGGCGCCCGACACGTCGGCGGTCGGGTCGGCTTCCGCGTACCCCTTCGCCTGTGCTTCTGCGAGCGCCTCGTCGAACGCGGCCCCGTCTTCGCTCATGCGTGTCAGCAGGTAGTTGGTCGTCCCGTTGACGATGCCCATCACGCGCGTCAACGGCTCTCCAGCGAGGGTCTCGGTCAAGGGGCGGATGATCGGAATCCCACCGCCGACCGACGCTTCGAACAGCAGCGACACACCCGTCTTCGCCGCCTCGTCGAGCAGTTCGGACCCGCGTGCCGCCATCAGCTCCTTGTTGGCGGTGACGACCGCCTTGCCGGAGCGCAGGGCCGTCCGAACCAACTCACCCGCAGGTTCCAGACCACCCATCACTTCAACGACCAGCTGCACACCAGGGTCGCTCACCACCTCGGTCGCGTCGGTGGTTATGAGATGACCCGGAATCGGGAACGAACGGGCCCTCTCCGGAGATCGGATGGCGACCTTGCGCACTTCGAGATCGAGCCCCGTTCGCGCTCCCAACGCCTGCCGGTCCTCGATGAGGCGGCGCAGCAGCGCCCCTCCGACGATGCCGCTTCCGAGAACGCCTATGCCTATCGCCATGTGTGCTCCATCGTCGGCGGAGGTTAGCGACGCGAGTGCGGCGGTGGAATCGTCGCGATACCCTCGCACCACCATGGCCGGACAGATCCCTCTCACACTGCTTCCCGACAACTCGTCCACCGTGGATGGCAGGCTGCACATCGCGGGGTGCGACACCGTCGACCTCGCTGGTCAGTTCGGCACCCCGCTCTTCGTCTACGACGAGGACCACATCCGTGTCCGCTGCCGTGAAGCCGTCTCGGCGTTCGGTGACGGCGCGGCCTATGCGACCAAGGCGTTCCTGTGCACCACGATGGCCCGTCTCGCTCACGAGGTGGGAATGCGTCTCGATGTAGCCACCGGTGGTGAGCTGGCCGTCGCCAGGGCCGCCGGGGTCCCTGCCGACCGGCTCATCCTCCACGGCAACAACAAGTCGATGGAGGAGCTCGAGACCGCCATGCAGATCGGCGTTGGGCGGATCGTCGTCGACAACTTCGACGAGATGGACCGCATCGAGGCTCTCCATCGAGACGGTCTGCCTGCACCCGTCGTGCTCCTTCGTGTGGCCCCGGGGGTCGAGGCTCACACGCACGAGTTCGTCAGGACCGGCGGCGACGACACGAAGTTCGGTTTCGCGGCTTCGAAGGCGGCCCAGGCGGTGGAACGGGCACGAGGCTCGGACGCGATGCGATTGGTCGGGCTCCACGCCCACATCGGGAGTCAGGTGTTCTCCCTCGAAGCATTTGCCGAGGCGGCCCGAATCGTGGCGCTACTCGCTGAACCGTTCGGTCTGCCCGAGCTGTCACTTGGAGGCGGCCTGGGTGTCGCCTACGTGGAGGGAGAGTCTGCGCCGTCGATCACCGAGTGGGCGGCCGGCCTCTGGAACGCGCTGCGTGGAATCGACGTTCGGTTGTCCGTCGAACCGGGACGATCGATCGTTGCGGCGTCAGCGATCACGCTCTACACCGTGGGCACCATCAAGGACATCCCGGGTGTGCGCACGTATGTCGCTGTCGACGGGGGTATGAGCGACAACCCTCGCCCAGTGTTGTACGGCAGCGGCTACGAGACGTTCCTGCCCAGATCGGTGAATGCACCCCGACCGAGATCCGTGCGTGTGGTGGGCAAGCACTGCGAGTCAGGAGACATGCTCGTGGCAGAGGGATGGGTGCCCGAGGATCTTCACGTCGGGGACGTCCTGGCGACGCCCGTGACCGGGGCATACGGTCACTCGATGGGGTCGAACTACAACAAGGTTCCTCGCCCGGCCGTTGTGTTCTGTCGTGAAGGCACCGCCCGGCTCGTCGTGCGCCGCGAAACCGATGAAGACCTGCTGCGGACCGATGTCGGGGGAGATCCCGCCGGCGGTATCATGGCGTACCCGCCCTCGTAGCTCAGGGGATAGAGCGCCGGCCTCCGGAGCCGGGTGCGCAGGTTCGAATCCTGCCGAGGGCGCTTCACTTGGCGAAGTAGTGCAAACCGATCCACATCCAGCCGGCCATCACACCGATTCGGCCGGACCGCGTGTGCATGATCCGTGTCAGCACCGTCCCCAACGGTGGCACTTCGGTGCGACCGGTGCGGCCCATCACTTCCAGGACCAGCCCGACGAGGGCGATCAGGGCGTAGATGGCAACGGTGGCGTCGTGGCTGCTCATCGTTTCACCAGATACCAGCCGAGCACGAGCCAGACGAAGAGCAGCGCGGAGCGGCCCGTGTGCATCGCCAGGATCGGATCGAGCAGCGTGCTGAGCGTGGGATGCGCGTACGAGCCCGTTGCCAGATCGGGCTGCAGCAAGAGATTCGTCAGCTCCCAGAGGCCGAGGGCGATGAACAGCGATGCCCACGCGACCGCGCCGCGGTGTTGGATCGGACGTGGTTCCGGCCCGGGAATACGGGCAGCACGAAACGCCATCAGTAGGCCCACGACTCCAGGGACGATCACGGCGACGGTCCCCGGCCACGAGTAGCGCTCGAACCCTCCGACGGCCACTGCGTACACGACGGCGATGACCAGGGCAACAAGGGAATGGCTGTCCTCGGGTTCCACCGCCACGTCGGTTCCCCCCTCGACCTGAACAGGCAAGTCCACGTCGGACGCGAGGACTAGCGCGACCACGATCAGCAGTATGGCGTGCACGGGGTTGCCTGCGAGACCGTCGAAGATGCCGGCGAGTATCAGGATGACGATCACTGGATTGCGAACGCCTCTCAGCAGCGTCGCATGGCGTGTCTCGTCACCTTCTCGTGCCCGTGCCTCGTCGGGTCTTCCGGAACCCGTGCTCATGGTCCCCATTGTGCCAGGCGGCACCGGCACCCGCGGGCCCCCTTCGCGTCCTATCGTCGCGGCGACTCAGGATCGCGAGACTCGACAGCCCGATATCGGACACCGTGACGGTTGGTTCCTGATACCTTGTTGGCATGCGATCGATTTGGAAGGGCGCGATCAGCTTCGGCCTGGTCACCATTCCGGTGGCCTTGTTCTCCGCGACCGAGAACAAGAAGCCGAAGTTCAAGATGCTGCGAGCCGAAGACGGATCTCCGATCAAGTACAAGCGGGTGGCCGAAGTCGACGGCAAAGAGGTGACCTGGGACGAGATCGTTCGTGGCTTCGAGGTGGACAAGGACCGCTACGCGGTCTTCACGGACGAGGAGCTCGACGAGCTGAGGGTCGGTGGCGGGTCACGCCTGATCGACGTCGTCCAGTTCGTGGACTCGGCAGAGATCGACCCTCTCTTCTACCGCACGTCCTACTACCTGGCGCCGGAGTCGTCCGGAGAGAAGGCGTACACGATCCTCTTGGAGGCGCTCACCCGCAAGAATCGCGTCGGTATCGCGCGGTTCTCGCTGCGAGCGAAGGAGCACCTCGCCACACTCAGAGCTGACGAGAACGTCCTGGTCCTCGAGACGATGTTCTGGCCGGACGAGATCCGGGTGCCCGAGTTCGACCATGCCTCGGTGGATGTTCGACCCGAAGAGGTGCAGATGGCAGAGATGATCATCGACAATCTCACCTCGGACTTCGATCCGGACGCGTTCCACGACCAGACCAGGGAAGCGATCGAGGAGGCCGCTCGGGCGAAGCTGGAGGGCGAGGAGGTCGTCTCACCGACCATGCCCGAGCCGACCAAGGTGCTCGACTTGCTCGAGGCGCTCAAGGCGAGCGTGGAAGCTACGAAGCGGGCGTCGTAGGTCCCTCGTTCTCCCACCTGTCGGCGGGTTCGTCCGTGAACCCTTTGAATGACGGGGCCCGTAACCGCCCGGCAGTGGTCCACTCCTTGTACTCGACGGCCGCAACGAGCGAAGGCACCACCCAGGTTGCGCCCCGTGGCAGTTCCTCGTCGTCCTCGAAGGGACAGCGCTCGGACCGCATCTGCTCCAGCGCGTCGCGGATTGCGGCGAGGCTCGCTTCGTCGAACCCGGTACCGACGGCACCAGCCCATCGAAGTCCCGCCTCTGAAGGGACGCCGACCAGGAGCGCTCCGAACGTCGACGATCGCGACCCCTCTCCCCTCGTGAACCCACCGACGACCGCCCGCACAGTGTGTTTGACCGTGATCTTGAGCCAGTCGGGCGAACGGGCACCCGGCCGGTACCGGGAGCCGAGCCGCTTGGCGACGATACCTTCGAGCCCGCTCGAGGCGGCTGCCGAGAACAGTGCCTCACCTTCGGTCGGGATGGCCTCGGATCGGATGAACGGAGGAGGGAGGGCGAGTCGTGCCAGCCGGTCCAGCCGATCTTCCAGCGGTTCGTCGATCACCTCGGTTTCGTCGTAGAGGATGTCGAACACCATGTAGGCGATCGATGCAGCGCCACGCTGCAGCAGCCCGAATCTCGGAACGCCCAGCTCATCAAACGCGACCAGCTCCCCATCGAGCACGACAGGATGACCTGCGGGGGTCTCGCGAAACGCCGCGTGATCCATCGTTCTACCCGACCGCGTTCGAAGGGTCATCTTGCTTCCGTCCGATTCGACCAGCAGGCGAATCCCGTCCCATTTGGGCTCGAACATCCAGCTTCGATCGGTGAACGGACGCGGCATCCGGGTCGCCAGCATCGGGGCGTAGCGTTTCACCCCAGCTCTTCCCTCACGATCCTGTTGACCACCGAACCGTCCAGCTGATCTCCGTGCGCCTTCATCAGCCGGCCGATCACCATCCCCGCCGACGTGACATCGCCGATCTCGGTGATCGTCGATCGCACGAGCGCTCGCGTGTCGTCTTCCGAAAGGGTCGTGGGAAGCCAACGCGACAGATATTGAACCTCGAACCCGAGCTTCATCGCCATCGCCTCGCCTCGTTCTCCCAGTACCGCATACTCGTCTCGAGCTTTCGACATCTTCTTGACATACGAACCGATGACGGCCCGATACAGCTCGTCGTCGGCCTCACCCTCGAAACCGGGTTCCGTTACCTTTCTGGTCACCTCGGTCTCGACCTGTCGGATCACGTCGCGCCGGAGCGCGTCGCGCCCGAGCATGGCGTCCCTCAGTTCGGCTGCCAGCTCTGACTTGATGCTCACTCGTTCCTCCTCAGTGCGTCGATGATCCTGCGAGGGTCGTCGGTGATGATGACCGACACGCCGGCCGCTGCGAGCAGTCTGGCTCGATCCTCGTCGTCGACGGTCCACGCGACAACCTCCAACCCTCGTTCCTTCAGCCGGGCTACCGGCGCACGCGGATCGTCCCCGAGCAGCCACCAGTGGGAGGCGACGATCGAGTGACCGCCATCGACCGCTCGCCGCGCCACCTCGTCCAGCGAACCGTCCGGCTCGACCAGCAGGCCGGTACGAAGCGACGGGTGTGCCCGCTTGACCGCATCCATCGTCGGCCAATGAAAGGAGGTGACCACGTCCTGAGGCCGTGCCAGTGACGTCACCTCGATCGCGAACGAGAACTCGGGGTCGAAATCCGGCTCGTCTGGATCGTTCTTGATCTCGATGTCGATCGGGAACGCATCGACGGCCCTCAGGAGTTCGTCGAAACGGGCGGGCCGGTAGCCATCGCCGAGGTCGACTCCCGCCAGCGTCGCCCAGTCGGTTTCGATCACGACGTGCCCCGCGATCTCGGGGTCGTGTGAGAGCACCGCGACCCCGTCGGCGGTTCGCCGCAGGTCCGTCTCGGCCAGGTCGGCGACCCTCGTCGCGGCGACGATTCCTGCAATCGTGTTGTCTGGGTACTCGAGTCGCATCCCCCGATGTGCGCCCACGAGAATTCCAGAGAAATCCATCCCATTATCCCTTGCTGTAGGTTTTGACCGTGGGTAGGGTTCTTGTGAATTACATCACAATCCTTCTCCAAGGAGATCGTGTCTTGCTCACCGTAACCACCGATTGGCGTCAGCTTGCCGCCTGCCGAGACTCGGAGCCGACCCTGTTCTTTCCAGTCGGTTCAACAGGACCCGCTTTGCAGTCGATCGCCGATGCCAAGATCATCTGCGCGCAGTGCTCGGCCAAGGAAGACTGCCTCCAGTACGCCCTCCGCTCCAATCAGGAGTCGGGCGTCTGGGGCGGCTATGCAGAAGACGAGCGTCGTCGTCTCCGCAAGCGTTGGCTCGCGGAACGGAGACGGCGGGCCAGCTAGGCCCGAACTGATTCGACGGAGAGGCCGGCCGCATGGCCGGCTTCTTCAGCTTCTGAACCCGACGTTGAACTTCTGGTCGGGTTCGATCTCGATGAATCCGAGTCTGGTCAGCGGGATCCCTACCCGTTTCCCGTCGAGCGCGTCCACCCAAACGAACGCGTCTCCTCGCTCGTGGGCCTCCTCGACCATCGCGATGAACGCCTCGGTGTCATCGACGTCGATCTCGACCTCACGTGAGGTGTCGGCGACTCCTATCCGAACTCGCATTGGTCCTCCTTGAGCTTCGGATGCATCGTACTGGACGCAACCTGAATCGGAATACCCACCCCTCGGCGCAGCACGACGCCTCTGCCGGGTGGTTGCGCTCCGGGCAGCCTCATGCGCCAGAAGTCTTCGTCTCGTTGATCCGGCTGCAACGACAGGCCCGCGGCATCGAACGCCAGCCGTCTCACCCAGTGCCCGTGGGGGAGATCACCGGCGCGGGCGGCAACCACGAGATGCAGGTCGGAGTCGACGTCCACCGGTACTTCGTCGAGCCTGTGGGCATCGTCGATGAGCACAATTCTCCGTCCTTTGGCTTGGCCGGTAGGGATCACTCCCTCCACCGATTCGGCGACGGCTTGCAGCGCGGTCGACTTGCCTGAGCCGGGTGGGCCCGTAATGACGATGTGGCGGCCCGGATCGACATGGAACCCCATCGGGCCGATCGTCGATGTACCACCGAGGCCAATCGGGATGAACAGGGTGCCGTTGTCGGTGCAGGCCATCCCGTGGATCGAAGATATGGGCACCTCGAGCGGAAGGGCCCCGATGTGCGGTGGCCGTTTCGAGGGCGCGGCGAGGTCGTACTCCGGTTCGACGACCCTCACGACCCGCTGATGGGCCATCGAGAAGGCCGCTCCTCGCGGCAACTCGGGGATCGAGCCGATGCCGAGCGCCAGGTACTCGTAGGGATCCAGGAGCCTGAAGGCCAACCGCTCGGGAAACCCCGCAAGAATGGCGCCACCGACGGCCCCGGCATGCCGGATCGAGGCGATCACGCCGACTCCCAGCGCCGGCCCCTCCTTGATGATTCGCTCCAGCCACTCTCCTACGTCGAGTTCCTCGACGGCGATCAGGATCGACGGGTCGGACGTAAGAGCGACGCGTCGCCGATCGATCTCTTCGTTGAGGTAGCGGACGAGCCGGCGCGTGCGTTCCACTTCGCCGATTCCAACGACGTTGCCGACCAGTGAGGTGAGCCGCCACAACGGCGAGTCCTGTCGAACCCCGGCGATATGGACGTGGACGCCGTGCGAGCAGGCGGCCGTCGCGACTCCAGCGAGGGTTCGAGATGCGTCGCTGCCGGTTGGGTCCACGACCAGGATGTTCTCTCCTGCCCACACCAGGGGTCGGCGACGACGGGGATCGTCGACGAGCCCGATCGGGATTCCGTCCTGCGACTGGAGATCATTCGATCGGATCGATGCCGGGAGCCAGTCGGTCCAGATGGGATCGGCCGGCAGGCGTCCGTTCTCCTCGGCTGCCCCGCACACGGCATCGACGATGCGATCGAGATCGCAGAGACGGTCATCGCCGCCCGATAGTGCTCCTCCGGCGCCCACACGGACCTCCCCCGAACTCCCCGAGACGAATCCTGTGGTGAAAGCGATGAGCTCACCGGGACCGAGCCGAGCGAAACCACTTCCTGGCCTGCGGCGGTCGACATGTGCGGCATCATCGCTGTTGATGACATCCTGGGAGTCGGCGCTGCTGTGCACGCGCAAGGCGATCCGGATCGACGTGTTGGCTCGAATGCGGTCGCTGACGACGCCCGCGGGTCGTTGCGTCGCCAGCAGAAGGTGAATCCCGAGGCTCCTACCCCGACGAGCGAGATCGATGAGCCCGTCCAGTGTCCCCGGAGCCTGATCGGCGAGTGCACCGAACTCGTCGACCACCACCAGTAGACGAGGCGTGCCCACCTCCTTAGGTTCGAGGGAGGCCACTCCTGCCTGGCGCAGGCATCGTTCTCTGGCGCTCACCTCGGCTCTCAGCGCCTCCAGCGCCCTCTCCGCACCCGAAGTGTCCAGGTCGGTCATCGACCCGGCGACATGGGGCAGCCGCCGGCATGGGTCGAACGTGGCGCCACCCTTGAAGTCGACCAGAACGAACGCGACATGGTCCGGCGGGTATCGGACGGCGAGTGCGATCACGAGACTCCTCAGAAGTTCGCTCTTTCCGGACCCGGTGGTGCCAGCAAGGAGGGCGTGAGGACCATGACCCACGAGATCCAACTCCAGGGGGCCCTTCGTGGTGGAACCGATGCGTGCGACCAGTCCCGTGTCGTGGTGCCTCCACGCTTCGGCGATCGACGATGCGGTGGGCGTTTCGAGCAACTCGTCGAGCGAAACCGGGCCGTCGGCGACGGGGGCGTCAGGGTCGTGCAGGCACGCGAGTGCCCTGGCCGTAGCGATGGCGTCTTCCTCCCGGATTGTGAGCACGCGTCCGCATCGAACCGTGCCCTCCGCCGAACCTACCGCCTTGACAAGTCCTTGGGTGTCGGTCTCGATCACGAGATCGCACACGCCGGGCAGCCGATCGGGATCATCGGTCACCACGATGCCGCACCGTCGCTCTCCGCCAAGCTCGTCGACGGCCACCTCCAACCCGGCTCCCGTCGCCAGGTGCGGCAGCCATCCGAGCCACGCCCACTCGGGAGCCGAAGGTCCGCGCACGGCGACATCCGCCGGTCCGTGATGTACGACGGCCTGCGCCACGACCCATCGAGCCAGTCCGAGGGCGGCTGCGCCGGCGATCCCGACGGTCGTCAGTGGGGCAAGCGCTATTTCGATGGGCAGCCCATCGTTCGAGCGTCCCACCGAGACCATCCCGAAGTCGGGATGCGACGGCCGGCGTTGCCACAATTCTCGAGCTCTCGATGCAGCCAACGCGGCGACGCGATCCGGGCCGGGGAGACGAGATCCCAACACCACCTCGACTTGCTTGCGCCGTGCGACCCTGGCCCGCTCGTGGTGGACCGTCGCTTTGCGTATGGCGTCGTAGGCCGCTCGGCGTTCACGTGAGAGTGCGAGACGTTCCTCCAGCCAGCTGCCCGCGGCCATGAGGACTCCGATCAGTGAGAAGGCGGCCATCATCGGCCCGAAGACGACGGCAAGGACGAGACCAGCCGTGAGCGGGACGGCGGCAGCCGCCCACCGGAACCGCACCCGTCGATCCGGAATGCGAGGAAACTCGGGAGGCGGCACCGGTGGTGGCACGGCCATCGGAGTGATACGAGGTGGTCGGTGGAACGACACCCGCCCCTCTTCGACCACCGGGATCGATCGGGCTTCTCCTCGCGAAGCACACAGTGCCGACCCGTTGGGGATGTGACCGATCTGCTCATGGTCGGCGAATCGTCGATCCCCCACCCAGATCTCGTCGGGGTGGTGGGCGAGCAGAGATCGGAGGGTGCCGACCGTTGCTCCTGGTGGAGCATCGATGGCGATGACCTCCCCCTCCCACGTCACTCGTAGGTTCACGGCGCCTCGAGCAGCTCGTTCATGACCTGCCGGATCACTCGCCGCTGTCGGGTAACTTCCTGATGGAAGCGCTCCGCGAAAGGTCCCGCCCATGACCCCTCCGCCATGCCTTCGACACGTACGATCTCACCCTCGAGCGCCGACAGACGCACCGCGAGTCCCTGGTGCAACGTCAACTCGTCGCGGACTCGATCGCTTGCCGGCGGCGGGTGACGGCAGTGGCGTTCTCCGCCATGGCTTCTCTGAGCCTGTGGAGTGCCGGGACGAAGTCGCCCGACCATGCCTGTCGGAATCGGTCCGCGGCCGGGCCGGTCCACGCAGTCGACTGCAGCGAGGCGCCGATCCGGGATTCGAGCGCTTCGATCTCGGCTCCTTCCTGGCGGAACCGCATCGCGAGATCATCCAGCTGGGCGAGATCGCCCCCGTACACGGCCATCTGGCCTCCTTCCAATCGGACCAGGCGAACCTACAACGTAGCTTTATCATTGTCGAGAGTATTCAACCGTTGACTACATGCCACCCTCGAGGTACGTTCGGGTCATGGCCAAGGCCCTCCTACTCATACCGGTGGAACTCCTCTCGCTCATGGCGCTCTGGCGTGCCGGCATGCTGCTGGACCCGGGCAACCCCATCGACCGACTGATGGCGGTCCTGCGCGTCGTGGCGCTCCTCTGGATGGCGTGGACGACCTACTCCACGATCGCGATCCTCTCGTCGCGCCGTCCAAGATTCACGAATCCCCTGGCGCGCACACTGATACATAGGGCCGTCGCCACCGCGATCGTGACGGGAGTCGCAACTGCCCCTCCGGCGTTCGCTGTGACGGCCCAGGCCGACTCCTCGGGCGTGCTGATCCCTCCAGGTGCGTTTGTACGCCCGGAGAGTGAGCTCTCAGCAACGACCGGGCAGGTCCCCGGGCGAACGACCGTCGTGGTTCAGCCGGGTGACAACCTGTGGACGATCTCGGAGCGCCACATCCGCTCGATCGAGGCCGACCCCTCACCCAGACGAATCGCCACCTACTGGGCAAGTGTGGTCGCGGTCAACAGGGAGCGTCTCCGTTCGGGGAACCCAGATCTCATCCACCCGGGTGAGACGGTCACACTCCCCTAGCCAGGTACCCAGGACAACCTGATCCGTCGCTCCGAGTTGTCTCCGTTCGGGTCGACCAATACGAGGGACTGCCAGGTGCCGAGCGCCATTCGACCGGCGACGACAGGGATGGTAATGCTGGGTGCGACGAAGGCAGGGAGTACATGATCGGCTCCATGCCCTGGGCTGCCGTGCCGGTGCCTCCACCGACGATCGTCCCTCGGGAGGACCGTGTCGATCACGTCCATGAGATCGAGATCGCTCCCCGCGCCGGTCTCGATGAGCGCCAGTCCCGCGGTTGCGTGCTCGGCGAAGACCGACAACAGGCCGTCTTCACGGCCGGCGACGAACGCTGCGGCCTGGGCCGTCAGGTCGTACACGCCCCTTCCGGTGGTTACTCTGAGAATCTTGGAGTCCATGGACCGAGCCTAGGCAGCCCTGAGTCATCGGTCATCAACCATCGGCAACCAGTGATCTCCGCCTCTGAGGACCGACGACTGAAGACTCGAGACGCGAGCGAAGCGAGCTAGAGGTTTTCGCCCAAGAAGATCTCCGACACACTCTCGTCGGAGAAGATGGCCCTCAGAGCCCGGGCGAACAGCGGCGCAACGGAGAGCACCTTCAGTTTGGAGAAGCCGTTCACGGACTCGGGAACGGGAAGGGTGTTGGCGATCACGACCTCGCGGATGTCGGAGTCCCTGAGGCGGTCCATGGCCGGCGGTGAGAGAACACCGTGCGTGGCGATCAGACGAACCGACAGAGCCCCTCGCTCGACGAGGAGATTCGCAGCGCTCGTGGCGGTGCCTGCCGTGTCGACGATGTCGTCCACGATGATCGCGTGCCGGCCCCGCACCTTCCCGATCATCGCCAGCGCTTCGGCGACGTTCCGCTTGTCCGCCTCCCGCCGCTTGTGAACGAACCCCACATAGGAGTTGAGGTGCCGGGCATACCGCTCTGCCCGCTTCACGCCGCCGGCATCGGGCGACACGATCGTCGTAGGGCCGTCCAGGGTCTTCTCGAGGTAGTCGACGAAGATCGGCAAGGCCGTCAGATGGTCGAAAGGCTTGGAGGTGAACCCTTGGATCTGCCCACTGTGGAGGTCGATCGACACGAGCCGGTCTGCACCGGCGGCAGCGAACATGTCAACCACGAGGCGAGCCGAGATCGCCTCACGCGGCAACCCCTTCTTGTCCTGGCGCGAGTATCCGAAGAACGGCATGACCGCAGTGATCCGCTTGGCCGACGCGTGGCGCAGGGCATCGATGATGAGGAGCTGCTCCATGACATGGAAGTTGATGGGGCGGGAGTGACTCTGGATCACGAAACAATCGGCGCCGCGTACGCTCTCGGTCGGCCTGACGTAGATCTCACCGCTCGCGAAGACGGAACGCTCGAGCCCACCCTGCTTGAGGTTCATGAGATCCGCGACCTCTGCGGCGAACTCGGGGTTGGCGCTCCCCGAAAAGAGCATGAGCCGCTTCTGAGCAGAAATCTCCATTCAGGACTCTTTCCTCCGCCGCCTGGCAGCGTAGTCGGGGATCTCTTTCTGTATCGAACGCTCCACTGCCAACGCGCCCGGGGACACATCTTTCGTGATCGTCGAGCCCGCTCCGGTAACGGCGTCGTCGCCGATTGTGACCGGCGCGACGAGCATGGTGTCAGAACCTATGAACGCCCTGTCGCCGATGACCGTCTCATGCTTCGCGACACCGTCGTAGTTGCAGGTGATCGTTCCTGCCCCGATGTTTGCGTCCCGTCCGATCTGCGCATCGCCGATGTAGCTGAGATGCGGAACCTTGGCGCCTTCCCCGACCGTCGACTTCTTGGTCTCGACGAACGTACCGACCTTGCTCCCCTTGCGCAGCACCGTTCCAGGGCGCAAGGACGCGTAGGGGCCGACTTCGACCCCTTCCCCAACCTCGGCTCCGCGCAGCACTGAGTACCACACGTGCGCGTCGGGTCCGATCACCGAGTCCTCTGCCGTCACGCCAGGACCCACCTTCGCGCCGGCCGCGACGCTCGTACGACCACAGAGATGTACGTCCGGCAGAAGCGTCGCGCCGGGCTCGACGCGAACACCGGCCTCCAGATACACCCGGTCGGGGTCCTGCATCGACACACCGGCGGTCATCAGCGCTTCATTGAGACGGGTGCGCATGAACGCCTCGACCCGAGCGAGTTGCACGAGGCTGTTGACCCCTGCGATCTCGGAAGGGACGGTCTTCAGGGCGTGCAGCGGATGCCCTGAGCTACCGAGAATCTCGATGGCGTCAGTCAGGTAGTACTCACCCAGTACGTTGTTGGGCTCGATCTTCGGAAGGGCTTCGGCGAGCAGCCTTGAATTGAATACGTACACGCCGCCGTTGATCTCCCGGATCTGACGCTGCGATGCGCTCGCGTCCACATGCTCTACGATCCCCACGACGCGATCCCACCCATCACGCGTGATCCGACCGTACCCGGCGGGGTCGTCGACCTCGGCGGTCAACACCGACACGGCTGAACCGGTGCGCCGGTGCAGGCCGATCAACTCTTCCAGGGTGGACGGCACGAGCAGCGGCCCGTCACCCGGCGCGACCAGGATGGCGTCGCCGTCGTCCACCGGTATCGCGCCGAGAGCAATTCCTGTCGCATGTCCGGTGCCCAGCCGCTGCTCCTGCACCACCACATCGATGTCGTCGGCGAGGAACGGTCGAACCTGGTCCCCTTTGGCGCCAACGACGACCACGATCTGGTCCGGTTCCAACGATCTCACCGCCGACACTACCCACGAGACCATCGGTTGCCCGGCGACGGTGTGCAACACCTTCGGGAGATCGGACTTCATGCGGGTACCTGCCCCCGCGGCGAGTATCACTGCTCTCACGGCCATTCGACCCTCCTTGGTCGCTGGGGGGAAGGGACTCGAACCCCTACTGACGGGACCAAAACCCGTAGTGCTGCCATTACACCACCCCCCAAGAAACGAGGTCTCGGGCGCGGCGTCGAGTCTACAACCGTGGCTCCACACGCACTCCGCCCGGAATCGGCCGGGCTGCAAAGGCCGCCCTTCCCGGTGCGGACGCGACGGCCGAGCGTGCCTCATCCACGTCGACGAAGAACGCAAATAGCGCCGGACCACTTCCCGTCAGCAGCACCGGCCTGTCCCAGAGGTCCTCCAAATCCGAGATCCAGTCACCGAGATCTGGTGCGACGAGCCGGGCGGCCGGTTCGAGGTCGTTGATCAGTGGCGCGTACTCCCTCAGCGACGGAGGCACGGCACCGGCATGAACCGGACGGACCTTGGCGTCGCCGAGACGATCCCACGCCCTGAAGACGTCCGCGGTGGCGAGGTGGAACGTTGGAGTCACCACGCCGACCGCGTAGTCGGATGTGAGCGGAAGCCGTGTCAGTCGCTCGCCCCTCCCCTCCATCATCGCAAGCCCACCATCGAGAAAGAACGGCACGTCGGCTCCCAGCAGAGGTGCCAGGTCTGCGACATCGCTCACCCCGAGGATGCGCCCAACCAGCAACAAGGCCGCTGCGGCGTCCGCGCTGCCTCCACCGAGACCGGCTGCCACCGGGATGCGTTTGTCGAGGCTGAGGTGGAGTGGAGTTCTGTCACCGGAGCGACGCCGGAGTGATTCGACGGCTCCCCAGACGAGATTCTTCCCCGGAATCGGTTCACCGTCGACGTCGAGGTGGTCGTCGTCCGAAGGCTCGGCTTGCAGTGTGTCGTAGTAGTTGATCGCCTGTGCGAGTGATCGGAGTCGGTGGTACCCGTCCCGTTCTGCGCCGAGGACGTGGAGGTCCAGATTGAGCTTCGCCGGGGCCGATGCCCGCTCAGTCATGCGATGCCTCCCAAATGTCGACGAACTGGCCGGGTGACAGATCTTCGGGGCGGGCGTGTGGGTCGATGCCCGCTCTCAGCAGGATGCCGCGATCGATGCTGGACCGCAACATCTTCCGCCGATGCCCAAACGCCAGCGCGGCGAGGTCGAGGATGTCATCGAGGTGCTCGTGCGCAGGACGTCGATGAGCAACCACGACGGCCGACGAGACGCGTGGAGGGGGGACGAAGACCTGGGGCGGCACGGTGAACGCGCGGCGGGCGTCCGCGGTGAGGCCGACCACGACCGACGGCAGCCCGTACGAGCGCGATCCCTGCCTGGCGGTGAGCCTGTCGGCGACCTCCTTCTGCACCATCACCGTGAACTCCTGTACCTGCCGGGCGTCCCGCAGAAGGGTGAGGAGCAGTCGCGTTCCGACGTTGTACGGCAGGTTGGCGACCATCTTCCAGCGCCCAGGACCAAGCGCCGATGGCAGGGCAACGACGGCATCTTCGAATCGCAACTCGACATTGGGACGGTCCCCGACCACGTGGTGGAGGATCGAGCGAAGCCCGGAGTCGACTTCGTAGGAGACGACGTGAGCCCCCGTGTCTGCCAGCGCCGCCGTGAGTGAGCCGGTCCCGGCGCCCACCTCGAGTACGTCGTCATCCGGGCCGACTCCCGCGGTCGCGACCATCTTGGCGACGATGTTCGGATCGGCGAGGAAGTGCTGCCCGAGACGCTTGCGAGGCACAACGCCGTGATCGCGCAGGAGCCGATTGATCGACGCGGGCCCCTGTGTCATGACCGGTATATGCGGGTCGCGGTTGCCGACGTGGTGCGAGCGACCTCATCGGGTGACATGCCCCACACGCCGGCGAGCGCGAAGCCGACGAGCGCGACATGCGCCGGTTCGTTCGGCTCGTCCCGGAACGGCGGTGGTGACAGGTACGGCGTGTCGGTCTCGACGGTGGCCCGGTCTGGCGGTACAAGCTCGGCGCCGCGCCTCACCGTGTCGCCGGTTTCGAAGGCCACCGGGCCGGCGAACGAGAACATCACACCAAGGTCCAGGAACCGCTTGGTCCACCTCGGACCGCCCGTCCAACAGTGAAGAACGACGCGATCGGCGGTGCCGGTGGCCTCGACGAGTTCGAACACATCTGCGAACGCGTCCCGACAGTGCACCACCGCAGGCAGATCGAGCTGTGCCGCAAGCTCCAGCTGGTCGCGGAATGCCGCACGCTGGAGAGCACGAGGCGACAGATCCCGGTAGTAGTCCAGCCCGATCTCCCCGATTCCGACCCCGCGTGGCGCGAGCTCGGCGATTTCGTCACGTTCCGACTCCCAGTTTCGGGCCTCGTGAGGATGCACCCCGACAGTCGCGAGGACTCGCCGTCCATCTGCGAGGGCGAGCGCCTGCAGGCTCGTCTTGAGGTCGACCCCCGGTACGACGACCCAGTCGACATCCGAGGCACGTTCGAGCAGCTCCGACGGATCTGCGTCGGCGAGTTGGAGATGGCAGTGTGGATCGACCCACGTCATGTCCCGAGATCGTAGGGGATTGGTGACATACTCCTCGAAGATCAGGTAAGATGTGGCTCACACCGCCCAGGACCGGTGGGGCACTGTCCTATCTACGGAGGCTGTATGGACACCGGTATTGCTCGAAAGATCGATGACCTCGGACGGGTGGTCATCCCGGCGGAGACTCGGAGGATGTTCAACATCCACGAGGGCGACCAGCTGATCATCGGCGTCGAGGGTGACTCGATCATGATTCGCAAGCTGGAGGCGACGTGCGCGTTCTGTGGCTCGACCACAGACGTGACGGCGTTCAAAGGCAAAGGCGTCTGCGCCTCCTGCCGCAAGGCGATTCACTAGAGCGTCGCCTCGTAGAGAACTCGTCTCGACACCCCCGAGCGTTCGGCAACGATGCGCACGGCGGAAGACATCGATTCGCCCTCCTGAACGAGGGCTCGGACCGCTTCCACCGCTGCTTGCAGGTCGGGCGGCCGGGGGTGTTCTCCTGCGAGCACGACGGTGAACTCACCGCGCTGATCACCGACGAACCGGCCCACCGCCTCGCCCAGCGAACCCCACCAGAGCTCCTCGTGGAGCTTCGTGAGTTCCCTCGCGACACAGACCTGCCGATCGTTGCCGGCCGCCTCGGCGAGGTCCCGGAGATCACTGCCGACTCGCCGTGGTGACGCGAAGAACACAACTGTGCGGGTTTCGGCGGCGATGTCTTCGATTCGCGTACGGCGATCGCTACCGGCGCGTGGGAGGAAGCCTTCGAACACGAACCGATCGGACGCCAACCCGGACACTGCGAGGGCTGCCGTAACGGCACTCGGCCCCGGCACCACGGTGACCGGTGCTCCCACAGACCGGGCCGCAGTCACGGCGAGCAGCCCAGGATCGGAGATCGACGGCATACCTGCGTCGGTTACGAGTCCCACCGTTTCACCGGCCTCGAGCCGTCGGCGGAGTTCATCGGTTCGCTGCCGCTCGTTCCCCGTGAAGAACGATCTGAGTGGGACGTCCACGGCCAGACGATCCAGCAGGATGCGGGTGCGCCGGGTGTCTTCGGCAAACACGACATCGCAGTCACGCAGCGTCGCCGCGAGGCGTGGAGCGGCATCGTCGAGGTTCCCGATAGGGGTGCCGCAAAGGATCAGCGGCATCAGAAGTCTGGGAAGGCGGCTCGTGCCGTCTCGCCTGCCTGCCTGTCGCCCGCAGCGATGAACAGCACATCCGCACCGTTTCTGGCCACGAACGCATAACTGTCGCCGGTGAAGCGGCCGCCCTTGTCGGCCCGAAGCCCCATGCCGGTGGTGACGTAGTCGGCCAGCGCGGTCTGCATCTCTTGTGCGTCCTGCTCGGTATCGCCGACGTAGTGCAGTACGAACACGACGTTGGTGCCGTCCCACATGAGTCGGTAGCTGTCCCCACCCCACCCGCCGGCTGCAGCATCGGCCGTCTCCTGGCCGAGGATCTGAGCGAACATGACGTTGAACAGCAACTCACCCCATGAGGACTCCTCGACGGTTGCATACCCGTCGATCGGCGTGTCGGGAAGTTGAACCTCGACGGCCGGCTCCCTGTCGGCATACTTGTCTGCGTGCATCACCTGCTCGGTCGTCGTCGGAGGGTCGACGTAGGCCTCGTCGATTTGTCGGAAGCCGTCCTGCGGGGTCCACAGGCCGTTGAGGAGGCTCAGTCCTGCGTTGTAGGGGAAGACGAGGAGTTGCTGGATGAACTTCGGTGCAGTGTCGAACACCCCGGTGTCCTGTCCGAGTGAGTCGGCGATCACCGCCTGCTGTTCGGCCGACGGCAGCCCTGCGACATAATGGAGTTCGGTGAGGGTCGCGTCCCCCTCGGTGATCGTCTGCAGCGCGGAGAGCGCGTCGTAGCGCTGCCCTTCGTCGAGGGCGTCCGACCTGTCCGAGAACGAGTAGTGCTGGTCGGTCAGCGCGTGCGTGAGCTCATGGACCAGCGTGACTTTCTCTGCAGCACTCAGCTCGGCTCCCGTCGCCGGTACGACCATCTCTTTGGTCTCGCCGTCGTAGAAGCCGAGTACCTGTTCCCCGTAGAGGTCCTGGTAGAGGGTCAGCATGTCCGTGCCCTCGGGAACGAGTCCAAGGAGCACCTCGAGCGCGGTGTCCCTGGCGATCTGATCGGGGTCGACGTTCTCGGCGATGAGCCCTCGCACCCGGTCTGCCAGTTCCGTCTCATCGACGATGGTGACCGTTGGCGGGGTCAGGAAGGTGAGTTCACGCACCTTCTCCGTCTCGGCGATCAGATCGTCGACTTGTGCACGGATGGCGTCTTCCGGTGTCGTTGTGGCGGTGGTGCTGGTGGCTGCCGGGGCGATCGTCGTGGTCGGCACCGTCGTGGGCAGCGCGGTCGACACCGGTGTGGTGTCCGTGGTGATCGGGACGCACGACGCGGTGAGGACCACGAGCGCGAGCAACAGGAGGCGGCGCATGGCCCGAACCCTACACATGGATTAGGACAAGGTGGAGCGGGCCACTCCCGCCGTTCACGCCGCCCTGGGGAACTCCGGCTCGCGATCTCCCACCAGCAATCGTCCCGCGTCGATCAGGCCGCGGCCAATGCGAACTCGAAGGGTCGGTGGTCGCGGTTCGATGATCTGTCGTTGCGAGAGATGGTGCCTGATCTGCGTCTCTCGGGCCTGAGCAAACGGTTCCTGCATGGTGATCATGTGCTCTCCAAGTAGATGTCCATGAGGCGAGCCGCCTCGTCCAGTGCGGTCCGGCGCAGGCTGTACAGGGTTTGCCCTGACTCTGCGTCGATGGTCACCCTGACAAGCCCGGCTGCTCGCAGGATGCCGATGTGGTGGTGAAGAGTCGACTTGGCGACCCCGAAGTGAGCTGCCAGATCGTGCAGCGACTCCTCACTCGATGAGAGCCGGTGCAGAATGCGCAACCTTCGCTCATCCCCGAGTGCCCTGTGCGCCTTCACCAGCATCTGGGGAGGTGCGTCGGCGCTCTGGTCGAGAAACTCGTCGGCGACCGGGTGACACAACACGTGGGTGTCGCGATGTCCGATGAGTACCGACCAAGGCCGCAGAACTACGGATGGAGCAAGCACCAGACGATTGACGTGTGCGGGGATGGCGTGATTCACACCGTTGGTCGCGATCTCGATCATGCGATCCACCGACGTCGTCGGAAGCAGTGCCCCTTTCGCCTCGGCGTCTCTGGCAATCGGTCCCCGGTGTTCCTTCTCGATGTCGGCGTATACGTCATCGCGATAGCGCCGCAACAGTGACGCAATACGGGCAGCGAACGTGCGACCTGGTATCACCATCAGCCGGCGGACGGAAGCGCTCCGATCTGGGAGCGTATCGCTGGTGAGCACGCGTTCGAGGGCATCGGCATCGCCTTCTGCCGCGGCCCGAATGACGTTTCGATCGAGATCCTTGAACTTCGCGTCGTGTGAGCAGGTCATGTCGAGAAAGCATGTGCGCAGATCCACTCCGTCCGAGGCCTCCAGCCAGGCGGCGAATTCGTCCACATCGCACGGCCCCGGAACCATCGGAAGCAGGTTGACCAAAGCGAGCCACAAGCCCTCCGGCAGGCTGTCGAACTCGCTACGCAACTCCGCCGGTATGCGTTCTTCAAGTGCTCGAAACCAGGCGTTGCCCAGTTCGTAGTCGCTGAACGACTCGTCGGATGCCATCAGCCAGAGACTGAGCAGCATGTCATATACGGGGCTCGGATCGATCTCGACCGCCAACGGATGACGGGGTTCGGTCAGATCGCGAATCTTCGTAGGAGTGTCCATGTGTTCGAGATTATTCGAACACATGCCAACTGTCAAGACGTTTCGAACGTTCCACATCCGTCGACCGACTAGATCCGGAACGCCTTCCACTCCTCATCGAAGTGTTCCTTGCCGTCCATGCCGTCGCGACTCGGTGTCGCAAGCGCAACATCCGGTCCTCCTTCGGCGAAGAACCGTCCTCCTATCTCGGCACCCTGTTCACCCGAGAACGCGACGAAACAGTGGCCGACCCCGTCGTAAGGGCCAGGCGGCTCGACCTCGTCGATCCGGGACACGATCACCCCGCCCGCCGTTCTCCCCTCGCCGGCCGCGAATACGCCCGCTTTGGGCAGCGCCACCGATTTGATCGGAACGACGTTGACGTCTCCCACCGCGAACACGTCGGGGATCGACGTTTCGAGCGTGGCCCGGTCCACTCGCATCCAGGGGGCACCGTCCAGCAGATCCACGACAACCGGTGGGGGTCGGTGAATCGGCACGGTGATCGGCACGTCGACAGAGAGTTCGGTTCCATCGGCCAGCAGCATCGAGCCTCCGTCGAGCGCCACCACAGCCGCTCCCGTGTGAATCACGATGCCTCGACGCGCCAGCATGTCCGTCATCATCGCGCTCGGTCGCGGCCCTGCGATAGCGAGCGGGGCGGGGCCGGGTATGGCGACGTGCAACTCGCTGACGTCCCTGAGTCCTCGCTCCCGCAGCCACCAGTCAATCATGAGCAGCATCTCGAAGGGTGCGGGAGGACACTTGATCGGGGCACCGGCGACACCCACGGCGATGGTCCCGCCCGTGAAATCCCGCAGCCGTTCGTGGAGTCGCTCTGCCTGTTCGAGCTCATAGAAGCTATACCCGTCCCTGGCGCCGGGGACTGCATCCCAGTCGTAGGAACTCCCGAGAGCGACGACCAGGTAGTCGAATGGGAACGAGCCCTGTGACGTGTGCACGACATGGTCGGATGTCGCGATCCGTTCGATCCCCGCTTCCACGAAGTCGACGCCCTCGAGATCACGAAGGTGTCGCGCGACCTCGTGCCGCCGCCGTGCCCCCAACAACGATGAACGGGTTGTCACCTGCCAGGTGGCCGGTCTCCTGCCGGTCGATGAGCACCGCCGAGTGCGGGCTGCGAGTCGCCCGGAGCGCGACTGCCGCCGCTCCTCCGCCGAGCCCTCCTCCCAGGATCACCACGTTCGTCATTCGGTCACTCCTGCTCCCCGAGGAGACGGCCCCGGAACTCGCCTGCGCTGCGCACGAAGATCACCGTCGGTAGTCCCTCGACCAGCTCGTCGAGCCGCCGGGCGGTCTCGAGTTCCTCACCCGGCTGACTCGCCCTGAGCCCCATCAGCACGACGTCGGCGTTCTCGGAACGCTCCCTGATGAGCTCCTGGACGCTCTGGCCGCTTCTTCGTACGAGCACCTCGGTTTCTGCGGGGATCCGGGCGGCTCGAATGACCGTGTCGAGCATCGTCGCGCTCCGCTCGGCCATCATGTCGCTCGAAGCGATGCTCATGATGCGGATGATGGCGTCCCTCCACTCCGGGTTGAGCGAGATCAGATGGGCGAAGAGGGCAAGCATGTCGCCGTTGTTCTGGAGCCCGCCCCACCAGACGTGAATCCTGCGCCTGGTGGCCCTCCGCCGCCTATCGACGGGACGGCAGATGATCGCGGACTTGCCGACTCTCGCGAGACGTTCAATGACCCGCAGAGTCGAAGCACGGCGGTCGAGCTTGTCGCTGTAGCCGAACATGACCGTGTTCGACTCGATCCCGGCGATGCCATTCGCCTGGGCGACCGCGACCGCTCCCTCGACGAAATCGTCGACGAGGTCCACCTCTGCAAAGGCAACGACGCCCAGATCATCGAGATCCTCATCGAGCTGGGCACGTCGCTCAGCGACCGTGTCGGCGTAGGCGTCCAGCGAGCCGACACCCAGCTCACAGACCGTGAGGATTCCCCTGTCTTGCACGAGCCACGCGGCGAATTGGGCGAGATCGGGTCGCTTCCTCACGTCCCCGGAGAACAACAGGATGTTGGGGCGCCAGTTGCGTGGATCGTTGGGGAGCCTTCGGAGCTGGATGACCGTCGATCGAACGAGCGACATCATCGCGCCTCTCCGAAGATCACCCCACGGCGCGACCAGCGCCCGCCTCCGCATCGCCAGGTACACGCCGATCTCGATGACGATGGCGACTACGAGCGCGGCCGGGTTGATCAGAAACATCACCCAGAAACACGCGCCGGCCCCGGCAAGCGAGATCGCCCAGTGAACGTTCATCGTCGGACGGTACGAGGGGTCCGCGGTGAGGTTCTCGACGCCCGCAACGAGGTTGACCATCCCGTACGTGGTGAGGAAGAACATCGTGAGGACCGGTGCCACCGCGTCGATGCCACCGAGTAGCACCGCTCCCAGCGCGACGGCGAGTGCTACGAGGAGCGGAACGCCGGGACCCTTCACCTTGCCGATCGGCGTTCCTAGCCACCTGGGAAGGACGCGGTCGGAGATCATCGCCTCCAACGTCCTCGGTGCCGAGAGGACACTGCCCACCGCGGACGAGAAGATCGCGCCCCACAGCCCCGGGAAGATGAGAAACCCGACTCCCCCGGCGATCGTGAACCAGATCAAGTGGTTGTCGACCAGCTCGGAGGGGTCAGCGGACAAGGCCAGACCGACCACAACCGCTACATACACCACGAGTCCGACGAGCACGGCCCCAATCGTCCCCCTCGGGATCGATCGATCGGGACGCTTGAGATCGCCGGACAGGCTGATCCCGGCGAGGATGCCCGTGACCGCAGGGAAGAAGACGGCGAACACCGTCCAGAACCCTGCGGGTTCCTCAAACGCGCTGGACAGGTGGACGACTTCGGGGGTACTCCGTATGACACCGAGAAGGAGGACGACGAGTGAAAGGCCGATTGCCGCCATGATTGGAATCTGGAGTCGCAACGCGAGTCCGGCACCTCTCGCCGCGAGGAGCGCGACCGCCAAGACGGTCAAAGCCGCGACGAGTCGTTCGGGGACCGCCGGCCACACGATGCTCAGACTCTCTGCGAGGCCGTACGCGTAGAGCGTGACCGACACCGCCTGAGCGAGGAAGAGCGGAATACCGATGGCCGCGCCCACCTCGATGCCGAGACTCCGCGAGATGATGTAGTAGGCCCCGCCGGCACCTACCCGCATGTTCGTGGCGACGGCCGAAACCGACAACGCCGTGGCGAGCGTGACGAGGTTCGAGATGACGACGATGGCGAGCGCGCCGGTCAATCCGACACTGCCCACGACCCATCCTGCCCTGAGATACAGAATCACGCCGAGGATGGTCAGCACCGACGGCGTGAACACTCCTACGAAAGTCCCCAGCTTCTCGTCTCGTGACCGGTCGGTCTTGGGCTGCATACCTCGGTACCGTCAGGGTACGGTCAGCGTAGTGGCAGTCCTCTCCGACCGAGGCTCACAACTGGCCGGTGTCGACCACCGACTCGAGATAGGTGGGATCGTCGAACCGCTCCGGTCGGAACGCGTCGGCGTAGCCGGGAAGCGGCGAACCGGTCGTGTGCAGCGCGAGCAGTTCCGCCGCTGCCTGCGATGCCATGATCCCGTAGCCGGACAGGGCACCCAGCACGAACGCTCCGGGGGTTCGGAGTGCACCGATGATCGGAAGGTTCTCCGGTGTCCGGAGGTAGTAGCCACCGTCGACGACCGTCTGGGGAAGCCGGTCGATGTACGGGGCCAGCGCAGGGACCATGGTGCTCAATCCCCTGAGCACCACTTCCGGATACATTGGGTCGACGGGGAAGGGGAACGTCGGGCGCATGACCCTGGTCTCGTACTCCCAGAGTCCGAGTACCCACGGTGAGTCCGAACCGCCCTCCGGGCGAAGGTGTGCACCGCCTGGCAACGACTCCAGGAGCGCAGGATCGACACTGCGGAGAGCGGCTCGCTCATCATCGTCCCAGGCGAGTCGCTGAGGGTCGTCCCAGATCATGAGCGGGGCGTCCCGAGGGACGACACCCAGGTGATCCTTGAACGCGACCTTCAGATGCAGCTCCGCGTGCACGGGCAGCGACTCCCCGACGAGACCGGCCGCGTCCTGGATCAGTGGACCGGCCGCGATCACGACGCGAGGCGTCTCGATGCGGTCGCCGTCATCCAGATCGACCGCCGTGACGCCGTGCCGGTCGTGCTGCACTCCGACGACTGAGCGTCGGACGAGCCTGACGCCCACCGATCGTGCATCCTCGAGCAGCCTCGCGCCGAGTTGCTGAGCGTCGAGCCAGCCGGCCCTGCGGACATGGAGCGCCCCGACGATGTCCCGGCTCGCCGCAGGGAACAGCCTGCCGATGAGATCGGGATCGGTGATCAGGTCGGCGCCGGTTTGGATACGGTCCCACTCGCGAGCGGCCTCACAGGGTGGGGATGCCGACAGAGGCCTATGGAGTCGAAGCCGTCCAGCACCCGCCTGCGAGACGGTGTGCGCCCGGCGCTCGAAATCATCGAGGTGGCCGGCGGATGCCGTGAAGTACACATAGCCGCGCCGGGTCAGTGGAAACTCGAGTTCCTCGAGGAGATCGATCGATCGATCCATGAGCGCGACCATCGCCGGTTGGGGCCACCAGTTGCGAAAACACTCGGTCGACTTGTCGCTCGTCAGTGTCAGCGGTGGGCGAGGATCGCACACCACCACGTCTTGGACCCCGTGACGCACGGCGAGGTGATAGGCGGCACTCACACCCGCGATGCCCGCGCCCACGATCACGACCTCGGCCCTCACCAGCCCACAGTACCCACCGGCCGAGGCCGCTTGCCATGGTCCTAGTCTTGGGAAGACACATCACGGGGGTTCTCATGATCATCGGAGTACCAAAAGAGTCGACCCGCAACGAACATCGAGTCGGGCTCACACCCGACGCAGCAGCTCACCTCGTTCGCCTCGGACACACGGTTGTGGTGCAGCGGGATGCCGGCCTCGATGCTCGATTCACCAACGACGAGTACGAGCGGGAGGGCGCCAAGATCGTCTACAGCGCCGAAGAGGCCTACAAACGGGCGGATCTCGTCACCCGAATCGGCCCACTGTCCCTCGCAGACGTCGATCTGCTCAATCCGGGATCCACGATCTGCGGTTTCCAACACCTGGCGGTCGCGCCGAAGGCGCTCATCCAAGGCCTCATCTCGCACGAGATCACGACCATCTCGTACGAGTTGATCGAGGACGACGCGGGCATGCGGCCCATCCTCACGCCGTTCAGCGAGATGGCCGGGATGCTCGCTGTCCATCTCGCCGCCCACTACCTGCGCACCGACTCAGGGGGCAAGGGCATGTTGCTCGGCAATGTGACGGGGATCACACCGCCGACGGTCGTGGTGCTCGGCGCGGGCATAGCCGGCCAGACGGCCGCGTCTCATGCCCTCGCAGCCGGAGCACGTGTGACCATCATCGACACGGACATGGCGCAACTCAGGACGGTCAGCGCACAATCCCACAGGCAGGTCGCCACCGTCAACGCGAGCCTCGAACCCCTCGGAAGGCACACACGCACGGCAGACGTGCTCATCGGCGCCGTGCTCATCCCCGGGTCGCGTTCCCCAATCCTGGTGACCAGGGAGATGGTGCATGGGATGCCAAGCGGCAGTGTCATCATCGACCTCTCAATCGACCAAGGTGGCTGCGTTGAGACCTCCCGACCCACGACCCTGGACCAGCCGACGTTCATCGTGGATGACGTCGTCCACTACTGCGTGCCGAACATAACGGCGAGCGTCGCGCGGACAGCTTCGAAAGCGCTCGCGAGAGCCGTCCTTCCACAGCTCGAGTCGCTGGCGAACAACGGTGTGCAAGGCGCTGCGACAGCCGATCACAACCTCGCCGCCGGGCTCGTCTTCTACCGAGGAGCCATGGTCCACACCCAGGTGGCGGCGGCGCACGGTCTGGATGTGCAGGATGTGCAGGCGCTCATGAGAGGAACGGACGCATGAGCTGGTTCGACGACTACCGCTCCAAGCTTCAAACCCCCCAGCAGGCCGTGCACCAGATCAAGAGCGGTGACCGTGTGTACTACGGGGGCAACGCGGCCATTCCGAGGGCACTGGTGCGGGCCCTCGCGGAACGCGCCGACGACCTGCGCGACGTCCAGCTGAACCACGTGCTGCTGGTCGGCGACGACCCACTCTCCGACCCTGCCATGGCACCGCACTTTCGCCACAACTCGCTGTTCGTCGGGCCGGCCGACCGGGCAGCGGTGAACGACGGCAGAGCCGACTACGTCCCGATCTTCCTCCATCAGATCCCCCGCCTGTTCCGGGATGGAGTCATACCGCTCGACGTCGCGATGCTGATGGTCTCACCCCCCGACGAGCACGGGTTCATGAGCATGGGCGTGGAGACGCTGGCTTCCCAGGCGGCGAGCCAGTCGGCGAAGAAGGTCATCGTGCAGGTCAACACGAAGATGCCACGCATCCTCGGGGATTCGTTCCTCCACGTCGGGAGGGTCGATGCGATCGTCGAACACTCCGAGGATCTTCCGATGCTCGAACCGAAGCCCGCGACCGAAGTGGAACGCCAGATCGCGGCCCACGTGCTCGATCTGATCCCGCCCGGTTCCACCGTCCAGATGGGGATCGGCGGCATCCCGGATTCCGTGTTCGAGGCGATGGAGGGAGACCTCCAGCTCGGGATCCACACCGAGATGCTGTCGGACGGGGCAATGGGCGCCATCGAGCGGGGCGTCGTCACCGGCACGCACAAGACGCTCCATCCGGGAAAGGTCATCATCACGTTCGCGATGGGTACCGAGCGCCTCTACGAGTTCCTCGACAACAACCCCCTGATCGAGGCACATCCTGTCGATCACACAAACGACCCTTTCGTCGTTGCACAGAACGACAACATGGTCGCGATCAACTCGGCGATCGAACTCGATCTGACCGGACAGGTGTGCTCCGACTCGATCGGCCCCTACATCTACTCGGGGTTCGGCGGTCAGGTCGACTTCATCCGTGGTGCGGCCAAGTCGAACGGCGGACGGCCGATCATCGCGCTGCCGGCGACGGCCAAGGGTGGAACGCTGTCTCGTATCGTTCCGTTCCTCAAGCAGGGGGCGGGAGTAGTGACGAGCCGCGCCGACGTCCACTACGTGGTCACCGAGTTCGGCGTCGCAAACCTTTTCGGCAAGAACCTGCGCGAACGGGCGGAGGCCCTGATCTCCATCTCGGCACCACAGTTCCACGACGAACTCGAAGAGGCTGCCAAGAAACGCAAGCTGCTGCCGTAGAGTCGCCGGTTGGCGACCCTACGACACTACGGTCACTGACGAGCTGCACCTCGACCTCGATGGTGATCTCTGAGAGATGCGGTGTCCACGTTGGAGATCTCCAAAGGGAGTACTTCGGAAGGATGTTGGACCACGAGCGCGGTGTCCTCGCGGATGTGCCCGGACGTCTGCGAACATCCGATCAGACCTGCTCCTGGCAAGCGGAGTCATGCGCTCCTGGGCAGCCACACGAGCCACACGCGTCGAGTAGCTTGCAGGTGGGGACTCGACGACCACGAGGAGACTACATGCCACGCCCTGTCCACTTCGAGATGCACGGCAACGATCCGGAGGCGGGAAGTGCGTTCTACGGTTCCGTGTTCGGCTGGACGATCGAACGGTGGGGCGAGGTCCCGTACTGGCTCGCAACGACCGGAGAAGGCCCGGGGATCGACGGCGCGCTCGCACCCGTGCAGGACCACGGTCAGAAGGTCGTCCTCACGATGGAGGTCGATGACCTCGCCGATGCCGTCCAGCGTGTCCGAGACGCAGGTGGGACCATCGTGATCGAGTCGTCACCCATCCCGGGGGTCGGCACCCTTGCACAGGCACTCGACCCGAACGGCATCATGTTCGGCATGCTCGAACCACTGGCGAACGACTAACGGTCGAGTAACGTCGCGCGCATGGCACAGCTGTTCGTCACCTGTCTCGTAGACATGTTCACACCACACGTCGGTGAGGCGGTCGTCGACCTTCTCGAGGGCCTCGATGTCCCCGTCGAGTTCCCTGAGGATCAGACCTGTTGCGGCCAGCCGGCCTTCAACACGGGCTTTCATCGCGAGGCCCGCCGTATGGCCGTGCACACCGTCCGGGTGCTCGACGAGACCGAGGGACCGATCATCGTGCCTTCGGGATCGTGCGCGGACATGATCATCCACCACATCCCCGAACTCGTCGCAGACGACCCCCAGCTGCACGAAGCGGCGGAAAGAGTCGCTGCAAGGACCCGCGAGTTGACGACGTTCCTCGTCGACGACCTCGGCTTCGGAAACGTCGGCGCGACCGGAGAGGGAACCTGCACCTTGCATCATTCGTGCCACGGCCTTCGCAACCTGGGCATCAAAGGCCAACCAGAGCACCTCGTCGACTCCATCGAGGGCCTCCAACGGGTGGAACTCGAGGACGCGACCGAATGCTGTGGGTTCGGGGGCCTCTTCGCGATCGAGATGCCCGATGTCTCTGCGGCCATGCTCGCGAAGAAACTCGATGCGATCGAGGCGACAGGAGCGGACGTCGTCGTCGGTGGGGATGTCTCCTGTCTGATGCACATCGCCGGCGGTCTCCATCGTCGTGGCAGCACCGTGGAAGCTCGGCACATCGCGGAGCTACTCGACTCATGACGTCCTTCCTCGAACGAGCCCGAGCCGACATCGGGACGGCTCCCATCAGGGCGGTCCAGTCCGGCGCGCGTCGGTTTCAGATGCATCGTCAGGAGGCCGTGGAGGAGTACGCCGCGATGGACGACATGCGGGACCGGGCGCGTGCGATACGCCTCCATACGCTCGCCAACCTCGATCGATACCTTGGCCAGTTCGCCGACGCGGTCACTTCGAATGGTGGCAGTGTGTTCTTCGCCGCCGACGCGACCGAGGCGAACGAGTACATCACTCGAATCGCCACAGATCGAGGCGTCCGCCGCATCGTCAAGGCGAAGTCGATGCTCACCGAAGAGATCCACCTCAACGATGCGCTGGAACGACATGGACTCGAGGTGATCGAGACCGACCTGGGCGAGCTGATCGTCCAGCTCTCCGGTGACCGGCCGTCGCACATCATCGCCCCCGTGCTCCACAAGACGCGGTTCGAGGTCGGTGAGCTCTTCCGCGATCAGATGGACGTCGCCTACACCGACGATCCCGAAGAGCTCAACGCCATCGCGAGGAAGTACCTGCGGCACCGCTTCCTGACCGCCGACATGGGTATCAGCGGAGTCAACGTCGCCGTCGCATCGACCGGATCGATCTGCCTTGTCACGAACGAAGGGAACGGCCGCCTCTCCACCACCGCGCCACGCATCCACATCGCCGTCATGGGCATGGAACGGATCGTGCCTTCCGTCGGAGACCTCGGCGTCATCCTCGAAGTCCTCGCCAGAAGCGCGACGGGCCAGAAGCTCAGCTCCTACACGAACGTCCTGACGGGACCGAGGCGCCCTTGGGAGCCCGACGGACCTGACGAGCTGCACGTGGTGATCGTCGACAACGGCCGCTCCAAGGTGCTCGCCGGCTCCACCGCCGAGATCCTGGCATGCATCCGCTGCGGCGCCTGCCTGAACGCCTGCCCCGTCTACAAGGTCGTCGGAGGTCACGCCTACGGCACGACGTATCAAGGGCCTGTCGGGGCGGCACTCACCCCGTCGCTCTTCGACTTGGAAGAGTGGGCCGATCTTCCGTACGCGTCGACGCTGTGCGGGGCATGCCTGGAGGTCTGCCCTGTCCGCATCGACATCCCCCATCTGTTGCTGGAACAGCGTCGACGGGCGGTTGAAGCGAAGGTCGGCCCCATGTGGATGAAGCGTCCGCTGCGGCTCTACGCATCCGTTGCCACACACCCTCGCCGATTCCGGCGCCTTCTCTCGGTCGGGGGGCTGTTCGGACGGTCTGTCCGGTCGGGCTGGATCAAGAGGCTCCCGTGGCGAGGATCGGCATGGACCGACACTCGTGACCTCATGGCGCCCCGCAGGAGCTTCCATGCGAGATGGAGACACCGTGGAACGTGACGCGTTCCTACGAAGAGCGGCGTCCGGCACGTTCGTCGAGGCACCCACCGACGATCCGGGGGCGCTGGTTCCCGAGGGACCGACCGGTGATCTCATCGGGCACTTCTGTGATGAGTTGACCGCAGCGGCCGGCACTCCACATCGGGTCGCCACCGCGGATGAGGCACTGGAGGTGGTGCTCGACCTCATGCAAGGGCATCACACGTTCATGGCCCGAGGGAATCTGCCCGTTCCGGGCCTCGCCGGACGTCTGATCCACGACGGCTACCACATCGTCGGAAGCGACGTCCCGAGGGATGCAGGCGAAAGGAAACGACACCAACTCGAGTACGAGTCCCTCGAAGTGGGCATCACCGCCGTCGACGGGTTGCTCGCGGAGTCGGGTTCGATCGTGGTCACCTCGGGGCGAGAGTCACCGAGGATGGCCTCGCTGATCCCGGAGGTACACATCGCCCTGGCCACAACCGACCAGATCTACCGGTCGCTCAGCCACTTCTTCTCAGAGCGCGCCCACGTGGTCACCCAGGGTTCGAACATGGTCGTGATCACCGGTCCGAGCCGCACCGGGGACATCGAGCAGACCTTGACACTCGGGGTTCACGGACCGCGCCAACTCCACGTGATCGTCATTGGCTGACACTCGCTGAGATCCAATCCTCGACGAGACGGCGCAGGATCGTCAGCGTGACCATCCCTGATCCCAGCACGGTGTCATGGAAGCTCTTGATGTCGAACGCAGCGCCGAGCGCATCCTCGGCCTCTGTCCGGAGCTTCTGGATCTCGAGGCGGCCGATCATGTAGGCGAGCGCCTGGCCGGGCAATCCGATATAGCGGTCGACCTCGTTTTCGATCGTCCCCATGGTCATCGGTGAGTTGTCGGCGAAGAACTTCACGGCACGGCTGCGGCTCCACCCCTTCGCATGGATGCCGGTGTCGACGACCAGCCTCCCTGCCCGCATCGAGTCGGCCGACAGCATCCCGATCCGTTCGAGCGGACCCGTGTACAAGCCCATCTCGTCGGCAAGGCGCTCCGTGTACAGGCCCCAACCCTCCGCATAGGCAGTGACCACTGCGTGCTTGCGGAACTCCGGAATGTCATCGAGTTCCTGGGCTATGGCGAGCTGGAGGTGATGGCCGGGTATGCCCTCGTGATAGGCGAGTGCCTCGAGCTCGAACCGTCCCAAATCGCCGGGTTTGGCGGTGTTGACGAAGAACGTTCCAGGACGGGACCCATCCATGGCGGGAGGGAAATAGAAGGCGGTCGGGCCCGACGGGGTCTCGCCGACGACACAGTCCGCTTTCGGCAGTCTGCCGAACCACCACCCCATCGCTGCCTTCGCCTTGGCGAGCGCGGCCTCCGCGGCACTTCGGACATCACTGCCCAGTGTGAAGTGCAGTTTCGGGTCCTCGCGAAGACGGGTGTAGATCTGTTGGAGATCATCGGTGCCGAGCACCTCCTTGCCGAGCTCCCGATACTCATGCGACAGGCGCTCCACCTGGGCGAGACCGATCTCGTGGATTTCGTCGGCGTCGAGGGAAAGCGTCGTGAACCGGACGATCGCATCCCGGTAGAGCCCATCACCGCCCGGGATCCAACCGATACCACTCCGGTCTTGCGGCCGTGCAACGGGCAGCACCTCGTTGGCGATGATGTCGCGATAGCGTTGGAGGGCGGGTCGGATCGCCGTCTCGATGACGGCTGCGAGATCGTCCTTCCATGCCGCGGTCTGTGCCTCATCGAATCTCCCCGGCACTCGAACGTTCAGGAAGGGGTCCTGGTCGATCGGGGCCGCAAGCATGGCGTCGAGCTGCTCGACGGTCCTCTCGGTGGTCAACGCAGGGGGTGTCCTGCCATTCGCGAGGCCCTCCCTGAGGCGGTCGGCCATCTCGTCGAACGTTTGGCCGACCGACCGGTACTTTCGTACGAGCGCCTCTGCGTGCTCCTGTGTCTCGACCGGGAGTTGCGGGATCAGGACGGGGATGAGTGCTTGGAGGCCCATTGTGTGGTTGACGTCGAACTCGGAGGTTCGGGCCTCCAATCCGGTCGCCGTGGTCGAGGCCTCGTGGATGAGGACGTCTCGCGTGATCGACTCATCGAGTTCCAGCCCCTCGAGGCGTCGCGCACGGTCGACGAATTCCCGCAGGCGACCGATCTGATCGTCCTCGGCTTCCCGGGAAGCGGGCTCCATCTTGTCGTCGAATCGGTGGTCGCCCAGCATCGTTGCGTGCGTCGGGTTGACCTCCATCAGGTAGTTCCAGTACTCGTCGGCGAGGACGCGCAGTTCTCCGTTCACAATGGCTCCTTTCGAAGGTGAGGCTAGGCCAAGAAGCGGCCTTCGGCCGCAGCCCTCAGTCGTCAGTCGTCAGTCGTCAGTCTTCAGTAAGAACGCGACCCTGGAAAACACCACCGCAGGGCGAGTGTCCTGCCGAAAACCCAGAACCGAAAACCGAGAACGGCGAGCGCAGCGAGCCTCCCTGCCGAAAGCCCAGAACCGAAAACCGAGAACGGCGAACGCAGCGAGCCTCCCTACCGATGACCTAGAGTCGTGAACCGCACACCGCCCACAAAGCAAGCCTCTACCATCGAAGTCGTGACCTTCGCTTTCATGAGGCGTCTCGAGTCGACACCTGGTCGCTATGACCGGGGTATTGCCCTGCTGAGCGGCGGCCGCATCGGATCGGTCTACCAGCGAATCGCCGAGCTGGTGGCGCGTCCCGGAGTGGACGTGCTGGACATCGGGTGCGGAACCGGCGGCGTGTCGATTGCCTGCGCAGCGCGCGGAGCCACCGTCGTCGGGATCGATCGCGATGCCGGCATGTTGGAGATCGCAGCCTCTAAGTCCGGGGCAGCCGAGTGGCTGGAACTCGACGCGACCGAGATCGAAGATCGTTTCGAGCCGAGCAGTCTCGACGCCATCGTTTCGTGTCTCGCCTTCAGCGAGATGCCCCCGCAGGTGCAGGACTACGCCTTGTCGATCGCACTGAGCCGGCTGCGGTCGGGAGGCCGTCTGGTGATCGCCGATGAGACCGAACCCGAGACAAGAGGTCAGCAGATGCTGTACCGCATTCGTAGGGCCCCCGTCGTCGCGCTCACCTGGCTCCTCACCCAGACCACCACGCGGCCTGTGCGCGACCTTCGCGCGGCCCTGTCAGAGATCGGGTTCGCGGAGATCACCACCGAACGCCCATGGCCATCCTTCCAGATCGTCGTCGCGACCAAACCATCATGAGTTCGCTCTTCGACACGATGCTGCGGATGCTGCCGCATCGAGCGCCGACCGGTCTGGTCGCGGTCGGCAACCCCGATCGGTCATCTCCTGTATTGCTCACGGGCAACTACACGGTGACAGTGCAGCGGGTCCGTCGGGTGCTGGCGGGCCAGAGCGTCTGGCTCCTCGTAGCCGACAGCAACGGCATCAACGTGTGGTGTGCCTCTGGCGGGGGCCACCTGACCCACCACGACGTCATCTCGGCGATCCGCACATCCGGGGTGCAGGACAAGGTCGATCATCGCCATCTGATCCTTCCCCAGTTGTGCGCGACAGGGGTGGAACGGAGCCGCATCGAAGATGCGACCGGTTGGACCGCCACCTGGGGACCGGCCTCAGCGGAAGATATCCCAGCGTTCCTCGATCGAGGGGAGCACACGGCGAGGCAGGAACGCTCCGTTCGTTTCCCGCTACGAGACCGCCTAGAGATGGCGGCGATGTGGATTGGCCCCCTGGTCCCTTCCCTGTGGCTGGTGCTGTGGCCCATCACCGGGGCCGCCCCGGCCGCTATCGACGCCGGAGCGGTCGCACTCATCGTGCTGGCGCTCTACACGCTGTTCCCATGGCTGCCGCTCGAAGCTCTGCGTGGCTTCCCCGTCTACCTGGTTCTCGCCGCGGCCGGGTTCGGTGTCGGGGCAGGACTGATGACACTCACCGGTCTCCTTCACACCGGAACACTCCTATGGCTCGCCGCGGCATGTGTGGTTGGCACGGCAATCGCCTCAATCGACGTAGCCGGATCTACGCCGCTCCTGGCCAGCTCCGTCAACCCGAGCGACTTCGTGGTGGAACTGATCCCCGACCGTTGCACCGGAACAGCGGAGTGTGTGCTGGTGTGCCCCAGGGAGGTGCTCGTCATGGACGGGCACGCCCGGAAGGTCCAGATCGCGAGACCCGGCAACTGCATCCTCTGCGCAGCCTGCATCGTTCAGTGCCCCACCGACGCGTTGCGCTTTCGATTCGACGACGGCCATGTCGTGGAGCCGGACGTGATCCGCCGGACACGGATGAATCTCCTCGGAAAACGAAAAACAGTTCCGCTCTAGCGGTACTCAGTGGTTGTCAGTCTTCAGTCGTCAGTTGTCAGCTGTCAGTTGTCAGTTGTCAGTCTTCAGTCTTCAGCAAGAACGCAGCCTGGATCACCCCGAAACCGCAGGGCGAGTGTCCTACCGAAAACCCAGAACCGAAAACCGAAAACGGCGACCGCAGCGACCCTTCCTACCGAGAACTGAGAACTGAGAACCGAAGACCTGCTTGGTCAAGCAAGCAGAAGCTTCTCCAGCCGCCGCGCCGCGATCATCAATCCGGTGGTGCCCATCACGACCAGGAACCCGATGTGATAGACCATCGACCACTCCAGCTGGCCGAGGGTCAGGGAGCGAATCACGACCACACCGTGATAGAGCGGGGACAGCTGTGCCACCCATTGCAGCCATGGCGGATACACGCTGAGCGGGTAGAACGTCGCTGAGAACAGGAACAGCGGCAGCGTGACCAGAGCGACCAGATCGAAGTCCTGCCACGACTTCATGAACGACGTGGCGGCCATGCCGGCGGCCGCGAAGCCGAAGCCGAGTAGGAGCGCTGCAGGCACAGCAAGCAGACCCCACAGCGACGGCATGAGACCCATGATCCACATGACCACGAGAAACCCGGCTGCGTACAGGGCACCGCGGAACAGCGACCACGCGATCTCACCGATGGCGATGTCGCCGGGGGCCATCGGGGTGGCGAGGACGGCGTCGTAGATCTTGGCGTACTTGAGCTTGAAGAAGATGTTGAACGTCGACTCGTACACGGCGCCGTTCATCGCCGCCGCACCGAGCAGGGCCGGCGCGACGAACTCGGCATAGGTGATGGGCAGACCTGTGGGTCCGACGATGTCGCCGACGAGCTTGCCCAACCCGACACCGATCGAGAACAGGTAGAAGAGCGGTTCGAAGAACCCGGAGAAGATCACGATCCAAGCGTGCCGGTAGACGAGGAAGTTGCGTTCGAGGAGATGTCGCGCACGACGACCGCCCATCACGGACGGCGGCACGATCCTGGCAATGAGCGCACCGGTGGTCATTGTCCGAGCTTCTTTGCGAACGTGCGGAAGCCGACGAGTGAACCGCCCACAATCCATGCGAGAAGGTATGCGACGTGCACGACCGGCGAGAAGGTCGTCGGGATCCCGAGGGCCGTGGCGCGCGTCAGCTCGACGCCGTGCCACAGCGGAATGGCGTACGCGATCGGCTGCATCCAGCCGGGTAACTGGGTGATCGGAAAGAACGTGCCGGAGAACAGGAACATGGGAACGATGCCGAACCGGAACAGGTTGGACAGCCCGTGGTCGTCGTTGAGCCATGCCGCGTACGCGCTGACCGGAGCGGCGAACGCGAGGCCGGTGAGTACCGCCGGGACGACCGCGAGGAGACCGACACCGAGTGGCACCGCTCCGAACACCGCCATGACGACTACGAACACGGTGGATACGAACACCATGCGGACCCCCACCCAGCCCAGATGACCGACCACGAGATCGCGGATCCTGATCGGTGTTGCAAGGGTCGCGAAGTACGTCTTGGTCCACTTGATGCCGGCCATCACCGGCCATGACCCGTCACCGGCACCCGTCTGCATCGCCGTCGCGGCAAGCAAGCCCGGTGCGAGGTAGGTCAGGTAGGGAACACCGACAGACGCAGTTCCGGCACCCCGGTTGACCAGCGACCCGAGACCGATGCCCATCGCCAGCAGGTAGAAGACCGGACTGAGGAACGTGGAGATCACACTCCCCCGCCAGGTTCGCCGGTAGACACGGGCATGAGCCTCAACGACACGGAGCGCTGCGGAAGCCATCAGTCGATCAGGCTCCGACCAGTGAGGCGCAGGAACACGTCTTCGAGCGTGCTCCGGCGTACCACGACCGTCTCCGGCTTGCTGCCACGTTCCGCTGCTTCGGCCGCGGTGCGGTCACCGTTGTCGGTGTATATGAGCACCCGGTCAGGCAGCACTTCCATGCGGTCGGCGAGCCCCACCAGGAGTGACAGGTTCTCGTCTTGCGTGCCAACAGGGAAACGCAGCTCCACAACGTCCCTTGTGGAGTACTCACCAATCAACGCGAGCGGCGATCCCTCGGCGACGATCTTCGCCTTGTCCATGACGACGAGCCGGTCGCAAAGCTGCTCGGCCTCGTCCATGTAGTGGGTGGTGATGATGAGTGTCACTCCCCGCTGCTTGAGGCGATAGAGCCGATCCCAGAGCACGTGTCGGGCCTGTGGGTCGAGCCCGGTGGTCGGTTCGTCGAGCAAGAGCACGTCGGGTTGATTGATCAGTGCCCTTGCGATGGTGAGGCGGCGCTTCATGCCACCCGACAGGTTCTCGACCTGTGCGTCGCGCCGCTCGGTGAGCTGGGTGAACTCGAGCAACTCGTCGGCTCGCTCTGTGATGACCGAGCGAGGAAGGTCGAAGTACCTTCCGTAGACAAGCAGGTTCTCGAACACCGACAGCTCGTTATCGAGATTGTCCTCCTGGGGAACGACACCCAGCCGGGCACGAATTGCGGGACCCTGGGTGGAAGGGTCCATGTCGAGCACCCGCAGCGTGCCGTCGGTGACCGGCGACACCGCTCCGATCATGCGCATGGTGGAGGTCTTGCCCGCACCGTTGGGACCGAGGAACCCGAACGCCTCCCCGTGACCGACCGTGAAGTCGATGGCGTCGACCGCGGTGAAGTCTCCGAATCGCTTCGTGAGCGCGCATGCTTCGACGAGGTGGCCATCCATGGAAGAGGCATCGTAACAAGAGGAGCTGACAGCGGACAGCCAGCAGCGAACAGAAACCAGTCGTCAGTCTCCAGCAAGAACGAGACCGGAGCCGGCCGATCCATTTCTTCCCCCAGGAGCCTGGAGGGCGACGTTGGGTGAGGTGGACTCGGCCGGAGGCCGATGACGGAGAGGGTCGTTCCCACCAACGTAGGCTCCTCGTGACCGTTCGAGAAACGTCACCGGCCGGCGCGGCCGGCCTCCTGGCTAGCCTCCTCCGTCATGACCGACCTGCATCGACGAGCGCGTGATCACTTCTTCGCGGAGGACGTGGCGTCCCCGTTGAGCGACGAGGACAAGGCCACATTCACCGGCTTGCGGTACTTCCCGGTCGATCCGGCGCTGGTACTTCGTGTCCCCTTCCACCCGGCCACCGGCACCGTGGAGGTCGAACACTCGACGGGCGCGTCGCGCCGCTACCACCTGGTCGGGACCGTCGACGTTGAACTCGGCGACCGCGTCTTCGCGATGACCGTCCTCGACGGAGGCGACGACACACCGTTCCTCCCGTTTCGCGACACCACCTCAGGCATCGAGACCTACGAAAGGGGTCGCTACGTGCGGGTGGAGATCCACGACGACGGGACTGCCACCATCGATTTCAATCTCGCACAGAACCCGTGGTGTGCATACGACGAGGAATTCGCCTGCCCGCTTCCCCCTCCCGAGAACGCACTTCCGATTCCCGTGCGGGCCGGCGAGAAGCAGTTCATCTAGGGCGATCCCCGCCGCCGGGGCGGGATCCACCCTCGTCACACGTCGCCTCCCCCGAGCTGCATCCCCACCGGGGCGGCCGCGCCGCCATCGGGCCCTTCTACCCGTACTCTGGGGAGCCATTGGAGCCACCTCGGGAGATACCAGTTCCGACTTCCGAGGAGCTCCATGGTCGACGGGACGAGCACTGAACGGACGATCGTGGCGTCCAAGATCACTGCGGCTGCAAGTCCGAATCCGAGTTGCTGAAACATGACCAGATCGCCTATCGCGAACCCTCCAAACACGGCCACCATGATGAGGGCGGCACCGGTGATGATCGCACCGGTCGATCCGAGCCCGAATGCAACAGAGCCTGTGTTGTCGCCGGTGGCCTCGTAACGCTCCTTGATACGACTGAGCAGGAAGATGTGGTAGTCCATCGAAAGTCCGAACAGGACCGTGAACAGAAACAGTGGCACCCACGCCTCGATCGCATCAGACGTGTGGAAGCCGAACAGGTCCGCGCCGATACCCTTCTGGAACACGAGGACCAGAAGCCCATATGCCGCTCCGACGGAGAGCAGGTTCATCGCTATTGCTTTGAGCGGCACAACAACGGATCGGAACACGATCATCAGGAAAACGAAACTCAGGCCGAGCACGAACGCGAAGATGACCGGCGTGCGTGCGTTGAGCACGTCGACGTAGTCGATCGAGGCTGCCGTGTCACCGCCTACCAGTGCAGTGACGTCTGTTCCTTCGACCGTCTCGGGAAGCACGACGTTGCGGAGGTTCAGCACGGCGTCTTTGGCGGCATCGCTGGACGGATCCGGCTTCATGATCGCGTCGATCACCGCGACGGCGCCGTCGGCACGAACCTGAAGATCGCCGAACGCGGGCATCTCGGCGACCTTCCGCTCGATCCGATCAGCGACTGTCTGAACCGAGGCCTCGTCCGCACCAAGGAGGACGATCGGGGTGGTGATCACACCCGTGTCGAACTCGCTTTCGGTGATCTCGTACGCGTGTCGAGCTCCACTGTCGGGAGGAAGGGACGCGATGAAGTTGCTTCCGGTCGAGATCGACGTGTAGGGAATCGCCAGCACGAGAAGCAGTCCGATCGCCAACCCCGCACCCACCATCGGGCGGCTCGTTACCACACGAGTGACCGACCGCCAGAAGCGGCCGCCACCCTCGGTGTAGTGGGTCCGCGACGTGAAGGGGACCCGCAGCCGGTTGACCCGATCCCCGAGCAGACGCAGCATGGCGGGCAGCAGGGTCGTCGCTGCGGCGAGCGCCGCAACCACGGCAAGGATGGCCCCTATTCCCATGCTTCGCATGGTCGTCTCGGGCATGTAGAGCAGCCCTGTGAGCGCGATCACGACGGTCATCCCCGAAAACACCACTGCGCGAGTCGCCGTCTCGCCTGCTCTTGCCACCGCGTCGGGGATCGTGCGTCCCTTGACTCGTTCTTCTCGGAATCGCTGGACGATGAACAGCGAGTAGTCGACGCCAACCGCGAGGCCGATCATGCTGATCATGTTGACGACGAAGAACGAGAGGTCGAAGGCATGCCCGACCAGCGCCGTCATTCCGACGGCGAGCACGATCGACGCCAGGGCGAGCAGCAGCGGAATGCCGGCGGCGATCACGGCGCCGAACACGAGGACAAGGACCACGAGAGCGATCGAGAGACCGACCGTCTCGCCTTTGACCAGGGTGTCCTCGGCCAACGCGTCGAATTCGGCGTTCACACTCCCTTCACCCAAGGTGGTGATCCTGTAGCCGGATTCGGCACCGGCGTGCTCGATCAGCTCGACGATCGGAGCCGCGTTCGCCGCCGCGTCCTTCGCGGCGCCGACGAGCGTCACGGAGATCAGCGCCGTGTGTCCGTCGCTCGAGAGCAGGCCGGGGACCCCATCCAGATAGGAAACCGCCGACTGGACGGTGTCGAGGTCGCTCAGCTGTGCTTCGAGGCTCGCCACATTCTCCGCAAAGCCTTGATCACCGACCCCTCCATGTGCCGCCTCAACGACGACGAGTTCTCTCACGGGATCGGCGCCGAAGTGGGCCTGGAGGATGTCCGCGGCCCTCGACGCTTCCGTCTGCACCGCGAGGTCGCTCTGATCGGTCAGAGCATCGCCGATGTGCGTCGCCAATACCCCTGCGACTGTCAGCAGGATGAGCCACGCGAAGACGATTCGCCACGGATGTCGGGATGCGGCCGTCGCGAGCCGTCCGGTGAGTGAGGTGCGCATGGGCGTCCTTTCGAGTCGATGGCGCGAACGTACGGATACGGGGCGGGCCCGACCAGCCGGCAAGCCCTGCCCTCTCGATGGGGGCTGACCACAGGGAGAGCCCAGGGAGAACCCCTCTGTGCGCACGTTCCAGACGGTCGCCTCTGCTCGAGTGACCTGGCAGCATGGGGACAACCCCCCTGTCGAGGGGGTGGATGGCAGGATTGCCATCCACCGACCTCGCGGCGTACGTTGCGTGGAGGAGGTGTATATGGCGAGAAGCGTGGCCGACACTGCGTCCACACGGAGACGTGTCGCATATCTGCTGGCGACCCTGCCCGTTGGTCTCTTCTGGTTCTTGAGTCTCTGGGTGCTGCTGGCCGTTGGTTTGAGTCTTGCCGTGCTGTGGATCGGCTTGCCCATCCTGCGACTCGCACTCGGGGCGGTACGCATCGGAGCAGACGGAGAGCGCCGTTTCGTGAAATGGGGTTTGGGCGTCTCGGTTCCGGTTCCTCCCAGGGCAGACACCGGCGAGGCCCGGTGGTGGTCGGCACGACTCGCAGATCCCGCCACGTGGAGGGAAGCGATCTACCTGATGCTGTTGCTCCCGCTGGGTGTCGTGTGGTTCAGCCTCGTCACGATCGCACTCGCCGTCCCCCTCACGATGCTGGCGACGCCTCTCACCTACCGCTTCTTCCCGTCGGGTCAGTTCTCGTTCGTGTCCGAAGGTTGGCGATGGGTCATCATCGGTTCATTCACAAAAGCGCTGCTCGTCGCAGCACTGGGCCTCCTCCTGCTTGCCATCGTTCCGCGAGTCGTTCGCGGGCTCGCCGGCCTCCACGGAACGATCGCCATACGACTTCTCGGTCCGAACACGAAGATCGAACTGGAAGCCCAGGTACGCGACCTGCGCGTGGCACGTGCCTTTGGACTCGAAGCGGCCGAGTTCGAACGAACTCGGATCGAACGCAATCTCCACGATGGAGCGCAACCGCGCCTGGTTGCGCTCGCGATGGAACTCGGCCAGGCCAAGGAGAAGATGGCCACCGATCCGGAGGGGGCGCTACGGCTTGTCGACAGTGCACATGAGCACGTCAAGCAGGCGATGGCGGAACTCCGCGACCTCGCACGCGGCATCCATCCGGCTGTCCTGACCGACCGTGGGCTCGACGCGGCCCTGTCTGCGCTCGCCGGACAGTCCCCAGTGCCGGTCGACGTGAACAGCGACCTCCACGAACGCCTTCCTCCCCCCATCGAATCCACCGCTTACTTCGTCGCAGCTGAAGCACTCACCAACGCGGCGAAACACTCGGGAGCGTCTCGCGTCGGGATCACCATCGAGCGGACCCGGGGCAGCGTCGTGGTCGAAGTGACCGACGACGGTCGCGGCGGGGCCGACCCGAGCGGAGGGGGACTCCATGGATTGGCCAACCGTGTCGGTGCCGTCGGGGGAACCCTCAGGGTCGCCAGCCCGCTCGGAGGACCCACGACCGTGCGAGCGGAGCTGCCATGCGAGTAGTCATCGCCGAGGACTCGGTGCTGCTTCGCGAGGGGCTGCGCAGCCTCCTCGAGGACTCGGGCATCGTCGTGGTCGAGACAGCGGACGACGCGCAAGGACTGCTCGCCGCAGTCGCCGATCATCTGCCGGATCTGGCGCTCGTCGACGTGAGAATGCCGCCGTCGTTCACAGACGAGGGGCTGCGTGCCGCTCTCGAGATCCGTCGACGATGGCCCGATGTCGGTCTCCTGGTGCTTTCGCAGTACGTCGAGGAGCGGTACGCAACCGATCTGATCGGCGCCGGGACACGCGCGATCGGTTACCTGCTGAAGGACCGGGTCGCCGACGTCGGCGACTTCATCGACTCCGTCCGCAGGGTCGCCGACGGGGGTGCGGTGATCGATCCCGAGGTGGTTGCGCAGCTGGTGAGGCGGCGTCGTACGCAGGACACCCTCGACAGACTCACGTCTCGAGAGCTGGACGTTCTGAGCGCGATGGCGGAGGGACGGAGCAACGCGGCGATCGCCGACGCATGTGGGATCAGCATCGGCTCCGTGGAGAAGCACATCTCGTCGATCTTCATGAAGCTGGATCTGACTCCGGAACCTGACGATCACCGTCGCGTCCTGGCCGTGCTCACCTACCTGCACCGTTGAGGCGAGGTCATGGGCCGGCTGCGCCATACCACGTCCACCCTCGGCCTCTTCCGCCGGTGCTCAGTCCCCGGGCGGTTCTCCCGCTTCGTCCTGTTCGGCATCGGTCCGGTCGGTGATCTCGAACTCGATGACATGCTGGATGCTCGGCTGGTAGACCTGTTCCAGAAGGCCGAGTGATCGGGGACGGGACGGCTTCGGATTGTGCTTGTTGAACACCCACCCGCGCCTGCCCGCGTATCGGAACAGACGGGCGAGTGCCACCCAGACCACGGCGATCACGACGACCGCGAGAACCACCTGTAGTGCCGGACTCACGACTCAATTGTCGCACTTCGGGCAGAAACCGTCGATCGAACGCGTTGTCGAATACGAGACGGAAGGAACGAATCATGAATGCAACCGATGTCGCCCTCCTCGTTCTCAGGCTCTGGCTGGGAACGGTGATGCTTGCGCACGGGATCAACCACGCCCGCAGCCTCGACGGGACCACACGCTGGTTCGCATCGAAAGGCTTCCACAGCGCAAGGCTCAACGCGATGCTCTCCGCCGGGAGTGAGCTCGCCATCGGGCTCGGGCTCGTGTCCGGCCTGCTCACCACGTTTGCCGCTGCCGGTCTGATCGCGACGATGACCGTCGCGTTCGGATCGATCCACCGGTTTGCCGGGTTCTTCGTCTTCCATCGCCCCGACGAGGGCTACGAGTACGTCGTGACGCTCTCGGCGGCAGCGCTCGCTCTGGCAACGTTCGGACCGGGTTCCGTGTCACTCGATGCGGTGTTCAATACGGCCATCAGCGGATGGACGGGATTGTTCATCGGGCTTGCCGGCTTCGTCGTGGGAGCGGCACAACTCGCAGGATTCTGGCGCCGGGTGTCCGCATGACGTCGGCGAGAGACCCGCGCGCCGAGGGGTCCGCGCTGCTCCCCGACGGGTTCGAGGCAAGGGTCCTGGAACCCTCGCCTCCGGCCTCGACCGACCCCGAGTGGTACGCCGACGACCCGACCGACCCCGCCGGAGCAACCGGAGTGGTCGTCACCCCGGTCGAGGGAGACGGCATGACGTGGACGGCATTCGCGGCTGAGGATCCCTCCGCGTCGGGCTACGTCACCGACCACTGGCTTGGTCGGCACCGCAGGCTGGGGACCCTTCCGGACGGCTTCGAACAGACACGCCGTGCTCTCCACCAGCTCGCTTTCTTCGTGCTCTCCCCGAAGCGGTTCTCTGCAAACGGCAAGCTCGGTCTGCGCTACACCCATCGCGGCTTCGGAACACCGTTCTTCGGAGACAACGAGCAGGCGCGCATCGAAGAAGGCCGCCTCGTCTACCAGCGGGGAGCAGAAGCCCTCGATATGCAGATCTCTACGGTACGGGCGGCCGGTCGGTTCCTCGACATTCCGTTCAGCGCGGTTTGGTTCGATGGGTTTCGTGACCCGCTCGAACCGGGCGATCCCGACCACCACCTCGAGATCGATCCGGCGGCATCGAACGCGATCGGAGACTGGTTCGGGTTCGGCGCCTCGCTCCTCGAGCAGGCTCGGCGGACACCGGGAGCAGCCGATGTGAGCAGGGTCCAGTTGTGGCCCGAGCACTTCGATCTCGCTTTCGAGATGGGCTCCGGCGATCACCGTGCGAGCTACGGAGCGTCACCCGGCGACGACGGCCATCCCGAGCCGTACCTCTACATCGCTGCGTGGGGCCCCATCGACCGCATCTGACCCCATTCTGGAACGACACCACCTTCAACGGGGCGAGCCTGCCCTACCGAGGATCTGCTCGCGGCTCAGGATCAACGAAGGGCCGCTCTCGACTTCTTCCGACAAGGATACGAGCGCCTCGCTACCTGAACTGCGGCACGTAGATGGGGCATTGCCGGGTGGTAGTCCCGACGCCCGGATACCGTTCGTGAGTCACCGACGAGGAGCAGACGCCCGATGTGTTTCGATCACGATTCGACACCCCCTATTCCAGCCGGCGAGCGGGTGATCACGGCATCCAGCCTCACGCTCACCGCACAGGACGGCAACGAGTTCGCGGCCTACGAGGCCACGGGCACCGAACCCTCTCGGGCCGCCATCGTGATCCTTCCCGATGTGCGCGGCCTCTTCCGCTTCTACGAGGACCTCACCTCACGATTCGCGCAGGCCGGCCATGACGCGATCGCGATCGACTACTTCGGACGCACGGCGGGCGTATCCGACCGCACCAACGACTGGGATTTCATGCCACACGTCAAAGCAACGACGCTCACCGGCATTCGAGATGATGTCGCCGCCGCTGTGGCGAGACTGCGCGCACACGATCCAGGTCGATCGGTGTTCACGGTCGGGTTCTGCTTCGGGGGGTCGAACTCGTGGCACCAGGCGGCCAACGGCCTCGGCATCTCGGGCGCGGTCGGTTTCTACGGCCGCCCGCGGCGGGACGGCGATTCGGTCATCGACCGGGTAGGCGACATGACATGTCCCATCCTGGCGCTGATGGGAGGGGCCGATCCGAGCATTCCTCGAGAGGCGATCGACGAGTTCGAGGCGGCGCTGGACGCCGCCGGCGTCGACAGCGAGATCGTCGTCTATGAGGGAGCACCCCACTCGTTCTTCGATCGCAAATACGAGGAGTTCGCCGACGCGTCGGCCGACGCCTGGCAGCGGGTCCTGACCTTCATCAACACGCACACCTAGTCCGTCGACGTCCCTTCTCGGGCTCCCGGTACGAGACTGCACCGCCGCGCCCTTGGGCGCGGCGGTGCGTCAGTGTCGTCAGGACTGGCTACACAGGCGGAGCAACCACATCCAGGGTGAACTCCTTCGTACCAACCGTCCCGTTGTCATCCGTCACCGTGACGGTGAAGGTCTGGTTCTCGACAGTGTCCGGGGTGCCGTGGATCTCCCCGGTGTTCAAATCGAGCGACAGACCCGAAGGGAGGGCTCCGGACGTGACCGTCCACATGTACGGATGCGTCCCTCCGGTCGCTTCGACCGTGGTCGTGTACGTAGTGTCCTGCATCGCGTCGGGAAGCGGGACGTGGTGGTGATCGCCACCGGACACCCGCTGTTCCAGTCGATGTCATAGCCCGAGAGCCAGGCTGCCAGCCCGAGCGTTGCATCCGCCGTCAGACACCCGGTCTGCCCGTGGACGAGGAATTCGCTGGGCGTCAGACTCGTCAGGTCGGGCACCTCGCCGGATAGCTCGTTGTTGTAGAGATACACGCGGTCGAGATTGGTGAGAGCGCTCAGGTCCGGAACCAAGCCGTCGAGCAGGTTGTCGTTCAGGAACAGACCAGTCAGGTCGACGAGGGCACTGAGGTCGGGAACCGGCCCGTTCAGCTGGTTGTTTGCGAGATCCAGCGTGGTGAGCGTGGTCAGGTTGTTCACCTCGTCGGGAATGTTCGCCGTCAAGCCGTTGTCGTACAACCTCAGCGTTGTGAGGTTGGCGAGACCGCCGGTATGCCGACATTGCCGCCAAACGTCGTCGGGATCGACCCGGCCAGCAGGTTGTGGTGGACATCCATCACCGTGAGATTGGGAAGGATCACCGAGCCCGGAATCCAGTGACGTCAGCTGGTTGTCGTACAGATTCAGCACCGACAAGTTGGTGAGACCGCTCAGGTCCGGAATCGCACCACTCAACTGGTTGTCGTTCAGATTCAGGTTGGTCACGCTGCTGCTCAGCTCGGGGATGGGTCCGGCCAGGTTGTTGAACGACAGGTTCAGCCGCTGCACGCTCGTGAGGCCATCGAGACCCGGAATCGGATCCCCCACGCTTGACGTCAGACCGTTGTGATCGAGCCGAAGGTCCGTCACACTGGCGAGGGTCCCCAGCTCGGGTGGAATCGGACCGGTCAGGCTGTTGTCGTCGAGCCGCAGATAGGTCAGGTTCGTCAGGTCCCCGAGATCCGAAGGAATCGTGCCGGTCAGGCTGTTGCTGGCCAGGCTGAGCTGGGTCACATGCCCCGAGGCGCACGTCACTCCGTGCCAGCTGCAGATGTCCGGATCGCTCAGCCACCCGGTGTGTCCGTCCAGGACCCGGTCGTCGAGTTGTACAACGCGACCAGCGCGTCGCATTCGGTCTCGGGGACGCGGATTGCGCCGCACAGAGTAGCGACGTCCGGGTGCAGTCCTCGGTATCGGTCGCCGAGCGAGTCCTCGACCTGCACGGTGAAGCTGGGATTCTCCTAGTGGTGGAGTACCGGAGATCTCTCCGTTCCGGATCGAGCGTCAAACCGCAGGCAACGTCCCGCCGTCACCGTCCAGGTACGGAGCCGTCCCACCGGTCGCTGCAAGCGTGACGGAGTAGGCCACTCCGATCGTGCCTGGTCAGCGGTGGTGGTGATGGTCACGTGGAGGTTCCGCCTCCTCCACCGCCGCCTCCTCCGACCGTCGTCGTGGTCGTGAGTTCGGGCTCGCCCGCGTACCGCCACAGGAACGCAGCCATCTGCCCACGTGTCACCGGATCGTCAGGGGAGTACGTCGTCGCAGTCGTTCCCGTCGTGATCCCCTGGCCAACGAGCCATGCCACGGCGTCCGCGTAGTACGCACCGGACGGCACATCGGTGAACGGCACCGACCCGAACTGCGCAGGTTCGCCGGCGTACCGCCACAGGAACGCAGCCATCTGCCCACGTGTCACCGGATCATCAGGAGAGTACGTCGTCGCAGTCGTTCCCGTCGTGATCCCCTGCTGGACGAGCCAGAGCACGGCACTGAAGTAGTACGCGCCGAACAGGACGTCCGTGAACGGCCCTGATCCCACGGTCGCCGGCTCGCCATCGTACCGCCACAGGAACGCAGCCATCTGCCCACGTGTCACCGGATCATCAGGAGAGTACGTCGTCGCAGTCGTCCCGGTCGTGATGCCTTCTTGAACGAGCCACGCTACGGCGGTCTCGTAGTAGGCACCCGACGGCACATCGGTGAAGTCGCTGGCTGCCTGTGCCTGCAACACAGGCATCAGGCCCGCCACGAGTGCGACCACCACTAGCAGAACACGAGTCTTCGACATGGCCAAGCCCCTCCATCGGCTTACAACTGTCGAGAGCATACCGGACGATACGTCCAGAAGAAAGAGGAAGGCTTCTTACAGAGCGTCACCGGTCGGCCACCCAGGGAAGCCGGCTCTTCGGGCGAGGGCGGGAGGAGAGTCGAAAGGAACCCCCGAGGACACGGGGGTTCCTGGTGGAGGTGAGGGGATTTGAACCCCTGGCCTCTTCCGTGCGAGGGAAGCGCTCTGCCAGGCTGAGCTACACCCCCAAGGGCGAAGGCATTGTAGCCGGGATCAGAGGTGGTCCGACAGGTCCTTACGGAGCCGCTCCTGAACGATCGTCGTCGTCAGGTCCGAGCGGCTGCGCTCCACCAACGCCCTGGCGACGTCGGCGGTGCGGCGAAGACCCCGCGTCATGCCGTCGGGGTAGTCGAGACTCGCGAGCAGATCCACCACGCCGTCCATCGAGGACAGTGTCGATTCGGCCTTCTCGGTCTCTCCGACCCGCAGCAAGTCGAGAAGGCGGCGGCGAAGCTCACCGACGGCTTCACCGAGTCCGTGCAGGTACGACCCGACCCACACTCCCAGGTCCTCGGGTGATGGCAGCGGGAGGTCGAGCCCGAGCGCGTAGGTCAGGCGGGCCTCGGCGTACTCCTTGGCGGCATCCTCGACGAAGCCGGCAAACAGCACGTCGGGGTGGTCTTCGAGAATCTGGACCGCTTCACCCAGCAGGACACCGGCCTCGTCCATGAGCCGGAGAGAGTCATCCATCTCCCCCCGGTGGAATGCTCGGATGGCGTTCGCCGAAGAGCGAATCATCTTGCGGGCGACCGACAGACCCCGCTCGTGCGCCGCGAACTTCGCATCGAACTCGGCACGGGCGATCGATTCGACGGCTTCGAGGCTCGGATCCATCTAGCTGTTGGCGACGATGCGCACCTGAGACTCACGCTCGTCGGCGCGCAGGTCGACTACGAACGAGGCCTCACGACGCTGCCGGATCTGCACGAGCATTGCCAAGTACCAGGCGATCACGCCATCGATGGCTATGTGGGCGATCAACAGCGACGTAGAGCTTCTCCAGATCGCTATGGCGAGTGTCCCGGCGGCGAGCAGGGAGAGGAGCACGAGTGCCCGTCGCCTTCGTGCCAGGACACGCCGACGGGTGAGCATCGGCTCGATACTGGTGAACGAACCCGCGGCCGACAGTCGTGCCGAGAGCTGGGTGAACTCACGTGCCGACTCGGTCGGACGGTCCCTCCGACCCGTGAACACCGACGGCAAGAGAAAGGCGGCCCATACGCCCGCCAACACAAAGATCACGATGATGGGAACGGTGTCGACGATGTCCGCCAACACCGGTACCCAAATTGCTGTGGTTTGACTCAAGGTTCTCCGCCCGTCGTGAAGCTGAGGTTAGGTCAGAGCACACACTCCGACAACTTGCACCGCGCTCAGTGTCCGGCGTGCTCTCCGCGAAGCAGTGCGATCGTGTGGCCGACCGCCGGTTCGATCACCTCGAGCGATTCCGTCACACCCCCGACCGAACCGGGCAGGTTGATGATGAGCGTCGATTCCGCGATGCCGGCGACTCCACGTGAGAGCATTCCATGCGGGTTGACACCGAACGTCGCGGCACGCATCGCCTCGGGAATCCCGGGCGCTACCCGTTCAATCACCGAGAGCGTTGCCTCCGGAGTCAAGTCCCTCGGACCCATTCCCGTCCCGCCACATGTGACAACCAGGTCGAAACCGGTGCCGATCGCGTCCCGCAACGCGCCACGCACCGAGTCGACTCCGTCGGCCACCACCCGAAGTGTCACCGCGAATCCGAGCGTCTCGAGGCGGGCCACGGCAGCGGGACCGGAACGATCCTCAGCGTCCCCCCTGCTCACCCTGTCACTCACCGTCACAACGAGGGCCCTCATCGCTCCCAATCCCCCGACCGGCCACCCGACTTCGACAGAAGTCTGATGGCGGTGATCTCGGCACCACGCTCGATCCCCTTCACCATGTCGTAGAGGGTCAACGCCGCGACAGAAACCGCCGTCAACGCCTCCATTTCGACGCCAGTCCGATCCGTTGTGCGAACTGTCGCCTCGATCCTCACACCGTCGGGATGCTCGACGACCTCGACTACGACGGACGACAGCGACAGCGGGTGGCACAGAGGGATCAGCTCGGAGGTGCGCTTGGCCGCCATGATGCCGGCAAGTCTGGCTGCGGCCAGCGCGTCACCCTTCGGGAGGCCGTCGCCGAACAAGAGACCTGCCGTCTCGGATGAGAGACGCACGATTCCTTCGGCGGTGGCGACTCTGTCGGTAGGTTCCTTGCCGCCCACATCCACCATATGTACGTGACCATGCGCGTCCAGGTGAGTGAAGTCCTCAGGCATCGATCACCTCCCTCGTGCGGCCCTCCGGCCAGCTGAACATCTCGAGAGCCACCGAGTCACCGGTGGCGAGGTCGCCGACCCCCACCGGAATCAGCGCGAATCCGTCGGCCATCGCCATCGCCGACAGGACGTTGGACGACTGGCCACCTGAAAGCGTCGCTCGCAACCCGTCCTCGTCCTCGTCCACCCTGACACGCAGGAACACGTCCTTCTCGGGGTTCGTCGAAACTGGCTGGGCCAGTCGCCCACGCACCTGCGGACGAAACAGGGCCGTTGCGCCCGCCATGTACAACAGCGCAGGCCTGACGAACTGCTCGAACGACACCATCACCGACACCGGATTGCCGGGGAGCCCGAACAGCGGGGTGCCGTCTATCTGCCCGAACGCGAACGGTTTGCCGGGCTGTTGGGCAACCTTCCAGAACGAAACACCCCCGAGCTCGGTGAGGACGGCCTTGACCAGGTCGTACTTCCCCATCGACACACCGCCCGTGGTGACGATCACATCGGCGCTTTCAGCTGCCTCGCGAAACGCGGCACGCAGCGGTTCGGCGCTGTCACCGATGATGCCGAAATCCAGGATCCGCTCCGCAAGCCCCGACAGCACCGCACGCAGTGTCATCGTGTTCGAATCACGGATCTTGCCTTTGGGAGGGACGGGTGCCTCTGGGGGAAGAAGCTCGTCTCCCGTCGAAATGATCGCAACGACCGGTCGCCGGCCGACGACGGGTTCCACGACCCCCAGCGACGCGAGGACACCGAGCATGGCGGAGTTCAGCCGGACACCTCGCGGGAGGACCTCGGCCCCCTGTAGGACATCTTCTCCTGCGGGCCTGACATGCGTCCCTATCGTCCGTGCGGAGTTGATCGTGACCGCATCTCCCGACGTCGACGTGACCTCCACTTCGATCACGGTGTCGGCGCCCGCCGGCATGGGCGCACCCGTCATGATTCGTGTTGCGGTTCCCGGCGCCACCTTTCGGGTCGGCACGCTGCCCGCCGGTACATCCTCCACCACCTCGAGAACCACTGGCACTATCGCCACGTCGGACGCCCGGACGGCGTAGCCGTCCATCGCCGAGTTCGCGAACAGGGGAACGTCGTGCGCCGCAACAATCGGTTCCGCGAGGACACGTCCGAGTGCATCATTGAGGGGAACCCGCTCCGATCCCAGCGCAGACACAGAGGCGAGCACTTCTCGCTGCGCCTCGACGCGGGGCTTCACTTGTCCCACAGCCCTTCCAAGAAGCGTCGGTACTCGTCGCCGTATTCCTCGTGCGCCAACCCAAGGACGGTGGAGGCCTCGAGTAGACCTGCCGGATTGCCGACATCGAGGAGGTCCTCTGGAGAGACCATCCCCTGGCATCGTCCCTCACGACCGAGCCGGTCGATTGCGTCGGTGAGCTGTACTTCGCCACCCACACCAGGTTCGAGCTTCTCCAACGCGTCGAACACCTCCGCCGTGAACAGGTAGCGTCCAATCAGCCCGAGACGCGAAGGGGCTCGCTCGACGCCGGGTTTTTCTATCGCGCCACGCACATCGACCACCTCGGCCGATCGCCACTCACCCGGCGCGATGACGCCATAGCGGCTCAGGAAGCCATCATCGAGCTCACGCAGCAAGACGATCGAGGTTCCGTCGTATGCCGCTGCCATCCGGTCGAGGACGTCGATACGTGGAATGTTGTCGGCGAGCAGGCAGAAGAACGGTCGGCCGTCGACAGACGCCCTGGCCGACAGCACCGCATCTCCCAACCCCGAGGGAACCGGCTGTGTCACCGACGAAACTCTGACGTGATCGAGACCTGGCAGAGGGTTCGAGAAGTGCGATTCGACGAGGGAGGCAACGCCCGGATCGACGATGATGATGACTTCCGTCGCCCCGGCTCTCGCTGCCTCCTCGACCCCGTACTGAACCGCTGGACGATCCACTATCGGCAGGAAGGCCTTCGGGACCACTCGCGTTGCATCCCGCATCCGTGTCCCTCTTCCCGCCGCAGGTATGACTGCGAGCTCGATCATCCGCCCACCACCTTGCGTTCTGTCCCCTTGAAAAGCCTTCCGATGTTCCCGTGGTGACGGTACACGACGAGCGCCACACCAGCTCCCAACCACACCAGGACCCATCCCCTGGCACCCTGGAGCACCGCGCCGGGTATGGCGGCAAGCGCCACGAGGATGGTGCCCACGGACGCGATCCGGGTCAGCGCGACCACCAGCACGAAAACCGCCAGAAGCACCGCTGCACTCAACGGATAGAGACCGAACAACAGCCCGGCGAGCGTCGCCGCCCCCTTTCCTCCCCGGAACCGGTGAAACACCGGGTAGCAGTGACCTGCGACCGCGGCGAAGCCTGCAGCCGCGCCCAGCGCAGCACCGCCCACCACAACCCCTACCAGCGTCGCAGCCAGGCCCTTGCACAGGTCGAGCACTAACACCGCGACCCCGGCGCGCTTGCCGATTGACCGGAACACATTCGACGCGCCAGGATTGCCACTCCCTTCCGAGTAGATGTCGACGCCTCTGGCCTTGGCGATCACAACCGCGAAATCGACACTTCCCAGGAGGTACGCACCTGCGGCAACGAGTGCTCCCATGGCCTCAGAGTGTACCGACGGAGAAGACATCCGGACCGTTGCAGCAAATCGGTGGGTCGACTTCACCGGCGCCTCCGATATCATCGGGGTTCTGCCATGCCCACCTACGAGTACGTCTGCAAGCGATGCGGGAAGCGTTTCGATGTTTTCCAGTCCTTCTCGGAGAAGTCCCTGCGCACCCACAAGGAGTGCGGGGGTGAAGTCCAGAAGGTGTTCCATCCTGCGGGGATCATCTTCAAGGGCTCCGGCTTCTATGTGACGGATTCGGCGAAGAAAGGCGAAGAATGATCGGTGTATTCGGCGGCACGGGCTTCTACGAGTTCCTCGATGACGCCAGGAGGGAGCACCTTGACACTCCCTATGGAGAGCCGTCGGCCCCGTACACGGTCGGCACGATGGAAGGCGTCGAAGTCGCGTTCCTGCCACGCCACGGTGAGCACCACCAGTTCCCGCCGCACAAGGTCAACTACAGGGCGAACGCATGGGGTATGAAGCAGCTCGGTGTCGACCGGATCATCGCCCCCTGCGCGACCGGCAGCCTCGTCAAGGAGTACGGACCTGGCCATCTGGTGATCGCAGACCAGCTCGTCGATCGGACATGGGGCAGGGCATCCACATTCTTCGACGGGCCGGAGACGGCCCACATCTCGTTCGCCGATCCGTACTGCCCTGAGCTGCGACCCCTGGCGCTCCAGGCCGCCCGAGAGGCCGGCGCGACGGTGCACGACGGGGGCACCAACGTCATCATCCAGGGCCCCCGGTTCTCGACCCGAGCGGAGAGTCGCTGGTTCGCGTCGAACGGTTGGCACCTCGTCAACATGACCCAGTTCCCCGAAGCGCCGCTCGCGAGAGAACTCGAGATGTGTTTCGTGAACATCGCGGTCGTCACGGACTACGACGTGGGCGTCGAGGGCGAGATAGCGGCGGTCACCCACGCCGAGGTCATGCGTTTGTTCGACGAGACGCTGGGGACGCTCAAGGAGGCGGTCCGACGTCTGATCCCGCTCGCCGAAGCGGCGCCACGACTCTGCACATGCCACAGCGCCCTCTCTGGTGCCACCGGCTGATCGACCCTCTTCCAACCGCAGCGACCTGACGATACGTTCTACGCGTGTACTGGTTCACGCGGCCGCCGTACCTTCGCCGGATCGGAGCAGCACTCCTCATTGTCGTCGCCGCGTGGGTCGATCTACGGCCCACAGACACCGTCCCCTACCCGTTCGCAGCGGCCGACCTCACGGCCGGGAGTGTGATCGACACGGCCGCGGTCGAGTGGCGGGACGTGCCGCGTGGCTTGCTCCCGCTCGCGCCCGCGACCGAAGGCACGGTCCGCTTCGCGATCGCGCGTGGCGAGCCGATCACCTCGTCGATCGTGTCGGGAGACCGCCCCTCCGTCCCCGAAGGATGGTGGGCACTGTCGACGATCATGCCCGACACCGTCGTGCCGGGACAGAAAGTGCAGCTCGTCGTCACCGGTGCGACGCCTCGAGCCTATCCGGGCATCGTGATCGAACCACCTCCGCCCCCCGACCCCCTCGCCTATCAGGATCCGATCGGTCTGGTGGCCGTGCCGGCCGACTCGGCGGTCGCGGTCGCAGCAGCAACCGCTGAAGGTGCCATCAGCGTTCTGGTCGGGCCGGTGCCCTAGCGAGCTGCGCTCGCAGTCTTCAGTCTTCAGTGAGAACGCGGCCGGAACCACGCGAGACCGTAGGGCGAGGGTCCTACCGACAACCGAGAACCGAGAACCGAAGACGGCTCGCTCAGCGAGCCCATGTGGCTACCATCCCCGCTCGTGCTTCAGTCCATCATCTGGGGTCTCGTCCAGGGGCTCACCGAATTCCTACCCGTCTCGTCGAGCGGCCACCTCGTGCTAGTCCCCGATCTCCTCCACTTGACGCCCCCCGACCTGGCAACGACGGCGGTGCTTCATCTCGGCACGCTGCTTGCGGTCCTCGCCTACTACCGCAAGGACGTCGTCGGACTGTTCCGATTCGACCAGCAGGCGCGACACCTCTGGATCCTGTTGATCATCGGCACGATCCCCGCCGGTCTAGGACTCGTGTTCAAGAACCAGGTCGAGGCGTTTCAGAGTTCCTCGACGCTCGTCGCGATAGCACTTCTCGGCACCGGGGTGATCCTTCTCGCCTCACAGTTCATCGTTCGTCGAGCCAAGACCATCAACGACGAGACGCCGCTCGGCGCGTTGCTCATCGGGCTCGCACAGGCGCTTGCGATCCTCCCGGGCGTGTCTCGATCCGGTATGACCATCACCGCCGGTCTCGGGCGTGGCCTCGAACCTGAGAACGCAGCGCGGTTCTCGTTCCTGCTCGCCATACCGGCGATCCTGGGTGGAGGTCTCCTGGAGGCCGTCGACCTCGCCGGCACCGGAGGCCTCACATCGAGCGTGTGGGTCGCAATGGCCGTGGCGGCAGTGACCGGCTATTTCGCGATCGCGTTCCTGATTCGCATCCTCGTGAAACGTGGCCTCGCGCCGTTCGCCATCTACTGCTTCGTGATCGGAACGGTCGCTCTCCTGGTGCTGTAGGGCGGGCTGTGCCGCCCAGTTTTCGGTTATCGGTTGTGAGTAGTCGGTAGGAGCGCGACCCCAATCGCCACAAGACCTCGGTGCGGCAACCTCGGTCGGACATCATCAGCCGGAACCCCGCCTGGAACACCACGAAGACCATTGGGGCGAGTGCTCTACCCAGAGCCCAAGACCGAGAACCGACAACCGCGAGCGCAGCGAGCACTAGAACCCGGTTACGCACCAAGCTGGCTCGTGCCACCCGAACATGAGGTCGGCTTTGCGCAAGGCATCCTGCGATCCTTCGAGAAGGCCGGCACCGGCGAGTGACTCGAAGTCGTGATCACCGAGGTAGCGCATACCCAGCGTCGATATCCCCATCCGAAGGTCAGGTACGCCGTTCGTTCGCGTGCAGCTCACCCCGTCCGGTCCGCCGTCGAGTCTGTAGGTGCCCGCGACATCACCGGGTTCCGTGATCTCGATCGTGAGTGATCCCTCCACCGCATAGCGCCGCGCCTCGAGCGCGGCCGGCACGTCGAGAATCCTCGCCCAGATACCCTCGACAACCTCGAACGACATCCGGCGAGGATCGGTCAGCAGGTAGGCGAGTGGATCCCGCAGGGGCCGGTGGCGAGCACGAATCGTCTTGATGAGGTCGATCCCGAACAGGAACCGCCACAACCCCCGGACGGCCACGTCGTCGACGCCGATCACGGAGTTGGCGTCGAGCGTGTTCTGTGCATGACCGCCTTTCCACTCTTCCTTGATGCGGTAGCGGGCATACCCGCGCGGTACCCCACTCTCTTCGTAGAGCGCGAACCGGTTCGCCGTGTATCCGCTTCGCCATGCCTCGAGATCGGCGAGGGCCAACTCCCAGTGGTCGGCTGTTCGTTCGATCATGCCCGGGTAGCGGGAGACCGCATACTCATACAGCTCAGGAAGTCTCTCCAGCGCCTCCTCTTTGTCGATGAGCCTCACGGTGCCGGGCGCCTCGACGCCGGACCGCAGCGTGGCGTGAGCATGCTCGACTTTGCGACTCGCGTGGCGGGTCGCCTCTCCGAATCCGAACCTCCCGTAGATGGCGCTCTCGGATGCCCACAGGATCGAAACCGGCTCCTCGTGCCGGCGGCTGTCGTCGAGCAGTTCGGCCATCATCGACATGAGCACTCCCTGCCGGCGGTGGCTTGGGAGAACACCGATCATCGTCACTCCGCCTGCGTCGATCCTGCCTCCGGGAACGCTCATCCGGAACGTCAGGTTGGCGCCGGTTCCGACGATGTGCTCCCCGTCGAACGCGGCGATCGAGCGGTCGAACTCCATCCGCTTCCGGTCGATTTCCAGTTCCTCAGGTTTCGGTTCCCACGCGAACACGTGCGACAGCACGCTCATGAACGCGTCGAACTCGTCCTCTGCAATCGGTCGATACTCCATGCGTGTCACGCTAGCCCGTGACCCGACCGAGCCCTCCCCCATTTTCCGAACCCAGGGCTCGGCGTGACGGTTTCCGATCCCCTGAGCCCTGGGTTCGGCGTGGCCGCCTGTCCAACGACCTACCGGCGATATACTGTGCCAGTCGCCGGATACCGGAAGGATTCGAGCAATGAACGTCACACTCATGAAGTCCAAACTGCACCGTGTGGTCGTCACCCACGCCGAGCTGGAGTACGAAGGCTCGTGCGCCATCGACGCCGACTGGCTGAAAGCCGCGGGGATCAGAGAGCACGAGCAGGTCCACATCTTCAACATCGCCAACGGCCAGCGTTTCATCACCTACGCCATCAGGGCAGAGGCCGGTTCCAGGATCATCTCGGTCAACGGCGCGGCTGCCCACAGGGCGTCACCTGGTGACAAGGTGATCATCGTGAGCTACGCGGCGATGACCGAAGAAGAGGCGGACGCCCACCTGCCGACGGTGCTGCACTTCGACGAACACAACAACGTCACCCGCATCGCGGACGGCGTGCCCGTTCAGGCAGCCTGAACTACTTGATGATCAGCTCGGGGTGCGTACGCACTCTGGGGGCTGTCGCCTCGAGTTCCGCCGCAAACTGGTCGAACGCGATGTCAGCCTCACTGCCCGGCGCGGCGATGGCGACCGGGATGCCCTGATCGGCCCCGACGCGCATCGCGGGCACGAGCGGGATCTGTCCCATCAGCGGAATGCCCAGCTCCTCGGCGAGCTGGGCACCACCACCACTGCCGAACAGCGGGTAGCGGGTGCCGTCGTCGCCGGTGAACCACGACATGTTCTCAACGACCCCGATCACATCTTGGTTGACCTTCTCTGCCATCAGCGCGGCCTTCTTGGCGACGCGCTGGGCGGTCGCCTGTGGCGTCGTCACCACCAGGACCTCGGCTCTCGGGAGGAACTGCGACAGCGAGATCGCGACGTCGCCGGTACCGGGCGGCGTGTCGATGAGCAGGTACTCCGGCTCGTCCCAGAACACGTCGGTCAGGAACTGCTCGAGCGCCTTGTGCAGCATCGGCCCTCGCCAGATGACCGCCTGATCGGGTTGGACGAAGTAGTCCATCGACATGACCCGCACCCCGTAGCCTTGCGGAGCGATGAGCGACCCGCCGACGACGGCCGGCGGGGTCAGCACGCCGAGCATTCTGGGGATCGAGAACCCGTACACGTCCGCGTCGATCAGACCGACGGATCTTCCCCGCCCGGCGAGCGTCACGGCGAGATTCGCCGCAACCGACGACTTACCCACACCACCTTTGCCGCTCGTGACGGTGATCACCCTGGTGCGTGAACCAGGGCCGCCGGCCAGTTTCTTCTCCGGACGGAGCCGCGCCATGAGAGCATCGGCCCCGTCGTCATCGAGAGTCACATACCGGACACGGGACGAGCCGACTCCTTCGATCGTTCCTGCCGCTTCGTCGATCGCCGTGCCGAGGCGCTCCTCGTACGGGTAGTGCGGGTCGGCCAGCGCGACGGTCACCTCAGCGATGCCTCCCTTCACGGTGAGTTCGGTGATCGCTTCCAGCTCGTCCAGGGTTCGGCCGAACTGCGGGTCGATGACCGCACCGATCGCCTCACGTACTGAGTCCTCCATTGCAAGTCCTATCTGCACAGTGTTTAGAAGTGAGGCAAAACTATAGTGACGGCGTGGATGTCCGGAACCTAGAGCTGAGTCTCAACAAGCTCACTGCCACCCTCGGCGATCCCACTCGACGATCGATCTACCTCCGGATCCGCTCAGCTCAAGAGCCGCTCACGGCTGCGATTGTCGCCAAGGAGTTCGGGATCCATCCCAACGTCGCCCGTCACCATCTCGACCGCCTCGCCGACGAGGGCTACCTGGAGGTGACCCGGCGCCGACAGTCGGGCAAGAGCGGTCCTGGCGCCGGGCGTCCAGCGAAGTGCTACGCGTCGACCGACAAGGAGATCGATCTTCGGTTTCCCACCCGCCGGCTCGACCTTCTCGTCGACCTCCTCGTGCGGACCGTGATGCGACTCGCACCCGAGGACGGCACCGAGGTCGCGCTCGACATCGGAAGGGACTTCGGGCGTGATCTCGCCAACAGACTCGATCTCGACCCGGCCGACGACATGTTCGAGACGGTTGCAGCGATGTTGCGTCACGAAGGGTTCGAAATCGTCGTTGAGGGAGACAAGCTCCTGACCCGCTACTGCCCGTTTGGCGCCAGCAGCTTCGAGCATCCTGAGGTGCTCTGCGCCCTCGACAGAGGGATCATGGCCGGCATCTTCGACGTGATCGCTCCATCTCAGGCAGCCACGTTGGAAGCGAATCTCGGGCCTTCACACGCCTGCGTCACGAGCCTCTAACCCGACGGGCACCACACCTTCCCTCGGTACACTGGGACAGAACTCAGCGAGGTGACGCATGACTGAAACCGCCCGTCACACGATGTCCACGCCGTTCGGTGACCGTGCCGTGTACCGGCTCGACACCATCGACGCCGACATCGATCGACTCCCCTACTCCATAAAGGTCCTCCTCGAGTCTGTGCTCCGCAACGTCGATGGACGTGCGATCGCCGAAGAGGACGTCAGAACACTCGCCGCCTATGACCACGGTCGTCTCGGTGCCACGGAGGTGCCGTTCATGCCTGGCCGTGTGGTTCTCCAGGATTTCACGGGCGTGCCGGCAGTGGTCGACCTCGCCGCTATGCGCAGCGCGATCGTTGCGATGACCGGTGATCTTTCGTCCGCACAGAAGGTCAACCCGCTCGTACCGTGCGATCTCGTTATCGACCACTCGGTGCAAGTCGACGCCTTCAACTCGGGCATGGCGCTTCAGATCAACGCCGAGAAGGAGTTCGAGAGAAACAAGGAACGCTACGAGTTCCTGAAGTGGGGGACGTCCGCGTTCTCCAACTTCCGTGTTGTGCCACCGGAGACCGGCATCGTGCATCAGGTGAATCTCGAGTATCTGGCGAAGGTCGTCTGGGACGACGGCACCACGCTCTACCCGGACAGCCTGATCGGCACCGACTCGCATACGACCATGATCAACGGTCTCGGTGTTCTCGGCTGGGGTGTGGGTGGCATCGAGGCCGAAGCCGTGATGCTCGGCCAGCCCATCTACATGCTCGTTCCAGAGGTCGTCGGATTCCGCCTCACGGGCCGCCTCGCAGAAGGTGCAACCGCCACAGACTTGGTCCTGCGAGTCACCGAGATGCTTCGCAAGCACGGAGTGGTCGGCAAGTTCGTCGAGTTCTTCGGCCCCGGTCTGGAAGACATGCCGCTCGCCAACAGAGCAACGATCGCCAACATGGCACCGGAGTACGGCGCAACGATGGGCTACTTCCCCGTCGATCGCCAGACACTCACCTACATGCGGCTCACCGGACGCGACGAACGACTCGTCGAGACGGTCGAGGCATACACGAAGGCGCAAGGGCTCTGGCGCGACGACACCGTCGTCGCCGACTACGTCTCGACGCTCGAGCTCGACATGTCGACGGTCGTTCCATCGCTTGCGGGCCCGAAGCGCCCCCAGGACCGCATCGCGTTGACCGACATGCAGTCGAAGTGGCGTGCTGATCTCGCTTCGACGTTCGGCCGCCCCGGCGACACCCTCGTCAAGACGCACGTCGCCATGAACGGCGATTCGTTCGATCTTGCCGACGGCGACGTGGTGATCGCCGCGATCACTTCGTGCACGAACACCTCCAACCCGAGCGTGATGGTCGGCGCGGGGCTGGTCGCACGCAAGGCGAGAGAGCGAGGGCTCCAACGCAAGCCGTGGGTCAAGACGTCACTGGCGCCCGGCTCAAAGGTCGTGACCGACTACCTGACCGGGTCCGGACTGCTCAACGATCTCGAGGCGTGCGGCTTCTACCTCGTCGGGTATGGGTGCACGACCTGCATCGGGAACTCGGGACCCCTGCCCGACCCGATCCACGACGCCATTCAGCAGTCAGACCTGGTGGCCACGTCGGTGCTGTCCGGCAACCGAAACTTCGAAGGCAGGATCTCGCCGGATGTGCGGGCGAACTACCTGGCGTCGCCGCCGATGGTCGTCGCGTATGCGCTTGCCGGCACGGTCGACATCGACTTGGCCACCGATCCGATAGGCACGGACTCTGACGGGACCGATGTGTATCTCAGAGACATCTGGCCGACCCAGTCCGAGATCGACGAGATCGTGGCAGCGCACGTCCACCGGGACCAGTTCGAGAGAGAGTATGCCAACGTGTTCGAGGGCCCCGAACAGTGGCGAGCGATCGAAACGTCCGGCGGTGCCCTCTACGACTGGCAAGACGACAGCACCTACATCCAGGAGCCGCCTTTCTTCCAGGGGCTTACTCAGGAGATCAGGCCGATCGAACCGATCAGCGGTGCTCGCGTGCTCGCCAAGCTCGGCGAATCGGTCACAACCGACCATATCAGCCCTGCCGGATCGATCGGCCCCGACTCGCCTGCCGGCGAGTACCTGATCAACCACGGCGTCGAACGGGCGATGTTCAACAGCTACGGCTCACGCCGGGGGAACGACCGGGTGATGACGAGAGGCACGTTCGCCAACATCCGCGTCCGTAACCAGCTCGCACCGGGCACAGAAGGCGGGTTCACGACCGATTTCGTAGACGGGGACGTGAAGACGATCTACGAGGCCAGCCTCGACTACAAGGAGGCTGGGGTTCCGCTGGTCGTGCTGGCAGGTAGGGACTACGGAATGGGAAGCTCCCGCGACTGGGCCGCCAAAGGTACGTTCCTATTGGGCGTGAAGGCCGTCATCGCCGAGAGCTACGAGCGTATCCACCGATCGAACCTGATCGGCATGGGCGTCCTGCCCCTCGAGTTCGCTCCGGGAGAGAACGCCGAGACCCTCGGGCTCGACGGAACCGAGACATTCGACATCGCCATCGACGACACGCTACAGCCGATGCAGAAGGTCGAGGTCACGGCCACGTCCAGCGACGGAACGGCCAAGAAGTTCACGGTCACGGCACGCGTCGACACTCCGATCGAGGTCGACTACTACCGCAACGGAGGCATCCTCCACACGGTGCTCCGCCACATGGCCGCCGACTAGGCGGGGGCCGTTCGGCGGTCACTTTGCGAGCAGGACGGGCCGAGCGCCGGCGGTCCATGAGTAGCCTGCTGGTATCGGCGCGACGGAGGCACCCATGGAGCTCGATGCGATTTCGATAAGGTCCCGGTTCCCGGCTCTCTCCCGCACGCTCGACGGCCGGCCCGTGATCTGGGCCGACGGCCCAGGCGGTACCCAAGTACCCGAATCGGTTATCGATGCGATGAGTGGTTATCTGCGAAGAGGGGGAAGCAACCACGGAGGGTTCTTCGAGGCCAGCCGCGACTCCGACGAGGTGCACCGAGAAGCTCGTTCTGCCCTGGCCGACTTCTTGGGAGCGTCGAGTCACAATGAGATCGCTTTCGGGCAGAACATGACCAGTCTCACTTTCGCGGTGAGTCGAGCACTGGCCCGGACTTGGGACAGCAGCAGCGAAGTCGTGGCTACCCGCTTGGATCACGACGCCAACGTCACTCCCTGGGTCATGGCGGCCGCCGATAGCGGAGCGACGGTGCGCAAGGTTGACGTGGATCCGTCGAATGCCAGCCTCGACATGGACTCCATGGAGTCCGCCATTGGACCGAACACCCGGCTCGTCGCGGTCACGGCAGCGTCCAACGCGTCCGGCAGCCTTGTCGACGTGCGCAGGGTCGTGGAAATGGCCCATGCAGTCGGCGCGATCGCGTATGTGGACGCCGTCCACCTCGCCCCTCACAGGACCATCGATGTAGCGGCGCTCGATTGCGACTTCCTCGTCGTCTCTGCATACAAGTTCTTCGGACCTCACACCGGGGTGCTCTACGGCAAATACGATCGACTCGACCAATTCGACGCCTACAAGGTGCGCCCCGCCCCCGAGCTTCCCCCCGGGAAGTGGGAGACGGGCACTCAGAGCTTCGAGAGTTTCGCCGGCTTGATCGCCACGATCGAGTATTGGGCAGAGCTCGGGGAGCAAGTGTCGCCGACCGGAATCGCACTCACCCGACGAGACCGTCTGGTCGCCGCCACCACAGCCACCAGCGGCTACGAGCGTGGGCTGGCCAGGCGTTTCCTCGATGGAGTGGCCGATCTTCCCCGGGTAGAGGTGTATGGCATCACGGAAGGCGATCTCACGGATCGCACTCCCACCTTCGCCCTCGCCGTGGCGGGTGCGCATCCCGATGAGGTGGCCGCCAACCTCGGGGCACAGGGCATCTTCGTGTGGAGCGGGAACTACTACGCGGTAGAGATCATGGAAGCCTTGGGCAGGGCAGATACGGGCGGCCTGGTACGAATCGGCTTCGTTCACTACAACACGGCCGCAGAAGTGGATCGGATCCTCGAAGCGCTGGCTGCCCTCTGACGTCGGTGCTTCGGCGCGCCGGCGTCGTCCGCCTTGGGGAAGTGGGCAGCGACAGTGGCGGCATGCCGCCAACCGACTATCGGATATTGAATACTGAGGGATAGCGCCAACGGTCGCTATCCATCCGTTTTCTGTCATACCCTCCTGATACGTTGACGGTATGGAAACGACGGATCGGATCGAGACGAGACTGGTCGAGATCGAGACGACGATCGGCCGGTTGCGTGCCATCCAGATCGACCTGTTGGGAGAGATCGACCGGCGACAGACACCGTTGGCGGATGGGTGCCGAACCCTGGGCGAGTGGATCTGCTCTCGCCTGGATGTCGCACCAGAAACCGGCAAGCTCCTGGCACGGATGGTCCACACCGATGCTCCCTCAGTAGCCAGCGAGTTGGCTGATGGTGGCCTGTCGTTCGACCGTGCCTGCGAGTTGATCCGCCCCTCGAATCCAACTACCTCTGAGATTGAGGGATCCCGCCGGTTCGACATCGCCGGGTTGCGTCGTCTGATCGCCCGGGACCGACTGGTGACTCGGGTTGAGGAACGCGACGCGTTCGAGAGCCGTCATCTGGTAATGCAACCCAACCTCGACGAGTCGTCCTGGCGGCTGTGGGGATCGTTGCCCGGTCATGAAGGAACGATCGTCGACAAGGTGCTGACCGAGCATGCCGACTCGTTCCCAACTCCACCTGATGGTGTCGGCTACACGCACAGCCAACGCAAGGCAGACGCTTTGGTGTCGGTGTGTACCGACCATGCCGGAGGAGGCGGCCCCTCCACGGTTGTGTCCGTGTTCGTCGACGCCACGCCTCGATCAACGCAGGGTGTGCGGGCCGAGGTCGCCGCCGGTCCACGGGTCGGACCGGCAACCCTCGAAACACTCCTGTGTGAGGGCACCGTAGAAGTCACCGCCGTCACCGAGAACGGTCAACCACTCGGCATCGGTCGCCGTTCAGCAGCGATCCCACCCCGGCTCAAACGGTTCGTCCTCTGGAGAGACCAAGGATGTGTCATCGACGGCTGTACCAGCCGCTATCGGCTCCAACCCCATCACATCGTGCCTTTCTCGGAGGGCGGTGCCACCGAAGTCGACAACCTCGCGACGCTCTGCTGGTTTCACCACCACGTTGTGGTTCACGGCATGGGGTACCACCTCGATCCGGGTTCGTCTCCGCACCGCCGACGATTCCTCACACCCCCTGCAGGGCCAGACCCTCCGTAGATGCAAGATCTCTCCTGGTCGGATGGCACCACTGAACTCGAAGCCCACCCACTCCGCACCACTCACGCGAGATGTCGATTCCTGCCGCTGGCAGGCCGTGCGCGCTCGCCGCGCGCTTCTTAGGCCCATGAGGTCACCCTCGCATGGGGAAGTGTGGATTGCCATCCCTTTGCGACGACCCTCTCCTGCAAGCGTTGTCAGCTCTGGGTGGGTTGTAGTCTGGTGACCGACCAAGAAGGTGGGCACGCGCCCTAGTCAAGTGGTGACCGCCCGCGACCTTGAGGACTATCCGAACTTCCTCACTAGATCGCCCAGGGCGATCATCGGAACCAGGTCGACAGGAGCATAGACAGGCCAGCCGGCAACGGCATCAACGACGAGGAAGGGACCCCACGATGGACGACAACCCGATGGGTTTCGGTCCGGACCTGGACTGGGCGCCCTGCACCTACGAAAGCTACGACCACATCGAAGGTCCCTTCTACCACGGGACCGCATCGGTGTTGCAGCCCGGGGACCTGCTGGAGCCGGGACACGAATCCAACTACCAGAGGGGAAGAACCTCCAACAACATCTACTTCAGCGGAAGCGCCGCTGCCGGACTTGCGGCGGAGATGGCGACCGCTCTACTGGGCATCGATGGCCGGGGACATCTCTACGTGGTGGAACCTACCGGCCCCTTCGAAGATGACCCCAACGTCACCAACAAACGCTTTCCCGGGAATCCGACCAAATCCTACCGCAGCCGCTACCCGCTCCGCATCGTCGCCGAGGTCGAGGACTGGGACTCCGTGGACCCGGAATTCCTGAAGCAGATGCTGGATGGACTGGAGAAGCTCCGGGAGCAGGGACTGGATGTCATCGAGGACTAGCCCCGGTCGCGGCAGCGAACAAAGCCTCCAACTCCTGCGCCAACTCCACCTGAGCACCCGATGAACGCGCCGAGCATTCGAACCCGACGCCAGATCATCCGATTCACCTCACCACCCACTTGCAACCCAAAATGCAACCCATCGGTGCGGTACAGAACATGATGCTTCGCCACAGAATGGACGCCCTGGACGAGGACACGCAGACAGAATGAGAGTTCGGGTGGACCGGATAGAGCTGGGTGCCAGCGACCAGCGACACCACCGGAGTCACCGCCGCCACATCGGTCTCCTGGAAGACGACCACTTCGTCCGAGACCCTCGGATGACATTGGTGCACCGCTTCATGAACCAGTGTGTGTCTCCTCTGCTGGTGGCTCGTCGGGTCGCTGTCGACGTCCTGCGTCCAATGACAAGCAGGGCTCAGTTGGCTGTGGTGCAATGCGGCAGTTCGACGCCTTTGTAGGGTGAGCGCAGGAGGAGCGTGACAGAGTTCTCGGATTTCGTGTCCCAAGCGGAGGCGGTGCTGCGGAGGGGTCTCGTAGCGCGATTCGGTGCGGACACCGGCAGAACGGCGGCGGTGGACGTGCTGTCGTGGGCGTGGTCGCGCTGGGAGAGGATCGGTGGCATGCAAAACCCCACCGGCTACCTGTACCGGGTTGCGGTCAACCAGACGAAGCGCAGGCTTGTGCGCCGTCCGGCACGGTTCCCGGTCGTCCCGTACGAGGCGGAGCCGTGGGTCGAACCAGGGCTTCCCGCTGCGCTCGCACAGCTGAGTCCCCGACAGCGCGAGGTTGTGGTACTCGTGCATGGGTACGGGATGAGCCACAGCGAGACGGCCGAGCTGTTGGGGCTCAAGCGCTCGACGATTCAGAACCACTTGGAGCGCGGGCTCAAGAAGCTTCGTACCGAGCTGGGGGTGCATGATCATGCGTGACCTCGACGAACAACTCCGGCGGTATGTCGACTCCGTCGCACCTGTGATCCGTCCAGACGAGCTCCGTGATGGTTCTCAGAGGATCAGGCGTTTGGTGCCGGCTCTCGCTGGCGCAGTCGTCGTGTTGGTTGCCGTCGCTTTGGTGATCGTGCCTGGGCTGCACCAGTCGCCGACCGGGACGACCGCCAGCCAACGGTTCGTGGACTCGCTGCTCGCCAACGCCACGGTCGTTCACGAGGATCCGATCATCTACCAGCCGCAACTCGGTTCTGCTCCTGCGTTCGACACGTCAGGCCTCGGCACCGAAGTCACACTCCATGCCGCCAGCAGCACCGGCACGGACCTGGATGCCACAATGCAGCTGCTCACCTCCGACCGAGACACGACCCCGGCTTCTGCACCATGGGAAGGCCCGATCCTGCACATCGGCTCCCTCGACGACGGAACACGGCTCCTACTCAACTTCGTCTCGGATCGTGACTACTTCTGGGCCATCACCAGCGGGTCGGAATTTGCCGAGGGAGCCGGAACACTCGACCGCTATGGGGAGTTGGGCTCTTTCTCACCCGGTGGGACATATGTTGCAGTACGGGTGCCCCTCGAGACATCAGTCGTCGTGTTCCAACTCGACGACGGCACCACCCTGTGGCAACGTCCCGCTGTCGGCCATGGGCTCTTCCCCATCATGCGATACGGAGAACTACCCCCCGGCACGATCACCGCCCTCGACACCACCGGCGCAACGATCGGCCAATGGCCCTTCGACCGCTGAACGTGCCGACCAGGCCCCCCCGGGTGACATTGCCGCACCCTCGCATACGCCAGGGCTTTCACACTCGCTCAATATGTGCCGATATCGAACACTCCCCGCAACGGGTGTTATGGCTCAGGACTCGTTGATCGGCGTGTCTATTCCCAAAGCTGGGAACGTGTCGGTCACGTTGGACGAGCTGTGAGAAATGCCGCGAGCTGGGCCGATGTGGCATTGCCGACCACGTGCCGATCATCGATCTCGACGACGGGCACCGCACGGAAGCCCTTGGATTGAACGAGTGCCGGCCGGAAGGTGACGTCTACCTCATTCAGCTCGAAGCCCAGCTTCGGTTGCAGTCGCTGCAGCCGTTCTCGGACAAGGGGGCAGAAAGGGCACACGTTTGCGGTGTAGAGGGTGACCTTCGTTGTGCAGCGCGGAGGCATCGAGTCGACCCTCTCGTCGGCCACCGAACCATATCCAACCCATCGAGAGATGTGCGGGAACCAACGGATGTAGGCCACCTGGGCGACCACGCCGACGAGGAGTACGAAGATTCCGGCCGGCCAGCCGACACTCAACCCGAGGATCACGGCGAGGGCCGGCAGCCCTAACCAGGTCAACCAGACCACCCAGAGAGAGCACTGTTGTTTCGTGACCGCTTCCCTTGTCCGTCACAACACTACTGAGGACGCCTGGCTCCGCGCTCGCCAGCCGAACTGCAAGGCGTGCACAGCTTGCGAGCACACATCCCCTGTTCCAGTGTTAACCAGGTCGTAGCCGGCGCGGAGATGCTAGGAGGCTGAGTGGAGCCGGTGCCTCGACCTGAGCAACGCCCAGAACGACACCCCCTCGAGCTTCACCACCCCCATCCAACCCACACTCGAACCGGCGCGATGCACTCTCATCAGATGACATTGCCAGACCCTGCCATGCAGTGAAAAGATCACGCCGGGTCCATTCAGCCTAGTTGCGTCCGGCTAAGTCAGAGAAGGCTGGTGTAAGCGTTGGAGATGTCCATACGGCTTTGAACCGGACTGAGAGTCGACGGGTTCCTCGACCGCCAAGCCGTCCGTGCCAATCGGCACTCAGCCGGCGACAACAACCACAAGGACCCCTGCCATGACGACGAGAGTCGACACCGCAGCGAGAGTGGCGGCGGCATAGTTGCGGTTTCGGGCGGCTCCCAGCAGTGCGAGGGCCGGAATCAGCCCCGCCGCAACCGCCCACGCTGCCCCACCAGCGATCCCGCCCACAGCTACACCTATCACGGCGATGACCGCTGCCAACACCAGCATGATGGCGATCAGTCGACCTGATCGTGCCTCTCCGAGACGGACCCCCAGCACCCGTTTGCCGGCTGCGGCATCGGACTCGATATCCGGAAGTTCGAAGGCGAGCATCATCGCCATATGAACTGGGAGCAAGATACCGATTGCCCACCAAAGGGCGACACTGGCCGGTGCCTGCTGAACAGTCCACCCAATGACAGGAACCGCGACGACCACCACTAATGAAGTCGCCAGTTCACCCCAACCCGTCCCTAGTAGACGAATCGGGGGCATCGAATAGCCCCAAGAGACGGCGAGGGCTATCAATCCGACGCCAGCGGCAAGCGGGGACCCAACGGCGACCACCGCCGCCAGGATCACTCCGATAGTCGTTGAAGCCCACGCCGCCCGCAGAGCTACCTCAGGTTTGAGATCACCCGAAACCAAAACACCGCTCCCCCCGGAAAACATCGTGCGGCGGTCGACCCCCCGATCCACCTCACGATCCGCGTACTCGTTGACGAAGTGCGCCGTGATCTGCATAGAAGTGACCATGGCCTGCCCGAGTGCGTATTCGAGCCAGGCGATGTCGCCGGCCCCAGCCGAACCGAGCGCAAAGAGAAGCGCACCGCCCAGCAGAAAGTGCGGCCGGCTCAGTTTCACAAACGCCAGTAGAGGACCCATCTAGGGATTGTCGCACCTCGTACCCGCCGGATGCTCAAACCAACCCGGCCGACGGCTGCTTGAGTTCGCCCGATGGGTCGGCGACAACCACAGGATGCAAGAACAGTCCCGAGAAATGGTCCTACCGAAGACGCTGGTGTGGGAAGAGGTGATCATGCTCGCCCAGCAGACCGCCGGCACAATCGCAACGGGCAGCAATCAGGTTTGGTGATCCCCCACACCGTGTCCTATTCGGGTTCACTCTCGATCACGTAGACGTTGCCGTCCGGAGCATGCACGAAGAACCAGCCAAAGCCCTCGAGACTTGGGCTGTCGAAAGCCTCCGCCGCCCACACGATGTCGCTGACTTCGATCCCGGCAGCGCGAACTTCCCTCTGCGCTCCTTCGAGATCGTCGACCACGAACGCGACAAACAGCGAAACGCCCGCCGGCGCAACTCGTTCCTCATCGAAGTCCTGGTCATAGACTTCGACGAAGTCCAACCGGCCGGTCGGCAGCTGGAGAATCGACCACTCGGGATCGTCTCGCACCACACCCAGACCAAGCACGTTCCGAAAGAACGACACCGTGGACCCGACGTTCGTCGTACGTGTGCCAACGAACCCAACTCTCAGAACGTTCATCCATCCCTCCTGTTGCGCCGAGAAAGCGAGTAGCGACGATACATCTCTCCATGCGCCCCGCAGCCCTTCACTGACAGCTAGCCCCCGGCGCCAACTGCAACGGGGACATCACGAGGACGGCAGGAAGAGGTAGTTGTTCTCGTCCTCGACGACCTCGCCGGCCGGTCGGAGTTCACCGTTGGAGAACGTGAGCATCCGGTAGCCCCGATCCGTCATGAACTCAACGACTTCGCTGGCCCGTTGTCCGTACCGGCCGAGGTGTCGATCCTCGATCTCGAGCAACACGGTGGGCCGCCATCGCTCGATCGACTCCTTCCCGCCTTCGAGTAGCGACAACTCTGCACCCTCGACATCGGCCTTGAGAAAGTCGATACGTTCGACGCTCGCGTCGATCACGAACTGGTCCAGGGTCGTGAGTTGGATGATCATTGGGAGCAGATTGGTGAACCCCTCTGGCAGCTCGGCGTCAACCTCTGGGGCGATGAAGGCACGGGTCGTGAACTGGAAACCCCTCCAGGTCGGGATCAACACTGTCACCGACCTCTCCTGCTCCGCAAACCCGACTTGGTGCACACTGACGTTCTCCATGCCGGCCAGTCGTCGGAACCGTTCGATCGCCCTCGCCGACCGGGGCCTCGGCTCGAACGAGAACACCCTGCCACCCGGCGAGCTGAACCGGGCAAAAAGCCACATGTACGTTCCGCCGGCGGCACCCACATCGAAACACACATCGCCGGGTGAGATCAGCTTGTGCAGAACGAGCATCTCCTTTTCCAGATAGGGGATCTGCTCGAGCACGGCTTCGACAGGGCGCAACATCGCGGCAGAGGCTACCGAACCCGGTCGGTCTGCGACCTCGGAGCCGGGACTAACCTGCCCGGGTGAAGAAGCTCCTGATCGTCGCTCTGATCCTCGGGCTGGCCGCGTGCTCCCTCAACGGAACCGCGACGCCGCTCGTCGGAACCCCCGGGGCCCAGGTCGCCACTGACTTCACGATCGATCTCATCGGTGGCGGCACCTTCACCCTCTCCAACGTGCTTCAAGACAAGCCGGTGATCCTCAACTTCTGGGCGTCGTGGTGCCCGCCCTGCCGGCAGGAGATGCCCGATCTCGATACCGTCGCCCGCGCCACACCGGGCGTGCAATTCATCGGCATCGCCGTCGATGATGTCCCGTCGAACGCCTCCGCCTATGCCGCCCAGATCGGGGTCAGCTATCCGATCGCCGTCGACGAGGACTACGTCGTCAACGATGCGTACGCGGTGCAGTACCTGCCACAGACGTGGATCATCGATCGCAACGGCACCGTCACACGTTCGGTGGTGCGGGCCGTGACCGCCGAGGAGCTCACCGGTTGGATCGCACAGGACCTCGGTATCAAGCCTGAAAGCTGAGCAGGGCGATCGTCCCGCCCGTGTCGAGGAACTGACCGGCCCACTCGAACAGCAGCCCCAGCAGGACGAGTGCCACCAGCACGACCAGCACGATCAGCACTGCCTTGACGGTCGGAGATCCTGGTAGCACCCGGTACAGCCGGCGTATCACGACGCTCCTTCCATCCCGCGCTGCCGTTCCGTTTCAACGTACAGATAGTTGGGTCCTTCGACCAGTGCGGCCTGCACGATCAGACGCTCCCGGGCAGAGTACTTCGGGTTGCAGGTCGTCAACGTCAGCCACGCTCCCAGCATCTCGTCCGTCACCCACACGTCCGTCGGTGCAACGATGATCGTTCGACGAATCTCGTAAACGCTCTTGCCCAGGGCCGTCGTGACGATGATCTGGTCCCCGCTCTCCAGCTTGTCGAGGTCGAAGAACGGCGCCCCATACGTGGTTCGGTGGCCGCTGATGACAGCGTTGCCGGGCTGGCCGGGCAACGGCGTCCACGGCATGTGGCCCGGGCCCTTCTTGAGGGTCGCCACATCGACGCCCTCGAACAGCACCTTGTCGAGGCCTATCGACGGTATTTCGATCGTACCGAACGGTGTTCCGGCGTCGGGAGTCGGTTCCGTGTAACGAACAGCCTCCACGACCTGCGTCGTCGTGGTTGTTCCCTCCGGCCTCGTCGTCGTGGTCGGAGGGGCCACGGGAATCGTGTCGGCAACCTCGATCTCGGCGGTTGCGTATCGCTGTTCGAGCGCGGGCCCGGCAGCCTTCTGCGAACGCGCGCCGAGCACGTTCGTGAACACGAGTTGATAGACGAGGAAGGCAACGAGGAGCGACCCCACCGTCACCATCACCCATCCTGCCACTCTCAGTGACCGTCTGACCTTCATCGGTGCAGACAGCGTATCAAACCCCGGCCGGAACACCACTCACTCCCTGGTACCGTGCGTGCAGAATGCTCTGGTTGGCACTCGTCTTGTTCATAGCAACGACCATCGCTCTGTTGCGTGGAGGGCGGTTGATCAACCTCGCGGACATCCGCCTCCAGTACTGGTGGTTGCTGCTGCTCGGATTCGGTGTCCAGGCGGCGACGGTGTTGCTCCCCGACAGAGACTGGACCAGGAGTGCGGCCACCGCGATGATCCTCGTCTCATACCTGCCGCTCCTGGCCCTGGTGCTGATCAACCGACATCGTGAGGGCATGTGGCTCGCAGGTGTCGGGGTGCTCATGAACTTCTCGGTGATCGCCCTCAACGGAGGAATGCCTGTCCTGGAAGGTGCAGCCGTGGTGGCCGCCGGGCTCGGCGGTGGTGCGGGCGGGTTCCAACTGGCTCTCGACTTCAAGCACGTTCTGTTGAACGCGTCGACGCGAATCCCCTTCCTCGGAGACGTGATGCCTGTGCGCCTCTTCGGCATCGGCCAGGTGATCTCACTCGGCGACGTGCTCCTCGCAGTCGGGCTGGGGAGATTCCTCGAGGACGAACTTCGCCGTCCGGTTCGCTGGTTCAAGCGGGGTATCCACACCGAGGGAGGCTCGGCTTCCGGCCGGTAGGGCTCAAACCACCCGTCGACGCTCCAGGACTCTCCGCACGGCCACCACGACATCCGGGTCGTAGTCGTAGGCGGCGCCACGGTGCAACACCTCGAGACCCTCGAGTGGCGAGAAACCGAGTTCCATCGTCGCGTGGTCGTAGGCGCTCGCCGCCTTGATGATCTTCGACGCCGTGGGGAGACTCGGATCTCGTTGCTCGCCGGGCCGACGATAGGGCTCGTGCTGTCGTGCGACGAGGCCCGCAACCTTGGCGAGGTATGGCGACTCGGCGACGATCTCGGCACCCCATCTGGCGATGTCCTCGTCGGTGAACCCTCGCCGCAGGATGCTCGGTTCGTTGAGCGTGATCCGGCCGATGTCATGCATGAGCGCCGCATACCGAACGTCTGTCACCTCGCTCGGGGAGAGCCCAAGATCCTGGGCGGTTTCCACGGCGAGCGAGCTGGTCCGATCAGAGTGACCCTCGAGGGCAAGCCCGGCCACTTCGGGGATCCTCGACAGTGCCCTGATCGTCTGTCCGTAGGTCTTTTTCGCCTCCAGATACCGGAAGAACGCCACATGCGCAAACCCGTACGGCAGAGCTGCAACGAGGACGGCCCAGATGTGCAGCTTCTCCCAGGAGAACCCGAACAGCGCTCCGGTCGCCATCATGCTCAGCATGACCATCCAGTCACCGAGGCCGAGCAGCCACAGGTACCGCCAGCTCAAGCCACGTTCCCTCGTGGTCATGACGGCCCAGAGACCCGCCTCGATGATGAACCACACCGCGCCGGCACCGACGAATGCGATCAGTCGATCCCACGGCGCCTCCATCCAGGCGAGTCCTCCGCCGGTCACGAGAATGTCTGCGATGACGGCGTACGTCATGGCGTAGACGCCAACACCGACTCCGAGGCGCAACACGTCGGCGTGCACGTGTTCGAGCCCGTCTCCACGAATGACTCGGGCTACACCGAGGATCAACAGTCCGACTGCATAGACGAAGCCCGTCGATGCCAGATCCGGCTGCGTCCCGTTGGTCAGCAGGATCGGCATGGCAGCACCGATGATGAACGCGAGCGACAGGCGGTTCCCACTGCCGGCCGGCACCTTGACGAGCCCGGACTCGGCCAGCAGAACGGCCCAGATGCCGAGCGTGAGGAAGCCCGTCGTGGCGTGGGGGTAGAGCAGCAAGGCGATCGACACCGAGGCGAGCGCCCCGACGAACGGAATCAGCGGAGACTTGATCGACACCTTGGGGTCACCCACGGCTCTCCACCCTTGCCTCGGCCATACGTCGCGCTTCTTCAGGGTCATGCAGGAACGGGGAGCCGTACCGGCGTTTGGTCCCACCGATCGCTGCGATGAAGTGCTCGACCACTTCCGGATGGAACTGCTTGCCGGCGTTGCGGCGAAGCTCCGTGAAGGCATACGACTGACTGAGCGCCATCCGGTATGAGCGGGTGGAGGTCATCGCGTCGAACGCGTCGGCCACGGCAAGGATGCTGGCTTCCAACGATGGCTCTTCCCCGTCGATGTGGCCTACGCCCCCGTAGCCGGAGCCGTCATAGTTCGAGTGGTGGGCGGACGCGATCTCGACCATCGGCCGAAGGAATTCGACCTCGGCGAGGATGTCTTCGACGACGTGGGCGTGTCGCTGCAGCTCTCTGTACTCCTCGGAGGAGAGCTTGCCGGGTTTGCGGATCAGGTCGCGGGGCACCGCCAGCTTGCCGACGTCGTGGATGAGCGCAGCCCACTCGATGCGCTCCAGTCTCGTGCCCGTGAAACCCATGTGCTGTGCACAAAGAACGGAGAACTCGGCGACCCTCTCCGTGTGGCCACGCGTGTACAGGTCTTTCGCCTCGAGCGCCTTGACGAATCCCCTCAGCGTCGCTGCGTGCGCCTCCCGAAGCTGCCCGAACGAGGCGAACTCGTGGTACCCGATGATGAACACGACAAACACGAGCGGTAGCACGACCCTGGTCTGCAGAAGGGTCGCTCCCAGCAGTCCCCCGACGAACCCCATCCCCAGATAGGACGGGAGGAGCTCGCTCATGTGCGACCACGGCTTCACGGTCTGCCCGAACACTGCCCGCACGGCACCGGCGACGAAGGCGTAGTTGACCGACGCGTAGACGGCCGCTGCGACTGCGCTGCCAAGCGGCGATCCATGCCCAGTACGCACCTGGTGCGCCCTTCGTCGCCTATGCCTACAAACTACTCAACGACAAGTGACGCGCCCGAAGCGGTCACAACGAGCTGGCCGAAGTTGGCCACGGGCTGGAACAGCCGCCGTTCCTTGACGTCACGGGCACTGACGGCGCCGAGCGCTGCCATGGTCGCAACACCGAGTGCTGCGTGTCCCGGCCCGAACGCGACTGCGGCGGTGAGCCCCACCATGACCGTCGGGCTCATCAGGAGCCGGTCGTTGACTTCGACAGAGCGCCAATCGAAGAAGGCGAACGCCGCGGCGAACGCCAGCCAGAGGCTGATTGGCGGAAACGACTCGTGGAGTGCGAGCATGGCAAGCGCGAGAAGACCGCCCGTCGCGTACAACGTCGCGATGACGATCTTTGCCCGTCGTTCGTTTCGGCTCTTGGCTGTGCGCCTGGCCACCCGGCCTCCTCGTTGGCGCACCGGACCTGCCCGCTCACCCGATCTTCATGCTTGCACTGCCTGCAACGATCAACGCTGCGAGGCTGCTGGCGATCGCAATCAGTTTGACGATCTTTCCCTTCAAGTCCGAGACCTCCAAGGCTCTTGCATCATCGGCCGTCTCGGCCGGTGAACGTTCGCTTCGCTCGGCTAGGGGATGAATCGTGCAAGTCCGGGCGCCACTCGTCCCGGTTGCCCGGGAACCTCAATTGTCAAGGGGCAAGGCCGCCCTCATTGGCCTCGCCGGTCGGCAGCGCACCAACCCCCACTCATCGTGGCTGTGGACAACTTAGCACCGGCGTAGCAGACGGCCCAAGGGTCTCCGCAAATTCGCGCGCTCCGTGCCGGCCATGGCTACGCTTGTTCCGTGAACTACCGAGAACTCGAGGAAGCACTCTGCAGGCTTCCAACAGTCGATGCGGCCCGGGTCGTCGGTGACAACGGACGGGTGGCGGAGGTACACGTCCTCGCTGCCCCCTCCAAAGCTCCGAAGCAGATCGTACGCGATGTGCAGTCGCTCGCGATGGCGTCGTTCGGCATCACGATCGACCGCAGATCCGTATCCGTGGTCCAAATCGACCGATCCGAGCGCGCCCCAGGCGAACGTCCGGCCGTGCTCGAAATCAAGGAAGTACCTCAGGGCTCACGCATCACCGCCACCGTGTCGCTCGGCTGGCAGGGAGAGGTCTTCGTGGGCCAGGCCGACGGGCCGGCGGCGTCGGCCACACGTCTGCGACTGGTTGGCGAAGCAGCTCTCCTGGCACTCGAACAGGCCATCGGGGGTGAGACCGGTCTCGCACTGGCCGCCTTGGAGATCGTCCCGGTCGGCGGTCGGGACGTTGCAGTAGCACAGGTCGTCGTCGTCGCCGGCGGCGAGGAGCGCACAACCGTCGGATCCGCACTGGCCGGCCACGATCCGTCGCAATCGGCGGTGCGCGCCGTTCTGGACGCGCTGAACCGGTACGTGCCCCAACTGCGCCGCTGATCCCGTGGCGACCGGCGACGCCGCAGTCACGCCGCATGAACTGTCGACTCGTGCAGCCATGCACATCTACCACCTCGGCGGCAACGCCGTCGACGCTGCAATCGCTGCGAACGCCGTCCAGGGTGTCGTCGCGCCCGAGACCTGCGGCATCGGTGGCGATCTGTTCGCTCTCGTCCACAGGAGCGGAGACGCGGCACCGGCTGCCCTGAACGCATCAGGTCGCGCCGGTTCAGGAGTGGACCCGGCAGCACTGCGATCGGCGGGCCATTCGTCCATCCCACCTTTCGACCCTGCCACCGTCACCATCCCAGGATGTGTGGATGGTTGGAGCGCGCTGTCGGCGCGCTTCGGCTCGATGCCGCTCGCCGACCTGCTCGCGCCGGCCATCGAGCACGCCGAACAAGGCTTCGCCCCATCGGCAGAGTTCACCAGCGCCCTCACTCGGCGTGCGGATCAGCTCGCCCCACAGGCGCCCGAGCTCTACCCGCCCCAGGACACGATCGTGCGGCGCGAAGCTCTCGCCGCAACACTGCGCCAGATTGCCGGAGGTGGGCGGTCGAACTTCTACGACGGACCGGCGGGAATCGCGATCACACTGGCCGCTCCGAGTATCTCGATGCCCGATCTCGCAATCGAACAGGCGGAGTGGGTGGATCCCATCTCAGCCAACGTGTTCGGCAGAACAGGCTGGACCGTCCCCCCGAACTCCCAGGGCTACCTGACCCTCGCTTCCTCCTGGGTGTTCTCCGAGACGCATCCGCCGGCAGATCCCGACGATCCCGACTACGTCCACCTCCAGATCGAGGCCTACCGATCCGTGGCGTGGGAACGCGACGACCTGGTGTCCGATCCGCGCAGATCCCCGTTGCCTGCCGACCATCTCGCCGCACCCGACCGTCTCCGGGACCGAGTCGGTCAGATCGATCGCACCCGTGCCGGGACGTGGCCTCGACCCGGACCCGCTCCGGGTGGCACGGCCTATCTCTGTTTCGTCGACCGTAGCGGCATGGCCGTGTCGCTGATCCAGTCCAACTACATGGGCATCGGTTCAGGGATCGCTGCCCCGAGCACGGGCTTCTTCCTCCACAACAGAGGCGCAGGCTTCAACCTGATCGAAGGACACCCAAACGAACTCACCCCTGGTGCCCGACCCCTTCACACCCTCTCACCGTCACTCTGGACCAATGACGGTGCCCTCGACACGGTGCTCGGCACCCGCGGTGGGGCGTACCAGCCGCAACTCCTGCTTCAGGTCGCTGCAGCGTCGCTGTTCGTTGGAGACGAGCCCGAGACAGCCCTTCGACGTCCACGCTGGGTCCTCGACGGCGATGAAGTCCGTCTGGAGGGCAGCATGTCGGACGGCATCGTCGTGGAGCTGGCTCGACGCGGGCACAGAGTCACGCTCGCCGGCAACTCCGTACCGGGATGGGGACCGGTGTCGATGATCAGCGTCACCCCGGACGGGTCACGCAGAGCCGCCGCCGACCCGCGAGTCGCTACCACCCTGGCCCTCGTGGATCGCTGAGCGCCGGGTAGCATCCACAGCCGAGTTTCGAAGGCGTCAATGGAATCCAAGTCCAAGAAGTACATCGCCACCCTGTCGCTCGCCGCGCTCGGCGTGGTGTACGGCGACATCGGAACGAGCCCCCTCTACGCGATGAAGGAGTCATTCATCGCGCATGAGGGGATCATGATCAACCGCGAGCACATCCTCGGCGTGCTCTCGTTGATCTTCTGGTCGCTGATGATCGTCATCTCGCTGAAATACCTGGCGTTCGTGATGCGGGCCGACAACAACGGTGAGGGTGGCATCCTCGCGCTCACCGCGCTGATCGTCCCCAAACACCAGAATGCGATTCATCACGGCCGCAGAGTGCTGATACTCATCGGTCTGTTCGGCACCGCGCTGCTGTACGGAGACGGGATGATCACCCCGGCGATCTCGGTCCTCTCCGCCGTCGAGGGCCTTGAAGTCTCGACGCCCGTACTGAAGCCGTTCATCATCCCCATCGCCATCGGCATCCTCATCGGTCTGTTCATGATCCAGCGCCACGGGACCGGGAAGGTGGGGGCCATCTTCGGACCGATCATGATCATCTGGTTCTCTACCCTGGCAGTGCTCGGCATCCTGCACATAGCCGGTCAGCCGTCCGTGCTCGCAGCCCTGAACCCTATCCACGCAGCGAGGTTCATCTTCGACAACAAGCTGACCGGGTTCCTGGCACTCGGTTCCGTGTTCCTCGTCGTGACAGGGTCCGAAGCGCTGTACGCCGACATGGGCCACTTCGGCAAGAGGCCCATCCAGCTCGCCTGGTTCGGTCTCGTACTTCCCGCCCTGGTACTCAACTACTTCGGCCAGGGGGCGATGCTCATCGGTGACCCCTCGACGATCGACAACCCCTTCTACCGTATGGCTCCGTCATGGGCACTGTGGCCGCTACTGGTTCTGGCGACGGCCGCGACCATCATCGCGTCTCAAGCATTGATCTCCGGAGCGTTCTCGCTGACCATGCAGGCGGTGCAGTTGGGCTACCTGTCGCGCATGCGGATCCTCCACACATCCGAGAAGGAGTCCGGCCAGATCTACATTCCCGCGATCAACTGGGCGCTGATGGCGGCATGCGTCGGTCTCGTCATCGGGTTCAAGTCCTCGAGCGGGCTCGCGGACGCCTACGGCGTTGCGGTCTCGACCACCATGGTGATCACAACGATGTTGTTCTTCACCGTGACCAGGGAGCTATGGCACTGGCCATGGCCGGCTGCCATCTCGATCTCTGCGCTGTTCTTCGCCATCGATCTCACCTACTTCGGCGCCAACCTGTTCAAGGTTCCTACCGGAGGCTGGTTCCCGCTCGTGATCGGATTCGGCGTGTTCGGTGTGATGACCACATGGAAACGTGGTCGTGAGATCATCGAGTCCCGGCTCAAGAAGGGTGAGCTACCGATCGAGCGGTTCATCGGTTCGATCGCGACCCATCCTCCAGAGAGAGTCCAAGGGACCGCCATCTACCTGTCGTCCCGTCTCGGGGCGACGCCGCCTGCGCTCCTCACCAACTTCAGGTACAACGAAGTGCTCCACGAGACGATCATGCTGCTGTCGATCGCGACAAGCGACACGCCGAGGGTCCCACCCGCGCGAAGGGCACGTGTCTGGGACCTCGGCGACGGCTTCTTCCAGGTGCTCCTCACCTATGGATTCATGGAGGAACCGCAGGTATCCGACACTCTGGAGAGCATCGTGCAACACGGGTTCGGGGTTCGTCCGGAACACACGACGTACGTCCTCGGGCGAGAGACGGTCGTCGCTACGGAACTCGAAGGAATGGCCATGTGGCGCGAGCGCCTGTTCGCGTTCATGTCACGCAACGCCACGAACTCCGCCCTCTTCTTCCATCTACCCGCGGAGCAGTGCTTGGAGATCGGACTCCAGATCGAGATCTAGCAAGAGAGTCTTCAGTCTTCAGTCCCCAGTCTTCAGTCACTCCCACTAGCCCCGGATGGCATCGATGATTCTCGACCAGTCGTTCCGTGGCAACGAGACGGCGGGGTAGACGCCGATCCGATCCAGCCTCCCTCGATAGCGTTCTCGCAACCGTCCACCGAGCTCATCGACCGGTGCGACGACAGCCACCGCGTCGACCATCTCGTCGGTTACCAGCTCGGTCATCGAGTCCCACTCTCCTCGTTTGCTCAGCGAGGTCAAGGCCGGACCCATGTCCCAGCCGTGCAGCTCCAGCACTCTCCGGTAGGCAGGTGTCGAAGCGTAGAAGGCGATCTGTGACCGCACGAGCCTGGTTGCATCCTGAATCTCCCTGCTGCTGTTCCCCGTCGCGACAAGCACACTCGACGCGACCTGCGGCCGATCTCTGAGAGCGGGCAGCACGACGTCGTCCAGATACTGCACAGTGTGAAACGGGTGCACATGAAAGCCATCGGCGATCTCGGCAGCAAGGGCAAGCGACCTGGGTCCCACCCCGGCAAGCCACACCGGAACGTTGGGATCGCGAATAGGTCCCGGCGAGAAGAACGGTGTCATCAGTGTGAAGCGGTAGAAGCGCCCACGATGATTCATCCGGCCTCCGTGCTGCCAGACGTCCCAGATGTCGCGCACCGAGGCAACGTAGTCCCGCATTCGCTCGATCGGCTCCGACCACTCGGCGGAGAACCGACCGCGTATGTGCGCTGAGACCTGCGTCCCAAGCCCGAGCATGAAGCTGGTCGACGCCGCGAGGTCCCACGCGGCCATCGCCGTCACCATCGGAGAACGTGCGAACGCGACCGCGATCGCCGTGCCAAGGTCCAGGGCCCCCGAGACCTGTGCAGCGGCTCCGAGTGACACGAATGGGTCGTGACTCGTCTCGGACACCAGGAAGCCGTCGAAGCCGACATCGCGGGCGACGGAGGCCAGCCGAGCCACATCTTGAGGGCCGAGCGGTGGTGCGTAGAAGTCGACCTTCACGACCTGCGATCGTACCGGAAGCTCACCTTCTACTGGAGGCTCAACCTTGTGAATCCATATTCTGTCTGGTTTCGGCTTGCAGGTATGTACGAGACTCCCCTAGCCTGCCCACGGGTCTTCGCTGGACCCCCGAGCTGAGAGGCGGAGTAATTCCAATGCGTGTGCCACGTCTCGTGGCCGTCGCTCTGTGGTTGTTGGTGGCAGCACTGGCGGTAGCCGGCTTCGCCAACTTCTCTCCACAGACGGCGCCCGAGCCAACCACTACTACAACCAGTCCGTTGCCTGTGCGCGGGTCGGCGACCGGCCAGGTGATGGCGCGCGCGCTCGCCGCAGGACTACGCACCACGTCTGACACGCAGGTCCCACTCGCCGAAGATCCCGAGCTCGATCCGCTTGCTACCAACCTTCAGATTCTCCCACCGCCCCCGGACCCGACCACGACTTCTACCGTGACGACAACGACGCCGCGACAGCCCGCTTCGACGACCAGGACGACTCTCTCCATGAGTACGCCACTGTCGGATGACGAGGCGAGGAGCATCATCGCCCTCTTCTTCAAGCCGGAAGATGTCGAGGAGGCGCTCAAGATCGCCAGGTGCGAGTCGACACTAATCCCCGACAACGTCAACTCGGCATCAGGTGCGGCGGGGCTCTTTCAGCAGCTCCCGAAGTACTGGGCGAATCGCGCCGACGCTGCGGGATGGGGGGCCAACGCCGACATTCTCGATCCATACGCCAACACGGCCGTCGCGGCATGGCTCAAGTACAACGCCGGCGGATGGTCGCACTGGACCTGCTACCGCGGCTAGTGACAACACACTCACCCGGGTAAGCTCAGACTATGAAGCGGTTCTTGAAACTCACCGGATTCGTGGCGGGCTTGGCGGGTGCCCTCTGGCTCATGAGGGACCGTCTCATCTCACTCGCACTCCCTCGGGAGCCCGAGCCACCGACCTTTCGGGTAGGCCCTGGCGAACCGCCCGACGACCTCACCGAGATCAAGGGGGTCGGAGGCGTGTTCGCAGGACGCCTTGCCTCGATCGGCATCGCCACGTTCCAGGACCTCGCTCGATCTGACGCAGCGACGGTTGCCCAACATCTCGACACGCAGTCGTCGCGCGTCGAGGACTGGATCGCCCAGGCCCGCCTCCGCACGACCTGACGGTCCTTGCCTTCCGCGCGCGGAGCGGCAAACCTTTTCGCGACACGGCCGAAGGAGAATCGAACGTGGACTACGTTCTCGACACCTGCGTGCTACTCGCGGATCCCAACGCCCCTCTCCGCTTCGACGAACACGACGTGGTACTTCCCCTCGTGGTGATCGAGGAGTTGGATAGGAAGAAGACACGGCCGGATGACGTGGGTGCGAACGCTCGATCGGCGCTTCGGCTGCTGGAAACCATGGGTGCCTCCGAAGCCGGTGGGCTTCGAGAACCTGAGCGGCTCCCCGCCGGAGGATCCCTTCGCATCGAGCTGAACGGCACGAGCTCGGCCAGGCTTCCGGGAGTGCTCGATCCTTCCACGACCGACCATCGGATCCTGGCGACCTGTCTCAACCTCACCGACGCCGGCCGCTCTCCCGTCCTGGTCACCAAGGACGCAGCTCTGCGCATCAAGGGAGCGCAACTCGGAGTCGCCGTTCAGGACTACCGGGCGGACACGGCGCAGGTCGACCAGCTCTACTCAGGCGTCGACGACATCGATGTGCCGTCAGGGGTGATCGACGAGCTGTACCGTCACGGCAAGGTCACCGTCGAAGGCATCGAGGCAGAGGTGAACCAATTCCTCGTACTCCACGGATCACCGTCTCAGTCCGCCCTCGCACATGTCGTCGAAACCGAACCTGAGGTGACCGTCGCCAGAGTCCCGGGGACGCGGAAGGTGTTCGGTGTCGAACCCAAGAACGTCCGGCAGACGCTCGCTCTCGATCTGCTCCTCAACCCAGACGTGCCGGCCGTGTCACTCATGGGCCAGGCCGGCACCGGCAAGACGTACCTCGCTCTCGCCGCAGGGCTCGAACAGGTCCTCGAGGCCGGACGTTACCGGCGAGTCGCCGTCTATCGACCGCTCGTCGCGGTGGGACGACAGGACGTCGGCTACCTGCCGGGCGATCTCTCGGAGAAGCTCGCCCCTTGGATGGCAGCCGTTCATGACAACCTCTACGCGCTGTTCTCCGACGGCGGGCCACGAGCAGCCCGTGACGCCATCGCGGAACTCATCGACCGCAACGTGCTGGAGCTCGCCTCGATCACCTATCTGAGGGGACGGTCGATCACCGGAGAGTTCGTGATCATCGACGAGGCGCAGAATCTGGAGCTGTCCACCCTGAAGGTGATCCTCACCCGGTTGAGTCGCGACTCGAAGGTGGTCTTCTGCGGCGACCTGACCCAGGTCGACAACCCGTACATCTCCCCGTACGGAGGAGTCGCGGCACTCATCGAGAAGTTCAAGGGAACCGAGCTGTTCGGACATGTGACCTTGGAGAAGTCCGTGCGGAGTCCTCTCGCCGAGATGGCCGCGAACGTCCTGTAGCTGTCCGCAGCCTTCGGCTGCAGACAGCGGTGGTCAGTCATCGGTTGTCGGTAGGAACGCGATCCCAGACGACGCGAGACCGTAGGGCGACCGTCCTCTGGGAGCCTGGCAACCTCCGGTCGCACAAGGCGGTCATCAGTCGTCAGTCATCGGTTCTCAGCAGGAACGCGACCCCATCCAACACGAGACCACGGGGCGTGAGTCCTACCGACTACTGAGAACCGAAAACCGACAACGGCCCGCGAAGCGGGGCCTAGAAGGACCTCATATGACTGACGTAGGACTCCTCGCGCATGAGGAGTCGGCCTGCAACGGAGTATGCGAGCGCGCTCACGGTCAGCGACGCAACGACACCCGGGGCTCCGAACTGGCTGAGCGGCGCACCCGGCAACCCATGGGTGAGGAACTGCACCCACCAGTCCGCCCCGGCCGGAGTCACCCATTGGTACACGACGAAGCCGAGGAGCAGCGACAGAATGGCTGCCAGATTGACCCCGCGATAGGCCCCTCCTCTTCGGTAGAGGTCCCGAGACATGTAGGCACCGCGACGAACCAGATAGAAGTCGGAGAGAAACACACCGAGGATCGGTGTGAGGACGCTCATCAAGAACCCGAGTACGCCGAACAGATCACGAGCGGAGACCAGCAGCGCCACAACCGTTGCAGCGACCGGCCCCGCGACGACGGCAACCCATCCGGGCGGCTCGATTCCGAGCGAACCGAGCGCTCGCGTCGGCATGACGAGAAACAGCGGGGCCCCGTCAGACTCGGCAAAGACGACCCACGCCAGAAGTGCGAGGGCAGCGCCGACCCCGACGAGTGGACCGCCGAGCTTGGTAACGATCTGGGCGGGATCGATGATGCCCGGAGTGGTTGCGGCAGCCAACCCGCCGGCCATCAGAACGATCAACGCCGAAACACCGAACCCCGCACCGACTGCCGCCGGTGCGCTCTGATCGTCAGGAAGCGCCCTCGTCGTGTCGACGAGCAGAGGAAAGAACAACACGGCGAGCCCGACGATCATGTCGACCCCCAACCAGAACCACGGGGACGGGGTCTGGGCGCGAGTCGCCTCGAGATCCATCTCTGCGGCAAGCCGCCACACGATCCACATAGCCGTGGCGAGGCCCCCCCAGAACGCCACACGACGAACCCACCAGCGAAGTGCCCCCCCGACGGCAAGACCCACCGCTGCGAGCGCTGCTATCGCCACTCCAACGGAATCCGGAAGAGTGAAGTTCCCGAGGTCACCGACCGCAGCGGCAAGCACAACCCCCACGACGCGCAGCTCGAGTCCAGCGAGCACGATCAACACCGCTGCATGCAGAACGAGGTAGAGACCCGCGCCGACCGTTCCAAATGACGGCTTCAGCATCACGCCCAAGCCCTCGCCATACGCCGAGCCGGGGCGGGCAGCGGCCCAGAGCAAGCCGACAGCAACAACCACGCCCAGCGGCACGGCAAGCAACATCTGCGTCGCGGAAAGCCCTAATCCACCCAGCGACCCACTGACCATCAACTTGTAGCCGACGACGACGACCGGCACCCCGAGGGTCACAGCCACCCAAAGACTCGTGAGCTCGGCGGGGGTCAGCGCGTCGTCGGCCCGCTCAACGAAACGACGCACCCTCGGGAGTCTAGATTCGCCCGCTCCTACCATGGGTTGGTGACGTATCTTGCACATCCTGACGACTTGTCTGACCTCCTCCCCGATGAACCGCGGTATCGCGTCGATCAACTTCGACGCTGGTTGTACGTGACTCCCGTGCTGGATGCAGACCAGATGACGAATCTGCCGCAGCACGTGAGAGAACACCTCGATCTCTGGCCGTTCGATATGGAAGCGGAACGGGTCGCCGACGCTGGACGTACCGTCAAGTGGCTCTTCAGATCCGCCGACGGGGCGGCGATCGAGACGGTCCTCATCGGCTACGACGACAGGGCAACCGTTTGTATCTCATCGCAAGCGGGCTGCGCACTCGGATGCACGTTCTGCGCCACCGGCCAGTTCGGCTTTGAGCGACACCTCGAGCCGGGTGAGATCGTCGCCCAGGTCGCGTTCGCCCAAGCCCACCTCCGCACCGTCGGCATGCCGGGGGTCCCTGACAGGATCACGAACGTCGTGTTCATGGGAATGGGCGAACCGCTCGTCAACTACGAGCGTGTCCGGGAGGCGATTCGCCGGATGGTCGAAGAGATGCACATGTCGGCCAGATCGATCACCGTCTCGACGGTCGGAATCGTCCCTGGCATCCAACGACTCACCGCCGATCCATGGCCTGTGAATCTCGCCGTGAGCCTGCATGCCGCCGACGATGAGCTTCGCACCTCGCTCGTACCGATCAACGCCCGCTACCCGTTGGCTGCCGTTGAGGCCGCGGCAGCCGACTACTTCGCGGCCAAGGGACGGCGGATCTCGATCGAGTGGACGCTGATGAACGGTGTGAACGACTCCGACGAACAGGCAGATCGCTTGGCGGAGATCGCGCGACGGTTGAGAGCACATGTGAACGTGATCGCGATGAATCCAACCCCGCTGTCGCCCTTTGAGCCGTCGGGACGCATCGATCGCTTCCTCGATCGGCTGAGGCTGGCCGGTGTCAACGCGACCCGTCGCGTGAACCGTGGCGGCGAGATCGACGCCGCCTGCGGGCAGTTGCGGGCGAGCGCACCGCTCAAGGGCACTTGAGCACACGCCGACAATTGGGGCATGCGATCCGTTGCTGCCCTCGTTGTGGTTCTCCTCGCCGTGGTGACCGGCAACGCCGTGTACGTGGTGAAGACGGGCGACAACCTCTCCAGGATCGCCCAAGCGAACGGAACCACCGTTCACGCCATCGTCGACGCCAACCACATCACGAACCCGAACCTGATCCAGATCGGAGACACGCTCGTGATCCCCGGCGAGGACACCTACCTCGTGCGGCCAGGTGACACCCTCGCCGGAATCTCGGCGACGACCGGGGTGCCGGTCGACCAGATCAGGGCGGCGAACGGCATCTCCGACCCCAACACGATCTACGCAGGTACCGAGCTCAGGCTCGAGGGACCGAGTACTCCCGTCGAGCAGGTCACGAAGCCGGCCAGCTACGCCGTCAAGAAAGGCGACACACTCGGTGGAATTGCTCTCCGCTTCTCGACCACCGTGGACGAGCTCTCTCGGACGAACTCGATTCGTGATCCGAACCTGATTCGTGTCGGCATGGTGCTCACCGTGGAGGAAGGTGCATGGCTGTGCCCCGTTCAGAAAGCGACGTTCTTCAACGACTGGGGATTCCCCCGTTCGGGTGGGCGCTTCCACACGGGCAACGATCTCTTCGCGCCGCTTGGCTCACCCGTGTACGCGCCCGTGGACGGAACCGTGAAACAGGTGGTCGGCTCGATCGGCGGCAACCAGGTCAACCTGTCAGGGGACGACGGCACCCTCTACATCTCAAGCCACCTCGACCGCTTCGGAGTATCGGGGAGGGTTTCGGCGGGTGACGTGATCGGCTACGTCGGCAACACCGGCAATGCTGCCGGCGGCCGAACCCATGTGCACTTCGAAATGCACCCTGACGGCGGGGACGCCGTGAACCCGTACCCGGTTCTGTCGAAGGCCTGCGGCTAGGGCCGGCTCCACCGGTCCAGCCGACAGCTCACAGCTGACGGCCGACAGCTTCCTTGCTGTTCGCTGTTCGCTGTCAGCTCTCGAGTACGAGGTCCCGCAACAGATCCAGGCCGACGGCGCCAGATCCCAGCACGCGAGAGTGGAACTCCTTGAGGTCCCCTCCCTGGCTGAGAAACTCCTCCCGCAGTTCGAGGATCACTCGCTCACCCACTTTGTAGGAGATCGCTTGACCCGGCCATCCGAGGTAGCGCGTGACCTCGGACTTCGCGTACTCGTCGGCCAAGAAGGTGAAGTCGGTGAGGAGTTCGACGGCGAGTTCGAACGTCCAGCGCTCTCCTGGGTGGAACGGTGCATCATCGGGGATCGGAAGGTCGAGGTGGGAGCCGATGTCGATCGCGACACGGCACGCCCGGAGCATCTCGGCTGCGAGCATCCCGAGGACATACTCCGGTTTCTCCAGGTAGCCGAGCTCGTTCATCAGCAGTTCTGTGTACAGCGCCCAGCCCTCCCCGTACCCCGGGTACCAGATGACGAGGCGGTGCAGACGGCTCAGATGATCTCCAAGGGTCATCGCCACCCCGATTTGGAGGTGGTGCCCGGGAAACCCTTCGTGGTAGGCGGTGCTGACCTCGTCCCACAGCGGGAACACCTGCTTGGTTCCCATGGACCACCAGACGCTCCCGGGTCGGGAGAAGTCCTCGCTGGGTTGCATGTAGTAGGCGCCGAGCGCACCACCTGGCGGCGCCATCTTGACGTCGACTTTCTTGATCGGCTGAGGGATGTCGAACGTGGTGCCGTCCAGTTCCTGAACGGCTGCGTGCAACCTTCTCTTCATAAACTCTACGAACTCCTCCTTGCTGGGCACACAGCGCTCCGGGTCCGTCTTGAGCAACCGGACGACGTCGTCGAGCGATTTCGACGGGTCGATGAGCGTTGCGGTCTCGATCATCTGGCGTCGCAGATCGGACACTTCTCCCCATCCCCACCGGTAGGTCTCTTCAGGGTCGATTCGCATCCCAAGGAACCTTCGTGTCACCCGCACATAGCGATCCGCTCCGACCCCGTCAGCCACTAGAGCATCTGGCAAGTACGTTGACGCGAGGTAGGCTGCGAACTCGGCGGCAGCCACCTTCGCCGCCGAGATGGCCGATTCCATTGCCGCCGTCAACTCGGGGGTCGCCTGCTCAGAGGCTGCGAGGTCCGTCTTGAAGCGATGCAGGGGCGAGTCGGAACCGGCCAGCACCTCGGCTTGGGTGATGACAGCCTCGACTTGTCGTCTCGATGCCAGCACCCCCATCCTGCGTCCCTCCTCCAAGGTCGCCCGATATCCGGAGAGAGGACGGTTGAAGGTGGAGAGACGGGTGATCAGGGCGTCCCAATTCGATGTGTCCTGGATATCGAACACGTCTCGGATCTGCTGAAACGGCGACGCGATGTTGTTGAGATCCCGGAAGGGGTCTCCGTGCTCGAGAAGGTCAAGCCACTCCTCGACAAGCGTGAGAGTGACTCGCCACGCGAGCCGCTCCCAGCGCTCTTCCGGCTCCCCCATTTGCAGCAACTGCGCGCGATATCGATCGGCCATCAACCGGGTCTTCTCGATACCGGTGGGACTCAGGTCGTCCCATAGATGGTCACGTCCGGCCACCCCCAACATCGTTGAGGTAACCGGAGAGAGTTCGAGGATTTCGTCGAGCAGAGCATCGCTCAGTGTGAATGCATCCATACGTAGATGCTAGGTCACCGCCCGTTCGCCCTGGCAATACGGCCGAAGCGTCTGGCACTCGGCTTCACCGACCGCTGTTGGGTTGATCGATCCACGCCGATCAGCCCGAATGTCGGTCCGTATCCGAGTGCCCACTCGAAGTTGTCGAGGGCGCTCCAGTAGGTGTAGCCAAGGATGTCAATCCCGTCATCGATGCACCGTTCCACTCCGTCGAGCGCCTGCTCGATAAACGCTTCTCGACGTTGATCATCGATGGCCGCGATACCGTTCTCCGTCACATACACGGGTACGCCGGTGATCGATGCCGCGCGTCTGATCGTCGCCTCGAGCGCCTGGGGTCGGAACTCATACCCCATGAGGGTGAGCTCCGCGCCCTCCTCAGGACCGAGATACCCGGCGGGTGAGATCCGGTTTCGAGAGTACGTCTGCACACCGATGAAGTCGTCGCCTGTGGCCGCTTCGAGAAACACGTCCTCCATCGGGTGTCGCAGCTGTTCGACCATCGCCTCGCCTCCGTCGACGGCCGTCCACTCGGACATTGCGAGTGTCATCCCTACCTGGCATCGCGGTGCTACCTCGCGGACGGCTTCGACCGCTCGACGGTGCGCTTCGATCAACACCTCGTTCGCGCGTTCCCTGGCCTCCGGATCACGAACCCCCGGTGGGAACAGGCCCGTCAGGTAGCCGTGAGTCGCGACAATGTTCGGCTCGTTGATGGTGCACACCATGTCGATGAGATCGGCCATGCCGCCTACAGCCCACTCGGCAAACGCAAGAAAGCGTTCGGCGGTCTCCATCTGCGACCAGCCTCCACGACGTGCGAGCCAGCGAGGAGTGGTGAAGTGGTGGAGGGTGAGAACCGGAGTGATCCCCAGATTCCGGCACGTCTCAGCCATCCGCCGGTAGTGATCGAGCTGGGCCGGAGAGAACTCGCCGTCTTCCGGTTCCAAGCGACTCCACTCGAGCGAGAACCGGTACGAGTTGAAGCCGAGGTCGGAAAGGATCTTCAGATCGTCTCGGTATCGGTGGTAGTGGTCGACCGCGTCCCCTGACGGTTCGATACACGGCGAGTCGGGATCGTGCTCCCACGCCCACCAGTTGTTGTTCCAGTTGCCACCTTCCACCTGATGCGCCGCCGTGGCGGTCCCCCAGAGGAATCCGTTTGGATAGACACTCATCGGTCGATGAGCCTATCCGGCGCGACGGTTCGACGCGCAATTGGTGTCCGACAATCGAGAGAGGACGAACCGAAAGGGTGCACTAGCCGAACGCACTCATGGCGCAGAAGGACAAGCTCACTCCCCGGATGATGATTCTTCGCGCGGCACCAGACGGGTGGCAGCTTCCTCCGTTCGGGCGCACGCGATCGAAGCAGCATTGGGGTTTCGATCAACCCCCGACAACACGGAGGTGTTCCTGTGCGGTGTCCCTGGCAGGCTCGAAAACGTGGTCGCCTGACCGCTGAAGGTTTCGCCGAACACACCCGAAACGCACCGGGTGAAATAACGGTACTGAGACGTTGAGACGAAGGGCACGCCCACGTGGGTAGGCTTCGACACGGAGGAGGCGATGTGATGCCAGAAGGCAAGCACTTCAGTGAAGCTCTCGAGTACCACTCAAAGGGCAGACCCGGCAAGATAGAGGTCATCCCCACCAAACCGACGGCCACACAAAGCGACCTCGGTCTCGCATACACACCGGGTGTTGCCGAACCGTGCCTTGAGATAGCCAAGGAACCGGACGACGTATTCAAATACACGAACAAGGGCAACCTCGTCGCAGTCGTCAGCAACGGCACCGCGGTGTTGGGGCTCGGCAACATCGGACCTCTCGCAGGCAAGCCCGTCATGGAAGGCAAGGCCGTCCTTTTCAAACGTTTCGCCGACATTGACGTCTTCGACATAGAGATCGACACGACGGACCCGGCCGACATCATCCGGTTCTGCGAGATGCTGGAACCCACCGTGGGCGGCATCAACCTGGAAGACATCCGAGCACCCGAGTGCTTCGAAGTCGAAGACGCCCTCAAGGAACGGCTCGATATCCCCGTCTTCCATGACGACCAGCACGGCACCGCGATCATCGCCGGTGCCGGGTTCCTCAACGCGATCGATCTGACCGGGCGCTCGATCGAGGCGACGACCGTCGTTTTCAACGGAGCAGGAGCTGCCGGCATAGCGACCGCGCGGTTCTTCGAGCGGCTCGGTGTCCGCCACGAGAACATCCTGATGTGCGATTCGCGTGGGGTGATCTACAAGGGACGCAAAGAGGGCATATCGGGCCACAAGGCGGAGTTCGCGCGGCCCACCGACAAACGGACCCTCGAAGAGGCCTTAGCCGGCGCGGACTGCTTCGTCGGAGTCTCGGTCGCCGACGTTGTCACCAAGGAGATGGTCCAGAGCATGGCGGACAATCCGATCATCTTCGCCCTGGCGAACCCCAACGCGGAGATCCGCTACGAGGACGCCATCGCTGCAAGAACGGACGCCATCGTCGCCACTGGCCGGAGCGACTACCCCAATCAGGTCAACAACGTGCTCGGGTTCCCATTCATCTTCAGAGGGGCTCTCGACGTGAGAGCCCGCGGCATCAGCGAAGGTATGAAGGTTGCCGCAGCGCATGCACTGGCCTCGCTGGCCAGGGAACCTGTCCCCGATTCGGTCCTCAAGGCCTACAGCATCGACCACCTCGCATTCGGCGCCGAGTACCTGATCCCCAAACCGTTCGATCCGCGAGTGCTGTGGCACGTCGCGCCAGCAGTCGCGCAGACAGCCATCGACGAGGGGCTCGCCCGCAACCCGTACTCCGACATCGACATGTACCGGGAAGAGCTTCGTTCGAGGTTTCAACCGGCCTACGGTCTCACCCATACCGTTGCGGCCAAGGCGCAAGCACACCCGATGCGTGTCGTGTACCCACACGGCGCAGACATCCGGATCGTGCGCGCGGCGAGGAGAGTCATCGACGAACGGATCGCGACGCCCGTCATCCTCGGAAACGTCGAGCAGATCCGCTCGATCGCCGAAGAGAAGCAGGTACCGCTCGATGGGATCGACCTGTTCGATCCGTATGACGAGCACGAGGCGCGACATCGCTACGCAGACGAGCTGTACCGCCTTCGCGGGCGCAAGGGCGTTGCACCCGAAGATGCCCAGCGGGCGGTCCTCGATCCCAACCTGTACGCGGCAATGATGCTCCATGAGGGTGACGCTGACGCCGTCCTCGGCGGCTTGACGTCGAACTACCCGGACACCGTTCGACCCGCTCTCCAAGTGCTGCCACTCGAGGAGGGCCGCAGCATCGTGTCGGCAATCTACGCCGTCATCCTCAAGGATCAGGCATACTTCCTCGCCGACTGCGCCGTCAACATCTTGCCGACGGCAGAGCAGCTCGCCGAGATCGCGATCTCAACCGGCGACTACATCGAGGACACGTTCGACGTCAAGCCCCGCATAGCGCTGCTGTCCTACAGCAACTTCGGATCGGCGTCAGGGGAGGAACCGGAACGGGTACGCGAGGCCGTCAAGATCTGCTGGGAACGACGACCGGATCTGCAGGTGGACGGCGAGATGCACGCCCGAACTGCAGTGGACGCCCCGCTGCTGGCACGGCAGCACACGTTCAACCGGCTCGGGGGACGTGCGAACGTGCTCGTCTTCCCCAATCTCGCCGCAGGCAACACCGCGTACCAGCTCCTGTCGAAACTCGGAGGGGCACAGGTGATCGGACCGATCCTGACCGGTGTCTCGAAGTCGGTACATGTGCTCCAGCGAGACGCCGAGGTGGGCGACATCGTCAACCTGACGGCGATTGCCGTGCTCGATGCGCAGAGCAAGGTGTGACTACAGACTGGTGACGGTCTCCCGGATGAGGAAGTCGACGACCGCCTCGAGCGCTTGCTGCTCGTCGACCCCATCGGCCAACGCGGCATCGTAGGTCGCCACTTGCCGGTCGGCACTGGTGCCACGCACCAGGATCTCGGGCACGGCATGGAGCTCCGAGAGACACCCGAGTTCCGCGGCGTCCTCTTCCAGCTCAGCGATGAGTTCGTCGACGAGCTCCTGGATCGGAACCAGCGTTCCCTGCCCGAAGTCCATGAGTGGGGCATGGATGCCATAGCGTTGTGCCCTCCACATGTTCTCCTCGATGAGCATCCTCGCGTAGGTTCGCCACCGCTTGTTCTCAGACCGCAGACGGTACAGCATGTGCATGAGCGACACGGTCAGGGCGGCAAGAGCCGTCCCGTCGTCGAGCCGAGTGCAGATGTCGGTCACACGCATCTCCAGCGTCGGGTAGCGGGCGCTCGGTCGAATATCCCACCAGAGCTTCGTGGCATCCTCGATCAGCCCGGCGTCGACGAGCACGTTCACATGCCGCTGATACTCCCCCCAGCTCGTGAACTGAACGGGCGTGCCGGTACGCGGAAGCGACTTGAACACGGATGACCGGTAGCTCTTCAGACCCGTGTGCTGTCCGTGCCAGAACGGCGACGACGTACTCAGGGCGAGCAGGTGAGGCAGGAAGTAGGCGAACTGGTTCATGAGGTCGATTCGCATGTCGTCGTCGTCGATCCCCACATGCACGTGCATACCTGAAATCACGAGCCGCCTCGCCACCGTTTCGAGTTCACGAAGCAGCACCTGGTAGCGAGTCTTCTCCGTGACGAGCTGTTCACCCCAGCGTGCGAATGGATGGGTCGATGCCGCGATCGGAGCGAACCCGTATCCTCTGGAGACCTCGGCAACTACGCGTCGGAGCCGCGCGAGGTCGCTTCTCGCCTCAGCAATGGTGCGGGAGATCCGGGTACCGACCTCGATCTGACCTCGAAGGAACTCGGGACTCACCTGCCCCTTGAGATGGTTGCCGCATTCGGCCATGAGCTCCGCCGGCGGATCCTTGACGAGATCCCTCGTCTCGAGATCGACGAGCATGTACTCCTCCTCGATCCCGACGGTGAAACTCGGACGTGGAACCGGCACGATCGCTCCCTCCTCCGCCACACAATATCAGTGACAACGGACTGAAGACGGACGACTCAGTCGCCCGTGGCGAGCACGCTCATGTCGTGACAGGTGATGATGTCCTCGGGGAAGTCGGGGAACTGCTGCTTCAACGAGTCACGGATCTCCGACTCGCTCGTTGCCGGGCCCTCCCACCCAATGTGGAACACGTAGCCTGGCTCCTGAACGAACAGCATGGTTCCGAGGTCGTTGCTGAATCGAACGGTGATCAGGTCGTAGCCACCCTGCCTCGTGAGCTGGAGCAAACTCCCGTCGAACTCAGTGCCGACGACCTCGGGCTTCTCCTTCTGAACGTAGGTGTAGATCCTACTGATCTCAACGATGGCGTCCTCTGAACTCGGAATGATGTATGCCACGTTCTCGCAGCCCTGCATGGTCGTAGCGGTGGGCAGAGTCGTGGTAGTGGCGCCACCGCTGCACGCGGACAGCAACAAGAGCGCGGCAGTGAGCATGATCAGGTATCGCATGAGGCGATCATGATGCCAGCCTGAGGAAGCTACCCCAAGCGATAGACTCCCCCAATGCTTCTCGGTGCACTTCTCATCTTCTGTCTCCGGCTCGTAGACGTTTCCATCGGCGCCATCCGCATCGTCATGATCGTGCGAGGCGAACGCTGGATCGCCGGCCTGCTCGGCTTCTTCGAGTCCCTCACCTGGGTCATCGCGGCAGGGTTGGTCTTCTCGAACCTGGATTCGCCAGTTCGCATGGTCGCCTATGCGGCGGGGTTCGCCGCAGGAACCATCTTGGGTTCGACACTGGAACGCAAACTGAAACTCGGAAAGATCGTTCTGCGAGTCATCACCTCGATCGACACCCACGAGGTCGCCCCATCACTCCGTCAGGCGGGTTTCGGGGTGACTGTCGTCAACGCGGAGGGCAAGGAAGGGGATGTGCGAATCGCCTTCACGGTGATCCCCCGACGGCGGGCCGACGAAGCGCTGCGGATCGTCTCTCGGGTGAACCCGGAGGCGTTCCTCACGCTGGAAGATGTCACACAGCTCGAACTTCGGGCGCTCAGATCCTCACACCTCCGGAAGTAACGGTCACAGCACCATCCGCAAGGCTGCAGCGACCGCTGCGACGACCAAGACCCACCGGATCCACCCGGCACCCTTCTTGATGGCAAGGCGGGAAGCGACGAACGCCCCGGTCATGTTGCCGACACCGAGAATCAGCCCGACTTGCAGGTCCACCTGCGAAGCGGTCGCGAAGAAGAAGAGGGTCACCGGCGTATAGGCGAGGATGGTCACGACCTTTGCCGCGTTCCCCTTCACCAGCCCGAGGCCACTGCCCAGGACCAACCCGGCGAGCAGCAGGAACCCAACGCCCGCCTGAATGAAACCGCCGTACAGCCCGATCCCGAAGAACGAAATGCTTCGCCACGGTTCCTTCAGCCGAGGTTCCCCCTCTCTGATCCACCGTGAAGGTCCGACCAGTACCGACAACGCCACCAGCACGATCACCAGTCCGAAGATCCGCTTCATCACGTCCGCCGGAATCTGCGTTGCCACCCAGGCGCCACAGGCCGCACCGGCGACGGTCGGCAACAGGATCGCCTTCACGAGCCGCCACGGGATCTTGCCGCCACGATGGAACGAGGCGGACCCGACGATGTTCTGCATCAGGATTGCGATGCGATTGGTGCCATTCGCGACGCTGGCGCCCACCACCTCGACGAGGACTGGCAACGACACCACCGATCCTCCGCCGGCGACCGTGTTGATGAAGCCGGCGATGACGCCGGTGGCGAGCAGAAGCAGGACGGTGGGGGCCGGCACTGGCGAGATGGTACAGGGTTTGAGAATCCCCTAAGAATCTCCGCAGAGTGGCGTGAGAATCTCCCCGAACCGTGTCCACATCGCCGCGGGACCCATACCATTCCTCCAAAGGGAGCTTCGACAACCCTCTCACGGAGACCCAATGAAACGACTAGTCATCGCAACCGCACTCTTGCTGGCAACTGCGGGATGCACCTTGAACACCTCCACCCCAGACACGACGACAACCGAGGCGACGGTCGTCTCGGCGGTGCCGACAACCTCTACCACACCTACGACCTCCGGTGCGTACGGGCTGTTCGACATCTCACCGCTCGTACGCACTGCAGAGTCCGGGGTCGTCGCCGTTACTCAGGACCAAGTCATCACCGACTTCCTCGGAAACACGCAGGAGTTGCCGGCGGGTGCCGGAACAGGCGTCGTGATCGACGACCAAGGGCACATCCTGACGAACTATCACGTCATACAGAATGCGTCGAAGGTGACCGTGACGGCCCACGACGGCAAGGCCCGCCCGGCGACTGTCGTCTCCTCGGCTCCTCTGCAAGACCTTGCGGTTCTCGAGGTGTCAGATGCGACCGATCTCGTTCCCCTTCCTCTCGGTGACTCCGACTCGATCGAGGTCGGCGACGCCGCTATCGCGATCGGCAACGCGCTCGCCCTGAACGCATCGGAACCGACCGTGTCGCTCGGCATCATCTCTGCACTCCACAGGCAGATCCAGACTGAACTCGGCACCGTCGAGGACGCAATCCAAACCGACGCGGCGATCAACCCCGGCAACTCCGGTGGTCCGCTGCTGAACGCTGCCGGCCAAGTCATCGGCATCAACACGGCGATCGCCGGCAATGCACAGAACGTCGGATTCGCGATTCCCATCAACAACGCGAAGCGCGTACTGGACAGGTTCGAGCGCGGTGTCGGTCAGCCCTATCTCGGTGTTGCCGTCTCGGACAACTCCCAGGCGGCAGCCGGGCAGCTCAACCTGTCGATCGACACCGGCGCCCTCCTGACGCAGGTCTATCCGGGGAGCGCAGCCGATCGGGTGGGGCTGCAGCAGTACGACGTGGTCGTGACGTTCAACGGCGTCGATATCACCAACGCGTCCGACCTCGTCAATGCAATCAACGACACCGACCCCGGACAACAGATCCAGCTTGAGTACGTGCGTGGCGACACCCACGAGACCGTGACCATCACGATCGGCCAGCGACCATCTTCGTGATCCCGAGACTGGCCTGCCACCGTTCTACTCCCCTCCCGGCAGGTCAGTCTCGAACCCCTTCCTCCCCGGTGGGTCTGAGGCGCTCGAGGAGGCGCTCCCGCATCCGCTCATCACCGAAGCAGGTGACCCTGTCGCCTGCCCGGATGACCGTGCCTCCCTGCGCCACCAGTACCTCACCTTCGCGAACGACCGAGACCGCGAGGCACCCCTCCGGCCATGGCACCTCCTTCACCTGTCTGCCGACCGCCATCGACCGTTTCGGGACGACGAAGTCGAAGAAGTGGCTACCAACCCTGGTCTTGAGCCGGTAGTGCTCGCGCTCGGCGGCCTGCCGAAGCGCGGCGCCCCTGGCGCGGTGATAGGCATTCACGGCGTCCTCCCGACGAAACATCCCGACCAGATTCCGTTCATCCTCATCATCGACAACCGGGATCCTGCCGACTCCCAGTGCCGCCATCCGTTCGAGAGCTTCTGACGCGGCCGTGGATGGGGTCACGGTCACGGGCTTTGGGGTCATGGCATCCTGGACCAGCACCTGGTCGGATGGGCCGCCGGCGCGAACGACGTCGGTCACGGTCACCACTCCCACGAGACGTCCGTCACTGTCGACGACCGGGAGCCCATGGTGCCGTCCTCTGTCGAGCATCCCTTGGAGCTCACCGAGGGTGGTGTGCGCAGCCACGGCCATCGAGTCGACCGTCATCGCATCTCCGACGCGAACGGTGTCCAGCAGATCGATCTCACCACCCCTGGTCACCCTGATCCCCATCCGAGTCAGCGGCTTGGTGTAGGCGCTGTCCGGGTACAGGCGAGGTGCGACGAGCATCGCGACGGCGACCGCGACCATCAGCGGCAGCACGAGTCCGTAGTCGCCGGTCACCTCGAACACGATGAGGATTGCCGTCAAGGGTGCACGAGCCACCGCGGTGAACGCGGCCGCCATTCCTACCAAGGCGAACGCTTCGGGGTGAAGCACAGAGACATGCCAGACAGAGCCGAGCACATGGGCGAAGCCAGAACCGATGGTCGCACCGATGAAAAGGCTCGGCATGAAGATGCCACCTGAACCTCGCGCACCGAACGTGGCGCCGGTCGCGATCGGCTTGACCAAAGCCAGTACGAGGAGGAACCACCAGGCCAGACCCGACTCCCCGTTGAGGATCCCGCCAATGAACGCCTGGCCAGTGCCGGCGATCTCCGGCAGGAACGCGACAGGGACCGCAACGGCGAACGACACGAGCAGCGGGCGACGCCATCCTCTCAGGAAGTCCGGTTTGTCCTCCCAGAAGTCCAGGGACCACAGCAGCACCAACCCACCCGCGACACACAGCAACCCGAGCACGGCGTAGGCAAGCAGTTCTGTAGGGTGCCCGATCGAGTGTGCGGTGACGGTGAAGGTGAGCCCCTCTCCCAGGATGCTGTGAGAGACGACGGCACCGGCGACTGTCGCCACGACAACCGTGTGGAGATGTCTCACCGAGAAGCTGCCAAGAATCACCTCCATCGCGAAGAACATCCCCGCGATCGGAGCGTTGAACGTCGCGGCGATACCTGCCCCAGCCCCCGCGGCGACGAGACTGATCACACCACCTTCGGGAAGCCCGAGCCTCCTGCCGACGAACGATCCGAGCCCTGCACCGATCTGTGCAATGGGGCCCTCCCGCCCGGCGCTGCCCCCGGCACCGATCGTGATCGCAGATGCAATGACCTTGAGGGGACCCACGAGCCACCGGATCGCACCGCCCGACACGGTGATCGCAGCAAGGATCTGCGGAACGCCGTGGCCGGCCGCTTCGGGAGCGAACGTCTTCGTGAGCCACCACGAGGCCATCAACGCGACCGGGATCACCACGAGAGGAACAAGATGTGGTACCTGGACGACACCGTCGAGACGCCTGACGAGCTCCGCCAGTGCGTTGATCGCCTCGATGAGGAGGACGGCCCCCAGCCCGGCACCTGCTCCAACGAGACCGGCGATGACCATCATCGCAGTTACGTTCCCAGGACGAACAAGCCGGCGGCGTAGCGTTGTCACAATCGCTCAGCGTAGGGCATGTCGCCCTCAGTCCCGCGCCTTCGGCCGCCGCGGTAATGTCAACTCGTGGAACATCCGCATGTTCGACTCGCCCGGAGCGCCATCCGTCACTACCTGGCGACAGGCGACCTCATGATCCCCAATGGATCGTCGCCACCCGGAGGTGCCTTCGTCTCCCTGCATAACACCAACGGCCTTCGTGGATGCGTCGGGAGCATCGTCGGCTCCTCGGACACCCTCGAGGCGGAAGTCGTCCTCCAGGCTGTCAACGCCGCCGTTCACGACCCACGCTTCCCGCCGCTGCGCGCTTCCGAAGTCGACCGACTCGACATCACCGTCTACCTCCTCGGTACGCCGGCAGAAGTCGAGGATCTCTCCTCCCTCGACCCTGCTCGGTATGGAGTGATCGTCGAAGGGAGCAGGGGGCGTCGCGGATTACTCCTGCCGGCCATCCCCGGGATAGAGACGTCCGAAACGCAGATCGACATCGCCATGCGGAAGGCGCACATCGCCGTCGGAGAACCCGTCCGTTTGCTCCGCTTCGAAGCGACGATCCTGCACTAGGGCGGGCTCCGCCCGCCCGTACCCTCCACTCGCGAGGCCAAAGGCCGAGTGTTGGGGGAGGTGGACTCGGCCGAAGGCCGAGGACGGAGGGGGCGGTTCCTGTCTCCTCCCCCAGGAGGGAAAAGCCCGACGTTGGGGGAGGTGGCCGAGGCGCAGCCGAGGACGGAGGGGGCCGTTCCCACCAACAGAGCTAGGCCCCCCTACCCCAGCGGCTCCGCCGCTGCGGTGCTTTCCCCCAACGCACGCTCCGCTCCGCCGGGGGGACCAACGGGCCCCTGAACCTCACCTCCTATTGCGCTTCTCCCATGGTTTGAGGATCGCGTAGATGCAACCACCGTTACCTCTTCGCCCGCTACCGCGAGACGGCCACCGAACTAGCCGCCCACGCCCCCTGCGCCGATGATCGCAATCTTCATGGAATCGCGATTTCGGGATTGGTCCTTGACGTGACCGCGAAGAGCGCGTAAACATCTCTATGAGCGCGCAAGGGACCCCATGATACGAATAAGCGGGATCGTCCGCCTCCCAGATGATCTCGATTCGGGCATCACCGCAGTCGTCCAGGTCTTGAATGATCAGATCCGCCTCAGAACAGGTCGAACGGATCTGGGAAACTGGCCGATCGGCGATATTGAGATCCGCCGCATCTCGGCGCGGGAGTTCCAGTTTGTCATCGGCGATGAAGTGATCAACTTCCTGCCAAGCAGCCCAGACTTCTTTGCTTCACTTCAGTTCGTCGAAGCCACAGAAACGACCGAAGTGAAGCGGCGGAAGAAGCAGCGCTCGTCGCAGCCTCCGGCAGCGCCCACTCCACCACAGCCGAAAGAGGCTGCACCGCCGAGCCCGCCCGAACCTCCGCCTCCCGCTGATGAGACCATCGAACTGGACCTCACGGACGAGAAAGTCGGAGCTCTGATTCGACAGCGTCTGGTCACGAGAAGCAGACACCTCGGTGCGACCACCCGTGATCAGTTGCGGCAAACCGGGATATGGCCGCTCGATCGACTGAGGGAACTCGGTCCCGACGACTCGGTCCCGTCCAACCATATCCACACGTATGGAGTATCCACGATCCAGGCGGGGCTCATTCGGCGGGTTTGTTCCGAGTGTGGCCACGTGTCGTTCCTCCCGAAGGAGAACGGCTGACTCCTCAGTCGGACCGCTGGCTCCTCCCCATCCCACGCACGAAGTCGGCGGCGATCGCGAGGGCGCGAGCGGCGGCGGGATGGCTAGGCAGGATCGCAGGCCACACGTGGATCATGTCCGGCTCAATGTGGAGCGTGACCGATGCTCCGTCCGCGATCGCCTTGTCGGCGAGACGCGTGGCATCATCGAGGATCACCTCTCGACTACCGGCGAAGATCAGCAGCGGGGGAATCCCTGCGAAGTCCCCGTACATCGGCGAGGCCAGAGGATCTCGCGGGTCATGATCTCCGAGATAGGCCGTGTTGGGTGAAGACTCCCCCAGCGGGAGATAGTCGGTTGCCGCGTTGGTGACGATGGACGCGGCCGTGTGTTCGAGGTCCGTGTACGGCGAGAACAGGATCGCCCCCACAGGCAGACGACGTCCCTCATCCCTGAGACGAAGCAACAGCGCACATGCGAGACCACCTCCGGCCGAATCCCCGGCCACGACGATGTCGTGCTCTCCCAATGCGTCAAACACGACCACGGCGTCGTCGACCGCTGCGGGGAAACGGTGCTCGGGAGCCAACCGGTAGTCCGGAACGAACGTCTTCGTTCCCAGTGCCCACGTGAGGCGGCACGTGAACTGGCGGTGTGTCGCTGGACTCCCTCCGAGATATGCCCCACCGTGCAAGTAGAGCAAGGTGAGGTCGTCGTCGAAGCCGATCCGGGTGACCCACTCTCCTGGTACCCCGCCGACTTCACCGGGGTCCACCCTCACCAGCCTGCGCAACGCACGGGGCACGGGTGGGTTCAGACTGCCTTCGAGCACTCGGCGATTCGGCCGGCTCGTTTCGAGGATCGTTCGGAGGGCCACCACTCGCAATTCGACTGCCCACGACCAGCCGTCGACCAACGGCCCGCAGATCAGCCGACGAACTGCAGCACGCACCACGGACCAGACGGTGAACACGAGCAGCTTTGCCACGGCCTTCATGGTACGCGCTATGTCCTCCGCTCCGCCAGAAGACACCACAACCACGACTAACGTGACCGGGTCGATGAAGCGAGAGAAGAGCGACACCCGTGACCTGGTCATATTGGGGCTGGTTGCGGCTGTAGCAGGATTCGTCGTCGGGATCGTCGGCGGCTACTTCCGCAAGCTGTTGTTCGAGGCCGATGATCTGAGACTGTCGTTCCTCACATGGGCGCAGAATTGGTCTGGGCCGGGCTGGGTACTTCCGATCATCGTGGTTGTCGTGTGCGTCGTTCTCGCACGCCTCATCGTTCTCGCCGTCCCACGTGTGTCCGGGAGCGGCATCCAGGACGTAGAGGCGGTGTTCAAGGGCGAGATTCCCGCCACCTCGTGGGAGGTGCTGCCAGCGAAGTTCGTCGGCGGCGCGCTCGCGATCGGTTCCGGCCTGGCGCTGGGTCGTGAAGGCCCGACCGTGCACCTCGGGGCCGCGATCGGATCGGAGGCGGGACGACGATTCCGGCTCAATGATCAAGACGTTCGTCTTCTCCAGACGGCTCTCGGCGGCGCCGGACTCGGAGTCGCATTCAACGCTCCTCTCGGTGGCGCACTGTTTGTCTTCGAAGAGGTCGCCAAGACGATTCGGCTCCGATTGGGTCTTGCCACCTTGATCGGCACCTCGACGGCCATCGCCGCATCACGCATGATCCTCGGTGATCGGCCCGATTTCATCGTCGGCCAGATCGGTACTCCCGCGGGATGGACGCTGGCTGTGTTTCTGGCATTCGGAGTGGTGACCGGCATCGCGGGTGCTTGGTACAACAGGCTCATCATGTTCTTTCTCCGGCTCTCCGATCGGATACAACGCGTCCCACCACTCGCCCAGGCCGCCGTCATCGGTGTGGTGGTGGGCGTGCTGTTGTGGTTCGATCCGCTCGTCGCGACAGGCGGAGGTGATCGTCTCACCCAAGACCTGCTCGGTGGTGGCATAGCGCTCGCGTCAGTCACCGCTTACTTTCTGGTCCGGTTCTTCCTAGGGCCGTTGTCCTACGCCGGCCAGACGCCCGGCGGGCTGTTCTCCCCCCTCCTGGCCGTGGGTGCACTCTGGGGCGCCATGCTGCATGGGCTTGGAGGACACTTCCTCTCCGGTCCCGGTACCGGAGTGGCGGCGTTCGCGATCGTCGGTATGTCGACGCTGTTCGCAGCGATCGTTCGAGCCCCGCTCACCGGTATCGTCCTCATCGTCGAGATGACTGCGACGACCACCCTCGTCGTACCCATGCTCGCAGCGGCCTTCGGAGCAGTGATCACGACCTCGCTCATGCGCAATGAACCGATCTACGACAGCCTCGGACGGCGGATGATGGCGTCCTTCTCGCCTCTCGGGAAGCACGAGAAGTAGGTGGACTGCGAGCTAATCCGAGCCGACTTCCCCGCACAGCCTGTTGATGCTCTCACTGCGCTTGCCTTCGTTGTCACCGGGGCGCTCCTCGCCACACGGCGCCGTGGCACGGGACCGGTGGTGTATGGGCTGTCGCTCGTAGCGGTGGGAACGACGAGCTTCTTGCTGCACGGGATGGGACTCGATGGAGCGGTTGAGTCGGTCGCTGTGGTTTCGCTCGCATCGTGGGTCGTGCTCTGGGCGACGCTCGGGGCGACGAGTAGAACTGTGTGGACTTGGGCCGGTGTGACGGCGGGATTGGGGACCTTGCTGTCGATCGCACCCGACTCACGGCATGTGGTGACCGCGATCGTGGCTGGGGTAGCGGTAGTTCTTCTCGTCCGGTTGAGAAGTCGAAAGCTCTGGGCCGCGCTCGGGCTCACCGCCGGGGCAGTGGTTGTGTATGCGCTCAGTAGGACCGGCGGCCCATGGTGCGTCCCCTCTTCACCCTTGCAGGGCCATGGGCTGTGGCACCTGATGATGGCGGCCGTGCTGTGGATGGTCGGAGACGACCTGGCAACACGAGCGAACAGCGGATAGCTGACAGTCGCATCGCGGCACGCACGGTGAACGCCACCAACTCGCTCCGCGCACGAGGTACGAGGTACGAGGTACAGAGATGGCAAGGCGACGCCTTGCCATCTCCTTTGCTAGCTTCCCGAGGGGTCCACAACCCGTCCAAGGAACAGCAACGCCCCGGTTTCGGTGTCGCGGAGCGCGAAGATGAACGGCCGGTCGATCTCGAATGTCACATCGACCATCGGCGCCGACGTGGCTCGCATGACGACCGCGGTTGCTGCCGCCGCTTCGGTCCCTTCCTCGTCGACGGCGATGTACGCCTCGTGGATTACCTTGTCGATGAGTAGCTGCTCCTCGGTTGTCATGCCGGAGAAGTCGGCACTGCTCGGATCGAACGCAGTCGGCATCCCGAGCGTCTTCAGTGCCGAACCCAGCTGGGCCTGTGTGCGGAAGGTGAACTTGGGAACCGTCAACGCGACAGAGGCAGGCGAGAGTCCGGACACTGCCTCGCTCAACAGACCCGATCCGAGTTCCTGCTCCACATCAGTGAACCGTCCCTGATCGGGAACGATCAGTAGCATCGCCAGCCTGTTCCCCGAGTAGGGAAGTTGGACTGCCTGCCAGCCATCTCCCTTCGCGTAGGAGAAGGACGATGTTTGACGCATCATCGGCACGGTCACCTGTGTGCCCGCGAGGGTCGTGAACGATCCATCGGAGGTGTCGTTGGGATCGAACTGGTGTGCCCATGTGGCGTCCATATACACCGCGTTGACGAGCACGAGCCTGGTCAGATAGTTGAGAACCCCCGCGGGGATGAGATCGGTGATCTTGTCGTTCGTCTGCGACGCGACCCAGTCGTTGATCTGAACCCGCGCCTTCTCGGCAGCCGCCTTGAAGTCGACGAGCCGCATGCCGGTCCCGTAGTCCTTGGCAAGGGTGTCGAGGAACGGCTGTTCGAACGCAAGCCCATCCTGGCCCCACAGGGAGTTGGCGATGCTCAACTGCACCCGATCGTCACCGCTCTTGAAGCTCCTCGATTCGAGTGCCAGGTCGAGCGCGTTCATCGCAGCATGGAATGCCGGATCGTCGAGGTCGACATGCAGGACGGCGGCCATCTCTTCGGCCGTGACACCCCTGGCTCCCGCGTAGGTCATGGCAAGCGCCGTCATGATGCTCGCGGGCGAGAACACGACGTTGCCGTGGCCGGTCGCGATAGCGGCATACAGGCCGGTGCCGAACGATTCCATGCTCGAGGCGACGTTCTGCACGTCACCCGAAGGTGCCTCCGCGGCGGCCCTCGGTGCGTCCGACAGCGCCATCGCAACTGGCGGTGCGGCGGCACATGCACCCATGATCAACATCCCTGCGAGACTCAATGCCACGGTCTTGAAGGACATGCTGACCTCCTTCCGCCGTTTAGACGGCAGCGACGCGGAAGAGGTTCCCGTCTCCTCCCCCAGGGGCCCGAGGGCGACGTTGGGGGAGGCGGACTCGGCCGAAGGCCGAGGACGGAGGGGGCGGTTCCCGTCTCCTCCCCCAGGGGCCCGAGGGCGACGTTGGGGGAGGTGGCCGAGGCGCAGCCGAGGACGGAGGGGGCCGTTCCTGTCTCCTCCCCCAGGAGGGCAAAGCCCGACGTTGGGGGAGGTGGCCGAGGCGCAGCCGAGGACGGAGGGGGCCGTTCCCACCAACAGAGCTAAACCTCACTACCCCAGCGGCTTCGCCGCTGCGGTACTTCCCCCAACGCTCGCGGCTGGCCTGGGGGGACCAACGGGCTCGCCGAGTGAGCCTCAGTCGCCTCTCAACGCGCTCAGCCCTCCGGCAATCACGAGGACCGTGCCGACCAGAAGTACGAAGAAGCCGAATCCCGCGCTCACGGTGTAGGCGGTGGGAAGGAGTCCGCCGGCGGCGGCCTGCGCTATTCCTGCCTGGAGCGTGTCGGCTGTGTCGAACGCATCGATCATCTTGACCACGACATAGGCGAGCAGCGCCACACCGATCACAGCCGTGGTCAATGAGGCGTTCTTGCCCATCGCCTTCGACAATGGTCCGATCAGGGCCAAGGCAACGACCACGACGAGCAGCACAACGAGCACGATCTGCGCCCACGTGTCCAGACCGGCCCAGATCGTCGGGATCGAGGCCGGGAACGCGGCATTGCCTTCATGCATGGCTGGAAACACCGACTCCCCGGCTGTCCTGAGCGCCTTCATGAAGAGCCCGATGACACCGATGATCACTCCTGCAAGTACGAACAGTCGACCAGTATGCATATTCTCCCTCCACTCCGATTGCTTCCGATAATACGGATCGATGAGCGGCCGTGGGGCCCAAAACGGGATCGAATCTCAGTCGCCTCGACCGAACTCGACGATCCAGTCGGCGATGAGGGAACCGTCGATGGGCCGATCGAGGGACGCCAGGGCGGCGTCCACGGCGGCGTCACCGACCCGTTCGCGGCGAAGTGGCAGCGATGCCTTCGAGAAGTCGGCCGTGAACTCAGGATGTCCCTGGATCCCGATCATGTGATCCTCGACGGCGAACATCCACACGGGGCAGTGCTCGCTCGAAGCCAGCAGCCGGGCTCCCGGAGGTAGCTGTTCAACTTGGTCCTGGTGGCTCATCACCAGGTTCAACTCTGTCCTGGCGGGCCGCATCCACGGAGTCCGTTCGACTACCCGGCCCGTGTGAACCCCGACGCCCCATCCTCGCGGCGACCTGACGACACGTCCTCCGAGGGCCTGGGCGAGCATCTGGTGTCCGAAACACACCCCGGCAAACCGATGGCCGCCCTCGTAGATGCCCACAACGAGACGCTCGAGCCGCCGACCAGGCTCGCCGTGTTCGTACACGGAGGCCTTCGAACCGCCGGCCATCCACATGTCGCACTCGTCGAGTGATGCGGGTTCGTCGCCAACGGTGAGGTCGTAGTACCGCAGTGTCACGGCGTGGCCGGCGAACAATGCTTCGAACATCTTCGGGTAGTCGCCAGTGGCGGGGAGGAGGAAGTCCGGAATGTGGTCGGGAAGCAGTATGCCGATGTCCATAGAATCGTCGCAGCTTACGCCAAACTGCTTGGCCCGAAGTCCGGGAGCCGCTACGCTCCCTCTCGATGACCAACCGCTTCTTCTTTGCGTACTTCTACGCCGGGGCCAAGGCCCGGGCCGAGGGGACGCGCTAGGAAGTAGCATCCAGACACCCTGAGACCCGGAGCCGGAGGCTCCGGGTTCTTCGCGTTCCCGGCGCCACCGGTCCCGAGAGAGGACCGAAACACCATGGACCCCCTACTCCACCGCAACGAGACGGCGAGCGTCGTAGCGGTTGGAGCCGTCCGCTTCGGGGACGGCTCCTATCCGGTGATCGCCGGCCCGTGCTCGATCGAGAGCGAGTCGCAGCTCGCGGCTGCAGCGACGATCGTGGCCGGAGCCGGAGCTTCGATGCTTCGGGGAGGCGCCTACAAGCCTCGTACTTCTCCCTACTCGTTCCAGGGTCTGGGACGTGAGGGTCTGCGCCTGCTCCACGCGGCAGGTCGGGCCACGGGTCTGCCAACGGTTGCCGAAGTCATGGAACCGCGAGAGGTCGAGATCGCGGCCGCCCACCTGGACATGCTCCAGGTCGGATCGCGCAACATGCAGAACGTCGCTCTCCTACGAGCGCTAGGCGAGACCGGCAAGCCGGTACTTCTCAAGCGGGGCTTCGCAGCGACGATCGAAGAGTGGCTGCTGGCGGCCGAGTACATCCTCGACGCGGGGAACTCTCAGGTGGTGCTGTGCGAACGGGGCATCCGAACGTTCGAGACACAGACGAGGAACACGCTCGATATCAGCGCCGTTCCGGTCGCGAAAGCCCTCGGCAGTCTGCCAGTGATCGTCGATCCCAGCCACGCAGCAGGCCGTCGGGACCTCATCACCCCACTGGCGCTCGCAGGGCGAGCCGTCGGGGCCGATGGCATGATGGTCGAGGTACACCCCAACCCGGAGTCGGCACTGTCTGATGGCCCTCAGCAGCTCGATGGTCGCCAGTTCGCTTCCCTCATGGACATCCTCGACATCCACTCGCGACGAGAGGAGATCGACCGTATCGATCATCGCATCGTCCACCTGCTGGCACGCCGGCTCGAGATGTCCATCAAGATCGGACGGGCGAAGACGGCCAGGGGGCTCCCGCTGCGCAGCCCCGCGCGAAGAAATGATCCTGGACGCTATTGAAGACGAGGCGGCTCGTGCCGGCCTCGATCCCCGCGTTGTGAGAGACATGTACGAGTCCATCTTGACGGAGTCACGACGCGCACAACACCGTTCCACGTTGACGGCAGTACAGGGCGGAATCGGTGGCTGATCGACGAGCCGGCATTCTCGGCACCGGGCTGATCGGCGCGTCGATCGGGCTCTCATTGAATCGACTCGGCTGGAACGTCACCGGCTGGGACAAGGATCCCCATGCATTGTCGATCGCCGCATCGCGAGGTGCCGTCTCGACGGCCGGATCCGAAGAGGACCTCATCTCTCGCGAGCTCGATCTGCTGGTCGTCGCAACACCCCCGAAGGTCACCCCGCAGGTGCTCAGAGGACTCTCGACAGAAGCGCTCGTAACCGATGTCACGGGGATCAAGGCTGAGGTCATCGTGGCCGGATCACATCTGACCCGGTTCGTGTCGAGCCATCCGATGGCCGGTAGGGAAGTGAGCGGCCCCGAGGCGGCGGACGCGTCGCTCTTCAATGGAGCAGCCTGGATCATCGTCACCGATGGAGCCGGCGAGGCGGACGTCGCGACACTCGAACGAGTCGTTCGACTCCTCGGTGCCCACCCGGAACGCATGAACGCCGCGCGCCACGATCGGGTCGTGACCGCCGTCAGCCATCTGCCTCAGATCCTCGCATCCACTCTGATCGCGGAAGCGACGGGAACGGTGCCCGACCTCTCGCTGATCGGCGGCAGTTTCCGCGATCTCACTCGGGTCGCCGCATCCGATCCGATCCTATGGTCGGAGCTTCTGGACACCAATCGCACCCTCGTCATCGACATACTCGGCACGTTCGGCAAGCGCCTCACCGAGATATCCGACCTCCTTGTGGAACGACGGACAGGCGACCTGGTCGACTGTCTATCCGAGGCTGCGCGGCTCCACGGTGAGCTCCACGCGCCAGTCGGTCTCGTCGAGGTGGCGCTCCCTGACCGACCGGGCGAACTCGCAGCCGTGGGACGCGCGCTCGACCACGCCCGGGTCGATGTACGAGATCTGCAGCTTCGGCATGCTCCCTACGGGGGAGGCGGTCTGCTGCGAGTGTTCGTGCACAACGCAGACCTCCCGACATTGAGCTCAGCCCTCGCCGCAGAAGGGCTGACCGTCACCAGAGAGGAGAAACGATGAGGATCGGCTACCAAGGCGAGGAGCACTCGTACAGTCACCAGGTCGTGTCGGAGCTGTTTCCCGGCGCCTCGGCGCAGGGGCTGGCGAGCTTCCCCGACGCCTTCGCTGCACTTGCCGAGACCGAGGTAGACCGGCTGGTGGTTCCCATTGAGAACTCGACCACGGGGAGCATCCTCGAAGTGCTCGACCGCCTCGTTGCATCCAACGCCTCGATCGTGGCCGAGCACTACGGTCATGTGCGTCACGCCCTCATCGGAAGGCCTGGAGCGACGGCGGAGACGATCCGACGCGTCCTCTCGCACCCGGAGGCACTTGCCCAGGCGAGAGAGACGCTGGCAACCAACGGGTGGGAACCGGTTCCTGTACCAGACACGGCTGGTGCGGTTCGGCTCATCGCGGAAGGGAAAGACTTCGCCCAGGCAGCTCTCGCCCCGCCGGCCTCACGGGAAAGGTATGGGCTCGAGATCATCATGTCAGATGTCATGGACAGAGACCACAACGCAACCCGCTTCGTGGTCCTGGCACCCGGTCCTCCCGAACCGGCCGCCGATGCAGACAAGACCTCTATTTGCTTCGTGACATCGCACACGCCGGGAGCGCTCGCCCTCGTCCTGACCGAGCTCGGCCTGAGGGGAGCGAACCTCACCCGGATCGAATCGAGACCGGGTGACACCGCCTGGACGTACCGGTTCTTCGTTGATCTCCTCCATGCGCCGGGACCGGAAGGCGTCGAACGGGTCCTGCAGCCTCCACCCGCCTCGATGCATGAACTCACGGTGCTCGGGTCCTACCACGCCGTTCGATAGTTAGCTCAATGTATCTTGACTCAACATGTTCTGAGTGGCTAGTATCGGCACATGGGCATCGAGTCGAGAGCGAGACGATACGCCGCCCTGGGCGATCCAGTTCGACTGGCTCTGGTCGACGACCTTCGCACCTCGGATCGGTCACCAGGCGAACTGTCGCAGCGACACGGTGTGCCATCCAACCTCCTCGCCCACCATCTCGACGTGCTCGAGCAGGCGGCACTGATCGCTCGACTGCCGTCATCGGGTGACGCCCGCCGTCGGTATGTCCATCTCAGACACGAGGCCATCGCCGGCCTCGACACCGCGTTCCCTGCACCGGACGGTCCGGTGCTCTTTGTCTGCACGCACAACTCTGCCCGATCCCAGCTCGCGGCCGCCGTGTGGTCGGAGAGCCGCGGCACACCGGCATCGAGTGCCGGTACCCACCCGGCAGAAACGGTCCATCCGGGCGCGGTCGAAGCTGCGGCACGGGCGGGCCTGGACCTCAGTCGTGCCCGACCGCAGTCGATCGACGCGATCGAGTTCCGGCCCTCACTCGTGATCACCGTGTGCGATAGGGCGCACGAAGAACTCAGCCCTGGAATGACATGGTGGCATTGGTCGACGCCGGATCCTGTCGACGAAGCGACGCCGGAGGCATTCGACGGTGTGCTCGCCTCGCTCCGTGATCGAATCGAAACGCTGGCCCGATGACCACCGATGTCATCCGCCAGATCACCGACCGTATCGCACCCGAGTACGAGCAGATCTTCCCCCGAGAGACCACCGAGCGCATCGTCGTCGAGTCACTGAACACTCTGACCGAGCAAGCGACGGTCACGGCATGGCTCCCGACCTTCGCCGAACGATTCGCTCGAGATCGTCTGCGTGCGCTGGCGAAGAACGAACACCTCTTCGACGACGAGCGTCCTGCCGTGCTGTTTCTCTGCGTGCACAACGCGGGGAGATCCCAGATGGCGGCAGGTTTGCTCCGTCATCTCTCAGGTGGGGCGATCGCGGTCTTCTCGGGAGGGTCCGAGCCTGCTTCCGAGATCAACCCAGTGGCGGTTCAGGCCATGGCGGAGATCGGAATCGACATCACGAACGAGTTCCCCAAGCCGTGGACCAACGAGGTTGTCGGTGCCGTCGATGTGGTGGTGTCAATGGGGTGCGGAGATGCCTGCCCGGTGCTGCCAGGGAAACGCTACGTCGATTGGGAGTTGGAGGATCCGGCTGGGAAGCCCATCGACGTCGTGCGGCGGGTTCGCGACGAGATCGGGAAGCGTGTCGGAGACCTCATCGCGGTACTCGGTGTCGAACCACGGTCCGTGTGATTCACCCTGGTCATTCCGGTGAAGCTCACGTAGAGTGACATCGAGTCGAGAGGGGGATCATGGCGACATCGAAGGCGTCGGACCGAAGCAGCTACATCGCGGCGATCATCGTGAACGCGGCCCTGATCTATCTGCTCAATCACCTCCTCGAGTGGAATCTGCTGCCCTTTCTCACGAACGACTTCGTCAGCGTCAGAGGGCTGATCCGGCTCTCGCTGTTCGTGGCGATCGTCATCAATGTCGTCTTTCTCGCGTTCGACCCATCGTGGTTCAGATCAGTTGGGCGCATCGTGCTGAGTGGATTCAGTCTCGCCGTCTCGATCCTCATGTATCAGAAGTTCCCGTTCGACTTCGCGCCTTACAACTTCGACTGGTCTCTCATCGTGAGGGTGCTGATCATTCTTGCGATCGGTGGGTCGGCGGTGGCGATCCTTGCCGAACTGGTGAGACTCGTACGCGCCGAGAGATAGCTCGCTGCGCTCGCGGTTCTCGGTTCATGGTTCTCGGTAAGAAGTCGAGTCGCTCGCCCTGTTTCTCCCCCTAGCGAGCGAAGCCAGTGTTGGGGGGGAGTACCCCGCAGAGGGGAGGGGGGCGTTCTGATGAACCCACCGCGGGGCAAGGGCGCTATCCGTACACGACCCTTCAGCGACCACGAGGTTCGCTACACCTCCCCTGGCTGTCTCCGGCTAGAAGGCGATGTCGCCCCCGCGTTCACCGCGAATGTGGTCGCGCACCGATGACTGATGACTGAAGACTCAGGACTGTGAGCGAAGCGACCGCTTCGCCCTTCTTCCAGCCCGCACCGCTATACGGAATACGAGATACCAGGTACGGGTAGGGGGGCTTGCAGGGCAAGCCCCCCTACCCGTGTTCTATTCCGATCTCGGTAGCCTTGATCGACACCCACACGGTCGATCCCGGGGCCAGCCCAAGTGATCGCACAGCGTCCGACGTGACTTCGACGGTCAGAGGAAGGGGAGCGCCCACGTTCAATCTCACGCGGTCGCCTAGCGACTCCACGAGATCGATCGTCGTCTCCCACGCGTTGCGGGGGCTCCCCTCCGGCTGGTGGAGGTGAAGGGATACGGCCCTCGGGTGAATGGTTGCGAGTACGGCCCCGGCAATCGTTGTGTCGGCGATGTGGACGGTGTGAGAGCCAATGCCGACCGTCCCCTTCTCGGCGATGCCGGTGAACAGATTGGAACCTGCCAGGTCTGCCACATAGGGGGTTCGAGGTCGCAGCCGGATGTCATCGGCGGTGCCATGCTGCGTGATGGACCCGTGCTCGATGACATAGATCTCATCGGCGAGGAGGAACGCTTCGCTGGGATCGTGGGTGATCAGCAGCCTCGGCCCATCGAACGCGTCGAGGTGTCCGGAGAGAGTTCGCCGGAGCCGGGTACGAGTAGTGACGTCGAGTGCAGCGAGCGGCTCGTCGAGGAGCAGCACATCCGGCCGAGTGGCAAGTGCGCGAGCGAGGGCGACTCGCTGCGCTTGCCCGCCCGACAACTCGCTTGGCTTGCGCTGGGCGATCTCTTCGAGATCGAGCTTCTCGAGCCACTCCCCCGCCGACCCTCCGTGTTCCGCACCAAACGCAACATTCTGGGCGACGGTCATGTGCGGAAACAGCAGGTAATCCTGAAAGACGACGCCTATTCGCCGCGACTCGGGTGGAACAAACGTGCCAACGGCGGGATCCTCCAAGACTCGCCCATCGAGCGTGATCCTCCCCTCTTCGATGGGGACGATTCCGGCCAGCGTCGCCACGGCTGTCGACTTGCCCGCGCCGTTGGGTCCAAGGAGTGCGACGGTCCTCCCCGGGGGAATTGCCAGCGCTACGTCGAGTGTGAACTCTGTGCTGCGGCCGAGAACAAGTCGCGCTTCGAGGCCTGTCACCATGTCTTCCACCAGCGCTCTCGCAGGACGACGAGAACGGTCAGAGAAACCAACACCATGACCAGACTGAGCGCGATCGCTGTGTCTCGGTTGCTTTCCAACGCGACAAACACGGCGAGCGGCAGCGTCTGGGTGCGTCCCTGCAGGTTGCCGGCGAACGTGACCGTGGCCCCGAACTCGCCGAGTGCCCGAGCCCAGGTGAGCACCAACCCTGCGCTGATGGACGGCATGATCATCGGTAGCGTCACTTTGCGCAGGACAACCCATCGTGTGGCTCCCAGGGTTGCCGCAGCGCCTTCGAATCGAGTGTCCAGATTGCGCAGGGCCCCCTCGACGGTGATGACGAGAAACGGCATGGCAACGAACGTGACGGCGAGGATGACGCCCCACACGGAGAACGGAAGCACGAGGCCCGTCGCCTCGTAGAGCGGTTCGCCCAACAGTCCGCGTCTGCCGAGCGCAAACAGAAGTGCTGCGCCTCCGACAACCGGCGGCAACACGAGCGGCAGCAGCACCAACCCCCGCACCAGTCTCCGTCCGGGGAAGTCGACTCTGGCCAGTAGCCAGGCGAGGGGAACGCCGACAACGGCCGAGATGACGGTCGCACCGATCGACGCGATCAGCGAGAGCCTCAGAGCATCGACCACGATGCCGCTGGACAACAGCGACGGGAGATTCCGCCACGGCGTGCGCGCGAGCAGGCCAAGGAGCGGCAGGGCGAAGAGCACCACGCCGAACATGGCAAGTACGACGAGCAGCAGTGGTGGCCGGCTCCGGCGGTTCATGGCGCTGCGAAGCCGTAGCGCGAGAGAATCGCCTGTCCCGGGTCGGACAGGACGAACTCCAAGAACGCGTCGGCTCCTCGGGGGTTCGGCGCCGAGACGAGGACGGCAATCGGATACGTGGCGATCACATTGTCGGAGGCAGGGATCTCGACTCCTTCAACTCGCCCACCGGCCGACTCGACGTCGGTCGCATACACGATGCCGGCATCGAGCTCGCCAAGCTCGATCTTGGTGAGCAGCGCGCGCACGTCGGGCTCATTGGAGTCGATCACGGGAACGACTCCCGCCTTCTCGAGCGCGTTCCTACCGAAATCGCCACAAGGAACCCCCTCTGCACACAGCCCAACCAGAAGGCCTGCACGGGAGAAGTCGACAAGACCCGCCACGTCGCCGGGGTTGCCGGGCGGTACCGCAATTTCGAGCAGGTTCGATGCGAACACGCGCGGCTCGCTAACGACCTCACCCGCGGCAACCACGCTGTCCATGATCGACATGTTGGCAGAGGCGAAGACATCCACGGGAGCCCCTTCGATGATCTGCTCTCGCAGTGCCGAGCTCCCACCGAAGTTGAGCACGACATCGATCCCTGGGTGCGTGGCCTCGAACGCCGTTTCGATCTCGGCGAACGCATCGGTGAGTGACGCCGCCGCCGAAACCCGAACCTCCGACGGCGATCCGCCACACGAGGCGATGACCATCGTGAGGACAACAGGCGCCCACAGGAATCGCGTCCTCTTCACGGGCCGGAAGGTAGCACCGGCCAAGGCTGCGACGAGCACGCCGGTCGATCGGCTACCTGCCCAAGAGCTGCTTGACTCGTGACATGTCGTCGACATGGCTGTTGGTCACCGTCCTTGTCGTCGCGTTCTTCGGGGCGGTGTTCCTCGCAGCGTCGGAAACGGCCCTCCTTCGCATCAGCCAGGCCCGGGCCTCCATGCTCCGCCAACAGAGTGGCCGCCGGGGAACCAGGCTCGCCGGTCTGATTGACGGTCTCCCACGTGTCCTCAACACGATTCTCTTGCTCGAGCTCCTTGCACAGATCGCTTCGGCGACCGTGACCGGGATGCTCGCCGCGCGGTGGTTCGGATCGGTGGGGGTGACGGTCGCCTCGATCGTGCTCACGATGCTGCTGTTCGTCTACGCGGAGGCGATCCCGAAGACGTTCGCGGTCCGGCACGCGGACAGAGTCGCCCTTCGCGTCGCGTCGGCCGTCTCCGTGCTTGCCACACTGATGAAACCGATCGTGTCGGTGTTGGTGTGGGTGGCCGATCTCCAGGCGCCCGGCAAGGGTATTGCGGCGTCACCAACGATCACCGAGCATGAGCTTCGGTGGCTCGCGAGGAGTGCCGCGGCCGAGGGTGAGATCGAGATGACCGACAGGGAGATGATCGAACGGGCGTTTCGATTCGGAGATCGAAGGGCCGACGACATCATGGTCCCCAGGACCGACATCGTCGGGGTTCCCTCGGCGAGCACCATCGAGCAGGCGATCGATGTGGCCATCGAGTCGGGGCACAGACGCCTGATCGTGTATCAGAGGACTCTCGACAACATCCTGGGTGTCGTGTCGTTACGCGTCCTCGTGGCCGTGCCTGCGGACCGGCGAGCCATCACCGTGGATCACCTCGCATCTCGACCACTGACCGTTCCCAGGTCGAAGCACATCACAGCCCTGCTCCGCGAGATGCAATCAGATGGAACGCACCTCGCGGTCGTGATCGATGAGTACGGCGGAACGGCCGGTCTGGTGACTATCGAGGACATAGCGGAGGAGTTGATCGGCTCAGTCACCCAGGACGAGCTGATTCATACAGGCGACGCGACATGGTCGGTGGCCGGTCTCCTGCCTGTGGAGGATCTGCGGGATGCGCTGGGTGCAAGCCTTCCCGACGGGGATTGGAACACGGCGGGTGGTCTCGTAGTAGGACTTCTCGAGCGACTCCCCCACTTGGGTGACGAGGTAGCCGCCGCAGGCTACCGATTCCGTATCACGTCGATGCGTGGACACCGCATCCACCGCATCGAGGTGACCGCTGTGTGAACGTCAGTATCTGAGGACTGGTCGTCGGTAGCTCACCGAGATCGATCTCGCCGACCGCGAACCTCGTGACCAGAAGGAGCCGCACTCGTCGTCGACTGAGTGCGAGCACATAGACTCGCTCTCCGCTGCTGATCGTCTCGAGTAGCGGCTTGACGTGAAACCCGTCGCCAACGGTCAGGTGCTCCTCGAACGACACCGGCAGTCGAAACGCGTGGAGCTGATCCGTCGACAAGAACACCGCAAGGCCGTCGCCCTGATGCTGCCAGAACTCCGAGTCGGCAACGAGATCGGCAATCGGCTTCAGCAGTCGATCTGCTTCCCTCCTCTCATGTCTGCTTCCTCGACGAGCAGCCCGCGCGCGTCACTCATTCTTCAGGCGGATCGGATTCTGCCGAATCTCCGGTCCGGCACGGTGTGAGGGCATGTAGGTGGAGATCGCAGGGACGCTCTCGCATCGACGAGGGGACCGAACGTCTCCCGGCTCACGACGTCCATGGGTCTCCCTTCGTGGAGGCACTACCTCCAAACCTACACGCGGCGATACAGTGGAGGGATGCGGCGCCTCATCCTCATCACGGTGCTCGTGCTCGCGGGCTGCACGGTCAGCCCTTCCTCAACGACGTCGCCAAACACCTCCTCGACCACGGTATCGACTACAACGCCGGCAATCACGACCACTACCACAGCGACGACCACCACAACGACCACTACGACGACGACCACAATCCCGCCGGGACCGAACGTCTTCGCACAGACTCGATCGGATGAGTCGACGACCTTCGAGCTGGTCGTGAACTCTCCGATCGTCGAGGATGTCGACAAGGCGACTCGCATCAATGAACAGACCGCCCAGACGATCGGCAGAATCGTTGATGCGTTCCTGGTCCAGGCGGCGCAGACGGAAGTAGAAGATGTCACTGGTCCCCATCAGCTCTATGTCTCCTACCGGACGGGAACCACTACTCCAGCGCTTCTGAGCCTGGAGATCGACGTCTCCACATACATATCCGGAGCGGCACATCCCTTCGAGACGGTGACCACCTTGACGTTCATCGACGGGGACCAGATCAGCGTCTCTGACCACATCACCAACACCGATGAGGTCACCAACGCGATTGCGACTTCGATCGCCCGACAGTATGGAGGCACGTTTGCCGATGTCATCGACGCTGCCGGTGGGGCCGACCAGCTCCTCTCCCTCGCCCATTTCCTCGTCACGGACGGCGGGTTCATCGCCATGTTCGACCAGTACGCGGTCGCGCCCGGCGCAGCCGGCATCGTGCGAGTGATGATCCCATTCGACCAGCTCGCCCTCTCCGGATGGCCCTCCTGACAGGGCCCGGCGGTACCCTCACTCACCGTGAAACGAGCTCTGCCGGCGATCCTGCTCATCGTTGCCTCGGCGTGCACGTCGACGACTGGCACAACGATCACGACAACGGCCTCGGCGACCACGATTGCCGTGCCAACCACCACCGTGCCAACCACCACCGCACCAACCACCACGACGATTCCGCCGGCGAGTCGGGGCGACTGGGACGGTCGGGTCTTCTACGAGATCTTCGTCCGGTCCTTCGTGGATTCGGACGGTGACGGCGCCGGCGACTTCAACGGCATCACGTCGAAGCTCGACTACCTCAACGACGGCGACCCTTCCACGACAACCGATCTCGGCGTCACCGGCATCTGGTTGATGCCGGTCTTCGTGTCGCCGTCGTACCACGGGTACGACGTGATCGACTACACGGACGTGAGCACCGACTACGGCACCCTCGACGACCTACGGAACCTGGTGAAGGAGGCCCACAAACGGGGCATCGCAGTCATCCTCGACTTCCCTATCAACCACACCTCGCAGTACAACCCGTGGTTCCAGAAGTCGCAGGCGGGCGACCCCGAGTACACCGACTGGTACATCTGGTCGGATACCGACCCCAGCACCCTCGGACCGTGGGGCGAGAAGGTGTGGTACCGCAATGGCGACCACTACTACTTCGCCCTGTTCGCCTCCAACATGCCCGATCTGAACCTCCGGGACCCGGGCGTGACCAGCGAGCTGTACGACATCGCCGACTTCTGGCTCACCGAGGTGGGTGTCGACGGGTTTCGACTCGATGCGGCCCAGCACCTCATCGAGGACGGGCCTGTCATGGAAAACACGCCTGAGACGAAGCAGTGGCTGGCGGCGTTCGATGAGCACATGCACAAGGTGGCGCCCGACTCGTTCTTGATCGGCGAAGTGTGGAACTCGACCGAGACGTCCGCCTCGTACGTACCGAACTCGGTCGATTCGACGTTCGAATTCGATCTGTCGGACGCCTGGCTCCAGGCGGCGAAGGACGGCCATGCGCCACCCTTCGTTGAGGCTCTGGCCACCGCGCTCGCCGATTACCCAGAGGACTCGTTCGCGACGTTCCTCACGAACCACGACATGAACCGGATCATGAGCCAACTCGCTGCGAACGTCGATCTTGCGAAGCTGTCGGCAACCTGGCTGCTGACCGCTCCTGGAATCCCGTTTCTCTACTACGGGGAGGAGATCGGGCTGCGCGGCATCAAACCCGACTCGCAGATCCGCACGCCCATGCCATGGACGTCTGAGAAGGGGCGCGTGGGGTTCACCGCCGGTGTGCCGTGGGAGTTGCCGTGGATCGGATACGACACGTTCAATGTGGCCGACGAGGCCGGCGATCCCGACTCGCTCCTGAGCACCTACAGAAGGTTGATCCGCCTGCGCGAGGCCACACCGGCGCTCGATCACGGCGACACGGTGCTGGTCGACAGCGGTTCCGAGCACCTGATCTCGTACCTTCGATCGGACGGGTCCGACCATGTGCTGGTCGTGCTCAACCTGTCAGAGGATCCAGTCTCCGATTACGTGTTATCGCTCGAATCGGGACCGCTCGCGGAATCGGTGAGAGCGGTGGCGTTGGTTGGACCGGAAGCGACAACCCCAAACGTGGTCGATGGTGGGTTCGACGGTTATGTGCCGGTCGGCAGCGTGCCTGGATACGGCTCCTTGGTGATCGATCTCAGCGGTCGGTGAACTCTGCGATCACTGGAGCGTGATCGCTCGGCTTGCCCTCGCCCGCGGTCGGACGACGTTCATTGCGGTCGACTCGCACCTCGGTGCACCGCTCGGCGAGCGGCCGGGTGCCAAGGATGAGGTCGATGCGAAGGCCGAGCTTCCGGTGGAGCGCGCCACCCCTGTAGTCCCACCAGGTGAAGGTGCCGGGCTGGTCGTCGTGGATGCGGAACAGGTCGACGAACCCCCAGTCGAGCATGGCGCTCAGCCGCTCGCGTTCGGGTTCGGAGTGGTGAACCTGGCCGGTCAGGAGTACGGCGTCGTAGAGGTCCCGGTCGTCTGGGGTGACATTGAAGTCGCCTGCGATGACCACGTTGCCGGCAGGATCGAAGGCGTCGGCGATCCAAGCCTGAAGCGCGTCGAGCCACTGGAGCTTGACCTCGTACATCGGGTCGGAGAGATCGCGTCCGTTGACGACATAGGCGCTGATGACGGTCAGATCGCCATAGGTTGCGGCAATGACCCGTGCCTCGTCGAGGATCGGATCGCCAGGGAAACCTGTGGTGACACTGTCGGGTTCGGATCGGGAGAGAATCGCCACCCCGTTGAATGGTGCCTGTCCGTGGGTGACGGCTTGGTAGCCGGCCGCCTGGATGTCGAGGAACGGGAAGTCGCTCTCGAGGAGCTTGGTCTCCTGGAGCAGCAGGAAGTCGGGCTGCTCACGCTCGAGGAGAGCGAGAGTCCGCGGGAGGCGAGCCCGCAACGAGTTGACGTTCCACGTGACCAACCGCACGAGGTGGAGGGTAGTTGGGTGGGCCGTCCTCGTCAGAGCCGGCAGGAACGTTTCCGGCTAGAAGTGACGAGAGCGGCTGGATTGTCTAGGCAATCCCGGGACCTCCACCTAGGGTGACCCGTCGAGACGAGAGCGAGAACGAGACAGATGGCAGCAACCGACACGGACGGCACCTTCGCCGATCCCGGCCGAACACACATACTCATGATCACCAACCACGGTGTCCACGAGTGGAACGTGATCCCCGGAGAGCCCGACACCGGCGGTCAGAACGTCTACGTGAACCAGTTCACCGAGGCGCTCATCGCCCAGGGCTACCGAGTGACGATCGTCAACCGTGGCGGCTATGCGAACCCATCAACCGGCGTGCAACAGGTCGGTGTTCGTTTCCATCCGTCAGGGCACGCCCGCATCCTGTACGTCGAGGATGGCGATCCGGAGTTCGTTCGCAAAGAGGACATGGCCGGGCACGTCCCCGCGCTCGTCGCCGATCTCGAGTCGAAGCTGGCCGCCGACGGCGACACCTACCATCTGATCATCTCCCACTACTGGGACGCGGGTGTTCTCGGTGCAGATCTCAACGCTCGCGCCGAGATCCGGGTGCCGCACATCTGGGTACCTCACTCGCTGGGCGCTCTGAAGAAACACAACACGAACCCTTCCACCTGGCCGGGTCTGCGTATCGATGAACGCATCGACCGCGAGCAAGTGCTCCTTTCACAGATCGACGGCGTGGTGGCCACATCAACAGCGATCCGCGACACGCTCCTCCATGACTACCACTACAAGGCGAAGTACTTCCTGCCTCCGTGCGTCGACATCGACCGCTACCGGCCACGCGACGACAGCGAGTGCAGCGACATCTTCGAGTTCCTCGCCGATCACTCGACCCTGACCGCGAAGGAGCTGCGAAGCCGTCTGATCGTCACCGAAATCAGCCGCACCGACAGGACAAAACGCAAGAACGTGCTGATCGAGGCGTTCGCCCAAGCTCAAGCATCCGTGCCTGACGCGTTTCTCGCCATCGCACTCGACCCGAATGCGGGGGACGTGTACGAACAAGCGATGAACCTGATCCGCGATCACGACCTCGAGGATCATGTGGCGGTGCTCGGCTCCGTCTGGGAACAGCTCCCCTGCCTGTATGCAGCGACGGCCATCTACTGCACGCCGTCTGTGATGGAAGGGTTCGGGATAAGCGCCGAAGAGGCGGCGGCCAGCGGCATACCGGTGATCGCCTCGGATCTGGTCCCCTTCGCTACCGAGTACCTGCTCGGCGAAGAACCGGAGCGTCTCGCCGGCAACTCAAACGGCTCGGTCCTTCTGCAAGGCGCCGGAGCAATCGTCGTGCCGGCCGACGACATCGAAGGATTCGAGCACGCGTTGAGACGGCTCCTCGAGGACGATCAGCTACGGGCCGACATGGGCGCGGAGGCGCTCCGCATCACCGTCCCCTACTTCACCTGGGAGAGGCACACCCGGTACCTCCTCGACGACCTCGGCGTCACCCCTACCCCGAGACCGGTACCGTGACCCGCCTGGCCGACACCCTCACCGACACCTGGAAGCTCCAAGAGGAAGAAGGGTTTCTTCTATCCGATCCGGCCGGCATCGACGAACGCACTCTTCCCGATCCGGACATCGGGATCGCCTGGAGGCTTCGGTGGATGCCCCACCGTGAAATCCGATCGAACACCGCCGAACTCGAACGACGCGGCATCCTGAATCCGAACCGACGTCATGAGATCCTGTTCCGAGATCCGCGTGACCCGTCAGGGCGACACTGCTTCCTCTGCCAGAAGAACATCAACGAGTGCAACCCGATGGAACGTCTCATCCCCGTACGACTCGCCGGACGCGACTACCTGATCGGGGCGAACTTCTCGTGGATCGAACGGAATCACTTCACGGTGATGGCCGCCGACCACATCGATCAGGACTTTGCGCCACATGTCCTCGACGCGATGGTCGACCTCTACCAGCGCACCGACGGCGAGTACCGAGTGATGTACAACGGTCCGCAGGCTGGAGCATCGATTCCCTGGCATCTCCACTACCAGATCACCACCGAACGCTTCCCTGTCGAGGACCTGCCGGAAGGGAATGAGACGCGCTACCCGGCGGCACTCCGCCGCATCCAGGTAGACGGTGACGGAACGCTCGCGGCGCTCGCCGCGGTGAACGACTGGATCGCTCCAGACCTCGAGCATCGCCGGGTCAACGTGCTCGTCGCCGGCAACGTGACCCACCCGACGGTGCATGTGTTCGCAAGGGACCGTCGTCTCTCGCACGCCACGATCAAGGGCCTGATGGGTGGGTTCGAGATCTGTGGCGACCTCGTCTACAGCGAACCGGACACGCACACCATCTACCAAACGGCCACGGCCGAAACGGCACGCCAGGCGATCGCAGAGGTGCGTCCGGACGCGATCTGAGATCGGGGCCAGATCTAGATGCGGTCCCTCTCGTGCAGACCTCTCGCCTGCTCGAACACTGTGAGTGTCCGTCGAGCGATACCCCGCCAGCCGTACATCCGCCGAGCGAACCTGGCTCCTGCGATCGAGAGACGCTCCCTGAGTTGCGGGTACCGCAGAGGCATCGACAGCATCACGGCGAACTCCCGGGGGCGCTTGGGATCGGCGAACAGGGCATGGGATCCGAAGTCGAACATCTCCTCGAGGCCACCATGGACAGTCACCACACACGGCGTTCCACAGGCCATTGCCTCGACGGCCGTCATCCCGAACGGTTCGTACCTGGACGGCAACGCGAACACCGGCGCGGCTCGGTAGTACTCGGCCATTCTCTGATCCTCGACGTGCCCGAGCCATTTCACGTGCTCGGCAACGCCCATTTCGCGGGCAAGTGCCTTCCACTTGTCGACTCTCCGCCTGTCGGCGTCCGAGTTCGCGCCGACGGCGAGCTGAAGACGAGCATCGGGAATCAAGTCCCGTAGCTCGGGAAGCGTCCGGATCAGCAGGTCATAGCCCTTGTTGGCGGCGGCTCGGCCGACCGTGTACACGTCGTGTTTGCGGAACTTGATTCGACGCCGCGCAACTGTGATCTCGGCCTGGGTGATCGGCGTGTACCGGGACTCGTCGATTCCCGGAGGAATCATGGCGATATGCCCGGCTGGCACGTCGTAGTCCTCGACCAGCATCTCGACCTGCTGGTTGGTCGTGGCGATCACCTTGTCGCACCTGCGATACACGAGGAACTCCTTGCGGACGCGTTCCTCGAAGCGGTAGTGCGACTCGACCTTCTGGGTATCTCCCTGCATGCCTCGCTGCTTCCACGACCCGAGCGAGTGGGGCGTGTGGATGTGGGTGATGTTCAGCTCCTCGGCGACCTGCTGCCCCGCGAAACCCGCATCCCAGTAGTGCGAATCGATGTACTCGTAGCCGAGACCACGCTGACGGAGTTCATCGAGGAGGACACGGACGAACTCGTCGAGGTGACCGTGCATGTCTTCTTTGCGAATGAAGCCGGCGCCACCAAACGGGATCCTCCAGACGCGAAGGTGAGGACCCATGTCGTCGAACTCAGGCTGATCCTCGAACCGACGGGTGACGATGTCGACCGCGTAGCCCAGCTCCACGAGCTGTTTGGCGAGTTCCAAGACGAAGACGACCTGGCCGCCGGTGTCCGGGAGTCCCAGCTCCGGCTCTGCCGCGAAGTAGCCGTGCAGGGAGAGCATCAGGATTCTCGGAGGGTTGAAACCGGGCATGTGCTCCATGAGATCCTGGCTCCTTCCTGGCGCCACTCCCCGCTCGCGGCGCCGGGGCCGTGGAACACCTGTGGCGGATCTCTCCACATCACCCTACCAAAGGGCTGATCTTCCAACTCATCGGGGGCCCTACGCGGTGCTGGCGACTCTGACGAGACACCTACGCGTCGATTGAGGCGGCGAGGTCGATGTCGCGACTCGTCAGACCGCCTGCAGAGTGAGTCGTGAGACGCAAAGTCACCTTGTTCCAGCTGATCTGGATATCGGGATGATGGAAGGCCTTCTCGGCGAGGAGCGCCACTCTGGCCACGAACGAGAACGCCTCGACAAAGTCCGAGAACGTGTACGTACAGATGAGTGTCCCGCCATCCAGCTTCCATGCCGGATGCGCCGCAAGGAACTCGGCACGCTCCGCGGGTGTGAGCAGATCCACTGGCATGACTCTACGAGGCTTGCCACCCAATCGTGCTTGCATGGGTGTATGGCACTCAATGTGCTCGGCGCCGAGCTGCAACCCTGCTCGTTCGACCCGCTCACCGGCTACCACAGGAATGGTCACTGTGACACGGGTTCGGGAGACGTAGGTGTCCATGCGGTGTGCGCCAGGGTCACCGCCGAGTTCCTCGAGTTCTCCAAGCGAGCCGGCAACGACCTGTCGACACCGCAACCGTTCTACGCGTTCCCGGGGTTGGTACCCGGCGATCAGTGGTGCCTCGTGGCCGCCCGCTGGCAGGAGGCGCTCGATGCGGGTGTCGCCCCACCTGTGGTGCTCGAGGCCACCCACGCAGGAGCGCTCGAGTGGGTCAGCCTCGACGACCTGAAGGCCCACGCGGTGTAGAAGCCCGCGGAGCGCAGCACGGTGGATGTTCGGCTGTCGCGGTTCCCTGGTCGGTGATCACGCAGCGGCTGGCAAGATCGTGACGATATCGCGCAACGGGATGGATTCGGTTCCGGTCTGGTGGCGAAGCAGGAGCGCCCACCTCCCAAACGGGACCTCCATCCCCAGATACTCGCCGACAACGATGCCGTCGTCGGCCGTGGTTGCTTGATACGTCGCTCCGCGCTGCAGGTGGTTGAATCGTGCGCGAGTGAACAAAGACTGTGGTGCCTTCATGGGCACTCCTTTCGGTTGAGGTTGGTCAGGGGCGACCGCGCCGAGGTCGGGCGGCGCTCACTTTGAGGTCTCGGCCGTCCAGTGTCGACCCATCGAGCGCATTGATCGCCGCCTGGGCAGCAGGGACCGCCATGTCGACGAACCCGAACCCTCTCGAACGGCCGGTTCGCCGGTCGGTGATAATGGTCGAATCGCTCACGTCACCGAAGCGGCCAAACAACGTGCGCATGTCGTCGGCGGTGGTCCGCCAAGGCAGATTCGCCACATAGAGGCTCAGACGATCCTCTTTGGGAAGCTGCACAGAATTGGCCGGCCGCGTTGCATCCGGTGTCTGTTCGGCAAATCGACCGTTCGGCGCTTCGATCGGAATCTCCAGACCGAGCTCTCGCTGCATGCGGCGCATTGACGTTCGCTGTGCATTGGTCACCAGCGTGACGACCGTGCCGGCGGCTCCTGCTCGCGCCGTACGTCCCGACCGATGGACGTAGTCCTTGGCGTCGCCTGGTGGGTCGAAGTGGATGACCGAGGCGACGGCATCGATGTGGATCCCTCTCGCTGCGACGTCGGTCGCGATCAGAGCCTGAACACGACCGGACGAGAACTCGTGAAGTGCTCTGGTCCGCTGACTCTGCGATCTCCCTCCGTGGAGGGCCACAGTTCTGACCCCAAACCCGGCGAGTTGTTTCACGAGCCGGTCGGCCCCGTGCCGGGTACGTGTGAACACGATGGAACGGCCCTGGGCCCCCACGAGATCGGCGGTGTGTTGCACGCGATCGTGATGTTGGACCAACCAGAAGTGGTGCTCGGCGTCGATCGCCTCTTCCTCGGTAGTCCCTACTTCGTGAACGGCCGGGTCGCGCTGGTAGTCGCGACTCAACACGGCAACGTCACCGTCGAGGGTCGCTGAGAACATCAAGGTCTGCCGGTGCTCCGGCGTACCGTCCAGGATCCTGCGGACGACCGGAAGGAACCCCATGTCGGCCATCCGATCCGCCTCGTCGATCACCGCGATGTCCACTTGGCCGAGGTCGACCGTGCCCTGAGCGATGAGATCCTCGAGGCGCCCTGGCGTCGCGACGAGAACGTCGACACCCCTGCGGAACGCGTTCCGCTGCGGGCCGTACCCGACACCGCCGTAGACGGCGAAGACATTCCGATCGACAGCCTTGGCGAGGGGGGTCAGTTCCCGCTTGATCTGTTCAGCGAGTTCACGCGTCGGCGCGAGCACGAGCGCCCGTGGACGGTGACGGTTTGCCTTGCGGACGTTGGCGAGGAGCGGAAGACCGAACGCGAGGGTCTTGCCGGACCCTGTCGGGGCCTTGCCAGAGACATCGCGTCCGTCCAGCACATCTGGGATCGTCACAGCCTGAACGGGGAACGTTTCCACGATGCCCTGATCGGCGAGTGAGCTGACGAGTCGGCGGGGCAGGCCGAGCTGATCGAAGTGGGTAGACATGATGAAGCTTTCTGGTTGGGCCGAATATGCCGGTCTCTTCCCCGAGGATCGGGGGTCGGCCGAAGAGGCGGTCCAACCGGTGAGAAACTACGCCGTGCAACCACCGGGGAAGCGACTGTGCGCTGGCCTCCACCCGGTGCGGCGAGAGAACCATACCATGGATCGAGCAATCCCGATCGCGCGGGCCTCAGACTCGTGGACCCGCCTTCGCGACGGCGTCGTCCACGGTTTCGACGTACGCCTCGAAGTTCCGGGCGAACATGCCCGCGAGCTTGCGAGCTTCCCGATCGAACGAGTCCTTGTCCCTCCAGGTGTTGCGGGGAACCAATAGATCTGGCGGCACACCCGGAACGGTCGTCGGCACCGCGAACCCGAAGACCGGGTCCTCCACGTACTCGACGTCATCGAGCTTGCCCTCCAATGCGGCGTTGAGCATCGCCCTCGTGTGAGGAATCCGCAACCGAGTCCCGACCCCGTAGGGACCGCCTGTCCATCCTGTGGAGATCATCCACAGCCCGCACTGATGCTTGTCGATCTTTCCAGCGAGCACCCCCGCGTAGTCCGCCGGCGGAAGTGGCAGGAACGGTGCTCCGAAGCACGGTGAGAACGTCGCTGACGGTTCTGTCACTCCCCGCTCTGTCCCCGCAAGCTTCGCGGTGTAGCCGCTGATGAAATAGTACATCGCCTGCTCCTTGGTGAGCCGAACGATCGGTGGCAGGATTCCGAACGCGTCGGCCGATAGGAACACGATGTTCTCCGGATGTGGGCCCATCATTTTCGGTGCGGCATTCGGCAGATGGTCCAACGGATACGAGCAGCGGGTGTTTTGGGTATTGGAGTCATCGGCCCACTCCGGGCGGCGGGTGTCAGGGCTCACGACCACGTTTTCGAGGATCGTCTCGAACTGGTTGGCAGCCTGGTAGATCAGGGGTTCGTCGGCACGAGACAGGTTGATCGTCTTGGCGTACGAGCCGCCTTCGATGTTGAAGACTCCGTCGGCACCCCACCCGATCTCGTCGTCTCCCACCATCATCCGGGCCGGGTCGCTCGAGAGGGTCGTCTTGCCGGTGCCGGACAGACCGAAGATGACCGCAGACTCGCCGCGCTCTCGACCGACGCTCGCCGATGCATGCATCGGCAACACGCCCCGCTTCGGCAGCAGGTAGTTCATCACCGAGAACACCGACTTCTTCATCTCTCCCGCGTAGGTCGTACCACCGATCAGCAGGACCTTGTGGTCGAAGCTGATGCAGATGAACACCTCGCTACGCGTGCCATCCCGTTCAGGATCTGCTTTGAAGTGAGGCGCGTGCACGATCGTGAAGTCGGGAACGAAAGGGTCGATCTCGTCGGAGATGTCGAACTTGCGAGGCAGAATGAACGCGTTGCGGGTGAACAGGGAGTGCCAAGGACTCTCCGTGATGCTGCGCACCGACAAACGGTTCTTCGGATCGGCACCTGCATACAAGTCCTGCACGTAGAGATCTCGCCGTCCGAGGTACTCGCAGACCCGACCGCAGAGCGCATCGAACACCTCGGGCTCCATCGGGTGGTTGACGTCACCCCACCAGATGTCGCGTTCGGTGCTCTCCTCCCTGACGATGTACTTGTCTTTGGGGCTCCGCCCCGTGTACGGGACGGTCTTCACGACGAGCCCACCTCTGTGAGCCAGCGATCCCTCCCCACGACGAAGCGTGTGTTCGTACAGCTCAGGGGTCTTCAAGTCCCAGAAGACGTTCTCTGTTGGCGTGATTCCGTGGGCAGCAAGCGATCTCATGGACACAAGGGTACGCGAATGGGATGGCAAGCTCAGTTGGTGGGCTCGCTTCGCTCACCCAGCTGACAGTTCACAGCAGGAACGCCCCGCTTTCTGTGGTGCACATGTTGTCGCGCTCTGGCTGTTGGCTGTCAGCTGTTGGCTGTCAGCTCGCTTCCGCCAGCTCTTTCGCGATCGATTCCGCCCACTCCCGAACGTGCTCGGGGTCGCTCCAGTCCCCCACGGCCAATGCCTTGTTGTTGCCCCGGGCGGCCTCGGTCAGACGTCCGCCAAACGTCGCGTGCCCTTTGGCCCCGACCATCGTCACCGCCTTGCGTACGAACCGCACGGGTGGGATGTCCTTCGTGCGGGCACTGTCGTCGAGCGGTCCACTGCTGAACAGCCACACAGGTCGCTCGCGAAGCGCCACTCGGAAGCGCTTGACGAAGCGACGTGCGTCCCTGTGCCACCGGAAGATGTACAAGGCGCCACCAACGATCACCGCCTGGTAGAACCCGACGTCGCGCACGTCGACGGCAGGCACGACATCGACATCGTGTCCCATCTCCCGCAAGTCGCCACCCAGCATCTCTGCAAGACCTTTCGTACCCCCGGTTTTCGACGCATATGCCACCAAGATCCTCATGTGGATTCCCCTTCTCCGGTCCTGACCACCATGCCCAATGAAGCAGCCGACTCCTAGAGTCGACCGGCCCAATCTGGAGAGAAACGTGGGAGAATGCGCTTCCGGTGGCCAAACGGTACGAAACGACGGGCTCCGTTCGGACGGCCAACCGGGCGGTCATGGGTCTTGTCCGCCTCGGACTCACGGGACGGCGCGTCTCCATCCTCACAACGACCGGTCGCCGATCAGGCGAATCCAGATCGGTGCCGGTCACCGTTTTCGAATCCGACAACACGCAACGTATCTTTCTCTCGTTTTGCGAAGGGATGGGGGTAGGTTGTCACTGAAGGGAGGACAATGGACGAGCAGACCGGATCGCATCGAGAATCGTCGGGGGCGGGAACGTTGATCAGGATCGGTGCGGCGGTGGTCATCGCCGACTGGCTCCTGTTCGCCATCATCCTCGATGTCTACTACTTCTTCTGGGGGACGCTACTGGTTGCCACGTATGCGCTCTTCGCCACATGGGTTCGCGCCAACCGCCCCTCGGCGACATGGCCGGTGTCATATCAGTGGACGCTGAAGCTGCTCGGCTACACGGCGGGGATTCTCGGGGTCTTCGAACTCCTCGACGACCTTCGGTACGGGTTCCTCGACAGTCTTGGGAGCATCCTCGGAGGCCTCATCTTCTACGCAGGTGTGCTCCTGATGTTCTGGGGAGCACGACAACTGGGCGAGACAACGAGCTGAGCAACCCCCATGACTTGCACAGTGTGCAAGTTTGCGTAAACTGCACACTCGTGTCTGATCTGCGCTCCAAGAAGAAGCTGGCCACGTATCACGCGCTGGCAACAGCTGCCCGCACGTTGACGACCGAGCGGGGGCCCGATGCGGTGACGGTCGAAGAGATCGCCGACCTCGCCGGTGTCTCCCCCCGCACGTTCTTCAACTACTTCTCCTGCAAGGAGGAAGCCATCGTCGGCTCGGAGCCGAGGATGATCACTTCCCTCGCCGAACACGTCGAGCAGCGGCCTGCAGAAGAGGATCCTCTGACTGCGCTCGAGGCCGTCCTGGCATCCGAGGAGAACACCGACCTCGCTGACCACTGGCGGCATCGCGTCGAGGCTCTCGAATCGGTGCTTGGAAGCGAGGAAGAGGGTTCGGAACGGGCTGTGCGCTGGAAACAGCGTATCGAAGCACTGGAGGCAGTGCTCGAGGCAGAGGAGGACTCGGATCTCGCACAACGATGGAAGCAACGTATGGACCTGGCTCGGCGCTTCCCGCAACTTCTCCCCCGCCATCTCGCAGGCGTAGCCCAACTCGAACGCGCGCTCGCAGAGGCCGTCGCCTCCCGCCTCGGCGTCGACGCGAGCGTCGACCCCTACCCCCGGCTCGTGGTGGCAGCGGCGGTGGCGAGCATGCGGTCGACGATTGGCTGGTGGCTCCAGAGTGACCGGAACATCAGCCTGCCCGATGCCATCCATCAAGCCTTCGAGATGCTCCGCTCGGGCCTCGGCCATCCCTCGAACGGAGAGGATGCCTGATGCTGGTCAAGATCCTTCGAGAGCACCTTCGCCCCTACAAGAAGTGGATCATCATCTTGGGCTCGCTCCAGATGATCGGCACGATCGCGTCGCTGTACCTGCCGAGCCTGATGGCGGACATCATCGACAACGGAGTCGTCAAGGGCGACACGACCTACATCGTGAAGACGGGGGGCGTGATGCTCGCGGTCACACTCCTTCAGATCACCTGCACGATCATCGCCGTCTACTTCGGGGCGCAGACCTCGATGGCGTTCGGCCGCGACCTGCGATCGAAGATCTTCCACACGGTCGGGTCCTTCTCCAACAGGGAAGTCGGCAAGTTCGGGGCACCTTCACTGATCACCCGCAACACCAACGATGTTCAGCAGGTGCAGATGTTGGTCATGATGACGTTCACGATGTTGATCGCTGCCCCTATCACGATGGTGGGCGGAGTCATCATGGCGCTGAAGGAGGACGCCGGCCTCTCGTGGCTGGTCGCCGTGGCAGTTCCGATTCTCGTCGTGATCGTGGGTTTCATCATCCGAAACATGGTCCCCGGGTTCAGGAAGATGCAGGGCCGGCTGGACACCGTCAACAAAGTTCTCCGCGAGCAGGCGTCCGGCATCAGGGTGATTCGGGCGTTCGTCAGAGAGCGTTTCGAGACCGACCGGTTCGGGAAGGCGAACACCGAACTCACCGACGTGTCGATCAACGTCGGTCGGTGGATGGCGGCCATGTTCCCCGCGGTCATGCTCGTGATGAACCTGTCGACGATCGCCGTACTGTGGTTCGGTGGCATAAGAATCGGCAACGGCGAAATGCAGATCGGCGCACTCGTCGCTTTCCTGTCCTACCTGATCCAGATCCTGATGGCGGTGATGATGTCGACGTTGATGCTCGTCTTCGTCCCGCGCGCCTCAGTCTCTGCGGATCGCATCGGAGAAGTGATCGAAACGGAGTCCTCGGTCGTTCCCCCCGTCGACGGGATCCGCGAGGTGTCGACCAGGGGCGTGCTCGAGCTCCGCTCCGTCGGATTCCAGTACGCGGGAGCGAGCCATCCCGTGCTGCGGAACATCTCGTTCACAGCCCTCCCCGGCCAGACGACAGCTGTCATCGGTTCGACTGGCGCCGGCAAGTCGACACTTCTGAACCTGATCCCGCGGTTGTTCGACGCGACAGACGGAGAGGTCCTGATCGACGGAGTCAACGTGCGCGACTTCGATCCGGACAGCCTCTGGTCGAGAATCGGGATCGTCCCGCAGAAGGCATACCTGTTCACAGGAACCGTTGCTTCCAACCTCAGGTATGGCAAACCGGACGCCACGGACGAAGAGATGTGGGCGGCGCTGGAGACTGCCCAAGCGAAGGACTTCGTCGAAGCCATGGCGGACGGACTCGACTCCTCGATCGCACAGAGCGGTACCAACGTCTCGGGAGGCCAGCGTCAGCGGATCGCCATCGCCAGAGCGCTGATTCGCGAGCCCGAGATCTACCTGTTCGACGACTCGTTCTCGGCCCTCGATGTCCTCACCGACGCCCGGCTTCGCCGAGCACTGAAACCCATCACCAAGGAAGCCACGGTGCTCATCGTCGCCCAACGGGTGTCGACCATCATCGATGCCGACCGGATCGTCGTCCTCGAGGACGGTGCGGTGGTCGGGCTCGGAACACACGATGAACTGCTGGTGACGTGCCCGACCTACCAGGAGATCGTGGAGTCGCAGCGTGGAGCGGAGGCATCATGACCGCCCCGAAGAAGATGCAGGAGACCGAGCGGATCGGTGGCGGAGGGATGGGCCATGGCCGCGGGCCGTTTGGTGGCGGGATGGTCGGCCAGAAGTCGATGAACTTCGGACCGTCGGCAAAACGGCTCATGCGGAGATTGCGCCCTCAGCGGGGCAAGATTGCCGTCATCATCGCGGCCGCCGTCGTCGCCGTCGCCATGTCGGCCATCGGGCCCAAGGTGCTGGGGCATGCGACCGACATCGTCTTCTCGGGCGCAGTCGGCAGGATGTTCCCCACCGGAATGACCAAAGACCAGGCGGTCGCGGGCCTGCGAGCCGCTGGACAGGACAAGGTCGCGGAGATGCTCGCCGCGATGGATGTCGTACCCGGTCAAGGCATCGACTTCAGCGCGCTCGGGGACGTGCTGCTGCTGCTCGTCGGCCTGTACGGGGCTGCCGCCCTTCTGACGTTCCTTCAGGGCTATCTCCTGAACGATGTCGTTCAGAACACGGTGAAGGACATGCGGTCGGAGGTCGAGGACAAGCTGAACAAGCTGCCGTTGCGGTACTTCGACACCCAACCGAGAGGTGAGCTACTCAGCCGGGTCACCAACGACATGGACAACGTCTCCCAGACGCTTCAGCAGACGATGAGCCAAGTCATGACGTCCGTGCTGACGATCGTGTTCGTCATGGCCATGATGTTCGACATCTCCTGGCAGCTGGCGTTTATCACGCTCGCGACCGTGCCGATCAGCATGCTCGTCGCCGCCAAGGTGATGGGCAGATCTCGCAACCACTTCGTCAACCAGTGGCGCAGCACGGGTGTGCTCAACACTCAGGTGGAGGAGGCCTTCACCGGTCACTCGCTCATCAAGGTGTTCGGACGCCAGCGGGAGGTCCAGGCGACCTTCGAGACCGAGAACGAGGAGCTGTTTCAGGCGAGCTTCAAGGCCCAGTTCTTCTCGAGCCTGATCATGCCGATCATGATGTTCATCGGCAACCTGAACTACGTCGTCATCGCTGTCGTCGGTGGGTTGCGGGTCGCAAGTGGAACGCTGACGCTCGGTGACATCCAGGCCTTCATCCAGTACACCCGACGGTTCACCCAGCCAGTCACGCAGGTTGCGTCGATGGTCAACCTTCTCCAGTCCGGCGTCGCTTCCGCTGAGCGGGTCTTCGAGCTGCTGGACGCCGAAGAGGAACCACCCGATGAGCATCAGCCTCGGCTGATCGAGAACCCGGACGGTCGGGTGAGCTTCGATGACGTGTCGTTCCGGTATGAAGAGGACCGGCCGCTCATCGAACACGTCTCACTGAAGGTCGAACCCGGCCAGACCGTCGCGATCGTAGGCCCCACCGGGGCCGGCAAGACCACACTCGTCAACCTGGTGATGCGCTTCTATGACCTCGACGCGGGCCGTATCACGCTCGACGGTATCGACGTCGCAGAGATGCGCCGCCAGGACTTGCGTTCGGAGATCGGCATGGTGCTTCAGGACACCTGGCTGTTCAAGGGAACGATTCGCGAGAACATCACCTATGGAAAGCTGGACGCCACCGAGGAGGAGATGCTCGAGGCGGCCAAGGCGACGTTCGTCGATCGGTTCGTGCACAGCCTCCCGGACGGGTACGAGACGATCGTCGACGACGAAGGCACCAACATCAGCGCTGGTGAGAAGCAGCTCCTCACTATCGCGCGGGCGTTCCTTGCCAATCCTCCGCTGCTGATCCTCGACGAGGCGACCAGCTCGGTCGACACCCGCACCGAGTTGCTGGTGCAGCACGCGATGGCGGCACTGCGAAGCGACCGGACAAGTTTCGTGATCGCACACCGCCTGTCGACCATCCGCGACGCTGACCTCATCCTCGTCATGGAGGACGGTCAGATCGTTGAGCACGGCACCCACGACGAGCTGATGGCGGCCGGTGGTTCCTACGCGACGCTGTACACAACTCAGTTCACCGGACCGAACGTCGCGACCCCGCCGCCACCGATTCCCGGCAGGCAGCCCGCCTATCCGCGACCGGCCGCCGGCGCCGGCGACTGAGACCCCCGAGCCCTGGGTTGCGGTGCGTGGCTACCCGAGGGCTGCCCGATCGGCGACGAGCACGGCGTGTGACGCGTCGACGCCACCGGCGGGGATCGACTGGTCTCTGGCGAGGAGACGTGACACGGCCGTCTGCTTGCTCACCCCGGCGACGAGCCACAGCACCTGTTGGGTAGCCGCCAGCGCCGGGTAGGTGAGCGTCATCCTCCGGTACCCCATGTAGACACCACCGGTGAGAGCCACTCGACGATCACGGACTTCGAGTACCGGATCGCCCGGCACGAGCGACGCCGTGTGCCCGTCGTCGCCGAGGCCCAGATGGATCACGTCGAAACGATCCGGCAGCGACGCAGCGTACCGATCGCACGCCGCGTCGAGATCATCATCATCAACCGGCATCGGCTCGATCGTTGCGGCCTCCGGCAACGACGTGACCAGGTGCGCGAGGTTGCGGTCAGGATCGTCCCTTGGAACGATCCTCTCGTCCACCTGGAAGAACACCGTCCGCTTCCACGGAAACGACCTGTCGGTTCGGAGCCGCTGGAACATCGGCCACGGTGTGTGGCCTCCACTGACAGCGATCGTGAAGGCTCCTCGTTCCGCCACCGACGTGCGAGCGGCCTCTGCAACCAGGTCGGCTGCGCACTCGGCTGCCGCCTCGGCGGTGGCCTCTGAGTGGATCTCCACGTTCAGCTCTTCTTCTCGTCGTGCCCGCCGAATTGCTGACGCATCGCGGACAGAGCCCGGTCGGCGAAGTCGGCCAACCCGCGTGACGCGAATCGCTCCTGAAGAGCTGTGGTGATGACGGGTGCGGGGATACCTTCCTCGATGCTCGCGATCGCCGTCCAGCGACCTTCGCCCGAGTCGGACACTCGCCCTTCGAATCCGGAGAGGGTCGGGTCTTCGGCCAGAGCGTTGGCGGTGAGGTCGACGAGCCACGAACTGATCACAGCGCCTCGCCGCCACACCTCGGCGACCTCGGACACATCGATCTGGTACTGGTACGCCTCCGGGTCCCGCAGCGGTGTGGTTTCGGCGTCGACGTCGGTTGTGTGCATCCCAGCATCGGCACCGTTGATGATGGCGAGCCCTTCGGCGATGGAGGCCATCATCCCGTACTCGACACCGTTGTGGACCATCTTCACGAAGTGCCCTGCACCGGACGGACCGCAGTGGTGGTAGCCATCAGGCGCCGTCCCGTCGGTGCGTGTCCTGTTCGGCGTCGGCTCTGCAGTTCCAACCCCGGGAGCGATCGACTTGAAGATCGGGTCGAGGTGTTGAACGGGCTCGTCGTCACCGCCGATCATGAGGCTGTAGCCGCGCTCGAGGCCCCACACGCCGCCGCTCGTGCCGCAGTCGACGAAGTGGATGCCCTTCACCTTCAGGTTGGCGTGGCGGGTGATGTCGTCGCGGTAGTACGAGTTCCCCCCGTCGATGATGATGTCGCCCGGCTCCAACACGCCGGCGAGTTGGTCGACGACCTTGCCAACTATGGCTGCCGGCACCATCACCCACACTGCCCGCGGCGCAGAGAGGGCCGCAGCGAACTCCTCGAGTGACCGGACCCCTTGGACACCCTCTTTCTCGAGCGCCGCCACTGCGTCGTGATTGACATCGAACGCGACACAGCGATGTCCGTCGGCGGTGAGGCGCCGGACGAGGTTGGCGCCCATGCGTCCCAGTCCGATCATTCCGAGCTGCATCGGTCGGTCGGTGCTCATGATGTCTCCTTCTGCAAGGCGAGATAACGTTCAATGAGACTGTTGGTGGAGGTGTCGAAGGCGGGTTCCTGCTCACCCTTCAGCATCGGTGCGATCTGTACGGCGAGTGTCTTGCCAAGTTCGACGCCCCACTGATCAAACGAGTCGATCCCCCACACGGTCCCTTGGGTGAACACGCTGTGCTCGTACAGCGCGACGAGTGTCCCGAGGCGGTACGGGTCGAGGACTCGGGCCATGATCACGGTTGTCGGCCGGTTCCCCGGCATGACCCTGTGCGGAACGATCGCCGGATCGGTCCCTTCCGCCTGGACTTCCTCGGCGGTCTTGCCGAACGCGAGGGCACGGGCCTGGGCGAGCATGTTGGCCATCAGCAGATCCTGGCGTTCTCCTTGGGGTGACATGGCGAAGCCGATCAGGTCCACGGGAATCGCCGTGGTGCCCTGGTGGAGAAGCTGAAAGAAGCTGTGCTGACCGTTGGTACCGGGCTCGCCCCAGAAGACAGGTCCGGTGTCCCCCGAGACAGGGCTCCCGCCCGCCGTGACCCGCTTGCCATTCGATTCCATGGTGAGCTGTTGAAGGTAGGCGGGAAACCGGTTCAGGTACTGGGCGTAGGGAATGACAGCAGCGGACTGGACACCGAAGAAGTTCCGATACCAGACCGACAGCATCCCCATGAGCACGGGGAGGTTCTGTTCGAACGGGGTCGACCGGAAGTGCTCGTCCATGGCGTGGAAACCGGCGAGCATCTCACGGAACCGCTCCGGCCCGATGGCGATCATGATCGATAATCCGATTGCGGAATCCATCGAGTAGCGGCCACCGACCCAGTCCCAGAACCCGAACATGTGGTCGGGATCGATGCCGAACGCTTTGACCCTCTCTTCGTTGGTTGAGACGGCGACGAAGTGCTTGGCGACCGAGTCCGATCCGAGCGCTCTCACAACCCAGTCGCGCGCCGCGGCGGCATTGGTCATCGTCTCGAGTGTCGCGAAGGTCTTGGAGGCGACGACGAAGAGGGTCTCGGCGGGATCGAGATCACCGATGGCCTCTTGGAGGTCGGTGGTATCGACGTTGGACACGAACCGAAAGTGAAGGTCGCGTCTGCTGTAGGCGAGAAGCGCCTCGTGCGCCATGACCGGACCCAGATCGGATCCACCGATTCCGATGTTGATGGTGTTGCGAATGGGACGGCCGGTCGCGCCCTTCCATGCGCCCGATCTGATCTCGTCGGCGAACGACGCCAATCTGTCGAGCGTCTCGTGCACTTCGGCGACGACATCCACTCCGTCGACGACCAGCGTCGCGTCTCGCGGGAGGCGGAGGGCCGTGTGGAGCACAGATCGGTCTTCCGACACGTTGATGCGTGCGCCTTCGAACATCGCTTCGATCCGTTCTGCAAGGCCGGCCTGGTGGGCCAGCTCCACCAGCGACGTGAGGATCTGGGAGTCGACCAGATGCTTCGAGAAGTCGGCAGTGAGGCCAACGGCGTCGAAGGTCATCCGTTGGGTTCGGTCCGGGTCGTTCGCGAAGAGATCCCGTAGATGGTGTTTGGCGATTCGCTCGTGGTGCGTTTCGAGTGCCTTCCACGCGGCGAGGCCGGTGGGAAGCGAGGGCTCCGTGGTCATGGGAACGGTTCCTTGGTCGAGGCGTGGTTCGGGGCTTCACCCCTGGCCTGCGAATCTTACCTAGCTCGCTTTTCTTCAAAGATCCAAGGGGGTTCATCCCACGTTCTGTCGTTCACGTCCGACCCGTACCGTCTCGGCCAGGCAAAAGACATTGAGTCTCTCCTCCACCGTGCGGGACGACTTCCCTACTGGAGAGGACTCGGGGCAGGAGCCGAAGTGGGGTTCTGGCTATCGCAGTCTGTCCCGGGTCCACCAGGACGCGGTCCGCAACCAGCGGACGGGGAGCCTCCGGGATCAGCCTGGGGGCTCTCCTGTTGTCACAATCGGACGAAGCACGAGGAACGCAGCGATCTGCACGGCGATCGCGAACGCGACCATCACGGCCAAGGATCGTTCATAGAGGAACCCGAGCGTCGCCCCGCCCGCCAACAGGGCGATCCCATAGGAGGTGTTGAAGATCCCGTAGGCGGTCGCTCGACGCGTGGATGGCGAGAGGGTGGCGACGGCAGCCCGCATCGTGGACTCCTGCACGCCCATCGAAGCACCCCATGCGACCATTGCCGCCCACCCCACCCACGGCGTCGACGTGAACGAGAACAGCGCGAGCATGGTGAAGAACGGCATGACGATCAGCACACGAAGCCCCCGTCTGTCGTAGAACTTGCCCGAGATCAGTGCGGCCAGCGCATCCACGGCCATCGCGAGGGCGAACATCAGGGGAATCTGTGGATCGCCGACGATGTGCCGATCGCTGAGGTGAAAAGCGATCAATGGAAACGGAGCAAAGCCGATCGCTGCGAAGAAGACAAAGACCAGGTAGCGGCGTGCAGTGTCGTTTCCGAGCCGGCGCGATCCGGCGCCGTTCGACGGGGAGGCATGGGGCCCGGCAGGCATCTGTCTCCGCGCGACCAAGAGTGCGATCAAAGTCAGCGCTCCCGGAATGGCGAGCACGAGGAACGCGAACCGGTAGTCGTTCTGCTTCGCGGCGAGGATGGCCGCCAGCAGTATTGGGCCGGTAACGGCCCCCGTCTGATCGAGGGCTTCGTGGAGACCGAATCCCCATCCCATACCGAGCGGCTCGGCGGCGTCGGCGAGCAACGCGTCCCTCGCCGGCGAGCGGACCGCCTTGCCAAGCCGTTCGGCCACGACGAGGGCGAGGGCGAGGTCGACACGACCGACGAGTCCGAGGAGCGGTACGGCGATCACGGTGAGTGCATACCCGGCGATCGTCAACGTCCAGTAGGCGCGGGTTCGGTCCGCGACGAACCCTGTGACCGAGCGCAGGGCATAGCCGGCGAACTCGCCAGCACCGGCGACCACCCCGACCACGCCGGCCGTCGCACCAAGGGTCAACAGGTAGGGGCCGATAACGCTTCGCGCACCCTCGTAGACAATGTCGGCGAGCAAGCTGACGATGCCGAACGCGACGATCGTCATCATTGCTCGGCGTCGAATGTCTGATCCTCCCGTTGCTCCACTGCTCACGATGCGGGAACCTACCACCGGCCGGCAGCTTCTGCAGGGCCGCGAGTCGATCGATTTCGGAGAGCCAGGGGCCACGACAACCGACTGCGGCCTTCGAACCCCTCGAACGGATGGGGAGGGTTGTGGTGACCCTATCAGCGATCATTCGTAGCCGATGGCTCGAAGCACGTCCAGGCATGCCGGCGCTCTCTCGCTCGTACAGAGGACACTCGTGCCGGTCGTCCCCTCGAGACGGATCGCTCGATCATCCTCGAGGAGGATGGATGCTCAGCTTGCGATCCCGAGTGCCCTTGCGAGGAATGAGGCCATCTGGTCCCGTGGGACCATCAGGTCGGGGCAGTACGCACGTGGACTGGTCGAGCATCCCGTCGTGATGCCGAGGTCATAGATCAGCTCGGCGGATGGCGCGTACCAGGCGCTGGGATCCACATCCGTGAACACGCCCCGTGCAGTTCCGAGATCTGGGGTGTGGTCGAACGCCCGGACGAGGAACGCGGCCATCTCGGCCCGCGACACCGAGCGGTCAGGGCGGTAGGTGTGATCCCCGTAGCCGGTCGCGATCCCCAACTCGTACAGACGCTCGACGTACGGCGTGTACCACTGACCGGCGGGGACATCGGCGAAGTACCCGTGGTACGGCACCGAGCTGACATCCTCCCCGATCGCCCGAATCAAGAACGCTGCCATGGAGGCCCTGGATACGAGCTCGCTCGGGCAGTACCTGTCGTTCGCAGGCGGGTCGCACCCGTTTGTGAGCCCGGCGAACGCGATCGCCTCGATGTTCGCCTCGTGGAAGTTGCCGTCGTCATCGACAAAGCGGCCCACATAGTTGCCGTCGGTGAGCCGCACATACACCTTGCCGGCACCATCCTGGAGGATGGTGATCGAGTACAGACCGAGCGAGAACGTCTCACCGACACCGTGCACGTGGGATGTGCCCGAGGTCGTCGACTCGGCCGGGATCTGGGCGACTCTGGTCTCAGTACCGAAGCACGGGTAGGTATCCGGCAGCCAGCCGCCTCCCGAGCAGGCAGACCGTCTCGAATCGACCAAGTACACCTCGACACCACTCTCGAGCACCGAGGCGTCCCACGAGTCGGCCGCCCGGTAGTCCAGCTCGTAGAAGTAGCCGTCCGCACCATCCGGGACCACCACCATCCCGTACCCGTCGCCACCTACGGCCGCCAGCCGAAACGTCTTCGTTCCACCGTCGTAGATGCCGACCTCCGTGGGGTCGATCCAGCCTGCCGCGTAGCGGTTGTATCCGGTGGTGCCGATCGGTTCGCCAACCACCTCGTACCCGCTCATGTTGTCGACCGGGTTGTCATACTCGAAGACGCCACCTGCAGGACTCGACGTCAACCCCCCGAATGAGTGGGGCCACCAGATGGCGTGGCCGATCTCATGGGCCACGGTGTTCCACGCCGCGCCTAGGTAGGGAGGAATCGTCGTAACCGCTCCGGCGCCGACGATGATGCTCCGGCCACTCCCCGGATAGGCGGCGAGGTCGGTGAAGTAGGCGGCACACCCACCGACGGTGTCCACGCAGAACCACCCCGGGTTTCCGTATCCGGCGCCATACCCGCCGTTCGTGACGATCACCACCCCGTCCGGCTTCGAGGTGGATGCTGCTGCAACCAGCGCTTCGCACCCTGGCGCCCACGGTGGCGACCAGTAGGCGGCAGCGAACGGGTCCTTGGGGATGATGTCGTCGGACTCAACGGTCCCCCCGACCCGGAATACAGGCTGGTAGCGACCTTCCGAGAGCCACTCGTAGTAGGGGGCAATGTGGGCATTGAGATCATCGGTCACCGACCGCGCATCGAGGGAGGTGTCCCACTCCGGCACGTCGCAGATCCACACTTCCCAGACGTCCCGACCCAGCGAATACGTCGTAGTGACAGTATCCCGGAACGGGACGAGGTGGTTCGGATCGCCCGCGTAGGGATCGGACGTTGCCTGAGCGCCGGTCGCCGTCGTCATCACGAGCGCGACCGCAAGGGTGAATGCAACACTCGCTCTTCGACGGAATCCCATCTTCCCCCTTGCGACTCCGGAGAAGGCTACACGGCTCGTCCCGATCCTTGTGATCCGGTGCCGCGCCGGTAGCAGGGCCCATGGTCGACCCGTTGTTGCAGCGCGGCCACGCGTCGACTCGGTAACCTCGTCGCGTCACCAAGGAAGCGAGCAGTACCTTGTCGATTCGAGATGAAGCGGCGACGGGTACCGACCCTGCCGCTGTTTCCAGGAGCACATCCGAAAGCGAAGAGATGTTCCTCATCACGGTGGCTCGCGCCATCGAGGACGGGCACTTGGCTCCGGTCCCCCTGCCCTCGCTGGCCGAGTCGCTCTCGGTTTCCCGGGTGTCTGCAAACGAGATGGCGAAGAAGCTGGTCGGCCGCGGATTCATCGAGTACGAGCCCTACCACGGTGTAACGCTGACACAGGACGGCACCGCAATCGCCAACAGCGTGCTCCGACGGCGACGATTGTGGGCGCTATTCCTCGCCGAACACCTCGGCCTCACCGCGGCAGCCGCAGATACGGTGGCCTGTGAGTTCGAGCACATCACCCCCATCGAGGTCGCCGGTCGACTCGCCCACTTCCTCGGGGATCCAAGGGTGGGTCCGGCGGGAAAACCGATTCCGGCCGCCGACAGTACATCGGAGTCCACGGCGTTCGAGATGCCCCTGACCGACCTGGAAGCAGATCGGCGGGCCCGCGTGACGCGTGTTGTCGGAGACTCTGCCATCCGATCGTTTCTGGTCGACGAAGGACTGACCGACGGCGTCGAGATCACACTGCTCGCGATCGGGTCAAAGGGATGCCTCGTCGAGACACCCCGAGGGCGGGTGCACCTGTCGGCACAGATCGCGGCAGGTGTCGCCGTCAGCCCCGTTGCATGACGACACATCGACCGCCGCTCCACGGGCACGCATCGAACGAACACCAAGTCCGATTGGATTAGGCCAACCTAACCACTTAAGTTAGCCATGACTAACAAAGTCGCGGGAGCGGGATGATCGCCAACTACCTCATCGGCCTGCGGGAGGGCCTCGAAGCAGCACTCGTCGTGGGCATCCTGGTTGCCTACCTCGTCAAGTCAGAGAGTGCGGGACTCGTCTACAGGGTGTGGCTCGGAGCAGCAGCAGCGATTGCCGTCTCCCTGGCGGCCGGAGCCGTCCTGACGTTCGGACCTCGGGGGCTGAGTTCCGAGGCCCAGGAGGCCATCGGGGGTGGCGCATCGATCATCGCGGTCGGCTTCGTCACCTGGATGATCTTCTGGATGGCACGTACATCACGCCTCCTGCGAGGAGAACTCGAAAGCCGCGTCGACAGGGCCGCCGGACGAGGATGGTGGAGTCTCGGCCTGCTGTCATTCCTCGCTGTCGGCAGGGAGGGTCTGGAGACCGCGCTCTTTCTGTGGAGCACCACGAAGGCGACAGGCTCCACCACGCACCCCCTGGTTGGTGCTGTACTTGGGCTACTCACCGCGACTGCCCTCGGAGTGCTGATCTACCTGGGAGCGATCAAGCTCGACCTTCGACGGTTCTTCGCCGTAACGGGCGGTCTCCTCGTGATCGTCGCAGCCGGCGTGTTGTCATATGGATTCCACGACCTCCAGGAAGCCGGCCTTCTTTCTGGCCTGAACGCCCTGGCGTTCGACGTTTCCGCAACCGTTCCTCCTGGCTCGTGGTACGGGACCTTCCTGAAGGGCACGTTCAACTTCTCACCGCGGACAACGTGGCTCGAGTTGTCGGCTTGGCTCGCCTATGTCATACCGGTGCTCGTGCTGTTCGTCAGAGGTGTTCGCCCGGTCAAGACGTCTGCTGAGCCGGTTGAGGCACGAGCTACCTCCTGAGAGGTCGACGATGCAATCCCCCGCGACCCCGCGTCGTCAAGTACGTGCTCGTGGGCGCGCAGGCGGTGCTGCATACCGCTCAGGGGTGACCGTCACTCGACCGATCTGAGCACCCTTGCGGTGTCCTGTTGCGGCATGCCCGAGTTCTTTGCCGCTTCAACCGTCAGGGCGACTTCCTCCTTCAGCGCGTCGACACGTCCGGTGAGCCCGGCAGCATCGAGTTCGTCGACGAGGTCTCCGAGGACCTCGATGAGGGCTTTGAGAACGAACGGTTGACCGGATGATTCGAGCCGAATCTCGGAGAACGCCCCATGGACGAAGTCCGACCGGGACGGTGTCTCGGCAAGGAATACGCGCTGGCCCTTCGGGCCGCTGAACACACGTGTGGGAGGCTCGGAGATCAGGATCTCACGGATGGGCACCTTGAGGTGGTGAATGACATCCACCGCCGTGGTCGGGTCGTTCACCCCTGGCGAAAGCGCTTTCAGGGCAATGTCAACGAGGAGCCGAATCCCGAAGGCTGGGTTGTTCGCGACGGATCGTTCCCTCCCGGCTCTGATCGAACGACGAACCTTGCGAACGAGGCGAGCGTCGCCGTCGGGGTCGGGCCAGATCGTGACGAGTCGATCCCCCACCGACACCGGCTCTCCCAGTCGGACACCGACCCTTGCCATCGAGTTCTCGGGCAGTGCGGCGGCGAGCGTCCGTGCATCGATGTGAAGAATCCATCCTGACCGATCGCCGACGACTTTCAGTGGCTCGCCATGCGGAGTAGCCGCTCCCTCGGGTGACGGCTTCGCGTCACCGGTTTCTCGATGCTCACGACGAACCGCTTCCAGTGCCGCGCCCGCGATGCGCTGAACGACGGCGTCGATCTGTACCCGCCGCAATGAGTGATCCAGATAGGCGACGATGCCGATGACCGACGCGACCCCCAGCACGATGGCGAGCGTCACCGACGCACTCCGCGCCGGGTCGGCACCATCATCCATCACGGCACCAAGACCTCCGAGCACCAGCAACGAGTAGATGAATGTGCCGACGACGAGTCCCAGCACCACTTGCTGGAACGGATCCTCGAAGAAGCCACGCAGCGCCCGGGGGGAGTACTGGTTGGCGGCCATCTGAGTCGATAATGCGGTGATCGAGAAGACGATCGCAGCGACGGTGATGGTGGCGCCCGCGACGGTGGTAACGATGACGCGGCCGCCACTCACCGTCGTCGCGAGCAGGAATGGCAAGCCGGGTTCCACCGCCCGGGATTCGAGGAGCAGGACGAGGACCGCGGCAGCCGAGCAGACGCCTATGACCGTCAACGGAAGGAGAAACAGACTCCCCTGAACCCTTCGACCGAACAACCCCGTCACACCTCGAAACCTAGCGGCTCGGCCCCCGCTTTCGTTGGCAGTTGCCGAGCTGGTCCTGCCGGCATAGGAATGCGGTACGCTGTCCTCGGAATGACCTACACCCTGCTTCTTCCCGGGCCGCGCTGACCGACGGTCGGACGCGGCGTACCCCTCCCCCGGAGGGGTTTTCTTATGGAGTGACATGACCGAACATCGCTACACGGCAGAGCTTGCGGGCCGCATCGAGCAGGCCTGGCAGGATCGCTGGGAGGCCGAAGGCACGTTCCACGCGCCCAATCCTGCAGGGCCGTGGGCCGAGCCGGATGAGGTGGCGACGTTCGACGGTCATCTCCTGATCCTCGACATGTTCCCCTACCCGAGCGGAGCCGGCCTGCATGTCGGCCACCCGATCGGCTACATCGCCACCGACGTGTACGCGCGTTTCAACCGGATGCTCGGCGTGAACGTCCTGCACTGTCTCGGCTACGACGCCTTCGGTCTGCCTGCCGAGCAGTACGCCATCGAGACCGGCCGCCACCCGCGCGACACGACCGAGGAGAACATCGCGATCATGTCGCGACAACTTCGACGACTCGGGCTGGGTCACGACAACCGCCGCTCGGTGAGAACGATCGACCCTTCCTACTATCGGTGGACCCAGTGGATCTTCACGCAGATCTTCGACGCCTGGTACGACGAGACCGCCACCCGCCCTGCCGGGGGAACCGGTCGGGCGAGACCAATCGCCGACCTCGTTGCCCAATTCGAATCTGAAACTCGCCCCACACCGGACGGACGCCCATGGGACGAGCTGACACCCGTCGAGCGGGCGGAGGTCGTCGATGGGTACCGTCTCGTGCACACGGCCGAGGCGCCGGTCAACTGGTGTCCTGGACTCGGCACGGTGCTCGCCAACGAGGAGGTCACCAACGACGGGCGCTCGGACCGCGGCAATTTCCCGGTGTTCAAACGCAACCTGCGCCAGTGGGTGATGCGGATCACCGCGTACGCGGACCGTCTCGCCGACGATCTCGATCGGGTGGAGTGGCCAGAGAACGTCAAGGTCATGCAACGCAACTGGATCGGGCGCAGCCAGGGTGCACGCATCGTGTTCCCCTCCGACGGTGGACCGATCGAGGTGTTCACGACCAGGCCCGACACCCTGTTCGGAACGACGTTCATGGTGCTCGCCCCCGAGCACCCACTCGTCGATTCGCTCATGCCAAGCGGCCGATGGCCCTCGGGGACCGACGAGTCGTGGACGGCAGGCGCCGCCACCCCCATCGGGGCGGTCGACGTCTACCGCCGTCTCGCCGCCGGCAGGACCGACATCGAACGTCAGGCAGAAGCCAAGGACAAGACGGGTGTCTTCACTGGCGGGTACGCGACCAATCCCGCGACCGGCGAAAGTATCCCCGTGTTCGTCGCCGACTACGTGCTGATGGGGTACGGCACCGGGGCGGTCATGGGTGTGCCGGGAGAGGACCAGCGCGACTGGGATTTCGCAGAGAAGTTCCACCTGCCGATCGTGCGCACGGTCGAGCCACCCGAGGGACATCCACGTGACCAGGCGTACGTCGGTGAAGGTCCTGCGATCAACTCGGCCAATGGCGAGGTCAGCCTCAACGACCTGGGAATCGACGCCGCCAAGGCGGTCATCATCGATTGGCTGACTGCGAAAGGCGTCGGCGCGGCCGCCGTCACCTACAAGCTTCGCGATTGGCTGTTCGCCCGACAGCGCTACTGGGGGGAACCATTCCCTGTGTTGTTCGACGACGACGGCATCGCCCATGCCGTCCCCGATTCGATGCTCCCTGTGGAACTGCCCGAAGTACCCGACTACACACCGGCCACCTTCGATCCGGACGACGCCGACGCCGAACTCGAGGCGCCGCTCGCGCACAACCAGGACTGGGTGAACGTCGAGCTGGATCTGGGCGACGGCAATGGCCGGCGTCACTTCCGGCGAGACACCAACGTCATGCCCCAGTGGGCAGGGTCCTGCTGGTACTACCTCCGATACCTCGACCCCGCCAACGACGAGGCACTCGTCGATCCGAAGAACGAGGCGTACTGGATGGGACCTCACGACGAACCCGTCGTTCCCGGCACCCGCGATCCCGGCGGGGTCGACCTCTACGTGGGTGGCGTTGAACACGCCGTGTTGCATCTGCTCTACGCGCGGTTCTGGCACAAGGTGCTGCACGACCTCGGGTATCTCTCCAGCGACGAGCCGTTCCGCACGTACTTCTCTCAGGGCTACATCCAAGCGTCGGCGTTCACGGACGCCCGCGGGCAGCATGTTCCTGCCGATGAGGTCCAGGAGGATCCCGATAGTGGATTCAGGTGGCATGACGAACCGGTCGTCCGGGAGTTCGGAAAGATGGGCAAGTCTTTGAAGAACACGGTGAGCCCCGACGAGCTGTACGCCGCCTACGGTGCCGACACGTTTCGCCTCTACGAGATGGGAATGGGGCCGCTCGACCAGTCGAAACCGTGGGAGACAAGGGCCGTTGTCGGAAGCCAACGGTTCCTGCAACGGCTCTGGCGCACCATCATCGACGAGGACACCGGCGATATCGTCGTGGCCGACGATCCACCCGATAGCGAGACGCTCAGGGTGCTTCACCGGACGATCGACGCCGTTCGGTATGACTACACGCACCTGTCGTTCAACACGGCTATCGCGCGGCTCACCGAGCTGGTGAACGCGCTCACCAAACTCGATCGGGTACCGCGCGAGGCGGCCGAGACCCTAGTGTTGATGGTCGCCCCGCTGGCACCCCACATCGCGGAGGAGCTGTGGAACCGGCTCGGTCACCCCAAGACGCTGACCTACGAGCCGTTTCCGGTCGCCGACACGAATCTGCTCGTCGCCGAAACGGTCACCTGCGTCGTGCAGATCAATGGCAAGGTCCGCGACCGGATCGAAGTGCCGGCGCACATCACAGAAGACGAACTTGGTACGCGCGTGCTCGCGCTCCCGAAGGTGGTATCGGCAACCAAGGGCGGAGTCCGAACGATCATCGTCAGGGCCCCCAAGCTCGTCAACGTCGTCTCCTCGTAGCATTTCCGTCACGGGCCGACGGGACCATGCCCTCGTTCGTCGGCATCTGGATAGGGAAGAGCGAGTGACGCCCTCACTTCGACGGGTGTATGGGTCCGTTCAGACAGCGACTCCTAGGTGTGACGCATCACCGATTGCGCGGCTTTGAAACCCGCCATGCCGTGAACGCCGGGTCCCGGCGGCGTCGACGACGAGCACAGGTACAGTCCGTCGGCGAGCCGATATGGATCGATCGCCGGTCGAGGTCGGATGATCGCCCGCAGCCGGTCCGTGCGACCGCCTGCGATATCCCCGCCGACCAGATTCGGATTCCACTGTTCCAGCTGGCGCGGCGTCATGACGTGGCGGTCGAGGATGAGGTCACAGAACCCGGGCGCGAATCGTTCGATCTGGCGTTCGATGACGTCGGTCATGTCCACCTCGGAATCGTTGGGAACCCTGCAGTACGCCCAGAAGACATGACGACCTTCGGGTGCGCGGCTCGAATCGGCCACCGTCGGCTGAGCAGCGATGATGAACGGATGCTCCGGCGGGCGCCCCTCCCAGACGGCACGCTCCGCCGCTGCGATCTCCTCTGCCGTTCCACCAATGTGGAGCGTGCCTGCTCGTCGGCACGGCTCCGACTCCCACGGGATCGGCCCGGCCAGGGCGAAGTCCATCTTGAAGACCCCGGGCCCGTGCTCGTACGTGGCGAAGCGCTCACGAAGTTGGTCCGGAAGTCGGCTGCTCGCGATACGGGCAGCGGCTCTCGGTCCTGTGTCGAGTACCACGGTGCCATTGAGATCTGACAGGTCGGTCACCTCTATCCCGGTGGCGATCTCGCCGCCGATGGAGACGAGGTAGGAGGCGAGGCTGTCGACGATCGATTGTGAGCCACCTCGAGCGACCGGCCACCCTCCACGGTGGGCGCACGCTGCGAGCGCCGCTCCAACGGCCGTGTTGGCGAGCCGGTCCATTGGCATCGGCGCGTGGGCTGCGAGGCCGGCGAACAGCCCCCGTGCCTCATCGGTACGAACTCCACGCAGCACCCATGAAACCGGTTGCAGTGCGGTGAGGCCGAACACGCCGAGCCGAATGGGGTGGCGGGGAACCTGGGCGAGAGGACCGAGGATGAATGGCTCGAGATCGGCCCAGTCCGCGACCACCTGTCCGACCATGCGGCGGTAGGTCCGCCCGTCTTCCTTGAGGCCTTCCACGGTCTCGTCGAGCGACCGGTACACGACTGCCGCCCGACCACCGTCGAGCGGATGGGCAAGAGGGATATCGGGTTGAGCCCACGCAAGCCCGTGATCACTCAGTGGAAGTGACGCGAAGAACGGTGATGCCGCGCCGAACGGATGAACGCCGGCACCTATGTCGTGCATAAACCCGGGCAGTGTGACCGCTTCGGAGCGTGCGGCCCCACCGACCGTCTCGGCCCGCTCCAGAACGGTCACCGACCAGCCCGCCTGCCGCAGAGCGATCGCTGCGGACAGACCGTTCGGACCCGCCCCTACCACGTGTGCGGTACTCACAATTCGACCCTCACCACTCCATCAATCGCCACAACTCCGGCTCCCACACATCCAGTCCAGTCAGGCTCGCGAAGATCTCGGTCGCTTCCAAGGACTCGGCTAGCCATTCCTACATCTCGCCGGCGGCCTTGGTCTGAGCATCGGCATCGTCAGAGATGACGATCCCAGCACGTTGTCGACTGTGACGACCGGCGATCCGATCAGCTCCACTTCCAGCGACATCGCGTCACCAATCCTGAGCCAGATCCGCATCGTAACCTTCGACACGGGGCCATGGACAAGGATGTCGCGACAACGCGACGATCTCGTAACGCCCACATCGCCAACCCTGTCGCCGGAGCCGTAGCGATCTCAGAACGATCCCCGCGTACAACGGTGCCAGCAAGGGCTCATCAACCGTCGCCCTGGTGTCGGAGTTCCCAGCCGGGAATGTCGGGAAGAGCCTTCAGCATGAGGGTCTGCTGGATGAGTGCTGCCAGCTGCAGCGCAGCCAACTTCGGGAACCGTGGGGTCGCCGTGAGCAGTGAGCCGGAGCGCTGGTCACGCCACCGTCTTGCATGCTGACCGAGTCTGGTAGGCTATACGTAGCTGCTTCGGCGGTGGCTAGCTTCTCTCCTTCTTCGGACTGGACTGCGGCGGAGTCGGTCCGGAACAACTACACAGAGGGAAACGAGAGCGTTTCCCACCGAGGAGAGGAACGTCCATGAATATCTACGTAGGGAATCTCCCATTCGACGCTCGTGAGAGCGACCTTCGTACGCTCTTCGCCGACTACGGCAGCATCGAATCGGCGAGCGTCATCACCGACCGTGACACAGGCAGGTCGCGGGGTTTCGGGTTCATCGAACTGACTGACGCTGCGCAGGGAGCCAAGGCCATCGAGCGTCTCGACGGCTACGACTGGAACGGGCGCCGTCTGACCGTCAACGAGGCCAGGCCCCGCACGGCCCGAAGGTAGTGTCCTCCACCCGGGAGGGTTCCAAGAAGGCCATCGAACCTGTATTGCTCGCGAGATGACCCGCTCACGAGAGGCGATGGGTAAGCGTCAACGAGAGCGAGCTCGCGCTCAGCGCAAAGAGGCGAAGCAGCTCAGACGCGACACCATCGCTGCCGAAGCAGAGAGCCTGGAATCCGCTGACGAGGCGAAGCTCTTGAACGACTTCCGGCTGCTGAGCGAACGGCACGCGGCCGGCGGAGTCGCTGACGCAACCTACACTCAGGAGCGCCAGCGAATCTTCGACGAGCTGGGCATCGAAGCACCCGAAGACGGCACAAAGCCGTCAACCGGGAGGTGAGAATGCCCGGCAAGAACACTAGACACGTCGATGGATCCCGTAGACGCTGCACACGATGCGGCCATCCTCAGTTGGAACACCACCGAGACGAAGCCTGCACCGTACCCAAGTGCGAGTGCGACAGCTACGAGCCTGCGGCTGAGCGGACCGAGCAGAGGCGCTGATCCCATCAGCGCCTCTGCCTACGGTCCTCAAGCATGGCTCTCGACCATCTGAACTGACCTATCGGTCCGTTTGTTCCACGATCGCGCCTCTCCGATACCGCTCGTCGACGGTCGTGGCTCTCGTATTGCGAATCACTCAAGAAACCACCGCACGGCTCACCCCGATGCCGCCATGGGCGTCAGCCCCGTACCGGGCGATCTCCGCGTCCAGATCGAGCCGGCGTGAAGTCGGCGTAGCGCCCTCAGGAACGAGATCGGCTGGGACCAGCCAGCAGACCTCGAACTCGAGCCCGTCGGGATCACGGCCATACAGAGCCTTCGTGGTTCCATGGTCGGTCGCCCCGACCAGCGCCTTATGATCGACGAGCCTCTTGGCGATCTCGGCGAGGTCCGTGAGGGTGTCCACCTCCCATGCGAGGTGATAGAGGCCAACGGCCCCACGCCCGGCCGGCGACTCCGCCGCTCCCTTCACCGATTGAGAAGAGCCCGAGGTCATGATCGTTGTGCGAGTCCGGCGCCTGCATGAACACCGCACCCGGGAACTCGAAGGGGAGGCGTCGGAACCCCAACACCTCCGCATAGAACTCAGCGGAAGCATTCGCGTCTCGCACGTACAGCACAGCGTGATTCAGTCGGTGGATTGCCATTTCTACTCCTTCTGTCCACTACAATGTACTTGAAGTTTCAATTATTCCCGATGGGTTTCCATGTTGAACAGGGCAGAGTTGCGGAGCTGGCTCGAGGTGATCGAGGGGATGCGATCGCTGCTCAATGCCCTCGACCGTGATCTCAGGAACCGGGCCGGGATCAGTCACGACGACTATGAGATCCTGAGCCGCCTCCATCGGGCGGCGAACCGTACAATGCGCATGTCCGATCTGGCTCTCGACGTGGGCTACTCCCCCAGCAGACTCACCCATGCCATCACACGTCTGGAGCAGGATGGGCTTGTGCTGCGATCCCGAAGTGCTGCCGATGGTCGGGGCGTCGAGGCCGTGCTCACCGAGACCGGTGTGGTACGGGTTCGTGAAGCTTCGGCCGGCCATTTCGACCAGGTTCGGCGCCTCGTGTTCGATACGCTGGGGCCCGACCGGGCCAGGGAGCTTGCCAGTGCCATGGGCAAGATCCGTCGGGCCGCGTCGGAGCATCCATCGCCTGCGAGAATCGCAATCAATGCTGACGCTCGTAGCCGACCTCAGATCGCACTCCCATCCAGCCATTCCGCCGGGGTTTCAGGTTCGCGCCTGCACCCGAGCGGACCGTGACCCGCTGGGGCATCTCTACTTCGAGGCTTACGACCCCGGCGATGCCTGCGAAACGCTCGACGAGGCCATCGCCGACATAGAGGCGTCATTCAATGGCGACTACGGCGAGTTCTGGTTCGAGGCATCCCCGGTGGTGGAGCATGACGGTTGGATCGTTGCGGTGAACATGACGTCCCGCCGGGCACCATGGGACAGGACGCCGGACGCTCCATTCATCATCGAGCTGTTCACTGCCCGCAGGTACCGACGGCGGGGGCTGGCGCGCCTCCTGCTCAACGAGTGCATGGCGACCCTCCGCGAGGCGGGAGCTGTGGCCGTGGCGCTTCGCGTCGGAGCGGACAACACGGCCGCCCGAAGCCTCTACGAGTCGCTCGGATTCAGGGAGGGTCCGGCGTAGAACAGCCCGGTCCCGTCACTGCCGGCAGGATTGAGCACCTATGTGACGAGGGCGGCCCCTCACATCTCCAGGCGGCGCACCTCGTCCAACACGACCGTCCCACCGATCGACGCAGTGTCGCCCGACCAGCGCAACTGGATGGTCGATGGATGTCCGATCGACTCTCCCTGACGGATTGCGAGTTCTCCCGATGTCTCGCCTCCGGCCGAGAGCAACGTGGCAAGAGCCACAGCGGCCGAGCCGGTCGCGGGATCCTCATCGACGCCCGTCCCGGGAGCGAAGAAGCGGGCGAGGACGTCGTTGCCATCTCGTGCGTAGACCAGCACTCCGAACGTCTCGGCCATCACCTCCATGTCGGGCTCGAGACCGAGCGACCTCATCGAACGTGGCGAACCGCCCGATCAGATACTCCTTCGGAATCATCACACGGCCGGCATCGATCACACCCGAAATCCTGCCGCGCTCGAGGTAACCGGGGACATCGCTCGCGTCGACTAGCCTTGTCCGGATATCGGTGCATCGACCCAGACCACCTCACCCTCGCGGCGAACCCCGACGTCACCGATCCCACAGCGCAGGTTGGTCGGTCCCGTCCTTTGTTGGCTCAGGACCCAGGCCGAACCGACGAGTGGATGACCGGCGAACGGCAGTTCGTCCACCGGGGTGAAGATCCGCACCAGCGGTACTCCATCGGGTTGGGGTTCGATGAACGTGGTCTCGGAGAACCCGAGGTTCGCGGCGATGCGATGCATGGCACTGGTGTCGAGCCCGGCCAGATCCGTGACCACGCCGAGGTGGTTGCCCCCAAGGCTCCCTCGAGTGAAGACACGGACGATGGTGCAGTCGCGGATGGATCGAGGGTACGCGTGGGGAGCGATCCGTGCATCTCGTATCGGCCGGCCCGCGCACATTGAGACGTCAGGTCGGCAATCGAACTAGGTCGACGCCTTCATGGCTTGGGCTTCAGCACTGCGATGGTCGATCCGAGCAGCGGGTGTTCCCGGCGCATCCGTTCCCTCCACGCGGCATCGACAGCGACAGTCTCCTCATGCCTCGTCCGTTCTCGCTCCCACTTCCGCTCGTACTCCCTCTGAGCCGAGTCGCCGGCGACACGCCGATCGAGAGCGGGTACGCTTCCATCGATCCCTGACCTTGTGGCAAGCGCTCTAGCGTCGAAACACGGCAGACACCTGACCACCTGCTCGGAGCGGACCCAGTAGGCGAGCGTACCGGCCGGAAGGTCGGCATTGCAGTCGGTGCACGTGTCCAGCCGGCGGATCCTCATCAACGCGCCGGCCGCTGTTTCCTGGAGAGCCATGGCACCATTGCATCGGCATTCGGCTCCGTCCAGTTGAGCGCTGTGCTCACAGCACACGCACCTATTAGGCTGCGCGGGTCTTCGGGAGGCGAGAAACAGTGGCCCTGCCGAGTGGAACGGTGACATTCTTGTTCACCGACATCGAGGGAAGCACCCGGTTGTGGGATAACTTCCCCGACGACATGCGCCGTGCTCTCGCTCTCCACGACGATCTCGTCGCAGGTTCGGTTGCCGACCACAAGGGCGTCGTTGTCAAGAACACCGGCGACGGAATGTTCGCAGTATTCGACTCGCCACTAGCTGCCGTCTTGGCAGCCGTCACGGCCGCCACGTCACTGGGTCGAGCCGATTGGCCGGCAGTCGTTGGTGCCCTCGGAGTGCGGATGGCCCTGCACACGGCCACGATCGAGCCCCAGGACGGCGACTACCACGGTCCTGAGGTCAATCGTGTGGCCAGGATCGAGGCGGCGGGCCATGGCGGCCAAGTCCTCCTTTCCGACACGACTCACGCGCTCGTCTATCGGTCCCTTCCCGACGAACTCACCACACAGCCACTGGGCACACATCTCCTGAGGGGTTTGAGCACGCCGGAACGCATCCATCAGGTGATGATTCCCGATCTGCCTTCCTCGTTCCCACCACTCCGGACCCTGACCACCACAACGGCCAAACTGCCGGAATTCGCTACACCGTTCATCGGACGAACCGCCGAGATCACCTCCCTCGCCCGTCAAGTGGCCGACCCAGCCCGCCGGATGCTCACCCTCGTGGGCCACGGTGGTGCGGGCAAGACCAGACTCGCCGTCGAGGTGGCTCGCCGTTGCGCCGAGGAAGGGCGCGTCGTTGCCCATTTCGTCTCTCTCGTTCCTGTCTCCACCGTGGATGGGATGGTCAAGACACTCGCGGACAGCCTCGACTTCACCATCGACTTCCACACGCTGTCGTCCTCGTTCACCGAAAAGCGGCAGGTCCTCGACCGACTTGCCATGTATCCGATGGTGCTCGTGCTCGACAACTTCGAGCATCTTCTGGAGAGCGCCGGATTCGTCCAGGAGATCCTGACCGAAGCGCCCGACACGACCGTGATCGTGACGAGCAGAGAACGGCTCGGACTTCAGAGCGAGTGGATCCACGAGGTCGGAGGCTTCTCATCGGAAGACAACGACGCCCCAGCGCTCCTCATGGACCGCGCACGCCAAGCAGGCGGCACCCTCGATGAGGACGATCCGAACATCGACCGCATCTGCGATCTGGTCGGCCGCTACCCACTCGGAATCGAGCTGGCAGCGGCATGGACCCCGATGCTCTCTACGAGACAGATCGCCGACGAGATCTCGAAAAACCTCGACTTCCTGGAAGCGACCGCACGTGACATCCCCGAACGGCACCGCAGCCTTAGGGCCGTGTTCGACTACTCGTGGAACCTGCTCGACGATGCCGGCAGGGAGGCCTTGGCGAGCCTCGGCGTGTTCCCTTCATCCTTCACTCGTGAAGCGTCCTCCGCCGTGGCGGGAACCAGCCTGTCGACTCTGTTCGATCTGCTGAAGAAGTCACTGGTACAACGCAGCGGTATCGATCGGTTCGATCTCCACCCACTGGTGCGAGACTTCGCGCTCGAGAAGCTCGGAGACCGACGTGCAGCCCTGGAGGAGCAACACGCACACCACTACGCCGACTTCCTCCTGGCTCGGTCCTCGGACCTCGAGGGTTCTTCGAATCAGGTCGCGGTTCGCGACGAGGTCGCCGCCGAATGGGACCACGTTCGAACGGCGGCGGAGTGGCACCACCAGCACAGCGACGCAGAAGTGTGCCTTCCCATCCTCGATGCTCTGGTGTACTTCCTGTTCCTGTACTCATGGACCGACGGTGCCGATGAGTTCGTACGCCTATCCCAGGTTCGTGCAGATCGTTCCGTCGCCGGTTCGCCACTCGACGACGTTGCCTACCTGCAAGCGAGGCTCTATCACCACGAGTTCGCCTTGAACTTCACGGAACCGGCACCGGCAACCGAAGAGCTCCTCACGCTGATGCCGGCCTGCGAACGAGTCGGTGGCCATACGCTGGCATGGTGCCTCACGGATCTCGGTGTAGCAGCGTGCATTGCGGGAGAGATCGATGCCGCACTGGACTGGTTCAGTCGAGCAGAGTCACTCGCCGTGAAGCGCGATGACCTGTTGAGCGCATCTCTCTTCGCGTGGTACGGCTGGACCAAGCTGCTGGCTGGCGACGTCGAAGGAGGCCGTTCCATCTTCGCCGCGGCCGAAGAGCAGCTCCACGCGGATGGCGCCGAACTGGGACGTGCCTACCTGCTGTCCAAACTCGGAGTGGCGGCCGACGAGCTCGGTGATCATGCTGCTGCAGCGGAGTACCACGGTAGAGCACAGGACGTGTTCGTGAAATTCAACGATCCGAGCGGTCAAGGCTACGCACTCAGCCGCCTGAGCTGGACGTGGTTCAGCCAAGGCGACTACGAGTTGTCCATCCGCTACGCGCTCGAAGCCCTCGAGCACTTCGAGTCGGTCAACCACCGCTGGGGATCGGTGATCTCCAGGTGCCGAGCTGCGCTACCCGAGATCGAGCTCGGACGGATCGACTCCGCGCTCGAACGGCTCTACGAGGCACTGGACATGGCGGATCGGTCCGGTATGCGCGAGGCGACGCTGTATGCGCTTACAGGAATCGGGCGAGCATGGGCCGCAGCCGGGAGGGACGAAGATGCAGCGCTCCTGCTGTCGTTCTGCGATCGCGACGACAGCCCGTACCAATCATTCGTCGAACCCAAGCTGGGGATGGTGTCGCAACGCCTCGGTGACGCGGCAGTCGAACCGATCCGCGCGAGGGCAGCCGCCATGGACCTCGACGATGCCATGCGATTCACCCGCAGTCACCAGTCCTGACCCAGGTCAGCGTTCCCGTTCTTGTCACGTTGAGCGCCGCTCGGCGACGCCCAGATTGACATGAAGGACCTCTAGCCCCGGACATGGCGGCCGCCTCGACCTCCTGGTTGGCGACACGGGGAAATCGACACCCTTAACGTTAGTGAGTAACGTTTCCCTTCATGGGACGTGCGGAACAGACCCGGAGGGAGCTCCAAGAGGCCGCGGTGCGGCTCTTCGCCGCCAGAGGCTACGACAACGTGACGGTCGAGGAGATAGCGACGGCCGTTGGTGTCTCTCACATGACGTTCTTCCGTCACTTCCCGACCAAGGTGTCGGTACTGGTTGACGACCCGTACGATCCGGTGATCGGGGAGATGGTGGCCGCAACCGACGCCTCGCTCCCTCCGCTCGAACGGGTGACACAAGGCATCCTCGAGTCGTGGGCGCATGTCGACGAACCCGATGACGACGCCATCCGCACCCGGTTCCGCCTCCTCACCCAGCACGAGGATCTGGTTGCTGCCGTCTGGTCGAACAACCGCAAGACCGAGCAGGTGATCATCGATGCGCTCACGTCGACCGCGGTCCCTCTCCTCGACGCCCGCGTCGCTGCGGGCGCCGTCATGGGAGCGCTGATGGCAGCGCTGATCGACTGGGGCGAGCACGAGAACTCAGGCACTCTGGGCGACCGGGTCCGATTTGCCCTCGAAATGCTTGGAGGTAGCGATGCCTGAGCCGCTCGAGGCGCGGAACGTGGTTCGCCTCTACGGTGACGAGCGGGCGGTCGACGGCGTCGACCTCCAGGTGCGATCGGGAGAGATCCATGCGATCGTCGGGCTCAACGGTGCCGGCAAGACGACGTTGATGCGGCTGCTGCTGGGAATGGTGGCGCCGACATCGGGAGAGGCGCGCATCGGTGGCGTGAACGCCCGATCGGCGAGAGCCGACGTATGGCGACAGGTCGGGTGTCTGATCGAGACGCCGTTCTCGTACCCGGAGCTAACCGTCACTGAGAATCTCGAAGCTGCGGCTCTCCTGCACGGTGTCGACGACATTCCGACCGAAGTCGCCAGGGTGATCGACGAATTCCAACTGGGTCACTGGGCGAACAAAAGGGCACGAGCGTTGTCGCTTGGAAATCATCAGCGGCTCGGCCTCGCCGCGGCGCTGGTGCACCGGCCATCGATCCTCGTTCTCGACGAACCGGCCAACGCGCTCGACCCGGCCGGGGTCGTGTTCATCAGGGACCTGATGCGGACCGCCGCAGAGCGTGGCGCGGCGGTGATGGTGTCGAGTCACCACCTCGACCAGCTGGCGCGAGTCGCCGATCGGATCACGGTGCTACATCGAGGCAGGGTCATCGGGACGTTGGATCCGCACGGCATCGATCTGGAACAGCAGTTCTTCGATCTCGTGTACCGGAACGATCGGGAACGGGGACTCGCATGAGGCGGGCACTGAAGGTGGAATTCCTGAAGGCGCGTCGCTCGACGGTGGTGCTCGCCACGACGGTGCTGATCGCGGTCCTCGTGCCGCTGCTGTGTCTCGGGTTCGTGGCGGTCGCCAAGGCGGGCGGTGCCGGTGCAGTCGCGCTGAAGGCTCAGGCGATGGTCGTGGGCGAGGGATGGGAGGCCTACCTCGGCCTGCTGGCGCAGATCGTGTCGATCGCCATGTTCATCGGACCCGGTGTGGTCGTGGCGTGGGCGTTTGGGCGTGAGTTCTCCGACCGAACGTTCCCGTCGCTGTTCGGACTGCCGGTGTCGAAGGGATCGATCGCGACAGCCAAGTTCATCGTGCTGGCCTGGTGGGGTCTGGTGCTCACCGTGCTGACACTGGGAGCCGCGATCCTTGTCGGCCTGGTCGCCCACGTCGGATCGCTGGCGGGGATCGACCTTGCAGGGTGGTTGTGGCGACTGCTCGTTGCCGGGTTCCTCACGTCGATGATCTCATTGACGATCGGGTTCGTGGCGAGCGTCGGACGCGGCTACCTGCCTGCCTTCGGCGCGCTGATCCTGCTGACGATGATCACCCAGATCGCCGTCCTGTTCGGAACCGGCGGTTGGTTCCCCTACGCCGCTCCTGGCCTGTACGCGATTGCCGGTACGGCTGACGTTGCGGAGGTGAGCATCGTCCAGCTGCTGTTGGTGCCAGTGACGACACTCGTGGTGGCGTGGCTGACGGTCCGGTGGTGGAACCGCGCCGAGGTGGTGTGAAGGGATCGATCTCTCTTCTTGTCAATCGTGACCCCGCTCAGCGGGGGTGATCTTGACAAGAACGGCCTCGTCGGCGCGAGAGTGCGCAACAACTGTGACCTGTCAACAGGAAGCGCCCCACGGTACGATCCCCCGGTGGCCGACACGACGTACGACTTCGACGCTGCAACTGCCATCGACCAGGTCGGTGACCGCTGGCACGGCACCATCGCCGAGGGCTGGGACATGGGCGGCGTCCCCAACGGCGGGTACCAACTGGCGATCGCATCCCGAGCCATCCTCGCCGCGACCGAACGACAGGACGTCATCGGGCTGACGGCCACCTACCTGAGTCCTGGCCATCCTGGTGAGGTGGAGATCAAGGTCCAGGTGCTGTCGTCCCGGGGGAAACGCCACTCGGCCAGCGCGGCGACCCTTCGCCAAGACGGCGTACCGACGACGATCGTGCAGGCAATCACCGGCGAGTTGCCCGAGAACGGTGGACAGCGTCTCTGGGAGGCATCCCCTCCGCGGCTCGACGCCCCCGAGCAGTACCCGAGACTGATGCCCGAACCACAGTCGATGCTTCCCCCTCCGCTCGCCCGCCATGTCGAGCTGCGGCTCCCCCTCGAACAGGTGGAGTTCGCGCTGGGGAACCCTCACGGGACGCCGAGTATCGTCGGATGGGCCAAGTTCCCCGACGACCGGCCTCTCGACACGCTCTCCCTTCCCGTGTTCGCCGATGCGTTTCCACCGGCCATCTTCAACACCGGCGCGATCGGTTGGGTGCCAACCATCACACTGTCCGTCCAGGTGCGCCGGCGTCCCAAAGGGCCCTGGCTCGCGGCATCGTTCAAGAGCCGCTTCATCGACGACACCTACCTCGAGGAAGACGGCGAGCTCTGGGACACCGACGGCACGCTGATCGCTCTCAGCAGACAACTCGCCCTCGCCCCCCGAGGTTTGTAGGGACGCCCGGAAGCCGGGACCCTGCGTTGAACGTCCCACTACCGCCGAGGCGATGATGCCCGCTTGAAAGCGTGGCCGGGCACCGATCCGACGTAATGCAGCTGACCCTGAGCCCTGGGTTCGGGGGACAGGGGGTTCTAGAAGTCCATCACCGTGTCGAGACCACGGTGCAGACCAACCAGACCCGACACGTTTCTGATCGCAAGCAAGGCGCCTGCCACATACGGTTCTGCGCTCGGACCGGCGTCGTGTCGCAACGTCAGTCGTTCATCACCTTGCCCAAAGATGGACTCGATCCCGATCACATAGCTCGGCAGCCGCAGCGAGTGAACCTGGGTGCCTTCGATGCTCTCCCCTCTCGCCTCCTTGTCGCCGAGGATCTCCCTCGAAACGGCCATTGCGCCAAGCCGGCTGGCCAGTTCTCGTGCCGTGCCGCTCGGCGCGTCGACCTTGCTTGCGCTCGCGTAGTCGATGACTTCCCAGTCCTTGACCCACGCTGCAGCCATCTCGCTGAACTTCATCATCAGCACGGCGGTGATCGAGAAGTTGCCGCACGCCAGCACCCCGACCCCCTGCGTAGTTGCTGCTTCGTCGATCATTCGATAGTCGTCGGCCGACAGGCCGGAGGTTCCGACGACAACATGTGCGCCAGCTTCGATCGCTGCCAGCGTGTTCCGGAGGGCGACGGATGGGTGCGTGTACTCGACGAACACATCGGGCTGCGACTGAAGGGCCTCGGCCGCCGTGCCACTCACAGGCACCGGCAGCCCGGAGACGTCGAGCACCTCGCCAAGTCGCCGACCGGCCGCCGACCTCGCAACGGCACCAACCAACTCGAGATCGTCCAACACGGCCATCCCCTTCGCCAGCGCTGACCCGGCCCAGCCGGTCGCACCGGCGAGCACGACTGTGGTTTTCGCAGCATCATCGGTCACCGAGGCTTCTCCTGTTCGGGTGGCGTCGACACTAGCCCCGACCGTCGGTCACTCCCCGAGGAACGTGACAATTGCGTCGATGACCTTCGAATCCACGCTGTGACCGATGTCGGCGGGAGTGATGGCAAGCGGGTTGGTCCCCTGTACGCAGTTCAGAGCGTGCGTTACGCACGGCAGTGTCTGCACCTCTGCGTTGGCGCCGACGGACTCGAGGTACTGGCGCCACGATTCGGCCTCGGTCACCGGTACGTTCCAGTCCATCTCTCCGTTCAACACGAGAAGCGGTTGATCCATCTCGGCGGCAGCCGAAAGGGTTCGATCGTGGAGGTCGAACCAGCTGTTCCAGAACTCGGCGCTCGTCCCCGCGACCGGCTCGGTGCCGCCATCCCGAATCGCCTTGACACCGTCGACCACGTCGGCGAGTGACACCACTGGCGGTAGTGCCAACGCTTGTTCTTCTGTCATCCCCTGCTGCTCGATGAGCTGGACCGTGAAGTCGAGCTGTGTCTCGATGATCTGGTCGATCGGACGGTACGGACCACCGATCATCACGCCGCTCGCCAGCTCGGGGTCGGCCGCGAGCATCACGGTGATGAACTCGGCTCCCTGGCTGTGACCGATAACACTGATCCGGTCGGGATCGACCTCGGGCCGTGTCCGGAGGTACTCGACCGCCGCGGTAGTGTCCGCGACGAAGTCGTCAACCGTGAGGTCCGCGGATGGAGTCGGGTAGCCATTGTCGGCGCACCCGTTGAACGGCCCACAGGTCCTCTTGTCGTAGGTGAGCACGGCGATACCACCACTTTGGAGACCCTCTGCGAGTTCCTTGAACACGGGGATGTCGAACCCGAACGTCATGTCGAGCTGCCCGGGTACGACTTCGTCCCGACTCTCCGGTCCGCTTCCGGCGATCAACACGACCGCAGGGAACGGACCGTCGCCTGTCGGAACGCGCAACGTCCCGGCAAGGTCCAACCCATCGGCCGGAAAAGTGACGTCGACACTGGTCGCTTCGGGGATGGTGGTCTCCTCGGTTGTGGTAGTCGCTTCGGAAGCAGAGGTGCTCGTTGTTGCCGGCTCGGTTGACGTTGATGCCGGCTCCGTGGTCGTCGATGTCGTAGTCGTCCCGCCGGAGGCAGTACACCCGGCTGCGAGCAACAGCGTGACCCCGATGCCGACCAGCCCCTTCGCAAGATGAGGTGTCTTCGAGTCCACGACTCCCCCTCTCTCGGTTCCTCGTCCTTCGGTCTTCTCTACAAGACTACTTCGCTTATTGGCGAATTACCGAATTGAAGCACGCGCAGGGCCCGAAGGGTGTTCCACCGGCTGGGCTTGCCTGGACCGGGTTCCATCTTGAAGTGCTCTTTGCCGGCGTAGTGGTTCTGGAGCGGCCAGGTGCCGTCCGTGCGACGTTTCGCCTTGACGAGGGCAATCGCCTCATGGCACCGTTCGTCGAAGGGAATGCCGGCATCGCGGAAGTAGTCGAGACCGCGGAGGACGTCGTAGTGCCACTGGGGTGGGAACGAGAACAGCTTCCAGCGGGGATTGATGATCTCCCCGGTCGAGAGGAACCGCAGCAAGTGGCGTTCGAGCAGGTACTCGTGCGCTCTCGTCCTGGCCCCGTCGATCGCCGGGTCGGCTACTCCCCTGGCCCGCTCGTACTCGAGGAGTCCTTCGAGCACCGAGATCGTCGTGTTGAACGAGGACCGTACCGAACCACGAGCCGTGTCGCAGTTCCAACCGCCATCGTCGAGTTGCTCTCCCAGAAGGTAATCGACGACCTCGTCACTTCCCCCGGCGGCGACGAAGTAGGCGGAGAGCGCCAACACCATTCCCGTGACGCACGTCTCGCCCCGGTACTCGAAGAACGGTCGTGAGCCACGCCACGTCACGCGTGCTCGGACCCTGTCGATGGCCGCCTGGCACTCCCGGCTCGCGGGGTCGATACCGAAGTGACGAAGCAGCAACAGGGTGTAGGTCGTCGAGATCCACTTGGGCGAGTAGATACCACCGCCCCAGTGCCCGTTGTCGGCCTGGAGCGAGAGGATGCGAGCGCCCCACCCTTCCGTCGAGACTCGAACCCGTTCGCGACTGATCTCGTCAGCAGGCGTGTCGGTCAGGTCATGCATCACCTGCCACCGAATCGCCGGATCCCCCTCCAGCAGCCACTCGATCATGGTTTCAACCTACCCCTGCCTGCGAACCCAGGGCTGGGGGAATCGGAAACCGATCCGCCGAGCCTAGGGATGGCGGTCCTCGAAGCCCGTCCAGTGTTGGCAGTCTCGTCACGCCAGATCGCCAAACCCGAGACCGCCTGATCGACTACCCGAGGGCGTCGACTGCCCGAAGCCCTCGATCGATCCACGACCGCAACGCCTCGTCGTCCCGGTACCCGTCGGGTTCCACCACGACGAACGCCTTGGTCGTTCTCCCCCCGAACGCAAGAGGCCGGACATGCGGGAGTGAGAGCACCTCGTCCATCTCGTCTCGTCCGACGCGCACGGTGAGGCCTCTCGAGCTCGCACCACAACACAGGTGGCCATCGACCATGAAGCCCAGTCCCCCACCGACAATCCGCTTCTCATCGACATCTGAATGGCTGGCAAGAAGCAGCCGTACCCGGTCGACTGTCGATTGGTCGTAAGCCACAAGGTCACCCGTCTCTCGCTCCCTTCTTGATACCTCATCGGGACGCAAACAGGAACTCCACGAGATAGGCTCGCCGAAGGCGACTTGAGGAGCAGGCATGGCACAGATCACGGCCCCCGAGGGCAACCAGGTTGCGTATGAGATCGTTGGGGATGGGGATGTCGATCTCCTCCTCGTACACGGCATCACCGAGTCTCGAAGGACGTGGGATCCGCTCCTCGGACCGCTGTCTGAGAGCTACCGGGTGATCAGCGTCGATCTTCCCGGCCACGGGGAGTCGGATCCCGTCGACAGCTACGGCCTGGACCGGCTCGCCGACGATGTCGGCGCCGTCGTCGATGAGGTCGGGAACGGCACACCGCTGGCAGTGGGCCACTCGCTCGGAGGATTCGTCGTGTCCGTGTACGCGGCGCGTCGGCCCGTGCGTGCGGCCGTCAACGTCGACCAGCCGCTCGCCCTCGCCGCGTTCAAGGAGCAGCTCACGGCAGTCGAGCCGATGCTGCGCAGCGACGCGTTCGGCGCTGTCATCAATGCGATGTTTGACGGGTTTATGGCGCCATTGCCTGATCAAGATAAGGCTCGTCTCACCGCCCTCCGCTCCCCCAACCAGGACGCTGTGCTCGGTGTGTGGGATCCCGTGTTCACCAAGACCCCTGAGGAGCTCGACGCCATGGTGCGAAGCTTCCTCGATGGGCTCGACGCCCCGTACCTGGCGCTGCACGGCACCGACCTCGGACCCGACTACGTAGCCTGGCTGAAGTCGGTCATCCCACAGGCCGAGTACGAGGTGTGGCCGGACAACGCCCACTACCCGCATCTGATGGAGCCGGATCGCTTCGTCGAGAAGATCGGAACGATGAGCTAGACAGGCCGCACCGAACCTACTCCTGAGCCCTGGGTTCGCAGTTCTAGCCGGTGGCGGTAGCGCGCTCCTTCACCGCACGCCGTGGCAAACGGATTGAGCGCTGCCGCGGTCATGGTTTCGTTCGATCGTCTAGCCCCACACGGCTACCGGACCTGGAGCGAGGCGAAAACCCGCGAAGCAGTCGGTCCTGTCCGATGTCGGCTTGTGGTCTTTCCTGTGGATCCTTTCGCCCAGCGTCCACGACCACATGGCCACACCTGCGCTCACCAGTGCCTGCCTGAGCGGCTCGGCGCGCACCCACAGGGCCGCGCCTACCCCTACCCATACTCTCGACCAGAAGCGGCATCGTTGGACGCGTGCCCTACCGAGGCGCCTTTGCCAGTGAGGTCAGCCTTGGATCCCCGGAGGTTGGCAACAGGGAGCGGCGCGACAAGGTGATGATCATCCGGCGCAGCGGAGGAGCGCCTCGATCGCCCGGTCGACATCCTCCTCGTCCGTCGCCCAGTCCGAAACGGAGATCCGCATCAGTCGCATCCCACCCCAGGTGGTCCCGCTGAAGAAGGCGGCCCCGTCGGCCTGGATGCACGCCACCACCCGGTCGGTGAGAGCGTCATGGTTTCCGTCCGGGGAGAGCCACCGGACCAGCACCTGATTGAAGACCACTTCGTTCATCACCTCGGCTCGGCCGCTGGCAGCCAGACGATCGGCAAACCGTCTGGCCAGCGAGCAGGTTCGAGCCACCAGCTCTTCGACTCCCCTTCGACCCAGGGATCGGAGTGTGGCGTAGACGGCCAGCCCCCGCGCCCGTCGGGAGAACTCCGGGTTCCAGTCCATCTGATCCCGGGCCACACCATCGGACTGGATGAGGTAGGAGGCGTGCACGCTCATCGCCGCCCGGTGAGCGGCCGGATGCCGGCAGATGGCGATACCCGAGTCGTAGGAAACGTTGAGAAGCTTGTGGGCATCGGTCGACCATGAGTCGAGCCGCTCCAGACCATCGGCAAGGTGGCGACGGTCGGCGGACGCCCGCGCCCACAACCCCACCGCCCCGTCCACGTGCACCCATGTGGGATTCCCCCTCTCCCGGTGCCGGTCGGCGGCGTCGGCCACCGCCCCGAACGGATCGAAAGACCCAGTGTTGACGTTGCCGGATTCCACACACACGATGGTCGGACCCTGCAGGTCGGCCAACACCCGCTCGAGAGCCTCCGGGTCGATGCGCGACTGGTCATCACAAGGAACCACCACGGCGGTCGCATCGCCCAAACCTAGGAAACGGAGGGCGCGGGGGATCGTCGAGTGCCGCTCAGACTTGACCACCACGTGCACCTTGGGAGCCCCATGGAGGCCATCGGCCTCAGCGTCCCATCCGGCTTCCCGCAGGACATGGTGACGGGCCGCCGCCAGGCAGGTGAAGGTCGCCATCTGTCCCCCCGTCACAAAACCCACGGAAGCGTCGGACGGGAGGTCGAGGAGTTCCAGCACCCAGCCGGCGGCCACCTCCTCCACCACCGCGACCCCGGGAGCGACCGCATACAGACCTGCGTTCTGATCCCAGGCAGCGGCCAGCAGTTCGGCCCCGAAAGAAGCCGGGTGCAACCCGCCGATCACGAACCCGAAAAACCGACCCGAGGCGTGAGCTGCGACGAAGGGCTCCAGGTCACGGGCCAGTTCGGCCACGACCTCCTCGGGTCTGCTGCCCTCCTCGGGGAGGGAGCCGCCCACCAACGCCCGGATGCCCTCGGGATCGGCAGGTCGATAGACGGACCGATCCGGCAGCGACTGGAGGTAGTGGGCAGCAGGGCCCATAGCCGCCTCGATGACCTTCTCCCAGTTCGACCGTCGCACGAACGGTTCCTCCTGTCCGACCCGGACCCGACCCTTGAGCTTCCCGAAGGCACCCTAGCCCCCATCGTCGGATCCGAGAGCGGAGCCTTCCGTGTGCGCAAGCCAGGTTCCGTCTTCGGCTCCCATAGCTGAGACACCCCCGCCCCGGTGGTCTCAGTCCCGGAGGAGTCGGCCCTCCAAGCCGGAAGCTCCAAGGACCACCCACCACAGCAACGCCAGATCTGTGGCCTAGTAGTCGAACGGCTCCAAACCGCCGTCTCTGGTGATCATGACGACCGGTTGCGATTCCCAGAGCCACCTTTCAGTTTTCGTACCTGCCTCAGCAGAGTGTTACAGACATCTCGATGTCTCTCACACATCCCCCGGTGCCAACATCCCCGGCACTGCTTGAGCCATGAGGAGCAGGCGTGCCCATCTCCGGCTGATGCTGAGGCCCGGCCGATGGGTATTGGCCGGGCCTCGCATCGTCCCGTCGCGGTTGCCTGCGTTGGGCCAACTTCGGGACTACCCGAGGATCCGCCACAGGGCGAAGTCCCCGCTTGCTGCCAGGGTCCAGACCATGTAGGCGGTCACCAGAAAGGCGCCGACGTAGATGCGGCCTGTCTTCCTGAAGAAGTACGTGTACAAGCACGAGATCAGCGGCCAGAACACCAAGATTGGCAGGTAGTAGATCCCACCGAGGCCCGCCGCGACGGCGCTATCGGCGCCGAAGGGTTGGGTGCCGCCCGCGAGCAGCGGGATGTAGAGGATGAGGACCCACACCAATGCGCCAAAGGTGAGCATGATGGAGTTGACCAGCATCTCCTGCCACATCGGGGCCTTGCCATTCTTCCACCGCAGGAATCCGTTGAAGAGGATCCCTTGGGCAACGAAGTAGATCGCGAAGGGAACCAGATAGCCGATAAAGGCGTACCAGCGGGCGGGGCTCATGGGCTGCAGGTTCACGACCCAGGCGCGGAAGTCGACGTGCCAGACCCCCTTGACGAAGGCCAGGAGCGCGTACAACGGCGCGAGAACCGCTACCACGAACAGCAACGATCGTCCCACGGCGTACCAGTCGATCCCGCCGCCGGGCTCATCGATGCCGTAGCTCTCCAGGCTGGCCCCCTGTCTGCGGGTCACCGTGTAGTGATCGAGCACGATGAACGCCCAGGCGATCACGCCGACGACGACAGCCCAGACCATGTAGATGTTGGTGAACGTCTGGGGCCACAGCGTATTCACCTTCACCCATTGCGTCTGGAACATGTGGTTCCACACCCATAGGTACAGGAGTGGACCCAGCGCCGTGGTGACGACTGCGCCGACCCACCAGAGCCCGCCTGTTAGTCCCCTGTACTCAGGTACCGGTCGAACGAGCGTGGCGAACTTGCGGGTTCGCAGCAACAGGCCGCCCATGGCGAACAGGAACAGGAACGCACCAAACAACGCCGCTGCCGTGCCGAGGAACTTGAAGGGCCAGATCTGCGACATGCTCGGTTGGCTGCCGTCGGTCAGGGTTCGCTGCATCCAGTCGATAGCATTGCCGATCGCAGCCAGTGAGTCGGTGGATAGGGCGTGATCCTCAAACGGGGTGTAGAGGATGCGCGCCGTGCCGTCGGCGGTCGACCCGTACACCTGATCGGGGACGATCGGGCCGTCGGTGCCGAACAGCGGGAGCAGCGCCGGAGACATCGTGGCGTCGGAGCCCTTGTCGATCGCAACCATCAGGCCGAGCTCGGTGAACCCGCCAATGTTCCAGGCGACATTGTGGAGGCCCATGTACGCGTCGACGAACGGAGGGCCGGGGGGATTGGGTTCGGACTCCATGTAGAAGATCGAGTTGTAGCCGTCAGGCTGCGACAGAGCTGCTGCCGTCGCGGCGCAGAAACCACCCTGGGACATCCCGACCAGCCCGATCCGTGAGGTGTCCACCCCGGGCACGCCTTGCAGGTATGCCAGCGTGTCTGGACCGCCGCACCCGATGTCCTGGTTGGCACCGTCGGACGAGCCGTGGCCGGTCATGTCGGCCGAGACGACCACGAAGCCGCGCCTCGCCATCTCCAATGCCGTGTTGGACATGTACTCCTTCGAGTTGTTCAACCCGTGCCACATCGCGATGCCGGGCGCCGGGTTCTGTGCCGACACGCCATCGGGCATGTACACGAACGCGCTGATCTGATGGCCATCTGCGGCGAAGATCGTCGCCTCGGTAACCGTGGTACTTCCGCCGTCGGTGTTGATGAACCTCGCGAGCAGGCCGCCGAACACCATCAGAACGACAGAGATCACCAGCAACCGCTTGGTCCTATCTGAGAACCAGGACCCTCCACGACTTTCTACCGATACAGCCATAGACCCGCTCCGCGGGCCAGTTGACATACTCATCGAATACCTCCACTCCCGGTGTGTTCTGCTGTCATACGCAAAACATGATCATGTGCTTTCCCAGCGCCGAAGGCAACGCGGCCACGACGGGCAACCACGGTCACTTCGTGCTGAGTCTCTTGGGTGCTGCGGTGGTCGTGACGCCTCCGTGCCCGGCGCGGGGATCCCGTTTCTCGATACCCTCCGGAACTCCTTGACATCGATGCACTCGTTGCCGGTGTGGACTTGCGACGGAGAGACACCCCCGAAGAGGATCGACTGATGTGAAGGACCGGGAGAGGGGGCTGGCGTTGCATCCCTCTCTTTGGCACCCCTGTTGGTTCGCCCGACGCGGTCACGCAGCTGAGCACGGCTCGGTGTCTGTTCGGCTCCATCCTCGTTCCTCCTCCACTACCTCCTTCGGTTCGCTTTCTCAGGTACATCGCTGTTCGTCTCTCATCGCGATCGCTGATCCCAGTCAGGTGGGTCTTGTCTGCCGAGTGTTCCGCCCGAGTCCATCCATGCGGTCGATGTGCGCTCGGTGGCGCCCACGTACTCGGCTTTCCGACCGATCTGCGACATGAAGGCGCGGACGGCGTCCCGGTCGTCGTGCAGCCCCCGTGCGCACTCCTCGGCCGAGGCCAACGCGAAGTACTCGGAAACCTCGCGATTGACACTGTCCTCGTCCCACCCGAGGAGTGGAGCAACGATCGACACCACCTCGTCGACGGCCGAGATGCCGCGTTCGGGCAACTCAAACGCGATGTGCGTGCGACGAGAGAGGACATCGTCGACATGGAGAGCACCCTCGTGCGTCACCGCATGCACGATCTCGGCACGCAGATAGCTGGGGGCCGAGCGAAGTGGCTCTGCGTTCCCCGAATCCTCCGCACAGATCGCGATGATCTCACGGGTCTTGTCTCCATAGCGGCCCAGTAGATGTCCAACCGTCCTGTCACTCCACGCGAAGCGCGACAACCAAGAAGCCGACTCCTTCTTCACATCTGTGAGGCCCTCAGCGCCGGCAATGGGAGTCATCTGAGTCACCGATGGAGTCCGCTCCGCTCGTGCCCCTAGGGCATGGTCCACAGCATCTCGAGCCATCACTCGGTACGTAGTGAGCTTCCCTCCCGCGATCACCGTGAGCCCGGGAGCGGGGGAAGCCACCGTGTGCTCTCGCGAGATCTTGCTCGAATTGGTGCCCGGCTTGACACCCTTCTGGAGGAGGGGCCGCAGTCCTGCAAACACTGCCACTATCTGTTCCGGCTCGATGGGTGTGGCCAGGATCGAGTTGGCCTGCTCGATGAGATACTCGACATCGGACGCGGTCGCCAGGGGATTCGACCGGTCAAGGTGCCACGGAGTGTCAGTCGTTCCGATCAGCCAGTGGTCCTCCAACGGAATGAGGAACAAGACGCTCGACTTGGTTGGAGCAACCACAGCGGCGTTTCCCTGAATCGCGTCGCGTGGAACCACGATGTGCACGCCCTTGCTGGCAAGAACGCGAAGACCGCCACTTGTCGAAGCAAGCATCTGGGTTTCCTCCGTCCAGACTCCCGTTGCGACAATCACCGACTTGGCCGCGACCTCGAACTCACGACCCGACTCGAGGTCCACGGCGGCCGCCCCACGCACAGTTCCCCCCGCATCCTCGAGCAGCCGTACCACCTTGACTCGCGATATCGTGCGGGCCCCCGCGCGTTGAGCCGTCCGTACCAGACTCAGCACGAAACGAGCGTCGTCAACTGTCGCATCCCAGTAGGTGATCCCGCCAACGAAAGCATCGGGATCAAGCCCGGCAAACAGATTCTGAAGCCCCTGCCTTCCGATGTGTCGATGCAAAGGAAGTCTGGGATCGCGTCTACTTGCCCCGAGCATCTCATAGAGCGCCACCCCGGCCCCGATGATCGGTCTCTGCCATCGCTTCAGAGGGAAGACGAACTGCTGCGGAGAGACCAGGTGCGGCGCCAACGTTGTGAGCAACAGGTCCCGCTCGGCCAGCGCCTCTCGAATCAGCCTCAAATCGAGGGTTTGAAGGTATCGAAGCCCCCCATGAACCAACCTGCTCGAACGGCTCGAGGTTCCGACGGCCCAGTCGCCGGCTTCGACGAGGCACGTTTCGAGTCCCCGGGTCGCGGCATCGACGGCGATGCCGGCACCGGTCACTCCACCACCGATGACCAGCACGTCGAGTCTCGCCTTGCCCGCCCAGGAGCCAGCGACCTCCGCGATTGCGCGCCCGCGAAACTCGGAATCGAGCCGGTCCTCTCCCAACGCTCCTCCTCGGTTGGCTTCGCCGACCGTTGACCCGATAGTTACCCCTCAGGTAGTCTCGCTGCAAGACTTCTCACAGAATCTGCACGAATGTGCACAGAAGGCGTGATGGCAACGAGCGAGGAACGAGGGGTGTCCTATGGTGAGGAGGAGCTCCTAGCCGTCGCCTCTATGTACTACCACCAGAACATGAAGATGGACGCGATCGGTCGCTGGCTGCACTTGTCCCGGTCTACGGTGTCGCGAATGCTCAAGCGGGCAAGAGAGCTGGGACTCGTGGAGATAGCCCTTCGGCCATCCCCGACCAGATCATCGAGCCTTTCTCAGGAGGTCGCGACGGCCTTCGGCGTCGAGACATATGTGGTTCCTGTTTCCGGGCTCGCCTCCGAGCGGGAGCGCCTTGCTCAGGTTGCCGTGTTCACCGCAAGGCTGGCGACGCAATGGATGGACTCCGACATGATCATGGGAGTCGCGTGGGGCACGACAGTCGCGGCTGTCGCGAGCGAGCTGGGGAGGAAACCAACGCTCGGCAGCACGATCGTCCAGCTGAACGGCGCAGCCAATACCAGGACTTCTGGCGCTCTCTATGCGGAGTCGCTGCTTTCTCAGTTCGGTATCGCCTTTGATGCGGAAATCCAGCTGTTTCCTGTGCCTGCTTTCTTCGACTTCGCGGAAACACGCGAAGCGATGTGGCGGGAGCGCTCGATAAGGCGAGTTCTCGAACTGCAACGTCGAGCAGACACTGCCCTGTTCTCAGTCGGGGCGCTGTCTGGAGATGTTCCCAGCCACGTCTACTCGGCGGGGTACCTTGAGCAGGATGACTTCGCTCTGCTCAGGAGTGAAGGCGTGGTGGGGGACGTTTGTACAGTGTTCCTCCGAGAAGACGGCACGTACTCGGACCTTGTCCTCAACCAGCGGGCCACCGGACCTACTCCAGCAGAGCTACAGGTGATCCCGCGCCGACTTTGTGCCGCAGCGGGAGACAGTAAGGCCAAGCCAATTCGAGCCGCGCTACAAGCGAGGGTGGCTACGCATCTCGTCGTCGACGAGCGGACTGCCAAGAAGCTGATCAGCGACTCAGAAGCATAGGTATGGACTACGTGGCCGATCCTGCTCGGCGCGTTCTCACTCAGATCCGCTGGGGTTGTCGGCCCGCGCCCCTCGATGCGCGTGGGCAGATCGCCACGGTGAAGCCCTGGGGGACCTCGTCAGGACGCGTTTTGGTGAACGTTTGTGCAAGTTGGTGTGCACTAGTGGGTACACGAAGCGCCTGGTCAGGGTGTGTTTGTTCGTGTTGTGCCTGGTCAGTGGGTTGGGGGTGGCCGTCAAATCTGCAGATTGCGAGTGCGGTTGGGTGTGGCCTCAGGCGGTGTGGTTCTTCTCGAACCGGCGTCGCATGGGTGTGTTGATCTGTGGTGGGGTCTTTCGGAGGTAGTCAGCGGGGCTTGCAGTGGTTCTCCTGCTCTTCAGATCTACTGGGCTTGGTGTCTAGTGCCGGTTCGAAATCACCGACGAAGGAACAATCGCCCACGAGGTCATGCCGGTTCAACCGGCGGACCTCACCGACATGGAGCAGATCGACACAATGGCCCTTGGAATGGCCGAATCAGAGGACCTCGTTCCTGCGGCGACGGTGTCGTTCGACTACACGTTCACGCAGGAGGATCTCAACGCCCCATTGGAGCTCGCCTGCCACGTCGCCGGCCACTACGGAGGCGGGGATGCGACTCCAGGTCACCGTCGAGAGCTGACGCCGGCGGTCAATATCGGGGACGCCGGAACAGGCGTCCCCGAGAGCAGGCACACGCGATCCTGCGATCGTGATCAGCCGTCTTGGAAGTCGACATCGGCCGTCTTCAAGGTTCCGCCTCGACGCCCCGGAGCGCGTTGCTCGTCCCAGTAGAGGTTCGTGTGCGCGATCACCTGGTCTGGTGGTGGCGCACCCCACTCGGTGAGGTCCTCGGTCGTGTGCGCGTCACCGACCAGTGTCACGTCATACCCTCGGACGAGTCCTCCATGGATCGTGGACCGCACACACGCATCGGTTTGAGCGCCCGTCACCACGAGCCTGCCGACCCCACGCTCGGCCAGAACCTCTTCCAGGTCGGTGTCTTCAAAGGAATCACCGTACGTCTTGTGAACGAGCGGTTCCGAGTCTCGACGAACCAGCTCAGGCACGTACGCCCAGGCATCGCTGCCCTTCTGAAGTTCGTCGCTCGAGTGCTGGATCCAGACGACCGGCACGTCCTCCGAACGGGCCTTGTCTACGAGGGTGTCGATGTTGGCGATCACCCCGTCACGGTTGTAGGCGCCCTCCACCACCCCGTTCTGGACGTCAATGACGAGCAGCGCAGTGTTCGGACGACCAGAGAGCGTCGACATTCATACCTCCTTGTCGCGTGGCAGTCACACAGTACGTCGAGCCTCCGACAAAAGCGGTGCCTCGCCAGCGGACATCTCCGGCTTCGTAGACTGCCTGCGTGCTCATCCTCCTACCGCCGTCCGAGTCGAAGAACCCGCCGAAGCGGCGCGGCGCGCCCGTCGACCTGGCGGCCCTGTCCTTCCCGGAGCTGACACCGATCCGAACGAAGGTGCTGCGAGCGGTCATTGAGACCAGCACACGACCGGACGCGCTCCCCAGGCTCCAAGTGGGACCATCGATCGCCGACGAGGTACGGAGAAACACCCTGCTGCAACAGGTCCCGGCGCGGCCGGCGCTCGAGATCTACAGCGGTGTGCTGTTCACAGCACTCGACACTCCGTCACTCTCCCCCACAGCGAAACGCCGCGGCGCGGCCCGACTCGTGATCGTCTCGGGACTATGGGGTGCGATACGTCCCGTCGACAGGATCCCCCCATACCGGCTACACATCTGCTCGGAGCTGGTCGGGTTGGGATCGCTCGAACCGCTCTGGCGCACCATGCTCCCAACCGTCCTCGCCGGCGCGGCCGGTAGACGCGGCGTGATCGTCGACTGTCGATCGTCGAGCTACCAGGCCGTGGGGATGCCCGAGGAGCTCGGCGATCGCACCGTTGCGATCCGAGTCGTCCGTGACGACGGTCGCCGTTCGGCTGCAAGCTACGCGGCCAAACAGACACGTGGCGAGGCAACGAGGTATCTCCTGGAGACCGGTGCCGACCCCGCTACTCCGCACGACCTCGTCGACGTACTCGCCGATCGCTGGAGTGTGACACTTGATCCACAGAAGCAGCCCGGCAAACCGTGGACCGCCAATGTCGTCGCAACCGGCTGACACGAGCGCTCCCCACAGGACATTCAAGATCCGCCGAAGATGACGTCATCCGACCACGCTGCCTGCTCCGAATGATCGACATGACACCACCACTCATCATCGATACTCCAACCCGGCACCGACTCCGCAGGTACAACCTGCTCATGGGACTGCTGCACGCAGTCCAGGCAGGGCTTGTACTCGTCCTCGCCAACGGCTTCACACTTCCCGTGATCGGCACGTTCATGACCGGACCGCCCGGAGCCTCTTCTCCCGTCGTCCAACCCCTCTTCGACGTGAACATCGCCTGGGGCGTGGCCCTCTTCTTCTTCCTGTCGGCCGGCGCACACCTGGCGATCGTCACCCCCGGGACTTTCGAGTGGTACGTGAGGAACCTGGAACGCCGGCGGAACTACGCTCGCTGGATCGAGTACTCGCTCTCCTCATCGGTGATGGTGGTTCTGATCGCGATGCTCGTCGGCATCGCCGACATCGCCGCGCTACTTGCAATCGCCGGTGTGAACGCATCCATGATCCTGTTCGGTCTTCTGCAAGAAAAGTACGAGACCCCAGGAAAGGACGTCAGCTGGGTTGCCTACTGGTTCGGTGTCTTGGCAGGGGCCATCCCCTGGATTGCGATCGCGATCTACCTCGTGAGCCCTGGCGTCGACGTGAGCCCTCCAGGGTTCGTCTACGGGATCTTCTTCTCGTTGTTCGTGTTCTTCAATGCCTTCGCCATCGTCATGGTCCTCCAGTACCGGAAGGTCGGACGCTGGTCGAACTACGTGTTCGGTGAATCGACCTACATCCTGTTGAGCCTCGTTGCAAAGTCGCTGCTCGCCTGGCAGGTGTTCGCAGGAACGCTCGCACCATGAGTGCAAACGCTCCAAGTCGGCACACAGTCCGCCTTCACGAACAGCGGCGAGTCCCGAAGCCACAAGCCCACGTATTCACGTACGCAGCCGACTTCTCGAACATCGAGAACTGGGATCCGGGTGTGGTGTCCTCGACGCAGCTCACGGACGGTCCCGTCGGTGTCGGCACTCGCTATGAACTCGACGTGAAGTCTGGATCCGGAACGATCCCGATGGTCTACGAGGTCACCGTGTACGAGCCCGATCACAGAGTGGTTCTCGTCGGAACCGGCACCAAACTGCATGCCGTCGACGAGATTCGGTTCACGAGCGAGGGTGACACAACCGTGATCGAGTACACGGCAGACCTGACGTTTCTCAACTTCCTTCGTTACCTGACACCATTGATGCAGCTGGCACTACGGAATGTTGGCAAACGCGCCCTCGATGGCCTGGCAGAGGCTCTGCGCTAATGAGCAGGTTGACCGTTGCCACCTTCACGAACCTCGGATACCTGCTCCACGCGAGACGGTTCGAACCGATCCATGCCGACCTGTCGGGACGGGTAGCCGTCGTCACCGGAGCAAACGGAGGTCTTGGGCTCGAAACGACACGGCAGCTCGCGGCCTACGGTGCCCACGTCGTCATGGTCGGCCGCAACAAGAACAAGCTTCAGAAGGCGAGCGAGTCCATCGAGGGACAGACCTCGATCGCGGTCGCCGACCTCAGTCTTCTCGGCGACATCAGGCGACTCGCCGATCACATCCTCGAATCAACCCAGCGGATCGACATCCTGATCAACAGCGTGGGGGTTCTCCTCCCCGAACGCACGACGACTGAAGAGGGCCTGGAGGCCACATTCGTGACGGATCTCGCCGGACACTTCCTGCTCACCAACCTCCTCCTGCCCCGTCTCGTCGCGTCGGCCCCTGCCCGGGTCGTCAACGTCAGTTCGGGCGGGATGTACTCGGCCAGGATCGATCCCGGCGACCTGCAATTCGAGCGGCGCCGGTACACAGGGACGGGGGCGTATGCGAGTGCGAAACGGGGCCAGGTGATTCTCACCATGATGTGGACGGAGCGCTTCCCTGATCGAGACGTGACGTTTCACTCGATGCACCCGGGATGGGCACGAACGGAAGGCGTCGCGACATCGTTGCCTACGTTCAACAGGGTGATGAAGCCACTGCTGCGAACGCCGGTACAAGGCGCCGACACGATCGTCTGGCTGGCGACGGCCGAGGAACCAGGGCACACCTCTGGTCAGTTCTGGTTCGATAGGTCCGTTACACCGATCCATCTGACGGAGTCCACGAGAGAAACCGCCGAGGATCGGGTCCAGCTCTGGCAACGGCTGGTGGACATCACCGGCAGCGACGTCCTGTCGAGCTGACGTCGCCGATCGGTCACGTCGACACCTCCGAGAGAAGCACCGACAGCTTCCTCATGCCGCCACGGATTCGGCTCTTCACGGTTCCTTCAGGTTGGTCGAGACGCTTGGCGACTTCCACGTAGCTCAATCCGCCGAAGTAGGCCAAGGAGATCGCTTCACGCTCACTCTCGGGGATCTGTTCGAGCGCCCGGCGCACCTTCTCAGACAGTACGAGTGTCCATGCCTCGTCCGCGACGTCGTAGTGGTGCTCGTCGGGAGATCGCGTCTCACGGTTCGAACGGGCAACCTCCGAACGAACCAGGTCGACGGCACGGCGGTGAGCGATCGTGAGCAGGAACGTGCGCAGTGAGCCCCGTGCGGGGTCGAACTTCTCGGGAGCGTTCCACAGACCCAGAAACGTCTCCTGCGCGACATCCTCGGCAAGGGCGTCATCGCGCAGCACCCTGGCTGCCACCGACCGCACAGCTCCACCCAAGTCGTTGAACACCTCCTCGAGAGCCGACCGATCGCGACTCGCGAGCCGAGCAGCGAACTCGGCGTCGGTGTTCGCAGTCACGCGCTTCGACGAGGCATCTGAATACCAATGCTACAGCGGGACCTGTCGACGACTCCTGGCGCGAGGAAGCGCCGAGCGAACCGGCGGCGACACCCGCGACACGTGTTCCCTCATCCGGAAGTGCCTGCTGTTTCGAAGTACAGATATGAGTCACGACATTGCGATCATCGGGAGCGGAATCGCCGGCCTCGGTGCGGCGTGGGCCCTTTCCGGCGACCACCGAATAACCGTCTACGAGGCCGACAGCAGGATCGGCGGGCACGCCAACACGGTGTCCGTCGCGACCGGACAGACCACGACGGCGGTCGACACGGGCTTCATCGTCTACAACGAAGTCAGCTACCCGAACCTCACGCGTCTCTTCTCGTTGCTCGACGTTCCCACGCGCGAGAGTGACATGTCGTTTGCGTTCTCACTCGATCGGGAGTTGGAGTACGCAGCGAGCCTCCAGGGAGTCCTCGCCCAACCGTCGAACCTGCTGCGGCCGGCGTTCCTCAGGATGCTGTCCGACATCAACCGATTCCGGAAGATCGGAACACGCCTGGTTCCTCGCGACGATGAGACGCTTGGTGAGCTCCTTCGGCGCCACAGGTTCTCCGAGACGTTCATGGCCGACTACCTGTATCCGATGACCGGAGCGATCTGGTCGACCGAGCATGCCGCGATCGGGGACTTCCCGGCGGCGGCGATTCTCAAATTCCTGGGGAACCACGGGCTGATCACCATTGCTGGACGCCCAACCTGGCGGACGGTCGTCGGAGGAAGTCGGGCCTACGTCCAGCGTCTCGTAGCCGGCTTCGAAGACCGCATCCGGACGAACTCCCCGGTCACGTCCGTGACACGAACCAGCAGAGGGGTTCTGATCGAATCGAACGGTCACGTCGACGCCTACGACCAGGTAGTACTCGCCACGCACTCCGATCAGGCACTCGGCATCCTCGGCGATGAGGCAACACAGGACGAGCATGATCTCCTTGAAGCGATCCCGTACACGACAAGCAGGGCCGTCCTCCACTCCGACCCGGCGCTCATGCCTCGGAACCGCAGAGTGTGGTCGAGCTGGAACGCGATGGCCGGCTTCGATGACATACTGCTCCGACCGGCTTCGGTCACCTACTGGATGAACCGGCTGCAAGGCCTCGACATTGATCAAGACTTCTTCGTCTCGTTGAATCCACTGGCCGAACCGAATCCCTCGACGGTCAGGGCCTCGTTCCGGTACGCCCACCCCCGATTCGACCTCGAAGCAGTTGCCGCGCAAAGCGGAATTGCCTCAATTCAAGGCATGAACAACACCTGGTACGCAGGCGCATACCTCGGCTACGGATTCCACGAGGACGGACTCCAATCCGGTCTCAACGTCGCGGCCGCACTGGGAAGTCCCGCACCGTGGCACGGAACCTTCACCCCGATGAGCTCGGCACCTGCTCCCAAGATCCTGGAGATGGCATGAACGCCCAGCACTCCTACCTGTATCGAGGAACAATCGCCCACACCAGGTTGAAACCCTTCCGTCACGGATTCAGGTACCGCGTGTACTACACGCTGCTCGACATCGACGAACTCGCAACACTCGACCTCCGCCTCTTTTCGGTCGGTGGATTCAGCCTGTACTCGTTTCATCCGTCCGGCCATGGCGTTCGCACTCCCGGTGAGATCCGTCCGTGGGTCGAGGGGATTCTCGCCGACGCCGGCATTCACCTGGACGGCGGATCGATCAAGCTGCTCGCCTTCCCGCGAGTTCTCGGGTACGTGTTCAACCCGCTGAGCGTTTGGTACTGCTACGACATCGACTCGGAACTCCGCGCGGTCCTCTACGAAGTGCGCAACACGTTCGGTGATCGCCACGTCTACGCCGTACCGATCCGCGACAACAACGACCTGAGACACAGCTTCGCCAAACGACTCCACGTGTCCCCCTTCAATGACATGGACCAGACCTACCAGTTCTCGATCACCGACCCTGCCGCCTATCTCTCGATCGGCATCGAGCAACGTGATGCGGAGGGAACGATGTTTCGCGCCGGATTACGTCTTGAGCGACTCCCGCTGACCGACCTGAACCTGCTTCGGGTGTTCGTCACGCACCCGCTGGTGACCGGCAAAGTGATTCTGGGTATCCACTGGCAGGCACTGCGACTCTGGCTGAAGGGGGCTCGCTACCACCGAAGGCCCGAGCCGACGGCTCCGACCGTGACCATCGAAACAAGCGTGTCGTCATGAACCGGCTCGAGAATCTCGGAATCTCCGTTCTGGGGCGAATCGCCCATGTCGGCCGGCTCACCGTCACGCTGCCCGACGGCCGGGTTCGTCGAGTGGGAACGGGCGTGCCGGCGGGGGAGCTGCGTCTTGCCGACTACTCGCCTCTGCGAGACATCGTCCGCACAGGTTTGATGGGGTTCGCCGAGGCCTATATGGACGGTCGAGTGGACACGCCATGCCTCCCGGATCTGCTCAGCTGGGGTGCGGACAACCAGAAGGCCTGGTTCGAACACCCTCTGGCGAACATCAGCTTGCCGGTGCGAAAGCTCTGGCAACGGATACGACCAGAACGTCGCCACCCCAGAGTGACGACGATGAACGATCACTACAACCTCGGAAACGACTTCTACGAAGCGTGGCTCGATGAGACGATGACCTATTCCTCGGCGAGGTTCCTGAACTCCGACCAGGATCTCGCCGACGCTCAACGAAACAAGTACCGGACCATTGCCGACCTCGCCGGCCTCGAACCAGGAATGCGTGTGCTCGAGATCGGCTGTGGCTGGGGTGGTTTCGCCGAGTACGCGGCGACAGAGCGAGGGTGCAGCGTGACTGCCATCACGCTCTCGACCGAACAGGCCGACTACGCGCGGAAGCGCATCGATCAGCGCGGACTCGGGGACATGGTGGATGTGAGGGTGCAGGACTTCCGTGAGGTTCAGGAACGCTATGACACCGTCGTCTCGATCGAGATGATCGAGTCGATTGACGAGACCCAGTGGCCGTCGCTCTTCTCGACGATCAAGAGGGCTCTGCGACCAGGAGGTCGGGCGGTGATGCAGATCATCACCATTCGGGACGCCGAGTGGGAACGGTATCGATCGCGAGCCGATTTCATCCAGCAGTACATCTTCCCCGGAGGCCAGCTTCCTGCCCCCAAGGTGCTGCGGCGACTCGCAAGACAAACCAACCTCGACGTGCAGAAGATCGAGACGTTCGGAATGGACTACGCGAGCACCCTTGCTGCATGGCGGGAACGCTTCGAGACGGCGTGGCCGCGTCTCTCTCGAGACCACCATCTCGACGAGCGATTCCACCGAATGTGGGAGCTGTACCTGGCGCTGTGTGAAGTTGGCTTTCGTCTGGGCCGGATCAACGTCGAGCAATGGGTGTTCAGCGGCGAGTCCATACCTGGAACATCGCCGTGATGTGCACATCGCGCATCTGCACAGCATGTTCTGCGACAGCGAGAACTCTCCCTTCGCCGCTACGCTTCGGCTGCTCGACACGTGGGTGGAAACCTTGAACCCTTCACGGCTTTCGGATGCTCAATTGGGAGTCGCTGCCGCCGCGCTCAGCGGCGACTCCGGTCTGCTCTACCGGCTCGTAGCGGACCTTCTCGACAACGGGACCCCGTTCGATGTCGTTCTGTTCGACATCCTGCTGGGGTCCGAGGTGAGCGTCGGACTGCGCTGGCAGATGGGCGACTACCTGGTCTCCGAAGAGCACGCAGCGACGGCCACTCTGGAAACGGTGATCTCGCTGCTCGCGGGTTCGTTCGATCAACCGGATGACGGACCATCGGTCGTCGTGGCCACATCGGAGGGGGACCGTCATTCGTTGCCGGCGAGAGCAGTGGCCGCCGACCTCCTCTCGGAGGGCTACCGAACCGTGTTCCTTGGAGCCAATGTGCTCGCCTCCGACCTGCGGGATTTCCTCATGTTCGAACCTCTCGACGCCGTCGTGCTCTCATCCGCGATGAGCACACACCTTCCGGGGGCGCGAGCAGCCGTCCGTGAGATTCACGCCGCCGGAGTGCCCGTTCTCGTCGGAGGCAGAGGATTCGGAGCGAATGGCGTGTGGGCCGTCCCGATCGGCGCCGACGCGTGGGTCCCTTCGGGCAGAGACGCCCCCGACAAGCTGGGTACTTGGCGGCCCGATCCGAGTTCCGCCGAGGCCCTCGCACGCGATCCCGACGAGATCGTCCAGACGGTGCTCGATCATCGACACTCGGTGTTGGCGACCGCCGAGGACTGGATGACCAATCTGTCCGGTACGTCAATCAGCTCGAGGGTGCGAAGCGAGATGGGGTTGACTCTCGACGCGGCTGCCGCCGCTGCCCTCGTCGACGACAGAACAGTCTTGGATGAGTTCCTGGCCTGGCAGCACAAGACGCTGGCCGAACACGACGTCGACACCCGCCTCACCGGGGCTGTCTCGGTCGCTTTGGAGCCGATCTCACCCGATCTCGCCTCGTGGATCGAGGCTGCCGGCTCGGCTGCCGTCTAGGTCCAGCAGAGACCCCGAACCTGTCGGGGTCCCGCCATTCCACGCGAGGACGCGCTCGACTTCCAGGCGAAGGTCAACCTACGACGGCAGATCGAAGCGATCCAGGTTCATCACCTTGTTCCACGCGGCTACGAAATCCTTCACGAACTTCGGCAGCGCGTCTTCGCTTCCGTAGACCTCTGCGATGGCTCGAAGCTGGGAGTTCGAACCGAAGACGAGGTCGACGGCGGTTCCGGTCCACTTGACCTCACCGGTGTTTCGGTCACGTCCCTCGTAGACGTGCTCGGCGGTGGACACGTTCCACTCCGTGCCCATGTCGAGCAGGTTCACGAAGAAGTCGTTGGTCAGTGTCTCCGGCCGGCTGGTGAACACCCCATGAGCGGAGTGCCCGAAGTTGGCCCCCAGAACACGAAGGCCGCCGACAAGTACGGTCATCTCGGGAGCCGTCAGCGACAACAGGCTCGACCGATCCACAAGCACCTCCTCGGGCCGTCTCTTGTCCCCGTCCCGGAAGTAGTTGCGGAACCCGTCTGCTTTCGGTTCGAGGACTGCGAAGGCGTCCGCATCGGTCATCTCCGCCGAAGCGTCCGTGCGGCCCGGCGAGAAGGGAACCTTCACGTCGTATCCGCCGTCGTGCCCGGCCTGCTCGACCCCGGCACATCCGCCGAGAACGATCAGGTCGGCGAGTGAGACCTTCTTCCCGTCCGTCTGCGAGCTGTTGAACTCGGCCTGGATGGCTTCGAGGGTCTCGATGACCGTTGCCAGCTCTGCCGGGCTGTTGACCTCCCAGTCCTTCTGCGGAGCGAGCCGAATGCGGGCCCCGTTGGCCCCGCCTCGGTTGTCGCTGTCGCGAAAGGTCGAGGCCGAGGCCCAGGCGGTCGCAACCAGCTGGGAGACGGACAATCCCGAAGCGAGAATCGTGCGCTTGAGCAAGGCGATGTCGTTCTCGTCGACCAGCTCGTGATCGACGTCGGGGACCGGGTCCTGCCAGATCAGCTGCTCGTTCGGCACCTCGGGGCCGAGATACCGGGAGACGGGGCCCATGTCACGATGCGTGAGTTTGAACCAGGCCCTGGCGAAGGCATCTGCGAACTCGTCCGGGTTCTCGTAGAACCGCCGCGAGATCGGCTCGTAGATCGGGTCCATCCTCAAAGCGAGGTCGGTCGTGAGCATCACCGGCGGGTGTTTCTTCGACGGGTCGTGTGCATCGGTCACTGTGTCTGCCGCGGCCGGATCCGTCGGAATCCACTGCCACGCACCGGCTGGGCTCTTCTCGAGCTGCCACTCGTAGCCGAACAGCGTCTCGAAGAAGCTGTTGTCCCACGCCACCGGAGTGGGTGTCCAGATGCCCTCCAACCCGCTGGTGTAGGCATCGCCGGCCTTGCCGCTGCCGAAACTGTTCTTCCAACCGAGACCCTGCTCCTCCAGACCCGCGCCTTCGGGTTCTGGACCGACGTAGCGGTCTTCGACGGCACCGTGGGTCTTGCCGAACGTGTGCCCGCCGGCAATGAGGGCAACGGTCTCCTCGTCGTTCATGGCCATTCGCTCGAAAGTCTCTCGCACGTCGCGGGCGGCGGCGATCGGATCCGGATTGCCGTTGGGCCCTTCGGGATTCACGTAGATCAAGCCCATCTGCACCGCACCGAGTGGATTGGCGAGCTCCCGGTCGCCGCTATAGCGCTCGTCTCCGAGCCATTCGTCCTCGGGTCCCCAGTAGATGTCCTCCTCGGGCTCCCATACGTCCACTCGCCCACCGCCGAAGCCGAACGTCTTGAACCCCATCGACTCCAGGGCCACGTTCCCGGAAAGGATGATCAGGTCGGCCCACGAGATCTTCCGGCCGTACTTCTGCTTGACGGGCCAGAGGAGGCGACGCGCCTTGTCCAGGTTGGCATTGTCGGGCCAGCTGTTGAGTGGGGCAAAGCGTTGCGTACCCGACCCGCCACCGCCGCGGCCGTCGTGGATCCGGTAGGTCCCGGCGCTGTGCCACGCCATCCTGATCAAGAGCGGTCCGTAGTGGCCGAAGTCGGCGGGCCACCAGTCCTGCGAGGCCGTCATCACGGCTTTGATGTCGGTCTTCACCACGTTGAGATCGAGGCTCTTGAATTCCTCGGCGTAGTCGAACTCCTCACCCATGGGATCGATCAACGGCGAGTTCTTACCGAGGACCCTCAGGTTCAACAGATTCGGCCACCAGTGCTGGTTCGCCATCGAACCGGTCGCCGTGTACTGGTCGTGCATCACGGGGCACTTCGATGCCGATGGTGTTGCCTCGGCGGTGGAGTCGGCGTTTTCGTTACTCATGAGTGCTCCTTGGCTGATCGTGTGGCTGCTGGTTCTCGTCGAGAGCGGCCGCCGTCGTTTGCGTTTGACAAGCAGGGCAGTAGCCCCAATAGATGATCTCGGCTTCATCGACGATGAATCCATGACCATCGGAGGGGTGTAGGCACGGCTTACGCCCCACGGCACAGTCGACATCGACCGTACGGCCGCACGTGCGACAGACGAGATGGTGATGGTTGTCGTCGACCCGATCTTCGTAGCGGGCCGGCGACCAGGCCGGCTGAATACGCCGGATGAGGCCATTATCCGTGAAGACTCCGAGGGCGTCGTACACGGCCTGACGCGAGATGGCGCCGATCTCGGAGCGTACGAACCCTTCGATCTCGTCTGCTGTGCCGTGCGACAGGCTGGATACTGCCCGCAGCACGGCGAGACGCTGGGCTGTCACCTGGACCCCGTGCCTGCGGAGGAGATCGGTCGGGTGATGTGGCTTCATTGATATAGCGCCACCTATCTAATTCTTGACACTGTCCAATATACCACACAAACCATTCGGAACGGTCCGGCGATCGAAACAGGCCGGAATCGACGCTGCGACCGTGAGATCGATTCCGGCACACGGGGTGCTAGCGAGCCCGGCGTGCCAATCGCCATGCAATGAGCACCCCAAGACCAACCGGCCACACCCATGCCAGATCGGAGTACCCGAAGTCCTCCCTGCTTCGCCGGACCCTACGGATCCGTACCAACCGGTACTCGGCGGTCGCCTCGGCCAGCTCTTCGTCGCTCCCTCGTCGAGGATGCAACCCGAACAATGGTGCAGCGAAACCTGAATCGATCAGAACCCGGCGCATGAGACCGAGTCGCGCCGCGTCATCAGAGATGTCCTCGACCGTCGCCTCCCACCGGCCGTCCTGTAGCCAGACCGAGATGGTGCCTTTCGCTAGGGCATTGCGGTACCAATCGGTGCGGTCGCCGAAGGCAGCAACGCAGACGATGTCGTTGCCGTCGATCGTGAAATTGACCGGGGTGCGATATGCGGTGCCACTGCGCCGGCCAACGTGTTCGATGACCAGCAGCCGGCCGAACCCTCCAGGCCAGATCTCGGCGAAGCGGCCGAGACCCAGTCTCCACAACAGAATCATCCCGCGGTTCATCTGGCGGAAGAATCGGCGCAGAGCGGCCAGTGGCTCAGGCCGGTTGAGACGGTCGTATCTCGGCGCGACGGCTTGCCGACTCACCTCGGTTGGTCCACTTGACTGCATCGACACCTACCCGTCAGCCTACGCCGACGCACGGACGCCCCAACGGCCGGCTCCGACCCTTCGTCCTTCAGACAGATCGGGTCTCCCCGGTAGCGGCCGCCAGCCTGGAGATCGCTGCACGGAAGTCATCGGCGACTCGGTCGCCCGCTGCCGCGCACGCGGAAGAGATGAGATCCCATAAAAAGGCAGTCGTTGACCATTTCCTCCTCGTGCCAGACATCAACCGTGTCGACGCACTGCGGGTCTTCTCGCGTGAGGTGAATACCTCACGGGACCGCTGCGAGGTTGCCGGGTGCGCACCTGCCGACGTCGGGTATGGGTGTGCCACAACCGCGACACCACGATGGGCCGACTCCAGACGGCCCAGTGCCTCGCCCGTCACCCTTCCTCGACGGGAGCGTCGACGTACCCCGCTTCGATCCGGCCGACGGGACCTTCAAAGAGGTAACCGATCGGCAAGAGCGCGTAGATCACGAGCGAGACGACTGGAGCGAAGAGGGCGATGACAACGGCGGAGGCATACGCGATCGGTCCTATGAGGTAGCTGTTCAGCACCTTCCGAATCTCGATCGGGTCGGACTCCGGCCTCATGAGCCGCATGCCAAAGGCAGACCGCCAGACGATGTTGAACATCAAAGCCAACGCGAACATCGCCAGACCGTAAACCACGGCCGCCACTCCCCTCAGCTCCGGATTCAACAGATACTCGGCGAGGAGGGCGTTGGGGAACGGGATGATCGCGATCGCCATCAGAGCGAAGATATTGAGGATCAGAAATGTGTGGTTGACACCCCTGAGCAGGTTGAACATCCGGTGGTGGTTGATCCAGTAGCCGCCGATGATGAAGAAGGTCACGGTGTAGGCGACATACGATGGCCACTGACCGACGAGAGCTGCCACGAGATCCGCCTTGCTCGCCGCCGATTCGACAAGTGGAACAGCCACCTCGAGTGAAAGAAGGGTGATCCCGATGGCGAAGATACCGTCGGTGAACGCAGCGAGGCGATCGACAGCAAGATGACGAGCAGCGTCGCTGCTGGTGTCCATCAGTTTCTCCGACATCGCTACTCCCCGCCCGGCGCGAGACTACTTGAGACCCAACCCATCGCCGATTCAATCGAGGTGGGGTTGGCTGCTTGTTGGGGCGATACCAACACTGGCACCGTGCCAATCGCTTCACGCCGGCACCTCCAGGACAACCTGCGATCAGAGATCGGAAGGGCGCCGGAAACAACCCTTTCGCGACTCCGTCGACGACATTTCCACGGGCCTTCGCGCCTCGACGGGCAAGCGACCTAGGGCAGGAACGCCGATACGCTGTGACCGTGACGCCGGAACAGCTTGCCAATCTCGCGCACCTGCGCCGAGCCCGTGATCTGATGGACCGCGAGTACTCACGGCCGCTCTCCGTCGCCGCGATCGCTCGCACCGCGCTGATGTCGACCGCCCACTTCTCACGGCAGTTCCGCGCAGCGTACGGCGAGACCCCCTACTCCTACCTGATGACCCGACGGATCGAGCGGGCGAAGGCGTTGCTGCGTCGCGGCGACGTGTCGGTCACGGAGGTCTGCATGGCTGTCGGGTGTACGTCCCTCGGCTCGTTCAGCTCACGTTTCACCCAGCTGGTTGGAGAGACCCCGACGGCCTACCGCGCCCGCGATCAAGGCGCGCTCGCAAGCGTGCCGGGCTGCATCGCCAAGGATCTGACCCGCCCCACATCGAGCAGGATCGGAGAAGCGCTGGCAGTTTCGGTTCCGTAGGGTTGTGCCTATGGACATCACCCTTTCCCAATGCTTCGTCATCATCACTGACCCTGACAAGGACCTGGCCTTCTACCGCGACGGCCTCGGCCTCGAGCTGCGCAACGACGTCGCCAAAGGGGACTTCCGCTGGATCACCGTTGGCGCCTCCTCACAGCCAGGCGTCTCGATCGTGCTCACGAACTACCTGAACGGCAGCCCCGCGGACGCCGAGGCGGTCACCTCGCTCGTCGCCAAGGGTGCCCTGAATGGCGTCCACTTTCACACCGACGACCTCGACGGCACCTTCGATATGGTGCGTGATTGGGGTGCCGAGATCGTGTCGGAGCCGACCGAACAGCCATGGGGTACGAAGGACTTCGCGGTGCGCGACCCTTCCGGCAATCTCATCCGCATCGACCAGCCTCCGGCCTCGTGGTCGTAGCCGACCCGACGATCGCCTGGGGTGAATTCGCCGACCAGGAGCCCGAACTGGCACAGTTCGGTATCGAGAGGCTGACCGCGGCACCGGCATACATGGCGACTGTTCGGAGGTCCGGCGCACCCCGAGTTCACCCGGTGACGCCAATCTTCACACCCACCGGGCTGTTCCTATTCATGGAGCCGGGCTCCCCCAAAGGGAGAGATGTTCGGGAGCGGGGTAGGTTCGCGCTGCACAACGGCGTCTTGGACAACGAAGGCACGGGCGGGGAGTTCTCCATCGAGGGTCGTGGCCTTGCCGTCGGCGATCCCGACATGTGGTCGATGGTGGCCGAAGCCGCGAGCTACTCGCCCGCCGATAGCGACGTCCTGTTCGAGTTGCGGTTGAGCGCGGCCCGCTGCAAGGGGTATGGCGACGTGTCACTGCCGAAGACACAACGATGGTCCCGGTAGCGTGACGTCCATGCGTACAGCGGACAGCCACGACGTGATCCGGGTCACCGGGGCCAGGGTCAACAACCTCAAGAACGTCAACGTCGAACTTCCGAAACGCCGCCTGACCGTGTTCACCGGCGTGTCGGGATCGGGCAAGTCCTCGCTGGTGTTCGACACGATCGCCGCCGAGTCGCAGCGGATGATCAACGAGACCTACAGCGCCTTCCTTCAGGGGTTCATGCCGACGCTTGCACGGCCGGATGTCGACGTGCTCGAAGGGTTGACGACCGCGATCATCGTCGACCAGGAGCGGATGGGCGCCAACGTGCGCTCGACGGTCGGTACGGCCACCGACGCCAACGCATTCCTCCGCATCCTGTTCAGCAAACTGGGCCAACCCCACATCGGCTCTCCCAGGGCCTTCGCGTTCAACATCCCGTCCGTGTCCGCGACGGGCGCGATCACGATCAAAGGCAAGACGCTCAAGAAGACGTTCTCGGTCACCGGCGGAATGTGCCCGCGCTGCGAGGGTCGGGGCACGGTCTCCGACATCGACCTGACCCAACTGTTCGACGACTCCAAGTCGCTCAACGATGGCGCAATCACCATCCCCGGCTACAAGGCGGGCGGTTGGAGCGTTCGGTACTACTCAGAGTCAGGGTTACTCGATCCGGACAAACCGATCAGTGACTACACGAAGAAAGAGCTCGACGACTTCCTCTACAAGGAGCCGACCAAGGTCACAATCAACAAGATCAACATGACCTACGAGGGCCTGATCCCCAAGGTCCAGAAGTCGTTCTTCTCCAAGGATCGGGAGTCGATGCAGCCCCACATCCGCGAGTTCGTCGAGCGAGCAGCGACGTTCGCCGACTGTCCCGAGTGTGGCGGCACTCGGCTGAGCGAGGCAGCTCGATCCTCGGAGATCGAAGGGATCAGCATCGCCGATGCCTGCGCCATGCAGATCACCGACTTGGCAGCGTGGGTCCGCGACCTGGCCGAGCCTTCGATGGCGCCGCTGATCACGGGACTCCAGGAGACGCTCGATGCATTCGATGAGATCGGGCTGGGCTACCTGTCACTCGACCGGGCGTCGGGGACGCTATCGGGCGGCGAGGCGCAGCGAGTGAAGATGGTTCGCCAGGTCGGTTCGTCACTCACCGACGTCACCTACGTCTTCGATGAGCCCACCATCGGCTTGCATCCGCACGACATCCAGCGCACGAACGATCTGCTGAAGCGGCTGCGGGACAAAGGCAACACGGTGCTGGTGGTCGAGCACAGGCCGGAGGTGATCGCCATCGCCGACCATGTCGTGGATCTCGGTCCCGGGGCGGGTAGCTCGGGCGGCACGATCTGCTTCGAGGGCACCGTCCACGAGTTGCGAGGCAGCGATACGGTCACAGGCCGTCATCTCGACCATCGAGCCTCCCTGAAGGACGCCACGCGAGAACGGTCCGAGGTGTTGGAGGTGCGTGGTGCCAATCTCCACAACCTCCAGAACGTCGACATCGACATCCCACTCGGGGTGCTGTGCGTGGTCACCGGTGTCGCGGGATCGGGCAAGAGCTCGCTAATCCACGGGTCGATCCCAGCGGGTGCCGGCGTGGTCTCGGTCGACCAGGACGCCATCCGGGGTTCGCGCCGCAGCAACCCGGCGACCTACACAGGGCTGCTCGACCCGATCCGCAAGGCGTTCGCCAAGGCGAACGGCGTGAAGCCCGCACTGTTCAGCGCAAACTCCGAGGGAGCCTGCCCCGCCTGCAACGGCGCAGGCGTCATCTACACGGAACTGGGGTTCATGGACACGGTCGCGACCACGTGCGAGGAGTGTGATGGCAAGGGGTTCGAACCGTCGGTGCTGGAGTACACGTTCGGCGGCCGTGACATCACCGAGGTGCTCGCCATGTCGGTGTCGGAAGCCGAGGTGTTCTTCGGCGAGGGTGACGCCAAGACCCCGGCAGCTCACAAGATCCTCGGGTGGCTCGACGACGTCGGCCTCGGGTATCTCAGCCTCGGCCAGCCACTTCCGACCCTGTCCGGTGGCGAGCGGCAGCGGCTGAAGCTGGCCACGCACATGTCGGAGAAGGGTGGCATCTACGTCCTCGACGAGCCGACCGCAGGCCTCCATCTCGAAGACATCGACAACCTGCTCCGCCTACTCGACCAGCTCGTCGACTCGGGCAAATCGGTGATCGTCATCACCCACCATCAGGCGGTGATGGCCCATGCCGACTGGATCATCGACCTCGGTCCCGGCGCCGGCCACGATGGCGGCCGGGTCGTGTTCGAAGGCACGCCAGCCGCACTGGTGGCCGCGCGATCGACCCTTACCAGCCAGCACCTCGCCGAGTACGTGGGCCAGCGGTAGGACCGCCAGGGCTCGTAGAACCGGCTGACGTCATTCTCGAGTTTGCTCACGATCGCCACCCCACGTGCCGAGCAAAGACATGTCGACAGCTCGGTTACTCGCGCTGACCCATCGGAAGGGCACTTGCCGTCACGTTCGCCGGACGGCCCGATCTGTGCAGATGAGGACACCGGTGGGCGTTGGGGTGGAGTCGACGAGTTCGAGGCCGCGCAACACGGCGTCGTCCGGGTCACGGTCAGGGATGAGAATGAAAGACACCCGCCTACCATTTCCCGGTCGACCTGATCGCCACGGAGGAGTCGAACTGATGACGGATTCACCAACACCGGACACGGAGACAGCCGATTCCGGCCCGGAACCGTTCGCCGATCAGCAGCTGGCCGATTTCATGCGCAGCCTCGCCGCGTTCCCGTCGATGACGGCCGGTGGAGACGTCGCAGCGATGCGGCGGACGACTGAGGAGCGATCCTCGCAGCGACCACTCGGACCCGAGATGCCCACCCGTGATCTCGAAATCGAGAGCGGGCTCCCCGCCCGGCTCTACCAACCCGACGACGCTCTCGACGCTCTGGTCGTCTACTTCCACGGAGGCGGCTGGACCATCGGCAGCCTGGAGACCCATGACCGAGCCTGCCGGCGCCTCGCCGCGCGGGCAGGCGTTCCGGTACTGGCGGTCGCCTACCGACTTGCACCCGAGCACCCCGCACCGGCCGCGGTCGATGACGCCGTCACCGCGTTCGAATGGGTTGCCGGCGCACGCAGCGCATCCGGCGGGCTCGGTTTCCGTCCGCAGGTAATCGCACTCGCCGGCGACAGCGCCGGAGGTGCACTGGCCGAGCTGGCCGCGCTCCGCACCAGGAAGGCACCCATTGCCCCCGATTTCGTTGCCCTGGCGTTCCCCAACACCGACCTCGAAGCCGTCGACGGTTCGATGATCAGCAATGCACACGGCTATGGCCTCGAGCCTGCAGACATCGAGTGGTTGACCCGGCAGTGGGTGCCCGATCGAGCCCGATGGTCCGACCCTGACGTGAGCCCCCTCAAAGCGAAAGACCTGACTGGATTTCCGACGGCGATCATCGTCACCTGCGAACTCGACCCGCTGCGCGACCAGGGCGAGGCCTTCGGAGAACGGCTCCGTTCCGCCGGCGTCGAGGTACTACTGCGACGTGAGCCCGGCATGGTCCACAACTTCCTCCTTTGGGACCTGATCTCGCCAAGTTGCGCCGCCGCGAGCGACCGGTTCGCCGACGACATTCGCCGGGCAACGACAGCTGCGTTGGCCCGTCAGAACGGCGCCGAGCCAGTTCAGGATCGCAGAGTCGAAGACACCGGTGCTAGCTCCGGCCAGTAGCAGCGACAATCACCAAGGGCTGCTCCTCTCAGACCTTCGAGCGTTCCGAGGCAGCCGTGCCGAGGTCGCTTCTGCTGACTCCGACTGCATGGACGGCTGCAGGGTCATCTCAGGAATCTCCCTGCCGCTCCTCCGGATCGGCCTCCACCGACAGCAGCGGTCCGGACCGAGGAGCTGGGAGTGGTGCTCGGTCACCGGCCCCCCGTCCACAACTACAGAGACACTGCAGCGTCTACGGATCGGCGCATGCGGTCGGGGGTCCTGACCAACGACCCTCAACGCATCGGACCGTTCGGCCCACCAGCCAGGTGACCTCGACGAAACAGCCACTCGAAGGCGGACACGGGCTGCTTCCCGGCGGGCATCGCACAGACTCCGGCCGATCAGCAGTGGCGCTTCCACCTTGCGATGAGGCACACGCATCAGTTCTCCTCGAGCCAGGCCTCGACCGCCTTCCGGGATATTCCCTGCTCGAATAGAAGTCGGGTGCCCGGCGACTTCTCGTCCCGAAGAATGCCCAGGAGGATGTGCTCGGTTCCAATACGGCGATCACCACTCCGGATCGCCTCCCTCAACGCCAGTTCCAGCACCTTCCTGGAATCAGCCGAGAACGGAACATGACCGCCACTGCGGACATCACCCTCGCCCTCTTCCCTCCCCAACTGTGCCGCCGATCTGATCTCGTCCACCGAACCTCCGACACCCGCGATCGCCCGACAAGCAACACTCTCCGGATCCCCGAGCAGACCAAGGACCAGATGTTCGGTGCCCACGCGTGGACTTCCCATCTCACGGGCATGTGTCACCGCCCCAACCACCACATGCCGCGCATCTTCGGCAAATCGGGTGAGAAAGAAACCTCGACGTTGTCGAGGTAGGCGCGAGGTGAAGCGTTTCTGCGCGGCCTGCTTGCTGACCCCCATGCACTCCCCGATCTCCTCCCAGGTTGCGCCCGACGAACGGGCACGCTCCACGAAGTGACCGACTATCTCGTCACCCAGGTCCGTGATCCGACCGAACAGGACCACCGAGTCGGTGAGCAGCTGTAGCGAATCACCATCCGGAGTCGCTCTCTCGACCAATCCGATCAGATCGTCGAGCGAAGGTAGGGATTCCATCATGGCGTCAACTCTAGGTTGACAGCACAGGTTGTCAACCACGGGTTGACACGAGTCGATGAATCGGCCTTGGCCCCACCGGAAAGACCCGGGCAGCCACTGGAGCTTGCACCGTCACTATTCAGTGATACTATGTACCGATAGTCAGTAGCGTTGAGTAGCAGGAAGAGGTGTTCCCGTGGGCAAGCAGATCACGGAGATGCTCAAGGGCACGCTTGAGGGCATCGTCCTTGCGGTCCTGTCCATGCGGCCGGCGTACGGCTACGAGATCACGGCACGGTTGAGGGAGCAGGGCTTCTCCGACATCGCCGAGGGCACCGTCTACGCGCTCCTCGTCAGAGTCGAGCAGCACGGCCTCGTCGACGTGGAGAGAGTCCCTTCTGAGAAGGGGCCACCACGCAAGGTGTACTCCCTCAACGCTCAGGGACAGGGATACCTCGAAGAGTTCTGGAAGACGTGGAGCTTCCTAGCAGAACAGCTCGAACAGCTCCACGAAGGAGAGAAGTGAACGTGAACATCTCGACACTCATCAAGAAGGTTGTCGGGGACTTCGGTGACAAGAAGCGGTGGAGGGAGTACAAGGCCCGCATGAAGGAACTGCCCACCAACTACCGCGCGGCGATCGAGGCGCTCGAGCGGTACGTGACGTACTTCGGAGCGATCACGAAGGGGGACGTCCTGGTGTCGATGCTGGAGGATCTCGCCGACCTCTTCGAGCAGAGCGCCGCGGATGGAACCTCGATCCGCGCCGTCGTCGGAGATGACCCTGTCGAGTTCGCCGAGACGTTCGTTCAGAACTACTCGGCGGGTCAGTGGATCAACAAGGAGCGGGAACGGCTCATCAACGCCATCGATCGCGTCGCGGGCGACGAATCATGACCGCCACTCAAGCCCAGAGGCCCGCGATCTACGTGCACGGCCTGGAGAAGTCGTACAAGGACCTGGAGGTGCTGCGCGGCGTGGACTTCGACGTCGCACGGGGCAGCATCTTCGCCCTGCTCGGCTCGAATGGGGCGGGCAAGACCACGGTCGTGAACATCTTGTCCACACTGCTCAAGGCCGACGCGGGGACTGCCACCGTCAACGGCTTCGATGTCGCCACGCAGGCTGGGGACGTGCGGGAGTCCATCAGCCTCACCGGACAGTTCGCGGCCGTCGACGAAATCCTCAGCGGACGGGAGAACCTCGTGCTGGTCGCCCGGTTGCGCCACCTCGAGGACCCAGGCGCCATCTCGACTGACCTGCTCGGTCGTTTCGCGCTGACGGAAGCGGCGGATCGGAAGGTGTCGACGTACTCGGGTGGCATGCGCCGTCGCCTCGACATCGCGATGAGCCTCATCGGGAACCCCCCGGTCATCTTCCTCGACGAGCCGACGACCGGGCTCGACCCCCAGGCACGCATCGAGGTGTGGCAGGCTGTCAAGGAACTCGCCGAGCACGGCACGACGGTGCTGCTCACGACGCAGTATCTCGACGAGGCCGAACACCTGGCCGACCGGATCGCGATCCTCCACGGGGGCCGGATCATCGTCAATGGCACCCTCACCGAGCTCAAGCAGCTGCTCCCACCCGCCAAGGTCGAATTCGTCGAGAAACAGCCGACCCTCGAGGACGTCTTCCTCACCATCGTCGGTGACGACGGAAAGAACGGCGACGCCGGCAATGCCCCCAGCGTCAGCACGGATGAGTAAGGAACAACGATGACCACGCATTTCTTCGGCGACACCGCCATCCTCACCGGACGATCCCTGCGCCACATCACGCGCAGCCTGGACACCATCATCACGACCACGATCATGCCGATCGCCTTCATGCTGCTGTTCGTCTATGTATTCGGCGGCGCGATCAACACAGGGTCCGATTCGTATGTGAACTACCTGCTGCCCGGCATTCTGCTCATCACGATTGCTTCCGGCATCTCCTACACCGCATTCCGGCTCTTCCTGGATATGAAGGCCGGCATCTTCGAGCGATTCCAATCCATGCCGATCGCACGGTCGTCCGTGCTGTGGGCGCACGTGCTGACCTCGCTGGTCGCCAATCTGACCTCGCTCGTGGTCGTCGTGCTCGTCGCCCTCCTCATGGGCTTCCGCTCGGGGGCGGGAGTGCTGGCGTGGCTCGCGGTCGCCGGCATCCTGATCCTGTTCACCCTGGCGTTGACGTGGATCGCCGTGATTCCCGGTCTCTCCGCGAAGTCTGCCGACGGTGCGAGCGCGTTCTCCTACCCGCTCATCTTCCTTCCATTCATCAGCTCGGCGTTCGTACCCACCGACACCATGCCCGGCCCGGTGCGCGCCTTCGCCGAGCACCAGCCGGTGACGTCCATCGTCAACACGATCCGCGATCTGTTCACACAGCAGCCGGTCGGCACCGACATCTGGATCGCCCTCGCCTGGTGCGCCGGCATCCTCATCGTCGCGTACATCTTCGGCATGGTCATCTACCGCCGCCGGATCTCCTAGGCCCGGACGATCCTCGCGAAGTGGCGCAGGCCCGTCGCTGGCGAGGATCTCGGGCACCTGTCGGCGATCGTGACGCGACACTCCGTTTTCGCGTTCACATTTGATTCTGTTTGCCACTTCGAGGGCGGGTTCGTCTTCCTGGGTCCTGGGTCCAACCGAGCTCTCGCGAGGTTGGTGGCAGACATTCGAGGCGCATTTCCGGACACACCCCCCTACGGAGGGCCTTCGCGAACCCCGCTCCCCACGTGACCATCGGCAAAGCCCGTCCCGGCAAGGAACTCGACGCCGTGCACACGTCTGCGACCGTGGGGCCGAGGGAGCATTTGACGGTTGCCGTGAAGGGGTCGACACCGTGGCCGTGCTCGTGGTCGACTCGGACGACACCTGGAGGACAGACCTCGAGATACCGTTGAGCGCCTAGCTGATTGCCTTCTTCACCAGTGCGACGATCTGCTTCTCGACGGCAGGAGTGAGGCCGGCCAGCGCGTACGACGTTGGCCAGAAGTCGCCGTCGTCCAGATTGGCGGCATCCTGGAAGCCGAGCGTTGCATAGCGAGACTTGAACTTGGCGGCATCCTGGAAGAAACACACGACCTTTCCCGCTTTGGCGTAGGCCGGCATCCCGTACCACGTCTTGGGGTTGAGTTCGGGGGCGGCCGTGGTGATGATCTCGTGGAGCCGCTGCGCTATTGCGCGGTCGGCGTCGCTCATGGCAGCGATCTTCTCGAGGACTTCGGCCGTGCCGTCGGCCTTCTTGCCGCCCTTCTTCGTTTCCTCGGCTCGTTCCTTCATGGCGGCGCGCTCTTCAGCGGTGAAACCGCCGCCGGTGCCGCTCTTGCTCGACTTAGAGCTGTCTGCCATCGCTGTCTCCTTCAGCTGGGTGGTTTCGACGTGGGTCCTGTGGCCATCCGCTAGTTGTCGGCGAGCACCGCGAAGTCCCGCTTGATCGACTTGTACCAGCCCATTCCGGCAATCGGATGCTTCCACCGGCCCTTCATATCCTTCAGGGCGTCCCGGTGGGATTCGTCGCCGCCGGCGACCACTTCTCTCAGGTGGCGGTCTTGTTCCCTGATGATCTCATCAGCGGTGGTCCCGTGGTGCTCCAGATCGCACGTCCCTCCGAGTTGTCTACACGTCATGGTCTTCATGTCTGGTCCTCTCTTGGAGTTCTCGTGACGAGCGTACGAAACCGTCGCGCAGTGCGCTTCTTCGATCCTGCTCGATTGGGCTGATAGCGGTCCGGGTGCAACTCCGGAACCGTCCCACCCCACAACAGATGACCCCCAGGCCGGTTGACCGGGAAGCCGGTGGACGTGGCCGACGCCGTTGCGCTATGCCGCCGGTTCGAAACCGAGGAACGAGCGGTCGCCACGCTCGATGTATGTTGCCCGAAGGTGCGTGCCGATCTCGATGCGCGGGGGGTTCGCCGCGTCGACGCCGACGATCTGCGCACTGATCGCGGGGCCCTCTGCGAGCTCGACGATGCCGACGCAGTACGGGTTGTTGCGGTCGTATCCGGCTTCGATCATGGCGGTCGGGGCGATGTGGACGGTCGTGAACGCCATCAACTTTCCTGCTCCGCTCATCTCCTCCCACGCCATGGCTTCCCCGTGGCACGAAGGGCACAGGGGTCGCGGCGGAACGTAAAGCGCATCGCACGACTCGCACCGCGAGCCCATCAGCTTGCTCTCGCCCAAGTACTCGTAGAACGACGTTCCGTTGAGCTCTTTCATTGGTCACGCCTCTCGAAGATGTGAACGACACATGTTTGGCCGGTGCCACCGACGTTGTGGGTCAGTCCAACCGCCGCATCTGGTATCTGGCGGTCGCCAGCCTCCCCGCGCAGCTGCTTCCAGATCTCGACGATCTGCCCTGCGCCCGAGGCGCCGACGGGGTGCCCCTTCGACTTGAGTCCCCCGGACGTGTTGATCGGCCGCGGACCGTTGCGAGCGGTGCGCCCATCCTCGACGGCCTTCCAGCCTTCGCCCGGAGGGAAGAACCCGAGATCCTCGGTCGCGATGATCTCGGCGATCGTGAAGCAGTCGTGCACTTCAGCGACATCGATCTTGTCACGACCGATGCCGGCCATTGTGAAAGCTTGGTCGGCGGCGAACCGTGCGGCGCGAATCGTCGTGGGGTCCGGGCGATCATGCAGGGCGGCGTCGCTGGCCTGACCCGAACCGATCACATGGAGTGGACGGTCCGTGAACTGGTGAGCGATGTCCTCGGCAACCAGCAGCAGTGCGGCGGCCCCGTCCGAGATCGGCGAGCAGTCGAACAGTCGCATCGGCCAGGAGATCGTCGGATTGGCCCTCTCATCCTCGAGGAAAGCCAACTCGTCGGCCCACTCGGGAACAGGGCGCCCCTTCTCAGCCGCACGCCTCTTCTTGGACTCCATGATGTCGGCGATGCGCAAACCGAACTGCGCCTTCGGGTTGAGCGCGCCGTTGTCGTGGTTCTTGATCCCGACGCGCATGAACGTCTCCGGAGCCGCCCCGTATCGATCCATGTACGCCGTTGCCATGGCCGCGTAGAAGCCTGGGAACGTGAAGCCTGCGGGAATCTCGTAGATGGCGTCGCCAGCGGTCGCCAGCGTGTCGGTGACCTGTTCCGTGGGAAGGTCGCTCATCTTCTCGATGCCGCCAACCAGGACGACGTCGTACATCCCGGAGGCCACAGCGATCAGACCTTCACGAAAGGCGACGCCGCTACTGGCGCAGGCGTCCTCGATCCTGGTGGCAGGACGGGGAGTCAGACCCACCCAGTCAGCCATGATGGGTGCCGTGTGGCCCTGGCCTTCGAACAGATCGCTGCTGTAGTTCCCGATGTACAGCGCTTCGATGACCTCGGGATCGAGACCGAGATCCACCGAGGCGCGCATCTCCAGGAAAGCGTCGACGAACAGATCCCGCGTTGCTCTCCCCGGGAAGGTGCCGAACTTGCTCATCCCCGCGCCGACGACGGCGACCCCTCTGCCAAGCGTGCGTTCAGTCATGTGTACCTCCGAGACAACTCTGTAGCCCATGCTATCGGCACGGCAGCGTCGCGAACTCCGATCGCAGAGGTGAAGAGGGGTCAGCCCTCCCCGTGATCTCCAGCAAGCCCAGGACGATCCGCCGACCACAGAGACGGGTTCGGATCGCACACTCCTGTGGCGTTTGTCACCATCGGCTGCCACTCCCCAACAAACAACAAGGACCCCAGGCCGGTTGACCTGGGGGCTCGTTCGTCGCGGAGGGAGGATTGGGGGTCTTGGTTTCATCGTGATTCCATGCTGCTCGCCCTATGCGTGGAAATCATTGGCCCCATGACACATCTGATCGACTGAGCATCGATCTCGCCAGAAGACCGCACGCATCAGTGCCGATAGGAAGGCGCGGAGGCAGCGAGGCGTGCCCTAGACGTGGACGACGATCCACACCGCGATGTAGTGGGCAATAAACGCAGCGATCGTGAATGCGTGAAACGCTTCGTGGAATCCAAACCACTCCGGCGACGGATTGGGGCGCTTGGTGGCATATGCAACAGCGCCAATCGTGTACAGGACGCCACCGATGATGATCAAAGTGACGGCAGGCACTCCGGCGCCATCGATCAGACCTGGCAGAAAGAAGACTGCAATCCACCCGACCAGTACATAGAGACTGGTCGTCAACCATCGAGGAGCTGCTGTCCAGAACACTCGCAAAACGACTCCTGCAACGGCTCCGGACCAGACGATCAGCAGCAGTGTTCGACCTTGGTCTGGTGGAAGAGCCAGCACTGCGAACGGCGCATAGGTACCAGCAATAATCAGGTAGATATTCGCGTGATCCATCCGCCGTAGGACGTCCTCCACCCGAGGGGACCAAGAACCACGGTGCAAGAGTGCGCTCACTCCAAACAGAAAGACTGCTGTCGCTGCAAACACAGCGGAAGCGGCACGCCCTTCCTTGGTAGAAGCACCGACAACCAGGACCGCTCCGGCGACCAGAGCCACCGGGAACATGACTGCATGCAGCCATCCGCGCAACCTCGGTTTCTTGCGGGACTCGACTAGATGTTCGGTAGTCACCAGGCCGCCGAGGCTAGCCGAGACTAGAGGCGTGTCTCCGTACCCATAAGCCCTCACTCCAACCCATATGCGGTATCTCGATCTGTCCCCAGATAGTGGGTATCCACAAACGTCAGCCTGCTTGACTCCTCGGCGTCATGAGCGCGGTGCCGGTAGGGCCGAATGTCCACAGCCCGCCGTCGGATACCCCGCCAAGAGCAGAGACTCGGTCATGCATACATATAAGTATATGCAGACCTAAACTATGCGGTACAGCGTACCAGTACCCATTAGGAGTGCTCGATGAGCAAGCTGATCGATGCCGTCGGCCATGCGCTGAACCTTTCATTCGCGATGACCTGGCAGATTCTCTGGGCCCTTATTCTGGGCTTCTGGCTCTCAGCGCTGATTCAGGCCGTGGTGTCGAAGCGGGAGATGAGCCGGCTGCTGCCCGATGACTCGCCGAAGAGCCTGGCCAAGGCCGCTGGGCTCGGGGCCGCATCGTCGTCGTGTTCCTATGCCGCTGTGGCCATTGCCCGGTCGATCTTTCGCAAGGGCGGGGACTTCACCGCTGCGATCGCCTTCGAGTTTGCATCGACAAACCTCGTGATTGAACTCGGCATCATCCTGGCGCTGCTGATGGGATGGCAGTTCACGCTCGCCGAGTTCGTCGGCGGGCCACTGATGATCATCTTCCTTGCCGTGCTGTTCCGCCTCTTCTTGCATCGCGACCTGGTCGCCCGGGCTCGAGTCCAAGCCGATCGAGGCGTCGCGGGACGCATGGAAGGCCACGCCGCCATGGACATGAGCGTCACCGAGAAGGGACCCATCTGGCACCGGCTGCGTTCCCCCACGGGGCGTACCGCCACGTCACACGCCTTCGTCATGGACTGGCTCGCCATCTGGACCGACATTGCGCTCGGTCTCTTGATCGCCGGTGCCCTCGCCGCCTGGGTACCCCAGAGCTTCTGGCAGAACTTCTTCCTGGTGGATCACCCGACTTTGGCAAAGATCTGGGGACCACTCGTCGGCCCGATCGTCGCGATCTTCAGCTTCGTGTGCTCCGTAGGCAACGTGCCACTTGCTGCGGTGATGTGGAACGGCGGCATCAGCTTCGGTGGCGTCATCGCCTTCATCTTCGCTGACCTGATCGTCCTGCCCATCCTGAACATCTATCGCAAGTACTACGGCATCAAGACGGCGCTGTTCCTGCTCGCAACCTTCTACGCCACAATGGTGGCTACCGGCTACGCCGTCGAGATCATCTTTGGCGCTACTGGACTCGTCACGACCGAGCGCAACGCCAAAGTCATCGAAGCGTCAGTGACGCTCAACTACACGACCATGCTCAATATCATCTTCTTGATCTTCGCCACACTGCTCGTCGTGCGATTCTTTCGCACCGGTGGTCGACAAATGCTCAAGGACATGAAC
>CAWHCO010000005.1:0-125291 GCA_963827865.1 uncultured bacterium | reverse complement strand
TTGCCTGAACTGTGGGTGAATAGGGACGCAGCGGCGGGTGTCGGCATCAACGTTGCCGCCGACGGAGAGGCCAACACCGCTGGAGATTTCTGAGACAACGTCTCAAGCTATTTCGACCTCGAGCCAGAACAGCACCAATCCGTGATTCATCTCATTGGTGATGTTGTCGTGTTTGGCAGACACCGTCCGCGACGAGATCTGGAAAAGGATGCGGCCGTGGACTGCTGCCCTAGACCTCGGCATGCTGACCTCCGCGGTCGGCGGTTCATGCGCGCCTGCCGGAACCGGAGGAGTTGCGGCAGCAGCTGCTCGCCGATACCGAAGTCCGGCTGTTCACTCAACAAGCGAGGATCGATGAGCGACTCCTTGACACTGGTTGGTACCTCCAGGCTGTTGCGACAGCGCGGGCCGGATCTTCAGCTCTTACCACCTTCCACGTCAGCGCCACGCGGATCAGGCTGCCGGTCACATCTTCGACCTTGCGCTCCAGTCCAAAGATCTATCAGAGACCGAGCGCCTCCGGTACACCTTCGCCGCGGAGGTGGGCTACCTGAGCGCGCGCGAGTTGACCCCCAACGCTGCGGCTCTGGCTCGCCGTGCCCCTCTTCCCCGGACACCATACGACTGGTCTGAGCCTGGCCGGATGTCCCTGGAAGCTGGAGTTCTCGTTCTTGCGCTCGATCGGCCGGCTCTCTATCCGCTACTCCGCTCCCGTCGCTCGCAGCTTGACGCACTCCGAGCGGGACCCGATGACATCATGAACACCCCGTATGCGGCGGTCGATGGTGTCATTCGTGGTGTGTGGGCGCTCACGAACTACCTGACCTACGGGCAGCCTGGGGCTCTTGACCATGCTCGTGAGTTACTTTCTGCTGCAGTTGCGACGGAAGCAGCAGAGTCCGACGTGGACTCGCGGTGGGTGGCTGCTCATCTGCTGCGAATAGGCGGCGAACTTGGCCGGACGTCGGTCTGGACAGCACCCCCACCCCATCTTCCGAACGTGGCCAGAGCGATGACGCTCGGCGACCCACCAGTTCTGACTCTGTGGCCTCCCCAGCTGGCGTTCCTAGCCGACGACGCTCTTGGGCAATCGCCGCTCGATCCCGTGATCCGGCGGCTCGTGCTGTCATTTCCGACTAGTGCCGGGAAGACGCTACTTGCGCAGATCCTCATAGCAGTTCAGGTGGCTTCGACCGAGGGTGACGTGTGCGTGGTCGCACCGACGCACAGTCTTTGCAGGGAAATCAGTATCAGTCTCGATCGACGCCTTAGAACGCTTGGCTACCGGCTCCACCAGGAGAGCCCGGTCGGATTCGCTCTTCCACCAAGACCGCCCAATTCGCGTGTCTCAGTGATGACTCCCGAGAAGCTGGCTGCCCTGCTCAGAGCCGACCCCGCAGAGCTTCTCGAAAGGTATTCGATGTTCGTGATCGATGAGGCGCACCTGGTGGCCGATGGCAGCCGTGGTTGGCGGTTTGAGGAAACGCTCTCGCTTCTTCACCACCTCACTCGTGACACCGACCACCGCATCCTCGTCTTGTCGGCTGCCCTGGGAAACCAGATCCACATTGTCAGGTGGATGGAGACGGAGCCAGGCGGAGTCGTGCAACGCCACGAGGACTGGCGAAGTCCTCGACGCCTCAATGCGATCTATACGACCGACGCTCGTTGGGACGAAGAAGCCCTCGAACCCGCTGCTGGTCGGCGGCTGGCTCGGAGACACGTACCACTGCTGGGGTTAGTGCATCTCAGTACGGGAGACCTTACGGTGCGAGGTCAGTTCGATGAGAGCGTCGGCACGCTGGTCCAGCGTCAACGGGCGCGGTGAGTGGACGAAAGATGCTCAGTCGACCAGACAGCGAGATCTTCTGGTACCGCTCATCAAGCATGTGGCCGCGTCCGGACCGGTTCTGGTTGTAGAGGCAACTCGCGCCGATGCCCAGCGACTCGCGTCAGCTGTTGCCGACACGTTGGATGACGAGGGTGCGACCTTCGCTCTCGTCGATCTCACTCGTCTAAGACTTGGCGATGCCCATCCGCTCACACAGATGGTCTCCAAAGGCGTCGCCTTCCATCACGCCGCTCTTCCCGTCGACATCCAGACGGAAATCGAAGACGCGGTCCGCGCTGGCCAGATCACGATCCTCACGGCGACGTCGACACTAATCGAGGGTGTGAACCTTCCGTTCAAGACGGTGATCATCGGGCGGCGTGGGTATCCAACAGCCCAAGGTGAGGTCGAACTCATCGACGAAGCGGGCCTCCTCAACGCCGTGGGACGTGCTGGTCGGGCCGCACGCGAGACAGAGGGATGGGTGATTCTCACAAAGCAAGAGCCGTTCCGAAGAGAGATGTTCGCGGAGCTAGCGCGAACGGGCGACGATCTCGACATTCGGTCAACGCTGACCACTGAGGTCGCACTGGCCGGTATTGCGGAGTTCATCGCTGCAACGAGAGCGGCCGAGGACGCTGTCTTCGCCCACTACGAGGCGGCTGTGGATGGGTTCCTCAGCTTCGTCTGGTTCATCGCCCAATCGCTGCGGGATCTGTGGGATGAGGCGCCGCTCAACGATGTTGCGGCCGTTATCCAGAGCACCTTGGCGTGGCAACAGCTCGAACGGGAGGATCAAGACGCCCTCTTGGCCGCTACCGAAGCCGCTCTGGAGGCGTTCAACAGTCATGACCCAATCCAACGAGCGCGCTGGTCACGCTCTGGGACATCGCTTCCGACCGCCAGGACACTGGATGACCTCGCACAGGCGCTGTTTGCCCGGATTACTCCAGATGTTGATCTCACCGACATAGTCACCGCGATCGACTACATCCTTGCGCAAGGCGTCATCGAGACACTCCTCGCGCTCACTGAGAACGAACGCCGGGGCTTCAAGCCCTACCGAACGGCTCCGAGGACCGAGATGATCCCAGTTGACTTGAAGGCGCTACTCCTTGACTGGGTCAGCGGAATCGAACTCCAAGAGCTCGCCGACCGACACCTCGCGGCGATCGGTGATGAGGGCTACCGGTATGAACAGCTTGCCGAGTTCAGCGCAAGCGTGTTTGAGCATCACCTTCCTTGGACCCTCGACGTCGTGATCGGCTGGGTCAACGCATGGCTCGAGACCATCGAGGCGGACGTGAGATTGCCTGAGCATCTCCCCGGTGCGATCCACTATGGCGTGAGCACAGAGAATGCACTCAGTCTCATGACCGGCGGCATCAGGTCAAGACGGCTAGCGAACACAGTCGCGCGCCACGCTATAGCCAGAGTTGACCCCGAACAGACGCTTCGCGACTGGCTCGCCGCACAGACGATCAGGCAGTGGCGTGAGTTGTTCGACGCGTCGCCAACCGAGTTGTCTGATCTACTGGCCTATGCCCGAGCGCCTGGTGCGCAAGTAGTGAGCAGGATCCTCGAGGGGGAGTCATTGGAACTCACCATCACTGCTGCGAGAGGTGCAGTCGGGGGATTGATGGATGCGCAGTTGGTACCTCAGCCCAACGCCGCTTCGCCAGCCCCGATCGAGGTGGTCACCGTCGAGGGCGTCGTTGGCTCGGTCATGGCCTCTGACCACGATGACGTTGCTCTACTCATGAGGATGGGGATCCCACTCTCGGTCACCGTTGCACCTGGCGCCGTTCATCCCGTGGTTTCGGTGTCTCTCGCCGTCGAACCAGACCTTGAGAGCTGATCTCACCGAAGCTGGGTAGATACCAGGACGCGTATAGGACGCGATTCGGTGAGAAACGATGTGAGTCGTCCAAAGACAACGAGCAGCAAAACCCCAGCGTAGAGCCCGTTTCCGAACGTTTCCCCAGGTCGCTGAGACCCCCTGAACGACCTTCACACGGCAGAGGTCGCAGGTTCGATCACTGCAGCGCCCACCGAGAAGGGACAGGTCAGAGCTCGCTTTTCTCCCGTTTCGATACTGCACGGAGGGGGCCGGTGAGTCGCCGCGACCACATCAGATTCGATCCGGGGGGCGACGACGGCGTTGCGTATCGTATCGATCCGCGCTGCGGCAACGATGCGGAACGATGCGAGACGTGCCGGGTTCAAGCATTATTGAGCCAGCAGCTCTCGCGCCTGTCTGGTCTTGTCGGTCTCGTTGCCTAGCGCACGTTCGGCGCTTAGCACGTTGTTCGCAGCCCACGCCAGGCGCGCCTGGTCTCCTTGCTCGCTGGCGATGGTGGCGAGGTGCAGGTATAAGCGGGCCAGGTGTTCGGCGGGCCGCACGGCCACTGTCAGGGCCGCGTCGTACTCGGCTTTCGCCGCATCGACTTCTCCACTCTCTTGGTGTATCAAGCCGATGTGCAACCTGAGCAGGAACTCGACCCCGTAGGGATCTGGCTCTGGCAGCTGCGTGAGACCTTCCCGAAACACGGGTAGGGCGGGGATCGGGCCGTCGGCGTCCCAGAGAAGTTTGCCGTTGGTGACGAAAGACAGCGCCTCTGCCTCAGCCCAGTCGGCGGGGGTGGCGTGCAACGTGGTGTAATGCGGGTCGAGTCTGACCGTATGAACCGGCTTGGCCGTCGGGATCTCGAACTCGTATGTCGCACCTTCGATAGTCGCTGTGTGCATGAGTGTGGTCCCGTCCAGAAACTCGATCTGTAGCGGGACGTCCAGACGGAAGAGTGGAGCGGTCTGCGTCACCACACACTTCAACACCCGACCCGCCTGGCTCCAATCCGGCGACAAGATTGGTACGCCGCCCCTGTTGAGCCATTGTTCATAGAACCAGTTGAGCGGCTGGCCAGCGTCGCTCTCGATGGAGCTCCAATAATCTGGCCACGCCATGTCCGTGCCGGCGTGCTCCCGGGTGATTCTGTGCATGGCCGATCGGAACCGGTCGCGCCCGATGGTGCGCGCCAGCATGTCATAGACGAGATACCCCTTGGCGTCCGCGAGCTGGTAGGCGACCCGGTCCCAGTCTTCGGAGGTGGACTCTGCGCCGAGCCGAGTGTCATGACCGGCTGCTGTCAGGCGCGTCGCCTCGCTCCCGCCCTTGCGCCGAAAGCGCTCCGCGGCTTCTGGCCCGGAGACGGCCTCGACGGCGCGCAGAGCCCCGTAGTGGGCGAGCGCCTCGTCCATCATGAACGGCCCGCCCGTTCCCTCCGAACGGCCCACCACATAGGGAAACCAGAAGTGGGTCAATTCGTGTGCGACCCACCAGATCTCGTCACTGTTCGAACGGAGGTAGTCGGACCGTACGAGCAGGAACCCTTGATTGGCCATTGCTTCGAACCCAGCTTCCGTCCCAGGCTCAGTCGGTGCCTCGACGATCGCTATCTCTCCGAACGGATAGGGGCCGAACTCCTCTTCGAGGACCGCCAGAATGCCCACTGTGCTCGCCAGGAGCTCTTCGGCCCCGGGAAGAGGGTGGAGGAGATAGAAGCTGACCGGGACGGTCCCGTCACGGTTCTCCACAAGTGTGTAATGCCCGGCGGCGAAATCGAAGACGGTTGGAATGTCGGCCGTGTACGCGTACACGGCTCGGTCCCCACGTTCCTCTTGAGAGACGAGACGCCCGGTTGCCTTGACAAACATCGGCTTTGGGATGCTGTACCGCAGCGTCCCTGTCCCGCGCCGATAACCGAACATGGGAAGCCACGCAGAGACGAAGTTGGAACTGTATGGCCCGTCAGTGCCGAGGTAGAGCCACCGTCCATTCTCTTTGGTTCCCCCTCCGTATGCAACGGACAAGACGAGTGGAGTATCTGGTGGGCATGGAACGGGCAGGCTCGCTTCCCATTCCTGTGTGGCTCCCATCCCGGGGACGAGCCGTTTTGGATCAAGTCGGACCTGTCCCACGCATAAGTCCGGGGCAATGACTTCGATCCGCGGCGGACCCAGATCGTCACGCAGCAGAAAGCCCAAAGCCTCCTGCAATGTGGTCGCGGGCGGCAGAGTGACAGTTCCGCTGACCTCGATGCCATGGGCGTCAGGAGACAGGACTATTTCGAGGTCATAATGCGGTCCTGCACTCATCCCCTCATCCTAGGAGACAGTGGCGACGGCCCACTGATACCGCTCTGCTTCCCTGAGCCAGATCGACCGAACGCATGCAAAGCCTTCGCCGCGATGCTGCACGCCACCCCGTCAGCGTCTCGCCACGGCAACCGCAGACTGGCACATGGCCGATCCCTTGCCGTGTGGTTGGACAGGTTCAGGACCGCGACCACATCGCGTCCACATGACAGTGGAAAGCACTGAGAACTGACGCGAAACAATGAGACGCCCAAAGGGTCTCTGACCGGGCACTTCACCGCGATTGCCGGGTTGCTCGGGCGCGCGATAACGACATCAGAAACCTTCACACGGCAGAGGTCACTGGTTCGATCCCAGTATCGCCCACCAGTAGAAACCCCTGGTAGATGGGCGTTTCCGGCTTTTCAGAGTCCCTTCGATTGGTCCGGGGAAGTCCGTCGCGACCGGCCGGGCGATTGGTTGCTCAGACGTTTGCTCTGGGAACGGCTTTCGTCGGTGGGCGAGACCTAGGGTCACCTCGCGCACGCGAGTCTCTCACGATGGGGGCTGCTCAGGTTCTACGGCCCTACCTATCATGCCCGAATACCTACATGGATGTCAGCCGTGGTCCGTTTCGCTACCGCTACTTGGTGACGTGGCCGTCCGGTCCTCGCCCATGGGCTGGCTGATGGCCTATTCAGCGACTGACCCCGCCGCTCCCCGCACTCGAAAGCACAGAATGCACCCGCTGCCAGTCGCTGCATGTCAGTCATCACGTGAGGAAGCGTCTTGGTGAGTACCGATGGCTACTAGATGGGCCGTGTGGTGGGCCTTGCACGCCAGATGCACAGCAGGCTTCCACGTTGGCCACAGGGTCTAGATCTCGATGGTCAGATCGAGCGTCTTGCGGGCGGTGTACGCCTCGGTGAACGGGGGTACTCGTCGGTGCGCATTCGCGGTGAGGTCTCTCGTGGCGGCCGGGTACCTGTGCGAATCATCGTTGTGCCGTCCGCCTGGAGGCTCAACAGGGAACGCACACCGGTTGCGACAGTCAGACAGGCGCGTGCCGCCACCAGGTCCGACCTGCCGCGGAGCGACAACCGTGTCACGGAAGTAGATGCCGGCCTGTGGAAGGTCACGCTGGCATGGTCCCACGAGGCCCTGGCCAGAGCCGCCTACGAAATGACCTTCTGGTACATGGCGCAGGTGGGGGAACGCGTGTACGCGAACGGTTCGCCTTGGAGCGGCGAGCACGGGATGACACCGCAGGAGGCAGGCCGCAACTCGATCAAGATGATGCTCTACTTCATTCTCCTTCGGCCCCTCCTAGAACGACACCACCGAATCGCCACGAAGCTATGCAACGTCTATTGCTTCGGCTACCCCCACGGGATCGACAGCCGGGAGATGCTGTGGCCCGACGACCTCCCAACGGAACCGTCGTAGTTCGCGCTGGCATACGGCCGTCTGTCCCTCCGAGTCCCCTGGATACCGGGGCTCGAGGACCATGTTCGTCGGAAGGCGACTCACGCTTCCTCATGAACCTCATAGCCCGGCTCCTCCTCTCCCTATGGGACTTTCACTAGGTACTTCGCGCAGATCGCCCGAACGGTTCCACAAAGGACGTAGACATGTCTCTCGCGGCTGGTCCCAGTCCCTCTTCCGAGGCCTTGTGGGAGTTCCCCATTCCGATGCGCTGAGAGGGTCGTCGACCTCTGTGGCCTGTGGTTGCTTGGTCCAGCGGCCGGGCGTTCAGGACTCCTAGGTGGCTAGTTGGGAGGCCTTCGTCGCCAGTGTGCGGGTGGCAGGTGGTCTGGGCAGCATTAACCTGTGGAGGAGGTAACGCGTGGCCATCCTGCCAGTCTTCTGGTTCGTCTTGGGAGGCTGTCTCCTCTAGCAGTCGGGAAGGTCGTCGAGGTTGTTGCGCTGGGTGCTGTCGTGGTCGGTTCGCAGGTACTTGCCGCGGGGTCCGTTGACGACTCGGATTTCGGTTCTCCCGTCGGTCCATGGCACGTGGTAGGTGTGTCGGAGCGATTCGATGTCGTCAATCGCGTCGGTCTTGCTCCTGGGCGACCAAGACGCGCCCGTGTCACATAGGGCGATGATGTCTCCATCGCGGTCTTTGCGGGTACGGCGGACTGCTCGATCTGCCAAGGTCTCGCTCCTTTCTCGCTCTCCTGTTCGACTGACGGCCCATAGCGGGATCTACTCCCCTCCGTGGGTCGTCCGCCTGCTGAAGACCTGTGCGCGTACGCCGCACCCAAGCGCGTGTTAGATCCGGCGCGGCTTCCTTCGTATAGGTGTTCGCGGAAGGCGTGTCTTGGGTTCCCGGGCCGGCGACGTGTCTGAGGACCGGCACGGGGTGGCAGGCGGTGTGGGCGGCGTTGGCCTGTGGAGGCTGTTCACGCGTGGCCCGTCCCGCCTGCCTGTCCTGTAGTTCGTCTGGTGGTCGTTTGGGGTTCCCGGGAACCTGTTGGCGGGTTTGCGCGAATAGGGGAGTGTACGGACCTGTGGAGGTGAGCGTGTTTGCGTTTGTTCGTGTGTCGCGTGTGTCGCTTCTGGCGACACTGTTCATGCTGGTGTCGGTGGCTGTTGGTGTCCCGGCGGTGGCTGCTGTCGGGTCGGAGAGCCATTGTGTGGTGCGGGTGGTCGGCGAGCGTCCCGATGGGGAGTTCGTGGTGAGCCCGCAGGTGTGTTTCGGGACGCTGGCCGAGGCGTTGTCGTACGCGTCGGGCGGTACCGCTAGTTTCGATGCTGGCTTGACTGGGGAGGTGTTGCTGGCTGACGAGGGCGGCGTGGCGTCGATCGTGTCATCGTTCACGTTGGGGGTGCATTTCGATGGGTTCAACGGGACTGGCAGCTCGATCAGTGTGGTGGGGTCGTCGTGTTCTGGTGGCTATTGGAACACTGGTGCTGCGTGGGCGAATGTTGGCAGTATCGGTCTGGCGTGGGTTCTTTCTGGGCGTTCGAATCGGGTGGACGACATCTCGGTCTCAAGGGCCAATGTGGCGATACGCATTTCGCTTCAGCCGTACGGTCGGAGCGTTGATGGCAACCTCCGGCGGTGAATCGGGGGCCGCATGAGGTAAGAACGCATGAAGCTGTTTGTCCTTCCCGACGAATCGGCGTCGCTGCAGGGGCGGGGCGATCGTGGCGGTTGGGGGTGGATAGCGACAGTGAGGCAAAATCGCCCACGCACTCAGCAGCTCGGCGATCGACTACCGCCGCCAAGAGTGGGGCCGCCAGCAATCAAACCGACCCGTCTACCGAACACGCCGTACCGCTGACGACTCGTCGAGTACTCCGGCCCGACCCGTCGGCCTCCGAAGAATTGGTCGGTAGGGCAGTCATCGGGGTGTAGCCCTCCACAGACAGAGAGGACTCACCGACCCCGGCGACCCGGAGGGGCCTCTGACACAAGGGTCAGCTCGAGCCTTGTGATCGAGCGCCCTACCTGGCTTCGTCCCACCACTTCAGCACTCGGAGTGCCCTCAGGGTGACCCATCTCGATGGCTGGTCCGGTCCATCGTCGACGTCGAACCACACCCGCCCGGTCGGGCTCCAGTCCAGTGGCCAGGTCCCGTCGTCGCTGCGCCTCGATCGGACGTGTTCGATGGCCTCGGCGAGCCTCGGGTCTGGGGCGACCCCTGTGAGGATGCCGGCTGATCGGAAGTAGTCGAGCCCTCGGAGCACGTCGTAGAACCAGCGAGACGGGTGGATGAAGTACAGGAAACGCGCGTCGGCGGGCTCGCCGGTACTGAGGCGGCGGAAGAGGGCCCGTTTCAACAGGTACTCCTCGCCGGATCGCCGCGCCGCTCGGGACTCGGCGGTGCCGCCGGTTGCCCGTTCGTACTCGAGGAGACCTTCCAGGACGTTGATCGTCGTGTGATACGAGGAGCGAACCGAGCCGCGCTCGGCTTCGCAGTTCCATCCGCCGTCTTCCAGGATCTCTTCGATGAGTCGCTCGACGAGGCGGCGCATGTCGACACCGAAGTAGGTGCCGTTGGCGACCGTCCTACCGTTGATGCACGGCTCCACTTCACCTTGCCAGTACGGCTGGCCGCCTTCTTCCCAGCGAGAGTTGACGCCGATGAGTTCCACCGCTCGCTGAACCCTGTCCGACGACGGGTCGAGCCCGAACTCCCGAAGCTGGTCGAGCGCGTGGGTGGTGGGTGTCCACGGCTGACCGGCACCCGGCTGCGCCTCTGGTCCGTGGAAGTCGAAATCAGCGGGGAAGAAGGCTCCACCCGCCCACTGTCCATCGTCGTCCTCGAGCGCGAGCAGGCTGGCGCCCCACCCTTGCGTTTCCACCTTGGCCCGTTCCGCGGCCCACTCAGACTCGGGACGATCGAGGAGGTCACGCATGACCTGCCAACGGATCGAAGGATCCGAGTGGTCGGGATGCAGCAACCAGTCGATCACGAGGGTTGAGCCAGACATGCAATGAGCATATCGAGAGGTGCAGCCTGTCGTCGCTGGATTCTCGGGTCCGGCGAGATTCCTCCAGACCCGGTCACACGCTCGTTCATCTCGAACTCCTGGATCTGCATGGCTTGCGATCGGCGGAGGAGTACGCGGACAGGACGACCATAGGGAATCGGCCTCGCCATCCATGCCCTCGTCTACGGGCTGGGCGGGCGAAGGCTCCATCCGCACGAACCGTTGCCGAGGAACGCCGGCCGGTCACCACCCCGGCGACCGGCCCCTGCGTGGGTCGCCCGTCCCTACGCGAACCCGAACAAGGGTGGCAACACGATCACGACCAGGGCCGCCCAAGCGGCGTACACCGGCAGGTAGCTCGTCTCCCAGCGCTCCAGGTCGTCAAAGGGGCGGCGATCAAGAAGGAAGCCGATCGACAGCCAAGCCGACCACACCAGGTTTGCGAGCAGCACGAGGTTGAGGCCGAGGCCGGCGGTCCTATTGGCCGTGAATCCGAACTCTGAGATACGTCCGAGGATCGCGGCGAGTGCCAGCAAATCGATCACCAACGCACTGACGACGAGCACGAGCTGGAGCACGTCCGAGAGGGTGGGCTGGGCGAGGGGATCCCGTGCGGAGATGGAGTAGAGCAGCAGACCAAGCACCACGACCAACAGCGCGTCGAACAGAATGAGGACATCGCGGCTCTGATCGATGCCATGGCCCGTCCAGACCATCGCCGTGAGCGAGGCGATGAACATCGCAGCGAACAGCGGCGTGAACACTCTTGTCAACACCGGCGCCATGTTCTCGATCACGGCCTGTTTGGCCTCAACCAGCCATCCCGCTACGAGGAGCGCCCCGGCCGCCCCGGACGGCAACACCCACCCGGACACGAAGGGGTCTACCGGAACGCCGATCGCGGCGAATAGCTCGATCGTCACACCCGTCAGAACGCCGCCACCCAGCGCGATGAGCACGTAGTAGATGAACCACTCGCCGGTGAATCGAACGAAGTCCATCCGATCGGTGCGCCATCTACCGCCCAGGTAGACGATTCCGAACACCAGCCACAGCACGACGAGAAGGTGAGTGCCTGTCAGCACCTCTGTCGAGCCGAATCGCGCATACGGGTAGGTGTTTGCGAACACTGCCCCCACAACGAAGACCAGAACGATCGGGATGAGACGTCGTAGTGGCACACGCCGCTTCCACGCGAAGTACCCGACCACCATCGGTAGCACCAGCAGTCCAATGTTGCGGAGATAGAAGCTTCTAGCAGCGTCGAGATCGGACGCGACGAGTCGAGGAATCTGGACTACCGCCGCCGCGGCGACCGCCCAGCCCAGCATCACCCAGAAGTCTCCCCTTATCGGCTCGAGGTCAGGCGCTGCGACCAGTTGCTTCCACAGACGCTCCGAGTGCTCCCTGGCGAACTCTCGTGTCAACGCGTCGACGCTGCCCAGTCGCCTCACCGCCACGAGGAACGCCTCGTCGCCATCGAGCCCCGCAGAGCGAAGCGTATCGACCTGGTCACGCAGATGGCTCTCGAGCTCGTCCACGTCTGATGAAACCACCTCGCGTCGAGATGCCAGGTAGGTTCGCCATGCGGCGATTTGAGCATCGAGATCCATCACGTGACCCCGAGAACGGGCAGCGATCGCATCTCATGCCAGGTTCCCTGCAGCACGGCGCTGACCAGATCCCACTGGCGGCGATGATCCTCGAGCCCTCGTCGTCCCCTGTCGGTGAGGACGTAGTAGCGCCGGCGTCGACCCTCCGGCGAGCGCCACATCGCCTTGACGAACCCGAGCCTTGCGAGGCGATGCAGGAGCGGGTACAGCATCCCATCGGTCCACTCGAGCTCGCCCGACGACAGCTCATGGACGCGTTTGAGGATCGCGTAGCCATAGCTCTCGCCGTCGTCCAGGATGGACAGCACGATCGGCGTCGCCGACGCGGCCATGAGATCCTTCGCAATTCGCATGCGTTCCTCCTTGATACCTCACACCATTATACATAGCACATCTAGGTATCGAGCTAGGATTCGCTCGGTTCTCCGAAAGAGTCCTCGGCGACATCGCGTCCTTGGAGCGCGGGTACACTCCTCCCGCTTCTTCAGGAGATACGCGTGAAACGTTGGACAGCGATTGGTGTTGGAGCCCTGATTGCAGTGTTCCTGCTCATTCAGATCATTCCCTACGGCCACCAGCACACGGACCCGCCCGTTGTTTCGGAGCCGCCGTGGAACTCGCCGGAGACCCGTGCATTGGCGGTGCGGGCCTGTTTCGACTGCCACAGCAACGAGACCAAGACGTACTGGTTCTCGGGCATCGCTCCGTTTTCGTGGTTGATCCAGCACGACATCGACGAGGGCAGAAGACGCCTGAACTTCTCGGACTGGGCCGGCAACGGCCGAGGCGCCCGCGAAGCGGCCGAGACCGTTCGGGAGGGCTCGATGCCGCCGATTCAGTACAAGCTGGTTCACCCGGAATCACGTCTGACCGATGCCGAGCGAACGGCTCTCGAACAGGGACTCCAGGCGACACTCCAAGGTGGATGAGCAGCTACGACGCACGCTCCCACAACGATGCTGCATAGGGTCTGAGCCGGAATAGCGTGGCAACGGTCACATAGAGAGGATCGGCCATGGCACAAACCGTGCAGATCGAGGAGCCTCGCCTTTCTCGCTGGCTCTTCGGTTCGACTGCCACCGCCTGGTTCTGGCTCGTCGTCAGAGTATGGCTCGGGTGGGAGTGGTTCCAGTCGGGATGGGGCAAGGTGTTCGGTGGCAATATCGTTCCCGGAAAGGACTTCGCCTTGACCGGCAGCGCCAACATCGGATGGATTCGCGCCGGAACCGTCGTCCAGGACGGCAAGGACGTCGCTGTGAGTGTCGGCCAGAGCATCGCCGGCTTCGCAGAGGGGGCCATAGAGTCTGCAACCGGCCCACATCCTTCGGTGGCGTACGGGTGGTACGTCGACTTCCTGCACTGGGTGGCGTCATCGGGCCACACGATTCTTGGGTATGTCGTTCCGCTGGGTGAGCTCCTCATCGGGATCGCCCTGATCCTCGGCGCATTCACTGGCTTCGCGGCGCTGTTCGGGGCGACGCTCAACTTCTCGTACGCATTCGCCGGGAGCGCGGGGGTCAACCCGGCAATGATCCTCCTCTCCGGGTTCCTGTTCCTCGCGTGGCGGAATGCGGGCTGGATAGGACTGGATCGGTTCCTCCTGCCCAGACTCGGCGTTCCGTGGCATCAGACGGCGAGCACGTCGGGGCCGGATGGCTAGCGGTCGATCGGGATGCGGAACGCGATAGTGCCACCGGGACCGGGTTCGATCCAGGTGGCACCACCGTGCGCATGCACGATGCCGCGCGCGATCGCCAATCCCAAGCCGGCGCCTCCCGTATCGCGGGCCCGTGCACTGTCTCCCCGAGTGAAGCTCTCGAAGACGTCGATGTTGGCGGGGAATCCAGGGCCCTGATCCGTCACTCGGACCGTGACGGCAGACTGGTCGCTGTCCACGCCCACGGTCACCTCCGACGCATCGGGGGCATGCCGGATAGCGTTGTCGACGAGATTGCGCAGGACCCGCGCCAGCTCTAGCTCTCCAGCGAGCACGCGGACGTGGGTCGCCGCGTCCAGGCGTAGATCGATGCTCCTCTTGCGTGCGACCGGGGCCATCGCTTCCAGCGTCGTGTCTGCCAGATCGGTCAGGTCCACGGGTTCCATGTGCAGATCGAGCTGATCGGCCTCGATCTTCGAGAGCAGGAACAGATCCTCAACCAGGCCACTGATGATCGACAGGTCGCCACTGATCGAACCGAGGAAACGCTCCGGATCGCGGGCGACGCCATCCTGCAGCGCCTCGACCGCGGCGCGGGCCGACGTCAACGGAGTCCGGAGATCATGCCCGATGGCAGCGAGGAACGTACGCCGGGAGGCCTCGATGCGTTGGCGTTCATTGTCGGCTGCGTCGAGACGTTCCACCATGGAGTCGATCGCCGATGAGAGCGCACCCACCTCGTCGGGCCGGTTCAGTCCCGCCCGGGCGGTGAAGTCACCGGCAGCCACTTGCTCTGCGATGTCACGCAGACGGTGAAGGTCGCGACTGAGACGCTCCGCGACTGCGCCGGCAAGGAGCGCACCAAGCACCACACCGAAGCCAAGGACGATCAACGTCAGGTGCAAGTCATGGCCGGACAAGAACATCAGGTGGCCGGCGACGACCACCGCGAGCACGACAATGAAGACGGCTCCGATTGAAACGACGAACATCGTTCCCGACAGTGACCTTGCCCGAACCGCCACGGAGCGCAGCACCACCCACACGAGGGCCGTTACGACGGCGATGCCGGCAAACATGAGGGCGAACGTCGCCCGATCCTGGCCTGATGGGCGCATGAGGAGCTCGACGACGCCGTAGGCGACGATGACCGCGCCAATCAGCAAACCAATGAATCTCATGGTTCGAACCGGTAGCCGACTCCCCACACTGTGGCGATCCAGCGGGGTCTGGCCGGGTTGGCTTCGAGCTTCGTCCTGAGACGGCCGATGTGCACCGTGACGGTGGCCGGGTCCTGCCAATCAGAAGAGGACTCCCACACGTGTTGAAGGAGCTGACCTCTCGAGAAGACCTGCTTCGGGTGTGAGGCGATGAAGACGAGGAGATCGAACTCCCTGGGCGTCAGCTCCACGGGACTCCCGTCCGCACGCACCTCTCGGGAGCGGCGATCGATCTCGAGGCCGTCGAACGCCAGCGTCTCATTGACCGGTTCGGGCCGGGTCCTCCTCAACACCGAGCGCACCCTCGCCGTCAACTCCCGAGGAGAGAACGGTTTGACCACGTAGTCGTCGGCACCCAGCTCGAGACCCACCACTCGGTCGGGTTCCTCGCCGCGGGCGGTCAGCAGGATTACGGGGATCGTCGAGTCCTTCCTCACTTCATGGAGAACGGAGAAGCCGTCCCTCTCGGGGAGCATGACGTCGAGCACGAGCAGGTCCGGGGGCCGGGCGCGGATGGCCTCGAGCGCGGCATCGCCATCCTGGGCAGTTTCGACCACGAAGCCTTCACGTTCGAGGTACTCCGTGACGACCTCACGCACCATTGGCTCATCGTCGACGACGAGGACTCGATCCATGACCGCATCGTACGGGCAGGGACTCGAGATGAGAAGCGGAGCGCCCCCGTTTCGGAAATGTTCATCTCCACGTTGTCGCGACGAGAGATCCGCATGACAGCGTTTGTGGCAGACCGGGGATCTCGGTGAGAGAGAACACCATGCGTCGCATTGCTGTTGTGGGTCTTGTCGTGGCTCTGCTGTTCGCGATGGCCGGGCCTGCATTTGCGCTGCCCGGCAAGTTCAGCTTCACGCCTTGCATCTATTTCGACGGCCAGCCGTACAGCTCGAGGAAGGTTGCCGATCTTCCGGCGCGAAACTGGCACAACCTTCAGTCGTACGACATGCTGGTTGGCATCACCAACGGTGTCGAGGGCCAGCTCGCCGTTGCCGAGGCCGGCCCCGGAAATCCGGCCTACAACGGGGGCCGGTGGGACGAAGTCACCGCGACCTGGAATGCGGGCGCCACTCCCGTTCTGATCAAGTCCTTCGGTCAGCTGATGCAACGGGTGGCGGATGGGTCTCTGACCATCGATCACAGCAATCCGCAGTTCCTGGAGTGCCCGCTCGTACCAGTGAAGTAGATCGTCCCTCCTTCCCGGACGAGACGTAGGGGCGCTCCCTCGGGGCACCCCATCAACGTGAGAGCCTTCAGCCGTCAGTTCTTACAGTTCACGATGACATCCGGAAAGGCATTCCGGGACGAGTGTCCTTGCTGGCAAGACCCATGACCGAGAACTCCGAGCGGAGCGAGTCTCCCCACTGGCCGATCTGAAGGAAGAGACACTGTTGGTGCCGACCGGGCGAGTGCATCTCCGCCTGGCTGTGTGCTGTCAGCTGTCGGCTGTTCGCTCTTGGGTACCATCGGCGCCATGTATGAGGCATCACTCACCGAAGGCTTTCTGTTCACCGATCTCTACCAGCTGACCATGGCGCAGGTGTACTACCGGCTCGGCGTTCATGAACAACCCGCCGAGTTCGACTACTACTTCCGTTCCTACCCCGACTACGGCAAGCACCAGGCCGGCTATGCAGTCAACGCCGGGCTGGACTGGCTGCTCGACTGGATGGAGACCACCGCGATCACCGATGCCGACATCGAGCACCTCCGAGGGCTCACCAGTGTCTCTGGCGAGCAGCTGTTCGCTCCGGATTTCCTCGAGTGGCTCCGCCAGAACGGGGATTTCTCAGGCATCGGTATGACTGCCATTCCGGAGGGTCGCATCGTGCACCCGAACGTTCCCATTGTGGTCACGATTGGGCCACTCGCCATCGCCCAGATGCTCGAGACATCGCTACTGAACCACCTCAACTATCCAACCCTCATCGCCACGAAGGCATCGCGCGTGCACGAGGCCGGTTTGGGCAGGCCCGTTCTGGAGTTCGGAATGCGAAGGGGACCGGAGCGGGGCACCAACGCAGGCACACGGGCAGCACTGATCGGAGGCGCCGACTTCAGCTCCAACGTTGGCACGTCGTTCGCTGTCGGGTTGCCGGCAAAGGGTACACACGCACACTCCCTCATTCAGCTGTTCCTGGCCAAGGGAGAGACCGAGCTGGACGCATTCCGCGCATATGGGGATGTGTTCCCGGACGACTGTCTGTTGCTCGTCGACACCATCGACACGATCGAGAGCGGCGTTCCCAACGCCATCACCGTCTTCGAAGAGCTGCGCCGTGCCGGGCACGAGCCGGTGGGGATCAGGCTGGACTCCGGCGATCTCGCCTACCTGGCCATCCAGGCTGCCCGCATGCTGAACGATGCGGGGTTCGCGGAGACCTCCATTGTCCTCTCGTCCAACCTCGACGAGCTGGCCATATGGCAGATCGTCTCGCAGATCAAGGCCGAGGCCCCCAGCTACAGGGTGGACGCGGAGCACCTGATCGGCCGTCTGAGCTACGGGGTCGGGACGCGGCTGATCACATCTCAGGGCGACGCATCGCTCGACGGCGTGTACAAGCTCGTCGCGATCGAGGAACCGTCGGGATGGCAGCCGGCCATCAAGGTGTCCGAGTCACAGGCGAAGATCCCCAACCCTGGTCGCAAACAGGTGTGGCGCCTCTACGACGAACGTGGAACCGCAACCGCCGACGTGCTCGGCACGGCCGACGAGATCATCGAGACGGGCCGGCCGATCACCCTGCACCATCCGGTGATTCCGACATCCATGCGCAGACTTCCGGAGGGTGCGGTTTCCAACGTCGAGATCCTCCCGGTGCCGGTACTCGAGGGCGGCAAGCGCCTCCAGGAGTCGCCGACGATCGACGAGCTACGGCGCCGCCGCATCGCCGACCTGGAATTGCTCGATCCGGGTGTCCGGCGCCTCATCAACCCGCACGTCTACCACGTGTCGCTCACCGACAGCCTGTGGGACATGAAGGTCGGGATGGTGCGCAAGCTGATGGGCGAGTGAGCCTCAGCCCCGCATTGCCCGCCAGATCTTCTCCGATGTGAACGGAGGATGCGTCAATCGGACGCCTATCGCGTCGTAGATGGCATTCGCCAGCGTCGGGATCGGCGCGTTGATGCCGATCTCCGCGATCGACTTGGCACCCATCGGGCCCGTCTCCTCGTACGTGTCGACGAGGATGACCTCCATGGGAGGCATGTCGGTCGCAGCGGGGATCTTGTACCGACCGAGGTCGGGGTTGCGCATCCGGCCGTACTTGTCGAACCGCATCTCCTCCATCAGGGCGTAGCCGATCCCGTTCGCGAGAGCTCCCTCGGCCTGGCCCTCGGCAAGACGCGGGTTGATTGCCGTTCCGCAGTCCACCGCAGCGGCGTAGTCGACGATCCTCAGTTCACCGGTCTCCGTGTCGATTGCGATCTCGGCGAACGACGCGAGGAATGGTGGGGGAGAGACGTCGCCGACGAACGAGGCGGTCGAGCCGATCTGGAATTGGTCGACACCGTACAGCGACCGTAGTGCGACGTCCGCCAGCGTGACGGTACGACCGTCGTTCGCTATGACCCTGCCATCGCCCACCTGGAGCTCATCACCGTCGACCCTGAGCATGGCCGCTGCGACGGAGGTGATTTGCGACTTGACGGCGGTGGCGGCCCGCACCACCGCCGAGCCTGACACGTAGGTCGTCGATGACGCGTACGCGCCGACATCGAACGGGGTCACGTCGGTATCGGATGAAAGGACGATGATGTCGTCGAGGGTGACGCCGAGGACTTCGGCGGCCATTTGTGCGAGAACGGTGTCCGAGCCCGTTCCGAGATCGGTCGCGCCGACCAGCAGGTTGAACGAACCGTCGTCGTTCATCTTGATGGTCGCCGCGGCCATGTCGATCGCGGGAATCCCCGAGCCCTGCATGTGGATGGACATGCCGACACCGTGCACCCAGGGCCCCTCACGGAAGCGCTTGCTGCGCTTGGCCGACCAGCCGATCCGTTCGGCCCCGATGTCGATGCATCGTTCGAGGCCGCAGCTGCCGATCGTCTGCGGCACGCCCTTCCGGCCCTCGCCGAGCTCCTCGAAGATGGGACTGGTCTCGCCGGAGCGGATGTGGTTGCGACGTCGAAGCTCGAGTGCGTCGATACCGAGCTTCTCGGCGAGCATGTCGATGCCCACTTCGAGCGGAAAGATCCCTTGCGTCGCACCGTAGCCCCGGTAGGCGCCGCCGACGGGCATGTTGGTGTAGATGCCCTTGGCCGTGAATCGCACGTTCGGTGCTTTGTTGTACATGGGCAGTGTCTTCGAGCCGGCGTTGGATACAACGGTCAGATTGTGGGCCCCGTAGGCACCTGTGTTCTCGAGGGCGTCCATGTGCACCGCGGTCAGGTGTCCGTCCTTGTCGGCTCCCAGCCGGATCGTCACCCGCATCGGATGCCGGGTGCGGGACTGGAAGAACTCCTCGGCTCGGGTGTACTCGAACTTGGACGGCCGACCGGTCCGGTAGGTGACGAGTCCGACGAGGTCCTCGATGAGGATCTCCTGTTTCACGCCGAAGCCTCCTCCGATGCGAGGCTTGATGACCCTGATCTGTCCGGCCGGGATGTCGAGGACGCGTGCGATGATCCGACGCACGTGGAAGGGAACCTGGGTGCTCGTGTAGAGCACCAGCCGTCCGTTGTCGTCGAGGTAGGCCAGCGATACGTGCGGCTCGAGTGGGACGTGTTGCGCGTACTGGGTCTCTCCCGTGAACTCGACACTCGCAAACGCCGACTCGATCGCCGTATCGACATCGCCGACGTCGGCCTCGACCACTCCTGCGATGTTGTGTTCGGCGTCCCAGATCCCCGACGCGTCCGCCTCGTCGTGGATGACCGGCGCCCCGTCGGCGAGCGCGTCGTCGATCGACAGGACGGGCGTCAGCGGTTCGTACTCGACCGCGATGAGCTCCAGCGCACGTTCTGCAATCTCCTTCGACGTGGCGGCGACAACGGCTACACGATCCCCGACGAAGCGGACCTTCGGGTCGAACATCCGCGAATCGTATGGAGACGGCTCCGGATGCCCTTGCCCAGCGGTCGTGTAGCGGACCGACGGTGTATTCAAATGCGTCAGCACGAGCTCCACCCCTTCGAGTGCCTCCGCCCGCTCCGTCGAGATCGAGGTGATACGTGCATGCGGGTGCGGCGAACCGAGCATCGCGAGATGCAGCATGCCGGGAAGGTCGAGGTCGCCGGCAAACACCGGTTTGCCCGTCACGAGGGCACGCCCATCCACACGACGCTCGCTCTGACCGACGACGACGAACCGATCAGCCACCGTCCGCCTCCCGCATCCTCGCAGCAGCGATCCTGACGGCCTCCACCGGTTTCACGTAGCCCGTGCAGCGGCACAGATTTCCGCGCAGCGCTTCGCGTATTTCGTCATCTGAAGGCTCAGAGACCCGACTCAGCAGCTCGTAGGCGCTGATCAGCATCCCCGGGGTGCAGAAGCCGCACTGGACCCCGCCTGTGTCGAGGAACGCAGCTTGGATCGGGTGCAGCTCACCCTCGGCTTCGAGACCTTCCACGGTCAGGATGTTGGTGTTGGCCGCGGCCGGCGCCGGGTAGTCGCACGACGTGACAGCCCTGCCGTCGATCAGCACGGCGCACGCCCCGCAATCTCCGTTGTCGCAGCCGTTCTTCACACCCTTGAATCCGAGCCGTCGCAGCAGGTCCAGCAGACTCTCGGAAGGTGTGACCTCCACGTCGAACCCGACACCATTCACCGTGAGGTTCATGGGCCAACCTCCGAGAGACAACGACGAACGAGCACCTCGGTGAGGTGCCGGCGATACTCGGCGCTTCCCCTGGGATCGGAGCGAACGTCGACCGTGTCCCTCGCGACACGGGCGGCCTCCGCTATCGAATCCTCATCGAAGGGATGGCCGACCAGGACCTGCGACGCGTCACCGAGATCTACAGCGAGGCTCGGTCGTTCGCCGACAACGATCCTCGCGGACGAAACAACGGCGCCTTCGAAGCGGACTCCACACGCCACATTGAGGATCGCCAGGTCATACGTGGTACGGGCGAACTTCCGGAATGCGGCCCTGCCACCATCGACGGGGATCTCCACACCGGTCACGACCAACGGCTGCCTGTTGCGTCTCGTCGAATAGAACTCCCCGAGTGGCATCTGTTTCGCTGCACCGTCATAGAACTTCACCGACGCGTCGATCGCGAGCATCACGGGCACCACGTCCGACAGGCGTCCCCTCGCCAGATGGCCACCGATCGAAGCAGCGTTGCGGTGGAGGGGAGACGCAACCCGTCGGAGCATTGTGTGCACAACACCCGACCAGACGCTGCCGAGCGGTTCATACTCGAGCATCTCGGTCAACGTGACCGTGGCGCCGATCGAGATGGTTCCATCGTCACGAGTGATGCCGTCGAGCGACGCTCCTGAGAGGTCGATGAGCGTGTCGACCTCTGCAGGGGGGTGGAGGGAGAGGTCGGTTCCTCCGCCCATCAGGCGCGCCCTGGATCCGAGCGATGTCAGCAGCCCGAAGGCTTCTTCGACGGAGCCGGAGCGCACGTACTCGGTGATCATCCGAGATCAGATGCTAGCGCTCCCGAGGTGTCGTCTCTCCGAGAGCCGGGTAGCGGGGGCACAACCGCCCTCGGGCGCGTAAGGTGTGGCCGATGACTCGCTTCGAGCTGAACGGCACTCCAGTCGAGGTGCAGGACGGCCACCCGCATCTCCTGGCCGCACTCCGCGAAGAACTCGATGTCACCTCACCCAAGGACGGGTGCTCGCCTTCGGGTCAGTGCGGTGCGTGCACGATCCTCGTCGATGGCAAAGCTCGCGTGTCGTGCCAGATGGACGTCGACAAGGCCGAAGGAACGAGCATCGTCACCCTCGAAGGGCTGTCCGATTGGGAGCGTGATCGTTTCGCGGACGCGTTCGCTGCATACGGTGCTACCCAGTGCGGGTTCTGCACTCCGGGCATCATCATGCGATCGAAGGCCCTCATCGACAAGAAGGGTGCGGACCTCACCCGCGGCGACCTCCAACGCCACCTCGGGGCCAACCTCTGCCGTTGCACCGGCTACCTCAAGGTCTTCGAAGCCATCGAGGCAGTCGCCCACGACGGCCCGATCGAAGTCTCGCCGCCTGGTGGGGTCGGCTCGACCGGCGCCAAGTACGAGGCGAGAGAACTGGCTCTCGGGAGCAGGGGGTTCATCGATGATCTGCGCGTCGATGGGATGCTTCATGCAGCGCTCCGGCTCGCCGATCATGCTCGTGCAGACGTCCTTCGCATCGACACCAGCATCGCGGAAGAAGCCGATGGTGTCGTCGGCGTGTTCACAGCCAAGGATCTGCCGGGAACGCTGCGCGTCGGGTTGATCGACAAGGACTGGCCCGTCTTCATCCCGGAAGGGGGCCGCACGTCCTATCTCGGTGATGTGCTTGCGGTCGTCGTCGCCGAGGATCGGGAGACGGCCCGCCGTGCCGCCGAGCTGGTCACCGCCGAGTACCGCCCGCTTGCTCCGTTCACGAACGCTGAGAAGGCGCTCGCATCGGACGAGGATGCCGTGTGGGGACTCGATGGCAACGTCTTGTCGCGCTCTACCTACCAGCGCGGCCATGTGGACTCAGTGCTCGAATCGAGTGCACACACGATCCACGAGGTGTTCACCACCCAACGGGTCGAACACGCGTTCCTGGAGCCTGAATCGACCCTTGCCGTGCCTATGCCGGGCGGCAAGCTCCACGTCTACTCGGGCGGCCAAGGGGTGTGGGACGACCGCGATCAGATCGCCGCACTGCTCGCCGTATCGAGCGACACAGTCACGGTGGAGCTCGTCTCGAACGGAGGGGCGTTCGGAGGCAAGGAGGACATGTCTAACCAGGGCCAGACCGCGCTCGCCGCCTGGCTCCTCCAAAGGCCCGTCAAGTGCACACTCACCAGGGAGCAATCGCTCCTGATGCACGCCAAACGCCACCCCATCCGCTTGGAGTACGAGGTGGGATGCGACGAGGAGGGTCGGCTGACCGCGGTGAAGGCGCGTCTCGTCGGCGACTCCGGCCCATATGCCTCCGTCGGTATGAAGGTGCTCGAACGCGCTGCAGGGCACGCCACCGGTCCGTACGTCGTCCCAAACGTCGACGTCGAGTCGATCGCGGTGCGAACCAACAACCCGGTGTGCGGAGCGTTTCGAGGGTTCGGTGCCAACCAGGCACAGTTCGCCATGGAAGGGGCCCTCGATCGGCTGGCGGAAGTCGTCGGCATCTCCGGCTGGGAGATCAGAGCGCGCAACGTCATCACCCCCGGCGTCGAATGGGGCCCCGGTCAGATCATGGACGATGGCTGCCGAGGGGCTTCGGAGTGCCTCGATGCCGTCAAAGACGTCTACCACAACGCCCGATCGGAAGGCAAGGCGGTGGGGCTCGGCCTCGCGCTGAAGAACACCGGCCTCGGCAATGGGTACAAGGAGGTGTCGAGGGCTGTTGTTCGATTCGAAGAGGACGGCACCGTGGAAGTGCGCCACTGCTGGACCGAGATGGGCCAAGGCATCCACACGGTCGCCCAGCAGGTCGCGGCCGAGGAACTCGGCGTCGACACGGCGAACGTCCGGGTGATCGTCGACACCACGAGGGAGCTAGGCGACGGACAGACGACCGGTTCGCGGGGCACGCTGCTCGGCGCGGGAGCGATCCAAGACGCCTGCCGGAACGCGATCGCGGCAGGTAGGACGGTGGGAGTCGACCACCACGGCCAGTACGTCATTGACTGGACGAACTCACTCGAATCCGGTGTCGAGCATCCGACCATTCACTCCGCGTTCGGATACGCCGCGCAGGTGGTCATCATGGATCGCGAAACGGGCGAGATCGAGCGGGTCGTCGCAGCGCACGACGTGGGAAAGGCGGTCAATCCGACCCTCGTCGAAGGACAGATCGAAGGTGCTGTCCACATGGGCCTCGGGTACGCCCTCTCCGAGGACTTCCCCGTCGACGACTCAGGACGGCCTATCAACATGACCTTCCGCAGCCTCGGCATTCTGCGTGCCAAGGACATGCCGAACGTTGACGTCATCATCATCGAGGTGCCCCAACCGAACGCCCCGTACGGCGTGAAGGGCGTCGGCGAGATCGGGCTGGTCCCGACCGCGCCGGCGGTCGCCGCAGCAATGCACGACCGAGACGGCGCCTGGAGGAACACGCTCCCGCTGGCACGCAGCGGGTAGGTTTGCGGGAGGAGGTTCTATGGCATCGACCACCCCTGGCATGGTGTGCGCACACCACCACCTGTATTCGACGCTCGCACGAGGCATGCCCGCACCGCCGGCCACCCCAGCCAACTTCCTCGAGATCCTCGAGCAGGTCTGGTGGAGGCTCGACACCGCCCTCGACCTCGAGATGATCGAGTGGTCCGCCAAACTCGGCGCACTCGAGGCGCTCGAACAGGGAACCACCGTCATCATCGATCACAACGAGTCGCCGAACGCGATCGAAGGCAGTCTGTCGGTGATCGCAGACGCGTGTGCCGAGGTCGGCGTACGGGTCGTCTGCGCCTACGGGATCACCGACAGGCACGGGCATGAAGGGGCCCTGAGGGGACTCGCAGAGAACGAACGCTTCATCAAGGCAGGTGGCAACGGGCTCGTCGGTATCCACGCAGCGTTCACCTGCACCGATGAAAGCCTGGAGGCCGCCGCCGGACTCGCCAACGATCTGAGAGTCGGTGTCCACGTCCATGTCGCAGAAGGCGAAGTCGATAGGGACGCGACGTTCAAGCTCCAAGGGCTCGCAACCGACGACTGGCTGCTGATCCACGCCGTGCATCTGCCGACCGACCACGAACTCCATGGCACGATCGTGCACAACCCTCGGTCCAACCTGAACAACGCCGTGGGGTACGCGAACCCGGTGCGATTCGACAATCCCGTTGCGCTCGGCACGGACGGGATCGGCGCCGCGATGATCGAGTCGTTCCGCCTCGCCTACGTCATGCATCGGTCCGTCGACGTGACCGCATCGCCTGAGACAGCGTGGAAGTGGCTCGAGGAAGGATGGAACCTCGCGCCGGAGGCGCTCGAGGACGAAGTGACGTGGTCCTACGAACCGATGGACCCGTGGCACCTCGCGTTCACCCCAGGTGTCCGACCTCTGAAGGTCGTGGTGGACGGCGAGGTCGTGTTCGAGAATGGCAGCCCGACGAAGGTCGACGCGAAGGAGATCCGGGCGAGAGCTCGAGAGCAGGCGAAGCGACTCCACGCCCGGCTGTGATAGGAGTGTGAGTATGTCCGATCGATTCCACCCGATCAGCGCCCGCGCGCTCAGCAGATGGGTGTTCTCCGAACTCGAGACCGAGGACACGATCTTCGGGTTCCCGCGTTCCGCCTTCTTCGTTCCCGACCCGACGGACCGCTACCGAACCAACGTCTACGGTCAGGCGCTCGACACGCCATTCGGCGTCGCGGCAGGACCGCACACACAGATGGCACAGAACATCGTCGTCGCGTGGCTCCACGGTGCACGGTTCATCGAGCTGAAGACCGTCCAGACGCTCGATGAGCTCGACGTGCCCAAACCATGTATCGACTGCCAAGACGAGGGCTACAACGTCGAGTGGTCCCAGGAGTTGAAGGTACACGAGTCGTTCGAGGAGTATCTGCGAGCGTGGGTGCTCATCCATGCCCTCCACCGGCGACTCGGCTTCCCCGGCGATGATCCCGGCCTGATCTTCAACATGAGTGTCGGGTACGACTATGCAGGCATCCAGCAGCCGAACGTCCAGTGGTACTTCGAACGGATGGACGACGCCTCCGAACGCCTGGGTGAGATGGTCGAGATCGTCGCGGCGGACTACCCGGAGGTGCGCTCAATCCACATTCCGAGACGGCTGTCGGACACAATCACCCTCTCCACGATGCACGGTTGTCCCCCGGACGAGATCGAGACGATCAGCCAGTACCTCATGAAGCAGCGACATCTGCACACGAGTGTCAAGCTGAATCCGACCCTGCTCGGCCCGGACGGTGTGCGTTCCATCCTGTCCGACCTCGGCTACAGGGATGTGCCGGTTCCCGACGCCGCCTTCGGACACGACCTGCAATACGCAGATGCCGTCCCGATGCTGCGCAGGCTCAAAGCCGTCGGAGCCGGTGAAGGCCTCACCTTCGGCGTCAAGCTCACCAACACCCTCGAGGTGGAGAACTTCCGCGACGTGTTCACCGACGAGACCATGTACATGTCCGGGCGAGCCCTGCACGCGATCACCACCAACGTCGCCAACCGGATCAACGAGGACTTCGCCGGGGACCTGCTCATGTCCTTCGCGGGGGGAGCGGACGCCTTCAATGCTCCGTCGCTGCTCGCCTCGGGAATGAGCACGATCACAGTGTGCAGCGACCTGCTCAGGTCCGGCGGCTACATGCGGATGCTGCAGTACTTCGAGACCACCGATACTGCGCTCGACCGTGCGGGTGCGGAGAACCTCGACGAGTTGATCGTGCGCACCGCCCTGGAACGCCCCGGTGAACTCACGGGAGTATTCGCAGTGAGCCTCGGTATCGAGCAGGCGGCCGAAGAGGTCGCGAGTCTGAATGAGGGCGGGGTTCTGCCCCGGAACCCGGCGACTCGTCGTGCGCTGGTCACGGCCGCCGCGCGGGTCAACCTGCGCGCCTACTCGGCCGAGGCGCGTCAAGCATGGGATCTGAAGAAAGGCTCGTTCTTCAGGAGCCGTTCCAAGACCGTGCGCCCCCTCGACCTGTTCGACTGCATCGCGGCCCCATGCGAGGACGAGTGCCCGGTGAACCAGCGAGTCCCCGAGTACATGCGTGCCGTCCGAGATGGCGACTGGGCGACGGCCGTTGCGGTCACCCGCCAGGACAACCCGATCCCGACGATTCTCGGCCAGGTCTGTGACCACCTGTGCGAGCACACCTGCATCAGAACCCACTACGACGAGCCACTCGCGATCCGGGATATGAAGCGCTTCGTCATGACGCTCGAGACCGAACCCGCTGCAACGGTCCCGAAGCCGGCGACGGGGATCAAGGTGGCGATCATCGGAGCGGGGCCCGCGGGCATGTCAGCTGCGGAAGTGCTCGCCGGGGAAGGGTTCGAAGTCACGATGTTCGAACAGCACCCCTACCCTGGCGGCATGGTGTCGGGCGCGATTCCCGAGTACCGGCTTCCCCAGATCGAGATCGACAAGGATGTGAAGGTCGTCAACGATCTCGGCGTCGAGACCAGATTCGGCCAGACCGCGGGACGAGACTTCACCGTTTCGGACCTACGGAAGCAGGGCTACCGCTACGTGCTGGTTGCAGCCGGCGCCCAGATCGGCAAACGCCTCGGCCTCGAGGGTGAGGAAGCCGATGGTGTCATGGACGCCCTCCACTTCCTCAGGGCGGCAAGGGAGGGCCACCCGGTGCCGATCGGAGACCGGGTGGCGGTCATCGGGGCCGGTGACACGGCGATGGACTGCGCACGAACCTCATGGCGTCTCGGAACCGATCACGTGACCGTGGTGTACCGGCGCACGATCGATCAGATGCCGGCCGACAGGGAAGAGGTTCATCTGCTGCTCGAAGAGGGCATCCGGGTCGAGGAGCTGACCAGCCCCGTCGCGTTGCACATCGAAGACGAAGCTCTTGCCGGGTTGGTGTGCGTCCGCAACGAATACCGGGGCGACAGGGACGCGTCCGGTCGCAAGGTGCCGCACACGATCGAAGGGTCCGAGTTCGAGCTTCCGTTCGACACGATGATTCTCGCGATCAGCCAGCATGCGCTGATCGACTTCTTCGACGAGGAGCTGCCCGCGTTGACCCGGGGCGGATACCTCGACGTCGATCCGGCCACGATGGAGACGTCGATCCCCGGTGTGTTCGCGGCGGGTGACGTCGCCGCCCCGGGGCCGGCATCGATCGTGAAAGCGGCAGGTGACGCCAAGGTGGTCGCGGCGACGATCATCGAGCGCGAGGGTGGCAGCGTGGTGCCGGCAGAGAGGAATCTGCCGGTGTTCTCGGTGGCGGACATCCAGGTGCGCAAGGCACACCGGGAGTATCGGGTACCCATCACACACGTTCCGGTCGGCGAGCGCAAGAACTTCCGGATGGGGACGTTCCCCTACACGGCGGAAGAAGCTCAGAACGAGGCGTCACGTTGTCTCGACTGTGACCTCTACTGCAGCATCTGCGTCGGCGTGTGCCCGAACATGGCGCTGATGACCTACACGATGGAGCCGGTGTCGTTCGATCTGCCCGTTGTCACAATCGGAGGTGAAGGGGCAAGCGTCGCACCGGGTGAGTCGTTCTCGGTCGAACAGGGGTACCAGATCGCCGTGCTCACCGACTTCTGCAACGAGTGCGGGAACTGCGTGACGTTCTGCCCGACGGCAGGCGAGCCCTACCGTGACAAGCCGCGCCTCTACCTCAACAGAGATGACTTCCTCTCCGAGCCCGACAACGCATTCATGCTGCACAACGGTGCCATGGAAGGGCGGTTCGCAGGGGAGACACACCGCATAGAGCTGAACGGCTCGCTCACCTACGAGAACCCATTGGGAACGGTGCACGTCGATCCCGACGAGTTCACCGTCATCGACGCATCGGGTAAAGATGGTGCGGTCCTGCGGCTCGAGGCGGCTGCAACCATGTATGCCATCATGCAGGGCTTGCGAGGCTCGATGCCCTACTTGCCTGTGGCCGCCAGCTAGGTCGAAAGGGACCGGCACGAGACATCGGGGCCTTGTACCTTGTACCTTGTACCTCGTACTCGAACAAACGCGTTTCCAGACCGCGGGGCGGGCCGTACCGGTACGAGGTACATACGAGGTACGGATTGAGCAGCCGACGGCTGCTCAATCCTCTGCCACGCCTGCCATCATCAGGCCGAGTTGTTCGACTGTGGCATCGTCGCTGTCGACGATGCCCATGATCCGGCCCTCGTACATGACCGCGATTCGATCGGCGAGAACCAGGATCTCGTCGAGATCCTCGGAAATGAGCAAGGTTGCGGTGCCGGCCTTGCGTTGATCGAGGAGCTTCTCGTGGATGAACCGTTGGTCGAGGAGCCGTTGATGGATGTACTCGGTGGCTCCGATGTCGACACCACGTGTCGGTTGTGCTGCGATGAGCACCTTCGGGTTTCCTGACAGCTCCCGGGCGAGGATCGCCTTCTGGATGTTGCCGCCCGACAAGGCGCTCAGCAGTGTTTTCTGTGAGGGCGTCTTCACGTTGAAAGCCTCGATCAGCTCGTCGCAGTGTTCCTCGATCGCCGCGAAGTCGAGGAAACTCCGCTTCGCGAACGGGAGCTTGTCGTAGTCGTGCAACATCAGGTTCTCGGCGACGGTGAACTGCTGGACGGCGCCGTCGCGCATGCGCTTCTCTGGGATGTAGGCGAGGCCCACACGCCGACGGTCTCGTGTCTTCCACGTGGTCACGTCGACGCCGTCGAGGAGTACTTTTCCTTCGGTCGCCGGTCGCAGCCCGGCGATCACCTGGGCGAGTTCCTGCTGTCCGTTGCCCGAAACGCCCGCGATCGCGAGGATCTCACCTGACCTGACCTCGAGGTCGACGCCATCCAACGCGTCGAGTCCCCGATCGTTCTTGGCTCTCAGGCCTTGCACCTGGAGTCGGGGGGCGCCGATCTCGGCGGGCTTGTGTTCACGTTCGAGCAACATTTCGCGGCCGACCATCATCGACGCGAGGCTTGCCTTTGTGGCTCCCTCCTTGGGGACTGTGCCGATCCTGCGGCCGTTGCGAAGCACGGTGATCCGATCACTGATGTCCAGCACTTCGTGGAGCTTGTGAGAGATGAAGATCAGGGGATGACCTTCGGCCGCCATCCGCCTGAGCGTCACGAACAGATCGTCGACCTCCTGCGGGGTCAGCACCGCGGTGGGTTCATCGAGGGCGAGCAGCGAGACGTTGCGATAGAGGGCTTTGATGATCTCCACCCGCTGCTGCTCACCGACCGAGAGCTGCCACACATACGCTCTCGGATCGACCTTGATGCCGTACGCCTTGGATAGCTCCTCGATGCGCTTCGAGACGACGTCGAGTTCGAGGAGCGGTCCCCGAGAGGACTTCAGACCCAGAGCGACGTTCTCGGCGACCGTGATGGTTTCGACGAGCATGAAGTGCTGGTGGATCATGCCGATGCCATGGTCGATCGCGTCGCTGGGAGAGGAGATCACGACCGGCCTGCCGTCGATGTATATCTCGCCGTCATCGGGCTGTTGGAGCCCGTACAGGATCTTCATCAAGGTGGACTTGCCGGCTCCGTTCTCTCCGAGGAGTGTGTGGACCTCTCCACGGCGGACGTCGAAATCGACGTGGTCATTGGCGAGCACCCCGGGGAACCGCTTCACGATGCCGCGCATCTCGAGATCGATGCCAACGGACGTGGAGTCGGTTCCCTGGGGGTGCATCGTCGTCTCCTTACGAGCCTGGTCGTGGCGGGTTGATCGAGCCGTCGGAGATTCCCTTGACGGTGTCTTCGGCCAGCTGCTTTACATCGTCCGGCAGTGAGTAGCCGGGGTTGTACGCGATCGCCTCACCACCGTTGGAGAGATTGATCACGAAGGACTGATCACCCATCGTGCCTTGGTTCATCAGGTCGATGATCTGCTTGACGACCACTTCCCAGTGGTACACCTGCGACGCGACAACGATCGACGGGGCGAGCTGTGTCTGGTCCGCCTGCGTACCGAACCACGGAACGCCGGCGTCCTTGGCGACACCCACGGCGCCGGTGACCATCTGGGCCGTGCCGGTCAACACGTCGGCGCTCGCCGCGATTTCGGTATTCGCAGCCGTCGCCGCAAGGGCAACGTCGCTGAACGAACCGGTGTAGTTCACCTTCACGTCGATCGCCGGGTTCTGGGCCGTCGCGCCGGCGACGAACCCGTTGACATAGCGGGCTGCGTCACCGACCTCGATGGGGCCGATAACACCGAGCACGCCCGACGTGGAGAGCGCCGCGGCCATCACACCTTCGACGTACCCGCCTTCCTCAGAGGCCGCCTCGTAGGCGAACACGTTCGCGAGGCCGAACGTGTCACCTGCGGTTCCCCACGCGAATGCGGTGTCCGGGTAGTCGGGTGCGATCTCCTGGAGGGACGAGCCGAATTGGGAACCATGGGCGATCACCAAGTCGTATCCCTCATTGGCGTAGTCACGGATCGCTGCAGCGGCGTCGTCGACGACGAACAGATTGTCCGAGTATGCGATCTGCATCGCCGACTCGCCACCCATCTCCTCCTGTACTGCCAGCAGGGCGTCGTACATGCTCTGGCTGAACGCGAGGTCGTTGACCGCGCTCGGGGCGACCATCGCCACCTTCAGTGGCTCGGTCGGTGGTGTGGTCGTGCCCGGTGCCGCGGTCGTGGTTGTAGCTCCGCCACCGCAGGCGGCGGCAACCAGCGCGAACACCAGCACCACGATGCCGGTCACGGTGAGTCGTCTCATGTTGCTCCTTCCGGGGGCTAGCCCCCTCGTTGGTATGGTTTTGTGAGTGCCGCCGGCTGCCGTTCCCGCTGAACGACGACGACGAGCGCGAGGATCGTGATCACGGCCGGAAGCATCGACGCGAGGTCCGACACCGAGCGCGGGATGATCCCGAGGGTCTTCAGCTGAGAGACGATCGACGCGACGAGGCCGTACAGAAGCGCCCCGTACATCACGCCCACCGGTCTCCAAGCTCCGAAGTAGACGAGGGCGACGGCGATGAAGCCTTGGCCGGCGGTGAGGTTCTGCTGGAAGATGCCGAGTTCCGTCGTGAGGGCGGCGCCCCCGATACCTGCCAGCATGCTCCCGAACATGACCGTTCCATAGCGGACTCTTGCGACCGAGACTCCGAGCGTGTCGACGGCGGCCGGGTTCTCTCCGGCCGATCGGATCTTCAGCCCGATCGTGGTGCGATTGAGGACGAACGTTCCGATCGGGACCAGCAGGAATGCTCCGTACACGATCAGGCTGTGGGAGAAGATGAGGGGACCGACGACCGGGATGTCACTGAGCCACGGGATGTGGACGTCTGGGAATCCGCTGATAGGCCGCGGTGTACCGACGAGTTTCTGAAACAGGAGGTCGCTCATACCCAGGCCGAAGAGGTAGAAACCGATGCCGCTGATGCCTTGCTCCGCCTGCAAGGTGACGCTCGCGAATGCCATGGCGAGTCCCATCACCAGCCCGATGACGGCAGCGATGAAAAGGGCCAGCCACAAGTTGCCGGTCTCGAGGACCACGTAGTAGGCGCCGAAGGCTCCGAGGAGCATGATTCCGTCAACGCCGAGGTTCAGCACGCCACTGCGCTGGCCGAACGTCTCGCCGAGCGCCGCATACAGGTACGAGGTCGCGTACCGAATGCCTGCTCCGATGGTGGTGACGAGCGCCGCAGCCGAGAAGAACTCACTCATGGCTCGTCCCTTGTCTCGTTTGCCCGAGAGGTGATCAACTGAATTCGGTGTGTGAGACGCCGTTTCCAGATTGCCGCGCTGACAACGAACACCACGATGAGGCCGTTGAGTGCCACGATCAGGGCGGCCGGCACCTGGACGACCCGCTGGAGCTTGTTCGCCCCAACCAGGAGGGCACCGAACAGAAGCGATGCGGGGATCGTGCCGACGGGATGGAGACCTCCGAAGAGGGCGGCGACGATTCCGTTGAAGCCGGCGCTGCCCGTGAATCCCGTGGCCGAACCGTCTGTCACGAAACGGTGTGCCTCACTCCCGAACACGAGAATCGCACCGGCGAGACCACACAACGCGCCGGATAGTGTGAGCGCGAGCACGACCCGATGCTGTACCTGCATGCCTGCGTATCGCGATGCGAACGGGTTGAAGCCGACGGCCCGAATCCGAAAGCCTTCGGTCATACGCCAAAGGAAGACGTAGACGATGACCGCCGCCACGATCGCGATGATGAGTCCGATGTTGAGACGGGAGTTCCTGATCAACAGCGGGAGGTCGGCCTGATGCGGGAGCCGGGTGGTCTGTGGGATGCGGCTGCCGCGTCGAAGCTCCACCGGGTCCATCCAAGGTCCCTGGAGGAGGAAGTTCATGATCTGCACGGCGACGATGTTGAGCATGATCGTGCTGAGGATCTCGTTCACGTTGAAGTAGGCCTTCAACGCGCCTGGGATCGCTCCCCACAGCGCACCGCCCACGAAGCCTGCGATCAACACGCCCGGCAACAGCAGCCAACCTGGCAGGTTCGGCAAGAGGAGTGCGACTCCTGTCGAGAAGAGTGCGCCGAGAACGATCTGGCCCTCGCCGCCGATGTTGATCACGTTCGCCCGGAACGCGATCGTGATACCGACACCGACGAGGAGCAGCGGGACCGCCTTCGCTGCGGTATCCGAGAGTTGGCGGACCCCACCGAAAGCTCCGTCGATCATGGCGCCGAAACCCTTGAGGGGATCTGCTCCCAGGATGAGCAGCATGAAAGCGCCGACCAGGAGCGCGGCGAGGACAGCAATCACAGGGAAGAGGCTCCCGGCGAGCGACAGGAGCCTCAGGTTCGTCCGCTTCCTACCCTCCACGTTCGGGCAAGCCTACCGGGTCGGGACGGGCCACGGCGGATCCGCAATCCCAAACGGCGGTGCGGGGTGTGGGAAGCGATAGGCTTGGACCGTTCCTCGAAAGGAGAGTGTCAATGAGGAGCTTCGCCGGCCGGGACATCCTGTCGCTGAAGGGCTTCGAACGGGCAGAGTTCGAGCACGTATTCGAGACCGCGTCCGAGCTGGAGCCGATCGCTCGTGAACGTCGGAACACTGATCTGTTGTCGGACAAGACTCTGCTGACAGCCTTCTACCAGCCGTCGACGCGAACACGCATGGCCCATGAGGCGGCGATGCATCGGCTCGGAGGCCACGTGCTGGGATTCTCCGACGCCAAGATGACGCGTGCAGGTGACTTCTACCAGGAATCGATCAAGGACACCGTGCACATGCTGGAGTACTACGGCGACGTCATCGTCATGCGGCACTTCCAGCAGGGTGCACCGCAGGAGGCCGCCAAGTGGTCGAGCGTTCCGGTCATCAACGCCGGGGACGGGTGGGGGGAACATCCGACTCAGGTCCTCACCGATCTGTATACGGTGCTCGTCGAGAAGGGAACGATCGACGGGCTCACCTTCGTGGCGATCGGTGACATGCGGATGCGAACCATGCACTCGCTCGGGTACGCGCTCACACAATTCGACGCCCAGATGATCTCGGTGGCGCCACCTGAGATGTCATTGACCGAGGAGTTCAAGGCGGAACTCGCGGAGCAGAACCTTTTTGTGAGGACGGCCGACCACGTTGCCGACGTGATCGCCGAGGCGGACGTGATCTACATGGAGCCCGTCGTGCAGGCCGACTACACGAAGGGGCGCGACGAACGCGCGGTTGAGACGGGTCTCACGCCCGACAACTACAAGGTGACCAGGAAACTCCTCGCGGAGAAGGCGAAGTCGGATGCGATCATCTTGCACTCGCTGCCTCGCATGGATGAGTTGCCGCCCGATGTCGATGCCACCAAGTACGCTCGCTACTGGCAGGAGGCGTACAACGGTGTGGTGATGCGCATGTCCCTCCTTGCCCTCGTGCTGGGAGCGATGGAGTAGAACGGTTCTCAGTTCTCGGTTTTCGGTCGTCGGTAGACGCGTCGGCGGCCGAGGTTCCGTCGTTCCGGACTGAAGACTGATGACTGAAGACTGAAGACTGCAAGGAGCCAACGATGCAGACGGGATTGAGGGGTCGTGACATGATCACGACCCAGGAGTGGACCAAGGACGAGATCGACACGGTGATGGACGTCGCGTTCGACTTGAAGCGCAAGCAGGCGCTCGGCGAGCCGCACGCGTACCTGCGCGACAAGGTGCTCGCAATGCTGTTCTTCTTCTCGAGCACGCGGACGAGGGCGAGCTTCGAGGCCGGCATGGCGCAGCTCGGTGGGCACGCCATGTTCATGGAGTCCCGGACGACTCAAATCAGCCATGGGGATACCGCCACCGAAATCGGTGAGATCCTCGGACGGTACAGCGCCGGCATCGCCATCCGGCAGGTCGACTGGGGAGTCGGCAACGAGTACCAGCGAGCGGTCGCAGAGGCGAGCAGAGTGCCCGTGCTCAATATGCAGTGCGAGATCTACCACCCACACCAGATCCTCGCCGACCTGATGACGATCATCGAGAAGAAGGGCGATCCTCGCGGCAAGACGATCAACGTGAGCTATGCGTACGCATCCAGCTACCAGAAGCCGCTGAGTGTGCCGCAGAGCCTCATCCTGCTGGCCACCCGTTTCGGGATGAACGTTCGGTTGACTCGTCCCCCTGAGTTCAAGCTGATGCCCGAAATCGTGGCTCAGGCAGAGGAGAACGCTCGCAGGGCGCACGGCTCGTTCGAGATCGTCGAGGATTTCGATGATGGGTTTCGCGGTGCGGACGTGGTGTATGCCAAGAGCTGGGGTGCGATGCTGACGACAACCGACGACGCGAAGTCGAAGGCGATCGGCGACAAGTACACGGACTGGATCACCGACGAGCGCCGGATGGCGCTCGCAAGCGAAGACGCCATCTACATGCATCCGCTGCCGGCCGACCGCAACATCGAGGTCACAGACGGTGTGATCGACGGTCCACACAGTGTCGTCTTCGACCAGGCGGAGAACAGGCTGCACGCACAGAAAGCGGTGATGGCTCTGACCATGTAGGTCGAGCCATCCTCCAGAAGGAGACGGTGTTGAGCAACACGAAACTGGCGGTGGTGGCGATCGGCGGCAACTCGTTGATCAAAGACAGCGAGCACTCCACAGTCGAGGACCAGTACAAGGCCGCGGGAGAGACGGACCACCACATCGCAGAACTGATCAAGGAAGGGTGGGACGTCGCGATCACCCACGGGAACGGGCCGCAGGTCGGATTCATACTCCGTCGGTCCGAACTCGCGCGGGGAGAGCTGCACGAAGTTCCGCTCGACGCCTGCGGTGCCGACACCCAAGGTGCGATCGGCTACGCCCTCCAGCAGAACCTCTACAACGACTTCCTCGCCCTTGGAATCGACAAGACCGTCACAACCGTGGTCACCCAGGTCGAGGTCGATGCGGCCGACCCCGCATTCGAACATCCGTCAAAGCCGATCGGATCGTTCATGGACGAGGACACCGCCGAACTGCGGCGCTCGTCCGATGGATGGGAGGTCGTGGAGGACGCTGGCAGAGGCTGGCGGCGGGTCGTCGCGTCACCACAGCCGAAACGAATCGTCGAGATCGACGCCATTCGTGGTCTGCTCGGACAAGGCATGGCCGTCATCTGTGTCGGCGGTGGCGGGATCCCCGTCGTCTCCGAACCGGGCGGCTGGCTCAAAGGTGTTTCCGCGGTGATCGACAAGGATCGCGCGTCCGCGCTCCTGGCAGGGGAGCTTGGCGCAGATCTTCTGCTCATCTCAACCGCGGTGGAGCAGGTCGCCCTCGGCTGGGGGACCCCCGGACAGCGTTGGGTGGGCTCAATGACGCTCGAGGAGGCGAGACAGTACCTCGCCGAAGGCGTGCACTTCGCCAAAGGAAGCATGGCCCCCAAGATCGAGGCGGCGATCATGTACCTCGACGCCGGCGGTACCGAAGTCATCATCACGAACCCCGAGAACATCGAGCGGGCGGTGCGAGGCGAGACAGGGACACGGATCACGAGATGATCATCGGGCTTCGCTGTGTCATTTGCGGGACGGTGTACGAGCCGGACGAAGTCGAGTACGTCTGTCCCGAACACGGTAATGAAGGCATTCTCGACGTCATCTACGACTACGACTCCTTGCGGGAGACCGTTGATCGAGACCGACTCGGGTCCGACTGGTCGATGTGGCGGTACCGACCACTGCTCCCGATAAGTCCTGACGCCGAGGTTCCGCCCCTCACCATCGGTTGGACACCGATGTACGAGGTTGGTTCCGGGACCTGGATCAAGGATGACGGACGCGAGCCGACGGCATCGTTCAAGGATCGCGCGAGCGCAATCGCCGTCGTGAAGGCGAAGGAGCGCGGAGCAGAGATCGTCACGACCGCGTCGACCGGCAACGCGGCAGCAGCGCTCTCAGGCATCTCGGCATCGGTTGGACAGCGGAACGTCATCTTCGTGCCGGCGTCTGCCCCGCAGGCGAAGATCGCGCAACTTCTCGTGTTCGGTTCCACCGTATTCACGGTTCAGGGCACCTACGACGATGCATTCGAGCTATGTCTCGAGGTCGCGGGGCAGTACGGCTGGTACAACCGCAACACCGCGTACAACCCGTACATGACCGAAGGCAAGAAGACCGCGGCGTACGAGATCTCAGAGCAACTCGGCTGGCACGTGCCAGACGCCGTCGTTGTGAGTGTCGGAGACGGATGCATCATCGGGGGGCTGCACAAAGGCTTCAAGGACCTTCTCGAACTCGGTTGGATCGACCGTGTGCCCCGACTGATCGGCGCTCAGGCAGCCGGGAGCAACTACCTCGCCGAAGCCTGGGCCAACGGCGAGGACGTGCTGACCAAGCCGTCGATCGAAGCGACGACGGTGGCCGACTCGATCTCGGCCGGCCTTCCACGCGACCGCATCAAGGCGATGGCGGCGGTCGTGGAAACGGAAGGTGCGTACGTGACCGTGTCGGATGATCAGATCCTCGATGCGATTCCCACGATGGCCCGGGCGAGCGGCGTGTTCGGCGAACCGGCGGGTGCCGCGGCCTACGCAGGCTTTCTACAGGCGCGTGAGCTAGGAGTGCTGACCGAGTCAGACAGTGTCGTCGTGCTCAACACGGGGAGCGGCCTCAAGGACGTCGCATCTGCGGTGCGCGCCGCGGGCATGGCGGGTGCCGAGCCGTACACGATCGAACCCACATTGGATGCCGCAAAGGCAGTGATCGACAGACTGGAGATTCCGTGATCGACCTCACCATCCACGAGGCGCCGTTAGGACGGGCAGTTCAGAGGGCGCGCGAGCGCAACATCATCATTCCGACATTCGCCCAGCAGCGCGATCCGGGACTGGTACCCGAATCGATCAAAGCGAAACTCGGCAGCGTCGGCCTGTGGGACCTGGATCCGATCAACCTGTTCAGGATCACGTGGAAGAACGAGCCTGTGCCGAGCGGGGGAGGGTATGGGGACGTGAACTTTCTCGAGTACCCGTCCGCTCTCACCGGTGTTCCGGTCCGTATCGTGACGTTGGTCGGCAAATGGTTCCCGACGGGAGCGCACAAGGTCGGGGCCGCATTCGGGTGTCTCGTGCCGAGATTGGTGACCGGCCAGTTCGATCCAACCAGCCAGAAGGCCGTGTGGCCATCGACCGGAAACTACTGCCGCGGCGGAGCCTACGACTCGAATCTGCTCGCGTGCGAGTCCGTCGCCATCCTCCCGGAGGGCATGAGCAGCGAACGATTCGAGTGGTTGTCAAAGGTCGCAGGCGAGGTCATAGCGACCCCCGGATCGGAGAGCAACGTCAAAGAGATCTTCGACAAGACGTGGGAACTCCGTCGATCCGGTGAGGACGTCGTGATCTTCAATCAGTTCGATGAGTTCGGCAACTACCTCTGGCACTACACCATCACCGGCCCCGCGATGGTCGAGGTCCTCGAAGAGATCATGGGACCGGGGGACCGGTACCGCGGTGTCGCGCTGACCACAGGGTCGGCAGGGACCATCGGATCCGGCGACTACATGAAGCAGCAGTATCCGACGTCCAAGATCGTCGCAAGCGAGGCCCTGCAGTGCCCGACGCTGCTGGAGAACGGGTTTGGCGCGCACAGGATCGAAGGAATCGGCGACAAGCACGTCCCGTGGATCCACAATGTCAAGAACACCGACTTCGTAACGGCTATCGATGACGAAGCCACCATGCAGATCTTGCGCCTCTTCAACGAGCCGGTCGGTCAGGACTACCTGATCGAGCGAGGTGTGGACGCATCCTTCGTGGAGGAACTCCCTCAGCTCGGCATATCGAGCGTTGCGAACATGCTGTCGTCGATCAAGTTCGCGAAGTGGAACCAGATGACCGGCCAGGACGTCGTGATGACCGTAGCGACAGACTCCGTCGAGATGTATGAGTCACGACTGAGAGAGCTCAATGAAGAACGCGGTGCCTTCACCCGGGACGACGCAGTCGTCGCGTTCGAGCGCTACCTGCGAGGTGTCGGAACCGACGCCATGGTCGAACTCGACTACCAAGGTCGCATGCGTATCCACAACCTCAAGTACTACACGTGGGTCGAGCAGCAGGGCAAGACCTACGAGGAGATTCAGGCTCAGTGGTACGACGACGACTACTGGACATCGGTTCAGTCGGAGGTCGACGTAATTGATCGTCACATCGAGGCGTTCAACGAGAAGACCGGGCTGCTCTCCGAGCTTTGATATGCGTGCGCAGCTGCTGTACGAACTGGCTCCAGTCGACCGACAGCCGCTGCGCCTCGAACATACGGACGATCCTGTTCCAATGGCCGGAGAACTGTTGCTCGATGTGACGGCGTGCGGTGTGTGTCGTACCGACCTCCAGGAGGTTGAGGGCGACATCGAGCCGCACCGGGTTCCGGTGATACCGGGACATCAGATCGTCGGTGCGGTCGCAGCAGTCGGTGACGCCGTGGAGGGGTGGAGCGTGGGGGAGCGAGCGGGTGTTGGCTGGATCGGCGGGAGTTGCGGCAGGTGCAACTTCTGCCGGTCGGGTCGCGAGAACCTGTGCACGTCGGCGGTGTTCACCGGATGGGACCGCGATGGCGGATATGCCGAGAAGGCGACAGCCGATGCGGGGTACGCGTTTCATCTTCCTGAAGGCGTGTCTGATGTCGACGTCGCTCCGCTGCTGTGTGGTGGAGTGATCGGCTACCGAGCACTGAAGGTGTCAGGCATTCAACCGGGAGGTCGCCTCGGGCTCTACGGATTCGGAGCGTCGGCGCTGCTCTCCCTGCAGGTTGCCCTGCACTGGGGATGCAGTGTGTACGTCGCCACCAGGTCCGAGGGAGAGCGGGCTAGGGCCACCGAGATGGGCGCTGTCTGGGTAGGCGGGTATGACGAACCGCCGCCGATGTCACTGGACGCAGCCGTGACATTCGCACCGGTGGGCTCGGTCGTCGTCCAGGCGCTGAAGGCGGTCGATAGGGGAGGAGCGGTCGCCATCAACGCGATCCATCTCGACGAGATGCCCGCATTCGACTACCGGCACCTGTGGCTGGAGCGACAGATACGCAGCGTCGCCAACTTCACGAAGGAAGATGCGCGCGAATTCCTGCAGCTCGCCGCCGAGATCCCCATCAGGACGGTCGTCCAGCAGTACCGGCTGGAGGAGGCGAACCGAGCGCTCTTGGACCTCCGCGAAGGCCGGGTCGCGGGGGCAGCCGTCCTTACGATGTAGGGCCCGCCAAAGGGCCGGTCGTACCTCGTACCTTGTACCTCGTATCGCGCCTGGCGGTAGAGCGCGTCCGGAGTAGTTGCGGGTACGGCTCGCCCCGCGGCCCGACTCCGCGGCTAGGTGGCGTACCAGGTACCGGGGACGGCGGGCGCACGCCCGCCTAGGAGGTGTAGCGCATCTCTCTACGGAACTTCTTCCAATCCGACTGCTTCGTAGACAGGAAGACGTCGGTCGTGACCATCACGGCGCCGAGAAGGAGAAGTACCCATGTGGTCCACGCAGGAGAGTGGGAACCCCACGCGGCCCCTATGTTGAGAAACGGGACCAGTTTCGTGGCCAGCGCCCCCGATGCGTGCATCCACGCCCGCGCACGTGGTGGCGTGGAGAGGTAGGTAGCGTAGTCGATCTTGACGCCCGGTTGGGGGTTTGGTCCGATGAACCAGTGGGTGAATCGGATCCCGACCGTCCGACCGACGATGTAGTGCGCGAGGGTGTGCGTCGAGGCCAGGAGAAGCCCTGTGCCGACCAACACCCAGATACCGTTCCACGGTGCGTCGACGTAGTAGGCGATCGAGACGGCCACGAGTCCAGCGACGGTCAGCAGCAGCATCCCGCCGATACCGACCACGATCGGGAGCCGAACACCGGCCCATCGAGAGAACGCGTCCTCGTCGATTGCCGCGACACGACTTCCATAGCGCGCCACCAGCTGCTGGTCTCGCTTGAGTGCCCCTACCGCCTTCCAGAAGCCCAACGCACCGATGTCGACCTGGCCCTTCTCTTCAAGCGCGGATTCGCACTGCCCGAGGATCGCATCGATGTCCATGTGCCGGACCCTACAAGAGAAGAAGCCGACAGGGACGGCGAGTCGCTAGATTTGGGTCCGACGTGCACATCGAGTTCCCGACAACGATCGACGACGCGGTGCAGGCGCTCGATGGCGACGCGACGTGCCTCGCGGGTGGGACGGACCTGATGGTCGAGGTCAACTTCGGGCACCGTCACCCCTCCAGGATCGTGGCGCTGCGCCGGATCGATGAACTCGCCGAAATCAGTGAGGAATGGATCGGTGCCGGCGTCACGCATGCTCGCCTCGAACGCTCCCCGTGGCCTGGACTCTCCGAGGCGGCTCGCACGGTCGGTTCACCCCAGATCCGAAATGTGGGAACGATCGGAGGGAACATCGGGACGGCGAGTCCCGCGGGTGACGCCCTCCCGTTTCTCGCAGCTGTCGACGCGAGCATCGTGACCCGGTCGGTGAACGGATCCAGGGAGTTGCGCTGGGACGAGTTCTTCATTGGCGTCAAACGCACAGCACTGATGCCGGACGAGCTTGTCGTTGGGGTCAAGCTTCCCCTACACATGCCGGAGCGGCAGGGATTCTCGAAGATCGGTACCCGATCGGCGATGGTGATTGCGATCGCATCGGTGTGCATTGCTCGATTCTCCGACGGGAGGACACGCGTCGCACTCGGTTCGGTCGCGCCAACGGTGACGAGGGCTCGGCGGGCCGAGGAGATGATCTCCGAAGAACGATCGCCGAGCGAAGCGGCGCTCAATGAGTTCCAACGGCTCGTGTCGGAAGAGGCATCTCCGATCACAGACCACCGGGCCACTGCACGATACCGGCGGCACGGAGTAGGCGTCATCGCACGACGCACACTGGAGCGTTTGCTATGAGGTTCCAACTCAACGGGATCGAGACGGAAGTGGCCGTCGATGGTGCGCAAAGCCTACTGAGAGTCCTGCGCGAGAACCTCGGTGTAACCGGGAGCAAAGACGCCTGCGAGCAGGGCGAGTGCGGTTCGTGCACCATCTTGATGGACGGGCAGCCTGTGTGCTCATGCCTCGTCTTGGGGCTCGATGCCGAGGGCGCCGACATCGTCACAGTGGAGGGGTTGACTCCCGAGGCGGGCCTCTCCCCGGTGCAAGGGGCACTCCTCGATGAGGGAGGTGTCCAGTGCGGCTACTGCACGCCGGGAATCGTCGTCGCCGCCACACACCTCCTCGATCAGAACCCGCACCCGACCGACGGTGAGATCCGCGAGTCCCTTGCAGGCAACATCTGTCGCTGTACCGGGTATGGGTCCATCATCAGGGCAGTCAGGAGCGTGCAGTGACGGCGAGAACATCGAGGCGCGTGAGCGGAGGTGTGGGCGAGTCCATTCGACGACCGGACGGCGCCGCGAAGGTCTCGGGGGCATTCGCGTATGTGGGCGACCTCAGTGCCAAGACCATGCTGTGGGGAGCCACACATAGGGTGTTCGCGCCCCGTGCCCGGATCATCTCGATCGATGTCACACCCGCGCTCGACATGGAAGGGGTCGTCGCCGTCCTCACACAGGGTGACGTGCCCGGTTTCAAGTACCAGGGCCAGATCGTGCAGGACCAGCCGGTTCTCGCCGAAGGAGAGATCCGTTTCTGGGGCGAGGCCGTCGCGTTGGTTGCTGCCGAGACGCGAGACCAGGCGCGTGCGGCCGCCGCTGCGATCGGTGTCGAGGTGGAGCCGCTGACTCCCGCAACGAATCTCGAAGAGGCGGTTGAGCTTGGAGAGATCTTCAGAGAGATGCGGGTGAGACGGGGCGACCACGAAGCGCACGGCGCAGTCGTCGTCGAGGGCTACTACGAGACGCCGAATATCGACCAGGCGCCACTGGGCACCGAGGCAGGACTTGCCGTCCCGGACGGGTCTGGTGGGGTAGACCTCTACCCTCCGTCGCAGTGGATTCATGTCGACCACGAGCAGCTCGTTCGGTGTCTCGGACTCGAGTCCGACCAGCTTCGTGTTCACCCGACGGGTCTTGGCGGGGCGTTCGGGTCCAGAGAGGACCTCAGCCTGCACACCCACCTGTGCATGCTCGCGTTGCGAACGGGGCGTCCCGTCAAGATGGTGTATGGGCGAGACGAGAGCTTCGTCGGGCATGTGAAGCGCCATAGCGCCCACATGTGGTACCGGCACGAGGCAGATCCTGACGGGACGCTCGTCAGGGTCGACGCGAAGCTCGTGTTGGATGGTGGTGCGTATGCGAACACGTCCGAGGCCGTGATCGCAAACGCCGTGTACTTCGCTGCGGGACCGTACCGCTGCCCCAACGTGTTCGTTGAGGGGTATGCGGTGCGTACCAACAACCCGCCGACGGGGGCGATGCGAGGGTTCGGTGCCAATCAGGTCTGTTTCGCGTATGAAGCGCAGATGGACAGGCTCGCCGCTGCACTAGACATGGATCCACTGGAACTCCGATTGAAGAATGCCATCGGTCCCGGTGACGTGCTGGCGACGACAGGTCAGCGAATCGTCGATCCGCTTCCGACCGAGGAGGTCATCCGGTCGGTGATGTCGATCCCATTGCCCGATGAGGACACCGATCGACGGCCAGGCGGCACGGGTCTCACGACTCCGGCCTCCGCGGTCGTTCGAGGCATCGGCTATGCGGTCGGAGTCAAGAACCTGGCGTTTTCCGAGGCGTTCGATGACTACGCAGACGCGAGAGTCGAACTGACTCCGGACGGTGCTCGTGTCCACACCGCCGCGGCCGAAGTCGGACAAGGCATGATCACGATCCTCGCCCAGATCGCGCGCAGCGTCCTGGGCTTGGAACGAGTCGAGATCGCATGGGATGACACCTCACAGATCGGTTCAGCGGGCTCTTCGTCGGCCTCCAGACAGACCCAGATGACCGGCGGCGCAGTCGAGCACGCCGCTCGGCGGGCTCGTGCCGCCGCTCTCGAACGAGTGGGCGGTGACGAAATGGATGACGAGGGAGTGTGGCGAAATGGTCGACTCGTCGCGACTTGGCCTGAGCTGTGCGCCGGGGGGCCGGTCGTTGGCGAGATCCGCTATCGGCACGCTCCCACCGAGGAGCCCGACGAGAACGGACAAGGCGACGTCCACGTCGACTTCTGCGTCGCTGCTCACCGGGCGGTCGTCGATGTGGATCCGGTCCTCGGGCTGGTCCGCGTCGTCAGAATCGACACGGCCCAAGACGTCGGGAAGGCTCTCAACCCTATGCAGGTGATCGGACAGATCGAGGGCGGAATCGCGCAAGGATTCGGCATGGCACTGATGGAAGAGGTCATACTCGACAACGGCGTCATCAAGAATCCGACGTTCACCGACTACCTCCTGCCGACGATCGAGGATATGCCTCCGGTCGAGGCCGTCGTCCTGGAACAGCCGAGTTCATGGGGGCCGTTCGGCGCCAAGGGATTCTCGGAGCTGCCGTCGATCTCTTCGGCAGCCGCGGTGGCGGCGGCGGTTCGTGTCGCTACGGGCAAGCCGGTGACGCGATTGCCTATTCACCCGGAGGACATCGCAGAGATCAGCTGACAGTCGACAGCTGACAGCGAACAGCCAATCGCACTGACGTCCCTTTCTTGCTGTCTGCTGTTCGCGGTTCGCTGTCGGCTAGGCGAGCAGTCGCGCGGGCGGCGCGGTTGTGCTCTTCCACGAGCGTTTCTAACTCGACGTTGACGGGTCGGCCCTCCGAGACGACGGGCGATCCGTGCACGAACGTGTAGGCGGCCCGGGTTGGGGCACAGAGCAGGAGGGCGGCGACTGGGTCGTGCTGCGCGCCCGTGTACTCGATATGGTTCAGGTCGAAGGCCGCGAAATCGGCGGTCTTTCCCGGCGCCAGAGCACCGATGTCGTCGCGCCCGAGGACCTGTGCGCCGCCGACTGTGGCCACCTCCAGTGCCAATCGAATCGGCATCATGCCCCGCCTTCGAACACGCGCGAGGAGCATGGCCAGTCGCGCCTCTCCTAGGAGGTCGTTCCCGTCGTTGGAGGCGGAGCCGTCGACACCGAGCGCAGTGGGGACGCCGGCTTCCAGATACTCGGCGACCGGGGCGATTCCTGATCCGAGACGCATGTTCGAGGCCGGACAGTGAGCGACGCCGGTGGCGGTATCGGCCATCTTGGCGATCTCCGACTCGGACATGTGTACCGCGTGGGCGAACCAGACGTCGGGCCCCACCCAACCGACGCTCTCCGCATATGCCAACGGGGGCATGCCGAATCGATCGACACAGAACGCTTCTTCATCGATCGTCTCCGCGATGTGAGTGTGCAGCGTGACCCCGTAGTGGCGGGCGAGCACCGCAGACTCTCGCATCAGGTCCGGTGTTACCGAGAACGGTGAGCACGGAGCAACGACCACCCGGAGCATCGAGCCCGGCGCGGGATCGTGGAACGACTCGATGACCCTGCGTGTGTCGTCGAGGATCGCTTGTTCGTCCTCGACAACCGAATCCGGGGGGAGGCCGCCGTCGCTCTGTCCGAGGCTCATCGATCCTCTCGCAGCGTGGAATCGGATGCCGATCTCGCGGGCCGCGTCGATCTCGTCGTCGAGACGGGCGCCATTCGGAAACAGGTATAGGTGGTCCGATGAGGTGGTGCATCCACTCAGTGCGAGTTCCGTCAGCCCGAGTCGTGCAGAGACATGAATGTCGTGGGGTGTGAGCTTCGCCCACACCGGATATAGCGTCGTCAGCCACTCGAAGAGCTCCGCGTCTTGGGCGTACGCTCGGGTGAGGGTCTGGTACAGGTGATGGTGCGTGTTGACCAGGCCGGGTATGACGACATGATCGGTCAGATCGAGCACGACATCAGCAGAGGAGGGGAGTTCCGTGGTGGGAGCGACCTGCTCGATCCATCCGTCCCTCGCGAAGAATCCGCCGTCGGAAATCTCTCTCCGGTGCTCATCCATCGTGACGAGGACAGTCGCATGGGTGACGAGTAGCGTGGTCATCTTGGCGACGATGCTACCGACCGGCGGGTAGGATTCGGGATTCATAGCCGTCGAGGGAAGTCAGCAGTGGAAACCTACGTTCGAAGCCTTCCCAAAGCGGAACTGCACATTCACGTCGAGGGAGCGCTCGAGCCAGATCTCATGCTGACGCTTGCGAAACGAAACGACGTTGCGTTGCGTTTCTCGACAGTCGAGGAGATCAAGGCGGCGTACGAATTCTCCGATCTCCAGTCGTTCCTCGACATCTACTACGAAGGTGCCGCCGTCCTTCAAACCGAGCAGGACTTCTATGACCTCGCGTGGGGGTATCTGAAACGTGCAGCCGCGGACGGAGTACGCAGGGCCGAGATCTTCTTCGATCCTCAGACGCACACAGAGCGAGGCATACCCTTCGATGTCGTGATCTCGGGGCTGCACAGGGCCGTGGAGGAGGCATCGGATCTCGGGGTCTCCGCCGCGCTGATCCTGTCGTTCCTTCGTCATCTCAGCCCGGAGGCGGCGATGCGGACCCTCGAAGATGGTCTCCGTCACCGCATGAAGATCATTGGCGTCGGACTCGACTCATCGGAGATGGGCCGACCTCCGTCACTGTTCGCCGATGTGTTTGCCCGCGCACGCGACGAAGGGCTGCACGTCGTTGCGCACGCAGGGGAGGAAGGACCACCCGAGTACATCTGGGAGGCACTGGATCTCCTCCACGCAGAACGGATCGACCATGGAGTGAGGATCGAAGAGGACCCGTCGCTCCTCGAACGGGTCGTCAAGGAACGGATCCCACTCACGATGTGCCCTCTCTCGAACCTCAAGCTTCAGGTGGTCCACGAGATGTCGCGACACAACCTGAAACGCCTGTTCGATGCCGGTGCGGTCGTCACCATCAACTCCGATGACCCCGTCTACTTCGGGGGGTACATCGCGGACAACTACGTTGCGGCGGCGACAGCACTAGGACTGACAGAGGGGAATCTCGCCGCGATCGCCCGGTCATCTATCGAGGCTTCATTTGCCGGAGAGAGGCAAAAAGCAGCGTGGCTGGAGGAGATTCCTCAGGCAACGAGGTGACGCTCGAGAACCTGCCACACCTCGGCCCTGGCGAGTCGGGAGCGAAGCGACGCCAGCGTGCGCACGAATGTCGGCACAGCGCGCGCCGGATCCATCGGATTGGGCCGCATGGCGGCAAGTACGGCTGGGGTTGGACGAAGCACGAGCGTGTCGGTGTCTGGCCACACCTCGGCCACCGCCTCGAGTTCATCGTGGAGCGCAGAGCGTCCGACACGGTCGAACACGGCTTCGTAGAAGAGGGCACCGCTCCTCTGTGCTTCCGCTGCCATGGGTGCAAGGATCAAGAGCAGGTCGAGCGGCTCGGGGTTGCCGAGAACGAGATCGGCGCTGGTTCCCGAAGCGACACCTCCATCGACGTACCTCTTGCCCTTGATGGTGTGTGGATCGAAGAGTACCGGCACCGCGGAGGAGGCCGAGACGGCATCACGCAGCGTCACATCGGGGGCGTCGGTCGTGCCGAAGGCCACTCTGCGCCGGTCCTCGAGACCGTAGGCGACTACGACTGTCGGCCGATCCGGCCAGCTGTCTGCGATGGACGGTGCCTGGGAGGCAACCCAGTCTCCGATTCCCGATGGATCGAAGCGTCCAGGAGCACCGAGCAGCGACGTCAAGCCGGGGTGCCGGAGACTGGGGATTATCCCGTGCCGTATCCAGCGACCGACTCCGTTGAGGGCCTTCTTCTTGTAGACCCACGCGCGGATGCGCCGTTCAACGTCCTCCTCCCGTTCTCCTTGGCGGACGATGCTGTCCAAAGAGAGGCTGCCCGAGCGAACCACCGCGGCTGCAAACGAACCCGCGGATGTGCCGACGATGACGTCGGCCGTGGTGGGATCCCAGCCGGTTGCCATTTCCAGCGCGAGTAGCGCTGCGAGATGGAAGGACGCGCCGGTGACGCCTCCACCCCCGAGGACAAGACCAACTCCGCTCACGAGAGCAGATTACTCAGACGGTGACCCCGAAGGTGCGGTGGCAGCTCGGACAGGCAGTATCGGACTCTTCTGTCTCGGCGCCACACCACGGACACGGGAGCTCGGTGGCTGGGCGATAGGCCTCGACCCAGGACTCCCTCTCGAGGTCCTGATCGATGTCTCGGAAACGACTTCCGGCAATCAGAACGAGCACTGTGATGATCGATGCCGCCAAGAGCAATTGCGCCACGCGCCCTCCTCTCGCGGCTGAGTGTATGGCCGAGGTAGCGGTTAGGGAAGGATTTCGCGACCTAGGCCACTGCTGAGTGGGGTCTGCGCCGGCGCGCAACGGCCTTGCCGAACGTCCGCTCGTACCGAACGGGTTGGGCGACGTCAGGTTCCCAAGCCATCCACTTGCTGCGACCTGGCTGAAAGAGGCCGGAGTCTGCGAGCACATCGTGTCGAGCGAGGTCGAGATGGACGGCACCGCAGCGAGAGCACGTCACACGAACGATGCCGCCTCCGACAGCGAAGGGTTCACTGAATTGGTGGTCTTTGCAGCCCCGTGCCACGATCTCTCCGTTCGCGCGTGTCGTGGTCAAACTACCACTGTACGCGGCCCGACTTTCGGCGCGTACCGGGCTATCCGTATTCCACACAGGCAGGGCTAGTCATCTGGCAGGTCGTGGAATTGGGGTGATCTTCCCAACAAGCCTGCTCGTAGAGGATCGAGACAGATGTCCTCCACTAGATCGCCGCGTCGAGTTGGTCCACGTACGGGCGGAGATCATCGAGCCGGCCGTCCCTGTTCTCAGCTTCACGGAGGAGCAGGGCAGTGATGTGGAAGACGATCCACGCCTTCAAGACTTCGGGCCCGACAGTAGCTCCGTACCCGCTCGCGAACGCATCGCCGGCGCCTTCGTGCTTGGCCAGTTGCCAGTAGGTGAAGGTGTAGTCCCACTCTGGTGGAGCCAAGGTGGCCCATGTCCAGCCGGTCAGCGTGACCGTTCCCGCATCGTCGATGACGAACGCCGACGGTGACGGGCGGGTGTGGCTTGCCTTCGGCGGGCCGGCCTTCGGAAACGTGAGATCGACAGCCCGGTCGAACACCGCCGAGGGGATGTTCAATCGGCGTCGGTACCGTTCGAGCCGGGCGAAGTTGCCACGGAGCGCCGTCTCCATCCAGATCGAGCCGATGCCTTCCTCGAGATTCGACAGGCGCGAGAAGTCCGCCTCGTGGAGGTGGTGGAGAAGTGCACCGGCCTTCGAGGCGGCTTTGCTGTCTCCCGGAAGTGATGCCAGGCTCCATCGGCCGTGGTCGGCGAAACGAACCCAGTCCGACCCCTCGGTGGCGCCCCACTCGATGATGGCGGGCAATCCCTGCAAACCGTCGAGTGCCTCGAGCGCCCTGCGTTCGCGTCGCTGGTAGGACGTGGAGCCATACACCTTGAGGATCGACGTAGCACCGCCGACATCCGTGACGCGAAATACGCTGTTGGTGCCAGAGGACAGCGGATGCACGCTCGCACCACTTGCGAGCAGGGCCGCGATATCTAGTGCCTGCAACTGAACTCCCTCGTAAAGCGATCGGCGATTGGAACGCCTTCGTTTACGCTACACCAGACGAGAGCAATGAGGTGGGTGTGTCCATCGATATCGAGTTTCCCGACAGTTCCCACAGGAGCTACCCCCAGGGGGCAACCGGATTAGAGATCGCCGGCGACATAGGTCCAAGGCTCGCGGCGGCGGCCGTCGCGATCAAGCTCGACGGAGTCCTCACCGATCTGTCGCGTGCGCTCGACCACGGCGGGAAGCTCGAGATAGTGACTATTGCGACGGACGAGGGGCGCGAGGTGCTCCGGCACTCGACGGCGCACGTCATGGCACAGGCGGTTCTGTCGCTGTTCGAAGGAGCCCGGTTCGCGATAGGCCCTGCCATCGAAGACGGCTTCTACTACGACTTCGACATCGGGCGTCCGTTCACGCCTGACGACCTCGAGCGGATCGAGGAGCGCATGCGGGAGATCGTCGCCGCCGACCAACCCTTCGTGAGGGAAGAGATACCGCAGCCGGAAGCAATGGAGATCTTCGCCGACCAGCCGTTCAAGACCGAGATCATCCAGTCGGTGGACGCCTCCGAAGTCGGTTCCATCATTTCGATCTACCGGAACAACGGGTTCGTAGATCTGTGTCGAGGGCCGCACGTGCCGTCGACGTCGAGGGTCAAGGCGTTCAAGCTGCTGCGCTCTGCAGGCGCCTACTGGCGGGGGGACGAGCACCGGCCTCAACTTCAGCGGATCTACGGAACCGCGTGGGAGGACCAGAAGTCTCTCGATGCGTATCTGCACCGCTTGCAGGAAGCCGAGCGGCGGGACCACCGGAAGCTCGGAACGGAGCTGGATCTGTTCTCGTTCCCGCCCGAACTCGGGTCCGGGTTGGCGGTGTGGCACCCGAAAGGCGGCCTGATTCGCAAGGTGATCGAGGACTACAGCCGCGGCGTCCACCTCGCGAACGACTATCAACTCGTCGTCTCCCCGCACGTCGCAAAGGCACAGCTATGGGAGACCTCCGGGCATCTCGGCTTCTACGCCGACAACATGTACCCGGCCCTCGAACTCGACCACGGGGACTCGTACATCGTGAAACCGATGAACTGCCCCTTCCACGTACTCATCTACAAGAGCAGGTCGCGATCATACCGGGAGCTTCCCTTGCGGCTGTTCGAGCTCGGAACGGTCTACCGCTACGAACGATCGGGTGTCGTTCATGGCCTGCTCAGGGCGAGGGGCTTCACCCAGGATGACAGCCACATCTTCTGCACGCTGGACCAGATCGGCGCCGAGCTGCAGAATCTCCTCGACTTCGTTCTCATGGTGCTCCGCGACTTCGGCTTCGAAGAATTCGAAGCCGAGCTGTCGACGAGACCTGAGAAGTACGTTGGCGAAATCGAGCTGTGGGATATCGCGACCGCAGCACTCGCGAAGTCCCTTGATACCGCCGAACTCGCGTACGACATCGCCGAAGGAGAAGGTGCCTTCTATGGCCCGAAGATCGACGTGCACATCAAAGACGCAATCGGTCGCAAGTGGCAGCTGTCGACTATCCAGGTGGACTTCTCGACGCCGGAGCGATTTGCGATCGAGTACACGAGCGCCGATAACGCGCGCGAGCGTCCGGTCATGATCCACCGTGCTCTGTTCGGGTCTGTGGAACGATTCTTCGGGATTCTGGTCGAGCACTACGCGGGCGCATTCCCGGCGTGGCTCGCTCCCGTCCAGGCTGCGATCGTCCCCGTCGCAGATCGACACCTCGACTATGCGGCGCAGGTGGCGGAATCCCTACGCAACGCAGAGGTCCGAGTCGACGTGGACAGCACCTCCGAAACTGTCGGCGAGAAGATCAGGCGGGCTCTTTCCTCGAAGGTGCCGATCGTCTTGGTCGTCGGGGACAAGGACGCTGCCGCCGGTACCGTCGGGTATCGTCGCTACGACAGCGAACACGAGGACCGCGGCGTACCGTTGGAGGAGGCCGTGGAGCGCTTGAAGGCGGCAGTCCGACCACCCCGCTGACCCCGATTTCTGCAAACTCCAGCACGCACATAGTCTGACCCCGGCCGGAGGTGGGTCTCGTGAAGCGATTCGTAAGTGCAGTGTCCGCCATCGTTCGAAAGTGGCCGTGGTGGACGATCGCAGTCGTGGTGTTGGCAACGGCGGTGCTCGGAACGTTCGCGTCCCGATCCGAAGTGACGAGCGGGCAAGAGGGCTTCGCCCCCAACACGCCGGAGATCAAAGCTTCGAATGAGATCCAGCAGCTGTTCTCCACCGGCGGCAATGAGCAGACGCTGCAAATCATTCTGACCGGCGACAACGTCGTGTCGGCCGACGGCGTCAAGACAGTGCAAGAGGTCGAGGACGCGATCCGCGCGAGCGACGCGGGCCAGTATGTCTCAGACCGTGAGGATAGGGCCGGCATCGTCTCGTACCTCGACGGGGTGATTCGGGCTGCCACCGTGCAGGGCATCCCTGTGGATGGCCTCAGCGACGCCCAAGTTCAGCAGTTGTACACGCTCGCCCTCTCGCAGGCTCCGGCCGGCCAGGCCGACTATCTCCGGGCGCTGGTCTCGGCAAAGACGAATTTCGACGACACGGTTGCGCCCGCCGGGCTCATCGTGGTCTTTCTCGACACTTCCTCGATGGAGGGAGGGAGCGATCTCACTCGAATCGTCGACATCGAGCAGGCGGCTGCCGATGCCGCGAGTCAGTACACGAGCGACAGCGTCAACGTGCAGGCGTTCAGCACACTGCTGCTCTTCGGGAGCGAGTTCGACTTCTCCAAAGAGGTAGGGCGGCTGTTCATCAGTGCGTTCCTGATCATCCTGCTCATCCTTGGGTACGTCTACTGGGTGCGCCCTCGCGGTGGGCGTTCACGCTGGAGCAGTGTGCGTCGAACCGCCGCCGACGTCACGTTGACACTGCTGGTGATCATGACAGCCATCGTCTGGATGGAGGGTCTGGCCGTCCTGCTCGGACCCGATCATCTCGGAGTCGTAGGGAATCTCAACGAGATCACCCAGATCATCCCGATTCTGCTCATTGGTCTCGGTGTCGACTATGCGATCCACCTCACCGGTCGGTACCGGGAGGAGCTCAGCGCGGGCAAGAGCGTCGCGTCTGCTTCGACCCGGGCGATCGGCACAGTCGGAGTCGCGCTCATCCTCGCCACGATCACGACCGCAGTCGGTTTCCTCACGAACCTGATCTCACCCATCCCAGGACTGAAAGACTTCGGGATCCTGACTGCGATCGGAATCGGTGCGGCCTTCGTGTTGATGCTCACGCTCCTACCTGCCATCAGGCTGCTGCTCGACCGCCGCGCCGAACGTGGGGGTCGACTGCATCCGGAATCGTTCGTCGCGGGCACCACCGAACGGGCTCTTCCCCGTATCGCCGCCCGGACGGCCGTGCTCGCGGAACGGGTCCCCGTCATCACGCTGGTCGTGGCACTGCTCCTTGGCGGGCTGGGTGCGTATGGGCTCAGCCAACTCAAGACGACGTTCTCCTTCATCGACTTCCTCCCGGCAGACTCACCATCGGTCGTGGCGTTCAAGACGCTCGACCGGGAGTTCTCCGGTGGCTTCGGAGAGCAGACCAACGTTCTCATCAAGGGTGATGTCGCCACGCCCGGCGCCTACCTGGGGATGGTCAACGCATCCCAGAGCCTCTCCGATACCCCGGATGTCGTCACCTATGGTGGATTCGCGGCCGCCGAGTCTCCCCTGAGCGTGATAGCGACGCTCGCTCAGTCCGGAGACTCGACGTTCCTCCAAGCTGCGGGGGCGGCGGGCCTCCAGCCGGACCTCACGGTATCGTCGAACGCCGACGTTGCAGCGATCTACGACGCGGCCATGACGGCATCGCCCGACGCGATGGGTCGCGTGGTACACAAGGACAGCGAAGGAAGCTACACGGCCGCGCAGTTCGTGATCTCCACCTCCGCGGGCGAAGAACGGGCTGGTGAGTTGCTCACCGACTTGAACGGGGACTTCACGCCCGTGAAGGACGCGGGCCTGACAGCGACACCGACATCGACGAACATCATCTCATCGGTGGTCATCGACAAGCTCTCCAGTTCACAGATCCGATCTCTGCTGTTGGCGATCATCGTCGCCATGCTGTTGCTGATCGGGAACTTCTGGTTCGAAACGAGGAGACCGTTCCTGGGCGTTGTCACGATCGCACCGGTCGCGTTGGTGGTGCTGTGGACATTCGGGATGATGGCCTTGTTCGGGATCTCGTTCAACCCGGTGACCGCGACCCTCTCGGCAATGGCCATCGGCATCGGCGTGCCATTCACGATCCACGTGACCCACCGCTTCGAGGAGGATCGGATCCGGTACGAAGATCAGGAGGAGGCAATCCGGTCGACCGCTCGACATACGGGAGCGGCACTCGCCGGATCAGCCTTCACGACCATGGCAGGGTTCGGCATACTGATGACCTCTTCGCTGAAGCCGATGCAGCAGATGGGTGAGGTAACGGTGTTCGCGCTCGCCGCCGCGTTGATCGCCTCGGTGTTGGTGTTGCCGTCGATGCTCGCACTGTGGGACTCGTGGCATCGGCGCCGCCATACCACGACGTTCGACAGGGAGCGGCTCGCAGCCCACGGATTCGTGGAGGAGTGAAGGGGGTGGGTGAGTACGACTCGCCCACGCGCACTTCGCACCCCTACCCGCACGGCCCTGTGGGCGAGTTGCACAGCCAAGTCGCGTAGGAAGTACGAGACACAGAAGTGGAGGGTCCTCTCGGAGGACCCTCCACTTCTTCGGGTTCTAGACCCCGGCGATCTCTTCGAGCATCGCCGTCGTCAGCGACTTCGGTCGCTCGATCGGGTAGCCGAGCGCCCTGTCCCACACGATATTGGCGAGCACTCCGAGGGAGCGCCCGATGCCGAAGAGCACCGTGTAGAAGTCGTACTCCTGCAACCCGTAGTGCCACTGGATGACGCCTGACTGAGCGTCGACGTTCGGCCACGGGTTCTTCGCCTTGCCCTGCTCCTCCAAGATCGGGGGAACCACGTTGTAGAGGACGTCCACGTACTTGAAGATGGGATCGTCAGGAAGGTGCTTCAGGCAGAAGTTGCGCTGTTCGGCATATCTCGGGTCGGTCTTGCGTAGCACCGCGTGCCCGAACCCGGGGATCACCTGTCCGGAGTTGAGGGTATCCCAGACGAACTCCTTCATCTTGTCCTCGGTCGGTACCACACCGCCCATCTTGTCCATCACGCCCTGGATCCAGCGCAGGACCTCCTGGTTGGCGAGGCCGTGGAGAGGGCCGGCGAGCCCGCCGATCATCGCCGAGGCCGCGTAGTACACGTCGGAGAGGGCGCTTGCCACCAGGTGGCCCGTGTGCGCGCTGACGTTGCCGCTTTCATGATCCGAGTGGAGGATGAAGTAGAGACGAGCAACGTCGTCGTACGGGTCGTCGATACCCATCATGTGAGCGAAGTCGCCTCCGAGGTCCAGGTTTGGATCCGAAGCGATGGGCATGTCACTCTTGTACTTGAGCCGGTAGATGAACGCGCCGAGCTCCGGGAGTCTTGCCCACAGGTTCAGCACATCCTCGAGGGTCGGCTGCCAGTGGTCCATCTTGCCAAGGCCCTCGTTGTACGCCTTCACGTACTCGGACTCGCGCTGCATGGCGAGGATGCCCGCAGAGAACATCGTCATCGGGTGGGTGTCGAGCGGCATCGAACGGAGCACGTCGAACACGTAGCCGGGAACGCCTCTGCGACGCTTCAGGTCCTCGACCAGATGGGTGACGTCGTCATCGGTGGGAATCTCACCGGTCAGCAGAAGGTAGATGTGGCCTTCGACGTAGGGCATCTCCTTCCCCGGGACTTTCGGGAGCATCGCGAGCGTTTCGGGGATCGTGTGTCCCCGGAACCTGATCCCCTCATTCGGGTCGAGGTATGAGATGTCCGTTACGAGACACCGAACACCTCGGGCCCCACCGATCGCTTGAGAGATGGTGACGTCCGAGACCTTCACGTCTCCGAATTCCTTCAGCAAGCGGGTTGTTCGGGGCCTCCACTCCTCGATCTTCCGCTCTAGGGCTTCCTTCAGTGCCATTGTGCCTCCTTGGGCTCTGCCGAGGATATGCCCGAGGGGGATGCCCTTGCTCGATTGGTCTACTCCCTCCCTACGCCTCTTCCTCGTGGGCAGAAGCGATGACCTTCTGGGCTTCCTGCCTCGGAACCTCCTCGTAGTGGTCAAACTCCATTTCAAAACTACCCCGTCCGCCGGTCATCGACCGGAGATCGATCGCATAGCGTTGCATTTCCGCCAAGGGAACCTCTGCGGTCACGATCCGATACCGACCGTCCGAGTCCATCCCCAGCACCTTTCCCCGCTTCGCATTGAGGTCGCCGATGACGTCACCCATGTAGTCCTCGGGCACGGTGATCCGGGCCTTCACGATCGGCTCGAGGAGGGTGGCCCGCACACTGGGGGCGGCTGCCCGCACCGCCATGATGCCTGCCATCCGAAAGGACAGCTCATCCGAGTCGACCGAGTGGTACTTGCCGTCGTACACGGTCGCCCTGACGTCCGTAACAGGAAAGCCGGCGAGGATGCCTCGTTCGAGACCCTCCTGGACCCCCTTGTCGACGGCAGGGATGTACTGGCGGGGAATGGACCCACCTTTGATCTCGTTGACGAACTCGTACCCGGAGCCTCTCGGAAGAGGTTCGAAGCGGACGAACGCGACGCCGTACTGGCCCCGGCCCCCGCTCTGCTTCTTGTGTTTGCCTTCGGCTTCTGCGGTCGCGCCGATCGTCTCCCGATAGGGGACCGTCGGTATCGACGTCTCCACCTCTACCCCGAACTTGCGCGCAAGACGAGCAACGGTGACATCGAGATGCGTGTCGCCGAGACCGGAAAGGACCGTCTCTTTCGTCTCGGCTCTCCGCTCGACCTCGAGCGTCGGGTCTTCCTCGGTGATCCTCGCCAGGGCCGTCGAGAGTTTCTCTTCGTCTTGAGAGGAGTGAGGGGATACGACGACACTCATGACCGGTCGTGGCATCAGGACAGGTACGATCCTCACCGAAGACCCGGGCGTATGAAGCGTGTCGCCTGGAGTGAGATTCTCGATTTTGGCGACTGCGGCGATGTCACCTGCTACCAGTTCGGTCGCATCGTTGTGCTCTCTGCCCTGCATGGTGAACAGGTTGTGCACACGCACCTTCTCGCCCGACGACGACTCGAGCACGTCGTCCGCTCTGATCGTCCCCGAGTACACGCGCAGAAGCGAGATTCGTCCGACATACGGGTCGGACGTGGTCTTGAACACATAGGCGACCGGCCCGTCGTCGAAGGAGAGAGTTCCACCTCCCGTCAGTGGAACAGGGGGTCGTTCCAGTGGGTTGGGTCCGAACTCGGCGATAAAATCGGCGAGCGCGTCGATACCGATGAGTTGCGTCGCAGATCCACACAGCACCGGTTGGATCTCTCCGGTGAGAATGCCCGAGCGAGTGACCTCGACGATTGTCGCCCTGTCGGGCTCGACCCCCTCGAAGTAGGCCTCCAGCAAGTCGTCGCTGGTCTCAACGACCGATTCGACGACGGCCGTGTGCATCTCTGCGAGAACATCGGTCATCGAGTCCGGCGCGGTGCCCGGGATTCCTTTCGGGTTGCCACCCGAGTACCGAACGGCGGTGTTCGAGACGACGCGGACCAAGCCTGACAGATCCGCCTCCGATCCGATCGGGACCTGTACCGGGGCGACACCTTTGCCGAACGTCTTGCGAAGCTGGTCGAGTGTTTGCTGGAACGACGCGCGCTCACGGTCGAGTTTGTTCACGAAGATGATCCGTGGGACGCCCTCTTCACCGGCAAACTGCCACAACGCCTCGGTCTGCACCTCCACGCCGTCCACTCCGGAGACGACGAACACGGCCATGTCGGCAGCGCGGAGCGCAGAGCGGGCATCTCCTACGAAATCGGCATACCCAGGGGTATCGATGATCGTGATTCTCTGCTTGCCCCACGGGAACGATGCTGTGGCCAGCCCAAGTGAGAGCTCGCGCTCGATCTCCTCGGGCTCGTGGTCGGTGACGGTGTTGCCATCCGAGGTGCGTCCCAGTCGAGTGGTCTGTCCGGCTGCGAAGAGCAACGCTTCGGCGAGGGAGGTCTTCCCGCTTCCACCGTGACCGACCAGTGCGACGTTCCGTATGTTCTCGGGGACCACATGACCTCCTGATGTTTCGGACGATTCTAGTGGCGAGATCCCGCCCCTCATCCTGGCGCTCGAGCGGTGTGGTACGTTGCTGCACCCATGATCGAACTGAAAGCCCGCCGCAGGGTCAATGTCATGTTTGCGCCGATAGGGAAGGCGCTCGCCCGGGTCGGGGTGCGCGCGTGGCACGTCACGCTGTTCGGCTTGGCAGTCGCACTCGCCGGGGCGGTCCTGATCGGAGTGGGACGACCGCAACTCGGGGTCGGCTTCGTGTTGGTGGGATCCGCTGTCGACGCCCTCGACGGAGCGGTCGCCAGAGCACGAGGGAGCGTGTCGGCGCGGGGAGCCCTGCTTGACTCGGTGACCGACAGAGTGGAAGAGACGGCGATGTGGACCGGTTTGGCGCTCGCGGTCTCGGACACGCCGGCATGGGTTGCGTTGTGTGTCGCTTCGCTCGGTGGTTCGCTGCTCATCTCGTACCTCCGGGCGAAAGTGGAACAGGGTGGTGCCGACGGTCGAGGCGGGCTGATGGGGAGGGCCGAGCGGCTGATCCTGTTTGGTGCCGGGATCCTGTCCGGGCTGATCGGACCCATGTTGTGGGCGATGGTGATGCTCGTGTGGATCACCGTCGTCCAGCGGTTCTGGATCGGCTGGAAACGACTCGACGGGTGAACGCGCTATACCGCGCCGGGATCGCCATGGCCGGATGGTTGCCGGAGCCGATCGTGCGATCGGTGGGTGTGCGAGCCGGACGCCTCGCATTCGAACGCGCGGGTCGGCGACGCCGCATGAGCCTTCGTCACATGGCTCGGGCAATCGGATCCGAACACGAGGTCGAAGACACGGCTCGCGCCGCGTTCGGAGCGTACGGCCGGTACTGGGCAGAGGCGTTCTGGGTGCGGCCCCGCCGCGTGCCGGCGATCTTGCGCCACATCGACAGAGATGGCGTGGAACGGGCAGAGGCGGCTCGTGACGAAGGAACCGGCATGATCTTCGCGCTACCCCACATCGGGAACTGGGAAGTGGCGGGCACCGTCGCCCACGACATCGGTCTGGAACTCCTGGCCGTTGCGGAAGCTCTGCCGGACAGTGATGTAGTCGACTGGTTCATCGACATACGGCGTCAGCTCGGTATCGACGTCGTCCTCGCAAACGAGCCGAACATCATGAACCGTCTCGGTGAGGCCTTGGACCGTGGAGCTGCCGTCGCGCTCGTGATGGATCGAAACGTGAAGAGCGGGGGAGTCGATGTCGAATTCTTCGGGGAGAGGACGTCGATGCCCGCAGGGGCCGCCGCGCTGGGGATTCGACACGGCGTCCCCGTGTTTCCCGTCGCCGCCTACTTCAAGAGGGGGCGTGGGCACCGCCTGGTGGTCGAAGCGCCTGTGGAAATGCCCAGCTCTGGCACGGCGGAGGAGCGGATCGCCGAAGGAACTCGTCGGATTGCCGTCTCGCTCGAAGAACTGATCGGGCGCGCACCTGAGCAGTGGCACATCCTCCAGCCGAATTGGCCGTCCGATAGGCGAGCGTCGTGAGGATCGCGATCGTCAGCCCGTATGCGCTCGACAGGCACGGGGGTGTGCAAGAGCAGGCACTGCAACTACGAGAACAACTCGCTCAGGCGGGCCACAAGACAAAGTTGATCGGCCCCGGCGAATCCGATGGGACCTGGACGTCCGTTGGAGGCAGCACCGACGTGGAAGCGAACGAAGCCGTGGCTCCGGTGTGCCTGGAGCCGGGGGCAATTCTGCGTGTGAAAGAGGCCATAGGCGACGCCGATGTGGTGCACGTGCACGAGCCGCTGCTCCCGGTCGTCGGGCCGGCGGCGTGGATCGGTACCGATATTCCCACCGTGGGGACGTTTCACGCCGAGCCCGCCGCCGTGGTCAGAGCCGTGTACAAGTTCGGTGGTCCGCTTCTCGCCCATCTCGTGGAGCGAATCGATGTACTGACAGCGGTCAGCGCCGAAGCGGCCATGGCCGTCGAAGGGTTTGCGCCCGGTGTGGAGATCGTGCCCAACGCTGTCGACGTTGCGGGGTTCACAGAGCAGGAGCGGGTCGCCCATCGCGTGGCGTTCGTCGGGCGCGATGACCCTCGCAAGGGCCTCGACGTGCTGCTCGGTGCATGGCCGCGAGTGCGTGCGGCGGTACCCGACGCGGAGTTGGTCGTCGTGGGGGCGAGCAGAGACTCCGGAGGGACCGGAGTCAGGTTCGAAGGTACCGTGTCCGACCGGCGCAAGCGTGAAGTCCTCGCCTCGTCCTCGGTGTTCTGCGCTCCGAACACTGGAGGTGAGAGCTTCGGGGTCACCCTGATCGAAGCCATGGCTGCCGGGTGTGCCGTCGTTTCCACCGACCTACCGGCATTCGTGAGCGTCGCGGGAGGTGTTGGCGAACACGTGCCCGTCAATGACGGCGGGCGCCTCGCGGATGTGCTCGTTGGACTGCTGACGAACCCCGAACGAGTTCGACGGCAAGGGCGGGCAGCAAGGGTCAGGGCAAACGTGTTCGATTGGCGCCGGGTGCTTCCTCGCTGGATCATGCTGTACGAGCAAGCCATCGAGCGGGCTGCCAGTAGAATCGAGGGGTAAGGAGGAAGTGAACGTGGAACGTGGGACTGATCTGGTGAAACGAGGACTCGCCGAGATGCTCAAGGGCGGCGTGATCATGGACGTCGTCAATGCAGAGCAGGCGAAGATCGCTGAAGAGGCGGGTGCCGTCGCCGTCATGGCGCTCGAGCGTGTCCCCGCCGACATCCGAAAAGAAGGTGGCGTCGCGAGAATGGCGGACCCCACCAAGGTCGAGGAGATCATGGCCGCGGTGAACATCCCTGTCATGGCGAAGGCCCGCATCGGCCACTTCGTGGAAGCCCAGGTGCTGCAGGCCCTCGGCGTGGACTACATCGACGAGAGCGAAGTGCTCACGCCGGCCGACGAGGAGCACCACATCGACAAGTGGCAGTTCACGACGCCGTTCGTGTGTGGCGCGAGAAATCTCGGCGAGGCCCTTCGCCGTATCGGTGAAGGCGCGGCGATGATCCGAACCAAGGGCGAGGCGGGCACGGGCAATATCGTGGAGGCTGTCCGGCACATGAGGACCGTCACCCGCGAGCTGAGGGCACTCACCACAATGGGGCCGGAGGAGCTCGCGACCGCCGCCAAGAACCTCGGGGCGCCGGTTTCGCTCGTACGTGAGGTGGCGGAGACCGGAAAGCTCCCTGTCGTCAACTTCGCCGCCGGGGGAGTGGCGACTCCTGCCGATGCAGCGCTCATGATGCAGCTCGGCTGTGAGGGTGTATTCGTGGGGTCGGGCATCTTCAAGAGCGAGGATCCGGCACCGCGAGCCCGAGCGATCGTCGAGGCGGTCACGTTCTTCCAGGACCCCGCGATGGTCGGGAAGGTGTCACGTGGACTCGGCGAACCGATGCGCGGCATCGAGATATCCGAGCTCTCCGAATCGGAATTGCTCCAGACGCGAGGTTGGTGAGCGTGGGAGACGTCGGGATCGTCGCCCTCCAGGGCGACGTTCGCGAGCACGCGCATCTCATCCGGTCGCTGGGATGGAACCCGCGCGAAGTGCGCCAGCCTGCCGATCTGAAAGGTCTGGACGGCTTGGTGTTCCCAGGCGGTGAATCGACGACGATCGGCACGCTCGCCGACCGTTTCGGCCTCGTCGAACCACTGCGGAAGGCGATCGGAGGCGGGTTGCCTACCTTCGGGACCTGTGCCGGGATGATCTTCCTCGCGTCGGGTGTGACCGAGGGGTCACAGCTACTGCTCGGCGTGCTAGACGTGACCGTGCAACGAAACGCTTTCGGTCGCCAGAACAATTCGTTCGAAGCTGACATCGATGTGGAGAGCTTCGACGCGCCATTCCACGCCGTGTTCATTCGCGCACCGTGGGTCGAACGGGTGGGGGAGCACGTCGAGGTGCTGGCGCAGGTCGATGACCATCCCGTGCTGGTTCGAGACCGGAATGTCGTGGCTGCAGCCTTCCATCCCGAACTGACTGGCGACTCGCGAATACATATGATGGCCCTGAGCGTGGGAGCAGCCTGATGTCCGGACATTCCAAGTGGTCGACGATCAAGCACAAGAAGGGTGCCAAGGACGCGCAGCGAGGCAAACTGTTCGCGAAGCTCGTCAAGACTGTCGAGGTCACGGCGAGAGAAGGCGGTGGCGACCCTGCCGGGAACACGGCGCTCGCCAATGCCATCGAGAAGGCGAAAGCGGCTTCGGTACCCAACGACAACATCGATCGCGCGATCAAGCGGGGGACAGGTGAGGTCGAGGGAGTCGATTACGAACAGTTCTGGTATGAGGGGTATGGTCCGGGAGGGGTCGCCCTCTTGCTGCAGATCCTGACGGACAACCGGAACAGGGCCGCATCCGACGTCAGATCGACCTTCTCGCGCAACGGCGGGAACCTCGGCGAGCCGGGATCGGTCGCGTACCTGTTCGAGCAGAAGGGGTACGTCGTTGCCGGTGGAGACGAGGACGACATCATGCTCGCGGCGCTCGATGCAGGGGCCGAGGACGTACGACCTGTCGATGGAGCTTTCGAGGTGATCAGCGAGCCCGCGCTGTTCACGGTGGTGAGAGACGCCGTGGCAGCGGTCGCGACCGAGATCGAGAGCGCAGAAGTGACCCATCTGCCGAAGTCCGTCGTTCCCGTTGATCGTGCAACCGCCCCGAAGATTCTTCGGCTCGTGGACGCGCTCGAGGATCTCGACGACGTCCAAGAGGTGTTCGCGAACTTCGATATCCCCGATGACGTGATGGCCGACTTGATGGCCTGATAGCCGTGGTGACTCCCGGCTCGCCGGTTACACTCCCGTACATATGTTCGTTCTCGGCATCGATCCCGGGCTGACCACCACCGGCTATGCAATCGTCGGCAACGGTGAAGTCGTCTCGCTCGGGGTCGTGAGAACGAACCCCGCAGATCCCATACCGACCAGACTCGCGGAGATCCGCCGGGATCTCACAGACCTGATCCTGGAGTTCTCACCGGAGGTGATGGCGATCGAGCAGGTCTTCGTCAACCGGAATCTCCAGACGGCCACCTCGGTCGTGCGGGCGTCCGGCGCTGCCATGATCGCCGCGGCCGAGCTGGGCATTCCGGTAGTCGAATACAGCCCTTCGGCGGTGAAGTCGGCGGTCGCAGGGTACGGACGCGCCCCCAAGGAGCAGGTGCAGCGCATGGTTGCCGCCCGGATGAACCTTCCGGAGCCTCCATCGCCCCCTGACGCTGCCGACGCCGTCGCGATCGCTCTCTGCCACCTTCAACAGCACGCCCTCTCGAGGAGGGTTCCGTGATCGGGGTGCTGCGCGGAACGGTCATGTCGCGTGGACCAGACAAGATTGTGCTGGGCGTGGGCGGTGTCGGTTTCGAGATCACGATGACTCCGAGGGATCTCGGGCGCCTTGCTGAGAGGGAGGCCGAGATGAGTCTGCACACGCACCTGCATGTCCGGGAAGATGCCTTGGATCTCTACGGGTTCGTCGAGCAAGTCGACCGTGACTTGTTCCGGCTGCTCCTGGGAGCGTCAGGCGTCGGTCCGAAGCTGGCGATGGCCATGATGGCGAGTCTGCGCACCGACGAGATTCGTCGTGCTGTCGTTTCGGAGGATGCCGCCGCCCTCACCGTAGTGCCCGGCATCGGTTCTCGAAGCGCCCAGAAGCTCATCCTCGAGCTCCGCCCCCGCATCGTCGGTGTGGAAGCGGATGTCATGGGATCTGGCACCCGGGCGCAAATCCGTGATGCGCTCGAAGGGCTCGGCTATGCGCCGACGGAGCTTCGCGAGGTGGTCGCCTCGTTGCCCGAGGACCTGTCCGTGGAAGAATCGCTCAGGCTCGCACTGAAGGAACTGGGGAAGCGATGAGAGAAGACATCCTCACGTCCGAACGGTTGCCCGACGACACCGACGAAACTCTCCGCCCGACTCGGCTGGACGAGTTCATCGGACAGGGCAACGTCAAGGAACGGCTGAGGATCAGTCTCGAGGCAGCCAGACAACTCGAGCATCCTCTCGATCACGTCCTGTTGTCGGGACCGCCCGGGCTCGGCAAGACGACGCTCGCAGGGATCATCGCAGCCGAACTGGGGACCCGAATAAGGGTGACCTCGGGACCGGCTCTCGAGCGTCCGGGGGACGTCGCATCGATCGTCTCCAACCTGGAGGAGGGCGAGGTGCTCTTCATCGACGAGATTCACCGTCTCCCTCGGGCCGTGGAAGAGGTGCTCTATCCCGCCATGGAGGACTTCCGACTCGACATCGTTCTTGGGAAAGGGCCGTCGGCGCAGTCGATTCGCCTGGAGCTGCCACGGTTCACGCTCGTCGGGGCGACCACACGGAAGGGCAAGGTGACGGCTCCACTGAGGGATCGGTTCGGGATCGTCGACAAGCTGGAGTTCTACTCCGACGCCGAGCTGTCGCGAATCGTCCTCCGGTCGGCGGGCATCTTGGGAGTGACGATCGACGAATCGGGTGCGGCGATCGTCGCGGGCAGAAGCAGAGGAACTCCTCGAATTGCCAACAGGCTCCTTGCCAGGGTTCGCGACTTTGCCGTCGCGCGAGCAGCGGGCATCGTCGATACGGACACCGCGAATGAGGCATTGCGCGTGTTCGAAGTGGACGAACTCGGGCTGGATCGAGTCGATCTCGACATTCTCCGAGCCATCGTGGAGACGTTCGGTGGGGGGCCCGTCGGGCTCTCCACGCTGGCGATCGTCGTCGGGGAGGAAGCAGAGACCGTCGAGGAAGCGTATGAGCCGTTCCTGCTGAAGCGCGGTCTGCTGAAACGGACGCAGCGGGGCCGTGTCGCCACACCCGCAGCGTTCCGGCATCTCGGGCTCGAGCCTCCCCATCAACCTACCCTGCTCGACTGACCTTGCGCACCGACGACTTCGACTATGAGCTGCCGGCCGCTGCCATCGCCCAGCGTCCCGTGACGCCACGGGAGTCGGCGCGTCTGCTCGACTGTCGAAGTCTCGAAGATCGCCGCTTCTCCGAACTGCCGGGCATGCTCGATGCGGGGGACCTCGTCGTCCTGAACACCACGAAGGTGCGAGCGGCCCGACTCCGAGGCACGAAGCAGGACACGGGCGGAGCGGTTGAGGTCCTGCTGCTGGGTGAGAAGGGCCGGGGGAGCTGGGAGGTACTGATCCGGCCGGCACGGAGGGTGAGAGCAGGCACCCGGCTCCGTTTCGGAACGGAGAGTGCAATCGTGCTGGCGCAACCAGCATCGGGACATACGACGTTGCGGTTCGACGGGGACGTCGAGGCACTGGCAGGCGAGATGGGTGAGGTGCCCCTTCCACCGTACATAACTACGCCGCTTGCTGATCCCTCGGAGTACCAGACAGTGTTCGCGAAGAAGCTCGGGTCGGCCGCTGCACCGACCGCCGGGCTGCACTTCAGCACCCGAGTGCTGGCCGAGTTCGTCAATCGAGGTGTGCAGGTGGCGTCGATCGATCTCCAAGTCGGTATCGACACGTTCAGACCTATTGCCGAAGAGACCGTCGATGCGCACCAGATGCACAGCGAGCGCTTCGACGTCCCTGTGGAGACGGCAGTCGCGTTCGAGGCGGCGAGGCGACGAGGCGGAAGGGTCGTCGCGATCGGAACGACCGTGGTGCGAGCCCTCGAGTCGGCGGTCCAGGACGGGCAGCTTCACCCAGGGTCGGCTTCGACGGAGTTGTTCATTCGACCCGGACACCGCTTCGGCGCGGTGGACGCGATGGTCACCAACTTCCATGTCCCTCGGTCAACTCTGATCGTGTTGGTCGCTGCGTTTGTCGGGGAGCCGTGGAAGCATGTGTACGAAACGGCCCTCGAACGCGACTACCGGTTCTTGTCGTTCGGGGATGCCATGTTCACGGAGCGCGGCATGAGGCTCGAGATCGAAGCACGGGACGGCATGGCTCGGTCCGGGGTGTTTCACACTCCCCACGGAGCGGTCGCGACTCCGGCATTCATGCCGGTTGGCACACGCGGCACCGTGAAAACCCTCGATGGGGACGATCTCGCGTGCCTCGGCGCGCACATGGTGCTGTCGAACACATACCACCTGATGTTGCGTCCCGGCGCGGACGTCGTACGCGACCTGGGGGGCCTTCACGAGTTCATGAACTGGCGTGGGCCGATCCTCACCGACTCTGGCGGCTACCAGGTGTTCTCGCTGGACGCCAAGGTGAGCGAGAGCGGTGTCGCGTTTCGATCGACCTACGACGGATCTCGCGTCGAACTGACACCTGAGCGGGCGGTGGCCGTCCAGGAGGACCTCGGTTCAGACGTCGCAGTTGCGCTCGATGTACTGGTGGGGCTTCCGGCTGCACGTCCTGTCGTGGAGGCGGCCATGCAGCGGACGCTTCGATGGGCCGAACGGTCCATGCTGGCGAGACGGCGAGAGGATCAGTCGATGTTCGGGATCGTGCAAGGCGGCACCGATCCGTCACTTCGCGTGGAGAGCGCTGCAAGGACGGCCGAACTTGGATTCGAGGGGTACGCCGTCGGCGGGTTGTCCGTCGGGGAGTCAGACGCAGAACGCGACAGGGCCATCGAGGTCGTCGTTGGTGAGCTGCCGGAAGACCGGGTGCGCTACACGATGGGGTTGGGCGACACGGAAGGCATGCTGCGTGCGGTCGCGCGTGGAATCGACCTCTTCGACTGTGTTCTGCCGACACGACTCGCCAGGCACGGGAAGATCCTCACCCCTGAGGGTGACTACAGCATCCGTCGGGCAGAGCACGCCCGTTCGAACGGCCCACTCGACGTATCGTGCGGTTGCAGAACCTGCACATCGTACAGCCGGGGCTACCTTCGCCATCTCGTCCAGACCGGGGAACCGACCGGCCTCCGACTTCTGACGATGCACAATCTCACCTACACCCTGAGCCTCATGGGCGCCATGCGGGAAGCCATCGTGGAGGGGCGCTTCGAGCGGTTCATGGCCTCGACGATCGAACGGAGAGTTTCTGCAGTCTCCGGCGAGTCGCTAGCATGACCGCCGGCTCGCCGGGCGTGAGCCTCCACTCGTCACAAAGAAGGTAGCGCGTGCTTGCTCAAACAGATGCCACAGGTGGAAGCCTATGGACCTCGTTGATCTTCCTGGCGTTGCTCATCGGGATGTTCTATTTCTTGCTGATCCGACCGCAACGCGTCAGGACGAAGCAGCAGCAACAGCTCGCAGCCGCTTTGGAGGTCGGTGACAAGGTCCAGACCTACGGGGGCGTGCACGGCGTCGTGGTCGGTCTGGATGACGATTCCGTCGTGATCCGCCTCGAAGAAGGACGCATGCGCATCTCCCGGCGGGCGGTCGCCGGGAAGCTGGAGAAGTGATGTCGCGGCGGATCACCACGCTCGTGATCGTGCTTCTGCTCGCCTACGGGGGAGTTGCGGCGGTCCTTGCCAGCCACAGCACGCCCAAGCTCGGTCTCGACCTGAAGGGTGGAACATCGGTGATTCTTCGCGCACCGGATGGCACCGATCCTGATGTGCTGACGAAGGCCGTCGAGATCATGCGCGGGCGCATCGAGGCGTTCGGAGTGCAGGAGCCCGAGATCTCGATCAGCGGAAACAACGCCGTTCTCGTTCAGCTTCCCGGTGTGACCGACAGGGAGCGGGCACTCGAGGCGATTGGCCAGACCGGCGTGCTGTCGTTCCGACCGGTCTTCGCTGCCTCGTTCCAGAGCCCGATCTTGGATGCGACCACCACAACGACGGCTCCTAAGACGACCACTACCACATCGGTCGGGGAAACGACCACGACAGCGGCGGGTGCCACGACGACCGGGTCGACCACCACGACGGCAGCACCCACGACCACTACAACCCTCCCGGCCGGCGTAGACCCGACGACCGGCTTCACGGTCAGCGACAGCCCCGATCTGCTGCACTCATGGGTGCCCGACTACGACGCGAAAGGCCAACTCGTCGCCGGGTACGAGGTGGGAACGCTGTGCAACGACGGAACGACACTCGCGACATGCCAAGACGGTGGTGATGGGACTCCCACCAACGGCACTCCCGACCCGATGACGGGTTCGGACATCACCGAGGCCCTAGCCAACTTCAGCCAGACCACCGGCCAATGGCAGGTCGACCTCAAACTCAACGATGACGGGGCTCGCAAGTTCCAGGAGCTCACCCGGGCCGCTGCGCAGTTCTCGACGGGCGACCCGCAGCGCCAGATCGCCATCGTGCTCGACGGGAAGGTCATCTCTGCCCCGCAGGTGGCGTCGAACGTCGATGCCAACACCGGCATTGCGGGCGGCAGCGCCGTCATCACATTGGGCACCGGTGACAACCAGCAGGCCCAGGCACAGGACCTCGCCGTGATCCTCCGCTACGGCTCCCTCCCGGTGAGCTTCGAGCAGGATCAGGTGCAGAGTGTGTCTGCGACGCTCGGGTCGGACTCGCTGCGGTCGGGGCTCATCGCCGGGCTTGCGGGCTTGATCCTGGTCGCAATCTACATGTTGCTCTACTACCGGTCTCTCGGCGCGGTGACGATCCTCGGTCTGAGCGTGTTCGGGTCATTGATGCTGATCGTGCTCGGGCTCCTGAGCAGGACCTCGGGGCTCACCCTGACCCTTGCCGGCGTGACCGGCATCGTCGTGTCGGTCGGCATCACCGCCGACTCGTACATCGTGTTCTATGAGCGGATCAAAGAGGAACTTCACCGCGGTCGAACGATGAAGGCAGCGGTGGATGAAGGGTTCTCTCGGGCGTTTCACACGATCCTCACGGCCGACACGGTCTCGATTCTGGCTGCCGTCCTGCTGTGGCTGCTCGCCGTCGGCCCGGTGAAGGGCTTTGCCCTCACGCTGGGCATCGCGACCTTCCTTGACATCCTCGTCGCCTACTTCTTCACCCGGAATGCGGTGAGCGCGATTGCACATAGTGGGCTCGGCGAAAGAGGTCGGTTCAGTATTCGAGCAGCAGCAGGTGGAGTGCAGGAGGCATCATGAATCTCATCACACGCCTCTACCGAGGAGAAACCTCCTTCGACTTCGTTGGAGCGAAGCGAATCTGGTTGACCATTTCGGCCGCTCTGGTCCTTATCTCGTTTCTCGCTCTCATCGTTTTCGGACTCAACTTGAGCCTGGATTTCAGAGGCGGTGTCGCCGTCGAGACCGCCAATCCGGCTGGTGCCAGCGTGGCGGACATGCGGTCTGCCCTTGCTCGGCTCGGATTGCAGGAGGCGAAGATCCAGGAACTCGCCGGCGGGGCCGACATTCGGGTCCAGGTCGGATCATTGACGTCGACTGAGTCCGAGAAGTTCCAGCAGGCGGTCGCCGACGCAACAGGTACGACGCTCAACGAGCTCTCACTCAACCAGGTCGGACCTACCTTCGGGGCCCAGATCACGAAGCGTGCCGCCACCGCCCTCGTCGTGTTCCTGGCTGCAGTCGTGTTGTTCATGTCGTGGCGACTCGAGTGGAAGATGGCGGTGGCGGGTATCGCCGCGTTGTTCCACGACCTCGTCATCACGTTCGGTGTGTATGCGCTGACGAGGTTCGAGGTCACACCGGCAACCGTGATCGGAGTCTTGACGATCCTGGGCTACTCCCTCTACGACACGGTGGTCGTATTCGACAAGGTCAAGGAGAACGTCGAGGAGCTTCACACGGAGCGCATAACGATCACGGAACTCGTCAACCGATCCATGAATCAGGTGCTGATGCGTTCGATCAACACGTCGCTGACCAGTCTGCTTCCGGTCGGGAGCCTGCTCTTCGTGGGTTCGTTCCTGCTCGGCGCTCAGACGCTCCGCGACTTCGCGTTGGCACTGTTCGTCGGTATCGCCGCGGGTACGTACTCATCGATCGCAGTAGCGTCGCCGATCCTCGCTTCCTGGAAAGAGCAAGAGGACGAGTGGGCTCGGGTTCGCCGCCGCCGGGACCGCGGCCGGAGTTCCGACGCGGAGACACCGAAGAGTGCCACCGTGACCAAGCAGGCACCGTCTCACAAGAGCGGGGCCGCACCTCGGCCTCCCAAGAAGGGCCGGAAGCGCTGAACGAGGTAGAATCAGCCGGTGTTCGAGTTCGCCGATCTGATTCGTGACGTCCCCGATTTCCCGAAGCCGGGGGTCGTCTTCAAGGACATCACACCGGTCCTCGCCGATGCGGGTGCTTTCTCGATGCTGATCGACCAGCTCTGTGCCCCCTACGAAACAGGGTCCGTCACGAAGGTCGTCGGTATCGAAGCCCGTGGATTCATCCTCGCGACCCCGGTCGCCGAGCAGCTCGGTGCGGGGTTCGTCCCGATTCGCAAGCCGGGCAAGCTGCCTGCCGATGTCATTCGGGAGACATACGAGTTGGAGTATGGGACGGACGCGCTCGAGATGCACAAGGATGCGCTTCGCTCGGGCGACAGGGTGCTCATCGTCGACGACGTGCTCGCAACCGGCGGAACAGCGGCTGCAGCGATCAGGTTGGTCGAACGACTCGATGCCGAAGTCATTGGCGTCGCGGTATTCATCGAGTTGGCGTTCCTCGGTGGCAGAGCTTCTCTGAATGGGGCCGACCTCCACGCGCTCGTAACGTATGCCTGACCTCTCGCAAGAGGGGATGGAGAGGGTTCTCGACTCGTTTCGCGCTCACCATCCCGCTGCCGATGCGTCGCTACTGTCCGAGGCCTATGTTCTCGCCAGGGATCGCCACGAGGGACAAATGCGTCAAACGGGGGATCCCTATATCACACACCCGATTGCGGTGACAGAGATCCTCGCGGAGTACGGTTTGGACGCCGAAACACTGTGCGCCGCCCTGTTACACGATACGGTCGAAGACACCGACCTGACGCTCGAACAGGTGGCCGAGCAGTTCGGTGGTCACGTCGCCGAGCTGATCGATGGAGTGACGAAACTCGACTTGATCAAGTTCGGGTCGCGGGAGGAGGCGCAGGCCGCGACGATCAGGAAGCTCGTCGTCGCTCTTGCAAAGGACGTTCGGGTTCTGCTGATCAAGCTCGCGGACCGTCTGCACAATCTGCGGACGATCTGGCCTTTCCCCGAGGAGAAGCAACAGCGGATCGCTCGAGAGAGTCTCGAGGTGTATGCCCCGCTTGCTCACCGGCTCGGAGTCCAGGAGATCAAACACGAGATGGAAGACAGGTGTTTCGCTATCCTGTATCCGAGGCGAAACGCCGAGATCAATGCGCTTCTCGAGCAGCGTGCACCTCTGCGGGAGGCGTTTCTGGGCGACGTCGTAGACACGGTGCGGGAACTGCTCGACTCGGCCGGCATCAAAGGCGAAGTGAGCGGCCGACCTAAGCACCAATACTCGATCTACCGCAAGATGGTGGCCAGCGGCCTTCCGTTCGAGAACATCCACGACCTCATCGGGATCAGAGTGATCGTCGAAGACGTTCGGGACTGTTACGCGGTACTCGGTGTGATCCACTCCACCTGGCCTCCCGTGCATGGGCGGTTCAAGGACTACATCGCGATGCCCAAGTTCAACCTGTACCAGAGCTTGCACACGACGGTGATCGGGCCGGGTGGAAGTCCGCTCGAGGTTCAGATCCGCACGAGGGACATGCACGAGCGCGCCGAGTTCGGAATCGCCGCACACTGGCGATACAAGGAGGGCGAGACGGCCGAGTCGCTTCCGTGGATCGCCGACATGCGTTTCCTTCAGGACGAGTACGAGGATCCGACGGAGTTCCTGGCGAGCCTAAAACTCGACCTTTACCAGGACGAAGTGTTCATTCTCACGCCGAAGGGAGAGGTCAAGACGCTTCCGAGGGGGGCTACCCCGGTCGATTTCGCGTATAGCGTCCATACCGAGGTAGGACACCGGTGCATCGGCGCGAAGGTCAACGGCCGGTTGGTCCCGCTCGACACGAGACTGGAGTCCGGAGACATCGTCGAGGTGGTCACTTCCAAGGCACAGGACGCGGGGCCGAGCAGAGACTGGTTGGCGTTCGTGCGCACCTCGCGGGCCAGAGCGAAGATCCGACAGTGGTTTGGGAAGGAACGCCGCGTCGCCGCGCTCGAGAAGGGAAGGGAGACGGTTCTGTCACTCCTTCGCAAGGAAGGGCTGGGACTGCACTCGAACCGACGGGATGAGCTTCTGAGAGAGGTCGCCGGGCGAATGGGTCAGCGGGACCTCGACTCGTTGTTCATCGCGGTTGGCGAAGCGGGCGTTGCCGGTTCCACCGTTGTCGCCCGTCTCGTGCGTCTCGCAAGACCCGAGCAGGAGGAGGCGGCCGAAGCCGCTCTGCCGGAGCTGCCACCGGTGCAGCCACGCTCCGACGGCGGCGGGGTCGGCGTGATCGTCGAGGGTCTGGAAGACGTCTGGGTGCGGATCGCTCGATGCTGTGCCCCCGTTCCAGGCGACGACATCGTCGGGTTCGTGACGGTCGGGCGTGGAGTGTCGGTCCACCGTTCGGATTGCACGAACATCGACGCATTGGGCGAAGAACGGATGATCGACGTCGCCTGGGCGCTGGACAGGGTAGGGCGGTTCTCGGTGTGGATTCAGATCGAGGCCCTCGACCGACCGCGCATGTTGCGTGACGTCACCGAGTGGATCTCCGGAGTTGGCGGCGACATCCGAGCATCGTCGTCGACGACGAGCAGCGATCGGACCGCGTTGCTCAGGTACGAGGTCGAGTTGTCTGATCCCGGCCAGCTCGACCGTCTGGTTGTGGGTCTCAGGGGCATCGAAGGTGTCTACGACGCGTATCGTCTCGTTCCGCGCTGAGAACTAGACACTTCGTGCGTTCTCCGGATCCCTCGACATTTCACTAAGCCGATAGGCCGTTTCGGCCGATAGCTACCGCATGGCATCCCACCTTTCGAAGGAGGACGGGTTCACCGTCGTCGAGCTTACGATCGCGCTCGTCATCATCGGCATCATCATCTTGATGACGGTGGGGCCGACTTCGACCGGTTTCAACCTCCTGGACAGGTCCAAGGTGAAGACGATCGAGAGCAATCTGGCCCAGGGGCGTATCGAGGAGATCCGAAGCCTGTCCTACAAGGACGTGGGCTACACGGCGTCGGTACCGAGCGGTGTTCTCGAACCCAGCGAGACGGTCACCGTGAGCGGCGCCAGCTACACGGTCGACACCGATGTGTCGTACTTCGGAAGCGCGAGCGGTGGAAACGTGATCCCCCAGGGCGGGGACGGCGTCGAGGGCCACTACAACTCCGGGATCGACTTCAAGCAGGTCGTCGTGACCGTGCAGCGCTCCGACGGTAGTTACACGCCGGTGAAGATGACGACCATCGTCGCCCCACCCTCGCTCGCCGCCAACGACAATCTCTCGAATGTCATCGTGGACCTGACGAAGGTCGAACCAGCGGGAAAGGACCCGAGCATTCTTCCGTATCCGAAGGCCTTCCTTGTCTATGACGACGACTCCGGAAGCATCGCGCACCCGGGCTCCTCGTCCGATGAGCAAGTGTTCGTTGGCGTCGACTCCAACGCAGAGAGCAGCCCCAAGTACTACTACTACGGAAGGCTCGGCGCACATCTCTCGGACACGTCTTCGTCCACCGTGCATTGGTACCTGTATCCCGAGGATCTGACGTCTGGATCGGACAGAGTGCATGTATCTCCGACGGAGACGGGGAACATGAACCTGCGGATCTATCTACCGGCGGAGTTGCACGTCGCGCTGGAGGACAGCTCCGACGGCTCACCGGTGAGCGGCACCGGAACGCTCGTCCTGAACGGACCAACCGGCGATCATACGTTCACCCCCAGCGATCCCGAGTGGAATGGAAGCGGTTGGGACATCGAGGAGATCGACGGATACCCGCTGGTGCCGGGTGACTACTCCTTCGACATCCACATCCTCGGCTACGGCGAAGTCCTTCGCCCCAATGTGACGGTTCCCGCCGGCTACCCGGACGTGACGGATCACACGGAGACGTTCTCTCTGGACGCCGCCTCCGGCTCGACACTGACGGTGCATGTTCTCGACGGCGTGGGCGTGAAGCTGAGTGACGTCGATGTCGACGTCACCGACCTGAACGGCACCACCACCTACACGACGGACGGAACCGGTACCGTCTCCGCCTTCATCGAAGGACTGAACCCTCTGGTCACGGTGGATGTCTCATCCCATTACGGCCACAGCTCGGCCACCCAGAGCGTGCTCTTGACAGGGGATGCGGAGATCACGATTGCCTTGAGTACCCCCTCCGGATACGGACTCATCACCTTCACCGACAACAACCTGGGTGTCGACCACTATGAGTACCTGCCACGTCGCGGGAGTCCCGATGACACCGTGTCCGTCTTCCCCAACGTCGACGGCCTTGGGTCGGCGGCCGTGGAAGATGGGAGTTGGAAGGTCACGAAGGTCTGTTTCGACGGTACGCGCATCACGCAGGGCAGCGGCTGGAGGTCGTCCCCGCTCAACGTCGGAAGTGGTGACCACGTGGTCTGGTCGACCTATGGGAGTCAGACATGTCCAGCGCCGTGAAGCGCCTGCACGACGACCGTGGTTTCACGCTCGTGGAACTGATGGTCGTGTCGTTGGTCCTGACGATCACGTTGGTGTCGGTGGCTGCCATCGTGACAGGGCTCCTCCACAACGTGTCGAACCAGGATCTCATTGCACAAGTCGAGCGGGACGCACGACCCGTGCTGGAGAACCTGGTTATCGAACTCCGACAGGCCGACCAGCCTGAGACGATCGCCCGAAGTCGAGCGGTTCAGGAACTCGATTGGAACATGATCGCCTTCTACAGCGACCGTCGGCCTCCACACCCCGAACCCGAGAAATACGTCTACGAGTTGATCAACTGCACGGACGGAAGCGATGGAGGCGTCTGCGATCTTCAGGAGACGGTTTACGAACCGGATACCGACTCGCATCCGCCCAATTGGAAGTTCCTCTACGGAAGGGTCATCAGTCAGCGGATCGTCCTGCAGGGAGTCGTCGCCGATCCCGGGACGACCTACGGACCCTTGTTCCAGGCAGTCGAGTGGATCGGGGATCCGGCGACACGATCAGTCGTCAGCTCCTGTAACAGCGCCATCCCGCCGAAGATCTGTGATGCACCGCTAATCACCATCGATCTGCGAGTCAAGTACTCGGATCGGCTGGGCTTCGATCCGCTCCTCCTTCACGAGGAAGTGAGGTTGCGCAATGCCTCGTCTTAGAAACCAAGAGGGCATGGCGATAGCCACGGTCATGGCGTTGATGCTGTTCATCAGCGTCGCCGTGGCGCTGCTGCTGAAAGTCGCGACCAGCCAGTACCGCGACGCGGCAACACAAGAGAAAGAGGACGTTGTCGTTGCAGGGGCCGAGGCGATCCTCGATCGGTACGCCGCGAAGCTGACGATCGACGCCCGCTACTACCTGCACTGGGTCGACGAGGCAGAACGTGCGCGACGGTGCCAGACGACCACGGCAGCCTCCTACGGGGACCTCGTAGAACCAGGCAACCCCTGGGACTCTGGATGCCTATCGTGGACCTACGAAGACCCTGATCCCAACGGTGACGGTGTCACGGACTGGTTCGTGCACCCTGTTCTGGATGCCACCGGAGCCGGCAACGACATCGGCACGCTCCTGGAGGTGACCCCGTCTCCCAGTGGCATGGTCGAGTTGATGGTGGTCGGCAAGCGCGGCGACTCGATACAGCGGCGGGCGATCACGGCCAACGTGCACGCGACGGCACTGTCCGAGTTCTTCCGGGTGACCCAGGGTGACCTCTCGTACGGAGCCTATGCAGAGACCTTCGGCAAGGTGTACGCCGGTGGCGACCTCGATTTCGGTCCCGACACCGTCGCTCATGGCGACATCTTCGCGGAGCACAAGATCACGGGTGCTCCCACGACGTTCGCCGACGGTGCCCAGGGCTATCAGGGCGTCTCCTCCGCTACCTTCGGCGACATTCGAGACGTGTATCCGCAGCCGTTGAACTTCGGCGACTTCTGGGACGACTTGACGCTGGTGCGTCAATCGGCATGCGGTTCGGGCGGTGTCTGCCTCAACGACTCCGACGCCCGCGCGTGGCGGGTGCAGGCGTATGTCTCCGGGGGTGTCGGGAAGCTTCGCATCTGGAAGTCCACGTCCTCCCACAGCGAGAGCTGGTGGTGGACATACGCCGACTCGGCGTCCTGGTCCGTCTGGGGAACGGTCGATGTCCCGGCCAATGGCACGTTGTGGGCAAACGCCCACCTTGTGGTCGGATATCAGTCGTCGCCTGTCGGTGTCGACGTTTCCCAGGATGGGGACAGCCTCATCGACTTCGTGCTGAAGGGATCACTCACGATGTACGCGGGATCGGACACCTCTCCGAAGAACGTGATCATCGACGCGGACACGTTCTACCAGGATCCGGACTCTCTCGACGTCCTGGCGATGATCGGATCCGACGAGATCGTCATCAACGGGAATGCGGTCGGATCGGACCACGAGCTCTACATCAATGGAGCGTTGCTGGGCCAGTCGGATGCATGGCGGTTCGCGAGTGACGCTCCCTACAACTCGACGCTGTACACCTACGGCTCGATCGCGACCCCACACGTCGGGGATATCGCGGCGCACATCACGTACCGGGAGTATGGGTTCGATCCACGGCTCGAGTACGTTCGCCCCCCGATGTTTCCGCTGCTCGACACCGACTGGAGCTACGACGACTGGCGGGAAGTGAAACTTCCGGACTGGGCCAGGCCCTGACACCCCGCGGTAGGCTGTGGCGATGCTCGTCGACAGCGACACCCTCTGGCTTGCCGCCACGAACACGTATGTGGTCGCGCGCGAGCCGGGCGGGCCGTGTGTCATCGTCGACGCACCACCCGACCCCGATGGAGTGCTGGCGCTCGTCGATCGGCACACACTGGCCCCGGTAGCGCTGCTCCTCACCCACGGACACGTGGATCACACCGGTGGCGCACAGGAGGTGTGCCACCAGGCGGGGATCGCTGCCTACGTTCATCCCGATGACGACTTCCTCACATTCGACCCGGGAACACAACTCAGAGCGCTGTTGGGCGCCTACGAGGAACCGATGCGGCTCTTGGAGGGTGTGGAACGGCTGGTCGGCGGATCGCGCCTGCTTCTTGCGGGCCTCGACATCGAAGTCATCCACACACCCGGCCACACGCCGGGACACTGCTGTTTTCTCGTCGAGGGGCGTCTGTTCTCGGGCGATCACCTCTTTGCAGGATCGATAGGACGTACGGACCTGCCAGGCGGTGACCTCCCGGCCATGTTCGAGAGCATGCGTTCCAAGATCCTGCCGCTACCGGACGATACGGCCGTGTACCCGGGGCACGGACCCACGACTACGATGCGAGTCGAACGCCGCAGCAACCCTTTTCTCCGGGATCTTCGATGACCATTCGCGCACCCAAAGGCACCGATGACGTGCTCGCACCCGCGTCCAGAACGTGGCGGCGGATGCTCCGCATCTGGGATCAGATCACCGAGCGATTCGGCTACGACCTCATCATCACTCCGCTCTTCGAGGCAACCGAACTCTTCTCGAGAGGCTCGGGGGAAGACACCGAGATCGTTCAGAAGCAGATGTACACCTTCACCGACAAGGGGGGGCGCTCATTGACCCTCCGGCCCGAAGCGACACCTTCGGTCATGCGGGCACACCAACAGGCAGGTGGGTCTGGTGTGCGCAAGGCGGCGAGTTGGGGACCGATGTTTCGATACGAGCGTCCCCAGGCGGGTAGGAGACGGCAGTTCTACCAACTCGACGTCGAGTATCTCGGAAGCGACTCTCCGCTCGCCGACGCGGAGGTCATCGAACTCGGCTACCGCTACTTGCGCGAGATAGGGCTCGACGATGTGACAGTGACCCTCAACTCGATCGGGGACCCGGTCTGCCGGCCTGCGTATCAGGAGCTCCTGAGGGAGTACCTGAAGGCCCGAGAGGACCGGCTCTGCGAAGACAGCCGGCAACGAATCGACACCAACCCTTTGCGGGTCCTCGACTGCAAGATCTGCAAACTCGTTCTCGGCGACGCTCCGACGCCCGTCGACCATCTGTGCGATGCGTGCAGCGCCCACTACCGGACAGTGAAGGAGACACTCGGCGTCGTGGGCGTTCCCTTCGTGGAGGATCCTCACCTCGTGCGTGGTCTCGACTACTACACCAGAACGGCTTTCGAGTACATCGCCACCGATCTCGATGCAGCGCAGAACGCGGTCGGTGGAGGAGGAAGGTACGACGGCCTCTCGGAATCGATCGGAGGGCACCCCATCCCAGGCGTCGGTTTCGCCCTGGGACTCGATCGCATGGTGCTTGCCCTGGGGGAGATCGACGAAGATGTGACACTCGACGCATTTGTCGTGGTGGCCGACGAACAGATGCGGACCGAGGCGACGCGACTGGTCTCCGGTTTGCGTGCCGATGGGTTCCGGGTCGACTATGACGCCGATGGGCGCTCTGTCAAGGCCCAGTTCAAGGTCGCTTCCCGCAGGGAGGCACCGAAGGTCCTCGTGATCGGGAACGAGTGGCACCGGGGGGCGGTGACCGTAAGAGATATGGCGACGGGGGACCAACGAGAGGCACCCGTCGAGGAGGTTTCGGAATGGCTCAGGTAGACGTGGAGTATCGGGACACGTACGCGGGGCACGTGACCGAAGAGCGCGTAGGCGACACCGTGCGCATCGCAGGGTGGGTGGGCCGCCGTCGCGACCACGGCGCAATCATCTTCATCGATCTTCGGGACGCGTCAGGCATCGTGCAGGCGGTCGTCGACCCCGCCGATATCCCTGACGCCAAGAGCCTGAAGCTCGAGTACGTCGTTTCACTGCGGGGTATGGTGCGGGCACGTCCTGAGGGAACCAAGAACCCGGAGATGCCGACAGGCATGGTCGAGGTGGCCGTCGAAGAACTGACCGTGTTGTCGGCTGCAGAGACACTGCCGTTCATGCTCGACGATCGGGTGGACATCGACGAACGAATCCGGCTCGAGTACCGGTTCCTGGACCTGCGCACCCCACGTATGGCGGCGAACCTCCGGGCCCGATCGACGGCCTTTCGGGCGATGCGGGAAGTGCTCGATGGATTGGGGTTCATGGACGTCGACACACCCACCCTGATCCGCTCGACACCGGAGGGCGCCAGGGACGTCCTGGTCCCATCACGTCTTCGCAAGGGCTCCTTCTATGCGCTGCCGCAATCGCCTCAGCTGTTCAAGCAGCTCCTCATGGTCTCCGGGGTAGACCGGTACTACCAGATCGCCCGATGCTATCGCGACGAGGACTTCCGAAGCGACCGGCAGCTGGAGTTCATCCAGCTCGATCTCGAGGGCGCCTTCTGGGGCAGAGAAGGGGTGTTCCAGACGCTCGAGACCGTCATCGCCGCCGTCGTCGAACGTGTGAGGAGCGTCTCAGTACCGACTCCGTTCCGTCGCTTCACCTATGCCGACGTCATGGAGCGCTATGGGACCGACAAGCCCGACCTCCGGTTCGGCATGGAGATCCACGACATAAGCGGCCTCGTCGCGGACTCGGCGTTCGGTGTATTTGCGTCGACGGTCGCCGAAGGGGGCGCTGTCAAGGGCATCAACGCAGGCAGTGCCGGCCTGTCCCGATCCGCCCTCGATGCGCTGACCGACCGGGCCCGGGACCTGGGGGCGAAGGGTCTCATCTCGGTGGTGCTCGAAGAGGCGGGGCTGCGATCGTCGATTGCCAAGTTCCTGTCCGACGAGGAGCAGGCGAGCATCGTCGAGATGTTCGATGCACGGCCCGGCGATCTGCTGTTGCTCGTCGCCGACGAGTCCAAGAAGGCGAGCACCGTGCTCGGTCAACTTCGCCTCGACCTGGGGCAGCCGAAGGGTCATGACGAACTGGCATTCCTGTGGGTCATCGACTTCCCGGTGTTCGACGTCGACGACCACGGAAGCCTCTCGCCCGCCCACCACCCGTTCACCGCTCCTATCGACGTGAACGAGATGCGCACCTCACCCGAAACAGCGATCTCGAAATCGTACGACCTCGTTCTCAACGGCTCCGAGCTGGGATCGGGGAGTGTCAGGATTCATGATCCGGTGGTCCAACAGCAGGTGTTCGACATCCTCGGCATCGGCCTAGAGGAAGCCGAGCGACGGTTCGGCTGGTTCGTGAAGGGGCTCCGGTTCGGTACACCGCCCCACGCGGGGTTCGCGGTGGGTATCGACCGCCTGCTCGCGATACTGCAAGGAGAAAGATCCATCCGGGAGGTGATCCCGTTTCCCAAGACCCAAACGGGTACCGATCCGATGAGCGGCTCGCCGACCTCGGTCGACGACGAACAGCTTCGGGAACTGGGGATCGCTCTCCGGCCGGAGGTGAAGGCAGAAGGTTGACATGGGAGATCTGTTCGAGGCACGTCGAGCGGAGGTGAAGGCGAGGGTCGCCCCGCTTGCAGCTCGAATGCGCCCGGCCGCACTGGACGAGATCGTCGGGCAGGCGCACCTGGTCGGGAGGGGCGCTGCCTTCCGCGGACTTGTCGAGTCGGGCCGGCTGATGTCGATGATTCTCTGGGGTCCTCCTGGAACGGGCAAGACCACCCTCGCTCGCCTTGCCGCGGGCGACGCCTGGTTCGAGCAGCTGTCCGCGACATCGGCAGGTGTAAAGGACGTCCGGCGAATCCTCGACGACGCCGACCGGCGGCTCGGCGAGGAAGAGCGGAGAACCGTCTTGTTTCTCGACGAGATCCACCGGTTCTCGAAGTCGCAACAGGATGCGTTGCTCCCTGGTGTTGAAGACGGGACGCTCATCCTCATCGGGGCCACGACGGAGAATCCGTTCTTCGAGGTGAACTCCCCACTGATCTCGAGGGCGAGTCTGTTTCGACTGGAACGCATCGATCCGGAGGACCTCGAGGTGCTGCTCAGACGTGCCATGGCCGACCCGGAACGGGGCCTTGGAGGGCAGGGTCTCACGATCGACGACGACGCCTGCACGGCGCTCGCCGAGCGGGTTGGCGGAGATGCTCGCCTGGCGCTGAACGGTCTGGAAGTCGCTGCCGGTCTGGCGATCGGAGCGGCGAAGACGGCGATCACGGAGGCAGACATAGCCGAGGCGCTGCAACGGCGCATCGTACGCTACGACAAGTCCGGCGATCGACACTACGACATCATCTCTGCGTTCATCAAGAGCATGCGCGGTTCGGATCCCGATGCCGCCGTCTACTGGCTGCACACGATGCTCGAAGCGGGTGAGGATCCGGAGTTCATCGCACGACGCATGATCATCTTCGCCTCCGAGGACATCGGGCTGGCCGACCGGCACGCTCTCCCGCTCGCCGTAGCGGCATCTCGGGCGCTCGCGTATGTGGGTCTCCCCGAAGCAGGCTACGCGCTGACGCACGCCGCGATCTACCTCGCGACGTCGCCGAAGTCGAACACCATTGCGGCGACGATCGCCAAGGCGATAGCCGCGGTTGAAGCGACCGCGGGTGCCGAGGTGCCTCCACATCTCAGGGACGGCTCCTACCGCGTGGCGCGCACGATCGGTCACGGCACCGAATACCGCTATCCCCACGACTACGAGGGGCACTTCGTCGTGCAGCAGTACCTCCCAGACGAGTCCATTGATATCCGGCTGTTCGAGCCGGGAACTCAGGGAGACGAAGGAACGATCGCCGAGCGCGTCGACGCCTGGAACGCTCGTCGGGAGGATCCGAGGGAGCGCTAACCTGCTCGCATGATGGTGAGACTGTGGTGGTTCGTCGCCGGCGCTCTCGCCGGTGCCTGGGGAACGGTACGCGTTCTCCGCCGTGTGGAACGAGCTCGAGCGGCGATGACACCGGCGAACCTCGCCCGCAATGGGGCCCTGGTCGTGGCCGATCTGCTCGACGCCGGTGGGACTCGTCTGGCTCGGGCCTCCAACTAACCTGGAGCGCCCATGGAATCACCACGCATACGTTCGTCATTTCTGCGCTTCTTCGAGGAACGGGGCCATACGGTCCGGTCGTCCGCACCCCTCATTCCCGTCGATCCGACTCTGCTACTGACCAACGCGGGGATGGTGCCATTCAAACCATACTTCCTGGGCGAAGAGCAACCCGCATTCCCGCGCGCCACATCGGTGCAGAAGGTCTTTCGGGCCGTCGATATCGACATCATCGGCACGACAGCACGCCACTTCACGTTCTTCGAGATGCTGGGTAACTTCAGCTTCGGGGACTACTTCAAAGAGAAGGCGATCCCGTACGCCTATGAACTCGTCACCGATGTGTTCGGCATAGATCCCCAGTTGCTGTGGTTCACGGTTCACGAGACCGACGACGAGGCAGCTGCCATCTGGATCGACGGAGTCGGGGTGCCGGCGAGCCGGGTGCAGCGTCGAGGCAACGACAACTTCTGGCAGATGGGAGTGGCCGGGCCTGCTGGACCGTCATCCGAGATCTTCTATGACAGGGGCGCACGGTACGGAGTCGACGGGGGGCCTGCCGTGGACGAGGAACGCTTCGTCGAGATCTGGAACCTCGTGTTCATGCAGTATGTACAGGATCGGCCCTATCACGTGGTCGGGGACCTGCCGGCGAAGAGTATCGATACCGGCATGGGTCTCGAACGCATAGCGATGGTGCTGCAAGGCAAGGAGACGGTGTTCGGTATCGACACCGTTCGCCCCATCCTGGCCGTGGCCGAGCGTCACTCTGGAGTCGCCTATGGCAGCGACCCGACGACCGACGTGTCGCTGCGCGTGCTTGCCGACCACGGTCGGGCGATGGCGTTCCTCATCGCCGATGGCGTCATCCCCTCCAACGAGGGGAGAGGATATGTGCTTCGCCGCGTGCTGCGGCGGGCCGTGCGACATGCCTGGCGGCTCGGAGGATCCTCGCTGATCACGCCCCTCCTCGTGGAAGAAACGGTCAATGTGCTCGGATCGTGGTATGCGGAACTCGTCGAGAAGAAGTCCTTCATTCAGGATGTCGTGGCGCGAGAGGAGGACAGGTTCAGGGCCACACTGGCCTCTGGACACAACCTCCTGGACCAGGAGTTGGGCGATCTCGACAAAGGCGGTCAGATCTCGGGAGCGGTGGCGTTCAAGCTGCACGACACCTTTGGGTTTCCCATCGAGCTCACCACCGAGATCGCCGGCGAGCAGGGCGTCCAGGTCGACATGGGGGGCTTCGAGCAGGAGATGGCAGAGCAGCGGGAACGGGCCAGATCGGCGTGGAAAGGTGCCGGCGAGGCGGCTGACTCCGACGTCTACCGGCGTGTGCTCGACGGGGTTGGTCCGTCAGAGTTCCTGGGGTACTCGGATCTCGTCGCGGCCTCGACCGTTGTGGCCATGCTGCGAGAGGGAGTGTCGGTCGACACGGCGACGGAGGGAGATACCGTCGAAGTCTTTCTCGACCGGACGCCGTTCTATGCCGAGGCAGGCGGCCAGGTGGGAGACACCGGGTTTATCCAGACTGCGACGGCTCGAGGCGTGGTCACCGATACCCAGGCGGCCGTGCCCGGTCTCGTCTCACACCAGGTCAAGGTGGTCAAAGGCGAGCTGCGGGTTGGTGATCCGATCGAGGCGATGGTCGACTCACCGCGGAGGGAAGCCATCTCGAAGAGCCACACGGGAACCCATATCCTGCACTGGGCGCTGCGAGATGTGCTCGGTGATCATGTCCACCAGGCAGGGTCTCGTGTCGAAGCGGGCCGCCTAAGATTCGACTTCAGTCACTTCAGCGGGTTGGCCGACGAGGAATTCGCGGAGATCGAGCGCATCGCGAACGAACGCGTGATTGCGAACTCGCACGTGCACACCTACGACACGTCGATGGACCATGCCCGAGACCTGGGTGCGCTTGCCTTCTTCGGCGACAAGTACGGTGACGTCGTGCGGATTGTCGAAATCGGCGACTTCTCGAAGGAGTTGTGTGGGGGCACCCACATTCCATCGTCCGGTCAGGTCGGACCGTTGGTGATCCTCGGCGAGTCTTCGATCGGGTCGAACCTCCGCCGCATCGAGGCGTACTCCGGTGACCAGGGGTATGACTACCTCGCCGGGCTCCGGCGGAGGCTCGGGGAAACCGGGAAGTTGCTGAGAGCCCAGCCGGAGGACGTGCCGGTGAGGGTTCGGCAGCTCCTCGAACGCACGCGTGCACTCGAAGAGGAGGCCTCGACCCTCCGTGCGAAACTCGAAGCCGAAGAAGCTGCGGAACTCGTGCACGATGCGGTGGCGATCGGAGATGCCAAGGTCCTCATCGCCGCCAGGGAGAACGTCCCTCCGGGCCAGCTACGAGGGCTCGCGCTGACGCTCAGGGGACGTCTCGATCGGGGGATCGTGGTGTTGGGCAGCGCAAGCGGAGGCAAGGGGGCGTTGGTGGCAGTCGTCACGCGCGATCTGGTGGAGCGCGGCGTGTCGGCGGCTGAACTGCTCATGCCGGGTGCCCGTATCCTGGGCGGAGGCGGGAGCAGGGATCCGGAACTCGCTCAGGCGGGTGGGCCAAACGGCGTTCGTCTTCCCGAGGCTCTCGACGCGGTCAGGGACGCTGCTGGAAGGGCGCTGGCCTGATGGGACGCGTACTCGCCCTCGACTACGGGAGCGTTCGCATCGGTGTCGCGCTGTCGGATTCGCTCCGTATCACCGCGCAGCCCTTCGACGTGATACCCGTGGAGGATATCGAGCACCGACTTCCAAGCATGGTGCGGGACGTCGACGAGATCATCGTCGGGCTCCCAACGTCGCTGGACGGCACGGAGGGGCCCTCAGCAGAAGCTGCAAGGTCGTTCGCCAAACGCGTGGAGGAGCTCACAGGAATCCCCGTGCAGCTCGTGGACGAGCGCTTCACGACGGTCGAGGCACAGCGCGCCCTCCTGGAGGGGGGCGTACGCCGATCCCGTCGCAAGGAGGTCATCGACAAAGTCGCTGCCACACTGTTGCTGGAGGGCTACCTGGGGAAGGGGACGTGAAGCGCGGCGCTTCGAGGGCCGCAACGGTGCTGTTAGCGATCGTGGTCGTGGGTGTCGTGGCGGTGATCGGGGGACGCGGGCTGGCCAACTGGGCGGGCAGGCTCGGATCACCGCCAGATGTGACCGCGCCAGCCGGCATCGCCGCCGATCTTCCCGTTGACATGGAGGTAGCGAGAGGCTCATCAGCCCGTCAGATCGGGGAACAGCTCGCTCAGGCGGGGGTCGTCGAGTCGTCGCTGTCATTCGAACTCGCCGTGAGAAGCGCCGGTGTGGAGGACCGTCTCCAGGCGGGCACGTACCGGTTCGTCACGGGGATGTCTCCCGGCGACGCACTCGACGTGCTCCTCTCCGGTCCCGAGTCGAACGTCTACCGGGTGACGATCCACGAGGGTCTCCGCGTGTCGGAGATCCTGGACCGCCTCGCCGAGCAAACGCCGTACACCCGCGAAGCATTCGAACAAGCGCTGCCCGGAGTGACATCGTCATTGGGATTCGGAGACGGTGATCTCCAGAATTGGGAGGGAGGTCTGTTTCCCGACACCTATGAGTTCGCCACGGACGCCACACCGGAGGAGATCCTCCAACGCCTCGCGTCGACCATGGAAGTGCGGGTTGCCTCCGTCGACTGGAGTCCACTCGAGCAAATGGGATACGGCGTCAGCGATGGCCTGATCATCGCGTCGATGATCGAGGCGGAAGCACGACTCGACAAGGATCGTCCTCTGATTGCCAGTGTGATCGTCAACCGATTGGAGATCGGGATGCCGCTCCAGATCGACGCCACGGTGTTGTACGCACTGGGGGAGCGGGGCGTCGGTCTGACCGCCAAGGATCTCCAAACGGACTCTCCGTACAACACCTATCGGAGTGTTGGGCTCCCTCCTACACCTATCGACGCACCGGGGCTGGCGAGCCTCAGAGCGGCCGCAGAGCCGGCGACCACCGACTACCTCTACTACGTACTGACTCGTCCAGACGGAGGGCACTCGTTCGCTGCCACCTATGAGGAGTTCCAGGCGTACAAGGCTCAGGCGAAGAAGGACGGGGTACTGCCCTAGCCTCCAAACCCCTCAAGCACCCAACGAGTCGGGCCGATTATTGATCGCATAGAGAAGGGTCCGAAATGTCGCTGAGTGGAGCGTTGGAATCGTTTCCCATCGTCGAGGTCTTGAAGCTCGTCGCAGGTAGTGGGAAGAATGGGGTCCTGAGGGTCGACGCACAGGGCCTCGAGGCGCGCCTGTACCTCGACGACGGCCTGCTGACCTACGGGACGACACGCAGAGACGAGGAGTTCCACAGCAAACTCGTCGAGGCCAACATGGTGGACCCGCGCGTGGGTCGAGGTCGAACGGCGTGAGCGGACGGTCAGCGACATCCTGAAGGATGGGGCAACCAGGGAGCAGCTCGAGGAGTTCATGCTCGACCAGCTGTCAGATGTGATCTTCAGAGTGCTGCGCGAACCCAGTGGACGATTCGCCTTCTCCGAGGATGTCTCACCTCGGTTCGACACAGGCGTCGCACTCGACGTCGAAGCAGCAATCACGGAGGCGAACTCGCGCCTCGGCCGCTGGAAAGAGATCGAAGAGGTGATCCCTGGTGTTGCCTTTCACCTGACCGTGAACCCGGAGGCGAGTGATGAAGGCTCTGTGGTCGTTGCGGCCGATGAGTGGAAGGTGCTGGGCATCATGGCCGGCGCCAGCTCCGTGGAAGAGGTCTCTCGCAAACAGGGGTGGTCGGAGTTCCGGTCGGCCCAGCTGATGGCGAACATGGTGCGGCGAGGCCTTCTCGTGCTCGCCGACACACTGCCGAGCGGACGGTACAGCTACGGCGAAGAGACGGCGGAACCGGAGCGAGGGTCGTTCGAAGTGATCGGATCGAGAGCGCAAGAGCCTCGTGCCGAGGAATCCGCCGATGCGGAGGAGGCGACATCGGACGAAGCGGAGACCGCCACGACGGTCCACACCGATGTGTCCGATTCCGATGGTGATCGAGGCGTCCTCCAGCGGAGGAAAGGGCTCGGCTCGATCGTGCGAGAGTCTGAGCGCTCATGAACTCGACAGGCATCGTGCGCAAGGACGCCGGGCACCTGGGCGCTCTGCTGCTCGAAGAGGGCATCGTCACGCAGGATGCCCTCGACAAGGGGCTGGAGATCCATCAGGAGAAGGGCCTCCCACTCGCGCGCGTGCTACTGGACGAACACCTGGTCGACGAACGGGACCTCGTTCGGGTACTGGCTCGGTCGATCGGACTCGAATTCGTCGACCTGAGAGAGATCACGGTCGATCCCGCCGCGGCGTCACTGGTGCCCGAGAACCTCGCAGCACGCTACGCAGCCATTCCGATCGCCTTCGACGGCGATCGGCTCGTCGTCGCGATGGCCGACCCGGCCAACGTCCTGGCGATCGACGACATCAGGGCTATCACAGGTCGCGAGGTGATCCCCAAAGTTGCGACCCGTGGCGACGTGGAGGAGGCCATCAACCGCCTCGCTTCGCTGAACACCTCGGTGACGGACCTCGCGGAGCTCGCGGCGGAGGATTCCTTGGAGGCGCAGGATCTGCCCTCTATGGAGGCGATCGCGGATGAGGCGCCCGTCGTCAAGCTCGTCAACATGCTCATCACCAGGGCGAGCGCCGATCGGGCATCTGACATCCACATCGAGCCGACCGAGCGAGACTTGCGGGTGCGGTTCCGGATCGACGGCGTGCTCCACGAGATCATGCGAACGCCACGCTCGATCACCAACGCAGTCGTGTCACGCCTGAAGATCATGGCGGACGTCGACATCGCCGAGCGTCGTCGCCCACAGGACGGCAGGATCAACCTGCGGGTCGGCGGGCGTCAGCTCGACCTGCGTGTTTCGACGCTTCCGACCATCTACGGCGAGAAAGTCGTCATGCGTCTCCTGGACACGTCGACAGCACTTCTCGAACTCGAAGATCTCGGCTTCTCATCGCATACGCTCGAAGGTTACAAGAGTTCCTACAGCAAGCCGTACGGGACGATCCTCGTGGTGGGGCCCACCGGATCCGGTAAGTCGACCACGTTGTATGCGACGCTCAATGTCCTCAACAAACCAGAGACGAACATCATCACGGTTGAGGACCCTGTCGAATACCGTCTGCCAGGCGTCAATCAGGTCCAGGTCAACCGGAAGGCAGGTCTCACCTTTGCCAATGCACTGCGATCCTTCCTTCGCCAGGACCCGGACATCATGTTGGTGGGCGAGATCCGGGACGGTGAGACCGCGGCCATCGCCATCGAATCGGCCTTGACCGGCCACCTCGTCCTGTCGACCCTTCACACCAACGACGCGCCGTCGAGCGTGAGCAGGCTGATCGAGATGGGCGTAGAGCCGTTTCTGGTGGGGTCCGCACTCGACTCGGTGCTGGCGCAGCGTCTAGGTCGTCGGCTCTGCGAACACTGCAAGGAGCCCTACGAACCTTCGGAACAGCTCGTCGAACAGGCAGGCTGGAAGACAACGCCTGACAAGGTCTACCGCGCCAATGGCTGCAAGGTCTGCTCGCACACGGGATATCGAGGCCGCGTCGCCATTCACGAGTTGATGCTCGTGGACGAGGACATCGAGCGTCTCGCCGTGGAACGGGTTTCCACAGACACGCTCAGACGGGCCGCGGTCGCGGCCGGAATGAGGACCCTCCGCGAGGACGGGATGGAGAAGGTGGCCGACGGCGTGACCTCCTTCGAGGAGATCCTCAGGGTCGTCGTGTGAATCGGTCAAGATCGGCAACAGGGATGCCGAATCTCTTTACGAAGGAGCCAATGACGTGAACTCAGGATCGCGCAGACTCGGAGAGCTGCTGGTCGACGGCAGGCTGTTGTCGCGTGATGTCCTGGAGCGGCTTCTCAACGAAGAGCAGAGCACCGGTCGCCCCCTGGCGCGCCTGCTCGTCGAAGGCAAGCACGTTCGAGAGGAGGACGTCCTCAGGGCGGTCGCCGAACGGGTTCACATGAGCTATCTGGATATCGACGACATGTTCATCGACCCTGAAGTGGCACGGAAGGTGCCAGCTGAGCAAGCAAGAAGTCTGATGGCGATCCCGGTGGAGCACACCGATGCCGGCATGCTCGTGGCGGTGGCAGACCCATTTGCAGAAGGCATCAAAGCGAAGCTCGAGGAGATTCTGGGAAGCGAGGTCACGCTCGGAGTCGCAACGCGCGGTGCCGTCGGTCGAGCTCTTGACCTCGTGTATGAGAAGCAAGGTGCCAGGCGCACACTCGGGAGTGCTCCCAGGGATCCGGCGATCTCCGAGATGCTCAGCCACGTGCTGGAAGTCAACGCGTCCGATCTCCACCTGGCAGCGGGCATTCCTCCCCAGGTGCGTGTGAACGGGCGGCTCCGGCCGATCCCGGGATATGAGCCGCTGATGTCGGCACCACTTCGACGGCTCGTCTACGGGATGCTGACCGACCGTCAGCGGGAGAAGCTCGAGGAGAACCTGGAGCTCGACGGATCGTATCCACTTCCGGGACGGGGGCGCTTCAGGATGAACGTCTTCTTCCAGAGGGACTCGATCGGCGCGGTGTTCCGAGCGATCCCGACGGAGATCAAGAGCCTGCTGGAGCTGGGTATGCCAACCGTCGTCAGCGAGTTCGCAGACCTCCCCAGAGGATTGGTTCTGGTCACTGGGCCGACGGGCTCAGGGAAGTCCACGACGCTGGCATCGATCATCGACTTGATCAATCAGCGTCGATCGGCGCACATCCTGACCGTCGAGGATCCGATCGAGTTCGTGCACAGCCACAAGAAGTCGATCGTCAATCAGCGCGAGGTTGGATCCGACACGCTCGGGTTCGCTCAGGCGTTGAAGCATGCGCTCCGCCAGGATCCCGATGTGATTCTCGTGGGTGAGATGCGGGACCTGGAGACGATCTCGACTGCGCTCACCGCGGCCGAGACGGGGCACCTCGTGCTCGCGACTCTGCACACCCAGGACACCTCTCAGACGATCGACCGCATCATCGACGTGTTTCCCGCCCACCAGCAGCAGCAGGTGCGGGTGCAGCTCGCGTCCACCCTTCAGGCGGTGATCACCCAGCAGCTCGTGCAAACCAGAGACAACACGTCCAGAGTCCCGGCGGTCGAAGTCCTGATCGCCACGCCGGCCATCAGGAACCTCATCCGAGATGCGAAGACACACCAGATCACGACGGCTTTGCAGGCCGGCGGCAAGTTCGGCATGCAGACGATGGATCAAGCCCTTGCCCAACTCGTGAGAAGCCACAAGACCAGCATGGCGGAGGCCCTGGAACGGTGTATGAACACCGAGGACCTTCAGCGACTCATCGGAAGGGTTGCGTAGGAGAGGCACATGGCAACCACATTCACGTATCAGGTGAGAGACGGAAAGGGTCGGCTCCACTCGGGCGAGCTGGCAGCATCTTCTTCAGGGTCAGCAGCGCAGGCTCTTCGGGACCGTGGCTACACGCCGTTGTCGATCGAAGAGAAGAAGGTCTCTGCTCTCCAGAAGGAGATCAAGATCCCGGGCTTTGGGCGGGTCAAGCAGAAGGACCTGGCGATCTTTTCGCGGCAGTTCGCGACCATGATCAACGCAGGCCTCTCACTACTCCGGTCGTTGGACATCCTGGCCGAACAGACGCCGAACGCGACACTGGCGGGAGTCATCAAAGAGGTGAAGTCCTCGGTAGAAAAGGGCATGAGCCTCTCGGAGGCCATGCAGAGGCATCCGAAGGTCTTCGACAGGCTCTATGTGGCAATGGTGCGTGCGGGTGAGGTAGGCGGCGTTCTCGACACCACGCTCGTTCGTGTCGCTGACACGCTCGAACGCAGCGTCGAGCTGAGAGGCAAGGTGAAATCGGCGATGACCTACCCGACCGCCGTGTTGGGTCTCGTGCTACTGATCCTCACCGCGATGCTCGTGTTCGTCGTTCCGATGTTCGAGGGTATGTACGCGGATCTGGGCGGGACGCTTCCGGCTCCGACGCGTCTCCTCCTGGGCATGTCGAGATTCACGGTCTCCAGCTGGTACATCATCCTTGGGATCGCGGTCGGGGGCATCTTTGGCTTCCGCAGGTGGGTGAGCACGGACCAGGGACGCTTCACCTTCGATCGGATCAAGCTCAAGGTACCGGTCTTCGGGGGCCTCGCCCGCAAGAGCGCCATCGCGCGATTCTCCGAGACGCTGGCATCGCTGACGAGAACGGCCGTTCCGATCCTCCAGGCGATGGACATCGTCTCGGAGACGGCGGGCAACGAGGTGGTCGCGAGAGCCATTCGTGATGTGCAAGCGTCTGTCAAGGAGGGCGACTCGCTCGCGGCGCCTCTGGCGCAGCACCCGATCTTCCCGCCGATGGTCGTACAGATGCTCGCCGTGGGTGAAGAGACCGGTGCACTGGATACGATGCTCGACAAGCTTGCCCAGTTCTACAACGCCGAGGTGAATGCCACTGTCGACAGCCTGACATCGCTGCTGGAGCCCCTGTTGATGGTGGTGTTGGGAGGCACCGTCGGGTCGATGATCATCGCGCTGTACATGCCGATGTTCAACCTGATCAACCTGGTGCAGTAGGCGAACAGCCAACAGATGGCAGCTGACCGCGAACATCCTGTTCCCGCAGTCTCGAGTAACCAGCCAGCAGTTTCCTGTGGACAGTCTTTGCGGCGAGAAGGCACGCATGCCCCGCGACTGGCAGTGGTGGTGGTCGAGATACCGAGTACGGAATACGAGGCACGGCGACCGGAACCAGCAACGCGAGCTCCGCTCGCCAAGGGACTAGCCCAAGCGAGGCACACGGATTAGTTCTATCGACCTAGCGGAAAGTGCTCAACCGACTGCGGTAGGTGACCGATGTATGGACCAAGGGTCGAGCGTGACCCGAAAGGAGAGCAAGCATGATGGACAAGATCCGCAAGGGTCTCCGGAGCGAGGAAGGCTTCACGCTGGTGGAGTTGATGGTGGTCGTGCTGATCATTGCCATTCTCATGGCGATCGCCATCCCGACGTTCCTGGGTGCCCGCCAGAAGGCGCAGGACAGGGCAGCGCAGAGCGATCTTCGCAATGGCCTGACCGCAGCGAAGGTGTTCTATGTTGACGGAGAAACCTACATGGTCGGCACAGGCGCGGGCACAGCCGCTGCCTACCATGCACTTGAGCCGAGCATCGTTTTCGACGACGCTTTGGCCAATGCGAGTACCACGGTGGTCAGTGTCACCCCAACCAAGGACACAGTCGTGCTGGTGAAGCAGAGCGGGTCGAATACCTGGTTCTGCTTGGGCGATGACGTCACGGGTGCCGGCACCACATATGGACACGGCGATGCTACTGCGAAAGCACTCTGGGTTACGGCAGCGGCCTGTTCTGGAGGCTGGTAGTCCCACTAGCTAGCTTAGCGAGAGAGGGTGGCCTCCGGCCACCCTCTCTCGCGTCTCTCTCAAGTCCTTCCACCAACCGGCCGATACCTGACGTGTGAAGGTCGCACATGACGGTGGGTTTTCGCTCGTGGAATTGATGGTCGTACTGGCCATCATCGCGATCCTGATCGCAGTGGCCACGCCCACGTTGATGGGTCCGAGACGAGCCGCACAGGACACCGCCGCACAGGCTACGCTAGTTGCCGCCTTGAAGACCGAGGAGATTGCCGCGACCGACGACGGGACGTACACGGGCGATACCAGCGTGCTCGAGGGGCTCGAACCGAGTCTCGACTGGAGTGGTGCTTCGGACAACTCCGTGCACGTCGTCATCGGCGCGGTTTCAGGTGAGACCGAGTCGGTGCTTCTCTATACGAAGTCGAATTCGGGGACCTGGTTCGGGCTGCGCCAGCTCAACGCGGCGTCCAACCGCTACCAGTGCCGCGGGACGGCTGAGAGCAACGTCGACGATCTCACAGACTGCACGGGGTACGATTGGTAGGAGTGCTGACGGGCGGGGCTGGGGTGTTCGGACTCATCATCGGGTCCTTCATCAATGTGGTCGCCTACCGGATCCCCCTCGGTCGATCCGTCGTATCACCGCCATCGGCCTGTCCGAACTGTGGCGAGCGAATCAGACCGGCCGACAACATCCCGGTTGTCTCGTGGCTGCTCCTTCAAGGAAGATGCAGGGAGTGCGGGGCGAGGATCTCGCTTCGCTACCCGGTCGTCGAGGCAGTGACGGGGGCCGCCTTCGCGGCGACCGCCTGGTACATCGGGGCGCAGTGGGTACTCGTGCCGTACCTGTGGTTCGTCGGTGTCACGATCGCTCTGACCCTCACAGACCTCGACCATCAACGGATCCCGAACCGCATCCTGTATCCGTCGACCGTCGTGGGGTCCGTGCTTCTCGTGGGTGCGGCGGTCGGTGACGGGCACCTGTCATGGCTCGTGAGGGCGATCGAAGGCGGAGCGGCCTACTTCGCACTGCTGTTCATCATTGCCCTCGCTGCTCGCGGTGGGTTCGGGATGGGTGACGTCAAGCTCTCCTTCTTCCTGGGGCTGTTCCTCGCCTATGTCTCCTGGGGCACGCTCGTGGTCGGGGTTTTCGCCGCGTTCGTCGTTGGGGGCGTGGTCGCGTTGGGGCTGCTCGTCACGAAGGTGCGAGGGAGAAAGGATCACATCGCCTTCGGTCCGGCGCTCGTCGCCGGCGCATGGATCGCGATCCCGTTCGCCGAACGCCTGCTCTCCTGGTATCTGGGAGACTGACACTGGTCCTCATGCTTGCCGAGGACACGGCCGATTGGTAGGCTCCCAAATGACACTGATGTAATTTCGGTGTGCGGCCGGGTGGCCGTGCAAGGTCGGGGTGCTGCCCGGCCGGGGCGGAGTGAGAATGGCGACCAACGTCGGTCTGGATATCGGCACAAGTGCGGTTCGTGCCGCGGTGGTACAAGGGGGCAAAGGACTCCCTGTACTGAAGCGGTATGGCCAAGTGTCGCTCCCTGTGGGAGCGGTGAGTGCCGGTGAGATCGTCGAGCCCGATACCGTCCGGGACGCTCTCACGCAGCTCTGGAAGACGGCGAAGCTCCCACGAAAACACGTGATCGTGGGCATCGCCAATCAGCGGGTCATCGTTCGCCGCATCGACATCCCCTACATGTCCGAAGAAGAGTTCCGAGAGTCACTCGCCTACCGGGCCGCGGAGTACATCCCGATTCCGATCGAGGAGGCGATCCTCGATTTCGTCCCGCTCGAAGAGTTCACGACACCGGACGGCGAGGCCATGCTCTCGGTACTCGTGGTCGCTGCGCAACGCGATATGGCCAACACGGTGCTCGAGGTCCTATCCGGCGTGGGTGTCAATCCGATGGCGATCGATCTCCAGGCCTTGGCGTTGGTTCGCGCGGTTGTCGGGGTCGGCATCGATCTGAGCGAGGGAGCGCGTGCGATCGTGACCATAGGGGCAGGTGTGACTCAGCTCACCATCGTCAAGGCCGCGTCCGTCCGCTTCGTCAGGACCGTTCCGATTGGCGGCGAGACGTTCACGAGGACGCTGGCCGAGACCCTCTCCGTCGATTTCCAGAACGCCGAGCGTCAGAAGCGACGGCTCGGCGTCCTGCCGGACGGGGATCCGTCCGAGGAGTCCGACGAGGGCAGGAAGGCTCTCACTCTCGAAGCCGACACGCTCATCGAAGAGGTACGAGGCTCGATCGAGTACTACCGCTCCGAATCCGGGGGGGAACGCGTGTCGAGCATCCTGATCTCCGGGAACGGCGCGCGACTCCCACATCTGGCCAACCGACTGGGTGTTTCGCTCGGCGTACCTGTGGAACCGGTACGCGTGGACCAAGGAACGATTCGGATCGGGAAGCTGGGCATGTCGGAATCGGAGCTTGCACAAGTTCAGCCGGTGCTTCCTGTCGCCGTCGGTCTCGCACTCTGGGGTGAGACGTGATGCGTCCAATCAACCTTCTTCCTCCGGAACTGGAACTGAAGAAGGAGGCACGCAGGCGAGTGGTCGGCTTGATCGTGCTCGGTATCGCGTTTCTCGCGCTCCTCGCCCTGATCACCTACTGGCAGAACGGCAAAGTCCAGATTGCCAAGGACGACCTGGCCGGTCAGGAACAGATCAACCAGGAGACCCAGCTGAAGATCACGGCGCTTGCCAGTGCCCAAGACCTACGAACGCAGTACGAGGATGACGTCAGCCGGGTCGAATCCGTCCTTGCCACCGATGTCCCGTGGGCGAAGCTGTTCAACGACCTTGCGAGGGTGATCCCGGACAGGGTGTGGCTCACATCCTTCAGCGGCAGCGTAGCGGTGGACGAGACCGATCCTGAAGTTGTCGGTCAAGTGCAAGTTGGCGCAACGGCCTTCGACTACCCGGACGCGTCCGCCTGGCTTCGGGTCATCGACAGCGACGTATGGCCTGCGGTGGCGCGGGGATGGGTGACATCCGCGCAGGCCGCGACGATCGGCGACAATCCAGTCGTCGACTTCCAATCCAGTGCCTCCCTGACCACGGCGAGCGTTTCATCGCGCGTCGATAACCGAATCCCGACGGTGCCGGAATGAGACGTATGGGCGTCTTTCTCGGAGTGCTCGGGGTGCTGTTGGTGGTGGCCGCGTGGTACATGCTGGTGATGCAGCCGATCAATGGGCGTATCACTGATGCGCAGGCAGCCCTACAGACGGCGAAAGATCAGGAGCTCACGTTGCGGACGAAGCTCGCCCGTCTCCAGAAGATCCAGGACGCCGAGCTCACCTACATCTCGGCGATCGGTGCGCTGGACGCTCAGATACCTTCGACACCCCAATTGGCGGCGCTCATCGACGACCTCACCGACCTCGCCACAAACACAAGCGTCGATTGGCAGGGCGTCACCACCGGCACTCCAGCCCAGATGCCCGATACGGACTACTACCAGATTCCCATATCGCTGCGAATCAGAGGACAGTTCTTTGAGGTCCTCGGGTATCTGTACGGCATCGCGGACATGGAACGGCTCGTTCGCATCGACGGGGTGAGCGTTTCTCCAGAGCTGGACTCGGAGACGAACGCTACGACGTTGGAGGTAACACTCACGGCCGAGGCCTTCACCACCAGCGACCTCGCGATCGCAGCAGAGATGGCCACCACCACGACGACCACGACGACGACAACAGTGCCCGAAACGACCACGACGGTTCCGGAGACCACCACCACCAGCACCGAAACGACGACCACCACGAGCGGAGGAGGTTGATGATGAACCGCTCAGGCCGCGCAGCGGTGATAGCGATCCTGTTGATCGGAGTGGCAGCTGCCGCCGCGTGGTGGTTGGTGGCGCCCTCATTCCTCGGGGCGACCGGGTCCGCGCTCGACGGGCCGCTGGCGCCTGTCGCCGCATCTCCGGCCGCTGCGGCGGTGTCCGGACCGGCGCCCGCCACAGGTTCTTTCCAGACTGCACAACCGAGAGATCCCTTCAGACCACTGATCACCGAGTCGTCCGCGACGGGAGAAGGCGGGGGTGGCTCCACCTATGAGCCGTCGGGAACGCGCGTCCAGTTGGTGGCAATCACGGACGTAGGCGGCGTGCTGAGGGCAACGGTCATCGTCGATTCCACGACCTATGACGTCGGGGTGGGTGATTCCTTCGCGGAGAGCTTCATGGTCGTGTCACTCGATACGGACAGTGGAGTGTTCCTCTACGGGGACAACGCTTTCGAGCTGTCCGTCGGTCAGGAGATCCTGAAGTAGGACTTGCGGTGCGGCGGGATTGGCTGGAGACTGCAGCCACATGCTGCGTTTTCTCACTGCAGGCGAGTCACATGGGAGGGGTCTCGTGACCATCGTCGATGGGCTCCCCGCCGGCGTACAGATCGCGCTCGATGATTTGAAGGCTGAGCTCACCCGTCGAAGGCGGGGACACGGGCGTGGCGCCCGAATGCGCATCGAACAGGATGAGATCACCATTCTGGCGGGTGTGCGATATGGGCTGACGACCGGCGCACCGGTCGCGGTACTCGTGGGGAACACCGAGTGGGAGCGGTGGGAGCCGGTGCTCTCGCCCGAGCGTCGCGGACGGGCCGAACCGACCACGACACCGAGGCCGGGACACGCCGACCTCGCAGGGATGATGAAGTACGACACACACGATGTGCGAGACGTCCTCGAACGCGCCTCCGCACGCGAGACCGCAGCCAGGACCGTTGCGGGGTACGCGGCCAGGAGCTTGCTGCGTGCGATCGACATAGAGATACTCAGCCATGTCGTGGCTATCGGTGGCGCGACAGCTCCGGAGGTGGTCCCCGAGGTCGATGACATCGACCGACTGGACGCCTCGCCGGTTCGGGTGCTCGATCGTGCCGCAGAGGAACGGATGATCGGGCTGATCGACGCTGCCCACACGAACAGGGATACGCTGGGAGGGGTGTTCGAGGTCGTCGCCCACGGGGTGCCACCGGGAATCGGAACCTACGCGCAGTGGGACCGGCGCCTCGATGGGCTGTTGGCACAAGCCGTGATGTCGATCCCAGGCGTCAAGGGAGTGGAAGTCGGGGATGCCTTCGCGCAAGCGGAGCAACGGGGATCGGCGGCGCACGACGAGATCGAGGCCGGCTACGGGCGGATTTCGAATCGGGCCGGGGGAATCGAGGGCGGAGTGAGCAACGGTGAGCCGATTCGTGTTCGAGCGGCGATGAAGCCGTTGTCGACCTTGATGCGACCGCTCCGGTCCGTCGATGTGGCGACCGGGGAGCCTGCCAACGCGCTCAGGGAGCGCTCCGACGTGTGTGCGGTCCCCCCTGCAGCCGTGGTGGGGGAGCAAATGGTGGCTTTTGTGCTGGCTCAGCAGACGGTCGACCAGTTCGGTGGCCCGACGCTCGCCGACTACCAGCGCACCGCCGGGTCGTACCGCGGTCGCCTAGAGCGCTTCTGATGCTGTGGCTCGTCGGGATGATGGCATCCGGCAAGTCCACCGTCGGTGAAGCTGCTGCGCAGGACATTGGGTGCGCGTTCGTGGATATGGATCTGGTCCTCGAGGCACGCTGGGGGCCGCTTCCCCGACAGTGGAAGGAAGTCGGAGAGGACGTCTTTCGACAGCGGGAAGCCGACCTCGTGCAAGAACTCGCCCTTGGCGACCGGCGGATGATCGTGTCCACCGGTGGCGGTGTCGTGCTGTCGCAGGCATCAGTGGAAGCAATGCGGGCCTCGGGCACGGTCGTCTGGCTCAGGGCGGTACCGGCAACGGTGCGGCAGCGGCTCTCCGGCGGACCGCACCGACCGCCACTTGCCACGCGGCGTGTCGAAGACCTCGACGAAGAACGTAAGGACCTCTACCGGGATTCAGCGGACATCATCATCGATACGGACGAGCTGCCCATCGAAGAAGTCGCCAGCAAGGTGGTTGCGGTGTGGAAGTGATGAGGTGCGGAGGCAGCGAGATCCGGATGGGACGAGGACTGCTCACTGAGGTGCCGAGCGGCGACGGCCAGTCGGCCATCTTGACGCAACCAGGGGCGGAATCGATCGCACGCAGTGTCGCGGAACGGAACGAAACACCCGTGCTCGTGCTCCCCGACGGAGAGGCCGCCAAGACGCTCGAGGTAGCGGAACGTACATACCACTGGCTCGACTCCCTGAACATCGACCGCTCCGGAACCATCGTCGCCGTCGGCGGGGGGACGGTCACCGATCTTGCCGGATTCGTCGCGTCCACGTATCTGCGGGGGATACGGCTCGTCAGCGTGCCCACGACCCTCCTCGGAGCCGTGGACGCGTCGATTGGCGGAAAGACGGCAGTCAATCTCGACGCCAAGAATCTCGTCGGTACCTTCTGGGATCCGACCGCCGTCTTTGTCGACATCGAGATCTTGGAACAACTTCCGGCGTCCTTGCGGAGAGAAGGCATGGCGGAGATCGCAAAGGCGGGGTTGATCGGGGACCTGCAGTTGGTCGAGGTCCTGGAGGAGCGCGGCACCGACGCAGCGCTCGATCGTATCGTGCGTGACGCGATCGCCGTCAAAGTCCGTGTAGTGACGACGGACCCACGGGAGGAGGGCGTGCGAGCCATCCTCAACTACGGCCACACGGTCGGCCATGCGATCGAGCTCGTGACAGGGATAGCCCACGGTGATGCGGTTTCGATCGGCATGACGGCCGCAGCGGAGCTCTCGGCACGGCTCCTGGGATTCTCAGAGGCGGCTCGACAGCGGGCGCTGCTGGCCGGGTTGGGATTGCCGACGACTTGGAGGTGCGAGATCGAGCCGGTCATGCGCCTGCTACGCAGCGACAAGAAGCGTCGACGCGGTTCGCTCAATATGGTGCTTCTCGAACGCATCGGCGCTCCGAATGTGATCGCGGTGGGCGAACAGGATGTGCGTTCGGTGCTGTCGGATACACTCTCGTGAAGGAGGTTCCATGATTTCGACCAATGACGCTCGCCCTGGCATGGCTCTGGATCTTCCCGAGGGACTGTTCAGTGTGATCGAGTACCAGCATGTGAAGCCGGGCAAGGGGAAGGCATTCGTGCGCATGAAGCTCAAGAACCTGGATTCGGGTGCCGTCATCGACCGCACGTTCCGTGCGGGTGAGAATGTGCAGCAGGCCGTGATAGACCGCCGGGAGCATCAGTTCCTGTATCGCGACGACCTTGGCTATCACTTCATGGACCTGGAGACGTACACGCAGTTCGCCCTAACCACTGATCAGGTGGGCGACGCCGGGCCATTCTTGGTTGACGGATTGGTCGCGATCCTCCCCATGTACCAGGACATGCCGATTGCGGTCGACTTACCGGCGTCGGTGGAGATGGAGGTGGTGCAGGCGGAGCCCGGTGTCAAGGGGGATCGTGTGTCCGGAGCCACAAAACCGGTCACCGTATCGACGGGCCTCGTCGTGCAGGTCCCGCTGTTCGTCGAGGCCGGCGACCACATCAAGGTCGACACCCGAAGCGGCGAATACATCACCCGGCTGTGACAACCGACGCGCGGGAAAGAGCACTTCAAGCCCTCTACGAGTTCGATCTTCGCGACGGTGAGGTCGGTGCTCTCTCGGGGCGGACCGCCCGACTCGCCTCCGGGGTCATCGAACACATGGCGGAACTCGACCACACCCTCGACGGGGTATCGCGGCGGTGGCGGGTGGCGCGGATGGCGCCAGTCGACCGGGCAGTTCTCAGACTCGCCCTGTACGAACTTCGATTCGAGCAGGAGACGCCGACCGCAGTCGTTGTAGCCGAGGCGGTGCGACTCGCCAAGAAGTACTCGACCGAGCGGAGTGGAGCTTTCGTCAATGGCATCCTTGGGCGCCTATCGCAGACCGAGCGCTGAGGGTGCTACAGTGCCTCGAAACGTCCTTTAATCACGGTCCGGAGAGGCCGGGAAGGAGAACCATGCGTACCGTTTCTGAAGCCGCCCAGAGGGCGGCTTGTTCATGGGGTCTCACGTGCCTTCGGTGATGGGCGCCGACGACATCGGACGTGCCGTGCGACGTATGGCGCACGAGATCGTCGAGCGTAACGAAGGGGCCGACGACGTGATCCTCATCGGCATCCACACCAGGGGCGTGCCGCTCGCTCGGCGTCTCGCAACCGTGATCGAAGAGATCGAAGCGACGACTGTTCCCGTGGGAACGCTCGACATCGGGCTCTACAGGGACGACCTCTCGCAACGTCCGACAACGACACTGGCTCACACCCAGATCCCCGTCGACATCGCAGGACGTGCGGTCGTTCTGGTGGACGACGTGCTCTTCACGGGGCGTACGATCCGAGCGGCGCTCGATGCCCTCACCGATCTGGGCAGGCCCCGTGTCGTGCAACTCGCAGCTCTCGTCGACCGGGGACACCGACAGCTCCCAATCCGGGCGGACTTCGTTGGCAAGAACCTTCCAACGTCGTCGTCGGAACGGGTGTGGGTGCACCTCACCGAGATCGATGGAGAGGACGGCGTAGCGATCGAGGAGCGGCCATGAACGACTTCCTGACCGTCGAGGGCCTGTCCAAGGACGAGCTGACGTCGCTGCTCGACCTGTCCGACGAATTCGTGGAGGTTCTCGCACGGCCGATCCCCAAGGTTCCCGCATTGCGCGGCCGCACCGTTGCGATGCTGTTCTTCGAGCCGTCGACGAGAACCAGGATGTCGTTCGAGCGGGCTGCCAAGGCTCTCTCTGCCGACACGATGAGCTTCTCGCCCGGCACGTCATCGCTCTCGAAGGGTGAGAGCCTGAAGGACACGGCCCTCACGATCAGGGCCATGGGTGCCGATGCACTCGTGGTCCGCCACACTTCCACAGGAGCCCCTTGGAGGATCGCCGAGTGGACCGGGTTGCCGGTGTTGAACGGCGGTGACGGCGCTCACCAGCATCCGACCCAGGCGCTGCTCGACGCCCTCACCATCCGGCAGCACTTCGGCAGTCTCGACGGACTCAAGGTTGCGATCGTGGGCGATATTCGCCACTCGCGCGTTGCTCGCTCCAACATCACCGCGTTCTCGCGACTGGGTGCGACCGTGACACTGGTCGCACCGAAGACTCTGCTCCCGGTGGACCTGGAGGGTTGGCCCGCACGGACGGCGGGGGCGATCGACGAGGTGCTCGACTCGGATGTCATCTATCTCCTTCGCATCCAGAAGGAGCGAGGGGGCGCCTCGGTACTCCCATCCCTCCCCGAGTACGTCAGCCGGTTCGGGCTGACATGGGACCGGTTCGCCAGGATGCCGTCGGACAGCGTGGTGATGCACCCCGGCCCGATGAATCGTGGCGTCGAGATCGCGCCCGAAGTAGCCGACCATGCTCGTTCGCTCGTAGAGCCTCAAGTCGCGAACGGTGTGGCAGTCCGAATGGCGGTCCTTTTTCGTCTGCTCGGAGGGGAGGCCACGGATGTCTGAGATCGTGCTCAAAGGCGGACGGGTCGTAGGACCGGACGGGGTAGTGAATGCCGATGTTCTGATACGTGATGGGATTGTCATCGAGATCGGAGTCGGTGTGAATTCAGATCGTGTCATCGACTGTGGCGGTGCTCTGGTGGGCCCCGGTCTCGTAGACACGCACGTCCACTTCAGAGAACCCGGCCAAGAGTGGAAAGAGGACATCGAGACGGGGTCGCGCGCCGCAGCGGCAGGCGGTTTCACAGCAGTGGTCGCCATGGCGAACACGGATCCCGCGATCGACGCCGGGCATCTGGCCCGGTATGTATCGGAGCGCGGAAGCGACGTAGGACTCGTCGACGTGGTGCCTGCCGGGGCCATCACACTTGGGCGAGCCGGAACACATCTCTCGCACCTGGACGAGCTGTGGGCCGCTGGAGTGCGGCTGTTCAGCGACGACGGAGACAGCGTGCAGGACACGGGCCTCCTCCGCCTCGCGATGGAGTACCTCTCCGACCTGGGTGGCATCGTCGCCCAGCACGCGGAGGACAGAACCATGACCCGCGGTGCCCACATGCATGAGGGTGCCGTGTCGGCACGGCTCGGCATGCGGGGCATGCCTGCCCTCGCGGAAGAGGTAATCATCATGCGTGACCTGGCCCTCGTCGAACTGACCGGTGTCCGGTACCACGCGCAGCACGTGTCGACGGCCGGGAGTGTGCGTCTCGTCGAGGAGGCCAAACACCGCGGACTTCCCGTGACGGCCGAGGTGACACCGCACCATCTCGCGTTCGACCACAGGGAGATCGAACGAATGGATCCCGCCTACAAGATGTACCCGCCGTTGCGAACGGAGTCTGACGTCGCGGCCGTCAGAGACGCGCTCCGGACCGGCGTCATCGATGTCGTCGGCACCGATCACGCGCCGCACGCCGCCGCCGAGAAAGACGTCCCTTTCGACGACGCACCTCGGGGTGTGATCGGACTCGAGACGGCGGCGGCCGTCGTGAACGAGACGGTGCCACTCGATCCGGTGGAGTTCTTCGAGCGTCTGTCCGTGAGCGCAGCCCGATTGCTGGAACTCGACCGGCACGGTCGCTGGGTCGAACCGGGAGTCCCGGCGAACCTCGTCGTGTTCGCACCTGAGGTCACGTGGACTCCGCAGCGGTTCGCCTCCCGCTCCGAGAACTCGCCGTTCAAGGGGCGTCGGATGAAGGGTCGGGTGCTCGCGACCATCCACGACGGGGTGGTCAGCTACGAGGCGTCATGATCGAGCTGGGCCCGCTTCTGCTGGAAACACCGTTGGTCGCTGCGGCAGGCACGTTTGGATCGATCGTGGAGTTCGCCGATGTCGCGAACTTGAAAGCATATGGGGCGGTAGTCGCCAAGTCCGTGAGTGGTGAACCTTGGCCGGGCCGAGCGGCACCCAGGGTGGCGGGGACGGATGTCGGAATGCTGAATGGCATCGGTATCCAGAACCCGGGCATCGACTCGTGGCTGGAGAAGATCGCGCCGCGATTCGAGTCGCTTGGGGTCCCAGTCTGGGGTTCCGCGGTAGGGCGGACCCCGGAGGAGTTCGCGAGTGTTGCGAGCAAGATGTCGAACGGTGGGGTCGCGGCGATCGAGGTGAACCTCTCTTGTCCGAATCTCGAGGGTCACTCGATCATCGCTCTCGATGGCAAGCTGTCCTCGGACGTGATAGGAGAGGTCAAGTCCGTCGTGCAGATGCCGGTCGGTGCGAAGTTGTCGCCAAATGCATCGAACATCGTCGAGATAGCGGCCTTGGTCGCAGAAGCCGGAGCGGACTTCCTCACGCTCACGAACACCGTCAAGGGAGCTGCGATCGACATCGAATCACGACGCCCGGCCCTCTCGGGCGTCATCGGGGGCTACTCGGGGCCGGCGATCAAACCGATCTCGCTGGCATGCGTTCTCGAGGTTCATGCAGCGCTGCCCGAGATGCCCATCGTGGGGTGTGGAGGTGTTCGGACGGGACGGGACGTCGTGGAGTACCTGCTCGCTGGGGCGACAGCAGTGGCGCTCGGTACCGTGCACTTCGCAGAGCCCGCGCGGGGGAGCGGGTGCTGCGTGAGACATTGGAGCTGACGACTCGGCTTGGCGCACACGACCCGAGTGAACTGATAGGAGGCGTGCAACCGTGGTGAATCCGATACTCGTAGCGCTCGACGTCGCCGAAGCAACGCACGCCGTGCATCTTGCAGGTGTCCTGGCGGGAGAAGCCGGGGGCTTCAAGGTCGGGCTGGAACTGCTGAGCGGGCCGGGACCGGCAACGATTGGCGCCGTGTCGGAGGCCGGGAACGCGCCGGTGTTCGTCGACGCGAAGCTCCACGACATCCCGGTGACCGTTCGTCGGGCTGCACGTCGCCTCGGGAGCCTGGGTGCACGATGGCTCAGCGTGCATGCGTCCGGTGGCAGGGCGATGCTGGAGGCGGCAGTGGAGGGGCTCGCCGAGGGCGCAGGAGGCAGAGAGGCCGGCGTGCTCGCCGTGACGGTGTTGACGAGTCTCGACCAGGAGACTCTCAGGGAAGTCGGGATTGGAGAGTCGCCGGGACGTCTGACGTCGAAGATGGCGGTCCTCGCTTCGGACACAGGGTGCGAAGGCGTCGTGTGCTCACCGATGGAGCTTGGTGTCGTGTCGACGGTGGCTCCGCTGCTACTGAAGGTGACTCCGGGAATCCGTCCACCTGGAGCGGCGGCACATGACCAGCGGAGGATCGCAACACCACGTGATGCCCTTGCAGGTGGGGCCAATTACCTGGTGGTGGGAAGGCCGATCACCGCGTCACCCGATCCTGTCGCCGCGATACGGCGTCTCGTGGGCGCTTCAGGTTGGTAGAGTGCGGGCATGGCACCTCCTGTACTCACCGATGAACAAAGGGCCGCAGCCCTGGCACGGGCTGCCGAGGTACGAAGAATCCGAGCGGAGCTGAAACAACTCCTGAAGACTGGTTCGGTAACGTTTGCCGAACTGCTCGGAAGGGCTGCCGAGGATCCCGCCGTCGCAGGAATGAAAGTGTACGCGGTTCTGAGTTCGCTGCCGGGAACCGGAAAGGTGAAGGCGAAGCGGATGATGGAGACCCACGGGATCGCGGAGAGCAGACGCCTTCGAGGACTCGGCGAGCGTCAGAAGGCTGCGCTGCTCGACGCAACCGACTGAGTTGAGCGGACGTCTCATCGTCGTCTCCGGCCCGTCCGGGGTGGGCAAGTCGACCGTGGTCGCTGCACTCCACAGACAACACCCGTTCTTCTTCTCGGTTTCTGTGACCACACGGGCACGCAGGGCATCCGAGCGCGACGGCGTCGACTACCGGTTCGTGAGCGATCGGGAGTTCGATGCGCTCCTGGGCGCGAGTGAACTGCTGGAGTCGGCCGAATACAGCGGATTCAGATACGGAACACCGAAAGCTCCGGTCATGACGATGCTGGATGGAGGAAACGACGTCCTCCTCGATATCGAAGTGAACGGCGCCATGCAGGTCAAGACCGCTTTCCCTGCAGCCGTGACCATTTTCGTGACGCCTCCCTCCAGGGGAACGCTCGAAGAGCGGCTTCGGGGGCGAGGTGACACCGACGAGGACCAGATCGCACTGCGCCTTCGCATCGCAGAGTGGCAACTGCGTGAGGCGGTGGAGCGCTTCGACCATGTAGTCGTGAACAGCAACGTCGACGCGACAGTCGCCGAGATTCTGCGTATACTGGATGGTCCCCCCACGAGAGCACTGTCATGATGATGCAACCACCTGTCGAGGATCTTCTCGAGGTGACCGGCGGACGATTCGAATTGGTCGTCCTCGGCTCACGCAGAGCGCGACAGATCAACGCATACTTCAATCAACTCGGAGAAGGCATCGGTCACTACGTGCCGCCACAGGTACACACACTGAGCCACAAGGCACTCACCATCGCCTTCGAGGAGATCGCAGACGGCAAGCTCGTCGTCGAACGCTCCGAAGACTGAGGATGCAGCGCCGGATCCTTCTCGGTGTCGCCGGGGGCATCTCCGCCTACAAGGTGGTCTTTCTCGCCAGGAGGCTGGTTGAGGAGGGGGCCGACGTCAGGGTCGTCATGACCGACGCGGCGCAACAGTTCGTGGGCGTGCAGACCTTCGCTGCCGTCACGGGCAATCGGGTTTATACCGAACTCTTCGGCGCGATCAGCCCCCACACAGAACTGGGTCAGTGGGCTGAAGCCATCGTGGTGGCCCCTGCGACTGCGACGACGATCGCCAAGGCGGCGACCGGTCTCGGCGACGACCTCCTGTCGGCCACATTGCTCGCTACACGGGCACCGGTCCTGTTTGCTCCAGCGATGCACACCGAGATGTGGGAGAACCCGGCGACACGACGCAACGTGGTGACGTTGCGCGATGACGGCTGCCGGTTCGTCGGGCCGGCCTCCGGACCGCTCGCGGGTGGTGACGTCGGTGAAGGACGCATGGCGGAACCGGAGGAGATACTCGTGGCGTTGGCCGCCATGCTCGAGCCGGGTCTCCAGGGGTGGCGTCTCCTCGTGACGGCCGGAGGGACACGAGAACCCATCGATCCGGTGCGGTTCATCGGGAACCGGTCCTCTGGCAAGATGGGGTACGCGATCGCCCTGGCTGCCGCGAGAAGGGGCGCAGAGGTGGTGTTGGTGAGTGCCTCCGCGCTACCCGTACCTCCGGGCGTGACCCTCGTGCCGGTGGAGACGGCCGAACAGATGGCCGGGGCCGTAGGGCGAGAGGCGGGTACGTGCGATGTCGTGATCATGGCGGCGGCCGTTGCGGACTTCCGGCCGGCCGCCCCCCAGCCGACGAAACTCAGGAGAGCCGACGGTCCACCTCGACTCGAGCTGGAACCCACCATCGACATCCTCGGTGAACTTGCCTCGGGAGACGGCGACCGGCCGTTCCTCGTCGGATTCGCGGCGGAGGCCGGGCCGACCGATGGTGCTCGTGCAAAGGCTGCGAGGGCCGACCTGACCGTGGCGAACGACGTCACGGCTGCAGGGTCGGGCTTCGGAACGGACACCAACCAGGTGACCATCTTCGACGCCCAGGGGAACGCCGAGCAGTGGCCGCTTCTCTCGAAGGACGAGGTCGCCGGACGGCTCCTGGACATCATCCAGCGGAAGGCGACTCGCCGTACGTGAGACGGGATGGGGTCTACCGTGCCCTCCCCCGTATACTGCCCGCCATGGTCAAATGGTTCTTCACATCTGAGTCGGTCACCGAAGGTCACCCTGACAAGGTCGCGGATCGAATTTCCGACGGGATCCTCGACGCGGTGCTCTCTCAGGATCCCTACGGGCGAGTCGCGTGCGAGACGCTCGTGACGCGTGGCAGGGTGCTCGTCGCCGGTGAGATCGGGTCCGACGCGGAGCTCGACGTGGATGGAATCGCCCGCGAGGCGATCGCGTCCGCGGGATACGATCACGGTGAAGGATTCTCAGCGTCGACCTGCTCAGTCGAGGACCTCATCGGGAAACAGAGTCCAGACATCGCAGGCGGCGTCGCCGACTCGCTCGAAGCCCGGCAAGGGTCGACGGATCCACTTGACCATCTGGGAGCCGGGGACCAGGGCATCATGTTCGGCTACGCAGTGCGTGAGACGCCGGAGTTCATGCCTGCCCCCATTGACTATGCTCACAAGCTCGCTCGGCGGCTCGCCTTCGTCCGCAAGGAAGGCATCCTCGACTACCTCGGACCCGACGGGAAGACCCAGGTGACGCTCGAGTACGAAGGCCGTACGCCAGTCGCCGTCCGACGGATCCTGATCTCCAGCATGCACAAGCCGGGCATCGATCAGGAGCGTATGCGACAGGACCTGACGGAAGCCGTGATCGCCCCCGTCATCCAGGATCTTGACCACGACGGGGTGGAGATCCTCGTGAACCCAAGTGGTCGGTTCGAAGTGGGAGGACCCGAGGCCGACACAGGGCTCACCGGCCGCAAGATCATTGTTGACACGTACGGCGGAACAGCTCGCCACGGTGGCGGCTCTTTCTCGGGGAAAGATCCGACCAAGGTCGACCGCTCGGCCGCCTACGCCGCTCGCCATGCTGCCAAGAACATCGTTGCGGCCGGACTCGCCTACGAGTGTGAGGTTCAGCTGTCCTATGCGATTGGCCACGCGGCTCCCTTCTCGCTGAGGGTGGAGACGTATGAAACGGAGAAGATCGATCCCCGGCGACTCAACCAGATCGCCAGGGAGCTGTTCGACTTCCGGCCTGAGGCGATCATCCGCCGCCTCGATCTTCGGCGTCCCATCTACACACCAACGTCTGCCTATGGGCACTTCGGCCGGGCCGAGTTCCCGTGGGAGCAGACCGACATGGCCGATGCCCTCGTGAGGGAGGCGACCTGAGCGTAGCCAGGGTCGTCCCGGACGTCCCGACCTTCGCAGTCGACGAAGGGTTCCGCTATGCCGCCGACGAGACCATCTCCGTGGGGCAGATCGTCAGGGTGCCATTGGGCCGGCGAGTCGTTCGAGGTTGGGTGGTCGGGGTCGGCGAGGAGGATCCATCCAGCCTGAAGGCGATCAAGACACTCTCCTCGGCCGTTCCGATCTTCACCAGCACCCTCCTCAGAACACTCAACTGGGCTGCTGCGTACTACGTGGCACCGGTCGCGGCCATTCTGCCCCGCTCCGGACCACCCAACCTTCCCCGAGGCGGGGTCTTCCGAGCGACGACGGGTCAAGCGGGTCGGACTCGCTCGACGTACGTCATCACGAGCCAGACATCCGACGTCGTGGACATGGTGGCGGAGGCCGTCGCCGGGGATCGCTCGGGAATGGTCATCCTTCCTACTGCTGTTGAGGTTGCTCATTTCGCGTCCGCGCTTCGATCCCGTATTGGAGACCGTACGGTGGAAGTGCCGCCGACGGCAGAGGCGCGGGAGGTGACCGCGGCATGGCAACGGGTCTGTCTGTCTTCGGGCCGTGTGGCGGTGGGGACCCACCGGATCGCCTTCTGGCCCGTGGCAGAACTCAGCGTTGCGATGTTGGTCGAGGAGGGACGACGGGCTATGAAAGACCGTCAGACTCCGACCGTTCACGCCCGCGAAGTCATCCACCGTCGGGCCTTGATCGAACGATTCGACGTGATGTACGCGGGCGGGGTGCCGAGTGCCAGGATCGTGGCGTCCGGAGTGGAGATCCGCCAAAGCAGAACCCGTGCATGGCCGCCGGTCGAGATCGTCGATCGCCGTGACGACGCGCCGGGCACAGGGTTGATCGCGGAACACACGAAGCGGACCGTTGCGGGGGCATTGGCCCGTGGCGGTCGTGTGTTCGTGTTCAGCCACCGCCACGGGTACGCACCGGCGTTTCGATGCGTGTCGTGCAAAACCCTGCGCGTATGTCCGTCCTGCGGCGCACGACCGGAACCGGGGGAGCAATGCTCTCGATGCGGTGCGGTCCTGGGTGGATGTGCCAGGTGCGGTGGGCAACGATTCGAACCGCTCGGCGCCGGAATCGGGCGGGTGACCGAGGTGCTCCGTAGGTTCTTCGGCGATCAGGTCGGAGCGGTCGGGAGCGACGCCGCGATTTGGGTGGGCACGGAGAGGGACGTCGCGGAACTCGACGGTGTCTCGCTCGGTCTCGTGGTGGACATGGACGGTCTGGTGCTCGGCAGTGCGTACAACGCGGGAGAGGAGGCCCTGCGAATCGTCGCACGTTTGGCACGCGCAATTCCGTTCGGACGAGGTCGACATCTCATGATTCAGACGAGCATCCCCGAGCATCCCGTGCTCGAGGCCGTTCGTAGTGGGGATCCGATCCCGTATCTGGAAAGAGAAATTGTGCGGCGGAGGGAATTCAGCCTGCCTCCTACCGGAGAAGTGATCGTGTTGGAGGTGTCGGGCGGAACACGGGATGCGCGGGCGTTGTTGTCGCACCTGGGGGAGGAGGCGACCATCTACGGTCCGGCGGAACGGCATGGGACGCTGCGGTGGCTCATCCAAGGGCGAGATCTGACACCGGTCAAACGTTCACTGCGAACGGTGGTGACGGCGCTTCGAGAGGCCGGGAGCACCGTGAGGGTTGATGTCGACCCGCTCGACCTGTGAGCTATCCTGCTGCCCGATGGCCATCTTCCCCATCCGCACCTATGGAGACCCGGTCCTGCGGACGAGGGCGAAGGATATCGGCGTGATCGATGACGGCGTTCGGCGGCTGGCCGATGACATGATCGAGACGATGTACGACGCCCCGGGTGTGGGGCTGGCCGCGCCGCAGATCGGCATTTCGAAGCGAATCGTAGTGTTCGACGCCGGAGACGGCGCGAAGGTGTTGATCAACCCCGAGCTCCTCGAAACATCCGGTGCATGGGCGTTCGACGAGGGCTGCCTCTCGGTCCCTGGCCGGTTCTGGGAGATCGAAAGGCCGGCGTTCGCGAGGGCACGGGGTTTGGACGAGCATGGGAGGGAAGTCGAGTACGCCGGGGAGGAACTCCTCGGACGTGTGTTGCAGCACGAGATCGATCATCTCGATGGAACGCTGCTGATTGAGCGCCTCGATCGACGTACTCGCAAACAGGTGTTGCGAGAACTGCGTGAGGAGGCGTTGGGGCTCAGCCTGTGACGAGGATCGCCTTCCTCGGCACTCCTGAAGCGGCGGTTCCGACGCTGGAGGCGATCGCGGAGAGAGTCGCTGTCGTTGTCACCAGGGCCGACAAGCCACGTGGACGTTCCAACCGACCGGAGGCTTCTCCGGTCAAGGTGGCGGCAACCAGACTCGGGATAGAGGTGGCACAGCCGAACCTGTCTTTCGACATCGGATCGATCATGACCACCGCCGGCGTGGACATCGCCGTGGTAGTCGCCTACGGACGCATCATCCCTGAGCCGGCCCTCGAGTCGGTTCCACTCGGTTTCCTGAATGTGCACTTCTCCCTTCTGCCGCGGTGGAGAGGAGCCGCCCCCGTCGAACGGGCGATCCTCGCCGGCGACTCGGTGACCGGCGTCACGATCATGCGGCTCGATTCCGGACTCGACACGGGGCCGACGCTGTCGTCGATGCGTGTACCCCTCGACGATGAGACGGATGCGGCAACCCTCACAGCGAGATTGGCGGTGGTCGGGGCGGACCTGCTGGTCGAGACGCTCGACGGGTACCTGACGGGCCGGTTGCGACCGGTGTCGCAGCCGGAAGAGGAGGCTACGTACGCCGCTCGATTCGACAAGGCCGACAACCGACTGGTCGTCACCGACGACGCACAACGTCTGGATCGTGTGATTCGCGCGTCGACCTCGCGTGGTGGTGCCTACGCGTTCATCGAGGGGGAGCGGCTGAAGGTTTGGCGGGCTCGACCGGCTTCCGCATCGCTTCCACCAGGCCGGCTCTCCAGCGAAGGTGGTCTCGTGCTTTTGGGAACGGGTCGCGGAGCCCTGGAGTTGCTGGAGGTACAGCCGGAGGGGAGTCGACGGATGAGTGCCACAGCATGGGCTCGGGGGCACATGACCGGAACGCTGACCTAGAGCCGATACACTCGGATGATGCAACCCGCGCGGATCGCCCCCTCCATCCTCGCCGCGGACCTCGCGCACCTCGCCGATGACGTTGCGAAAGTCGAGCCGTATGTGGAACTCCTACACATCGACGTCATGGACGGCCACTTCGCGCCGAATCTGAGTGTTGGTATTCCGGTGATAGCGTCGCTGAGGAAGGCAACGTCGCTGTTCTTCGACTGCCACATGATGACCACGAACCCGCACGTCTACTTCGACCCTCTTCGAGGAGCCGGAGTGGACCTCGTCACGGTTCACATCGAGGTGTACCCCGATCCCACCAGAGCAGCGGACCAAGCGAGAGATGCGGGGCTGACGTTCGGGCTCGCGTTGAACCCTGCGACCCCATTCGAGGCGGTGGAACCTTTCGTGGAACTCGCCGATCTACTGCTTGTGATGTCGGTGCAACCGGGCTTCGGAGGTCAGTCGTTCACATACTCGACGCTCAAAAAGGTGGAGGCAGCGAGAAAGTTGATTGATTCTCGGGGCCTTTCGACCGATATAGAGATCGATGGTGGTATCACCGTCAGTAGCGCCCGGGCGGCGCGGGATGCGGGAGTGGACGTGTTCGTCGCTGGTACGTCCGTGTTCAGGACGACGGATCCGGCGGCCGCAGTGAGAGAGCTGAGAGCGTCGGTGGAGTAGAGGAACGGGATGGTCCAACGAATTCTGGTCGCAGACGACGACCCCGACATTGTTCAGTTCGTGCGAGTGAACCTCGAACTGGAGGGTTTCGAGGTGGCCGAGGCGTCCAATGGGAGGCAAGCACTCGAGTCGGTGATGAATGACCCACCCGATCTCGTGTTGCTGGACGTCATGATGCCGGAACTCGACGGATTCGACGTGCTACGCCGTCTACGTGTCCACCCCTCCGCAGCGAACACGTCGGTCATCCTCTTGACAGCGAGAACCATGCCGGAAGACCGAATCCGAGGGCTCGACCTTGGTGCCGACGACTACGTGAACAAGCCGTTCGATGTCGACGAGCTGGTCGCACGAGTGAAGGCGGTGATCCGGCGCTCGCAGACCATGCGGGACGTGTCTCCCCTCACGGGCCTGCCAGGCAACTTCCGGATCTCCGAGGAGATGGAACGCAGGGTCGCAGAGCGAGGACCGCTCGCGATCGTGCACGCCGACTTGGACAACTTCAAGTCGTTCAACGACCACTACGGATTCATGAGAGGCGACCAGGTCATCAAGTTCACGGCGCATGCGCTGCTCGAGGCGGCCGCCGAGAATGAGGACCGGACGGTCTTCGTGGGGCACATCGGGGGTGACGACTTCGTCGGGGTCGTGCACCCGGACTCAGTGGTGGAGTTCTGCGAGGCGACAATCCGGATCTTCGACACGGGCATCCTCGACTTCTACGACACTGCCGACGCACTGCGAGGCTACGTCGAGGTCAGTGACCGGCGTGGGGAGCAGCACGCGTATCCGATCATCTCTATCTCGATCGGCGTGGCCACAAACCGGACCCGCACCATCAGCTCCCAATGGGAGGCGTCCGCCGTGGCTGTCGAGATGAAGGAGTTCGCCAAATCCACGGCGGGTTCGGCGTACGAGATCGATCGCCGAACGACCTGATCGAGGGCGGTAGTACACTTCTTGTCAGCCCCCTTCAGGGCAGGGTGCAATTCCCGACCGGCGGTGAAAGTCCGCGACCCCGCACGGGTGGACTCGGTGGAACTCCGAGACCGACGGTGACAGTCCGGATGAGAGAAGGAGGGCGGTACGCCTGCGCGCGGTCGCCCCCGAAGAAAGGTGATCGTGGACGAGCGCTGGATGACCCTCAGTCTCGAGTTGGCTGCGGAGGCGCGCCCACATCCCAACCCGCGAGTGGGTGCGGTGATCGTGGACACGGAGGGTCGCGTCGCAGGGATGGGGAGGCATGTGGGTCCGGGCTCACCACACGCCGAAGCACTCGCACTCCAAGAGGCAGGTTCCCGAGCGGAAGGCGCAACTCTCTACGTGACCTTGGAGCCGTGCGCCCATCACGGCCGCACGCCGCCATGTGTGGATGCGATCATTCGAGCAGGGATCGACAGAGTCGTCGTGGCGACCGAGGACCCCGACCCGAGGGTGTCGGGCGAGGGGATCAGGCAGCTTCGCGAAGCCGGTATCGACGTCGTGCTCGGAATGGGGGAAGATGCCGCCCGACGTCTCGATCTTGGCTACTTCCACCACCGCCAGACCGGCCTTCCGTGGGTGACCCTCAAGGCCGCCGCCACCCTCGACGGCCAAGTAGCCGCCGCCGATGGGACCTCAAAGTGGATCACCTCGAAGGTAGCTCGGCAAGATGCCCATCGGTTGCGCGCCCAGGCCGATGCCGTCATGGTAGGGGCAGGAACACTCAGGGTGGATGACCCGTTGCTCGACGTGCGTCTGACCGGATACGAGGGACCGCAGCCTGTCCCCGTCGTCGTGGGAGGGACTGAGCCGCTGCCTCCGGGGTCACGAGTGCTCTCCCGAGATCCCATCATCCTCCGGCCCGCCCCTGGTCAGGAGACCGTCGACCTTCCAGCAGGGCTCCGCGCCCTCGCTGAGCGAGGGCTGCTGCACGTGCTCGTTGAAGGCGGACCAACGCTCGCTGCGTCGCTGCTAGAAGAAGGATTGGTGAACCACCTGGTCCTGTACCTGGCCCCTTCACTCGCTGGCGGCGTTGGGCGGGGCCTCTTCAACGCCGAGTTCCGCACACTCGGCGACGTGCACCCAGTACGTGTTGCGACCGTCGATCACATCGGTGGAGCCGTCCGCATCGAAGCATTCGTAGGGGAGAGTTGATGTTCACAGGAATCGTCGAAGCAGTGGGGACCGTCCGGAGTATCGAGGGCACGGATCAAGGGAAACGTCTATTGATCGGCACGGATCTCGACGGACTCGCGGTAGGGGACTCATTGAGCGTCAACGGAGTATGCCTGACGATCGTGGCGCGTACGCCGGCGGGAATCCAGGCGGACGTGGTGCATGAGACGCTGGTGAGAACGGACCTCGGGAACCTCACTCCAGGCGACCAGGTCGACCTCGAACGCCCTATGCGAGCAGACGGGCGCTTCGATGGCCACATCGTTCAAGGTCACGTGGATGGCATCGGAATCGTCTCTCGTCTTCAGCCCGAAGGGGACAGCATTCGGGTACGCATCGACGTTCCGGACGAGCTAGCCCGCTACATCGCCGAGAAAGGATCAGTCGCGGTCGACGGAGTGAGCCTCACCGTCACGTTGGCCGGCCAGGGCTGGTTCGAGGTTGCACTGATTCCCCACACGCTCGACGTGACGGTCCTTGGCCGGCGTCCAGTAGGGGGCAGGGTCAACATCGAGGTCGATGTCATCGCCAAGTACGTCGAGCGACTGATGGGTGGACCGCGATGACGTTTGCACCCATCGAAGACGCCGTTGCCGCGATCGCGCGTGGTGAGTTCGTCGTCGTTGTCGACGACGCGGACAGGGAAAACGAGGGCGACTTGATTCTCGCAGCCGAGATGGCGACACCGGACAAGATCGGGTTCATGGTGCGTCACACCAGCGGCCTCATCTGCGTGCCACTGGTGGGGGAGCGGCTCGACGTACTACGCATCCCGATGATGGTGAGTCACAGCACCGACAGGCGTCACACGGCGTTCACCGTCTCGGTCGACTACGCGCCTGAGACAACCACCGGGATATCGGCCGCCGACCGGGCGGCGACCATCAGAGCGCTCGTTGACCCCCGCATCGACGGCGATGACTTCACACGGCCAGGGCACATCTTTCCATTGCGATACCAGGCGGGAGGGGTGCTACGCCGAGCCGGTCACACGGAGGCGGCCGTCGACCTGGCTGTGCTCGCCGGGTTGCACCCAGCTGGTGTACTCGCGGAGATCGTCACCGACGACGGTGCGATCGCACGACTCGATGCCTTGATGGAGTTAGCCGAGCACTACCGCCTGCCCGTCATCCAGATTGCAGACCTGATCTCGTTTCGAAGAGAGCGCCAGCAGCTGATCCGACGCGGTGCGGAAGCCCGGCTTCCAACCGAGTATGGGGAGTTCCGAGCCATCGCGTACGAGTCCCTGCTCGATCACAGGGAGCACATCGCGTTGGTGAAGGGAGACGTCGCCGGCAAGGATGGCGCGCTCGTGAGGGTGCACTCGGAGTGCCTGACAGGCGACACGCTTGCGAGCCTGCGGTGCGACTGCGGATTCCAACTCCGTGACGCGATGCGACAGGTTCAGGAAGAAGGATGCGGAGTCGTGCTCTACCTGCGGGGCCACGAGGGCCGAGGGATCGGGCTCATACACAAGCTCGAGGCCTACGCGCTCCAGGACCACGGCAGGGACACGGTGGAAGCGAACCTGGAGTTGGGGCTCCCGACGGATGCCCGAGACTACGGAGTCGGCGCACTGATACTCGCCGACCTGGGCGTCACGACCATGCGGCTGCTGACCAACAACCCGACGAAACGGGCGGGAATCGAAGGATATGGGCTCGAGATCATCGAGACGGTCCCGCTGGAGGTGCCACCGACGAGCGAGAACCTCGCCTACCTCCGGACCAAGGCCGAGAAGCTCGGTCATCTCATCCATCTGGAGGAAGCCGATGCGCGTCCGTGAGGTCAAGGGCGAACCAACCGGCGGGAAGAAGATCGGTGTGGTCGTCGCTCGGTTCAACGGAGCGATCACCGACGCGTTGCTGGCAGGGGCGCTGGAGGCGCTCGAAGAAGCGGGCACGGCTGAGGTGACGGTCATCACGGTGCCTGGAGCACTGGAACTGGCCGTCGCAGCGAAGCACCTGATCGAGACAGGCCATGAGGCGGTGGTAGCGGTGGCTGCGGTGATCCGAGGTGAGACAGACCACTACGAGCACGTGGCGACACAGTCGATGATGGGGCTGTCCCAGCTGGCGCTCGCAACAGGCGTACCGATCGGGAACGCTGTCCTGACCGTGCACGAATATGAGCACGCGCGTGATCGGTCACTTCCTGGTCGCGGCAACAAAGGGTACGAGGCGGCAATGGCCGTCTTGGAGTTGCTCGACAGTCTCGTCCAGATCCTCGACCAGGATTGACAGTCGAACCGCTCCCCGTATACTGCCGGCGACAACAGATGCAAGTGGAGACCATCCCACCTGGCCACCGTTAGGTGCGCCACGGTACGTAACGACAGTGGGCTTGGCTTGCTGTCGTTTTTTCATCGAGGAGGATCGCAATCGCCGAACTACGCGTCAACGGGTACATCAGGGCACGAGAAGTGCGGGTCGTCGCTCCCGACGGAGCGCAGATAGGGATCAAGAAGCTGCAGGAAGCGCTGTGGCTCGCCGACCAGCTCGGACTCGATCTCGTCGAGGTGGCCCCCAGCTCGAACCCCCCGGTGTGCCGGCTCATGGACTACGGCAAGTACAAGTACGAACAGTCGGTGAAGTCACGTGAGGCCCGCAAGAACCAGTCCAGAACGGTCATCAAGGAAGTCAAGTTCAAGCCGAAGATCGGTCAGCACGACTACGAGATCAAGCGTGATCGGGTACTGAAGTTTCTGGAGCATGGCGACAAGGTCAAGATCACGATCTGGTTCCGGGGAAGGGAGATGTCCCGACCGGAGCTAGGGCTCACGATCATCGACAAGCTGGTCGGAGAGATCGGTGACGCGGCAAAGGTGGAGCAGACGCCGAGGCAGGAAGGCCGCAACATGCACATGGTGCTCGCTCCGGTGCGTCGTGCCGTTCATCAGGCCGAGCCGAGGAGGCCCGTGAGCGACGAGGATGAGGTGATCCTCGGCGCCGAGCCGGGGCCTGTGAGCGACGGGGGTGGGGTGGTCCTCGCGTCCGAGCCGGTGCCTGAGTCGGGCGAGAGCGACGGGGATGGGGTGGTCCTCGCGTCCGAGCCGGTGCCTGAGTCGGGCGAGAGCGACGGGGGTGGGGTGGTCCTCGCGTCCGAGCCGGTGTCTGAGTCGGGCGAGAGCGACGGGGATGGGGTGGTCCTCGCGTCCGAGCCGGTGTCTGAGTCGGGCGAGAGCGATGAAGAGAGGAGCAGCCGATGAAGACCAAGAGCCACAGGGGCGCCGCCAAGAGAATCCGGCGCACCGGGTCGGGGAAGCTGGTCCGAGCGCGGGCCGGACGGGGCCACCTGAAGCTCGCCAAGAGCCGGAAGCGGTTCCGTCAGCTCAAAGGCACCAAGGAACTCACCGGTGGCGATCGACGCAACGCATCCCGCCTAGGAGGTTGACATGGCACGAGTGAAACGCGCCGTGCACGGCAAGAAGAAGCACCGCAAGGTGCTCGACAGGGCGAAAGGCTACAAGGGAGCCAAGAGCAGGCGATTCCGGACGGCCAATGAGCAAGTCATGCACGCCATGTCCGACGCCTACAGGGATCGGCGGGCCCGGAAGGGCGAATTCAGAAGCTTGTGGATTCAGCGCATCAACGCTGCCGCGCGCCAGAACGGGACGACATACTCGAGGCTGATGGCCGGGTTGAAGGCGGCTGACATCGACATCGACCGAAAGATGCTCGCTGAACTCGCAGTCAGTGACCCGTCGGCGTTCACCCAGCTCGTCGAGGCGGCCTCCGCTGCTCGTTCGCTCGACGCATAACCCCCGGATCGTCGCAGCGGCGAAGCTCCACAGGACGAAGGAACGCCGTCGTACCAATCTGACGCTTCTCGAGGGTCCGAACCTGATCAGGGCGGCCGCCGCCGCAGGGTATCCGGTGGAGTCGATCTTCGCACTGGAGGATGACGTCGCCGTCGAGGGTGCGGTTCGGGTCAATGCCGACGTGATGCGGTTTCTCGCACCCACCCTGCACCCCCGTGGCCCGGTGGCGGTGATGCGAATCCCACCGTCGGGTCGTGCGACCAGACCATGCCTGGTCGCCTACGACCTCTCGGATCCCGGCAACCTCGGAACTCTCATCCGGACGGCTGCGGCGTTTGACATGGACGTCGGAGTAACGACCGCGTCGGCCGATGCGTGGGCACCGAAGACACTTCGCTCGGGTGCAGGGGGGCACTTCGCAACGACGATCGAGCGAGAGGTCCAGGTCGATGATCTGCGGAACCGCGGGTTCTCAGTCGTGGCGGCCGTGCCCAGGGGAGGCACCGATCCCGGCACTCTCCGGGCCGTCCCCCTTCCTGCGATCCTCATAGGAAGTGAGGCGCACGGATTGCCGGAGCAGCTCGAAGTCGACTTGAAGGTGACGATTCCGATCGGCGTGGAGAGCCTCAATGCAGCCGTAGCTGCAGGCATCCTCGCCTACGCGTATGGTCGCGGTCGAGGTCAGGAGGGATCGGGCCCCGAGTCAGGGGCGCGCTAACCTGCCGGAACGATGGATCGGATCACTAGAGAAGAAGCAGCAGTGCGCATCGCTGCCATCGACGATCTCGATCAACTCGACGAGTTGGAACGCGAGCTGATAGGCAAGACGTCGATCATTGCGCAGCGTCGACGAGAATTGGGGAAGCTTCCCCCTGAGGAGCGTCCCGCAGTGGGCGCGATGCTCAATGAGGCATTCCAGGACTTCAAGTCCCGGCTCGATGCCAGGCGGGAGGAGCTGGAGACAGCCGCGGAAGATCGGCTTCTCGAGGTCGAGCGAGTCGACCCAACCCTCCCGGCTCTACAGCTTCCGAGGGGCTACCACCACCTCCTGACGGAGACGGCCGAAGAAGTGGTGGATATCTTCACCGCGCTCGGGTATGCGGTCGCGTCCGGCCCCGAAGTCGAGACGGCAGCGTACAACTTCGATGCACTCAACACGCCGGCGACACACCCTTCTCGTCTGGAGTCGGACACGATCTACGTCGACTGGGGTGACCCCGCCGACGAGGTGTTGCTACGCACGCAGACGTCGCCGATGCAGGTTCGCTACATGGAGTCGCACGAGCCACCGGTCTACGTCATCGTTCCCGGCCGTGTGTATCGGTCGGACACGCTCGACGCGACCCACTCACCCGTGTTCACGCAGATTGAGGGCCTAGCCGTCGATGAGGGTTTGTCGATGGCCGACCTGAAAGGGACACTGCAGTACTTCATGGAGCGTTTCTTCGGCGAGGGGCGTCGTATTCGCATGTACCCGCACTTCTTCCCGTTCACTGAACCGTCTGCCGAGATGGCCGTGTCCTGCTTCAACTGTGATGGAACGGGGTGCCGAGTGTGTGGCCAAACCGGTTGGATCGAACTGCTCGGCTGCGGTGTCGTGGACCCGAATGTCTTCGAGGGTGTTGGCTATGACCCGACGGGCGTTTCAGGGTTCGCGTTCGGTGTCGGCGTCGAACGCCTGGCACTGGTACGCCACGGCATTCACCACATCCGACACTTCTTCGAAAACGACCTGCGAGTACTGGAGCAGTTTCGATGAACGTGTCGCTGCGTTGGCTGAGGGAGTTCGTGGACATTCCCGAGGAGGACCCGGAGCACATTGCAGAGGTTTTCGCGTCGCTCGGGCATGAAGTCGAGGGATACGAAATCCGGGAGGCGCCGTTCTCCGGTGTGGTCGTAGGGCGCGTCGAGAAGATCGACTCCCATCCCCGGGCAGACCGACTCAGATTCTGCAAGGTGGACGTCGGTGGCCGAGTCGAGGACATCGTCTGTGGCGCGCACAACTTCGAAGAGGGCGCCGTCGTTGCCGTGTCCCTCCCGGGGGCGGTACTGGCAGGGGGCCTGGAAGTCGGTGTTCGGACCATCAGGGGTATCGAGTCCCACGGCATGATCTGTTCAGAGTCCGAACTCGGGCTCGGCGACGACCGAGAAGGGATCCTCGTCCTCGGTCCCGATGAAGTGATCGGCACCGACTTCTCCCAGTCGCTGCCCTACCCGGACGTGATCTTCGATCTGTCGATCACACCGAACCGCGGCGACGCCATGTCGATTCTCGGTCTCGCCCGTGACCTCGCCGCCTACTACGACGTCCCAGTGAGGATGCCGACCGTCGAGCTGGAGGAGGCAGGGGAGCCGAGCGATGCTCGCATCGTCCTGGAAGACCCGGAGGGCTGCCCCCGTTATGTCGCCCGGGAGGTGCGGGGAGTCGCGGCGGTCCGCTCACCTCTGTGGATGCGCCTCCGCCTGCGAGATGCAGGCGTGAGAGCGATCAGCGCGATCGTCGACATCACCAACTACGTCCTCCTCGAGTTGGGTCAACCGTTGCATGCTTTCGATCTCGACACGATCCCATCGGAGACGATCATCGTTCGGAAGGGCCGTCGAGGCGAGCACCTGCGAACCTTGGATGGGGAGAACCACGACATCACCCCCGAGGACCTCCTGATCACGGATCCCGATCGGGTCATCGCGTTTGCGGGCGTCATGGGTGGCGAAGAGACCGAGGTTGGGTCCGAAACCGCCCGCGTCCTGATCGAAGCAGCCCATTTCGACGCACCAACGGTCATGCATACGGCCAGACGACACGGGCTTCGCACCGAGGCATCCATCCGCTTCGAGCGGGGCGTCGATCCACACCTTCCGAGCCTGGCTGCCGAGCGGGCTGCGGCACTCATCGCCACACTCGCAGGTGGGACGCCTGCACCGGGAGCGAAGGACGCGTACCCGAAGCCGATCCAGCCATGGCAGGTGAATCTGCCGGCAGGGGAGCCAGCGCGGCTCCTCGGGGTTCCGGTCGGGGTTCAGGAGACTTCAAACCTGCTCAATCGACTCGGATTCGAGGTCTCCGGCGCCGACCCCCTCATCGTCACGGTTCCCACCTACCGTCCAGACGTCACCCGTCCGGCCGATCTCGTGGAGGAAGTGGGCCGGCTCTACGGCCTCAACAGGATTCCCGGTCGATTGCCCCACGGGCCCGGGACTGGCCTCGAAGAACGCGATCGAAGGCTTCGGACACTGCGATCGGTGCTCGTGGGTGCCGGACTCTCGGAGGCATCGACATGGACCTTCATGGCGCCATCGGACCTGTCGGCCTTGCATCGAGATCCCGCAGATGCCATCCGGCTTCGCAACCCTGTGAGCGAAGAGCAATCGATGCTACGGAACACGCTGTTGCCTGGCCTCCTGAATGCGGTTCGCTTCAACACGAGCAGAGGGATGCCGTCGGTTGCGCTCTTTGAAACCGGGAGGGTGTTCCTCGACGAACCCGATCCGGTCGATCCGCACATCCCACACCAACCCGAGACGCTCGGGTTCGTCCTGGCGGGAGAATTCGGACCAGCGATACTCGGCGTTCGGCGCCACGAGGTCGACTTTTCGACCGCACAAGCCGTCTCGATGATGATCGTGCAAGCGATGGATCTGGATGTGGAGATCGAATCGGCAGAGGTTCCGGGGTTTCACCCGACGAGATGTGCCGTCGTCAAGACAGGCGAGATCGACCTAGGCGTCTTTGGCGAGCTCCACCCGGCCGTCGCACGCAGCTTCGATTTGGATGGTCGAGTGGCCGCTGGGGAGTTCCGCCTGGGCACGATCGTGGGCCCACACGGGTACTGGGAGTTCCGCGAGCCGAGCAACTATCCCCCGATCGTCTTCGACCTCGCGTTCGACGTCGCCGACGAAGTGAATGCGTCGGAGCTGCTTGGCACGGTGCGACGGGCGGCTGGATCCGACCTCGAGCGGGTCGAGCTGTTCGACCTCTTCAAGGGGCGAATCCTCGGCCCCGGCCGAAAGAGTCTGGCGATGCAGCTGACATTCCGCTCGCCGACGTCCACCCTCACCAACGAGGATGTACGCGTGGATAGAGGACGAATCATTGCTTCGGTTGCCGAGGAACTCGGCGGCCGTCTCCGAGGAGGAACCTGACGATGGACTTCCTTCATGTCGACGACCTGAGCTCTGAAGAGCTCCGTTCCGTGGTCGCCAGCGCCGAGGCTGTGCGAACCGACCCGGCGTCGGTCGCGGGTGCCCTCCGTGGGCGCAGCGTCGGGCTGTTCTTTCAGAAACCTTCGACCAGGACGAGAGTGTCCACTGAGTTGGCGTCGGCGCAGGTAGGGGCGATCCCCGTCGTGCTCGGGCAACAGGAGGTCGGTCTCGGCACCCGCGAGGCCGTCAAGGACTTCGCCGGCGTGCTCGACAGATACCTCGACGTGATCGCAATGCGGGTCTTCGACCACTCCGACCTCGTCGAGGTGGCACGATACGCGCGGTCGCCGGTCGTGAACCTCCTCTCGGATCTGGAACATCCCTGCCAGGCGCTGGCCGACCTTCACACGATCACCCAACATCGGGCGCCAGAAGGAACGGTGGTTGCGTATGTCGGGGACGGCAACAACGTCGCGCATTCGCTGATGCTGGGCGGTACGATGATGGGCATGGAGATGCGCCTCGCCACGCCGCCTGGCTACGAACCCGCTCCCAGCTACGTCGCGAAGGCCCGTACCCGAGGGATGGTTGTCGTGACCAACGATCCCATCGAAGCGGTCTCCGGTGCAGATGTCGTGTACACAGACGTGTGGGCATCCATGGGTCAGGAGGCGGAAGCGGCGGAACGCAATCGGCTGTTTTCCAGCTACCGAGTTGATCTCGACCTCTTCGACCGCGCCAAGCCCGATGCGATCTTCCTGCACTGCCTTCCTGCACACAGGGGAAGCGAGGTCACCGACGAGGTGGTCGATCATCCGAGGTCTCGGGTCCTGGATCAGGCAGAGAACCGACTGCACACGTTCAAAGCCCTCCTGCTGCACCTCTCGGGATGATCCCGGACCTGCCGGTCGACCAGGTAGCACGTTCGCTGCTCGGCGCCCACGTTCGCACCGAGCTCGACGGGACACCGACAGAAGTGATGCTGACCGAAGTCGAGGCATACGACGCCGAGGATCCGGCCAGCCACGCGTTTCGCGGACCGCGGCACTCCAACCAGTCGATGTTCCAGGAGTCGGGCACCCTCTACGTGTACCGCTCCTACGGCGTGCACTGGTGTGCGAACGTCGTGACAGGCCCGGCTGGCAGGGGAGAGGCAGTGCTCCTGCGAGCGGGCACGCCTATCGCCGGGGAGGCGCTGATGAGAAGCCGTCGGGGCCGGGAAGATCACCTGTGCGACGGGCCAGGCAAACTGTGCCAGGCACTCGGCATCACGGGGGACCTGGATGGGACGAGCTTGTCGACCGGACCGGCAAGGCTGACCTTGGCCGACGAGATCCCCGGCAAGGTGATAGCCACTCCGAGGATAGGTATCACGAAAGCAACCGAGCGACTGTGGCGATTCGTCCTGGTGCAGTAGCGAGCTTCGCTCGCTGTTGTCGGTCTCGGGTTTTCGGTCATAGGTAGGACGCTCGCCGAGCGCCTCGCTCACGGTCTGTGAGTGCACTGTGTCGCGGTCTTGCCGAAAACTGAAGACTGAAGACTGAAGACTGAATACAGCCGAAGCCCCTCGGGCTTCGGCTCAGGGATTCGCCCAGAGTGTAACGGTGGTGCCGTCTGCGGCCGCTCCTGCCGCCGGGTCCTGCTTCCACACAACCCCGGCTCGGCGAGCGGCATCGTTCGGGTCCGCCTCGGCCTTGGTGATGACATTCACGGCGACGCCGATGTCTTCCAAGTCTTGAACCGCCTGCGCGAGAGGGAAGCCGACGAGGGAGGGAATGACAGAACCGGGTTCCGGCCCCGCGACGACCAGCGTCACTGAGCTTCCGGATTCGGCCGGGAAGCCCCCCGAAGGTGCCTGGTTGAACACTGTTCCTTGGGCAAGTGAGCCACCGTCCTTCCACTCGATCCGGTTCCCGAATCCAGCCGTGGTGAGAGCCTCCACAGCCGAGCCCAGGTCCATCCCGATCACATCAGGCACGGTCGAGGCACCGGCTTCGACCACCCCCGCCGGGTTGTGGACGGGGCAGACGACCGTTGGAACCTGGTCGGCGGGAACTCGAATCCTGGCGACGTGGGATCGTGGGCAGTACGGGCCGGCGAGGAAGCCGGTTGAGAGGTCGATTTCGACGGTGACCATCCCGTCGGTGTCGGCTTCGGCGAGCTGTCCGTAGGGTGTCCCGCCCAGAGCGACAGAGGCGAAACGTGACCAGATCTGGGCCGGCCAGGTCCCTCCGGTGATCGTGAATGGGGTGTTCGGGGGCTCCATGGGTATCTGCGCCTCCGCAAAGCCCACCCACACGGCCGCAGAGAGTTCGGGGGTGTACCCGACGAACCAGGCGTCTCGATGTTCCTGCGACGTGCCGGTCTTGCCGGCGATGGGCCGGCCGATCTTGGCCTGCTGGCCCGTGCCGCGACGGACGGTCTCGGTAAGCGCCGCCGTCACCTGCTGCGCAACATCGCCTGACACTGCTTGGGTGACGACCGGGACCGGCTCCCAGATGTTTACTCCTTCGTTGGTGTCGATAGCAGTAACGAAGATCGGGTCCACGTGAACTCCGTCATACGCGAAGGTTCCATACGCAGATGCCATGTCGAGGGGGGAGACTTCTTGCGCGCCGAGGACGATCGACGGGTACGGTTGGAGATCGCTGGTGATACCGGCCGCCTCTGCAACGTCGACGACATGCTGGGCCCCCACCGCCCGAGAGACCTGCGCATACACGACGTTGACGCTGAAGACGGTTCCCTCGAGGAGTGTGAGGTCGGGGAATGTGGCACCGTCGTAGTTCTCGACCGACCAGGGGCCGGAATCCGTTTGGACCGTGATAGATCGGCCACCCTTGAATACCGAGTCGAGGGTGAAGCCATCCTCGAGAGCAGCTGCGAGTGCAAACGGTTTGAATGAGGAACCGGCTTGTCTCCGGCCCTGGACAGCGAGGTTGAACTGAGCGTGAGTGTCCTCCGGGTCATAGAAATCCTTCCCACCGACGAGCGCCACCACATGGCCCGTCCGTGGGTCGACGGCAGCGAGCGCCGCGGCTGGCGTGGCATCTCCCAGGACGTCGTTGATCGCCGCGTGGGCGGCCTCCTGAGCGATGGGGTCCAGCGTCGTGTAGATGCGCAGTCCGCCTCTGAAGAGGGCGTTGTAGCGGTCCTGGGCCGTGGCGCCAAGCGCCGGGTCGTCGAGGAGGAGCTGCTTGACCTCTTCAGTGAAGTAGGGATACCGATCGTGGTTGTTCGTGTCCCGTGGTCGAAGCGTGAGCGGTTCCTGGTCGGCGGACTCTGCTTCGTCCTCGGTGAGCCAGCCCAACTCGACCATCTTGTTGAGGACCACCCGTCGCCTGGCGAGCGCCGCCTCAGGATGACGGTAGGGATCGGTATCCGAGGGAGATTGGATGAGTCCTGCGAGGAGTGCCGACTCTCCTACGGTGAGCTGGGAAGGCGCCTTGCCGAAGAAGTGGGCGGTCGCGGTACCGACGCCATAGGCGCCATCGCCGAAGTAGACCGTGTTGATGTACCGCTCGAGGATCTGTTTCTTGGTGAGCGTCTTCTCGAGGCGAAGAGCGAGAGCGGCTTCGGTGAGCTTGCGCTCAGCGGTCACCTCTGGCGTCAGGATGACGTTCTTGACATACTGCTGCGTGATCGTGGAGGCACCCGCGACGACGCCTCCGGAGTCCAGGTTGTCCACGATCGCCCTCGCGAGTGCGCGTAGATCAACACCGGCGTGTGACCAGAAGCGTTCGTCTTCGATGCCGACGACAGCATTGATCAGTGATGCGG
>CAWHCO010000004.1:0-653510 GCA_963827865.1 uncultured bacterium | reverse complement strand
CGCCGATGAGTGCCTTCACGTTCTCCGGAGCCGCTTCCTGGAACGTCACTGCGATGATGCCCGCCATCGACTGACCCCCACGGAAGATCGAGTCGGAAATCCGCTGCGATCCCCCGATGAGCATGGCAACGGCGATCGTCTCACCGAGTGCCCGGCCCAGCCCGAGCATGGTGGCTCCGATGATGCCCGGCCGTGCCCTTGGCAGCACGACGTGTCGCATCATCTCCCAGCGGGTCGCTCCGAGCCCATAGGCGGCCGAGATCTCTGGTTCCGGCGTGTTCGCCATCACCTCTCTGGTGACGGCCATGATGATCGGCAGAACCATGAACGCCAGGACGACGCCCGCAGCGAAGTAGTTGTAGGTCACAACGGGACCGCCAAGGAAGGGGATGAAGGAGCCCAGCGTGCCGGCAACGAAGTCCATGATGGGCCGCAAGACGCTCGGAACGAAGAACAGCAAGCCCCACAGTCCGAAGACGACGCTCGGCACCGCAGCCAGCATCTCGATCGTGTAGGTGAGCGGTCCCGCCACCCTCTTGGGCGCGGCCTGAGTGATGTAGAGCGCCACCGCGACCGCCAGCGGCACGGCAATGATCAACGCAATCACCGATGTGACGAGCGTTCCGACGATGAACGAAAGCGCCCCATACTGCCCCGTGATCTCCGTTCGCGATGTTCCCGGATCCCAGACGGAACTCGTGACGAACGACCAGCCCTCGTGCCGGAAGACCGGCCACGCCTGGATGGTTGTCGAGATCAACATCGCAGCAAGAATGAGCAAGACACTGGCGCCCGCAAATCCGAGGATCAGGCGAAACGTCGTATCGGCACGGAGCCGTCCCCGCCGGCGTCCCGACAGACTGTCTGCTACTGCCACGCCCCTTCCTTTCACTCCGGAGGGGTCCCGGATGCCCGGGACCCTTCCGAGCTGTCAACTCTCGATCCGATCAGCCCTCCGAGTTGATCAGGTCGACCTTCGCCAGCGCCTTCTCCTGCAATGAGTCGGGCAGTGGCGAGTAAAGCAGCTCACGAGCGAGGTCGTCGCCGTTCTTGAGGTCCCAGGTGATCCAGGCCTTCAGCGCGTCGGCTTTCGCCTGGTCGTAGCCGCACTTCCACGCGAGCAACCAGGTCGCACCGGCGATCGGGTATCCCTCGCCGCCGACGTTCAGGATGTTGAACCGAAGGTCGTCAGGGATGGTGATGCCATCGGCCGCTGCAGCGGTCGACTCGAGCGTGGGCTCGATCGCATTGCCGTCGCCATTGACCATCTTGGCGATGGGGATGTCGTTCTCCATCGCGTAGGACAGTTCGATGTAGCCGACCGCACCTGGGTTCTGCTGAATCTGGGCGGTCACACCGTCGTTCTTCTCTCCGCCGACCGAGTTCGGTGCGGCCCACTCGACTTCTTTGCCGGCGCCGGGGCCGCTCTTCCACGCGTCCGAGACACTGCTCAGGTATGTCGTGAAGATGCTCGTGGTTCCGGAACCGTCAGAACGGTGCGCCACGATGATGTCCTCGTCGGGCATGGTGACGTCTGGGTTGAGGGCTGCGATCGCGGGATCGTTCCACTTGGTGATGGTGCCGAGGAAGATGTCGGCGAGCACGGAGCCCGACAGGGTCAGTGAGTCGAGTCCTTCGACGTTGTACGCGACGGCGACTGCCCCGAACACCGTCGGAATGTGAATCGGATCACACCCGCGTGCTGCCTGCGCCGCGGCGATCTCGTCGTCCTTGAGGAACGCGTCGGACGCGCCGAAGTCGGTCTGCTGTCCGATGAACTGCTCGACACCCCCGCCCGAGCCGATCGACTGGTAGTTGATCGACACGTCCGGCTCGACACTTTGGTAGGCGCCGATCCACTCCTGGTATATGGGCGCCGGAAAGGACGCTCCCGCCCCGAGCAAGTCGGCCTGCATGGATCCTGTTGTGTTCGTCGAGCCCACTGCCGTTGTGGCGCCGGATCCCCCACCGCACGCGGTGGATACCAACGTGAAGGCAATCATCAGAGGTATCAGCCTGAGTGGCTTCATTTCACCCTTCCTTGTTCTCAACCCGGGCCTTCGACGGCCCGGTCCATCCAAACCATACGCAGGCCACGTGACCCCCAACTTGCGGGAACATGAACGACAGGTGAATGTAGGGCGGGCTCTGCCCGCCCCACCGTTTTGGGTCTTCAGTTTTCGGTTGTCGGTAGGAACGTGCGCTGCCCGCCGTTCTTGAGTTGTTGGTTTTCGGTTATCGGTGAGAACGCAACCCCGGACACGGCGAGACCGCAGAGCGCGCGATCCCTACCGAGAACCCACAACCGAAAACGGTTTGAGGCCAGCGAGCTGGCCTCAAACCTTGGGTATCCAGAAACGGAATGTGGAGCCGACCCCAAGCGCACTCTCCACCTCGACCCCTCCCCCGTGGCGTTCTGCGACATACTTGACGATGGCGAGTCCCAGCCCCGTCCCCCCGACCGTCGCGATCGTGCAGTGTCGACTCGGTAGAAGCGCTCGAAGACCCGCGGGAGGTCTCGTGCAGGGATCCCACTTCCCTGGTCGGCGACGGTCACGAGTGCACGGTCGTCATCCATCGACACAGCAACATGCACCGTCGAACCGGCCTCGGAGTAGACCCTCGCATTCTCCATGAGGTTCCCCACCGCGAGAGCAATCTCCCTTGCGTTTGCACGCACCTTCACCTCGACGAGCGAGGACTCCAGACCGATGCCCGACTCGTCGAACGCCGCTCGCCGGTCCTTGAACTCTGTCTCGACGATGGGCACCAATGAAACGACCTCCATTGCTGGACGGTCAGCTTCCAACCTCGAAAGGTCGAGAAGATCGGAGACGAGCGCAGCGAGTCGAAGCGCCTCGTCGTGGAGTCGCTCTGCGAAGGTCGCGGCAGTCTCCGGTTCGTCGGGTAGCGCGCTCTGGATCGTCTCGCTCGCGGCCAGGATCCCGGCAACCGGTGTCTTGAGTTCGTGTGATGCGTCGGCAACGAAGTCCTTCATGATCTCCGCCGCCTGCCGATTTGCAGTCACGTCGTGCAGGACGATCAATGCTCGTCGCTCTCCTACCGGTTTCACCGTTGCATGGAGCCATCTCGACGGACGTCCGTGTTCGAACACCTCGGTCGCAAGGGCCGCTCCCGACGAGATATGGCGAACCAGCCTTCGGATCGAGGCAGGGGCCCGGGTCATGCCGGCGCCGCCACCGTTCTCCAACATGCGACGGGCAGCATCATTGACCAGGTACACACCCCCCGCCGTGTCGGCGATCACAACGCCCTCCCCTAGGGTCGACAGGATCGAGTCGACTTCTCGATCCGACGCCTCCCTCGCTGACTGCACCGCCTCTGCGGTCTTGATGAGTGAGCCAACCGACGACGAGAGGCGCTCGAGGTCACTTCCGGCATGCCGCACGAAAGTGCCGCCGTGGGCAGATACCGTCGTCTCCACACGCTCACGAATGGTCCGAATCATCCGCACGTCTCGACGACCCGGAATCAACAGGACAAGACTGACCCCGATAGCGGCGACGGCGACTCCGATCCATGGTCGAACGACGCCCGCACCGGACAGCACGGCGACAATCGCTGCGACGATCAGCACCGCCGAAAGCTGCCAGAAGAGAGCCCTTCTAGACATCGGCGAGCTTGTAGCCGAAGCCCCGAACCGTCAAGATCAGCTCGGGCCTGTGAGGATCCTTCTCGATCTTCGCCCGCAACCTCCGGATGTGCACGTCGAGCGTCTTGGGATCTCCATAGAATGCCGGTCCCCACACCGTCTCCAGAAGGGTGCTCCGCGTCACCAACCGGCCCCTTTCGAGGAGCAGCATCTCGAGCAAGGCAAACTCCTTCGGTCTGAGCTCTACCTCCTTGCCCTCCAGCCTGACTTCGTGACGAACGGGATCCAACGTCAACGGCCCGGCCGTCAATACCACATCTTGCTCCGTGGCAACGGGGCGCCGGAGATTGGCCCTGACACGCGCTGTCAACTCGCGCATAGAGAACGGCTTCGTGACGTAGTCATCGGCACCAACCTCGAGCCCCGCAACGATGTCGGCCTCCGAATCCTTCGCTGTCAACATGATCACGGGCACATCGGACGTCGTACGGATCTGGCGGCACACATCCATGCCGGGCATCCCTGGCAGCATCAAGTCGAGGAGCACGATGTCCGGCTCGCGAGCCCTGAACGACTCCAGGCCCTGGATACCATCTAGCGCAACGTCCACTTCGAAGCCCTCCCGTTCGAGATGGAACCGGACCGAGGCGGCCAATGTCGACTCGTCCTCGACGATGAGAACACGATCAGTCGTCATCGAACTGCGAGAACTCCACGAGTTCCCCGGTGAGAAGAAAGGCGACCTGCTCGCCAATATCGACGGCTTGGTCGCCAACACGCTCGAGCGCTCTCGCAACCATGATCATCCTCACACCCCACTGCAGGCCCTGATCACCGAAGTCGCACGCCAGGACTCGTTCATAGATCTCACCGTTCAGTCGATCGACCGGATCATCCAGGCTGGGAAGGGTCTGAGCGAGCTCCACGTCTCGCTGCAAGAACGCGTCGAGTGCCGTCCTGATCATCGGCCGCACTAGATCACCCATCTCCTGAATGACCTCGAGCACCCCCTCGCTCATCGGCAGGTGGATAACAGAACGGGTCACCTTTGCGATGTTGACTGCCTGATCGCCCATCCGCTCCAACGTGACCACCATGTGCAACAGTGCAACCAGCAGGCGCAGATCGCCGGCGACCGGTTGCTGCTCCGCCGACACCACGAGCCACTGCCTGTGAGCGTCGAGGTACATCTGGTCCAACTCCAGATCCCGGGCGATGACCACTCCGGCCTCGTCGAGATCGGCCGTCACGAGTGCATTCACCGCCCGACCGACCTGTGCCTCCGCGCTATGCCCCATCTCGATCACAAGGTGTTCGAGATCGTCGAGTTGCTCGTGGAATCGTCGTCGCCCGGTCATCCGAACCGTCCCGTGATGTAGTCCTCGGTCTCTTTCCGGTTTGGGTTCGTGAAGATCTTGTCGGTCGAATCGAACTCTACGAGTACACCGGTCCTCGCGCCATCCTCGCGCACGTCGACGTTGAAGAAGGCGGCCCGGTCACTCACTCTGGCGGCCTGTTGCATGTTGTGAGTCACGACCACGATCGAGTAGTCGCGCTTGAGGTCGAACATCAACTCCTCGATTCGTTGCGTGGCGATCGGGTCCAGTGCAGACGCAGGCTCGTCCATCAGGATCACGTCCGGCTTCGTGGCGATCGCCCGAGCGATGCAAAGGCGCTGCTGTTGACCGCCGGAGAGCGCCATCGCCGACTGGTCGAGTTTGTCACGCACCTCGTCCCACAGTGCAGCGCGTTGAAGGGAGTCCTCCACGACGTCATCCAGGTCGGCGTCCATTCCCGCGAGCTTGGGCCCGAACGTGACGTTGTCATAGATCGACTTGGGGAATGGGTTCGGCTTCTGAAACACCATGCCGATACGCCTGCGCACCTCGACAGGATCGACACCGGCGGCATACAGGTCCTGACCGTGATACAACACCTGCCCTTCGATGCGCGCTCCTGGAATGAGATCGTTCATCCGATTGAGCGCTCGCAACACAGTCGACTTGCCACACCCGGACGGACCGATGAACGCCGTGATGTCGTTTGTTCGGACTTGAAGAGAGATGTCTCGAACGGCGGGGAAGTCCCCGTAGAACACGTGAAGTCCCTTCATGTCGAATACGACTCCCTGTTCGGTCGTGTCGGATCCGTTCAACCTGTCTGCTCCTTGAATTGGACGGACACGGTAGGAACGTTACATGGCCGGAACATCGCAGTGAGGTGAACGTCGAGTGAACGTGTCAGGAGGCCAGTACCGCTGCCGCAAGCCGTGGCGTGAGCAACCACCGAAGCTCACCCGTTCCGATGCGGACCGCGCCCCACGTTTCCGCGGGCAGATCGATCCTGACAACGGCGCCGGTCGCGAACGGGTGGCGACCGCCGCCGACCAACTCAGACAGCATGGTCGACCATGTGGGCTCGTGACCCACGATCATCAACCTGGTGGTCGTATCAGGTTCGGCGAGGACCTCCTCCAGAACCGTCTCGAAGCGGGTGTTGTACAGCCTGTCGGTCGCCCGGACCGGGCAGGTCCAGCCGCCTTCTGCAGCGGCCAGTCTGACGGTGGACTCGGCCCTGAGGGCGCTCGACGTGACCACCGACTCCGGAACCTCCACTGCCCGAGACAGAATCTCGCCCATCAACTTGGCCGACTCCTCGCCTCTGCCGTTCAATGGACGCTCGTGGTCATGGTCGAATTGCGCCTTCCAATCGGACTTGGCGTGGCGCATCAGCAGCAGGGTCTTCACCCTGCCAGGGTACCGTTTCGGTCACAAATCGGTATATTCGGTCTCAGGTGCAGCCGATAAGCGAGAACAGATGACGACCGAACTGGCACGTTTGATACACAACCTCGACGATCCGTCGTTGTATTTCAATCGCGAGTTGAGCTGGCTCGCTTTCAACGAACGGGTGCTGGAAGAGGCGCTGGATACGAGAAATCGGCTTCTCGAACGGGTCAAGTTCCTGTCGATCTTCGGATCGAACCTCGACGAGTTCTTCATGATCCGTGTCTCTGGGCTCCGTCGACAGCTCGAATCAGGTGTCCTCGAAGCGCCGGCGGATGGAATGACCCCGTCCGAGCAGCTCGCCGAAATCCGCAAGAACCTCCTGCCTCAGCTCGAAACGATGATGTCGTGCTATCACGACGACCTCCTCCCAGCGTTGGACGACGCCGGTATCGCGGTCGTGCCGTACGGCGAACTCAAAGGCAAGCAGCGCAAACTCCTCCGCCGCCACTTCAAACGACAGATCTTCCCTGCGCTCACCCCCCTTGCCTTCGATCCGGGGCGACCGTTCCCCCACATCGCGAACCTCAGCATGAACCTGGCCGTCCTTGTGAACGACCCCGAACGCGGAGAACTGTTCGCACGCCTCAAAGTGCCGGCCGTGTTTCCACGCCTCCTCAAAGTCCCCAGCGAAGAGTCGGCGGACAGGTACGAAACCCTCGGGCTGGTCGAGTCGACCAACACATTCGTGTGGATCGAGCAGGTAGTCGCCGCAAACCTCGATCTCCTGTTCCCGGGGGTCGACGTGGTGGCTGCGTACCCATTCCGACTCACCCGTGACGCCGATGTCGAGATCGAAGAGGACGAGGCCGCCGATCTTTCGGCGGCAGTCGAGCGGGGCGTGGGACTCCGACCATTCGGCTCGGCCGTCCGGCTGGAGATCGACCATGAGATGCCCGAGTGGGTCAGAGCGATGCTGATCAAGAACCTCGGCCTGGCACCGTATCAGATCTTCGACTTCGATGGTCCTCTCGGTCTTGCAGATTTCACCGAGCTGATGGCCATCGACAGGGCCGACTTGAAAGACGAGCCGTTCAAACCATCGATCCCCCCGGCGCTCACCGGCACGGACAACATCTTCAGTGCCATCAGACAGCAGAACATCATCCTCTACCACCCCTACGACTCGTTCCTGCCCGTCGTCGACTTCCTGCGCCAAGCCGCAAACGACCCGAAGGTACTGGCCATCAAGCAGACCCTGTACCGGGTGGGAGCCAACTCGCCGATTGTCGACGCCCTCCTCGAGGCCCGCCAGAACGGCCGTCAGGTCAGCGTGCTGGTCGAGCTGAAAGCCCGCTTCGACGAGGAGAACAACCTCGGTTGGGCGCGAGCACTCGAAAAGGCGGGGGTGCATGTCGTGTACGGGCTCGTCGGCCTCAAGACCCACGCCAAGATGACCATGGTGGTACGCAGAGAGTCGTCAGAACTGCGTCGCTACGTCCACCTCGGCACCGGCAACTACAACCCGGTGACGGCCCGCATCTACACGGATCTGGGCCTATTCACTATCGATGAGGACATCGCGGAAGACGTCTCCGAGTTGTTCAACGTGCTGACCGGGTATGCGCATCAGACGGCCTACCGCAAGCTGCTCGTCGCTCCGACCGCCATGCGATCCGAACTCCTGTCGAAGATCCAGCGAGAGACCGCCCGCCATCGCACCCACGGCGACGGGTACCTGGCATTCAAGGCAAACGCACTGGTCGACAAGCAGGTGATCCGGGCGCTCTATCAGGCTTCCCAGGCGGGCGTGAAGATCGACCTCCAGATCAGAGCTATCTGCTCGCTGCGCCCCGGCATCCCAGGGCTGAGTGACACCATCTCCGTCACCTCGGTGGTTGGACGATTCCTCGAACACACCCGCATGTACTACTTCCACAACGGCGGCGACGAAGAGCTGTACGTTGGAAGCGCCGATCTGATGCCTCGCAACCTCGACCGCCGGGTCGAGCTGCTGTTCCCTGTCGAAGGGTCGGATCTCGCGCTCATCCGCGACGGTGCACTCAACGTCCACCTCAAAGACACGGCGCAGGCGCGACTCCTCGGACAGGACGGGACCTATGACCGGCTCGACCGTTCGGGACTCGACAGTCAAGCGTGGATGCTCGACAACTGGGGGTTCCGAGTAAGCGATCCCGAAGTCGCCCAGCTTCACCCACCCACGGCCTGAGCCAGCACCTCTGCGTCGATGGAGTAGCTGAGCCGGCCGGGTGCAGTGTCGACCGGCACCCACTCGATCAGATCGACCTCTCTCGTGGGCTCGCGATTCTCGATGTTGCCGGAGAGGACATGCATCGTCCAGAACCGGACCACCTTGTGGCTGCCGCTCTCCACGTGGTACTCGACCTCCCTGAGGAACCCATCTAGGACGCAGATGAGCCCTGTTTCTTCTTCGACTTCCCGAAGTGCCGCTTCCTCGAATGTCTCGCCCTCGTCGAGCTTGCCCTTCGGGAAGCTCCAATCGTCGTACTTGGGCCGGTGCACGATCACGACCTTCCCATCCGCAACGATGACGCCCCCTGCAGCGCGGATCACATCCACCGGCGCAACCTCTTCCGATCGAGGTGATCGAATACGTTCCGCCACTGACCGAGCGCTTCAGCGCGGCGCGCCCACTCCACTCCTGCGAGCTCGCCCAGCACTACGGCGTGACGCGACGGGAGCCGTGCGCCAGTTCGCAGGAGAATCCCGTGGGAGATCGTTGCGTCGCGGTACTCACCCAACAGGTCCTGCAATCGCTCCGCAGTTGCCGCGAACCGACGTGCCCGTTTCCCCGCGACCGGTGCCACGAGCTCGGCGCCATACCGCACCCTCTTGGTGAGAATGCGTACGCGGTGCAGAGTCGGAGGATCGAGCTCCGGCCTCCGGGCCAGCTCGGCCAGTCGTACCCAGCGTTGCCGCACGAGCGGCCCCATGACGTCGAGCGGAGGCTTCTCGCCATCGTCTCGCACCGGCGGTGCACATACCCATGTCGCCAACTCGATGGTCAGGCGCGAGAACGCATCGCTCTCGAGATAGTGCAGGAGTTCATCCCACTCTGAGTTCCGACGCCGAGACCAGACGGACCGCAGTGCTTCGGCCGCCTCCGCGTCACTAGTAAGCCGAAGTTGGAAGACATCACGATCTCGTACCCTGCCGAGGAGCTGTCCTAGCTCCCGAAGATCTCTCCGCAACGGCTTCTCTTTGCGAAGCAGGGGTCCGAACGTCTGCAGGTTCGAACGCAACCGGCGAGTGGCGACACGCGCCTGGTGCACGGAGTGGTGATCCGGATGAGGGAGATGGACGAACAAGCGATCAACTGACGAGGCGAGCGAATGGGCAAGAAGATCGCTTGTCGTTGGATCCTCAGGCAGATCCGGGACGGTGATGTCCGGCCAATTCATCGCGCTCCCCTCCTGGCGACACTGACAACCCACGGAACAGAAACTCCTTCAATGCGCGTGTGACCTCTTCCATACGATCGGTTGGTCGCGGTTGAGTGATGAGGAATCTCGCGCCGGACATGATCAGATCCTGAAGGAGGCGACCAATCAGATCTACCGGCATGGAGCGGAGTTCACCGGCCCCGACTCCGGCGGAGTAGATGCGTCCGAACGCTTCCATGAACTCCGAGTGGGCGTCTCGAACCCGAAGCTGCGCTGCTCTTGACAGTTTGGGGATGTCCCGGTGGAGAATCACCCCGAGGGTCGGGTCCGTGGCGACGAACCGGACCATGCCGGTTGCAAGACTCGCCAGCTGCTCTGCGTGCGGTGCTGTCGGGTCGACCGACTCGACGAGTCGATGGAGCAGCTTCGGAAGCTCACTCTCCACGAGTGACACCACGAGATCCTCCTTGTCCGAGAAGTACTCGTACAGGGTGGTTCTACCGATGCCGACCAACGCGGCGATATCACCAAGTGACGTGTTCTGATACCCAAGATCGTGAAACAGCCGCTGTGCGGCATCGAGGATCTGCGCCCTGGTCAGCTCCTTGTGTTCGGCGATGTTCCCTGCACGTATCCGCGGCACGATGGCCCTTCTCTTTCGTTCCAATCCCATGTTATCGACACGTCGCGCCTGTCCCGCCTGGCAGACGAAGCGGTACCATCGTCCGCGGCATGCCGGCGACGATCATTCTGGGGACCCAATGGGGTGACGAGGGGAAGGGCAAAGTCACCGACTTCTTCGCGGAGACGGCCGATCTCGTCGTCCGCTACCAGGGAGGCAACAACGCCGGTCACACCGTTGTCGTCGGTGACGAGCGTTTCGCCCTTTCGCTCGTCCCGTCCGGGGTGATGAACCCGAACTGCACGCCGGTGATCGCGTCCGGGTGCGTGGTGGACCCCGGTGTGCTCCTCGACGAGATCGACATGCTCGCCTCCAGGGGGATCGACCCCTCGCGGCTGCGGCTCTCGTCGAACGCCCACCTCATCATGCCGTATCACCGCAAGCTCGATGCGGTGAAGGAGCGATATCTGGGCCGCCAGAAGATCGGCACGACCAAGCGAGGTATCGGACCGGCGTATGCGGACAAGTACGCCCGCCAGGGCATCCGCGTCCAGGACCTCTTCGACACCAAGATCTTCAACGACAAGCTGGATATCGCACTAGCCGAGAAGAACAAGATCCTCACCAGGGTCTACAACCAGCTCCCGATGGACGCACGGGAGATCGTCCGCGAGTACCAGGACTATGCGGAACGGCTGCGGCCGTACGTAGACGATACGTCGCTACTCGTCGCGTCTGCGATCGAGAGCGGCAGACATGTGCTGTTCGAGGGTGCTCAGGGCACCTTGCTCGACATCGACCACGGGACGTACCCGTTCGTCACATCGTCCAACCCGACCGCCGGAGGCGCCCTCACCGGGACCGGCATCGGTCCGAAAGTAATCGACAACGTGATCGGAGTTGCCAAGGCGTACATCTCTCGCGTAGGGACCGGCCCGTTTCCCACCGAGCTGGACGACGAGGTGGGAGAGACCATGGTGCGTGTCGGCGGCGAGTACGGAACCGTCACGGGCAGGCGACGCCGGTGCGGTTGGCTCGATCTGGTCGCCCTCCGCTACTCGGCTCGAGTGAACTCCCTCACCGACCTGTTCGTGACCAAGCTCGATGTCCTCTCGGGGTTCGAGACGCTGAGCGTTGCGACTGCCTACAGCTCGCTCGGCTCCCACTACACCGAGTTCCCACGACAGCAACGGGTGCTGTACAACTGTGCGCCGGTACTCCACGAGCTGCCCGGCTGGAAGGCGGACATCTCGGAGGTGCGCGATGCGGCCGGTCTCCCCGAGGAGGCGCTCGCCTACCTGCGATTCATCGAGAAGGACGCGGGAGTGCCTGTGCGTTGGGTGTCGGTTGGGCCCGAACGGAGCCAAGTGATCGACCTCAGGCCGAAAGCAGCATCCTGATCGCCAAGGCGACGATGACCGCGGCGCCGAGCACTCCCGTGGCGACCCTTGCCCGTCGAGACATCTTGTGACCAACGATCGCGCCGACCGCTGCTACTGCTGTCTGCCACGACAGCGACGCGAGGAACGCACCTGTCACGAACAGCACGCTCCCCCTGTCGTCGCGGCGACACCTCCTGACGAACCGAGGACCAGGGCCGCGAAGTAGGTGAGGGTGACCGGGTTCATCAGCGTGAGTGAAACGAAGCCGGCCGTCGCTCTCAGGTGTGTCGACGGTCCGGAGACGGCATCCGACGGCGTCCGAAGCGCCGACCCGCCCGTGATGACAGCGATGATGACGAGGACCGCACCCCCGGCGAGCCGCAGCGGCCGGTCATACGGTGCCAGAGCCGTCGCAGCCGCCGCCCCTGCAACCGCAGCGATCGTCGCGTAGATCAGATCGGCGAGTGCAGCCCCAAGCCCGGCGAAGAATGCCCGCGGGAACCCGGATTTCGTGCCGATTCCGATGATCAGGACGGCGATGGGTCCGACGGGGACCGCGATCCCATAGCCGGCCACCACGCCTTCGAGGAATGCGCTCACAGGTTCCTCGCGAGTGTCGCCGCAAGGTTGCCCTTGTGATCGACTTCCACGTCACCAAGACCAAGCCATCCGGCCATCGTGCACAACTCGCCGGCCAGAGCCAACGCTGCACGACCCTCGTCTTGTTCCTCCTCCACGTGCGAAGCTTTCACGGAGAGCACACCCCGCTTCCGATCGGCTTTCAGGTCCACCCGACCAACCAGCTCGCCATCGAGGAGAAACGGCAAGACGTAGTACCCGTACGTGCGGTCCTTCGCCGGCACGTAGATCTCGATCCGGTACTGGAACCCGAACAACCGCTCAACCCTCGGTCTGAACCACACGAGCGGATCGAACGGGCTCAGCAGCGAAGCGCCTCGGTGATGGTGGGGCATGACGGCCGACGGATGAAGGTATGCGTCTCCTTGCCATCCCTTCACCTCGACTCGTTCGAGAGCGCCGGTACGCACGAGTTCTTCCACCAGTGGTCTCGCTACCTGGACACGAATTCGGTAGTAGTCGACGAGATCAGCGAGTGTCGCGACACCGAGCGACTCGGCCGCGCGAACCAGCAGCCTGCTCAGCGCCGGTCGCTCATCCAGCCCGTCGGCCTCCAACACTGCTCGTCCGTGCACACGTTCCGGAATGTCGTATGCCTTCGAGAAGTTCACCCGGTCGGCCACGGCGAGCTCACCTTTGAAGAACAACCACTCGAGCGCATGCTTCTCTTCAGTCCATCCCCACCACGGATCGGACCGCTTCGTGGTCGCGTTCAACTCGGACAGGGTCAGGGGCCCGCGTCGACGGACCTCCTCCCGTAATGCCTCTATGAATCCTGGCTTGTCCTCGATCAGCCGCTCGATCGAACGCCACGGCTTCCCACCGTGCATCCGATGCGCCATCAACGGCCGGTCGTCGATCGGCATCACCGATGCTGCATGCCCCCAGTACTCGAACATCTCACGACTGCCCCACAGCCAGCGATCGAGAGCCTCCTGATCGTAGGGCCCGAGCCGGCTGAAGAATGGCATGTAGTGGGCGCGAGCAAGCACGTTGACCGAGTCGAGCTGCACGACTCCGATGTGCCCGAGAACGCGACGGAAGTGCCTGACGTCGACGCGGCCCTCTGGCCGCGGCCGTGTCAGCCCCTGCGCGGCGAGCGCGATCCGACGAGCCTGGTCGAGGGTGAGGCGAGGCATCGGTCCATTCTGGTCGAGATCCTCTGCCGACCCTGCGAACATGTGAGGGTGATTCCCCGCTACACACTTCCGGAGATGGGCAGGCTCTGGTCCGAGACCCACAGGCTCGCTCTGTGGCAAGAGATCGAGGCGCTTGTTGCCGAGGCCTGGGAACGGACAGGCTCGGCACCAGAGGGCACGGGCGCCGCGGTCCGCGCGGCGCCTCCCGTCGATCCCGACGTGTGGAAGCGGAGGGAGGAAGTCACCCACCACGACGTGGCCGCGTTCGTCGATCTCCTCGCCGAAGCGTCGGGTGAAGCAGGGCCGTGGGTCCACTACGGCCTCACCTCGTCCGACGTCGTCGACACGGCGCAAGCCGTCATCCTGCGAGACGCCACCGACCTCCTGATCGACCGTCTCGGTGACCTGTTCGAGGTCGTGCGGAGGAGGGCGATCGGGGAGCGAGACACCTACATGGCGGGGCGAACGCACGGCATGTGGGCGGAACCGACGACGTTCGGGCTGAAGCTCGCTACGTGGGCGTTCGAGATCCGGCGAGCTCGAGACAGGTTGGTTCATGCTCGAGACACCGTCGCAGTGGGGAAGGTCAGCGGTGCGGTTGGCACCTACTCGCAGGCACCCCCTTCGATCGAGGCCCACGTCTGCGATCGTCTCGGTCTCGGGATCGAACCGGCTGCGTCACAGATCACGCAACGGGATCGGCACGCCGAGCTCCTTCAGACGATCGCCCTCACCGGATCGTCGATCGAGCGTTTCGCGACGGAGATCCGCCACCTCCAACGCAGCGAGGTTCGTGAGGTGCAAGAGGCATTCGCGACAGGACAGAAGGGCTCATCGGCGATGCCACACAAGCGGAACCCCATCCTCTCCGAGCGCATGGTCGGCATGGCCCGAGTGCTCCAGGGCTACGCCGTCACCGGCGTGCAGAACGTCGCCCTGTGGCATGAACGTGACATCAGCCACTCGTCGGCCGAGCGCATCGTCCTCCCGGACGCGACGATTCTGCTGCACTACATGCTCGTCACCTTCACACGCGTCGTCGATGGCCTGCTGGTCGACAGGGAGCGCATGCGGCAGAACCTCGAGTCGACCAACGGGCTCGTGTTCAGCCAGACCGTCCTGCTGGCGTTGGTCGAAGCCGGCCTCTCCCGTGACGAGGCCTACACCATCGTCCAGCGGGCTGCCGCTCGGTCGTGGGACGAGGGCCTGCACCTGCGCGACGCCCTCTCGCAGGATCCCGCCGTGCACCTGGATCCTCTCGCAGCGTGCTTCGACCCCGCGGCAACGCTCGCCAGTGCAGGCGTGGTGTTCGACCGGCTCATCGCGATCTAGCGTCAGCCCTGGCCGGCAAACGAGTGGCACGCCTGGCAAACCTGCGCCGTGCGCGCTTGATTCAAATACGCGATGTCGGCAGCGCCGTCGGTGACGTGAGATTCATGGCAGCTCACACACGTCGCGGCGTCAGGAGTCAGTGACTGCCACTGAGCAAGGAAGACGTGGAAGTGATTGTCGAACGTCTCATTGGCGACAACATCGCTGTGACACTTGGTGCACTGAGCGTCGGTCACCGGCCTCGTCTGCGGGGCGGGTTGCGTGTAGTGACCGGTCAGATAGTGCGTCAGGTCCCGGGTGCCCAGCGTCAGCGCCGAGATCCTCCCACCTATGCCAGGTCCGGAGTGACAGTCGATGCACCGAACGGCCTTGGCCGTGTGGAAGCTCGCCAGGTCGACCGGGGCGGCCGCGACACTGCGATCGACATACATGCTCTCCGGCTCCGAGTGGCATGAGGCACAGAACGAGTCTCGGTTCTCGAGATGTGCGGCCTCGACTCCGCTGCCGACAGCGAGCACGAGTCCGACAAGGACAACCATGCTCACCCACAGCAGGAGCCTCTTCCTATTGTGCTTGTCGCGGTTCATGACGAGGAGCAGCCTAGTTGTCCATCACCGGGCTACACCTCCCAGCCAGGCAGCTCCACGTACCCCGCTCGAGTCACCGTGCACGGCCCTGCGCAGTCGCGTGGACACTCCGTCAGAGAACACCCACTCCTCCCACATGACAGGGACGCGGGCGTACACCTCGTCGATGTTGGACATGCCCCCTCCGAGCACGATCACATCCGGATCGAGGACGTTGATCACCGACGCGAGCCCCCGTGCGAGCCGACCAACGTACCGATCGACGCTCCCCGTCGCCACCGGCTCCCCCCTCCGGAAACCGTCGACGATCTCGCGACTGGTCGCATACCGGCCAGTTGCCCGAGCGAAATCCGTCTCCATGCCGGGGCCAGAGAGGAAGGTCTCGATGCACCCACGTCTCCCGCAGTAGCAGATCGGTCCGGGCATCTCGGATTCGTCGCCCCATGGAAGTTGGTTGTGCCCCCACTCTCCGGTCACGGCGTTAGGGCCTCGCACCAACCGCCCGTGGACCACGACGCCACCTCCGACCCCAGTACCCAGAATCGCGCCGAACACGGTTCCGAACCCGGCTCCCGCACCATCGGTCGCCTCCGAGAGCGCGAAGCAGTCCGCATCGTTAGACGTCACGATCTGCCGGCCCAACGCCGCCTCCAAGTCCCTGTCGAACGGACGACCGTTGAGCACCGTCGAGTTGGAGTTCTTCATCAGACCGGTCGCAGGCGAGATCGCACCCGGATGTCCCACCCCGACCGACGCCTCACCACCTGCTTCCTGTTCGAGGTCACCGACCAAACCCTTGATCGCAGCCACGATCGCCTCGTACTCGCCGGCAGGGGTTGAGATCCTGCGACGCACGAGTTCCCGACCATCGTCACCGATCAGGATGCCTTCGATCTTCGTGCCGCCGACGTCGACCCCGATGCGCATTGGGTGCATTGTGCCAGCTCGCCACGCTCGTGGCCGACAGTGGACAGCAGACAGCCCACCAGCCAGAGCGCGAAATCGATGCGTGAGGGCGGAGCCGGCGCTCCTGACTCTGTTGGCTGTTCGCTGTTGGCTGTTGGCTCCCTCTCCGCTTGAATCTGAACTCGTGCCAGACCAATCACCCTTCGAGACCACGCTCTTCGGATACGACCGGGCGGTACTCGATGCATTCCCCGCAGTCCGGGCGGCGGTCGTGGAGGTCGACGGGGTCGAACCAGACGATGTCGGCGCCCTGGAGATCGAGTATCGAACTCAGCAGTCGACCACCGCAGAGTGGCTCGATCGCACGCCGATCGCGGACATCGCCTCCATCGCGGCGTGGCGGCGAGCGTTCTCCCGATTCGGTGTGAAACCCACCCAACACCGGTCGGCCGTCGAAGCGTTGCTCCGGAGGCTCTCCAAACAGGGAGAGGTGCCTTCGATCAACCCCCTCGTGGACATAGGCAACCTCGTGTCGATCCGTCACTCGCTGCCGGTCGCGGTGTTCGATCTCGACAAGATCGCGCCGCCCATCACCGTCCGCTTCGCCTCGGGCGACGAAGTGTTCAACGGCATCGGCACCGACGGCGCTGAGCACCCCGCGCCCGGCGAAGTCGTCTTCATCGATGCCCGGGGCAGCGTCTGCGCTCGACGCTGGTGCTGGCGCCAGAGTGCGCAGAGCGCCGCAGGTCCGGACTCCACCCGGGTGTTGGTCGTCATCGAAGGCCACCACGAATCGGCATCAGAGGACGTGATGGCCGCGGGGAAGGATGTCGCCGATCTCGCCACACTCCACCTGCACACAACGGTCGGCCTTCTCGAGTTCCTCTCGCCGGAGAGACCATTCGCCTAGGCGACGCCGCGGAAGCCACGGCGCCACATTTCCTCCCAGGGCCGAAACTCGATGTTGAGGAAGGTGGCCGAGGGCGGCGAGGCGGTTCCCATCGACCTGAACCGAACAAAGACGGTCTCTCCCCCATTGGGGCATTCCGCTCCTGGCAAGGAGAGTAACGATCGGCCGCGCGCCGGCGGACTCAGCTAGGGTCGTCCACCATGCCGTACATCGATCTCATCTGGCCCGATGACGCCGATGGAGTCCTCGCCCGCGAGTACGATGCGGCACTCAGACGGGCGGGGCGCGTTTGGAACATCGTCGCGATCCAGAGCAGAACGCCCGAGGCCCTCAAGGCGTCCATGCGAATGTACGTGACGCTCATGCACGGTCCTGGCCCGTTGACCAGATCGGTGCGTGAGATGCTGGCCGTCGTGACCTCGCAGACGAACGACTGTCACTACTGAATCCAGGCACACCTCCACGACCTCCGGGCTGAGGTCGCAGATCAGCAGATGGTCGACAAGTTCGCACTCGACTGGAGGACCGCGGATCTCGACGAGTCGATCTCAGGGCTGCTCGCCCACGCCGAGCGGCTCACCCGAAACCAATCGGACATCGTTGCGACCGACATCGACGAGCTACGCACGATGGGGTGGAGTGACGAGGCAATCTCGCTGACCACCCAGATCGTCGCCTACTTCAACTACATCAACCGGATAGCCGCGGGCCTCGGAGTCGACATGGAGGACTGGATCGACGGGAAGGGACGCCCGCTCGCCTAGGCCGGCTCCGCCTGCAGTCGTCACTGCGAAGCAGCGGCGACGAGTTCACCTACTTGAACGGGTCGAGGTCCTGGTACTCGCCGGTCCTCAGGTGACACGACACGAGGTGCTCCGGATCACCGTCCACAGGGAGCAGGACCGGTTCAATACCGTCACAGATTCCTGCCTGCGCGATGGGGCATCTCGGATGGAAGTTGCAGCCCGGTGGCGGGTTGATCGGGTTCGGGATCTCCCCGGCCGGCAGCGGCTCCGTGCGACGGTGCCTCGGGTCGGGCACCGGAACGGCGTCGAGAAGCGCCCTCGTGTAGGGATGCTGGGCATTGGTGTACACGGCCTCGAGAGGTCCGATCTCGACGATCTTGCCAAGGTACATGACAGCGATGCGATTGCAGACGTACTTGGCGGTGGCGAGGTCATGGGTGATGAACAGGTAGGTGAGATCGAACTCGTCCTTGAGCTGCATCATGAGATCGAGGAGGAGCGCTCGCACGCTCACATCCGCCATGGCGATCGGCTCGTCGGCGACGATCAGGTCGGGTGCGGTGATCATCCCCCTCGCAAACACGACTCGCTGCCGCTGCCCACCGCTGATCTGATGCGGGTATTTCGCAAAGAAGAACTCCGGCGGAGCCAACCCGACCTGGTCGAGCATCTGAAGCACGCGAGCGTGTCGATCCTCCGCGGAGAACTGCGGCATGTGGATCTTCAGCGGGTGCTCGATAGCTTCACCAATCGTCATCCGTGGGTTCAGCGACGCGAGCGGATCCTGAAAGACCACCTGCATTCGATGTCGAAGCGTACGCATCTTCTCGTTTGACAGCGATACGAGATCGACCCCGTCGAACACGACCTTGCCGTCCGTCGGGTCCAGCAACCGAAGCACGAGCCGCCCGACGGTCGACTTGCCCGAGCCCGACTCACCCGCGAGACCGAACACCTCGCCTTTGCGGATTTCGAACGTCACGCCATCGACGGCGCGTACGTACTCTTTCGGCGCTCCCGTGAGCCCGGCGATGAACCCCTGCGCAACAGGGAACCACTTCCTCACACCGACAACTTCGACGAGGTTCTCAACCACCTGCCACCCCCACCTCGTCGTACAGCCAGCACGCCGTCGCCTGCCCGGGAACCACCTCGTGGAGCACTGGGATTTCGACCGCGCAGATATCCATCGCCTTTGGGCAGCGAGGATGGAATGGGCAGCCGCTGGGTGGACTGAGGAGGTTTGGCGGCGCTCCCTCCATCTTGTAGAGGTCGTGGGCGTCCAGGTCGATGTTCGGAACCGAGTTCAGCAGACCCACCGTGTACGGATGCTTCGGCTCGGCGAAGACACCATAGACGTCTCCGATCTCGGCCATCCGTCCCGCGTACATCACGGCGACACGGTCGGCCACCTCGGCGACGACCCCGATGTTGTGGGTGATCATCAGGATCGTCAGATCGAACTCGTCGCGCAGCTCCCGCAACAGATCGAGGAACTTCGCCTCGACGATCACGTCGAGTGACGTCGTCGGTTCGTCGGCGATCACCAGCTTCGCGCGCAGTGCCAACGCCAGCGAGATCATGACCCGCTGGCGCATGCCACCCGACAACTGGTGCGGATAGTCGTCCAGCCGCTCGCGCCTGATCCCGAGCTTCTCGACGAGCTCTTCGGCTCGAGCCGTGGCCGCCAGCTCCGACACCTTCGGCTCGTGGGTACGGATCGTCTCGGTGAGGTGCTCGGAGACCCGCTGGACAGGGTTCAGTGATGTCATCGGATCCTGGAACACCATCCCGATCTCACCACCACGCACCGATTGCATCTGCCTCCCGGAGTACGTCATGAGATCGGCACCATCGAACCAGAGCTCTCCGCTGTCGATCCGGCCGGGCGTCCTGATCATCCGCATGATGGCTTTGCCGAACGTCGACTTGCCGCACCCCGACTCACCCACGAGCCCGAGGATCTCGCCGCGACGGATGTCCAGTGACACGTCGTCGACGGCGTGAACGTCACCGGATCGAGTCGCGTAGCGAACGTTGAGGTCGCGAACCGAGTAGAGGATGTCTTCCATCAGCGCTGCCGCAGCTTCGGGTTGAAGATCTCCATCAAGCCCTCGCCCATCATCGTGAACGCAAGAACGACGAGCATGATGGCGAAACCAGGGAAGGTGATCAGCCACCAGGCGTTCTGGATGAACCCCTGACCTCGAGCCAGGTCGATGCCCCAGTCGGCCGTGTCCGGCGGAAGCCCGAGACCGAGAAAGCTCAGGCCTGCGCCGGTGAGAATCGCGTCGGCGACGTTGACCGAGAAGATGATGGCCACCGAGGGGATCACGTTCGGATAGATGTACTTACGAAGGATCTCGGACGATCTCGCCCCAATCGATCGCGCCGCTTCGATGTACAGCTCCTCCTTGACCGAAAGCGTCTGGCCCCTGACGATCCGGTAGTAGGTGGGTATGTACAAGACCGCGATGGCCACGATCACGTTGAGCACGCTGGGCCCCAACACCGCGGTGATCGATATGGCCAGGATCAGCCCAGGGAAGGCATACAGGCTGTCCATGATGACGCTGAGGATCCGATCGAGCATGCCGCCGGTGAACCCGGCCAGCAGGCCGAGGGGAACACCGACAACCAGCGCGATGATCGAAGCGCTGAATCCGATCAGCAAGGCAATACGGGTGCCCCAGATCAGGCGGCTGAATACATCCTGGCCGATCTGGTTCGTGCCGAGGATGAATCCGCCTTCAGAGGAAACGCCACCGGCGATGCTCATACCCTCGCCAACCGTTGGGAAGTCCCCTGCCAGCTGCTCGAACTCGGTGGACTGGACGACAGCGGCAACCACCGTTCCATCGTCAACCGCTCGAAGGAGCTCGTCCAGCGAATCGAATCGTGCAATACGAGGCCTCAACTCCATGCCAGTTCCATTGAGTTCCTGGTTCAGCTCCTGCGCCCTGTCATTGAGGGCCTGGGCGGTGGGCACACCTCTCACGACCCCGACGGATGGACGTGGTTCGCCGGTAGGAACGGCCAGATCCGCGAGTTCGGTGATGCCTGACGTCGCCAACGACACCAGGACGGGCAAGTCTGGGCTGGCCCCCGGAGCCAGGAACCGTGGTCCTGCCTGTTCGTCTGGCGAGTAGGGAGCAAACACGGAAGGGAACAACGCGAGGGTGATGAAGCCCAACACCATCACTGCCGAGATGGCAACGAGCCACCAGTCGGTACCGTACCAGCGCCGGCCTGCGAGCAGCCTCCTGACGAAACCGACTTTCCGGAGGTCTTCGCGCCACTCCTGTTCGTGCGAGGTAGGGGTCTGAAGAGCCACGGCTCAGTACCTGACCCGAGGATCAACGAGCGAGTAGAGGATGTCGACGGCGAGGCTGATCAGGGCGACGAACAACGCAAACATCGTGATGACACTCTGCACCGCCGTGTAGTCGCGGCTCGAGATCCGTTCAACGAGGTACCTTCCCATGCCGGGCCACGAGAACACGGTTTCCGTCAGCACTGCTCCGGCCAGAAGAATGGCGACCTGCAACCCGATGAGGGTGATCACCGGAATCATGGCGTTCTTCAGCGTGTGGTTGTAGATGACCACCCGTTCACGAATCCCTCGTGCGCGGGCAGCCTCGACATAGTCCTGCTGGAGCGTCTCGATGACATTGATCCTCGTGAGCCTGACGAAGACACCGGACAGGATCAGGCCCAGCGTCAGTGTCGGAAGCACCAGGTGAGCGAGTACGGACCGCAGTGCGGGCCAGTTCCCCGTGAGGATCGCATCGATGCTGTAGATGTTCGTGATGTGGTGCAGCGTGGTGCCGATGACCGCATCGACTCTCCCGGCTATCGGTAGCCACCCAAGCTTGACCCCGAACAGCAACTGGAGCATGAGACCGAGCCAGAAGATCGGCAGCGAGTAGATGATGACCGAGTAGAGACGCAAGGAGTAGTCGGCAGTGCGCCTTCGTCGTGACGCTGCGAAGGCACCCCCGAAGATACCGATGGCAAGCGAGAGGATGGCAGCGGGAATGACCAACTCGAGTGTCGCTGGGAACCGTTCACTCATCTCGTCGACTATCGGGCGGTGTGCGCCGGTGAGGGAGTTCCCGAAGTCGAGGGTGACGACGCTTCCGAGGAATCGACCGTACTGCACGAGGAGCGGATCACCGAGACCGAGCTGCTCGCTGAGTCGAGCGACAGTCTCCGGACTCCCCTTGGGTCCCAACGCCGAGCTGACCGGATCACCCGGGATGACGCGAAGCACGAAGAAGACGAGGCTGGCAAGGATGAACACCATCGGCAGCGTGAGGGCGATGCGGGTCACGATGTATCGCCGAAGGCCCGCACTCCCCCTGACGAATATGTAGACGAGCCCCAGTGCTGCCGGACCTCCAATGATGAGGAATATGAGCGAGAGTGGGGACATCGTGGGCGAGAGGGTAGCGCAGGGGTGGGTTCCGAAGAACCCACCCCTGCTGAGTCCGTTACTTGTCGGTCGTGAGTATCGAGTAATTGAACTCGATCGTCGGGCCAATGTTCAGCGAATCCGCGGAGTCGTACATGGCATCGCCATGGATGTAGCTGGCATACACGACGTGCTCCGGCTCGAAGAACAACGGCAACGTCACCACCAGGTCCGCGTACAGATCCTGGGCCTGACCGTAGAGGTCGGCGCGCTTCGTTTGATCGGTCTCCGTGGCAGCCTGGCTCAACAGATCAACCAGCTGTTGCGACTTCTGATCGATCCCGACACCGAAAGCGTTGCCCTCGGCGGCCTTCGTCACGTTGGTGCCTTCACCACCGTTGTACACGAACGGCTCGAGGTAGTTGGACGGGTCCGGATAGTCGAAGAACCATCCAAGCACGCCAGCCGAATACGCCTCACCACCGGTGAGCGCCGTCACATAGGTGCTCCACTCCACCGAGTTGAGCGTGACATTGATCATGCCGGTCGACTCGAGCTCCTGCTTGATGACCTGCATCCAGTCAGCAGTCGTCGTGCCGTAGTGCTCAGGCGGATAGTACAGGTCGAGCTCCAAGGGACTGGAGGTGCTGTAGCCGGCATCCGTCAGATACTGCTGAGCCGAGGTCATGTTCGGCGACTGGTACGCCGTATCGAACGCCTCGTTTGCTCCCAGGAAGCCCGGGGGCACCTGCGAGTACAGCGGTGTGACCTGTCCGCTGAAGACCTGGTCCGCGATCTCGTTCCTGTCGATGATCGAAGCCACTGCCTTGCGCACGTTGTCGTCGTCGAACGGCGCCATCGTGTGGTTCAGGATCAGGTAGCGAATCGAACCACCGTTGATGGTCCCAACGGTGACGTCCTGCACACTCTCGAGCTGCTGAACCAACTCTGAACCCAGGAACCTCCACGCAATGTCGATCTCACCGTTCTGGAGCGCAAGCGCCATCGTCTGAGGGTCGCTGTAGTACTTCACGATGATCTGATCGACCTGCGGCTTGAAGTCGCCGGCGTAGTAGGGGTTCGGCTCGAGAACAACCTGCTCCTGCTGCGTGTACTGCGTGATGATCCACGGACCAACTCCGTACACGGGAGCATCCGGGAACAACACGCACGCATCAGCCGGGAAGATGTTCGGGTCTGCCGGCACATACGGGGCAGTTGCCAGGATCTGAAGGAAGTAGGAGGCAGCCTGCTTCAGGTGGAAGACCAGCGTGTGATCGTCCGTTGCCTCCACACTGTCCAGATACGGTGTGGCCAGAGCGTTTGCGACCCCGTTCGGGCAGTCGGGACCGATGGTCAACAGCCTGTTGATCGAGTCGGCGTAGATCTGTGCCGTGAGATCGGTGCCGTCACCGAACTTGATCCCGTCCTTCAACGTGACCGTATAGGTCAGCCCGTCGTCCGAGACGACCGGGAAGTCGGTCGCAAGCCCTGGCTGGAGGTCCGATGCGGACCCTGGGGCCCACTTGTACAGCCCCTCACCTGTGTTCTTGATCAGCTCCCAGTCCCGCGTCGCGTAGGCGTCTGCCGGGTCGAGGCTGGCGATCGTGTCGGTAGTACCGATGATGATCGTCTTCGGACCCATCGCCTCGGTAGTAGTCGTGGCCTCCGTGGTACCAGGTCCAGCGGTCGTCGTGGTAGCGGCCGTCGTTGTCGTGGCCTCCGTCGTGGTCGTCGCAGTTCCCCCGCACGCGGCTGCGATCAACGCAAACGCGGCGATGAGGGCGACAACCCAAAATCGACGTCTCATTCTCTCTCCTCCAATTGGGTGTGGCTCGACCAATCATGTCGAGCACCCTCAAGTTAGTCCCGATCCGTGGCTGCCACAACGGGAGCCGGCGTATCCTTCCGGTTCCTGGACGAGTCGTACAATCGCAAGACCCTGAGAAAGGACAGACGGTGGCCTCCGTTGCGCTCACTTGGGAAGGGAAACATCGCTTCGATGCCGTCGACAGAGAGGGCATGCCCGTCGACATCGACGGTGGAACATCAATGGGTGTTCGACCCTCGGATCTCCTGCCGATGGCACTTGCAGGTTGCTCCGGCGTCGACGTCGTCGATCAGATCGGCGTGGATCGGCTCACCTCGCTGGATATCACCGTTCGCTACACGAAGGAGTCCGATCCGCCGTGGCGGTTCCAGCGCTTCCGAGTGCACTACAGGGCCGCCGGGCCCGACCTCACCGAATGGGAACTCGCCGATGCGGTGCGCCGAAGCCACGACGAGATGTGCTCCGTCTCGCACGCGATCCGCGGCAATGTTCCGGTGGAAACGACGGTGGAAGTGGTGTAGGGCCGAGCTTCGTGAGCCTGGCCGGGGGCGCAGCCCGAGGCTCCTACCGCGCCGCGGCCGGATACACCTTGGCGAGCTCGGCGTTGAACGTATTGGTCGGAAGCAACACCCAGGCACCGGCCGACGTCACATAGTCCTGCACCGAGATGTGCACCCTTCGTACCTGTGAGGCCGTGATCCCACGAAAGCTCCATGCGAGACTGACTGCGTCGCCGAACGCGAACCGCGAATCGAGGTGCACGACACTCGCCACCCGATTGGCCACCGACGAGAACGCCGAAAGCGAACCCAACGAAGCCATCCGGTCGGCGATCTTGAACAGCATCTCCTGCTGGTGCTGCTCACGTGTCAGATCGCTCGCACCAGAGACTGGACGCCACTCACCATCAACGTACTCCTCGGTGTGCCTGGTTCGCACCCACGCCAGCGCCTGGTCACCGTTCACGTGCGTGCAGCCCGCCGGAAGATCCAACTGGGCTTTGGCATCTCTCACCGGATTGTCCACACACACATCGACTCCGCCGAGTGCGTTGATGACGTCGGCGAAACCCGAGAAGTCGATCCTGGCGAAGTGGTCGACTTCGATGCCCGTGTAGTCCTGCACCATGAGCGCCAGCAACTCCGCACCGCCCGCAACCCCTTTGCACCCGCCGAGTCCTGTGTTGAGGCGGGCATAGTCATCGATACAGGGGTTGTTCACGTAGAGGTCGCGTGGAAGCGACGCGATGATCGGCGTCGACCCGTCGGAAGGCAGCAAGATGAACAGCATTGCATCCGCCCTCGGGCCTTCCTGACCAACGAGGAGATACGACGCGAACATACTGTCTGGCAAGGCCGGGCTCGTCGCCGTCGGCAGATCGAACGGGACGATGGTCGCCTGCCGCTGGTTGCGCTCGGCAACGACCAGCGTGAGCAGATCCTTGTCCAGCAACGGTGGTTGGAAGTCAGGGGACGCCTCCGCCAGCGCGGCGGCAATCTGTTCCGGGGTCCTCCCGGCGATCTTCGAGCGAACCTCGGAAGCCGACGCAAACTCCTCACGCTCCACGCTGTGGTACGCCTGATACGCATGCACACCTGTCGCGGCGAGGAAGCCAAGAATTGCGACACCCACGACTACCACAATCGTGACCAGCGCGCTCACGACTTCAGGGCGTTTCAGCTCGTACCTGTGCTTGCCCATGACTCGGATGGTAGGAGATTGCGGCCGTTTGGTCCCGATTCACGATTCCTGAACAACGTCTCTGATCGCGAGCACCACAAAGAAGAGGACCACTGACAAGGTCGCCATCGTGGCTCCGGCGGCGGTGCCCACGTAGTAGCTGACGTACAGCCCCCCCACGACGGCGAGGGAGCCCATGGCGACCGCAACCAGCATCATTGTCGGGACCCTCCTGGTGACCAGTGAGGCTGTCGCCGGTGGGGCGATCAGCAGCCCGAATACGAGCAGCGTGCCGACGGTCTTGAAGGCGATGACGACTGCCAGCGTCACGAGCCCGAGCATGACTGCTCGCGCGATCCTGGGCTGCATTCCCAGCAGCTTCGCCTTGTCCTCGTTGAACGACAGTGCGAGAAACGGACGGTAGAAGGCCAGCGCCACCACCACCGTCACAACCAGCCCAATGGCGAGGATCCTCAGATCCCCGGCATCGACGCCGAGCGCATCACCGAACAGGATCCCGGCCAGACTCCCGGCATAAGACGACGTCCTCGAGATGATCACCACGCCCAGTCCAAGCATCCCGACAAACAACAGCCCGATGCCCGTGTCCTCGGAGAGCTTGGCCTTGCGATGAATCGTTCCGATACCCCACACCATGACGAGGGCCGAGACGACGGCACCCACGAGCTGACTGAAGCCGAATAGCACACCCAGTGCGATCCCGGGCAGCACTCCATGAGCAAGGGCATCTCCGATGAAACTCAAGCCACGAAGTACCACCCAGGTCCCCACGATCGATGTGACCGCTGTGACGAGGATGCCCGCAAGCAGTGCTCGCTGCATGAAGTCGAAGCTGAACGGCTCGACCAGCCAGTTCATTGCTCTCCGTTCTACTTGAGTGCGTCGGTGATCGTGCGTGCGTCGGTGAGGAGCAGACCCAGGTAGGTATCGGCGCCCGATCCCGGCGCTCCGAGCGAGCCTGTATACAGGCTAACGACCTTCACGTCGCGTCCGACCTCCCTGGCGAGCGTATCTGCGAGTGTGGGTGACTCGGTCGACTCGGTGAAGATCACAGGCACGTTCTCGTCAACGATCGTCTGAGCCAACGAAGCCAGGTCCCCGGCGCTCGGTGCTCCCATCGTCCCGCCCCCGGGAATGACGACGCCCACGATGGAGAAGCCGAACCGGTCGGCCAGGTAGCCAAACGCCATGTGCCCGGTCACGAGCTTGCGCCGATCCACGGGGATCTGATCGAAGAGGCTGCGCATCGTCTCTTCGGTCGCCCGGATCTCCTGCGCGTATGCCTGCCCCCTCGCAGTCCAGTCGGCTGCGTCGGGAGCGACCTCGGCGAGCTTCGCTGCCACGGCCGTGGCCGCGTTCGCCATACGCACGGGGTCGAACCAAACGTGCGGGTCGGGTGTTCCATCCGAGAAGTGGCGCGGCGTTTCCAGTTCGCCGACCTTCAGAACGGGAACGCCGTCGCTCTCGACGGCGTCGAGCACCGATGTCATCCCCTCCTCGAGACCGAGTCCGTTGGCGACAACCAGCGTTGCCTTCTCCATCGCCGCTACCTGCCGCGCAGAAGCCTCGAACTCGTGTGGATCGGCCCCGATAGGCATCAGTACCTCGACGGTCACGCCGTCACCCGCGATTTGGCGGACAAAGTCACCGAGCACTGTCGTCGTCACCACGATCGCCGAGCCGTCGGAGCTTGCGGGCGCACCGCATGCGGTCGCCACCAGAGCCACCGATAGAATAAGAACGATTCTCATTTTCATATTCCTATGGTATCGTGTTCCGGCGATGGCGCAAACGGAACTCGTCGACAAAGCAACCCACTACCTCCTCGATCGCAAGGTGAGGCTGACGAGCGCGCGCCGCCTCGTCATCCGCTCGCTCGCCGACCACCCCGGCCCACGTTCGGCAGCCGAACTCGACGCCGCCATGCGAAGGAAGGTCCCCCTCTCTTCCATCTACCGAACGTTGCTGATCCTCGAAGAGTCGGGTCTCCTCACGAGATTCCGGGACGGCGACGGCGTGGCCAAGTACGAATTGTCAGAGCGGGTGACCGGAGATCACCACCATCACTTCGTATGCACACGATGCGGGCGCACCGACGAGGTCGCCATTCCTAAGAACCTGGAGGAAGCCATCACGCGCCTGATCGGCACCATCGGGAACGAACGAGGGTACGAGGTCACGGACCACCGGCTCGAGTTGGAAGGAGTCTGCGAAGCGTGTCGCGCATGATCCGTGCCGAGAACCTGGTGCTGGCCTATGGCGACCGTATCGCCCTTGCCCCATCGACATTCGAGATCCCGACAGGAGCGATCACCGCCATCATCGGACCGAATGGAGCAGGCAAGTCCACTCTGCTCCATGCGATTGCCGGGCTCGTTGAGCCCGCCTCGGGAATTCTCTCCGTCCCGTTCGACAAGAAGATCGCGTACGTCCTCCAGTCAACGAAGCTCAACGAAATGACGCCGATCACCGTCTTGGAGGCGGTTCGAATGGGCCGCTACGCGCGCCTCGGTTTCTTCGGTAGGTTCAGACCGGATGACCGCTCTGCGTGCGAGCAGGCGATGGCCAGGCTCGGTATCGAGGATCTCGGCGCCAGACACCTCTCGGAGCTGTCAGGGGGACAACGACAACGTGTGTTCGTGGCCCAGGGAATCGCGCAAGAAGCCTCTCTGCTCCTTCTCGACGAGCCGATCACCGGCCTCGACCTGGTGTCCAGGGAGTACATCCTCCAGGTGATCCAGGAGGAGAAGGCAGCCGGTGTCACCATCGTCGGCACTACCCACTCGCTCGACGAAGCCCGAATGGCAGACCATGTCCTCCTCCTCGCCGGCCGGATCGTAGGTTCAGGACCACCTGAGGAGGTGTTAACCGCAGACACGCTGAGCGAAGCGTACGGTCATCCCATGTCCACCTCCGGCGACGGGCAGGTGCTCCACGACGATCCACATCATCGCCCTGTCGAAACTCGCCACGTCCACTTCGAACGGAAGGGATAGACCATGTCGTTCTCCTACCGAGTCATCGGATCAGTCCTTCATGAACACCTCGACAAGGTGATTGCCCCCCTCGTGTCGGCGCTCGAGACCATCGGAGGAACGAGGGACGGGGGTGACGAGTCGATCGTGTTGGTGGCGACGGGTGGAACCGAACGCCTCCTACTCGATTGGTGGGAACAGAGCCCGACCAGACCAGTCTTCATGATCGCCCATCCGGGCCACAACTCTCTCCCCGCGTCGTTGGAGGCGCTCGCCCGTCTGCACCAGCTCGGCGCGAGAGGACGCATACTCTACCTTCGGGGCCCTGACGACTCCGAAGGCCTGGGTGCCATCGAGGAGGCCGTCAAAGACCTCGCTGTCTGGACGACCCTCGGACGAGCCCGGATCGGACGAGCTGGCCTTCCGTCCGATTGGCTGGTCGCTTCCAGCCCGAGTCCTGCAACTGTGTCGGCCACGTGGGGCCCAACGGTTGTCGACGTACCCCTCGACGGCATCTACGAAGGATTTGAGCTGGCCGAACCGGTGGGAGCTGGTGAGCTCCATGATCACGCCCACCACGTCGAAGAGCCATCCATGGAAGAGATCCAGGCAGCAACTCGCCTGACGACCGCACTCGAGGACTTCGTCCGTGCCAACATGCTCACCGCAGTTGCGGTCAGGTGTTTCGACCTACTAGGCGACATCGCGACCAGCGGCTGCGTCGCGCTCTCAGAACTCAACGACGAAGGCATCGTGGCAGGATGTGAAGGCGACGTCGTTTCCACCATCGGCATCCTGTGGGCGCGTGAACTCACCGGTGAGATACCGTGGATGGCCAACCCGGCCCAAATCGACATCGACGGCAACACCGTCCTACTGGCGCATTGCACGGTTCCGAAGAGCCTGGTGGATTCCTACTCTCTCCGTTCACACTTCGAGTCGGGCACCAGCGTCGGCATCCAGGGAACGATCCCGCCCGGCCCGGTGACCCTGCTACGCATCGGAGGTACCGAGATGGATCACGCCTGGTTCGCCGAGGGCAAGATTCACGCCAGGACCCCTCTCGAAGGGCTCTGCCGCACACAAATAGACGTGCACCTCTCCGATGGATCGGTTCGTGATCTGCTGGACGCCCCGCTCGGCAACCACATCGTCGTCGTCAGAGGTCACCACGCCACCCGGCTGCGCAACTGGTGGGAGACGTTCATCGCCTGAGCGAACCCCGGCCTGGACCTGCACATCGCCGTTCTCCACCGTACCCTGACGGCGATGGGGTACTGCTTCTTCTGCGACCGGGTTGTCGACGGGGACACCTGTCCGACGTGCGGCAGGCCGGCTTGGCACGACGACACCGCCGGACCGCCCGCTTCCCATACTGTCACCTCGTTGTTGCCCGAACCCGTCGAGGACAGCCCACCATGGCGGCCGCCACCATGGATGATCGCAAGCACGGTCGTCGTGGTCGGTCTGGTGCTCTCGATCCTCACGGTGCCTTCCGGGTTCCAACAGGTGACAACACCCACTCCCCCTCCCGTTACGGCAACCACAACCACCACCCTCTCGCCAGGCCCTTCACTCCCGCCCTACCCGTTGCCACGGGGAACGTGGCTGGGTCTGGTCAGGGCCGACGCACCTCCGAAGACCCTCACCGGCTCGTTACCATTCCTGGAGCCGGCCGATGACGTGATGTATGACGGTTCTCTGCTCCTCCACACCGGCGATAGCTACGTCAGAGTCACTCCCGACGGCGTTCACACAGATCTCGCCATCGGATCGCCCGGACACCTCGTCGATGTCGAGCTCTCACCGAACGGACGTCTCCTGGCCACTGTCGACATCCACGGCACGGTGACCGTCTGGGATCTCACAACGAATCAGCCAACCGAGTTGGAGGCAGCCGACGGCGCCGATCCTCTCATCGACGGGCACATCTACTGGTCGCCGAACTCGCAAGTAGTCGGACTCGATGCTGCAGGTGACCACTGCTACGAGTGGTACGTGGACGGCACACTCTTCGCCGGTCCACTCCCCGGACGCCTCATAGCCGTCGGCTCCCTGCAGGTCGCGATTGCCGGCGCTGACGGCCTCAACCTCACGACGACCGTATACGCCCAAGACGGGACAACGTCCGGACTCGGTCGTACGATCGCCACGCTGTCGGACATCCAAGCAGGTGCATTCGACCCCACAGGGCGCTACCTGGCCGTCGATGCAACCATCGCGGGACAGGGATCGGGTGTGTGGGTCGTCGCGCTCGGCGACCCACACGAGGACTTGGTGGCACCAACGGGTTCCTCGTTCACCTGGTCCGGTGACGGATCGGCCCTCTACTGGACCGACGCGACCGGCACGTACGCCTACCCGGTGAGCTCTGCGTATCGGGTCTCGTCGGTGAGCAGCCAGCAACTGCATCCCGGTGATCATCTGCGCGTCTACGACCCCGTTCTCGTGGCAGCACCCACCTTCCTCGTCCACTCGGGTGATCTCTTCGAGCTACGCGGCGGGCTGATCGCTCATAGATTCGCGAGCGGTCTCACCCAGGTCGATCCTCCGTCCGGCGGCACCACCGTCTCTATCGTCAATGCCACGTCGCTCGATCCCGACCTTCCCCTCTTGCGCACCGCCCGGTACGACAACAACGACGCCGCCGCGTTGCTCCTCAACACAACAGGCCTCATCGAAGATCTCACTGGAAACCTCCCTTCCGGAGCCGATCGGGTCGTCTCTGTACTGGACGCCCCAGATGTCGGGGTCTTCCTCGGGTCCGACGAGGGTGAGGTGTTTCGCGTAGGCCCGGATCACACATTGGGGAAGGTCATGGAGGGGCGGTCTCCTGGGATCATCGGGACCGTTCCCTTCGCGGTGACCGACACCTCCATCGAACGGCTGCCTCGAGAGGGTGAGCTGCCTGAAACCTTGTTCGACGCCTCCGGTCTCGCCGGTGCGGGCACGCTCATCGATGCCATCGGCATCAGATCGGAGATGGTGGTCCTTGCCCGAACGCTCGTCGGCACGGCGGCGGTCTACTGGATTCCCGGTGATTCCGATCTATTCGGAAAAGCCATCCTTCCCAACTCACCCCTCCCCAGCACGACACCGTTCTCACTCGTGTACACACCGACCAACACGACCTTCGAGACCGGCTGGATCGTGGATGCGCGAGATGGACAGACCTTCGCCGTCGCGCTGGGCTACTCGGACGGGATCGAGACGGTTCTCATGAGTGATCCTGCTCCCGGACAGCCGACGTGCGGGGCGATCGTCTGTCAACTCGGCTCGTTGACAGGAAGACCGCTCGGGTTCTCCCCGAACGGCGAGTGGCTCCTCGTGGACACCGGAGGAAGCTACGTTGCCATGTCCACCAGAGGTCGAGGATACGTGCTGTTCGACGAGCCGCCGCCGGACGGCGTCGTCTGGATTCCCTGACCTCGTGACAGGCGTTCGAGTTGTGTGGCACAATGCGTTCATGGCAGCGGCGACGTGTCGAGCACGCCTTCCTCGCTTCGCGAGAGCGGCGCTGTACGCAGTTCCCTTGTAACCGCGCGCGCACATTCACGCCAGCAGCCGAAGGGAACATGACATGAACGACTTTCTCAACCGATTCGAAGCTTCAGTTGCCCCGGTCCTCGCGTTCGACACAGACATCCATGTCGCGCGGGCAGAAGGACTCTGGGTGTATGACTTCGACGGCAATCGCTACGCAGACTTCGCATGTGGCACCGCCGTCGTCAACCTCGGTCATAACCACCCGGCCGTGATCGAGGCCGCACAGAAGCAGCTCGGCAAACTCGCCCACGCCGGGTGCGTCTTTCGGTACGACTCCATCGTCGAGGTGGCAGAGCGTTTGCGCACGATCACGCCGAACGGGATCGAGATGTTCGGGTTTGCCAACTCGGGAGCCGAAGCGGTCGAAGCAAGCGTGAAACTCGCAAAACACGCGACCAAACGACAGGGCGTCATCGTATTCCGAGGTGCATTCCACGGCCGTACCATGGGATCGGTCTCCTACACCACCTCGAATGCCAAGTATCGGGATGGCTACCACCCGATACTCGGCTCGGTGTGGGTCACCCCCTTTCCGCACCCGTATCGGTGGGGCATGAGCGAAGCGGATGCCACACAACTCGCGTTGGACGAGCTCCATCGGATGTTCAAGCACGAGGTCCTCCCCAGAACCATCGCAGCGTTCCTGATCGAGCCGGTCCAGGGCGAGGGTGGCTACTACCCCGCTCCCGCACCATTCCTCGAGGCTCTTAGGTCGATCGCCGACGAGCACGGCATCATGCTCGTCTTCGACGAGGTGCAGACAGGGTTCGGCAGAACTGCAGAGTGGTTCGCTTCTGACCACTACAGAGTCGACCCCGACATCGTCGCTCTCGGCAAGGGGATCGCGAACGGTATGCCTCTTTCGGCATACGGGGCGTCGTCGGAGATCATCGGCGCCTGGCCGGTCGGCGCCCACGGCACGACCTACGGAGGGAACCCGGTCGCATGCGCGGCGGCGGTCGCCGGCATCGACACGATGGGCGATCTCCTTCCCCATGCACGAGAACTGTCGGCTCACGCGTTCGAACGATTCCGGAAACTCCAGATCGACCATCCGGTGATCGGCGATGTTCGCGGCCTCGGATTGATGGTCGGCATCGAACTGGTGCGAGATCGAGCGACCAGAGCGCCCGATCCCGAGGCGATGCAGTTCCTCGCCGATTTTGGATTGGCGCATGAACTGATCATCATCTCCTGTGGTCCTGACGGGAACATCATCCGTTTTATTCCGCCGCTCATCACGAGCCTTGCGGAGCTGGATTCGGCGATCGATACAATCGAGGGAGGACTCGAAGCGTACGAAAGCCGCAAATAGGCCGGCCGTCCCTGGCGGAGACGCTGTCTCCGGGCTGGCCGAGGAGGCCACCCACGCGGGTGGCCTCCTCCCTTTTCGGTTCTAGAGTCATCGACGTGGACGACCTGGATCTCGCACTGGAGGCTGCCCGACTCGGCGCGGAGGTGATCCGCCCACGACACCTTCGGTCCGTGGCGTACAAGGGCGCAGTGAATCCCGTTACCAACGCCGACACGGAGGCACAAGAGCGCATCCTCTCAGTGCTGGCCCATCACCGCCCTGAAGACGCCATCCTTGCGGAGGAGCAGCCGCGTGTCTTCGGAACCGACGGCCGGTGGTGGCTCGTCGATCCGCTAGACGGCACGGTCAACTTCGTCCATGGGATTCCGCATGTGGCAGTTTCGGTCGCCCTCTACGAGGACGGGGCACCGCTCGTTGGAGTCGTCGTCGACGTGTTCCGCCGCGAGGAGTTCTCTTCGGTCATCGGGGGTGGCGCCTGGCTCGACGGTCACCGGCTCGAGGTTTCGAAGGCCGAGCTCGATTCGTCGATCGTCGGAACCGGATTCCCCTATGACCGTCGAGGCCGTGCCCGGGAACTCGGCGCCGTCGTCGGAACCGTGCTCGCACGCGTCCAGGGCCTCAGGCGAATGGGGACCGCCTCCCTCGACCTCGCATGGGTCGCGGCCGGACGACTCGACGGATTCTGGGAGATCGGCCTCAAACCATGGGACGTTGCAGCAGGACTCATCCTCGTTCGCGAGGCCGGCGGAATCGCCACCGACCTCGACGGGGCCCCATCGACACCGTTCGACTCGCACTTCATCGTGTCCAACGGAATCGCGCATGAACCACTCCGCTCTCTCCTAGCCTCAGCCATGACCGAGGCTTGAAGGAGGCTCGATGGAACCATACGAACTCGTCAAGGGCCTTCGCGTCACCCGGAACTTCACAGCGGAGCCCATCCCCGAGCCGGACGTCGCCCGAATCCTCGAAGCCGGACGGTGGACGGGCAGTTCCAAGAACACCCAACCTTGGGCGTTCATCCCACTCTACGACTCAGCCTCACGAGCGAGCGTCGCAGCCTGCGGCACCTTCAACGTGCCGATGCTCAACGCCACCTTCGGAGTGGCACTCGTTCGCCTACCCGACGGCTACGAGTTCGACATCGGTCGCGTCGCCCAGAACATGATGCTCGCTGCATCGGCGCTCGCAATCGGCTCATGTCCCATCACGCTCCACGACACCGAGTGCGCCCACCGCGCCCTTCGCCTCCCGGAAGGGCACACATGCAGGTACGCGATCGCGTTCGGCTATCCGGACGTCCAGGCGGAGAGCGCTGCGCGGACGCAGCGACGGTACGGCGGGCGCAAACCCCTCGACGAACTCATCTGGAAGTTCCCCGGTTGAAACGACTGATCGTCGCCGACTCGATCCGAACACCATCCGGCTCCTCCGCCACAGGACTGCTCATCGATGGCGGCCACGTCATCGAAGTCGGCGATGCCCGAAGCCTCCGATCGGAGAACACCCGGGAGGTCCACTACCCCGCTGCCGTGGTCATACCTGGGCTTCGCGACGCCCACCTGCACCCGCTCGCGCTGGCGTCACCCGGGTTGGACCTCAGAGGCATCGCAGACATCGAGGAGCTGCGCGCGCTGATTGCCCAAACGGAGGGGACGATCATCGGAAGCGGCCTGGATGAACACAGCCTGTCCGACGGTCGACTCCCCACGCGGCACGACCTCGACGACGTCGACCGACCGATTCTGCTGTACCGGGTTTGTGGACACATCGCCGTCGCCAACACTGCCGCTCTCGAGGCGGCAGGGCTCGATCCTGCCACCCCCGATCCCGAGGGGGGAGCGCTCGACAGGGATCAGGACGGCACCCCGACCGGCGTCCTGAGAGAGACCGCCATCTCGCTGGTTGCTTCACGGCTCGAGACCGCTCCCGTCGAACCCGGACGGCTCCTCGCCGTCCTGCAGCACCTCAGTACGCTCGGGATCACCTCGATTGGTGCCGTCGTCACGTCTTCATGGTCAGAGCGAACCCAGCCACTCATCGACCTCGCCGGTGACCTCCCTCTGCGAGTCCACGCCATTGTCGAGGCCCTCGATCAGCCTACGATCCGCGCGCTCGACCACTCTCTCTTGATGTTCGGTGGGGTCAAGGCGTTCGCCGATGGCAGTTTCGGAGGAAGAACGGCGGCGCTGCGCGAGCCATACAACGACGACCCGACCACTACGGGTGTCCTGCGCCTCAACCGTACGGACGTGATCTCCCGGGCACGAATCGCCCTGGACGCCGGTGGCATAGTCGCCGTGCACGCCATCGGCGACCTGGCAATCGACGAGGTACTGGATTGCTTCGAGACGCTCATTGTCGATGGCGCGCCCCGCGCCGTCTTCGTGTCGAACACGCGTCGATCACCGATGATGAGCAACTAGGACGTATGGCCGACCTCGGCGTGACTACCTGCGTGCAGCCTGCCTTTTTGCCATCCGACGCCCCGTGGCTCTCCCGGAGGCTCGGACCGGTCCGAGCCGCCCACAGCTATCGATTCGCGGCAATGCACCGAGCGGGGATCCCGACGTGCGGGGGTTCGGACGCGCCCGTCGAGTCGCCGGACCCGTTCGCCGGAATGGCAGCTGCACGGGACCGCGAAGGCTTCCACCCGGAAGAGTCGCTCTCCGCGGAGCAGGCGTTCGCCTTGTTCACGACAAGCGCCTCAGAATCACTGGGTGAACCGGTGCCTCTCTCCCCCGGCGCGCCGGCCGACTTCGCCGTCGTTGACCGCGACCCTGTGCTCGCTTCACCGGATTCGCTTCGACGCACCCGAGTAGTGGCCACCTGGGTCGCTGGAAACGAGATCTATCGCTCCTGAAGGAGTCTCCCCTCCATGCCTCCAGCGACGATCACGACCTGTCCCGTCACGTGCCCCGACAGACGATCTGAGGCAAGCACCACGATCTGTTGAGCCACATCCTCTGGGGTCCCGAGCTTCTGCAGCGCCATCGTGGCCGTAACGCGCCGTTCAAGGGCGGGATCCTCACGGGCCTCTGTCGTCATCGGAGTAACCGTCCATCCCGGTGCCACAGCGTTGACCCTGACGCCGATCCGCGCCGCCTCGTTCTTCGCACTCAGCAGCAGGCCGGTGAGGATCCCGCCCTTCGCAGCGGCGTAGTCGGCGTGCCCTGCCTCACCGAACACACCGGCCGTCGACCCGACCATGACGAGGCTGCCGGATCCCGTCGTTGCCGCGTGCCGGAAGAACGCTCGGGCGGTGAGAAACGTGGCGGTGAGGTTCGCTCGGAGTATCGCTTCCCATCGTTCGATGGGGAGATCCCACAACGGAAGGTCTTCTGACGGCCAGACCCCAGCATTGGCAACACATACGTCGAGCCTCCCGATTCTTCGCGCTGCCTCAGGAACCAACGCATCGGCCTCGTCCTCGACCGTCAGATCGGCGCGCAACGCGACACCACCCACTTCTTCGGCAAGGCAGTTCGCTGCCGTTTCCGACGTGAGGTAGTGCACAGCGACCCTCGCTCCCTCGTCCGCGAACGCCCGCACAACGGCCGTTCCGATACCGCCGGCGCCACCCGTCACCAGCACGCCGCGCCCAGAAAGCCCAGTTTCCATGTACCGCACGCTAGTGGCTCGCAGGCTCGCGGTTGTCGGTTCTCAGTCTTGAGTTCTCGGCAAGGCCCCACGGTCTACCGCCGCATGGGGTCGAGCTCCTACTGAAGACTGAAGACTGCGGGCGGAGCCCGCCGATTCTCACGATTTCTTTAGGGGACGTTCACTCCCCGTTTACCTCTATCCCGCAGACTTCCTTGACAGAATGGTGATCAGGGAATAAAAACACCATTCAGAACGTCGAAATAGGTGCAATTCCCAAGGGGGTCGGGTAGCGTAGCCCGATACTCCATCTACGGAGGGCAACATGGCAGACACACTGAAAGGTGCACGACTGAAGGGCGGGCTGCGGCCGTCCCGGAAGTACGGTGAGGACAGAGTGTGCGCCGAAAAGGGGTGCGACACCCGTCTTTCGATGTACAACCGGCGTGAGTACTGCTATGCCCACGCCCCAGTTCGCTTCCCTCGAGTTCGCGGAAGGGTCGTTCCCGAAGGTACGTGAGAGAAGCCCAAATCTCGGCGCCCAAGTTCCCCCCTCCACCTAGGCGCCGGTTCGAGGCCCCGGAAGTCCCCTCCTCCGGGGCCTCACTCATGTCGACCCTCCCCACCCCACCCCGGGTGGGGTATACTAACTGCGACATGAAAGACGAACACAAGCGAAGCGCACTCACCCGCTTGAAAACGATACGCGGGCACCTCGACGGAGTGATCTCCATGGTGGAGGCAGACCGGTACTGCCCGGATGTGATGAAGCAGGTGTCGGCCCTGCAGGCTTCCCTGGAACGGGTGAACCGGATCGTGCTGCAGAACCACCTGGAAACCTGCGTCGCCGAAGCGGTCCGTGAACACCGGGCCGCGGAGATCGTCGACGAGTTGATGGAAACGATGAAGTACACGGCGGCGGTCACCGGACCGGCACCGAGGCTCGACCTGGAGGTCCAATGAGCACCATGACCCTTTCCGTTCCCGACGTCTCTTGCGCTCACTGCAAGATGTCCATCGAAGGGGCGGTCCGCCCTCTCACGGGTGTCGACACCGTGGAAGTCCACATCGAAGCCAAGACCGTCGATGTCACGTGGGACGACTCGACCCTCGCCCTGGCGACGATCGTCGATGCGATCGAGGACCAGGGATACGAGGTCGATGGACACTGACACCCTCGATCGGACGTTCGACGTCGAAGGAATGACCTGCGCGTCGTGTGCCATCCGCATCGAACGGATCCTCTCGAAGCAGGACGGTGTCGACGAGGCCATCGTGAACTTCGCCGGCTCTGAGGCGCGCGTCGTCGCTACGTCGAGCATCGACGTCGACCATCTGATCGAGGCCGTGCGGAAGATCGGCTACGACATGCACGAGGTCGTGCCCGACCAGAAACGCATCGATGTCACCGAACGATTCAACGAAGAGGAACGAACCCAGCTTCGCAACTTCATCGGAGCGGCAGCATTCACCATTCCTGTCGTGATCCTCGCGATGGCGGTGACGAGCGGCTGGTCGAGACCTCTCCAGTGGATACTCGTCACCCCTGTCGAGTTCCTCTTCGGTCTTCAGTTCCACAAGATCACCATCAAGCGGCTCCGTACATTCGACGCGACGATGGACACACTCGTGTCCGTGGGCACCCTCGCCGCGTATGCCTACTCAGTGTGGGCGTTCTTCGCCGACAAACCGCTGTTCTTCGACACAGCCGGGGCCATCATCACGTTCATCCTCCTCGGCAGGTTCTTCGAGGCCAGGGCAAAGGGTCGAGCCTCACAGGCGATCAGCACCCTGATGGAGCTGGGGGCAAAAGAAGCAAGAGTTCAGCAGGGCGACTCGGAAGTCATGCTTCCGATAGCAGAGCTGAATATGGGCGACCTGATGATCGTTCGTCCAGGAGAGAAGATCCCAACAGACGGCACCATCGTCGAGGGAACATCCTCGCTGGACGAGAGCATGCTGACCGGCGAGTCGCTACCCGTCGACAAAGGCGCCGGAGACGACGTGTTCGGTGCGACGATCAACCAGCAAGGGAACCTCCTCGTGAGAGCAACCCGCATCGGCAGAGAAACGGCTCTGGCACAGATCGTCCATCTGGTGGAGGAAGCACAAGCAACCAAGGCACCCGTGCAGAGACTCGCGGACAGAGTGGCGGGCGTCTTCGTGCCGATCGTGATCGGCATCGCCGCGCTGACGTCCGTGGTGTGGTACATCGTCTCGAGCGGGGATCTTGCTCGCGCTCTCACCACCGGCGTCGCTGTGCTCGTTGTCGCATGTCCTTGCGCACTTGGGCTGGCCACACCGACAGCCATCATGGTCGGAAGCGGTCGTGGGGCCCGGCTCGGCGTCGTATTCAAGGGCGCAGAGCTGTTCGAACGCTCCCGAGCGGTCGACATGGTCCTGTTCGACAAGACAGGCACTCTGACGAATGGCGCCATGCAAGTGACCGATGTGGAAGCGCTCGATGACGAGTCGACGCTCCTACGCCTTGCAGGTTCGGTGGAGTCCTCCTCCGAACACCCCATCGCCAGGGCGGTAGTGCTCGCGGCCGAGATGCGGGACCTCGACGTGGTGCGACCCACATCCTTCGAAAACCTCCCCGGATCCGGAGTGCGTGGCGTGGTCGACGGACGAGTTGTCTACGTCGGGCGGACACACCTGCTGGAGGATGCAGGTCTCATCATCCCGAACGAGTACTCCACCGCTTCATCTCAATTCGAACAGGCCGGCAAGACAGCGTTTCTCGTCGGCTGGGATGGGCGAGCACAGGGCGTGATCGCAGTCGCAGATACGCTCCGCAGCCACGCAGTGGGAGCAGTCTCGGACCTGGCGGCGATGGGGGTCCGAGTTGGCATGATCACCGGCGACAACGCGACGACCGCCACAGCGATCGCCTCGGCGCTCGGCATCACCGATGTCGTCGCCGACGTGCTCCCCGGTGAGAAGGCCCGACAAGTGCAACGCTTCCAGAACGATGGCAACGTCATCGCGTTCGTCGGCGACGGTATCAACGACGCGCCTGCTCTCACGCAGGCAGACCTGGGCATCGCTGTCGGAACCGGAACGGACGTCGCCATCGAAGCCGGCGACGTGATCCTGATGTCCGGTGATCCTGCACTCGTAACCGTTGCCTTGAAGCTCGCAAGAGCCACGTTCAGAACCATCAAGCAGAATCTCTTCTGGGCGTTCATCTACAACGCGGCGATGATCCCGCTTGCAGCCTTCGGTGTCATCAGTCCGATGCTCGCAGCTGCCGCGATGGCCACCTCGAGCGTGTCGGTGGTCACGAACTCACTTCGGTTGAGGAACTTCCAGGCAGGCCCCGCTACCGTGTCGACACGAGAGAGGGAGCGGTCATGACCTACCCGGAAGGCTTCGGTCCACCTCCGAACGCGCCGACCGAATCGATACCCGTGCGTCAGGCGGCGCGGCCGCTGTACGAGTCGAAGACCTGGATGAAGCTCCTCGGTGTGATCTCGATCGTGAGCGGGGTGCTAGGAGTCATCTCCATCTTCGGAATCGTGTTCGCATGGCTGCCGATCTGGCTGGGTGTCCTCCTGTGGCAGTCGGGTAAGGCCGTGGAGGCGGCGCACGAAACGGGAGACGCGGCCCGCTTCCTGGAATCGCAGGGCAAACTGAAGACCTACTTCCTGATCACCGGCATTGCGTCACTGATCGGGATCATCCTGATGGTCATCGCCATCCTGTTCTTCGGTACGGCGTGGTTGGCGTTCGTCCGAAATGGGGGAACACTCAGCTGATTCGGTACGACGCGAAGGAGGTCCGGCTGAGCCGGACCTCCCAAACCTCGGGCCCCTACTACTTCTTCTTATGACGATTGGCCTTGCGACGCTTGCGATACTTGTGTTTGGACATCTTCTTGCGTCGCTTCTTGATGAGGGAACCCATCCACACCTCTACTCTGGGGCTGAGGCCACTAGCTTGCCCGGTCCGAGCCAGGTTCGCAAGCCGAAAACGCTCATGCAATCAGCCCTTGAGCATCGACCCTCGGCGTGAGGACGACACCCTTGTCGCCGAGTGCGCCGCGCATCGCGGTGACGACCGGCTCCCGTCTGTCCGAATCCGTCAACGCCAGGATCGACGGGCCGGCACCGCTCCAGCACACATGAAGGGCACCTGCATCGAGCGCCGCAGCCATCAGGGATTCGGCGAAGAAGTTGAGGTGGGCTCGCGGTATCTCATGGAACTCATCTCCACCGGCAGAGCCGAGGGCGTTGGCGTCACCAGTCCGCAAACCCTGGACCAACGCGGCAAGCCTCCGAAGAGTACGAACGGCGACGTCGCGATCGACCTGGTCCGTGAGAACGCTCCGAGCGAGCGACGTCGAAAGTCTCTCTTCAGGAACGGCGACCACCACCTCGAGGTGTGAAGCGAACTCGAGCGGAACCACCTTGCCGCTCGTGGTGACCGACACTAGGCCACCGAACACTGCGGCCGCCGCGTTGTCGGGGTGGCCCTCCATACCGGCGACGGCGTCGAAGATTCGATCCCGAATGACATCCCCGCCGACCGCACGCACCGCAGCTCCGGCGCCGGCTGCCATGGCCGCAGCCGACGATCCCAATCCCTTGCCGATCGGAATGTCGTTGCGAACCACGAGCGAGAGCGGCTGGTGTGTGGTGGCCATGGCGGCGGCGAGCACAACGTCATTGCCCTCGGGAACATGGGGTCCCGCATGGTGCACGGTCCACTCGTCGGCAGGGACCGCCGTGACGTGGCAGCGCAAATCGAGCGCCATCGCCAGCGTGTCGAAACCCGGGCCGAGATTCGCCGACGAAGCCGGCGCTGACGCGTCAGACATGGACGGACTCCACGAAGATGTCGCCGGCCTCGGGAAGGACGCCCCGAATCGCATCCTCGATCCGCCTCACTACTGCCGTGGCTTCGTCGCCGCCGAGGCCGTTCTGTAGATCCACCTCGACGTTGACCAGGACCTCCTCCGGCCCAAGGTACATCGTCAGCAGGCGCCCAACGGCCGCGACATCACCCACTGAAAGCACTGCCGCGCGAATGGCAGAGCGGTCGGCGCGGGTTGCCGCCTCGCCAACAAGTAGCTCCTTCGTCTCTGACGCCAACAGCACGGCGACCAGCCCGAGGAGCGCACCGATGAGGATCGAAGCGAGGCCGTCCCATACAGCCCTGCCCGTGAGGATCGTGAGCACCAACCCGGCGCCCGCAAGGACCAGGCCAATGATCGCTGCACTGTCCTCGAGCAGGACAACCAGAACCGAGGTGTCCTTCGTCGAACGCAGTGAACGCCAGATCCCTCTCGAGCCGCGCTCCCGATTGAACTGGCGCCTCGCAACGCGAAACGAAAGCGACTCGATAAGAACCGCGATACCCAGCACCGCGAAGTTCGCTGCGAAGCTCGTGACTTCGTGAGGATGGCGAAGTGCTTCGATCCCTCGCTGCACGGCCAGGACGCCGCCACCGACGAACAGCATGACGGCGACCATGAAGCTCCAGAAGTACACCTCTTTTCCACGTCCGAACGGGTGCTGCACCGAACGGCCCCTTTTCGACACGGCCAGTCCGCGAAGCAACAGCAGTTGGTTGCCGGTGTCGGCGACGGAGTGGAACGCCTCGGCGAGCATGCCGGCACTGCCGGTGATCAGCGCCGCGACGAACTTCGCGACGGCGATCAACGTGTTGCCGAGCAGGGCAGCGATGACCGCCGAGCGTGAGTCAGCCATACGAGCCATTGTACGACCCCCCTCTCCCCGTTCCTGCCACTGAGCCAACCGCCAGACCGAACCCCGCAGAACGCGCCGCCGGAGGTAGTAGCGTGGCGCCGATATGGAGGGACTGTTCAGCCTCGACGAGACAGTCGCGCTACTGGTGCTCGGTATCGGTGCTGCCATGATCCTCGGCAATATCGTGGCACTCGTGCGAGGCCGGCGGCAGGAGTCCGAGCACCTCTACGTCGGGAGAGCGTGGTTCCTCCTGCTCACCGGAGTTCTCATCACCGTGTGGTCGATCGTGAGCTTGGGTCGGTGACGCGAGAGGGACACGGCTCTTCCGAGTCGTGTCCCTCACCCCTGGAGCAACACCCTGGATGCCCGCCCGGCCGGCGCTGGTCCGGCCCGGCAGTATTAAATGCTATCACTCTGCGGAGAGAAATGCCCAGCGGACTCCGGCGCGGAATCGGCTACCTCACGCCCTACCGGTGGGCCGCTGAGATCAGCTCCGCTTCCCGTTTCGGAGACAACGCCGCCGAAGGCAGCCCCTGACCCTCGAGCCACGCCCGCGTATCCCGCACCGTCACGATGGGATCGGTCAACTCGAGACCCCTTTCACGCGCGATGTCGGCGCTGACATCCATGAGGCCGCTCCGCTCACCGTGCTCCGGTCGGTACAGCGGGAGTTCGAGAAACGACAGACGGGCGCCAGTGATGATCTCCTTCGGGACCCATACGGGTGTCTCCACACCGATCAGCTGCACGAACTCGCTCCAGGTGAGGCGCGGGCCGGCCAGGTTGAACACACCGTCGATGTCCTGCTCGACCGCCTTCCGCACGAATCGGGCAACATCGCGAACGTCGATCACCTGCACGTGGTCGGTCCCATCGCCCGGAGCGAGAACCTCGCCGCCGAGTTCGGCCCGCTTGACCCAGTAGGGATATCGGCCGCTCGGGTCGTGGGGTCCCACGATGATCTGCGGACGGAGGATCGTGCTTCTCACGGGGAAGTATTCGGCAACGATGCGCTCGCAGGTGATCTTCAGCGGGCCGTAGGTTTCTCCGTTCACACCGGTGATGTCTTCTGCTGCCGGCCCGATCGTCGGGTGGGTCTCCCTCACCGGCCTGACGACCGGATCCCCGTAGACACTCACGGCGCTGATGTAGACGTAGCGGCCGATGCGATCCTGTAACACACAGGCGCTACTCCGCACGTGCACCGCCGTGTAGCCACTCACGTCGACGCAGGCATCCCAGGTACGGGAGGCCAGCGCAGCCAAACCTGAAGGTCCCTCGTCGCGATCGCCACGCAGGCGTTCTACCTCTCGTGGGAGGTCGTCGAATGTCACACCGCGAGTGAACGTACTCACATGGTGCCCCCCAGCCAGCAGTGCCTCCACGATGTGACGGCCCACGAACCGCGTCCCCCCCAGCACGAGCACGTTCAGCCGGTCTCGTGAGAGTCCGGGTCGATCCATCACGCCACGGTATCACCGCGCCACCCGCTCAGTCCTGCCGGGTCCAGATGGCTGTTGATGGTCGCTTGGGCAGCGAGCACCGCCTTGGCCCCTCTCCGGCCGATGCGGTAACCTCCCGTCCCCGGATCGCTCCGGAGCGAGCCGGTCCCATGCGGGTGTAGTTCAGTGGTAGAACACGAGCTTCCCAAGCTTGCAGCGGGGGTTCGATTCCCCTCACCCGCTCCGACCCCGTTCCATGGGCGAGGGCGACCAGAGAAACATTCCCTCGTAACCACGAAGCCGATAGGCTGGCCGTGGAAGGAGATCCGAGGTGCCGAACGACTGGCCCGTTCCACTTGACCGTCCCATCTACCAGATGAACGAGGCGGCGCGCCTGCTCGGGTTGCCCGACAAGACACTGCGCCGCTGGATCGATGGAGACAGACGCTTCGACACCGTCATCGAGCCGCTGATCAGACCCGAGTCCACAGGGTCCACCGAGGTGACCTGGGGCGAGTTCGCCGAAGCCGGCTTCCTGCGCCAGTACCGCTATCGATCGCTCCCCATGAAACGGCTGCGACCGTTGATCACTGCGCTCCGTGAGGAGCTCCGAACACCCTATCCGCTCGCGCAAGCGAAGCCCCTCTACACACGCGGTCGAGAACTCTTGTGGCGCGAGCAGCAGAACCACGGCATCGGGCCAGATCTGTTCCTCGTCGTCCAGGGCCCCCTGGAGAAGGGCTATCAACTGGTGCTCACGGAGGTCGCCACACAGTTCGTGTCTCGCGTCGAGTTCGAGCCGCCCGAGACTGGGGTCGTCGCAAAGTGGTATCCACTCGGCCCCGACCACAAGCGCATCGTGCTGGATCCCCGCATCTCGTTCGGGCTTCCCACAATCAAAGGCATTCGCACAGAGATCCTCTCCGAGCTCCATGCGGCCGGTGAACCCGATTCCTCGATCGTGAAGGCGTACTCGGCCTACGGAATATCGCAGTCCGACATCATCGAGGCGGTCCGATTCGAGCACTCGCTTCGACCCGCAGCGTGAGTTCACGATTCTTCTTCGATGCGAACATCATCGGAGTAGCCGGTGCACTTGAACCGGAGATGTCAGGCATCGTGTATCCGGGGCACGCAGACTGGCCATTCGACCAAGACGCCTCTGACGAAATCTGGCTTCCCTACGTTGGCGACAGCGGCTGGTGCGCCATTCTTCGCGACAAGCGGGTCAGGTATCGACGTTCCGAACGCGCCACCCTGGAGAGATACCGAGTTCGCGCCGTCGTCATCGCCACGGACAGAAACCTCACCATCGCGGAGAACGCCGACCTGCTGCGGGGCAATTGGACGAAGATCGAGGCAACACTCTCGAAGCCCCCTGCCTTCTACCACCTGACCGCTAGAGGGCTCAGAGAGGTGCTGCGCTACTAGTCGGCTGCCCGACGCGCCCTTCAGGGCAGGTATTGCTCGACGATCTGCACCACGATGTCGCCATTGAGCGTCAGCCAGTACGGCAGGTATCCGTACCCGTACCAGAACCAGGGCACGATATCCGAATCCGGCTGCGACATCAGCGTCGCCCACGTCCCGACATCTACTGCCGCCTGGGAGACACACGGTCCCGGGTCCGGGTGGCAGACCTGGAGGACGACCCCCACATCGTCGGCGAGACGAAGGGTCCGGAGCCGAGGGTTGTTGTTCCTGATGTAGTAGTCGTTCTCGATGAACTCGTCGGGGCCGATGACACCATCTTCCCGCGCTGCCTCGGTTGCCGCCTCCCCCACGAACCAGTCGGCGTAGTCCGCGACGATCGTCATTGCGCTCGGATCAACTCCCTGGATGAATGCCAGCTGGTCAATGAGGCTCGGGTCGACGATCACCTCGATTGTGAGCACCGACGCCATACCCGCAGGGTTCGTTGCGGTCACGTCGAGCAGGTGCACCCCTGGATCCAAGTCGAGGCCCGCAACGAACTCGGTCCTTCCGAGCAGTCGGTCTTCCCCTACGTTCAGATCGGCGTATTGGAACGTGACGTCATCGAACCCCTCGACCCACCCTTGAACGGTCACTTGACCATCGACAGAGTAGATCCTGCTGGACCCGTAGATGTGAATCGCCGGTGGCGTCGGCATGGTCGTGGTGGACGGAGCCGTCGTAGATATCGGCGTGGAAACAGTCGTGCTGGTCGTAGTAGACGGAGGTGTCGTGGCGGTCGTGGTTGTCGTCGGCGCGGCCGACGTGGAAGCCACCATCGTCGTGGTCGTCCCCAACCGGGTCGTAGTCGTGGTGGTCTCCTGGACAACCGTTGAACACGCGACCAGCGCGAGACACACGCCTCCGACCGCCAGCCTCCACCCGGGCCGTCCGATGCCCATCACCATCTCCCTGTCGAGGCAATCCGCGCTTCGAGCCTACCTCCCGCGCCGGTGACATTGACTGTGCTTCCTTCGCCTAGTGTCATGGTCATGCGACGCATGCTGTTGGCCGTTCTTCTCGTCTCCGCAGCGTGCACGCCCGCTCCCGTTCAGACCTCTTCCACCCTCCCGCCTCCCGTCACCACGACCACCACCACGCTCCCCACCGGACCCGGGCAGTGCGGTCAGCCGTTGCTCACGGACGCACGCGTCCCAAGCAGCCAACTTGCAGACGAGATCATCAGCCGCTTCATCGCTGACCGTCTTGCCGGACAGGGAGCGGAAGGCTGTCTCACCGGAGACGCCGCACAGGTCTACGCGTCCTCGGTGTTCCCAACCTGTCTGTACACATGCACGGGTCTTGCCATAATCGACCTCCCCGACCCTCCAAACATCCGGCCCGAGGGTGAGGAGACGCTCGGACCTCTGAGATCGATCCTCGTCGACTACCACATCGACGACACCCTCACCAGGAGCATGCGCGAGGTCTACAGCGTTCAGACGGTGCGGGGACCTGCCGACCAGCGCCAGGTCCTGATCGGGGCGGTGACCGTACAGCCGGAGTCGCAGGTGGACGACACGACAGGTCGACAGGTGATCGAGGACTTCCTCACAGCGTTGGGCGACGGCGCGTGGGACATCGCCTACGCGCTGATGGTCAACGAAGGGGCTTCGAGCGAAGTCGAGCAGCGTCTTCCGGATCTGTGGAGTGGTTCGGCGCCCGCCGACGTGCTCGAACCGTTCTGCAAGACGGCCATGTGTGGAACGGCCTACGAGATCCTCGACAGTCGAGCTACCTCGGAGTCGACTCGCACCTATCAGGTGCAGTTCAAGGGAGGCGAGGGACCCGTCACCGTAGCCATGCTGGTGAGCATGTTCGAAGGGCAACTCAGCGTTGGACAACTCCCGCCAGATGGAGCCATCGGCGAGTCGGCGCCGGCGCTCCAGGATCTCTTCTTCCCCGACGGGTACGAAGGTGCCCTCGCGTTCGTTCGGTATGACTCCATCCAGTTGAACGGAGGCGACTGGTATGTCTGGAACGCCGCCCGGTATGAACGAGATACCGAGGTGATCTCCGACAACGTGGCCTTCGACGGCATAGGCGGAGTGGAACTCGCCTCACTCGGCGACGGTACCGTCGGCAATCCGACCGTCATCGCTGCAGGAGGGTGGACACTCGCCGGCGTCGCGATCGACGAGGGCGAGCCTTCCGTGCTCGTGACGGACGGACAGCGCCTCATCGCCTACCGACTGTCCGACAAGAGTCTCCGCACCGTCGTCGACATCTCTTCAGAGAGACCAATCACATGCGCGTCGACCGGAAATGGCAACGTCCTCGTAACGAGTGTTCTCGGCGACTCCACGACATATGACCTGTACTCGTTCGCCGATGGGGAGCACATCGCTCACTTCGAGCCCGACAAGGCAGCGGGTTGCGGAGTACTGGCTCCTGACGGCTCCACGTTCATCTACTCGGCGGATGTCTCCTTGCACAATCCCCAGACGATCGTGCTGGCATCAGCTGTCGATGGCACCGAAATCGACCGCTGGTCGGTCCTCGCCGAGTCATTGATCGGGTCTCCGACCCACCCGGCGCTCGCGTTCGACGGGCGATATGCCATCGCCGACCTCACGGTCCCCCTCGACGAAGCGCCCTACGTTCAGAACCTTGACCTGGGCCGGCGGTTCGTCGTCGATACCCGGACCGGAGACCAGTGGATGGTCGACACGAGCGCCCAGATCCTGTTCCCGCCGGGATAGCTGTTTCCTCCCCCAGAAGCGAAGCGATGTTGGGGGAGGTGGACTCGGCCAAAGGCCGAGGACGGAGGGGGCCGTTCCCACCAACGTAGCTCCACCCAAGCCCCGGCCCGCTAGCGAGTTCGCCCTCAGCGTTCCAGCCACACCGGCGGTCGCTTCTCCTTGAATGCCAATATGCCCTCGGCGGCGTCATCGGTGGCGCAGAGGGCGGCGAATGCCTCGTTCATGTACGACATCGCATTGCCAAACGCGAGATCGGCCGCTGCGTAGAAGGACGTCTTGGCAGATCGCAAGGCCAGCGGGCTCTTGTCGGCAAGCTTCCGAGCCCATACGCGCGTCTCCTCCTCCAGCGCATCGTCGGGAACGACGCGGTTGATCAGCCCGATCTCGACGGCGGTCGCTGCAGAGATCAACTCACCGAAGTAGAGCAACTCGAGGGCCTTCTTGCGTCCTACCGAACGCGACACCGGGATGACCGGACCAACACAGTTGAGCCCGACGTTGATCGCAGTCAGCCCGAACCTGGCACTCTCGGCCGCGATGGCGAGGTCGGCGGCGGCGACCGTCCCCGCACCGTTGGCGACCGCAACCCCGTGTATCTGCGCGATCACGGGTTTGGAAATCGCCATCATCGTGGCGAGTGGGCGCTCCATGAGATCGGTCCACTCCCGATACTCTCGAGCCGACTTGCCAGGGAACTCGTTGAGGTCGATACCCGCACAGAACACCCTCCCGGCGCCTCGCAGGATGATCACGCGTACCCGCCGATCTCCGTCGAGCTGGCTCAGAGCGGCATCGAGCTGGGTAGCGAGTGGCGTGTTGAAAGTGTTGAGCCGATCGGGGCGATTCAGGGTCACGACCCCTACGGCGTCATCGCCGACCTCGACCGAAACGGCATCGAACTCCACGAACATCCTCCCGACTCGATGACAAATCACCCTACCGCGCCCAAAGCCCCTCTCGACGGTGCCCCGGTATGCGGTCATCTACCATCCTGGGTAGGAGGACCATGTGATCTTTTCAGACCGAACGATCAAGGAAGCGCTCGCCGCAGGACGCATCGTCATCGACCCGTTCGACGAGTCCTTCGTGCAACCGTCGAGCGTAGACCTTCGCGTCGACCGGTTCTTCAGAGTCTTCGAGAACCATCGGTACCCGCAGATCGACCCCAAGCAGCCGCAAGACGACCTGACCACCTTGGTCGAGACCTCGGACAACGACCCATTCATTCTGCATCCGGGCGAGTTCGTACTGGGATCCACACTGGAACGAGTCGGTCTCGGTGATGACGTCGTCGCGCGTCTCGAAGGCAAGTCGAGTCTCGGCAGGTTGGGTCTGCTCATCCATTCGACCGCAGGGTTCGTCGATCCGGGATTCGACGGCTACCTCACCCTCGAACTGTCGAACGTCGCCAAGCTCCCAATCGCCATCTACCCGGGCATGAAGATCGGACAGATCTCGTTCTATGAGCTCACGACACCGGCAGAGCATCCCTATGGAGAAGCCGGCGGCAAGTACCAGGGTCAGCGGGGACCGACCCCAAGCAGGATCCATCAGGAGTTCTGAAGAACAGTCTTCAGTCATCGGTCAGAACGCGACGCAGAGCAACACGAGACCGTAGGGCGAGTGTCTTACCGAAAACCCAGAACCGGCAACCGAGAACGGCGAACCGGGAGCCGAAGGACTCGCGGAACCGGTCCGGCTCGCTCTGAGAGCCCCAAGTCTTCAGTCATCAGTCATCAGTCATCAGTGAGAACGCGACGCAGAACGACACGAGACCGTAGGGTGAGTGTCTTACCGAAAACCCAGAACCGGCAACCGAGAACGGCCTGCGTAGCAGGCCTACAGCACCGCGTGTGCGAGACGAACCGGCGTGATAGAAACGAGCCCATCGGCGACCGCCTCGACATCCGTTCCCGAAAGGTCACCCTGCAGGCGCAACCCGGTCGAGAAGTCGTGGATGAACACGCCGGGCCGTATCTCACGGAAGATCCGGTCGTAGCCGATCTTGGCGAGGTCGGTGAGTACCCGAGGCGTGTCGACGGTGGCGTTCGTATCGAAATTCACGTTCAGCAGGTCGACGCCTTCCGGGTATCCCTCCCGTCGAGTCGTCGCGACGATATCGGCGCTCAACCTGGCCGCTCTGGGCCACAGGTCAGCGTCATCCCCCGCCCACACGCGCTTCGACCAGCCTCGATGGTCTTGCGTCACTCCCGTAGACAACGCGATTGCAGGTATTCCGGCGATCCAACCTTCTGCCGCTGCACCGGCGGTTCCGCTCGACAGGAAGAAGGCGAGGCTGTCATTGAGACCGATGTTGATCCCCGACACAACCATCTCCGGTGGCTCGCCGAACAGCGAGTGCACACCGAGTTGAGTGCAGTCGGCCGGGAACCCGTCGGCGACCGCGATCTCCACCCCTTCGCGAACGACCCGAGTGACCCTGATCTCGCCGAAACGGGTGATGGCCTTTCCGATCCAGCTCCGTTCTCGATCCGGAACCACGACCCTCACGTCGGTGACATCGCTCAACGCCCTGATGAATGGCAGCAACGCGGGAGAGTCGATGCCGTCGTCATTGGTCACCAGCAGATATCCCATCGCCGGAACAGGCTACCCGGAACGCCAGGAACCCCCGGCAACCCGGGGGTTCCTGAAGTCCTCGGCGAGTTGGAGGAAGGGGGGACTCCGTTGTGCTCTCTTCGAGGACGCTGCCGACCTAGACATCGGCAGAACACCACAACACTTGAGGCGTTTACGAAGCACCCCCAGCCGGGAGGGAGTGGCCGAGGGTGCTTGCGTTCGAACTCGCCGGGTTGCCCCGGAGATGCTCAAACTGTATCACAGGTACGTTATTGCACCAATGCCCCTGACCGAAGGGCTACTTATGCTCCCGGCCGCGTTGGTTAGAAGTGAGTGGCGAAATCGGGGATCAGTCTGATAGAGTTTGGTTATGCTCAATCCGAGAGAACTCCAAATCTTCCTCGCCGCCGCCGAAACCGAGAACTTCTCTGAGGCCGCCCGTCGACTCAACATCTCGCAACCGGCCATCTCGATGCAGATCAGATCGCTCGAGGAGAAGCTGAACATGCCACTCTTCACGCGGACGGGGAGGCAGGTGACCTTGACAGACTCGGGCCGGGTTCTCGTCCCCATGGCGCGCGATGTCATCGACAACACGATCCGTCTCGAAGAGGCGATGGCCTCGCTCCAAGGCGACGTGGTCGGAGTCCTCAAGCTCGGCTGCAGCACGGCGGCCGGCAAGTACGTGGTTCCTCGATTGATGGCCGGCTTCCACACCCGCTATCCCAAGGTCGGTCTCGTCTGTGATGTCACGGGTCGGCACCAGGCACTCCAGTCGCTGCGCGATGGAGATGTGCTCCTTGCGATGACCAGTCTGCGGGAGCCATACAAGGGCATCGAGTACCGTCCTTTCCTGACCGACCGCATCGTGCTGATCGTTCCGCCGGATCATTCGTGGGCGGCACTGAAACGACCGCTGAAACCGAAGGAGCTGCTGGCCGGGCAGTTCATCCTCCGTGAGTCCATGTCGGGAACTCGATCCGCGGTCGCCGAGGGACTGTCGTGGCACGACATGTCTCTGGACGATCTCGATCGTGTCATGGTCCTCGGCAACTCGGAGGCGATCTGTGCCGCGGTGCAGGAGAAGATCGGCGTTGCGTTCGTCTCGACCTCCATCGCCTGTGAAGCAACCAAGGCGGGCACGGTCGTGCCCGTGTCTGTCGAGGGCATGGAGCTGACCACCACGTTGTATCTGGCACGCGACACCGACCGGCCGGCCACCCGCTCTCAGGCCGCGTTCTGGGAGTTCGCGTTCGCCCCGGAGAACGAGCATATCCGCACCAGGCCGAGCCTGCCGGCAGATCGAATCTGCTGACCGGATGAACCGCTCCCGCCCTGTGCTGGTCGCCGTCATGGCGACTCTCGCCGCTGCCTGGGGAACCGTCCCGCTGATCGTGCGATCGGTGCCTCTCTCTTCGCCACAGCTTGCCGCGCTCAGGCTCTGGTTCGGTGCCTTGACGGTTCTGAGCATCCTCGCCATCCGAGGCGACCTGCGCTTGCGCCGCACCGATCCCCTCGCGCGCATCACCGGCCTGGGTGTGCTCCTGGCGATCCATTGGGCGGCTTTCTTCTGGGCGATCGACACGACCACCGTGGCAGTCGCCATCGTCGTCGTCTATCTGGGTCCGGTGGCGATCGCCGCCCTCTCTCCGAGGATCCTCAGAGAACCCCTCCGTGCCGGCTCGGTCGTCAGCCTGGCCGTCGCTCTCGGCGGGGTCATCTTGGTAGCTCGCCCACATGGGGGGGCGACTGTCGAAGGAGTCGTCGCCGCCTTGATCGCTGCCGCGACGTTCGCTGCGATGGTCCTGATAGGCAAGCCGGCGGCACAGGCCGTAGGAGGGTTGAAACTGGCAGGACTGCAGATGACGGTGGCAGCACTCGTCTCGACCCCCTGGGCAGTATCGGCGCTTCACGAGATTCCAGCCCACTGGTGGCAAATCTCCGTCCTCGGGATCGGCCTCACCGGGATCGGCCTGATGATCTACTGGTCGCTGATCAGCATCCTGCCCGTCACGACCATCGCCATCACCTCCTACATCGAACCGGCTTCCGCAGTGATATGGGCCGCGGTGTTCCTCTCCGAACCGGGCGACGCATGGTCATGGATCGGTGTGGCGTTGGTGATCGGCGCTGGGATCGCCGCAGGAACCAGCCGACAGCTGACAGCCGACAGCTGACAGCCGCTCTGGAAGCCGGGGGCCGTTGGCCGTGAGCTGTTTGCTGTTTGCTGTTTGCTGTCTGCTGTCAGCTCTTCTTGAAGATCGCTGCGGCTCCCATGCCGCCACCGATGCACATGCTTACGATGCCGTACTCGACGTCGCGCCTCTTCATCTCGTGCAGCAGTGTCGCCGTGAGCTTGGCGCCGGTGCACCCCAGCGGGTGGCCGAGTGCGATCGCACCGCCGTTCACGTTCACCTTCTCCGAGTCGAGGCCCAGCTCCCGCACGCAGTAGACGGCCTGGCTCGCGAATGCCTCGTTCAGCTCGATCAAGCCGATGTCGTCGAGGCTCAAGCCGGCGGCCTTCAACGCTTTCGGGATGGCGACCGACGGCCCGATGCCCATGATCGCCGGGTCGACGCCCGCGACCTGATAGGTGACCAGTTCGGCGAGTGGTTCGAAGCCCAGCTCCGCAGCACGTTCCTTCGTCATGAGCAGCTCGACGCCCGCTCCGTCGGACATCTGTGAGGAGTTGCCGGCCGTCGATGTTCCGTTGATCTTGAACGCCGGCTTCAGCTTGGCGAGTCCCTCGAGGGTGCTCTCCCGTGGCCCATCGTCGGTGTCGAACGTGAACCCCTTGCCGTCAGCGCTCACGGCAACAGGGATGATCTCGTCGACGAACTTGCCCGCCTTCTGCGCTGCCACCGCCCGTCGTTGCGATTCGAGCGCGAAACGATCTTGTGCTTCGCGGTCGATCCCGAAGCGCTCGGCCACGTTCTCGCTCGTCATCCCCATCGACTCGTACGCGGTGGGCATGTGCTCGGCGAGCCACGGGTTCGGTGCCGGCTTGTTGCCACCCATGGGAACCATCGTCATCGACTCGACCCCGCCGGTCAGCACGATGTCCGAGAAGCCGGCCGAGATGTGCGCGGCACCCGTTGCGAGGGTCTGCAGTCCGGAGCTACAGAAGCGGTTCATCGTCATCGCCGGCGTCTCCAGCGGGAGGCCTGCTCGCAGCGCGGAGATCCGGCCCACGTTCATTCCTTGCTCGCCTTCGGGCATTGCACAGCCGATGATGACATCGTCGATCGACGCCGGGTCGAGTTCAGGGGTGCGCTCCAAGAACCCCTGCATCAGCAGAGCAAGAAGCTCATCGGGTCGAGTCTCTCGTAGGGATCCCTTGTACGCTTTGCCGACCGCTGTCCGGTAGGCATGGGTGACGACAACGCTCATGTGTTTCTCGCTTCCTCAATTCCTCAACGGTTTGCCGGTTGCCAGCATGTGTTGGATTCGTTCGATCGTCTTCTCCTCGTGACACAGCTCGAGGAACACCTCACGTTCCAAATCGAGCATCTCTTGCTCGGTCCGCTCGGTTCCCTGTGCAACGTCGCCTCCACAGGCCACATATCCGAGCCGGTTGGCGAGGTGCTGGTCGTACTCACTGATGTACCCGCCGCCCCGCATGCCGTGCGCCGCGATCTTGATCGCCGCGATGCCGTCCCTCCCGGGCACCTTCACCGAGCCTGGCCTCGGTGGTTTGTACCCGCCTTCGACGAGTGCGAGCACGTCCTTCTTGGCGGCAGCGAGCAGCGTGTCGGGGTTGAGGTGGACCTTGTCGGTTGGTCGTAGGTAGCCGAGGTCTCTGGCTTCTTCTGCGCTCGTCGACACGGTTCCCAATCCGATCGTCTTGAAGATCTTCTCCATGAACGGGAACAGGTTGGCGCTGACGCCGGATGGCACGCTGCCGTAGTTCCGGAACGCCAGCTCTTTGCATCCACCGCCGGCCGGGATCAGTCCGACGCCCAGCTCGACCTGCCCCAAGTAGGTCTCGGCCGATGCACGGACGAGGTCACCGTGCATGACCGCCTCACAGCCACCACCCAGGGCCATCCCTCTCGGAGCCACAACGACCGGCCCCTTGCAGTACTTCATCTTCATGTAGGCGTTCTGGATGCCCGCAATGGCTCCTTCGAGCTCATCCCACATGTTCGACATGGCGAGCATGCCGACGAGCCCGATGTTGGCCCCTACCGAGAAGTTGGCGGCTTCGCTTCCGACGACCAGCCCGACCAGCTCGCCACTGTCGACCTTGTCCACGGCCCTGTCCAGCATCTCGATGATCTGCGCGTCGATCGAGTTCATCTTGGTGTGAAACTCGACCAACCCGACACCGTCCCCCATGTCGTAGAGGGTTGCGCCGTCATTCTGTTCGATGACGTCGAGGTCGGCGATCGTGAGAATGCCTTCCATCCCCGGAGCGGGCAGGTATTCGTTCGCGTCGACGTCCCAGTAGTGGAGGACGCCGTTGCGTCGCAGGTACCACGTGCCGTCGGACTCCGAGAGCATCGTGTCGACGGCCTTCGGGATCGTCATCCCTTCTTCCCGCATCCTTTTCACGGAAGCCTCGACACCGATGGCGTCCCAGGTCTCGAAGGGCCCGAGTTCGTAGTTGAAACCCCACCTGATTGCTCGATCGATGTTGACGGCGTCGTCGGCAATGACTCCGAGGAGTTCCGCCGAGTAGATGCACGTCTCGGCGGTCACCTTCCAGGCAAGCTGTCCCGCGACGTCGTCGTGCCATATGACCTCGCGGACTCTCTCCCGAACGTCGTCGAGCTTTCGAGCCGCCCCAATCGAATCGAACCGAACCGTCGGCTGAGCTTCGTACTCCATCGTGTCGAAGTTGAGCACGAGGATCTCCCGGTTTCCTTCGGCGTCACGTGTCTTCTGGTAGAAACCGGCGCCGGTCTTCTCTCCAAGGTCGCCGCGCTCGATGAGAGCAGTGAGCACAGCCGGAGGTACGAAGCGGTCACGCCACGGATCGTCGGTCGACCCGTCGGCGACAGTGCGCAGGACGTGAGCCATCGTGTCGAGGCCGACGACGTCGGCGGTGCGGAAGATGGCCGACTTGGGTCGTCCGGTTGCCGGTCCAAAGATCTTGTCGACCTCGGTGATACCGACACCCAACTCCTCCATCCAATGGAACACGGAAGTCATGCCGAACGTGCCGATCCTATTGCCAACGAAGTTCGGCGTGTCCTTGCCGTAGACGATGCCCTTGCCGAGGGTCCTCGAGCCGAAGTCGGCCATCGCAGCCAGCACGGCCGGGTCCGTGTCGACGCCCGGCACCAGTTCGAGCAGGTGCAGGTAGCGCACCGGGTTGAAGAAGTGGGTGACGAGGAAGCTCCTCCGGAAGTCGTCGCTTCTCCCTTCGGCCATGGCAGCGACCGACAGCCCGGAGGTGTTGGACGAAACGACCGTCCCGGGCGCTCGACGTTCGTCAACCATGGCGAACATCTTCTGTTTGATGTCGAGCCGTTCGACGACCACTTCGACGATCCAGTCGACCTCCCCCAGCTTGTCGATGTCGTCTTCGTAGTTGCAGGCCGTCACGAACGAGGCGAAGTCCTTGCGGTACAGCAGCGCCGGCTTCGCGCGCTGCATGGACTCCAGCCCGGCAGCCGATATGCGGTTGCGCACATCGGCGAGCGCAAGGCCGCGTGCCTTCTCGGCGTCGGTCAGCTCTGTCGGAGCAATGTCGAACAAGTAGGAGGGAATGCCTGCGTTTGCGAGCTGTGCGGCGATGCCCTGTCCCATGATTCCCGATCCCAGTACTGCCACTCGGCTGATGCCCATCGGTCCTCCACGATCAGATGCCTCAACACTATCGGATACGCGACCGATCTGTTCGCGACAGCAAGCAACCGGCGGTTCGCCAAGCGAACCGCCAGTCTTCAGTCTTCAGCAAGCAGTCTGGAACCACACCAGACCGCAGGGCCAGGCGAGCCTCTCTCAGCCCACAGCCGACAGCCAACAGCCCACAGCCAGAACGCTGCCGCACACAGCCTCCTACCGCAACGCGAGCCCCTCTACGCTGCACTCACTGAGGGGACAACAGGCCCGTGCAACGAGCCTGTTTCGGTGTCGGTCGGTACCGATGGCCTCCAGCAGGCTGTGACCGGCCTCCCGCACGCGACCTCGGACAACACGAGACACCAGGACAACGGTCTTACCGACAACCCATGACCGAAGACGGCCCGCGAAGCGGGCCTAGACTACATCCCGGCCGAGGTCGGAGAAGAGGGTGAACTCCGGGAGGAATGTCATCTGCACTATGCCGGTCGAGCCGCTCCGATGCTTGGCGACGATCACTTCGGCCAGTCCCTTCGTGTCCTGAGCCTCCGGGTGGTAGTACTCGTGACGGTAGATGAACATGACGATGTCGGCGTCCTGCTCGATGGCGCCGGACTCCCGCAGGTCGCCGAGACGGGGACGTTTGTCCTCTCGTGATTCCAGGCTGCGGTTCAACTGCGAGACGGCGAGGATCGGCACGTCGAGCTCTCGTGCCAGGTTCTTCAGCGATCTCGAGATCTCTGCGATCTCCTGCTGACGGTTCTCCCTCGCCGAACCCTGCATGAGCTGGAGGTAGTCGATGATGATCAGCTGGAGGCCGTGGGCTCGTCGCAATCGCCGGCTCTTCGCGCGAATGTCGGTGACGGTGAGCTGCGGCGAGTCGTCGATGTACACGGGGATCTGATACATCTTCGACGCTGCGTGGACGACTTTCTGCCACAGCTGTGGCCCGAGCTGCCCTGTGCGCAGCTTCATCGAGTCGACCCTGCCTGTCGAGCACAGCAGACGTTGCACGATCTCTTCTCTGCTCATCTCGAGCGAGAAGATCGCGACGGTGCCGCCGGTCATTGCCACGTTCGTCGCGATGTTGGACACGAGCGTGCTCTTGCCCATCGATGGCCGCGACGCAACGACGACGAGGTTGGCCGGCTGAAGACCGCCAAGCTTCTTGTCGAGGTCTCTGAAACCGGTCGCCAGCCCGGTCAGCTCCGACCCGCGAGCCTCCATCTCTTCGATGGTCTCGAGGGCGCCGTGCAAGAGCGGGCTCATCGGCACGAGGCCGTCGCCGACACGACGTTCGGCGATACGCAGCACCGTCTGCTCGGCCTGGTCCAGGACCACCGAGATCTGCTCGTCCGTCATGACGGCGAGATCACCGAGCACCCCACCCGCCTGGATGAGTCTGCGACGCAGTCCGTGCTCTTCGACGATTGCTGCGTAGTACTCGATGTTGGACGCCGTGGGAACGGCGTCCATCACATCGGATAGGTAGCCTGCGCCGCCGATCCGATCGAGCTCGCCCTTTCGGTGCAGGGCATCGGAAACGGTCAGGGCGTCAATCGGCTGGTTCGCGTTGTACAGATCGACGATCGCCTCGAATATCGCCTGGTGTGCCGGAACGTAGAAGTCGTCCGGTTCGAGTTTGTCCATGACGAGGTTCGCCGCCTCGGCGGACAGCATGATCGCCCCCAGCACCGACTCCTCCGCCTCCCGGTTGTGCGGGGCGACCCGCATCCTGCGGACTGATCCGCTTGGCGCGGGCGAGGTGAGACGATCTGTCATGCTATGCGGGGATCACATCCAGCGAAAGCGGGAACTCGACGTCGGGGTGGAGCTTCACTCGAATCTCGTACAGACCGATGCTCTTGACCGGCTCGGTCAGGTGAATCTGGCCCTTGTCCAGCTCGACGCCTGTGAACTTCTTGACACCTTCGACGATATCCGTCTGGGTCACGGAGCCGAACAGCCTGCCTTCGTCACCGGCGCGTGCTGCAACCACCACTCGCGTACCTACGAGCGTCTTGGCGACCGATTCGGCCTCCTCGAACGCACGACGGTCCGTCTCCCTTCGGGCCCGCTGCAACGCCTCGGCGTTCTTGAGCGCGCCGGCACTCGCCTTGACGGCGAGGCGTTTCGGAAGCAGGTAGTTGCGTCCATAGCCCTCGGACACGTCGACGACATCCCCTTTCCCGCCCAGTTGGGGCACCTCGGCGATGAGTATGAGCCTCATCGCTTGATGTAGGGAAGGATGGCCATTTCACGGGCGTTGCGGATCGCGCGGGCAACCTTGCGCTGATGCTGCGCGCAGTTCCCCGTCACTCGTCGTGCCCTGATCTTGGCGCGGTCGGACATGTAGTTGCGGAGCAGCGCTACATCCTTGTAGTCGATGTAGTCGATCTTCTCCTTGCAGAAGTAGCAGGGCTTCGGCTTGCGCTGTCGCAGATTCGCCTGCTGCGTCCTTCGGCGCGGGCCTTTGGGTTTCTGTGCCATATGTGTCCTCTCTAGAACGGTGCCTCGTCGGGGCCGTAGTCGTCCCGAGCGACCGGTGCGGCGGGCGCCGGCTTCGAGCCGCCCCAGTCTCCACCGTCACGTGCGGTCTTGGTGACCGATGCGGTCGCCCAGCGAAGGGAAGGACCGATCTCGTCGATGCGAAGCTCGACGACGGACCGCTTGTCTCCTTCCTGGGTCTCCCACTGCCGCTGCTCGAGACTGCCTGCGACGATCACTCGTGTGCCCTTCTGCAGTGACTCGGCGGCGTTTTCTGCTGCTTCACGCCACAGGGTGCCACCGAAGAAGCTCGTCTGCTCCTGCCACTCGCCGCCCTGGTCACGCCATCTCCTGTTGACCGCAATCCGAATCTTGGCCATCGCGACGCCGGATGGGGTGAAGCGAAGCTCCGGGTCCTCGACGAGGTTGCCGATGAGGGTCACGTTGTTGGTCGCCATTGGAATCTCTCTCCTTGCCGCTCGTCCCACCTGCATCGTGACGCGCTGGTGGGACAGAAACGACGATTACTCGTCCGGTCGGATGATCTTGTGGCGTACCACCAGGTCCGCCAGTGACAGAACCCTGTCGAGATCGTCGACCACATCGGGCTCAGCGTGGAAGTTCAGCACCGAGTAGTAGCCCTCGTGAAGATGGTTGATCTCGTAGGCAAAGCGCCGTTTGCCCCACAGGTCCCGTTTGTCGACCGTCCCGCCCCGGCTCCGAAGGAACTCCTCCGTTTGCTCGACGAGCTTCTGGTAGTCGCTCTCGGCCAGTTCAGGCCGATGAATGGTCATCAACTCATAGCTTCGCATTCCACCTCCTTTGGACATCCGCTCCTCGCGGAAGGCCCCGCCGTTCGACGGAGCAGGGTTCGGCGATTCGCCGAGGGAAGCGGTCGGAGTGTAGCCAGGGTGCTGACGTCTCCGAAAGCGAGAACCCGGCCTGGTTTTCCCGATCTGGTCATGGAACCAGGACCGCACCGGCCGGAAGTGTCGACAACCGGCCACCGGCGGGGGCTTCGATCGCCCACCGGTACGGGTCGGATGGTCCGTAGGTGGGGCACGGGTCGGTCGTGCAGAGGGGCATGCTGAGCACCTGGATGAGCTCTCCATCGTCACCGAAGAAGGCGATGTCGAGGGGAATCAGTGTGTCCTTCATCCAGAAGCGGGTGGTCGTGATGTCCGGGAATTCGAACAGCATTCCGTCGATTCCGTCGAGCGTCGTCACGCCACTGAGTCCTTGTTTCCGCTGAGCAGAGGTGGATGCGACCGCGACGGACAGCGTCTGGCCGGCGGCGTCGATCTGGCGAACCGGGAACCCGTGCCAATCGGTCACCGCCGATGGCGAGCAGCCTGCCGCGATCAGCAGCGCTACGAGGAGTGCCTTCATCCTCCGAGTAGCTCGCCCGCGGCGGTGCTGCTCATGTGATAGCTCTCATCGTCGCTCGGGAACGCACCCTTGCGCACATCGTCCACGTACTGCTGCATCGCCTCGACGGCGATCCCGTAGAGGTCGGCGTACCGGCGCACGAACTTGGCAACGTGGCCCGTGTTGAGGCCGAGGAGGTCGTGGAAGACGAGCACCTGTCCGTCGGTGTGGACCCCTGCGCCGATGCCGATGGTCGAGACCGGCACCTCTTTCGTGACGATGCCTGCGAGCACGTCCGGGATACCTTCGAGGACGATCGAAAAGACGCCCGCGTCGACGAGGGCAACCGCATCGGCTATCAGCTCTTTTGCGGCCGACCCGAGCTTGCCTTGCACCTTGTAGCCGCCCATCGTGTGAACCGACTGTGGGGTGAGTCCAAGGTGGCCCATGACGGGGATTTCGGCGTCGATGATTGCCTCGATGACCGGCACCCGCTTGCGACCTCCTTCGAGCTTGACCGCCTCGGCGCCGCCCTCCCGAATCAGCCGGCCGGCGTTGAGCACGGTGGCTTCTCGTGACACGTGGTAGCTCATCCATGGCATGTCACCGACGACCAGGGCGTTTGGCTTGGCTCTGCTGACCGCGGCGGTGTGATGCACCATGACGTCGATGTCGACCTGGAGAGTGTTGTCGAACCCGAGGACGTTGTTCGCGAGGGAATCTCCCACCAAGATGATGTCGACGCCGGCGGCGTCTGCGATCAGGGCGCCAGGGGTGTCGTAAGCGGTGACCATCGCGAGACGCTCGCCGCCTTTTCTCTCACGAACGATCGGAACAGTGATCTTCTCGGCCATAGGTAGCTCCTCTCTCTCCCCACCGCGACGGGTTGGGGGAACGCTCGGTGGCCGCCACACAGACTACCGCTCCGGGCCGGTCACAAGACGGTAGAGTTGCGGCGGAAGGATGTTTGAGTCGGCCCTGATCGTGGAGGTTCCTGAGGCCGAGTCGGCCGTCGGACGATGGCGATCGTTGCTCGATCCCGTGTCCGTGATGGGTATTCCCGCCCACATCACGATTCTCTATCCGTTCTTGGACCACGTGACCGAGCACACCTTGCAGGTTATCCAGGAAGTCGTCTCGTCGGTGTCTTCCTTCTCGTTCACACTCGACTCAGTGGCCACATGGCCCGGCGTGGTGTACCTGGCACCGACTCCCAGCGATTCGTTTCGGGAGCTGACCAAACGGGTGATGGAGCGCTGGAGCGGTCTCCGTCCCTACGAGGGTAGGTTCAACGACATCGTTCCCCACCTGACGGTCGCCGAGAATGTGGACGATGAGCATCTCGCAGCAACGATCACCGACGACGTGCTCACTCACCTCCCAATCGCGGCGCGGGCGGAGGAGATCGCTCTCTGGGCGACCGACGGCGCCTCGTGGACGGCGCACACGTCGTTCCCACTGGGCAGTGGCGGCACCCCGACAGAAGCCTGAGCCGCGCGTCAGTGGTCGTCCGAACCCGTCGCGACGGCACGGTAGTGACGACGCCAGATGAGCCGATACACACCCAGCCGTTCCGGCAGAGTACGAAGTCCGGGAATGAATGGGATCAGAACGAGTACGAGTGCCAGCAGACCAACGATGCCGAGCACGATGATGTCCCCGTTGTCAGACGTGCTCGCCGGCGGGAACTGATACCAGAACGAGACGGGCAGCAGCCAGATCTGACCCGGCCAGTTCCCGAGTGTCGCCGCCATGCCCCACTGATCACCGCCGAGGCCGTCCGCAAGACCGATGTCGTCGAAGTACTTGCCGTCTGCGATGTAGAGCTGAGACCGCGTGTAGTCCATCACAAAGAAGCCCGGATGGCCTGGTACATCATCGATCAACGCGGCGTCGACCGCGCCACTCTGAGCAAGGGTCAGCATGGTGTGCAGCATCGTCGGCAGTGGTCCCGCGGCGTCGGGAGCGACCGTCGCAGCCTGCAACCCTGCCGCATCGAGAGCCTTCCCGTAGGCATCAAACCACTGGGTCCGCTGTTCCACGGTCGCCGATTGATACTCGTCAATCGCCGATCGAAGGGCCGTCCCATCCGTGGCGAACGTGCCGAGCGGGCCGAGCACGAGATCCCGGGAAGCATCAATCGGGGTCGTCACGCCTGCGAGGCGCTGCGGTGAGAACCATCCGAAGAGCGACTGAGCGGCATCGAGGTTGTTCGTGTAGGGCGGACCGTACGTCGCTATGTCACTCGTTCCATCCAACTGGGCAAGCGCCGTCGAAAGGAAGTCTCCCGGGTCCTGGGTGGCCCACTCCTTGAAAGTCACCGCCTGGCGTTGGGCACTGCCGAACACGAATGCAAGGCCGACCGAGAGCAGGGCCATGACGACGAAGGCGATCACGATCTCCTTCAGAAGGTCATAGGAGCGGTACTCGCCGTTCCAGTCATCGACAGGTCGAATACTCACGAGGTCACCTCCTCCCGAGCTTCTTCACCGATGGGTGGGCAGACACCCCGCAGCCTGACGAGCAGTATGTGAATGCCCACCACGAGTGCCACTGCGAGCGGAAGGACCATCACGTGCATTGTCAGAACTTGCTGCGTGTCGAGAAGGTTGAGCAACGCTCCCATGCCCGTGGCGTTGAGACCATCTTTCGCCTGCGTTGCGATCCACTGGGCCTCGAAGTTCTGCTGCGACACGTACCCCGTGAGCGCGGTGATGATCGACGCGAGCAGGGCAATCGCGCCCATCGCCCAGGTGAGTCCCCTCCTGCCGCGCCAGGTTGCCAGAAGGAACTGGGCGACCAAGTGCAGGATCATGAAGAAGAAGAACAGCTGTACCGACCACATGTGCGTGGCGTCGACGAACTTCCCGAACGACGATGTGTGCCGCCAGCCCGGCCCTCCTGCCGCCAGCACGATTCCGGAGAGGATGATCACGCCAAGGGAGGACAGCGTCGCAACCCCAAACGTATACGTCCACGATGCCACGTAGGCAGGTTCCGAGGAGGGAAGCAACCTACTCCACGGGATGCTGTGGAGAACCCAGCGTCGAACTGAGCCCGTCCAGCCGAGAGCAGGGTCGTCGACGTCAGGCGCCGTATCGGGCTCCGCAGCACGTCCCTTCGGAAATGGCAGGGCGATCGCCAGGGCGAACACCATCACCATCATCGATAGGACGACGAGGTTTGCGACCGTGATCCGAAACCAACCGATCACTATCACGTGCTGAGCGCCACCCAAGTCGATCACGGCTGTCGACCTCCAGACTGCTGGATGATAGCAACCACGACAATTCGCTCGTCACTCGCCCGTGAGTGCGGCCACCACACTCGCGTACATGCCCTGCTTGATGGCACGCAGTGTCGCGGAGTCCTTCTCGGCGAGCGACGCTGCGAGTTCGATCGCTGCAGGGAGCACCTGCTCCTCGGGCAAGGCTCGATCCACGATCCCGGCCTCGGCCGCAGCGTTCCCTCCGTAGCGGTGAGCAGTCGTCATCACCGTGTGGGCGATTTGTGGCGTCAAACGAGCCTGGATCAACGCGGCCATCCCATCGGTGAACGGGATGCGGATGTCCACCTCCGGCATCGAGAAGAAACCCCGATCGGACCGCATCACCCGAAAATCATGAGAGAGCGCCCACATCGCACCGGCGGCGAAGCAGTGTCCGTTGATGGCAGCGACCGTCGGTCGCGGGAACACGAGCGTCCGGGCGAGGAGCCGCTGGGTGGCCATGGCGAGTTCGACGAACGTCAAGTCGGCCTCGGCACTCATCGCCCAGTCGAGGTCGAGGCCGTTGGAGTAGAACTTGTCCGTTCCGGTGGTCACCAGCGCCGATCTGGGTTCGGCCGCGACCTCGTCCAGCAATTCGCCGATCCTCTCGAGAGAACCGCTGTTGAATCGGTTGTCGCCGACGTCCATCGTCAGGACGAACACCGCGCCATCGCGGGCCAGATCAAACCCCATCTCTCCTCCCCGTCATCGTTGGCACGAGTTCTCCGCCCTGGGCCATCGTTCCGTCAGCCCGCCGTCGTGGACGACGTACAAATAGTTCTCGATGTCGGCTTGTCCCTGCCAGATCTCCTCGTCCTTGTGGCGCACCCCGGTCGGATCGGTCCCTCCAGGCGGTGAATCGAACTCCGCATAGGTCAGCACCGTTCCGTCGTCTGCGGTCAAGGCACCGAGCTGCCCTTCAGGATCGTACCCATACTGCCTGCCGAGAAACCTGATGAACACGACCTTGTCGGTATCGCATTCCTTGAACCCCTGGAACTCGACCATGATGCTGTTCGAGACGATGTTGCCGGCCGGCGTGTACCAAGGACCGTACTGGTTGATGGAGCAGCCCGCGAGCACCAACACGAGCGCACCGAGCAGGAAGCGCCGGCTCAGAACCACGCTCCCCGGGGCACCAAGAGCACCACGATCGCCAGCGACGCGAAGAAGCCGGCGGTCGGCGCGAACGCCGATGCCGGCCGCTTCTTCAGCCTGGCGGCGGCGATGTGGGCAACGACCGCGGCGGCGATCATTCCGAGCGGATGCAAGTAGGCCAGGAAGAAGTTCAGGTTCCACCCCTTGTTCGTCACCCACACGAGGATCCCGAGCAGCACCTGAAGGTCGAACAGACCCACTGCCGTGGCGACAACCCTCAAATACCCCATCGACCAGGCTTCCTTGCGAGCCCAGAGGGTGGCACCGGCCACGACCGTCGCGAGCAGAGCGACGATGACGAACCAGCGAACGATGGAATGTGTGGTGACCAGTGCCTCGGCCATGCAGGACCTCCTCACATCATTGTGTGCGAGTTCTCGGATGAGGTCAAACCCGTGTGGACGCAGCGGGGGGCCCGTGGCAGAATGTATCGAATCGATATAGCGATACTCTCATGTTGGACCTCGTCATCCTCGGATTCTTGAAAGAGCAGCCTCGTCACGGCTACGACCTACGGCGCAGGCTGAGTGAGCTGGGTTTGCGTTCCGTGTCGTTCGGGTCGCTCTACCCGGCACTGAGGAGGCTCGACCGCAACCAGTTCATCGAAACGACCGATGGTGCGCGCCGCAAGAAGGTGTACCAAATCACCACCGCCGGCGAGGCGAGATTCAAGGAGCTCATCGAGAACCGAACGACCGAAGATGAGGACGACCGCTCGTTCAATCTTCGCGTTGCGTTCTTCAAGTACCTGGACCCGGATGTCCGGCTTCGGCTCCTCGAGCGACGCAAGATGATCCTGTCGGATCGGGCCGATCAAGATCTGGTCCGTCTCCGCAGAGCCAGGGAGCGCATCGACCGCTACACGCTCTCATTGATCGAGCGGGAAGCCAACCACACCGCAGCGGACATCGACTGGCTCGACGAGCTGATCGCCACCGAACAGGCCGCACTCCGCAGGCGCAAACCCACAATCGGACGACTGAAAAGGACGATCACATGAGCACCATACGCGTGGCCATCGCTGGGCTCGGCAATTGCGCGAACTCCCTGATACAAGGAGTCGAGTACTACCGAGACGCCGACCCCTCCCAGTCGGTGCCCGGGCTCATGCATGTGGAGATGGACGGCTACCACGTTCGCGACCTGGAGTTCGTCGCAGCATTCGATGTCGACGCGGCGAAAGTCGGCGTGGACGTCTCGAAAGCGATGTGGAGCGGCCAGAACGACACCTATCGGTTCGCCGACGTGAGCGCCACAGGAGTCGACGTGCTCCGCGGACCCACACTCGACGGGCTGGGCTTCTACTACCACAAGATGATCGAGGAGTCGCCCGCCGAACCGGTCGATCTGGTGGCCGCGCTGCGCGATTCCGGAGCGGATGTACTCGTCAACTACCTTCCCGTCGGCTCCGAGCAGGCGGCCAGGACGTACGCAGAAGCGGCTCTGGATGCCGGGGTGGCGTTTGTGAACTGCATCCCCGTGTTCATCACATCCGACCGGACATGGGCGCGGCGGTTCCGAGACGCTGGATTGCCAATAGTGGGAGACGACATCAAATCGCAGGTCGGTTCGACGATCGTTCACCGTCAGCTCGCTCGCCTGTTCGAGGATCGCGGCCTCACACTGGACCGCACCTACCAGCTGAACGTCGGCGGCAACATGGACTTCATGAACATGCTCGAGCGAGAGCGACTCGAGTCCAAGAAGCTCTCCAAGACCAGAGCGGTCACATCGCAGGTCGACCACGGGCTCGCCGATCGCAACGTCCACATCGGGCCGTCGGACCACGTGCCGTGGCTCACCGACCGCAAGTGGGCGTACATCCGCCTCGAGGGCAGCGGCTTCGGTGATGTGCCGCTGAACGTCGAACTCAAGATGGAGGTCTGGGACTCACCCAACTCCGCAGGGGTCGTCATCGATGCCATCCGTGCGGTGAAGCTCGCCAAGGACCGCGGCATCTCGGGACCTCTTCTCGGTCCATCGGCCTACTTCATGAAGAGCCCGCCGGTCCAATACAGGGATGAGCGGGCCCGGGGCCTCGTCGAGGAGTTCATCGCCGACGGGGCAGCCGAGCGGCAACGCATCGACGACTACCTCTAGGGCGGGCTTCGCCCGCCCGTACCTGGTACCGCGCCCCTGGTGACAGAACGCCTCCGGTCGCGTTCCTGAGGACTGAAGACTCAAGACTCAAGACTGCGAGCGAAGCGAGATCCTAGAGGCGGTCCCGAATCCACGCGATGTCGGCGGCCTGAGCCTCCGCCCCCTCGGGCGTCTCCACGACAACCGGCGCGCCGGCACCGCGAATCGCGTGGATCAACAGCTCTGCCGGGATCTGCCCATCACCGAGGTTCGTGTGGCGGTCCCGTCGGCTCCCGAAGCTGTCCTTCGAATCGTTGGCGTGGACCAGATCGATGCGACCCGTCGCAGAGACCACACGCGAGACGAGGTCCTCGAGCTCCTCGCCTGCGGCCCACGCATGGCACGTGTCGAGACAGAACCCGACTCCGAAGCCCCCGATCGACTCCCATAGCCTCGCCAGGTCGTCGATCGATCTGGCCATGGCGCGATCGCCACCCGCCGTGTTCTCGATGAGGATCGGGACCGGAGACTCGATGGGTTCCAGCGCCTTCGCCCAGCGCACCAGCCCCTCGTCGACCGTCGCCTCACCGGTCGCATGGCCACCGTGGAGGACTACGCCCGAGGCGCCGACCCACTCGGCGGCGTGGACGGTCTCAGTGAGGAGTCTCCTGCTGGAGTACCGCACCCTGGGATTCCCCGACGCCAGGTTGATCAGGTAGGGGGCGTGCACATAGACAGGGATGCCGGCGCTGCTGAGCGCTTCGGCATCAACTCGCCGCATTGGTGGACGCCATTGGTGAGGGCTCGACAGGAAGATCTGCACGACGTCGACGTCGCGTTGTGACGCCTCCTCGAGCGGATGAGCACTCGGAACGTGGGCGCCAATTCTCACTCCCACGGCATGGCTTCGTCGTGCACCGTCGCAGCCTCGCGAAGCGTGAGGAGATCGGTAGCGACGCCCTCGACCGGCCGCGACCAGTTGATGGCTTCGATCATCAACGTGTGGGAACCGACCCAGCGCGCCGACCATGGGTCGGAGGGAAGGCGAGAGGGATCCTCGACCTGAACAAGGAGTGCCCGTATGAGCTGACCGTCGTCGTCGATGACCTCCGAGGAGATGTCGGTGACTTCCGACCAGGGGATGAGTGTCGCTTTGGCCAGCGGCCCACCGACCGCCAACCGAAGTCCATCCTCGCCTGCCGAGACGAGCTTCCTCGGAGCCACGAGATCGCGTAGGCCCCATACGATCAGCACAAGGCCCCCTACAACCGCGAGCAGTGCGAAGATGCGATCTCTCGGCTCGAACGTGGGAATCTGCTCGGTTCCATAGATGAGTTTGCCGAATGCCGACACGAACCTGCCTGACGAGAGGACGTCGAGTCCCATGAGCGCGAACACGATGCCGGCCAAGGACAGCAGCCACACCCGCAGCGCTGAGCGTACGACTTCCACTCGTTTCATTCGTCGACTCCCAGATCGGCAGGCCGCACGAGTGCGACATACGGTACTCCCCGATGTGCCATGAGCGAGGAGGCGCCGGTGCCGCTGCGATCGACGAGTGCGATCGCCTGCATCACGCGGAGACCGTGTTCGATGGCTACGTCGACGGCCTCCCCCAGCGCTCCGCCTGTGGTCGTGGTGTCCTCGAGGATCGCGACCCTGTCCCCCGGAGCGACTGCACCGACCAGACGACCCCCGACTCCGTGATCCTTGGTCTGCTTGCGAATCGAGAACGCCCTGAGGGTTCGACCGAGGCCGGTTCCAACGACAGCCGTGGACATGGCGATCGGATCGGCGCCCATCGTCATCCCGCCGACTGCGACGACACGTTCGTCGAGCACGGCGAGAACCGCATTCGCGACGATCGCGGCGCCCTCACCGTCGAACGTCGTTCTCCGAGCGTCCAGATACCAGGAGCTCACGGCGCCCGACCGGAGGGTGAAAGGACCATCGGTCCGAAGCGAAGATCTCCTCAGAAACTCGGACAAATCGCTCAAGGTTTCGTCTCTCTCAACCGATACACGGGGAGTTAGCCAACCTCCCAAGTTAGCCCGACGATAGCGACCGTCTCTCTCCTCGAGGGACGGTCGCTTCGGTTGCAGAAGGTGTAGCTTCCACCCTATGGCCAACCTTCCGAATCCCGCCGACTTCTTCACCAACTGGACTACTTCTCCACTGCCTTTCCGTGAGAAGCTACGGGTAGCGATGCGCAACACGCTCATCAAAGCCCGCACCGGTTCCTCGTGCTGCGGTCATCCTGGCGAACCCGGTTGTTGAATGGGGACCGATGAGCCCGGTTCGGGCTCAACCCACCACCACGGTGATCACAGTCATTGAGGCGGCTACTTCCCGAACCGCCGTTCTCGCCTCGAGAAGTCACGCAGCGCACGAAGGAAGTCGACTCTGCGGAACGCCGGCCAGTAGACGTCCACGAACGCGTACTCGGCGTACGCCGACTGCCAGAGGAGAAACCCCGACAGGCGTGACTCGCCGCTCGTTCGAATAACGAGATCCGGGTCGGGGAGGTCGGCCGTGTACAGGTGGGTCGCGATCCCGCCGGCATCGATTCGGTCCGCGATCTGGTTCGCAGGAACCCCGTCGTCGGCCAGCGCAGCCACGAGATCTCTGCACGCATCGACGATCTCCTGCCGTCCTCCGTACCCCATCGCGATCGTCAGTCGCCGGTTCCCCGTCGACGCTGCCTCCTCCAGTGCTTTCGCCGCCTGGGTGAGCGCGTCAGGCAGGAGCGACAGTGAACCGATGAACCGCACCCGGAAGTCGTACTTCTTCGCCAGCGCAGGTACGCGGCGGAACAGGTCGACCAGCACCTCGAAGTACGGCTCGAGTTCCTCGTTCGGTCGGGCCAGGTTCTCTCTCGAGAGCAACCATCCGGTGACGGCAGGGACCTGGATCTGCTCCGACCAGCCAATGAATTCCTCGAACTTGCGCATTCCCGCCCGGTAGCTGGCCGCGTAGTCGGAGAGTCGTTCGGCTCGGGCGTAGCGACGGTGGCCGTCGAGGATGATCCCGATGTGTCTTGGAAGCCGATCGGGCGGTAGCGCCCGAAGCAGCTTGTCTTCGTAGAGGCGGTAGAGGGGACGCAGGACGCGCTCTGATTTCACGGGCCAATGGTAACTATGGGGTCCCCGGTAGGCTGGTGATCGTGGACCGACTTGTGCTCGGGAAGATGCAGAACCCGGTCCGGGGGTTCCTGCATGGAACGGCGGCGCTGCTGTCGATGGTGGCACTGGTTGCTCTCGTCGCGCGCACCTCCGGGGATGTCCCTCGCATGATCTCGATGATCGTGTTCGGAGCCAGTGCCTTCGCGTTGTATACCACCAGTTCGCTGTACCACTCGGTGCCCTGGAAGGCCCTGTGGAAGCAGCGGATGCAGCGGCTCGATCACTCGATGATCTTCCTGCTGATCGCCGGCACGTACACGCCGATCGCGTTCAATGTGCTCGACGGGACGATGCGATGGTCGACCCTCGGCATGGTGTGGGGAGCGGCCATCGGCGGTATCGTGCAGAAGGTCTTCTTCCCACAGATACGGAACTGGCTGAGCATCGCCCTCTCGATGGTGATGGGATGGCTCGCAGTGATCCCACTCCCCCGTCTCATCGACCGCCTCGGGTTTCGAGCCGTCGCGCTCCTGCTTCTCGGAGGGCTCTTCTACAGCGTCGGGATGGTGCTACTCGTCACCAGACGGCCCCGAATGCGGCCGGAGGTCTTCTCCTACCACGAGGTGTTTCACGTCTTCGTCGTGCTGGGGACAATCGTTCACTTCCTGTTCATCGCGTGGTACGTCGCACCGATCGCCCGGCCGTGAACGAGTCAGACCCCTTCATCGTTGCGAGGACCGCCGACCTGGTACTCGACGACGGGACACCGGTGAGGATCCGCCCCATCGTCCCCACAGACAGGGAACGAATCGTGGAAGGGCTGCGGGAGTTGTCGCCGGAGTCCCGCCATCTACGATTCCTGAGGTCCGTCGACCATCTCACCGGTGACGAACTCTCCTACCTCACGAACGTGGACTACTCCGACCACTTCGCCTGGGTGGCCCTCGACACATCCGAGAATCGCGGGATGGGGGTGGCGCGATATGCACGGTTGGAGGGCGAGACGGCGGAAGCGGCAGTCGTTGTCCTGGATCGCTATCAGCACCGGGGATTGGGTGGCATCCTGCTCCGCCTCGTGGCGGAGACCGCCTATGCGCATGGCATTCGGAGATTCCGGGCATGGGTCACCCCGAGGAACACCGTCGTGATGAGTCTCGTCGAGCACTGGCATCTCGACCGGCGCGCCGAAGATGGCACCGTGGTCGTCGACATCCCCCTTCCGCTCCCCGAGACGCCACTCGCCGAATCGTCCTTGTACGACTCACTCAGAGAAGTCGCCGCCGGAAGAATCGAGCCCTATCTCTGACGTGAGGAGTCTCGAGCGGCCAGAATGGGGCCGACCCAAGGAGCACTATGGAACCCACCGCCGAATCGAAGAACTGGGCCGCCATCGCCCATTTCTCCGCCTTCGTCATGTTCGTCGGCATCCCGTCGTTCATCGGCCCCCTCGTCGTGTGGCTGATGAAGAAGGATCAGGACGAGTTCGTTGCGATGAACGCCAAGGAAGCCCTCAACTTCAACATCTCCTTCTTCCTCTATGGGATCATCTCGGCCCTGTTGATCATCCTTGCAGTCGGACTTCTCTTGCTGGTTATCGTCGGAATCGCCTGGCTCGTCCTCGTGGTCGTCGCGGGAGTGAAAGCGAGCTCAGGCGAACCGTACGTGTATCCCTTCACGCTGCGCCTCGTCAACTGAGTCCGCGGCCCCAGAAGGTCCCCAACCCTGCGGATGCCTCTCGCTCCGAACCTGTCGCATCTTCAACCCCTGCGACCGGGCGGCACGACAGGCATCCACCTGAAAGACCCCTGCCGACAAGGCTGGCTGCTGGCTGTCGGCCGTTCGCTGTCAGCGGTCAGCTGTCAGCTATCGGCGAAGCCGAATAGCATCGGCGGTGGAGGTGACACATGTTCGCGGAGTACGACAGGTACGACGCTCTCGGGCTGGCCGAGCTGGTCAGGAACGGAGAGATCCAACCAAGGCAGCTCGTCGAGACCGCCATCTCCCGGATCGAGATGACGAATCCGCGAGTCAACGCGGTCGTTCACAAGATGTACGACCGCGCCTTGACAACCGCCGATGGTCCCCTTGATGGTCCGTTCGCAGGTGTTCCGTTCCTCCTCAAGGACCTGGGGCCCATGTTCGAAGGGGAACCGACGACATCGTCGTCTCGGTTCCTCCAGTTCCACATCGCCTCGGACGACTCGACGCTCGTCTCGCGCTACAAGGATGCCGGTCTGATCGTGCTCGGCAAGACCAACACGCCCGAGTTCGGTCTCGTTGCGACAACAGAACCCGATTTCCGCGGACCGGCCAGGAACCCATGGAACTTGGATCACAGCACCGGAGGGTCCAGCGGTGGCTCAGCAGCATCGGTCGCGGCCGGCTACGTGCCGATGGCGCACGGCAACGACGGTGGTGGATCCATTCGCATTCCCGCCTCGGCATGCGGGCTGTTCGGGTTGAAGCCATCTAGGGGAAGAAATCCGGTCGGTCCGAACTTCGACGGGGCCTGGCTCGGACTCGTGCAGGATCACGTGATCAGTCGGTCGGTACGTGACAGCGCCGCCATGCTGGACCTGGAGTCTCCACCGAGCCGAGGCGAGCCGTACATCGCACCAGCGCCGAAGCGACCATTCGCCGATGAAGTCGGCGCCGACCCCGGCTCGTTGCGCGTCGCCGTGTGCACCGACTCCTTGTTCGGCACGCGCACCCACCCCGACTGCGTCGAGGCTGTAGACGACGCCGCGAGGCTCCTCGAGTCGCTGGGTCACCGTGTGGAACGGGCCTGCCCGCCATTCGACAAGAAGGAGATGGTGGAGGCGTACCTTCGGATCGTGGCTACCGGGCTCGCATCCGACATCGATGCGGCCGGGCGGCTCGTCGGGAGGGAACCGACCCATGAGTACTTCGAGCCGACCACGTGGCTTCTCCAGCTCATCGGGCGGAAGACCAGCGGCGACCACCTGATCTCACTGCTCGTCGCCACACAGGAGACAGCACGCGAGATAGACGCGTTCTTCGACACCTACGACATCCTGCTCACCCCGACACTCGGGCGCCCCCCGGTGAGAATCGGCGAGCTGAAGCCCACCAAGGTTCAGATGATCGCCATCGAGACACTTCGCAGGTTCCCAATGAAGAAGGCACTCGACATCGTGCTGGAGCAGATGGCAGCCGACAACATGGATCCGGCTCCCAACACCGAACTGTTCAATCTGACCGGCCAACCTGCGATGTCGGTACCGCTGTACTGGAACACCGAGGGACTTCCAGTGGGCACCCAGTTCGTGGGGCGGTACGGTGACGAAGCGACGTTGTTCCGTCTTGCCGGACAACTCGAACAGGCTCGACCCTGGTTCGACAGGCGACCATCCATCTAGACCCTTGGTCGACACTGAAACGGCCGGCTTCTGGCTGTCAGCGGTCAGCTGTTGGCTTCCGTCACTTCCCGTTCGTGATTCTGGTCGTTCGAAGGCGTCGCCAGCGGTTCGTGAGGTCCTCGTCGTCGGCAGCTTCGTCGTCGTCTTCGACCGGCTTGTCCGTCTCCTTGTCCGACTCAGAGTCCGACTCGGTCTTCGAGTCCGACAACGCAATGAACGAGCCGAGAAGCTCGGCTGCCTCGTCTGCGGTCATCGCATCTTCGCCGGCTACGGGCGCCGCGTCCTGCGGTCCGGACGCCTCATCCATCACCGTCACGCCTGCACCGCTCCTGTCTTCTACGATCAGCCCGGCACCAACGAGGCCGGAGAGCTGTTTCGCCGCCTCGAACTCGAAGATCTTGAGCATCCCCGCGAGGCCCCTCGCGCTCCGAGCCTGCGGCAGCATCGCCAGCAGGACCCATCGCTCCGGGTCGATGGTGGCGGTCTCGCCGATCGTGTCGGCCATGCGGAACGGGGTCTCGACATTCGGAATGAATCGTCTGATGTCGTCCCATTCGGATCTTCTGTCGGAGGCGACGGAGAGGGCATCCTCGACTTCGAATCGGAACCCGACAAGGTGGGTCATCATCACACCGTGGGCAAACGAGAATTCGCCGTCGGGAATGGTGAGAAGCCGTACCAGGACTTCTGACACTTGGTGCCGGAAGAACACATCCAAGACTTCCTTGCGGGTGTCCCTCACGTCCTCGAGAGAGACGGCCCGACGTTCGATTGCATCACGCTCTTCGTCCGTGATTCGCTCGAGCCTGGCCAGGTCGTCGATCAGGTCGTCTCCGGACCTCGTCGTCGCGTAGACGATCGCCCCGTCCACGACAAACACGCGTCCGGCGATCGCCGGTGACTCCACCCGGAGGAGGCCCGTTTCGCCTGAGACGGCCACGAGCCGGAGGACGTCGGGCAGCGCGAAGCTGGAGAACGTCCCATTGAGAGTCGACAGGCTCATACCCTCAGTTATCGGCAGCGTTGCCCTCCAATGAAGGGGCAATCCAAGGCTCCGGCGATCGCCCGCTACCGGTACTCAGGGTTTGGCTGATCGAACCGGCACCCGGCGTCCCAGAGAGATCGCTGATTCCCATGCGCAGGAATTCCACCGTTCTCGCTGAGCATTCGTGCCAGGTGGATGAGATTCCAGGTCATGAACGTCGTGTTGCGGTTCGTGAAGTCGTTCTCCGGACCGCCGGAACCAGGGTCCAGATAGGAGGGCCCTGGGCCCGCTTCACCGATCCACCCCGCGTCCGCCTGAGGTGGAATGACGAAACCCAGGTGCTGCATGGCGTAGAGAATCCCCATCGCGCAGTGCTTCACCCCGTCCTCGTTGCCCGTGATGATGGTTCCGGCGACCTTGCCGTAGTAGGCGTACTGCCCCACCTCGTTCAGCAGTCCGGAATTGCCGTATAGACGCTCGACGATGCGAGAGCACACCGAGGACTTCTCACCGAGCCATATGGGAGTCCCCAGCACCACGATGTCGGCCGCCATGACGCGTTCGTACAGAGGCGGCCAGTCGTCGGTCTCTACACCGTGCTCTCGCATGTCCGGCCATACTCCCGGAGCCAGATCTAGGTCGACAGCCCTCACTTGGTCGACCGAAACGCCCTGCGCCTCCATCAGCGCGACGGACCGATCGATGAGCCCCTGCGTGTGCGAGAGCTCGGGGCTCCGCTTGAGCGTGCAGTTGATGTACAGAGCCCGCAGATCCACCCGACTTCCTCCTTGCCGTTTCTACGATCAACAACCAGCCGAAGCCGGCAGCCATTCCTCAGGAGCAGGCGGCCTCGACCTCGTCGAGCTTGCGAGGAAGCTGCCCAGTGAGATTCTCATAGCCAATCGAGGTCACAACCACGTCGTCCTCGATTCGCACCCCGATCCCGGAGAACCCGTCGGGGATTCGATGCTCCACGAATCCCGCCGCTTCACGCTCCTTGTTCTCGAGATCCTTCGCCGCTTCTGCACCCAGTCGGTATCTCCGCTCCGACCATTCGTCGAGGTCATACTCCAACAGGGGTAGCTCGAGGACACGGCGTTCGGGATCGACGTAGATCCCTGGTTCGACCGTGAATACCATTCCTGGCTCCAGAGAACGGGACCCGGAGACCGTCTTGTACGCGCCGACGTCGTGAACGTCCATACCCAGCCAGTGTCCCGTTCCATGCATGAAGTATTCGCGGTAGTGGTGCATGGCGGCCGGGTAGCCGTCCGGCAACAGGCCAAGATCGATGAGTCCGGCGGTGATCACGTCACGAACGGCGTTGTGCATGATCTCGAACGGAGCGCCTGGTTTGATCCTCGAGAGGGCTGCGTTCTGGGCGTCGAGCACGACCTCGTAGACGGCCGCCTGTTCAGGCGAGAACGTGCCACTCACGGGGAACGTTCTGGTGATATCGGCGCTGTAGTACCCGTACTCGGCCGCTGCGTCGATCAGCAGCAGGTCTCCGTCGTTCATCACCCTCGTGTTCTCGTTGTAGTGGAGGATGCACGCATTCGGTCCCGACGCCACGATGGACGGATACCCGTTGCGAACGGAACCCCCGGCCCGGAACGTGTACTCCATCATCGCCTGGACCTGATTCTCTCGAAGACCGTCTCTCGCCCCCTGCATCGCGGCAAGATGCCCGGCTACGGAGATCTCCGACGCCCTGCGCAGGAGCGCGATCTCGGGTTCCTGCTTGCGGAGCCGCAGCTCCGCGATGAGTGGTTCCAGGTCGGCGATCGCCGCAGGTGCAGTGCGCCCCGTTCGGTCGCGGAAGGCCCGCGAACTCGCCACTCCGTCTATCAGGGCCGCCATCGTCCCTGTCATGCAGAACAGCATCGGCGCCCCGAGGAGGTATTCGCGCAGCTTGGCATCGAAGGAACTCAGCGGGTAGGCGGCATCGGCACCGAAGTCGGCCATCGCACCCTCGACGCCTGCCCTTCGCCCAACCCATGTTTCTTGTTCCTTGTCTTTGGGACGGACGAAGAGCACGAATCGTTCGGTGGGGTGCATCGGATTCAGCACGGCGATCGAATCGGGTTCCTCGAAACCCGTCAGGTAGTAGAAGTCGCTGTCCTGGCGAAACTCGTACTCAGTGTCCCGGTTGCGGGTCATTTCTGCGCCTGCCTTGATGACGGCAATCCTGTCACCGAGGAGGTCGAAGAGCTGTTGTCGTCGAGTTGCGTACATGGAAGGCAAGATAGCGCCTCAGTGGATCGCCGATCCCAGCAGCGCGCCGATCCCGAACACAATCCCTGCCGCGACCAACCCGAAGACCGTTTGACGAGCTCCGGAGAACACGACGTTTCTACCCGTCAGCAGGGCAATCCCCGCACCCGTGACGAACAGTGCAAGACCTGCGAGCACCATGCTCCAGACGATCGCGCCTGTACCGCCGGCGAAGAAGAACGGGATCACCGGAACGATGGCACCGAGGGCAAACAGGAAGAACGATGTCACGGCGGCTTCCCAGGGGTTGCCGCCCATTTCCTCAGGATCGATGCCGAGTTCCTCCCTTGCGAGCGTGTTCAATGCGGTCTCTCGATCCTCCATGATGTGATCGGCAAGTTCCTTCGCCTTGTCTTCCGGCAGCCCCTTCGCCCGATAGATCAGTGCGAGCTCCTCGGCCTCTTCCTCTGGCATTGCTTCCAGCTCCTCGGCCTCGACCTGTAGCTGCTTGGTTGTCAGCTCGCGTGCAGACTGGACGCTCAGCCACTCGCCGAGGGCCATCGAGGCGGCCCCCGCCAGCAGACCGGCGAGTCCGCCGATGAGCACCGATTTCCTCGAGAACGTCGCACCGGCGACACCCATGATCAACGCGAGATTCGAGACGAGGCCGTCGTTGGCGCCGAGTACCGCCGCGCGGAGTGCATTGCCGCCTACCGAGCGGTGCCTCCCCTCGATCCGGGCGAGAACGCTCCCCTCGACGCCTTGCGGCGATGATTCCGACAGTGCAGAGAGGATCCTGGCGTGCGAACGCTCGTCGGCGCGCATCCCTTGCCCTTCGGTCTCGGGCTGGTCGTCGTACATCGTCTGGCCGAGGGTTTCATTGGCAGCCACCACACCGACGAGGATCTGAGACCCAAACCGGTGCGAGAGTCGGATGAGCACCCGCGTCTTCAGACTCGGCCTCGGCTCGGGGACATGCTCTCCGATACCCTTCAGCCGCTCCACCCAGAACCCGGCGTGCCGCTCCTCGGTCTCCGCGAGCTTGAGATACACCTCGGTGAGGCTCTCGTCAGACTCCATGTCGGCGAGTGCCCGGTACTGGGCTGCGCCGTCGATCTCGTCCTGGTAGTTCTCTCGATACCGGCCCGCTTCGCTCATCGCCTCAGCCTATCTACGAATGCGCGCAGATCTTCCACCTGGCGCTGAATACCGAGGTTCCTCCTGCCGGCACTCGACACAGGGTCGAGAAGGCCGAGGTCCTCGGGCACCAGCCGGATGTGAGCTTCCTCCAGCTCTCCGGCCGTGACCGTGGAGAAGTCTCTGCCTTCGGCAACGAGTCTGGCAACAAGTCCGCCGATCGCAGCGTGGGCTTCACGAAACGGCACACGTCGCTCAACCAACACCTCGGCGAGGTCGAGCGCAGTGACCCACGGTGAGGGGTCCGGCGGATGGAACTCGGCAGATCGGAGCATGCCCGCGAGCGCCTCAAGTGATCCACCGAGAGCGTCGTCCGCATCGAAGACGATCCTCTTGTCCTCCTGGAGATCGCGGTTGTACGCGAGGGGAAGAGCTTTCTGGAGTGTGAGGATCGCCGCCATGTCACCGATCACCCTGGCGCTCCTACCCCGGACCAGCTCCGCCACGTCGGGGTTCTTCTTGTGCGGGAGCGCGGACGATCCCGTCGTGAAGTCATCCGAGAACGCCACCCACCCGAACTCCTTCGTCGTCCACAGCACGATCTCCTCCGCGAGTCTGGACAGGTCGACCATCGTCTGGGCGACGCAGAAGACGTACTCGGCGACCAGGTCTCGTGTGCCGACGGCGTCGATCGTGTTGTGGAATACGCGCAACATGCCGAGGGTCTTGGCTACGGACCCGGGATCGAGCGCGAGCCCACTGCCCCCTCCCGCACCTGCACCGAGGGGAGACTCGTTCAGCCTGGACGTCGCATCGCCGAATCGATCTGCGTCGCGCGTCAGCATCCATGCATATGCGAGGAGATGCTGGGCGAGCGGGACCGCCTGTGCCTGCTGGAGGTGGGTGTACATGGGCACGATCGTTTCGACGTGTCGCTCAGCGAGATCGACGAGCACACCGATCAGTGACGACACCTGACTCTTCCGATGCTCGGCCGAACGGAGCAAGTAGAGGCGTATGTCGAGCGCGATCTGGTCGTTCCTGGACCTACCGGTGTGCAGTCTGCCGGCAACAGGTCCGATCAGCTCGCCGAGCCGCCGTTCGACCGCCGTGTGTACGTCTTCATCCCCGGATTCGAACGAGAAGTCGTCCCCTTCGGCTTCGAGCAACACGCGCGCCAGCCCATCGAGAATCTCGTCGCCCTCATCTGAGGTAATGAGGCCCGCCCCACGCAGCATCTTCACGTGTGCGATCGAACCTTCGACATCGACGGTCAGAAGCCGACGGTCCGAGGTGTCGACGGTGAACCGCCACATCGTTTCGTCCGGTTCACCTGGAATGCGACCCTCCCAAAGGCTCACTCGCCCTCCCCGAGACGGTGCTCGGCGAGCGTGCGGAGTCGCAGGCCCTGGAGTCGAATGAAGCCGGCAGCATCGGCCTGGTCGTAGACGTCGTCCTCCTCGAACGTCACGGTTGCCTGGTCGTATAGGGCGTGCCAACGGTCGGACCGCCTCCCCTCGACGGTCACCTGGCCCTTGTAGATCCTCAGGCGAGCGTCGCCCGAGACCCTGTCCTGGACGTTGTCCATGAATGCCTGGAGCGCCTCCCGCTCCGGGGCGAACCAGAAGCCGTTGTAGACCATCTCTGCGTAGCGCGGCACGAGTTCGTCGCGTAGGTGCGCGACCTCCCGGTCGAGAGTGATGGACTCAACCGCCTTGTGGGCGTGCTGGAGGATCGTTCCCCCTGGCGTCTCGTAGACCCCTCGGCTCTTCATCCCGACGAAACGGTTCTCGACGATGTCCACCCTTCCCACGCCGTGCCTGCCTCCGAGTTCATTCATCTTCACGAGGATCTCGGTCGGCGACAACTCGACTCCATCGACCGCGACGGGATCGCCGTTGCGGTAGGTGATCGTCACCCGCTCCGGTTCGTCCGGTGCATCCTCGGGTGCAACCGTCATTCGGAACATGTTCTTCGGTGGAGCCTCCCACGGGTCTTCGAGGACACCCCCCTCGTAGGAGATGTGAAGCATGTTCGCGTCCATCGAGTACGGCTTGTCGGGGGTCACGGGTATCGGTATCCCCCGATCTTGGGCATAGGCAACCAGATCGGCTCTGCCCTTCATGTCCCACTCCCTCCATGGGGCGATGACCTTGATGTCCGGCTTCAGTGCGTATGCGGACAGCTCGAACCGCACCTGATCGTTGCCTTTGCCGGTAGCGCCGTGCGCAATCGCGTCGGCACCCAACTCCTCTGCAACCCGCACCATCCCCTTGGCGATCACCGGACGGGCGAGCGCCGTACCAAGAAGGTAGTACCACTCATAGATCGCGTTTGCCCTGAGCGCGGGCAACACGTAGTCCGTGACGAAGGGGACCCGAAGGTCCTCCGCGATGGCCTCCACCGCCCCAGTCTTCAACGCTTTCTCTCGGGCCTCTTCGACTTCCTCACCCTGACCAATGTCGGCCGTGTAAGCGATCACCTCGGCGTCGTACTGCTCGATCAACCACTTCAAAATGATCGAGGTGTCCAACCCGCCCGAGTACGCCAGCACTACTCTCATCATCCGGCTCCGATCCGTTCGAACAGCTTTGCCAACCGATTCCCTCCCGTTTCGTCCACTATGACCAGCACGGTGTCGTCACCGGCAACGGTCCCCAACACGTGGTCGAGCGCTGACCGGTCGATCGCTCCGGCAACCACCTGGGCAGCTCCCGGGGGTGTCTTGATCACCACGAGATTCCCGCTGGGCATGATCTCGCCGGCGAACTCTGCGAGCGTTCGTGCCAGATCCACATCCTCGCCCTGATCCACTCCGAGCGTGTAGGCGAACCCGCCGTCTGCGCCGCGCACCTTGCTTGCACCAAGCGCCTTCAGGTCACGAGACACGGTCGCCTGGGTCACCTCGAACCCTTCTCCCGCGAGCACGCCCACCAGCTCCGTCTGACTCGACATCGTCCCGGAGCTCAGAATCCTCCGCATCACCCTTCGCCTCGCTGCGCCGTTCATTCGAGTGATCATACGCATATCTGCATAGTCATGCAAGACCACAGCAGGGACCTCAACGACTGCGTCTCACGTCGAACAGGTCGATCAGTGTTCGTGAGATCACCGACCTGTGTACGCTCAAACTCCTCGGGAAGGGAAACGATGGCCAAACCAACAGTCGCGCCGCACGGAAGCTGGACCTCGCCGTTCTCCGCCGACATGGCCGCGGCAGGCTCGGTGCGACTCGAGGCGCCGACGATCATCGGTGATCGTATCTACTGGCTGGAAGCGCGCCCTGAGGAGGACGGGCGAGTCGTCCTCGTTCTCAACGAGAATGGGGTCACTCGTGATGTGACGCCGGAGCAGTTCTCCGTACGAACCAGCGTCCACGAGTACGGCGGCGGCAGCTACCTGATCACCGATGAGACGATCTACTTCTCGAACTGGAGTGACCAGCGGCTGTACCGGCAGGATCTCGACGGTGAACCCGTTCCCATCACTCCCGCTGCGCCGGTGCCCGGCTCTTGGCGATACGCCGACGGGACGGCATTCCACGGAGGGATCGTCTGCGTCCGTGAGCGACATGAGGCCGGCGCCGTTATCAACGAATTGGTACTCGTCGACGGCACCTCCGATCCCGTGATCCTCGTCGGTGGCCACGACTTCTTCTCGTCACCTCGTACGAGCCCGGATGGGACATTCCTCATCTGGCTGACCTGGGACCAGCCGAACATGCCTTGGGACGGGTGCGAGTTGTGGAGCGCCGAGTACTCAGGCCGAGGCGAACTCGGACCGCGACGCCGGATCGCCGGCAACCCAAATGAGTCGATCGTCCAACCGGAGTGGGGTCCCGACGGATCCCTGTACTGGTTTTCCGATCGTTCCGGCTACTGGAACCTCTACAAGGACAACCGGCCGATCGCTCCCATGGATGCGGACTGTGCCGGCCCGGCCTGGAGGTTCGGGAGCAGCTATTTCGGTCCGCTCTCCAACGGTCGCGTTCTCCTCACCGTGACACGTGAGGGATTCGATCGGCTCGTGGTCGTCGATTCCGACGGTGACCAGTCCGCCCTCTCGACTCCTGCGGGAACCCATAGAGGCAATCTCGCGACCGACGGAGACCACACGGCCGTCATGATTTCGGGCTCCGTCTCGACACGTGGTGCCGTGCTGAAGATCGATGTCACCACGGGTACGGCCGAGACCCTCCGGAGTGCCGGTAGCTTCGACTCCGCCTACGTCTCTCAGGCGCAGCCGATCACGTTTGCGTCGGATGACGGGCCGACTCATGCGTTCTTCTACGCACCCCACAACCCCGACTTCCAGGGGCCAAAGGACGATCTCCCGCCGCTCGTCGTGTTCAGCCACGGCGGTCCGACCAGTGCGTCACGGCCAGACCTCGATCCAGAGATCCAGTTCTTCACGAGTCGCGGCTTGGCCGTCGTCGATGTGAACTACGGCGGGAGCACAGGGTACGGTCGCCGGTATCGCCAACGGCTGCGCGAGACCTGGGGCATCGTGGACGCCCGAGATTGCATCGGCGCCGCCAAGTACCTCGCGTCCCGCAAGCTGGTCGATGGACATCGCATGGCGATTCGAGGTGGCAGCGCCGGTGGATTCACGGCCTTGACGGCCCTGACGTTTCATGACGTCTTCCAGGTGGGTGCCTCGTACTACGGCGTCGCCGATCTCGAGGCGATGGCGAGCGACACTCACAAGTTCGAGTCGCGCTACCTCGACTACCTCATCGGGCCGTATCCTGAGATGGCGGGGCTCTACCATCAACGGTCCCCCATCCACTTCGCGGACCGGCTGTCGTGTCCGGTCATTCTGTTCCAGGGGATGGACGACCGGGTAGTCCCGCCCAGCCAAGCCCTCGCGCTCGTCCAGGCACTCAAGGATCACGGCATACCGTACGCATATGTGCCATTCATGGGTGAGCAGCATGGCTTCAGGCAGGCGAAGAACATCGCCTCGGCGCTGACTCAAGAACTCTCGTTCTATGGCCAGGCACTTGACTTCGTGCCGAAGGACGTTCCGCTGCTCCTCCGCCAGAACGTCACGACACTCGATCCCAAGCGACGCGGGCCGAGATCACACTCGTGAGCGGCCCTTCGCCAGGAGCGGTCCGTTCGACGATCCGAGCCACCGCTTGTTTGCTTTTCAGTGGATCAACAGCCGGTGGTGCTGAACCACTCCACGGATCGACGCCGCTGGCCGTGAGGAGCTCCCCCTCCAAGCCGTCGGACCTGCACGCTTCCGTCATCAGCAGCGCATTGAATCTATCTGGCCCGACGTCGACGTACTCCATGTCCTCACACTGCGGCTGAACCCGTACGGGTGGAGTAGACGGCAGCCCGGAATCGTTCGATGGCGAGATCGACTTGTTCGACGGTGATGGTCAGCGGTGGAGTGACCCGGACCGCATCGTGGAGGGCGTTCAGCACCAAGCCACCCTGCAGGGCAGCATCGACCACCGCTCCGGGGTGGTCGACTACCGCAGCGAGTAGCAATCCTCTTCCACGCACTTCTTCCACGCCGTCGATTGCGGACAGACCCGTCCGGAGCTGCACTGATCGCGCCACGGCATTCTCCAACAGACCGCGCGACTCGATCTCCTCCAGGACGGCGAGCGCCGCGCCGCACACGACCGGCCCTCCACCAAACGTCGTCGCGTGGTCGCCATACGCGAACGCACTGGCAACGTCGTCACGAGCCATGCACGCTCCGATCGGCAGACCATTGGCGAGACCCTTGGCGACCGTCGCGATGTCGGGCTCGAACCCCAGCGACTGCCACGAGAACCAGGTACCCGTCCGTCCCATCCCGGCCTGGACGTCGTCGACGATGAGCAACGCGTCCAACGCGTCACACAACTCACGTACACCCTGGAGATACTGCGCATCCAGCGGCAGCACCCCTCCTTCGCCCTGCGTCGTCTCGATCATCACCGCGGCCGTCGTTGGTCCGGTGGCCGACCGCAGCTCGTCGACGTCGCCGGGAGGGACTTGCCGGAAGCCGGCAGGCAGCGGTTCGAAGGTCGCCTGCTTCGCCGGTTGGCCCGTGGCGGAGAGGGTGGCGAGCGTTCTCCCGTGAAACGACCCCTCGAGCGAGATGATCTCGAATGCGCTGTACCCCTTCCGTCGTTGTGACCACCGCCGCGCCAGTTTGATCGCGCACTCGTTGGCGGTCGCCCCGTCGTTGGCGAAGAACACCCGGTCGAGGCCCGACAACCCGGAGAGCCTCTCGGCAAGTCGCACCTGTGGCTCCGTGTAGAAGAGATTCGAGACGTGCACGAGTTCGCCCATCTGGGCGGCGACCGCCTCCTGCACCCGGGGGTTGGCGTGTCCCACCCCAGCGACGGCAATTCCCGATAGGAAGTCCAGATACCGCCGCCCCTCGCGGTCGAACAGCCAGACGTCCTCTCCACGAACGAACTCGACCGGATGCCTGCGGTACGTCTGCATGACGACGCGGCTCTCACGTTCGGCGATCGTTTCAGGCATCGTCGAACCGGTGAATCATGGTGCCTATGCCCTCCGGGGTGAAGATCTCCAGCAAGATGGCGTGCTGAATCCTGCCATCGAGGATGTGAGCGCGGTGGACGCCGGCTTCCATCGCCGATACACACGACGCGAGCTTCGGCAACATCCCACCGTGCACCTTCCCCGATCCGAGCAGCTCCCTCAGCTCGCTGAGGGTCAAGCGGTGGAGCAGACCCGACTGCTCTTTGTGGTCGTCATACACCCCTTCGACGTCGGTCAGATAGACGAGCTTTTCGGCCTGGAGCGCGGCGGCGATGGCACCTGCTGCCGTGTCCGCGTTGATGTTGTACACCTTGCCGTCATGGGATCCCCGACCGAGGGGCGCGATGACAGGCACGAACCCTGCGTCCAGGATGCGATCGAGGACGCCCGTGTCGACTTCCTCGATCTCGCCCACGAATCCGAGCCGTTCATCCTTCTGCCGCACCGACAAGAGCCCTCCGTCGATCCCTGTCACACCAAGTGCCTTCGCGTCGTGCCCGATGAGCAGACGGACGATGTCGGGGTTCACGATCCCCGCGAGGACCGACTGCACCACCTCGACGGCGGCCTCGTCGGTCACCCGGAGACCGTCGACCCACGTCGATTCGATCCCCATCTTGCCGAGCGTCGACGTGATCTTCGGCCCTCCCCCGTGGACAACCACTGGACGGATGCCCACGAGTGAGAGGAACGTGACGTCGCCGGCGAAGCTCGCCCTGAGCTGCTCATTGTCCATGGCCGAGCCGCCGTACTTGATGACGACGGTCTTGCCTCGATACTCCTGGAGGTACGGCATGGCCTCCATCAGGATCCTGGCCTTGGCCATCGTGACCGCGATCTTCGGTCGTACAGGGTCGGGAGCGACGTGTCCGGTAGCCATCAGGAGGGCGCTCCGTTGAAGAGCACATACTCGGGGGTGAGATCGGTGGTGACGACCCGCGCCGTCCCACGCCCGCGACCGATAGAGACCTCCACTTCGAAGTCACCCACGATCGGGTCCATCCGACCGACGCCGACGCCTCCGGAGGCCATCGGTGTGCCTCCGTACCGTATCTCCACCTCGCCGGGATCGAAGACCACACCTGATGCACCCATGGCGGCGATGATCCTTCCCCAGTTCGGGTCGCCACCGTAGAAGGACGACCGGACGAGTGCACTGTCGGCGACCGCCTTGCCTGCAACCCGAGCGGTCGCGTCGTCGGCTGCACCACCGACGGAGATCGTCACCACGCGCGACGCCCCTTCGGCATCGCGGGCCATCTGGAGTGCCAGATCTACGCACACCTCGGTGAGGAGTCGCTCGAAGGAGTCGCCGGTGGGACGAACGCCGGACGCACCGGAAGCCAGTGCCACAACGGTGTCGTTGGTCGACATGCATCCGTCCACGTTCAGCGAGTTGAACGACACGTCGACAGCACCCTGGAGCGCTTCGGCCAGGACGTCGGTCTCGACGATGGCGTCGGTCGTGACGACCGAGAGCATGGTGGCCATGTCGGGTCGAAGCATTCCCGCCCCTTTGGCCATCCCCCCGACGATGAACCCGTCGCCGGCGCGGTGGGTCTGTTTGGGTACCGTGTCGGTGGTCATGATGGCCACGGCCGCCGCGCCGCCTCCTTGGTCTGTACCGCGACGCGACCAGTCTGTCGATGGACGCCAGGACGGCCTCGACCGGTAGCTGGGGGCCGATTGGTCCCGTCGAGCACGGCAGGATGTCGTCCGCTTCACACCCGAGTCGCATCGCCAGCTCCTCGGTCGTCCTTCTCACTGCCGCGATCCCTTCGTCGCCGGTGGCTGCGTTGGCGCACCCCGAGTTCAGGAGAACGGCGCGCAGCGTACCCCGCATGGCGCGCTGCCGTCCGATGACGACCGGCGCGGCCGGAGCCCGCGACGTCGTGAACACGGCAGCTGACACAACCGGAGCACCCGCGTCGACCAGCGCTAGGTCGAGAACCGACCCACCCTTGATGCCGGCGGCAATGGCGCCGGCAACGAACCCCCGTGCCGCGGTCACACCCCTCATGGCATCAACCCTGCTGCCGGCAGACCCATGGCCTCTGGCAGCCCGAGCATCAGGTTCGCTGCCTGGATCGCCTGCCCAGCAGCGCCCTTGAGCAAGTTGTCGATCGCAGAGATGACGATCGCGTTCCCGGAAGGCTCGTCGACGAATGGTGCGACCAGAGCTCGGTTCGACCCCACGACCCATCGCGTCTGCGGAGATCGGTCGACAACGTCCACAAACGGAGCCCCTTCATACGCCTCGGTCAGTACTTCGAACAGGTCCTCGCGCGACACAGAACGCAGCAGCGGGATGGTGGTGGTCACGAGCATGCCCCGCAGCATCGGGACGAGGTGCGGGGTGAAAACGACCGTCGCATCAACGCCGGTCGCCAGCTCGATGCCCATCTCCATCTCGGGCCGGTGCCGATGCGACGCGACCCCGTAGGCTCGAACCCCCTCTGCTATCGACCCGAACAGCAGGTCCTCCCTCAACGACCTTCCGGCACCAGAGAGCCCCGACATCGCATCGACCACGATCCGACCCGCATCGACGAGCCCGGCTCTCACGAGCGGTATCAGCCCGAGCAACGCAGCCGTCGGGTAGCAGCCGGGTGCGGCAACGAGGCGAGCGTTCGTCACATCGAACAACTCCGGGAGGCCGTACATCCAGCGGGTGAGTGCCGCCGGAGCCGGATGGGCTGCCCCATGGGCCTCGAGGTATCGGTCGGGTGTGTCCAAACGAAAGTCGCTCCCGAGGTCGATGACCCTCACTCCCCTGTCGGCAAAGGCGATCCCTGGTCCCGTGGACGCGCCATGCGGGAGTGCCATCAGCACGAGGTCTACGTCGGGAACAGAAGGCGGATCAATCCCACCGAGAACACGCTCACCTCGAGCGAGTTGGGGATGCACCTCCGCCAGCCGGCCCCCCGCGGCCGAGTGTGCCCCGAGGTACGTCGCCTCGAGCGAAGGGTGTGCGTCGACCAGTCGGACGAGTTCACCGCCCGCGTAGCCCGACGCGCCCAAGATCGCCACGGATACAGTCATGAACAAGCGACTATACGCATGACTGTATGACTATGCAAGAGCTCACTGTGTTCGCAATCCTCGGTCTTCGGCGATCGGCTGTCGGCGAGAGCGCGCCCTACGGTCTCGTGGTCCCCCACGCTGTTCCTACCGATGACTGAGAACCGATGACCGACTACCGCGAAGCTCTCCACCGTCGGAGCAGCTCGTACGCCTCCTCGTCGGTGTAGGGACCGTGATCGATTCGATGCTCGGTCAGCATCCTCATCGCCTCACCGACAACAGGGCCCGGCTGGATTCCGAGAAACGACATGACGTCGTTTCCGTCGATCGGTGGCCTGAGCGCATCAATGGTTTCCTTCTCACGCAGCTCGGCTATCCGCACTTCGAGCTCGTCGATCCTCTCCCGGATCGCCCGTGCTCGTGCCTCGTTCTTGGTCGTGACGTCGCAGCGCACGAGTTGGTTCAGGTCCTCGAGGAGAGGCCCGGCGTCCCGGACGTACCGCCGCACAGCGGAGTCGGTCCATCCCATCTTGAACGTGTGCGGCCGCAGGTGCAGAAAGACCAGACGGGACACATCTTCGATCTCGCTCTTCGGGAAACGTAGGGCTCGGAGACGTTCCCGCGCCATGCGGGCACCGACCACTTCGTGGTGGTGAAAGGACACGCCGTCTTCGGAGAACTGCCTCGTGTCCGGTTTGCCGATGTCGTGTAGGAGTGCAGCGAGACGCAACCGCAGGTTCGGTTCGCACTTGTCAACCACGGCGAGCGTGTGCGCGAGCACGTCCTTGTGGCGGTGGAGCGGATCTCTCGCCTCTTCGAGCACGGCCACCTCTGGAATGAACTCGGCCGCTAAGCCGCTATCCACCATCGCGGCGAGTGTCTCTCCCGGTGCCGGAGCGACGAGGAGTCGCGACAGCTCATCGCGGATTCGCTCTGCGGAAACCACTCGCAGTCGGTCATGCATGACCCCAACCGCTGCGAGTGCCTCCGTTGACGCATCGAATCCGAGTGTGGCCATGAACCGAAAGAGTCGGAGCATCCTCAACGGGTCATCGGAGAAGGAGACTTCGGCGCCGATCGGTGTCCGGAGGATCCGCTTCTGCAGGTCTGCGAGGGCACCATACGGATCGATCATCCGCGGCTCGGGCAGTAGCTCGAGTGCGGCCGAGTTCACCGTGAAGTCCCGCCGGGAGAGGTCCGTTTCCAGGTTGTCGGAGAATCGAACCATCGGCTTGCGGCTCTCGTCCCGATACACCTCCTGACGGAACGTGGTGATCTCGAGAACGACGCCCCGTTTCAGCACGCCGATCGTGCCGAACTGGGCGCCCACCGTGAACGTGTCATCCGCCCATCCGCCCACGACCTCGAGTATCTGCTCGGGTCGGGCTTCCGTTGTGAAATCCAGATCGGCGTGTTTCCGTCCGAGGAGGAGATCGCGAACCGATCCCCCGACGAGGTAGAGGTGAAACCCGGCATCGAGGAACAGCCGAGACACCTGGTGTGGAGTGCGGGCAGGATCGAGCAGCCAGCCGAGCCGTTCAGGAATCATCGGCGTCAGGATAGGCCGGGGACGCCTGGCGCCCGTCCCCGGCTGTGTGCCCCGCTCCGCCTCAGGTCTTCACGAGACCAAGCTGTTCGATCTTGACTTTGAAATCGTGGGTGTTGCTCGCAGAGGCGAGCGCGACCTCGTAGCTGATCGTTCCACTCTTGAAGAGTCCGAGGATCGCCTGGTCGAAGGACTGCATCCCGTAGAACTCACCCTCCTTGATCACGTCCGCGAGTGTGTGCGTGTTCTTCTCGTCGACGATCCGGTCGAAGACTCGTGCGTTCATGGTCAACACTTCCACAGCGGGTACTCGACCGCGACCGTCGAGCCTGTCCACCAGTCGCATGCTGACGACGCCTCTCAGCATGCCGGCGAGTAGGAGCCGTACCTGCTTCTGCTGGTACGGCGGGAAGAAGTCGACGATTCGGCTGATCGTCTCGGTGGCGTCGATCGTGTGCAATGAGGAGAGAACGAGGTGTCCAGTTTCGGCCGCCTTGAGAGCAGCCCTGACCGTCTCGGCATCCCGCATTTCGCCGATCATGATGATGTCGGGATCCTGTCGAAGGACGCGCTTCAGTGCTTCCGTGAAGTCCTCGGTGTCGACGCCGATCTCCCGCTGTGAGACGATGCCGAGTTTGTCGGCGTGCAACACCTCGATCGGGTCCTCGATGGTGAGGATGTTAACCTTCCGTGTGCTGTTGATGTGGTCGATCATCGCCGCGAGCGTGGTCGTCTTTCCCGATCCTGTGGGACCGGTGACCAGCACGAGGCCCCTCGGTTCCTGCGCGAGTTTCTCGAGGATGGGTGGAAGGCCGAGTTCTGAGAACCCGGGGCTCTCAGACAGGACACGCCTGACAACGATCGACACCGACCCGCGCTGCCGGTACGCATTCACCCGGAATCTCCCCAACTGGGATCGTCCGTAGGCGAAGTCCGCCTCACTTTTCGAACTGAACTCCACTGCAGCCCTCTCACTGAAGAGCGCGTTTGCGAACGCCTCTGTGTCGGCCGGTGTCAGGTTGGGCAGACTGGTTGGATGTAGCTCGCCATCGATGCGCATCACTGGCGGCGACCCGACCTTCAAATGAAGGTCGGATGCGTCCACTTCTCGCATCTTGGCGAGGAGTTCGTCAATGGGAACGGCCATGCTCACTTCCTCTCAGCACAACAAGAGGTATCGGCTCCGCTCACGACTTCTTGACTTCAGAGTTTCCAGTACCGAGCGTGTGCCTCGATGAGCAAATCCAGGATCCGCCACGCCCCCTTCGGGGAGATCCCCGATGTCTGGGAGGCTTTCTCTCCATCGATTCCGGCCAGGGTCGCCGTGATGGATCGTTCCATCGCGCCCAGGTTGTAGCCGCCTTCCAAGAACAGGATCAGGCGCCGGTCGGGCGCGGCTGCCCGCACCGCGGCCCCCATCATCTGATAGTCGGCCTCCACCAGCGATGCATCCGCCAGTGGGTCCCTGATGTGCCCGTCGTAGCCGGCGCTCACCAGCACCCAGTCGGGTTCGAACTGCGAGAGGATCGGGCTCACGGCTCGGGCGAACGCCTCCGCATAGAAGTCCCCGGCCGTATGTACAGGGACAGACAGATTGACCGTGAGGCCCGCACCGGGCCCAACACCGACTTCCTCAACCCACCCCGATCCGGGGTAGAAGGGAAACTGATGCAGCGACAGATACAGGACGTCGGCATCCATCATGAAGGTATCCTGCGTGGCGTTCCCGTGATGGACATCCCAATCTACGATTGCGACCCTGGCACCCTCGTCAGCCAGTAACCGGGCCGTGATCGCTATGTTGTTGAACAGACAGAACCCCATCGCGCGATCCGGCAGCGCGTGATGACCAGGGGGCCGGATCGCGAGAAACGCGACATCTGCGCGCCCTTCTCTCAAGTGCTCGACGGCCGCGATCCCCGCCCCCGCAGCCCGAAGCGCCGCCTCCCAGCTTCCTGGACCTGCAGGCGTGTCAGGATCGAGCTCGACACGTCGATCCCTCGTTCGCCGCCTCACCATTTCGATGTAGTCGGGCTCATGTACGGTGAGCAAGAGAGTCGGGTCGATCGTCGGCGCTTCGACATCGACGACGTCGCCCTTTGCCGCGCGAACCCCCCTGATAGCAGCCGCCAACCTCTCGGAGCGCTCGGGATGCCAAGGACCTGTGTCGTGATGAAGCATCGCCTCGTGAGTGACCAGCAGCACGCGCATGCCCCTACTTTGGCAGACGAGACAGAGGCCAAGGTACGATTGGACGGTGGCAAGGGGGACCGTTGTGCGATACACAGGCGATTGGCCAGGCACCATCGTTCTCCGGCACGGGCTCTCGAAGGCGGTGGCCCGGCCGTGGAACGCCGATGTCCCGGACGCGCACCTCACGATGGTCCGCGGTTCCTCTGCCTTCCTGGAGATGTGCGTCTCCGAGTTGCTGGAACTCGGGGCCCCATCAGTGATGTCGCCTCCGCTCCCATCTTCATCGGTGCGAACGTGGAGTGATGCAGGCTTCGAGGCGTTCGAGTGGCTCGATGTGTTCGGCAGGGACCTCGCCCTCGAGGTTCCCGACCCTGACATGCCCGTCAACACGGAGCGGGAGGTGGACTGGGCAGAGGTCCAGGAAGTCGACAGCCAGGCATTCGAGCCTTTCTGGCGCCTTGACAGTGGCGGACTGAGTGAGGCAGCAACAGCAACTCCCGCGGCGGTCGTCCTGACCGTTCGCGATGACGCACTGTTCGGTTTCTCCATCGTCGGGGCAGGTGCCAGCGCCGGCTACCTCCAGCGATTAGCAGTGGCGCCGAGCGCGCAGCATCGGGGCATTGGTCGAGCCCTCGTACGCGCTTCGATTCGGTGGGCCCGGCATCACGGTGCCCACCAAATGCTGCTCAACACGCTCGGCAACAACGACGCTGCATCCAACCTCTATCTCGCCGAGGGCTTCACCCACCTCGACGATCGGCTCGCCATACTGCGTAGCAGCGGTACATGACGCTTGTAGTGTTCTGAGATCCCTCGAGAGGAGGCGACTTGCCGCCGCCGCTTCCAACCCGCTACCGCCTCGAACAGCGACTCGGTCGCGACGGTGACATCGAGCAATGGCTCGCCACCGATACCTCGCTCGACCGTCCCGTACTCATCCGCGTCCTGGGTCCCGAAACCGACTCCGATCGTCGCGAGCAGTTTCTCGATGCCATGAGGGCGGTCGCCAACGTGTCCCACATCCACCTGGCGAGCGTCTACGCCGCGGACGAGGTGCCGGACGGGGCCTACTCGGTGACCGAGTGGATGGGCGGCGTCACCATGCAAGATCGGCTCGACGCAGGCGAGCCGATGACAGCCACCGAGTTCATCACCAACGCAGCAGGACTCGCAGGAGCACTCGACGCTCTCCACGAGTCGTCGGTCCTTCACGGGGCGATCGACCCATCGGCGATCTTCTTCTCCGCCGCCCACCCGGCGAAGCTCGGGAGCTTCGGACGCAGACCTGTCGCGACCAGCTCTTCCGAGGACGTCGCCACTTTCGCAGAGGCACTGGACGCCTGCCTCACGGGCAGCACAACGCTCTCTGCCCCACCGTCGCAGATCGTCGACGGTGTCTCTCCAACGGTCGACCGGGCCTTGCTGGACGCACGAGCGGGTTTGCTCGACGCAGGAAGACTCGCTGCAGCGCTCCAGGGCGCACCGAGCATCGCCGAATCCGTGCCCAGGCAGGGCTGGACCTGGCGATGGCTGACTCCCGCGATCATCCTGCTTGTACTCGCCGGCGGTATCAGCGCCCTTAGCGCTCTGCTCACCGCCGGTTCGGAGTCACCTGCTCTCTTTCCGGCACGACCGCCGACTTCCACGACCTCACCGGTGCTGGAATCGACGTCCACGACGATCACGACGCAACCATCCGGTTTCTCTCTGCTCGATGTGCGAGTCTTCGATCCCTACGGTGACGGCATAGAACACGACAGCGACCTCCAGTACCTCACCGACGGAGATCCGGCGACCCTTTGGAGGACCGAGCACTACTCGGCCCCCCTTCCCCTCATCAAGAAAGGCGTCGGCGTGGCGTTCGCCGTCGCAGGGACTCCGACGACGTTCGGGGCTCGGGCCATTTCGGACGGTACGACCTACAGCCTGATGTGGGCTCCTACGTTCGAACCGGACATCGAAGGATGGTCCAGAGTCTCCGGAGGTACCGTCGCGGGGGGAAGCATCACGCTTCAGCTCCCGGCACGAAGCGGCGGCTACTGGCTCTTGTGGCTCACCGAACTCCCCCAGCAGGAAGACAGCTACTACACGTCCATCGGAGAGGTGCGCTTTGCTCAGTGACGAAGAGCTCCTCTCCGGTTTCCTCAAAGGCAATCACGCAGCGTTCGACGAGCTGATGACGCGCCACGAGGACAGGATCTTCGGACTCTGTCTGCGGATGCTTGGGAGTCGTGAGGATGCGCTCGACGCCACCCAGGACACGTTCATGACGGTCTACCGGAAGGGCCGCCAATACTCCGGCCGGTCGAAGTTCTCAACATGGCTCTACAGGGTGGCGATCAACACCTGCCACGATCATCTCCGGAAGCGCAAGCGGCACCAGGCGATTCCCATCCCGGAGGGATCCGACCTGCCCGACTCCTCCGTTGGCGACCAGTTCGACTCGGTGGAGCTGAGGCCAGACATTCTCACGGCACTCTCATCGATACCAGAGGAGTTCAGGAGCGCCGTCATGTTCGTGGACATCGATGGCCTGGCCCTGGATGAGGTCGCACGCATCCTGGGCGTACCGGTCGGAACCGTGAAATCGCGCACCCACCGGGGTCGACGACTCCTCGCCGAATTCCTCGGGAACTTCCGGGGCATGTCGGAGCATCAAAGGGATGAAGACCATGCATGAACACGACATCGATCGCATCGCCGCCGTGGCGGAGCATCGCCTGTCGGGACGGGATCTCGCCGCCGCCCAGGCGCAGATCGACGCGTGCGAGGAGTGCAGCCGCAATCTGGAGGCACAGCGCATAGCGATCGCCTTCCTTCAGCAGGCCCCGCCGGTCACTCTGACATCGATCGAGAGAGCGAGACTCCACCGGGCGATGAGCCCTGCTCCTGCCCGGTCGCGGTGGGTGAAGCTCGCGCCAGTGTTTGCTGCAGCCGCCGCCCTCGTCGTGGTCGCGAGCGTGCTTCTGCCGCGGGGTGGCACTACCGAGGCGTTCCTGACCGGCAAGAGCATGGAGAACTCCCAGGCATTCGACTCTGCCGGGGGCGCACGGGCTCCGGTCGCCGTCTCGTCGACCACGGCGGCACCTGCGACCACCACCCTGCCCACCTCCGATGCGATGCTGTCCTCGCCCTACCCGCTCTTCGCGAGACGAGCCGATGAACTCAGGGACAATCCACCGGCCGAGCCGACCACCCTCTGCCAGGACGAAGCTCGCGATCGTCTGGGCGAGGATCCGATCACGGCAAGTGAGATCGACTACAACGGCACTCCGGCAGTCATGTACGTATACCCGAAGACAGCGCTCATCTTCGAACAGAAGACCTGTGTCTTCCTCGAGGAGATCCCTGCGGACAATCCCTGAATCTTCTCCGCTATCCTCGGATACTCAATGGATGACATGGCCACACGCTTCGCGGACTTCCTCGAGAACATCACGACGAAGATCCGCTCGCTCACCGTCGATCGCTTCACGCGTGGGATCCGCCTCGCGCTCGCCGGCACCGTGGCGGGGACCCTTGCCCTTATCGCTTTCGTGTTCCTGGTCGTCTCGGTATTCAGAGCCGTCTCCGTTCCACTGACGGTGGAGGGGGCCTACGCGGCATTCGGGGGACTATTCATCCTCGCCGGGGTGTTGGTCTGGTTGAAGCGGAAGCCCAAGGACGGCAATGACTGAAGACATCATCATCATCGGATCGGGTCCCGCCGGTCTGACTGCGGCGCTGTACGCCGCGCGTGGCGGCAACGATCCTCTCGTTCTGGAGGGAAGCCAGGCCGGTGGCCAACTGATGCTGACCACCGAGGTCGAGAACTTCCCTGGCTTCCCGGATGGGCTTCTCGGCCCCGACCTCATGGATCGGATGCGCAAGCAAGCCGAGCGCTTCGGAGCGCGGCTGCTCACCGTCGACGTCTCCAAGGTCGACTTGAGTTCCTACCCGTACACGGTGTGGGCCGGAGCCGATTTCTACACGACCCGCTCGATCATCATCTCCACAGGAGCCTCCGCTATCTGGCTCGGCATCCCGGGAGAAGAACGACTCCGAGGCCGAGGCGTCTCGTCGTGTGCAACCTGTGATGGCTTCTTCTTCCGTAACCAGGAACTCGTCGTCGTTGGGGGTGGTGACACGGCCATGGAAGAAGCCCTGTTCCTCACCACGTTCGCATCCAGGGTGCATATCGTGCATCGCCGCGATGAGTTCCGTGCGTCGGCAATCATGGCCAAGAGAGCCATCCAGCACCCAAAGATCGACGTCATCTGGGACACCGTTCTCGAGGAGGTGCTCGGCGATGACGAGGTCACGGCCGTCCGCATGCGCAACGTGAAGACGGACGAGGTGTCAGACATGCCGATCAGCGGGGTGTTTGTGGCCATCGGGCACAAACCGAACACCGAACTCTTCGCAGGATCTCTCGACATGAACGATGTCGGTTACCTGATATTGGCAACCGGATCCACCGCCACCTCGGTCGACGGTGTGTTCGCAGCCGGCGACGTCGCCGATCCCGTGTACCGGCAGGCCATCACGGCCGCGGGCACAGGGGCCCGCGCGGCCATCGATGCTCGCCGGTGGTTGGAAACAAACGAGTAGGAGGCGCCCAGTTGGCCAACATCACCGTCACCACCGACAACTTCTCGGACGTCACCAACGGCGACCTCCCCATCCTCGTGGACTTCTGGGCCGAATGGTGCGGGCCCTGTCGCATGGTTGCTCCCATCCTCGACGAGATCGCTGACGAGCACCCCGACAAGATCCGCATCGGCAAGCTCAACGTCGACGAGCAGCCCGCCCTTGCGGCAGAGCACGACGTCATGAGCATTCCGACGATGATCCTGTTTCACGAAGGCACAGAACAGCGACGGATCGTCGGCGCCCGACCGAAACACGCGATGGAAGCCGAGCTGGCTCAGTTCCTGTAGGCCGACTTTGCCGGACAGGGCTCACTCCGTTGGCCCGTACCTGGTACCACGTACCTGGTATCGGGACTCACAGCCACGAAATCCGCTTCGAGACTCCGTTGCCGCTTCCTGCTCCCCCGGTGACGCCATGCGCGATACAAGGTACGACAAAATGGGCTCCCCGGAGGGAGCCCATTTTGTCACGTGACGATAGTGACTGCGGTCCAGTGACTTCCTACAGCAACTCGTTGAAGATCCGCTCGAGATCGTCGAGTGACGAGAACGCGATCAAGATCTTGCCCGAGTGCTTGGGGCCGTAGCGAATCTGGACATGGGTCCCCAAGGACTCCTGTAGTCGCTCCTCCAATGCGATGATGGCGGCCGGTCTCGCTCCTGATCGAGCACGCGGAGCCGTCTGGGGAACACCACTTCGCGCGCGGACCGCTTCTTCCACCTGACGGACAGACCATCCTTCCTCGGCCGCCCTCTTCGCGAGATGCTCGGCGTAGGCCCTGTCCTCAACACCGAGAAGCGCACGAGCGTGCCCCTCTCTGATCACTCCCCGCTCTAGGAGTCCCTGGATGGCAGCCGGCAGTTGCAGCAGGCGCAGCACATTCGTCACGGCGGACCTGGACTTCCCGACGCGAGCCCCGATCTCCTCGTGTGTGAGGCCAAAGTCGTCCATCAGCTGCTGGTACGCACCTGCCTCCTCGAGAACGCCGAGATCCTCACGCTGGAGGTTCTCGATGAGGGCCTCCGTGAGGAGACGATCGTCCTCTCCTTCCCTGACGATCACCGGGACCTCGGACAGTCCCGCCATGCGGGCGGCCCGCAGGCGCCGCTCGCCCGCAACCAGAACGTAGGCCCCGTCTTCTCTCTCGTTCACGATCACGGGTTGTAGGAGCCCAACCTCTCTAACCGAGGCGGCGAGCGATTCCAGGGCTTCCTCGTCGAAGCGCTCTCTCGGCTGTCGAGGATTCGGGTGGATGCGGTCGACCGAGACGAACCGGAACGTCCGATCGGTCTTGGGAATCAGTGCGTCGAGGCCCCTCCCGAGGCCCGACTTCCTAGTTGACATTCGCACCTCCATGCCGCTGAATGAACTCCCTCCCGAGCTGGCGGTAGGCGATAGCGCCTCGACTCATCGGATCGAAGGCTTCAATCGGTTGTCCAAAGGAAGGGGCTTCGGAAAGCCGTACGGAACGAGGGATTATTGTCCGGTAGGCAACCTCGCCGAAGAAATCGCGGACTTGCGACACAACGTCGGCGGCGAGATTCGTTCTTCCATCGAACATCGTCAAGACGACTCCACCTATCCGTAGGCTGGGGTTCAGGTTTCCGCTCACCAGTTCTATGTTCTGCATCAACTGGCTGAGGCCCTCCAACGCGTAGTACTCACACTGAATGGGAATGAGCACCTCGTCGGCTGCCGCCAACGCGTTCACGGTCAGAAGGCCAAGGGACGGGGGGCAGTCAATCAAGACCACGTCATACTCGCCCCTGAGCTCGCTCAGCGCCTTCCTGAGACGCATCTCCCTAGAGAACATCGATACCAGTTCGATCTCGGCGCCCGCAAGATCGATGGTCGCCGGCACCAGGAACAAGTCACGAAAGCTCGTCGCCTCGACCGCGTCATCGATTGGAGTGTCCCCAAGGAGAACGTCGTAGATCGACACGGTGACTCCTCCCCGGTCGATGCCAAACCCCGACGTCGCATTGCCTTGCGGATCCAGGTCCACGACAAGCGTGCGTTTCCCCTGGTAGGAGAGCGTCGCGGCAAGGTTGATGGCAGTCGTCGACTTGCCGACGCCGCCCTTCTGGTTGGTTACCGCAACGATGACGGTGTTTCGATCAGTGTCCACGCTTCCGTATGATAAGCAGCCAGCCCGGCGGGTCAAGCACCTGAACCTCCACGACCGTTCCCCCCAGCTGCGCCCACTCGGAATCTCGGTCCCGACGTCGCGAGAGGCCGATGACGCCCACCCCACCGGGCCGAAGCGCCGACTCCGTCCATGGAACCCCGCGCACCGGTGGGAGCACGCCCCTCATCGCGATCGCTTCACAGTTCCCAAGGCCCTCGAGCTCACCCTTCAAGATCTCCACGTTCCCCAACTCCAGCAACCGAACCGCCCTTCTCAGGAGACCTGCCCGCTTCTCGGAGCGCTCGACCAGCACAACGTGCGTCTCCGGGAGCACGATGCCCAACGGAATGCCCGGCAGTCCTCCTCCCGAGCCGACATCGTGCAACGTCGCAGGAGGCATATCAGGCCAGCCGACCAGGAAACTCAGGCTGTCCTCTATGTGTCGGCCGACGATCCTCCCGCCCTCGGTTGGGGAGAGGAGTCCTGCAGGGATGCCCTCCTGCCGGAGCCACTCTGCATACGCATCCAGTAGGCGCCCTCGCGTGCTACCGAGCACCCGCTCGGCGGTGCTGCCGGTGCCGTCCGATCCGCCGAGGCCGGCCACCCAAGCCCGTACCTCCGGTTTCACGTGAAACCTCAATCTTCGGGTGAGAGTACCACCGATCGGCGCGGCTCCTCGCCTTCCGAGTAGGTGCGAACACCCTCGACCTCGGCAACCGCATCGTGTATGACCTTGCGGTCGGCGGCGTTCATCGGTTCCAGCATGATCTCCGTCTGCTCTTCGAGGACCTGCTCAGTGAGGCGCTGGGCGTAGATCCGAAGCGCCTCCCTGCGGCGCTCCCGGTACCCGCCGATATCGAGGCGGATGCGGGCAGATTCTCGGGTCCGGCGCTGAATGACCGTCTTGCACAATTCCAGGATCGACTCCAGGACGACACCGTGCTTGCCAATCAGTGCCTCCGTCTGCCCGCCGAGGACGTCGGCATAGATGATCTCCTCTTCGACGTGGGTCTCGACGGTGCCTTCCAGGCCGAACGCCTCCAGTAATCCGCGCAAGAAGGCTCCTATGATCTCGGCTTGCTCTTCTAGCACGGCGCTGTCCTCCTCGCGTGATTTCTGGGGTTCCTGCTCTCGCTTCTGCTCTCGCTTCTGCTCCTGCCTGGGCTTGTTCTGCTCCTGGCGCTTCTTCTGGCGCGGCGCTGGACTGCCAGATTCTGGTTGGCTCTTCTTCTTTGGGCGGCGTCGCCGCTTGGCCTTCGGTTGCACGCGAACCACGGCGTCCTTGCGACCGACGCCGAGAAATCCCTTCTCGGGCTCCTTGAGCACCTCAACGCGCACCTGGTCGGCTGATGTCAGTCCCAACTCCTCAACGGCTGCCTGCACGGCGAGTTCAACCGTAGGTCCCTTCACTTCGACCCACTCCACGACTACTTCCTCCTCCGACGCTTCCTCTTCTTCACGGAGCCCTGCGGACTCTTCGGTGCCGGTGAAGGCCCCTCACCCTTCTTCTGCACCGGTGGTGGCTCCGGACGGCCGTCGATCCTAAAGATCATGGCCTGTTGTCCCACCCTGAACATGTTCGATGTCACGAAGTACAGGTTCAGTCCCGCCGGGAAGCTGAACGAGAAGACACCGAATAGCAGCGGCATGATCCTGGTCATGAGCTGTGCCTGCTGCCCCGCACCGTCGCTGGTTTGCGGCGTCACCTGTTTGGACTGGATCCATCCAGACGCTATCACCAGAACCACGACGATGAGGTAGGGGATCGCTCCCACCCAGCCGGCGCTGAGTGCATCCTTCGGCGTCAACCCGAGGTCCATCCCTAGGAACTTGGGCAAACCCTTCTGCAGCGCTGCGAGGATGTTCGAACCCACCGGCATGAATTGGTCGGGGCTCCGAAGCAACCTGAACAAGCCGAACCACACAGGCATCTGCACCAACATCGGGAGCAGGCATCCTGCCGGATTGACTCCCTTCTCTTTGTAGAGGGCCATCATCTCCTTGTTGAGCGTCTCCGGCTCCTCTTTGTACTGCTTCTGCAGCTTCTTGACTTCGGGCTGTATCTCCTGCATGGCCCTCGTTGAACGAGTCTGCTTGAGGGTCAGGGGGAACAACAGCACATTGATGAGCAGCGTTAGAAGGATGATCGAGAGCCCGTAGTTCGGGATGAGGTCGTAGAACAGGCTCATCGGGACCGCGATGATGCGCGGAGCGAGTCCAGCACTACTGGTCCCCTCTCGAAGGTACCGGGTCGTACCCGCCTTCACTGAGCGGGTGGCACCGGGCGATGCGCCGGATGGCCATCGCTCCTCCTTTCATCACCCCGAAGCGACCAATCGCTTCATACGCATACTGTGAGCAGGTCGGCATGTAGCGGCAGCTCTTGCCCAGAGAAGGGGAGAGAAGCCGCTGGTAGACGCGAATCGTCGCCCGCACAACGAGCGCTCCGGGCCCTCGCACCTGGTCAGTCACGTTTCTCCTCCATCGCGGTCTCCAACCACCCCACCAACTCCCCAAATGGTGCTGTCAGCACCTCCCGGGAGGCAACCACAATGTAGCTGCCTTCGGACAACGTGACCCGGCCGAGAGCCGCTCGTATCCGCCGCCTCGCCCGGTTTCGGTCGACAGCGGAGCCTACGCGCTTCTTGCTCGCCACGATCCCCACTTCGGGAACGCGCCCATCTCTTGCGACGACCACCGTGATCGCTCCCTGCCGCCGCCGCGTGCCCGTCGCGAAGACCTCCGAGAAGCGGCGCCCTCTGGCCAGCGACCTAGGCGGAGAGCCGCCTGCGGCCCTTGCGGCGCCGCCGTTCGATGACCGCACGACCTCCTCGCGTTCGGAGACGTGCGCGGAATCCATGCTTGCGTTTTCTGCGTCGAACATTCGGCTGATAGGTACGTTTCATGGGGCGTCCAAAGAGGTGAATGGAAGTGCGCAGGGAGGTTACGGGGGGTCGATGGCGTTGTCAAAGGCCGGTGTCGCCTCGGTCCGACGAGAAGCGCGAAGTTTTTCTTCCGGTCGCGAAATTCCGTTTCGCGTCGTCCGGCGGGCTCCTGGCACCCATCTACGCGGCCGCCTCTTCGAGAATCCGCCGATGAGCAGGCACTTGGCAGATTGTGCTAGTCCGCCGAGAGGGTGTCAGCGGTGATTTTGCCGCTCTTGATGAGTCTCCAGCCCGTTCCATATACTCGCTTCCGCCGGAGGCTCTGAGCCCGCCTCACTTCCCCGAGGGGGCAGACCGACGTGCTACGAAGCTAGACACAGAATTGCCCTCGGGGTCAGCGTTGTCCACATGTTGTGGATAGTCCTGTGGATCTATGGAGAGGAGGGACCGGTGGCAGAGCCACAGTCGACAACCTGGGACGAGCAGACCCTGGAGTCCGCACTTCGTTCCCGGGTCAGCCCTGTCACCTGGCAAACGTGGTTCTCTCATCTTTCCTTCCGTCTGAGCGAAGGACACCTTCAGGTCATTGCCCCTAGTGAGTTCCATCAGCGCTGGGTCAAAGAGAAGCATGCCTCGGTCCTGACCGAGGCAGCGCACTCCGTGTTCGGACCCCATGTGCCCCTCGAGTTCATCGTCGATTTGACACGGGGGCTACCCGACCTCGAACCCGAGGAGGACGAACCTGTCGAGGAGTCGGTCGTCCAGCCGCAGCAAGGCACTCTCGGGACCAAGTACACCTTCGACAACTTCGTCGTCGGCCAGTCGAACCGGTTCGCTCATGCCGCAGCCATGGCTGTCTCGGAGCGGCCCGGCATGCACTACAACCCCCTGTTCATCTATGCGGGGGCCGGTCTCGGCAAGACGCACCTCCTTCACGCGGTGGGGCACCAGTACCGTCAACTGAATCCCAATGGCGTCGTGCGGTACGTCACTTCCGAAGGGTTCTTCAACGAGTTCATCGAAGGCATCCGACAGAAGCGCATGGACGTCTTCAAGGCGAGATATCGCACGACCGACGTCCTGCTGCTGGACGACGTCCAGTTCTTCGAAGGCAAGGAACAGGTTCTCGAGGAATTCTTCCATACGTTCAACTCGCTGTACGAGGCCGGCAAGCAGATGGTCTTCAGTTGCGACCGTCACCCGAAGAATCTCTCGTCTCTAGAGGATCGAATCAGGAGCCGTTTCGAGTGGGGTCTGCTGACCGATATTCAGCCCCCAGATGTGGAGACTCGCCTTGCGATCCTGAAGAGGAACTCCGAATTCGCTCCACTTCCGGTTCCCGAAGAGGTGTTGCACTTCATCGCCGAGCACGTGCGGGCCAACATCCGCGAACTCGAGGGTGCCCTCACCCGGGTCACCGCCTACGCGGCGCTCACCAACCAGCGGATCAGTCTCGACATCGCCCAGGATGTCCTCCAGGATCTCTCCTCGGATGCGTCGTTGCGGCCTGTCACCGCAGAGGAGATAATTGCAGCCACGGCAGCTGCCTACGGCTTCACGCTCGCGGACCTGCGCGGCCCAAGTAGGAAGCAGCCACTCGTTCGTTCCCGCCAGGTGGCAATGTATCTGTGTCGGGAGCTCACCGACCTCTCTCTGCCGAAGATCGGGGCGCTCTTCGGAGGGCGCGACCATACGACGGTCATGCATGGAGTGGACAAGATCAACACGCTGATCACGACCGATTCTCACATCTTCGAGAAAGTCACAGCGCTGTCACAGCAGCTGAGGAGAAGTTGATCTTGTCCACATACCTGCCGTCTCGCTCATGGGCTCTTGTGGACAGGGGCGCGGTTCATCCACACATTCCCCACAGGCCCGCCACTCCTCCTACCTGCGGGTTTGGCCGGTTTTCCTCAATCCCCAGGACTACTACCACTACTACCGTTGATAGATACAAAGAGAAGGGATAGCTACGGTGCGGATACGTGCAGAACGAGATGAGTTGGCCGATGTCTTCTCACGAGCCAACAGGGCCGTGGGACTGCGGCCCGCACAACCGATCCTCCAAGGCATCCTCTGTGAAACCGTCGGGTCCAAACTCCGTGTGACAGGTACCGACCTGGAGATGACAATTCGTACCACGGCGGAGGTCGACGTACAGGAAGAGGGGAGAGTGGTGGTTCCAGGTCGCCTTGCCACAGAGGCAATTCGCAAGCTTCCGTCGGGATCGGTGACAGTGGAAGCGAGCGACGCGGAAGTCGTGATCACGGGCAGGGGTCCGAAGTTCAGTCTGCGGGAGCTCCCGGCTGTCGACTATCCGGAGTTGAGCGACCCGACATTCGAGGGGGCGCTCGATGTGGATGGGGACACCCTTGGCAACGCCATCAATCAGGTGACGGTTGCGGCATCGGCCGATGCTGCACGGCCAATTCTCACAGGTGTGCTCTTCGAGCCGAGTGCGGACGGTGTGCGGTTGGTCGCAACAGACTCGTACAGGCTCGCTCTTCGAGAGCTGGAGGGGTTCTCGCTGAAGGAATCGGGGCTCGTACCGGCGAGAGGGCTCAGGGAACTCTCTCGGTCGATTGGAGCCAAGCAGATGCAGGCCTCGGTGGGCACGCGGGAGATCGTGTTCGGGTCCACGAGAGGGAGCCTCACCCTGCGACTGATCGAGGGGAACTTCCCGAACTACGGATCGTTGCTTCCGCAGAGCTACCCGAACCGCCTCGTGGTGAGCAAGGAACAGCTGTTGGAGGCCCTTGGAAGGGCTGCACTCGTGGCCGAGGACCACATTCCGGTGCGGATCAGGATGCGCGATGGAGGCGCGGAGATGACCGTTACTCGACAGGATGTGGGCGGGGAGGTTGAGCATCTACCTGGCGAATTCGAGGGTTCGGCAGAGGAGGTGCTCATCGCGTTCAACCCGAAGTACCTGAGTGAAGGTGTCTCGGCGATGTCGACCGACGACGTGGAGATCCAGGTCTCGGACGGCTTGAAGCCGGCGGTGCTGAGGGGCGTCGACGATGCCTCTTTCCTCTACCTCCTGATGCCGGTACGAATCTGAATGAAGCTCGACTGGCTCGAGCTCACGGCGTTTCGTTCGTATGAGAGGGTCCGTGTCGAGCCCTCACCCGAGGTGAATGTGTTCGTCGGGCCCAACGGATCGGGTAAGACCAACCTCCTCGAAGCAGTCGCATACCTGTCGATGGTCAGATCGTTCAGGGGAGTGGCGGACGAACTGCTGATCGCGCGAGGATCCGATGAGGCGATCGTTCGGGGCGAGGTGACGAGGGAAGGTGGAGCTTCCAGGATCGAGGTGGCGATAGGTCCGTCGAGGAAGGTGCTCGTCAACGGCCGGCGACCGGCGAGGTTCTCCGATTTGCTCGAGCACGTGCGGGTCTCGACGTTCCTTCCGGACGACCTCGACATCGTCAAGCGGGGACCGTCCTACCGCCGCGATTTCCTGGACGACACGGCGCTTCAGCTCTGGCCGGGGTTCTCGGGCGACCTGAAGGATTTCGATCGGGCACTGCGCCAGAGGAACGCGCTCTTGAAGTCGTACCGTCCCGATCGCTACACGTTGCAGGTGTGGGACGACCGGTTGTCACAGGCTGGTGCCAGGCTGATGGCACGGCGTGCGAGGGCAGCGCGGCTCCTCCTCGACCGCGTGGAGGAGGTCTACCGCCGGATCTCAGGAACGGAGAGCCGAATCGAGCTGGACTATCAGTCGGAGTGGGGCGGATCGCTCGAGGAGGTGGAGGTGGAGGAGTTGAGAGCCCGATTGAAGGAGAGCCTGGAGCAGCGACACGGGTCAGATCTCGAGCGGCGACAGACATCGGTCGGCCCCCATAGAGATGATCCTGTACTGGTGCTGGACGGATTGCCGGCCCGCCAGGCGGCGAGCCAAGGGGAGCAGCGGTCTCTGGTGTTGAGCTTCCGCCTCACCGCCCATGAGGCGGTCACGGACGCGGTAGGGCAGAGGCCCATCCTGCTGCTCGACGATGTGTTCTCAGAACTGGATGCATCGAGGACCGCGGCGCTGGCCGCGGCGCTTCCTTCGACCCAGACGTTCATCACGACCGCCCGGATCGAGGACGTACCGGTCTCGGGCCGACGATGGGACGTGGGCGAGGGGGGCATTCGGTGAGCGGACTCGAACAGCTCGGAGGGCTGATCAATGCGATGCTAGGTCGTTGGGGAATCGGCGATACGGGGGTATTCGTCGCTATCAACGAGCGGTGGTCGGAGATCGCAGGACCGCAGTGGGCATCGCATTCCTGGCCAACGATGCTGCGCTCGGGGGTGCTCACCGTGGAGGCTTCGCACGGGGCGGCAACAGTCCTCCGGTACGCCACGGGCACATTGCTCGCATCCCTACAGGACGAGTTCGGCGAGAACGTGATCACCGGCATCAACATCAAGACAGCCGCTCGGTAGATTCCCTGATTTCTCAGAATCTCATTGGCGTTTTCGAAGGTTGAGGGTCTTGGGTTGGGGTGGGGATGGGGCTATACTTACAAGCGTGTAAATCAGGCTCGGGTGCAGGTCTCGGACCTCGCCACAGGGCCGTTGTTTTGTGAAGGAGTCCAGTGACTCAGCGCGTACAGAGCGGCTACGACGCCAAAGACATCACCGTCTTGGAGGGGCTCGACCCTGTTCGACGGCGACCGGGCATGTACATCGGGTCGACGGGTCCCCGCGGTCTTCACCACCTGCTGTGGGAGGTTGTGGACAACTCGGTTGACGAGGCGATGGCCGGCTTCTGCGACAGGATCGAGGTCACACTCCTTGCTGACGGCGGTGTGTGCGTCAAGGACAACGGTCGCGGTATCCCAGTCGCCAAGCATCCGAAGACGAAGCAGTCGGCGCTGACGACCGTTCTGACCACCCTTCACGCCGGCGGCAAGTTCGAAAGCGGCGCATATCAGGTATCGGGGGGGCTCCACGGGGTTGGCTTGTCTGTCGTAAACGCCCTGTCCGAGCGGCTCGATGTTGAAGTGGTGCGCGACGGTTTCCAGTGGGCTCAGTCGTTTCACCTCGGAACTCCCACCGGTCCGGTCAAGAAGATCAAGCCGGCGAAGCGGACGGGGACGACCACGACGTTCTGGCCATCAGAGGCAACCTTCACCGAAACGACAACCTTCACCTTCCAAACGGTGTCATCGCGGCTCCGGGAGATGGCATTCCTCAACAAAGGCGTGACGATCGCCCTGAAGGACGAACGGGGCGAAGATCCGGTCGAGCAGGCGTTCCAGTACAAGGGCGGGCTGATCGACTTCGTGAAGCATCTCGGAGCGAGCAAAGAGCCGGTTCATCCGCACATCCTCTACTTCGAAGACGTCGACGAAGACGGCGAGGTGGAAGTGGCGATGCAATGGATGAAGAACTCGTATACGGAGACGGTCCTCAGCTTCGCGAACAACATCAACACCCATGAGGGTGGCACCCACGAGGAGGGATTCCGCAAGGCGCTGACTCGAGCGCTGAACGAGTTCGCTCGCGACAAGGGGATCCTCAAGGAGAAAGAGGACAACCTCACCGGCGAAGACGTGAGGGAGGGTCTGACAGCGATCGTTTCGGTGAAGGTTCGTCAGCCCCAGTTCGAAGGACAGACCAAGACCAAGCTAGGGAACACCGAAGTCCGTGGCTACGTGGAACGAACCCTCAACAGGGTGATTCCGGAGTGGCTCGAGCGTCATCCAGGGGAAGCGCGTTCGATCGCCGAGAAGGCCATCACCGCCGCCAGAGCCCGGATGGCCGCTCGAAAGGCCCGCGAGCTGACGCGGCGCAAGTCGATGCTCGAATCAGCCAGCCTCCCCGGCAAGCTCGCCGACTGCTCATCGCGGGACGCCGCCGAGTCCGAGCTGTTCATCGTGGAGGGCGATTCGGCGGCAGGCCCAGCCAAGCAGGGAAGGGACAGCAGGATTCAGGCGATCCTGCCCATTCGGGGCAAGATCATCAACGTCGAGAAGGCTCGGCTGACGAAGGCGCTCCAGAACGCCGAGATCCAGGCACTGATCACGGCGATCGGAACGGGTATCGGTGAGGACTTCGACCTGACGAAGGCGAGGTATCACAAAGTGGTGATGCTGACCGACGCGGACGTCGACGGTGCACACATTCGGACGCTGCTGCTGACATTCTTCTTCCGCCACATGAAGCCGCTCATCGAGGCCGGCTACATGTACATCGCGCAGCCACCGCTCTACCGAGTCAAACAGGGCAAGAAGGTCACGTACTTGGATGGCGATGCCGAGCTGGCCGCATTCCGTGAAGAGAATGGAAACAAGCGCATGGACGTCAGCCGGTTCAAGGGGCTCGGTGAGATGAACCCGTCCGAGCTGTGGGAAACGGCGATGGACCCCGAACGGCGCAGGCTCCTGCGGGTCGATCTCGAGGACGCCACACAGGCGGAAGAGGTGTTTTCCGCCCTCATGGGTAACGACGTGAGTGCGCGCAAGGCGTTCATCCAGCAGAACGCGCGAGACGTTCGATTCCTGGATGTTTGAAGGAGATGCGATGGCGGACGGCCAGGACAGGGTGATCCCTTCGATCGACATCAATCAAGAGGTTGAGAAGTCCTTCCTGGACTACGCGATGTCGGTCATCGTCTCGCGCGCCCTCCCCGACGTTCGGGACGGCCTCAAGCCCGTTCAACGCAGGATCGTCTACTCGATGTTCGAGTCGGGCATGGGACCCAACTCGACATTCCGAAAGTGCTCGAAGGTCGTTGGAGACGTGATGGGGAACTATCACCCGCACGGCAACGACGCGATCTACGACGCGTTGGTTCGCATGGGTCAGGACTTCTCCACGCGCTACCCGGTCATCGACAAGCAGGGGAATTTCGGCACGATCGACGACCCTCCGGCGGCCATGCGGTACACGGAGAGCCGACTCACGCAGCTCGCAACGCGACTCCTCGAAGGGATCAAAGAGGACACGGTCCACTTCGAAGAGAACTACTCGGGCGAGATGTCCGAGCCTACGGTGCTGCCAGCTCGGTTCCCGAACCTGCTGGTGAATGGATCGACGGGTATCGCCGTGGGGATGGCGACCAACATCCCGCCCTACAACCTCCGCGAGATCGTCGACGCCTGCATTTACGCCCTCGACAACCCGGACGCTCCGATCGACGACTATCTCGACATCATCAAGGGTCCCGATTTCCCGACTGGCGGATTCCTGGTAGGCACCAGAGGCATCAAAGAGGCACTGAGGACCGGCCGTGGATCAGTGAAGATGCGAGCGGTCACCGACGTTCAGGAGATCCGAAAGGGTCGCACGGCGATCATCGTGACCGAGCTTCCCTACCAGGTGTCGCACGACAGGGTCTTGGAGAAGATCGCCTCACTGGTTCACTCGAAGAAGATCACCGGCATCGCCGATCTCCGGAATGCCAGCTCCGATCGAGTCGGGACCAGGTTGGTCATCGAACTGAAGAGAGAAGCCGTGCCGCAGGTCGTGCTCAACCAGCTCTTCAAAATGACGCAGCTCCAAGAAACCTTCGGGGTGAACACGGTTGCACTCGTCGACGGTGTACCACGCACGCTGAGCATCTCCGACATGATCGGCTACTACCTCGACCACCAGATGGAGGTCATCGAACGACGGACCCGGTTCCGTCTGGACGAGGCGGAGAAACGCCGCCACATTCTCGAAGGTCTGCTGATCGCCCTCGACAACATCGATGCGGTGATCGAGATCATTCGAAGCTCGGAGGACACTGCGATCGCAAGGTCCGCCCTGATGGATCGATTCGATCTGTCCGAGATTCAGGCGAACCACATTCTCGACATGCAGCTCCGCAGGTTGACTGCACTCGAGACGTCGAAGGTGCGCGAAGAGCACGATGGCCTCGTTGCCACGATCGCCGACCTGAAGGCGATCCTCGCCGACCCGGCCAAGCGGAGATCGATCATCGCCACCGACCTGTCCGAGATCAGGGAGAAGTTCGGAGATGGGCGGCGAAGCCACATCATCCCCGACGATGGTGACCTCTCGCTCGAGGACCTGATCGCCGACGAGGAGATCGTTGTGACGGTGTCCGCCAACGGCTACGTGAAGTCGGTTCTGGCCAGCTCGTATCGAGCGCAGGGACGTGGAGGTCGCGGCGTCCAGGGTGCGTCCGTCCGTGAGGACGACGTGATCAGCCATCTCGTACACACGACTGCTCACTCGTATCTGTTGTTCTTCACGAACCGGGGGAAGGTGCACCGCGTGAAGGCCCATCAGATCCCACGGAAGGAACGCACAGCCAAGGGCGTACTGGGTCAGTCGGTGCTGCCACTCGAGCCGGATGAGCGGATCGAGGCCGTCATCGATACGAGGGACTACGAGACGTCGCGCTTCCTGGTGACCGCAACGAAGATGGGGTTGATCAAGAAGACACCTTTTGCGGACTACGACTCACGCAACGCCACGTTGGTGGCTATCAACCTCCAGGACGACGACGAGGTCGTGGCTGTGAGGACGACCAACGGATCCGACGATCTGCTGCTACTCACACGCAATGGGCAGGGCATTCGCTTTTCCGAGGGCGACCTGCGGCCGATGGGAAGAGCGACCCAGGGGGTCCGCGGCATTCGGCTCCGCGAAGGCGACGAGGTGATCTCGGCAGCCACCAGCAAGGACGGAGAAGAAGTGCTCCTGATCACGTCCGGTGGGTATGGAAAGCGTGTTGCGTTGAACCAGTTCCCTGTGCAGAGACGCGGCGGCATTGGCGTGAAGTCGATGAAGCTGACGCGGGTACGTGGGAAGCTCGTGGCAGGGAGAGCCGTCTCGGCGGGTGCAGAGCTGTTTGCCATTTCGTCGGAGGGTGTCGTGATTCGCCTGTCGGCCAAGAGCATCAGTAGGCAGAAGCGCGATGCGAGCGGGGTGAAGGTGATGAATCTCGCCCAGGGTTCTGAGCTGACGGCGATCGCTCCAGTCCCTCAAGAGGAGGAGTAGGGCACTGTGCGAGCTCACCTGACGTTGTACCCAGTGGCGGTACACTCGCCTGAAGCGAGGAGCTGAGTATGGCCGTGCGGCGGGTTCGCCGGATCGTCAGGAAGTTCGATCCCTGGACCGTGATGAAAGTGTCCTTGGTGTTCTACGCGGTCCTGGGACTCGTGTTCATTCTCGCAGTGGTGATCCTGTGGGCTGTCGTTTCCAACGCCGGCTTCCCTCAGAAGATCGAGAGCTTCCTGAAGCAGATCTCACTGCTCAAAGCCGATGCAGCGCTGTTCAAAGGTAGCGACCAGTACCTGCGGGTTGTCGTGTTCCTCGCAGTGGTGTGGACGGCATTGATGAGCGGTCTCACGACCCTCGCCGCCGTCATCTACAACTTGATCTCCGATGTTGTGGGTGGGATCGAAGTCGTTGTACTCGAAGAGACGTTGAACGTTCCCGCAGCCCCGGTCGTGCGCACACCGCAGATCCATACGGCGCCTCCCTCCCAAGATGACCTCCCGACGGCAGAACTGCCGGCGATCGACCTCACGGACCAGTCGGTTGGCGAGGAACACGGAGCCGACGATGCGCCGGCCGAAGCCGAACCGGCTATCGAGATGTGGCCGGACGGAAGCTAGCGATCTCCAAACCCGCAGCCTCCGCAATGCTCAGGTAGCGGTCCGCGATCGACCGCACGTCCACCAAACCCATGTCATGTGATTCCGTGGCCATGACGATTGCCGCTGCCGCCAGAGCGATAGCATCGAGGAACGCTCCCTGATCTGCGACACCGACCACTTCCGAGGCCGCTTCGACGATGATGCCTGCCCATTCCCCAGACGTAGGGGCGACGACGAGACCGTCCGACGGTGGATTCGAGCGGAGCCTTCCAACAGGCGGAGGAAACGCGATGGGGACCCCGCTTCGTAGCGGAGTTCCCGGGGCGGTCATAGCGACCAGTCGTGGGGTCAACGTCGTTGCGACGGCTCGGGCGAGCGCCGCGAGTGAGGCATCAGCGAAAACCGGGATCTGCACGGGTGTCGCGACAGGCCCTCTGACGGCCAGCGGGATATTTGCCGTTGTGGCTTCAGCGACGATCTCTTCTGTGTCAAGGGCGTCGGAGACGAGCACGTCCCAATCGGAGAGATCTTCGACCTTGACGATGTTGGTCCGTTTGGGGTCCTGGTCGAGCACACCGAGGAGGGTGAGATCGGCTTCGGCGAGGAGGATCTCGGCGCAACGTCCTGCGACGGGCCCCGTCTGATGGATGGCTATCTTCACGGGCGTTGGATCGGCTCCCACGTCCCATCCGGGAGGGGAGATCGACGCCTGAGGAGGAGCACTCCGACGGCCACCGCCGCAATCAGAAAGAGCCTGCGCATGGGGCGAGTGTAGGTGGTGTGCGGCTGAAGGAAACGCCCGACTCCTCCGATCTCTACGGACCGTGGAACTGTGGCGGTCAAGATCGCCGCCGTGACGGCCGTCGTCCTCGTAGCACTCGTCGGTTCGGTCGGGTGGATAAACGGGGACGAGCGAACGCCGTCTCGGACAGCGAAGCGCCATCACACAGGTTGTCGATGACCCGAATCGGGGAGCTGTGTCTCGTGCCGGCAAAGAGGACTACCTCGGCCAGACCGGCGCCACGATCTGCATCGACGCCATCAGAGAGAAGTAGCGGCCAGGGGAGAAGGCTCGCCCGAGCCAAGCACCGATCGCAGGTAGGCCCGGAGAGGACCAGGATCGCCGGCCCGTCGGTCGAGAAGCCGGAAGAGAGACCTGACGATGAGGAATCCGACGATGCCCACCATGACACCGCTGGTGTTGAGGATGAGGTCGTTGATGTCGAGGATCCTGTAGCCGGGGACTCCTATCGCCAGGCCGATGACGAGTTGGAGGACCTCGATCATCCCGAACGTCACGATCCCGGCGAGCAGCACCCGGAGCATCGATAGCCTCCGGAAGACAAACCAGCTCAGAAGCCCGAACGGAACACCCATCAGGATGTTGCCCTGTATCTGCGCCGTGGTTCCCATGCGTTCGAACAGAGCGAAGTTGGTCGGTGTCACCCAGGATGGCAGGAAGACGTCGGCGACCGCCCTGTCGACGGGGATCGGAAACAGTGTCACTCTCACCACCTCGATCAGGTAGATGGCGAACACCGCGGTCATGAAGGTGCGGGCGCGAGAACCGGCGCGCAGCTGCTCATAGATGACCCACCCTGCGAGCAGCGGGTACGCGATGACCGCCAGTGCCACCCCGTCCAGCACGAATGACTCCCTTCTGAGGCAATCGTAAGGGTATTCTGGCTATTCGTCTCCGCCGTCGTTCGACCTTCCGATCGGAAGGGATTTCCCTCGGCGATGAACACCACGACAACACCAAGGAATGCGCTTCGTTTGGTGCCGATAGCGATGGCGATAATGGCGAGCCCGAGAGTGAGAAACGGTAGTCCTACCGATCTCCCTGTCGACCCGCCGGGTTGTCCAGCCATGTGGGTATCACCCAACCAATGAAGGGTCGACAGCGGAACAACCGGCGCCTGGAAGATCCTAGACCATTCCGTTGATAGGTGCGCGTTCTGTTCTCGATGGACCGCTGGCCGGGGCCATCACTCGGACTCGCGGAGTTTCTCCAATCGTGAGGGTTCGTTCGCGAGCCGGCAAGAAACGCTCCATAGCTTCTCATCATGACACCTGGGGGTGTCAAGGAAATGGCGTCCCGTCACCGAAAGGAGCGAGCTAGCGGGCCGGCGTTCAGAAGCGAACACAGAAGGGAGCACTGCAATGAAGAGACTGCTCAGATCCACCGTTCCGCTGGTGGCGTTGATGGTTGGCATCGTTTTTGCCGCGCCAGTTCGCGTTTGCCAGTGGCTACGGAGCCAATGCACTTGCCGCGGGAGCGGTGTATACGATGACGAATGATCCCGCCGGCAACGCGGTGGTCGTTTTCAGCCGGGCGTCGAACGGCGCCCTGGAGAAGAAGGGTACGGTGTCTACCGGAGGCGAGGGATCCGGCGGTGGTGTCGACCCTCTCGTCTCACAGAACTCACTCGTCTTGTCCGACAATGGAAAGTGGCTACTCGCGGTCAATGCAGGAAGCAACGACATCTCCGTCTTCGGGGTCACGCCTCACGGCTTGAAGTTGACCGATAGGACGCCATCGGGCGGGACGATGCCCGTCAGCGTGGCGGTTGACGGAAGCCGGGTGTTTGTGCTCAACGCGGGCGGTTCGGCCAACATCTCGGGGTTCATCCTGTGGAACGGCAAGCTTCGGCCCATCCCCCATTCGACTCGTGAGCTTGGCAGCGGCGCCTTCTCACAGATCGGCTTCGATCGCTTCGGTCGCAAGTTGATCGTCACTGATAGAGCTGACAACGAACTGCTCGTCTACAACCTGAAGGCCAGAATCATCCCGTCGGCCGATCCGGTGGTGACGGCCTCCAGTGGCCTGACCCCCTTCGGGTTCATCGTCGACAAGACGGGCCGGCTGCTCGTTGTCGAGGTGAACGGTGGCGACGGGGCAGTGTCGTCGTACCGCATCGGCTCGGACGGCCGTTTGCACGTGATCAGCCCATCCGTGACCAGCGGTCAAGCGGCAGCCTGCTGGATCGCCGGCGATGGACACGGCAACGTGTACACCACGAATCCTGGCAGCAGCTCGATCTCTGCGTACGCGGCGACGAAGGGTGGCAAGGTCACGCTTGCCGACGCCACCGCAGCGACCGGGATCGCAACCCTCGACGAGGGTATCTCCAAGGATGGCAAGTTCCTGTTCGCCCTGAACCCGGGCAGCGGAGGGATCGAGGCATTCAGCATCGGTCACGACGGCAGCCTCACACCGATTGGTTTCACCGACGGCGGGCTGGCCACCTTTGCACAGGGGCTGGCCACTCGCTAGCAACCGGCTACTCGTGCAGCACCGGGGGAGGAGCCCAGAATCCTCCCCCATGTTGTGCTTACGGGGAGCAGTTGGGAGGGGTCGATCGGGCTTGCGAAGAAAGCCCGAACCGAATCCGGACTCGAAGCCAAGCACCTCATCCTCGAAATCACCGAAAACGTCATCGCACAGCCCTACATCCAGATCCTCAACGATCTCAAGACCCTGGGCGTCAGGATAGCGATCGACGATTTCGGAACCGGCTACTCGTCGCTGTCCTACCTCGACCGACTCCCCATCGACATCGTCAAAATCGACCGCAGCTTCATACGAGCCACCCAGGAACTCTCACCACTCGTGAGAATCATCCTCCAAATAGGCGAAACCCTTCGACTCGACATCGTCGCAGAAGGAATCGAAACGCCCGACGAGCTACAACGCCTCCGCCAACTCGGCTGCCGAATCGGCCAGGGCTACCACTTCGCACGACCCGCCGACACCGACACCACAACCGCCCTACTCACCGCACAACCACTCCCAGCCGTGCTCGCAGCTGCACGGTAGACCACCCCTCCGTGCCGTGCGTACAACCTACTGCCACGTCTGGGGGTCTCGATGAAGCTGCCGACCGCCTCGACGCCGCCTGGCGCGGACTCAATGCGGCTCGGCGCCCAGAGGTGATCCAACTCCCTGATGGCACAAGGGGTGTTGGTTCTCAGAGATGTGCGCTGTTGCTGGCTGTTTTCCACCCTCTTGTGGACGCGATGTGGACGCGAGTAGTCAGCCGTGTGGCGTGGACGAGCACTGGTTCACAAGATCCGGCCATCTCGTAGCGCCTGGGGGGCATGATGGCGAGTCCTCGGACCTCGACCTCATGCTGCCGTGTTTGGATGGTTGCCCCTTCTTGAGTGGCATAGATAGCTCTGATCGGGTCGCGTGCGTGGAGAGATCCCAGTTTGGTTCCGTTCGGAGCGAACCAGTGGAGTGTCTTGTTCGTCAGCAGCCCGAACCCGCCTTCTGAACCGATGAGCCGGCCTTGTTGGTGTGTGTCCAACAAGGCTGTGAGCCTAGTTTGAGCTTCCCGCGTTTCTCCGGACACGTGCACAGGCGTACGTCGTAGGTGGTCCTCCCGATGGGGCGGCGGTACGGGCGAATCTCCGGCGGGACGATGGAGGTCAGCCGAGGATTTCCACGAAGCCTGTGTTGCCGTCGACCGTGATCCGCTGACCGTCGTGGACCTTGGAGGTCACGTCGCCGAGCGCGACGACAGCCGGAATTCCGTACTCGCGTGCCACGAGGGATGCGTGTGCGACGAGGCTGCCACCATCGGTCGCGACGGCAGCAGCGCGTCCGAAGACGGACGTCCACGCCGGTGTGGTGGCGGTCGTCACCAGGATCTCACCGGGCGAGAGCCGATCTGCGTCCGCGAGGTCCAGGAGTACGCGGGCCACGCCGGTCGCGCTGCCCGCACTGGCGGGCATGCCCTCGAGTACCCCGGGGCGTGCCTCTGCCGGCGTCCGCATCTTGGCGATGCCGTCGGAGTGCACCTTCGTGATGAGCCCTGGAAGTTTCCCGATCACGAGGGGTGGTGAGAGTCTGCGGTTGCGTGCCCAGAGGTTACGACGGTCTGCGACCGACGATGCTCGCGACTCGTTGCCTTCGACTTCGGTTCGCTCCAGGAAGTAGACGTCGTCGGCGTGTCTGATGACGCCGCGGCGAGCGCACGACTCACCGAGACGACGTAGTGCCCGTCGGGCGAGGGGCCAGCCGAATGTCAGCTGGGACACCTGCTCTTCACGTAGGCGCGCGTAGTGTTGCGCCAGGTCGAGGACGGAATCGAAGCGGGTCCGCAGTCGCGGGGAGAGAGCGTCGCGGCACTCCTGTTCGGCACGCTCACGAGCCTCGACGAGCGAGCTGTGGTCTTGACTCGATGTGGTCTCCACGAGACCGAACTCGCCCGCCGTTGGACGGAACCAGTCGAAGCTCTGGATGGCCCAAGGTTTCGGCGGACTCGGTTCGACGAGTCCGACCACGAGCGGCCGGTAGTCGCCGCCCAGCGTCGGACGCAGATGGCGTCCGTAGAAGTCGGCCAGAACACTCTCCATCTTCCACGCGTTCCCGGCGACGAATGTCATCGAGAACAGGTACTCGCCGGCGATGCCGCCGATACGGTCGAGCATCGTGGACAGCGTCTCCTCGTCCGCGGTGTCCACCTCCTGAAGGCCGTGTTCGACGAGTTGTTGGTAGCGCGGCCAGAGGTCTTCTCGCCACGTGATGGTCGCCGGCTCGTAGACGAGGCGGTGTATGACCTCGGGCCTGCGGTTCATGAGCAGCGTTCCCAACAAGAACTTCGGTCTGCGCAATCCGCCGATCAGCGCCCCGCTCATGAACTGCCGGGTGGTGGCACTTCCGATCGGTGCATAGAAGTACCAGCCGTTGACCAGCACGTGCATCGGTTGTGGCGGTTCCACACCGAGAGCGACGCGCTGGGAGGCGGCGAAGCTCTCATCGACACGTGGAAGCAGCCAGGTTGCTGTCAGCGGCGTCACGGGTTCGGACAACCACTCACCGAGCCGGAAGTTGCGTGTCAATCCTCCGGGCAGTGGCGACTCCCATTGGACCGGTTCGGGCAGAGCGGTCATGGGCCGGGCCTGCAAGAGGTAGAGCTCACCTTCAGCGAACGCCCACTCGATGTCTTGTGGCACCCCGTCGAAGGATGCCTCGACGCGACGTGCAAGCTTCGCGACGGCGAGAGCCTGCTGCTCGTCGAGCACCTCGACGGACGCGCGACGATCGCGAACCGGACGGTCGTCCCGCACGATCCACTGTTCTCCGGTCGCCTCGCCACCGACGAGCTGCTCGCCCAGACCCTTCGTTGCACTCACCACCGTCTCCTCTCGCACGCCGGTGAGAGGGTGCGCGGTGAATGCGACACCCGAGGCTTCTGGCTTGATCATGGGCATCACGAGGACGGCGATGCCGCTCAGTCCAGCAGGCCCGTGGGCGCTCCGATACGCTGCGACGCGTTCGTCATCTGCCCCTTCGCGCACCCGGCGCACGGCGTCGAGAATGGCCGGAGCGCCGCGCACGTCGAGGAGGGTCTCGTACTGGCCGGCGAACGACGCTCCTTCGAGGTCCTCGGCGAGGGCTGAGGATCGTACCGCAACGGGCACATCGCCAAGGATCGAGACCGCCTCGGCCACGGCTTCAGCGAGTTCTTCGTTCCCCTCTGTGGCCGGAATCACGACCCCGGGGGGTACCGGTAGTCCGAGCCTTGCGAGCGCACCTAGGTTGGCGGCCTTGTGTCCTACTGTCTCAGCATCACTCCGCTCGAGATCGCGGAGCCGACGCGTACGTATCCCGCCGGATTCCGAGGTGGTGTCCTGAGTCATTGCTTCGTCTCCTCTTTGATGGCGTTGCGACGAAGGTCGTCGAGCAGTACGCCGACAGCCCACTCCACAGCGCGTCCAGCTTCGATTCCGCTTAGACCCCATTGCTCGTGCATCCCCCGCAGGAACTCGACCCGGCCGAGGCCCGAGAGCACGGCGCAGACACCCCGAGCGTGTTCTGGAGACAATCCGTTCGAGAATGGCTCCACAACACGTTCGACTGCCTCGAGACGCTGCTTTCTGAGATCCGCCATCCCCGGCGCCTGCGCTTGAATCTCATGACCGGCGCGCTCGAGGAGATCACCGAAGTACTCGAAAGCACGTGCGATCATCGAGCCGAGGGTCTCGGGACTCACGTGGTCGGGATTCCATCCGGAACCTTCGACGACACGGGCCCTCGCTGCGTTCAGGAGATCGAGCTGTGTCGGGAAGTAGCGATACACCGTCCTTACGCTGACGCCTGCTCGCTCCGCCACCTTGTTGAAGGGAAGCCCAGTCGTCCACGGCGCGAAGCCTTCGGCAGCCGCTTCCACGATCCGGGATCGGGTTGCAGCGGCCTGCTCGTCTCGAAGTCGGCTTCGGTAGGTCCCCTTCTTGTTCATGACAGTCATTGTGACACGAAGTCAAATCTACTGTCATAAAAACCACCAATCATTTTCACACGGTGTCGCCTTATCCAAGGGCGTCGTCAGAACGACGACATTGGAAACTGGTAGAACATGCTCTGCACACCGTCGGTGGTCCCGGGAAGTGCGAATGGGCCCACACCGGAGGACCCGCCTTTCGGACATGCCAAATCCCCTTGCGGAGCAAGGGGACGGGGTGGGCCCAGGTGGACTTGAACCACCGGCCTCATCCTTATCAGGGATGCGCTCTAACCAGGCTGAGCTATGGGCCCGTGCCGGGGGAGTGTAGTAGCGGGCTGGGAGGCGACAAGAGCCGGTTTGCTCCGAGACCGATTGGCGCTGCGGTTCGGTAGTGTCACGGTCCATGGATCGTGACGTCTGGAATATGCGCTACGCCGAACGGGACCTCATCTGGAGTGCCGAACCCAACCGATTCCTCGTCGCCGAGGTCGGTGACATGCCGCCCGGCCGGGCGATCGACATCGGGGCTGGGGAAGGCCGCAACGCGTTGTGGCTCGCCGAACAGGGCTGGGAAGTGACCGCGGTCGACTTCTCCGAGGTGGCAATCGACAAGGGTCGTCAGATCGCCGAACACCGAGGCCTCACCGTCGACTGGGTCATTGTCGACCTCCGTACCTACATCCCACCCGAACGGAGCTTTGATCTGGTTATCGAGTTCTACATACAGGTCCCCGCTCCACTCAGACAAGAGATCTGGCGCCGGGCAGCGGCGGCTGTTGCTGCCAGTGGCACGCTGCTCGTGGTCGGGCATGATCTCACGAACCTCGAGCGTGGCTACGGCGGCCCGCAGAACCCGGCCGCGCTGTTCACGCCGGCCGACGTGGTCGACGCGATCGAGGGCATGGACGTGATCAAGGCGGAGCGGGTCGACCGTCCGGTCGGTGAACACATCGCCATCGACGCCCTCGTCAGGGCGGTTCGGGGACCGACGCCCTGATCAGCAACGTACAATGTCTGCAACCCCGGGGATGTAGCTCAGCTGGAAGAGCACCTGCCTTGCACGCAGGGGGTCGGCGGTTCGAGTCCGCTCATCTCCACGAGCCGTTCAAGGAGGACTCATGCGCCGTGCGGTGATCGTGGATGCCGTTCGAACCCCGGCAGGCAGGCGTGACGGATTCCTGAAGAACTGGCATGCGGTGGATCTCGCAAGCCACGTCCTCGAGGCACTCGTCCAGAGAACGGGCCTCGACCCAGGCCTTGTCGACGACGTGATCATGGGGTGTGTTGCCCAGACCGGCGAGCAGGGCGTCAACATCGCACGCAATGCCGCGCTGGCCGCCGGATTCCCTGAAACCGTGCCAGGAGTCAGTGTCGACCGCCAATGCGGCTCCAGCCAGCAGGCCGCACACTTCGCAGCGCAAGGAGTGATGGCTGGCGTCTACGACATCGCCATCGCTGCAGGCATCGAATCCATGACAAGGATTCCGATGGGTGTGACTGCCTCACAGGGTCCAGGAATGGTGTTTGGCCCCAAGTTGCTCGAACGTTTCCCGCTCGTGCCGCAAGGCCTCTCCGCAGAGATGATCGCCGAAGAGTGGGACATCAGCAGAGAACGGCTCGATGCGATCTCCTGCGAGTCACACCGGCGTGCTGCGCAAGCAACCGATGAAGGACGCTTCAAGCTCGAGATCGTGCCCACCGCCGGTCCCGATGGCGTGGACGTGCTCGCAGACGAGGGTATCCGCCGGGACACGTCGATGGAGAAGCTGGCGAAGCTGCGGCCAGCGTTCAAAGAAGGGGGCGTGGTCACAGCCGGCAACTCGTCGCAGATCTCCGATGGAGCAGCGGCGCTGCTCATCATGGGTGAAGACACCGCCGAGAAGCTGGGCATGAAGCCGATGGCGAGGTTCACCGCGTTCGACGTCATCGGCGTCGACCCAGTCACCATGCTGAAGGGCCCCATGGTGGCCACGAAGCGGATCCTCGAACGAAGTGGCATGTCGCTCGCCGATATCGACCTGTTCGAGATCAATGAGGCGTTCGCATCGGTGCTCGGGGCCTGGTTGATCGAGATGGACGAGGACGCCGACACGCTCTGGCAGCGGACGAACGTGAACGGAGGCGCGATCGCCCTCGGCCACCCGCTCGGGTGCTCCGGAGCGAAGCTCATGACCACCCTGGTTCACGAGATGCAGCGCTCAGGTGCTCGGCACGGGCTCCAGTCGATGTGTGAAGGCGGCGGCTTGGCCAACGCCACGATCCTCGAACGGATCTAGCTTCGCTCAGCGTTGTGCCGATGACCGCCAAGGCCCTCCCCGGCAGCCGACAAAGCGCCGTCACGGCCCCACCTGAGCACTCTGTGCGCACGCCAGACACCACGGGTCATCCACAAGCTGTGGGCAACTCAGGGGATAACTACACGCGTGTAGTTCAGCGGTAGTTCGTTGTCATGAGAAAGCCGGCGGCGAGGCTGGCGAGACCGACCCACAATCCCCATCCGCCGAATAACGCGAAGACGTAGTTGAGGATCACGAGGAGCACACCGACACCCATCGCGGCGAACATCGTGATCACGTACCAGCGGGGTGAAGGCGGCTTGCGCTTCGGCGCCGGGCGCGCCGGACCCGGGGAACTCGAATTCTTCTTCTTCTTTCTGTTCTTCGACACAGGCATGGTGGCAAGCATAACGGCTGGCTCCGCCAGCCGATTTCGGTTGTCGGTTGTCGGTACTCGGTAAGACTCGTCGAGCCTCATCGGGGGCTCCCAAACCGTACCTTGTACCTTGTACCTCGCATCGCGGCAGCCGTGGGAGTAGCACATCGGCGAGGTCGCGGACTGAAGACTCAGGACTGAAGACTGAAGACTGGAGACTGGCTTGAGCTAGCCGGCTCAAGGCTTCAGTGCCACCCGGTCCTCGTTCAGCACGGCGAGGCCCTCATCGACAAGACCCGCCACCGCCTCGTCGACAAGAGGAGAGAGTTCCCGGAGATCGTCGATGGTGATCGAGTCGCTTGCCAGCAGTCTCCTGAGGATCGCTCCCCGTGTCTGTCGCACGGAGCCTTCGAATCGGCTCTGTGGTCGCGCTGGCTCGTATACGCCGGGATCCTGGCACCAGGCAGACACGGGGCATGTCCCACAGTCGGGCGACGGCCGGCAGATCGTCGCTCCGAGATCCATGACCGCTTGGTTCCAATCGATCGCGGCGCCGTCGGCAACGAGTTCCCTCGCCGTCGAGATGAGATCGGACCCTTCCAGTGGCCGTCCAACCCACCGACTCAAGACACGGCGCAGGTTGGTGTCGATTGCTGCTGCCTGCTCACCGAACGCGAAGCATGCCACCGCGGCCGCCGTGTACGGCCCGACGCCAGGGAGCGACTGGAGTCCCGCAGTCGTGGTGGGCCAGCCGCTGTCACTGATCATCCGAGCAGCCTCCTTGAGACGGAGTGCCCTCGTGTTGTACCCGAGCCCCATCCAGAACGCCAGCACGTCTGCGGTGGGCGCCACCGCCAGTGAGCTCGGGTCGGGGAAGCGGGCGATGAACCGCCGGTATGGCTCGACGACCCTGCTCGCCTGTGTCTGTTGGAGCATGACCTCGCTCACGAGGATCCACCACGGGTCCGTCGTGTGTCTCCATGGCAAGTCTCGGCGATTGCGTCCGTACCAGTCGAGCAGCGCCGTCGTTCGACTCAAGGCGACGTTGGTGTCGTCGAGGCGGACGTGGTCGGTGGCGGAGCCTTGCCGAAGACGACCTCGATGTTCTTGCCCGGCGGCACGAGGGTGTGGGCCGCCGGTGTCTGAGAGGCGACCTTGCCATCCTGGTCGGGGGGAACCTCAACCGTCGCCGCGCTCACGGTGAGTGTCAACCCGACCTGAGTAACCGCCGTACGAGCCTGATCTTCGGTCATGCCCGTCAGGTCGGGGACCTCGACGGGTTCGGGTCCCTGGGAAACGAAGACCGCGACGGAGTCACCGACCGTGACGATCTCACCGGCGGCAGGTTCCGTCCTGATGACCAGGCCTTCCGCGACCGTGTCCGAGTACTCCTGCTGGCTCTCAAACAGGAGACCGAGTTGACCGAGGATGAACGTCACGTTGACCTCGGACCGCCCGGCGAGGTCGCTGGGGATCACGACGGTTTCGGGTCCCGTCGACACAACGATGTTCACCTTGGTTCCCGGTGGATTCTTCTCTCCGGCCTTCGGATCCTGCGAGATGACCTGTCCCTCGGGGACGGTGGGGTCAGGAACGCGCTCGATCTCACCGACTTCGAACTTCTGCTCTGTGATGAGGCTCTTTGCCGCTTCCTCCGTCTGCCCCTCGAGCGTCGGGATGGGGTACGCGGTCGGTCCTACCGACACGAGGACGGCAACCTGGCTGTTCGGATCGAGTTCGGTGAATGCCGCAGGGTCGGTGCCGATGACGGTCTGGTCCGGAACCGTGTCGCTCTGCTCGTTCTTCGGGTAGGCGCGGAATCCGGCGTTCTGGATCGCGAGCATGGCGTCGCGCACGGACTGGCCCGCAACATCGGGAATGGTGGTCTTCGTGGGTTCGGCCGGCGTAGACGGGAGCTGCTTGAGAAGGAAGAAGATCCCGGTCCCGAGCGCGACGAGCAACGCAAAGGCGGTGATGATGAAGGGCAGTTGGCTGCCCCGGACCCGCTCCTGCTGCACCTGCCGGTAGATGTCGTCGGGAGCCGACGTAGCCGGTGGCACGGACGCCATCATCTGCGTCGAGGCATCGGGAGAGGCACCGACAGGTGTTTCACCCCTCAGGTACAACAGGAGGTCCTTGCGGATGTCTTCCGCCGACTGATATCGGGTGCTCGGGTTCTTGTCGAGGGCGTGGAGCACGATTCGGTCGAGGTCGACGGTGACATCGGGAGTATCCGCCGAAGGGGAAGGCACCGCGGTCGACACGTGCTGGTACGCGACCGAGACGGGTGATTCTCCCGAGAAGGGGGGATGCCCCGTCAGCATCTCGTACAGGACGACGCCGAGCGAGTAGACGTCGGATCGCTCGTCCGCCGGCACGCCCTGGGCCTGCTCGGGCGAGAAGTAGGTTGCGGTGCCGATCACCGCTCCGGTGCGGGTCAGCTCCGATGAGTCGTCCCAGGCCCTCGCGATACCGAAGTCGGTCACCTTCACGGTCCCATCCTTCGTGAGCATGATGTTGCCCGGCTTGATGTCACGGTGGATGACCCCGGCGCGGTGGGCGACCGATAGTGCCGCAGCGACTTCGGAGGCGATCTCGACAGCCCGCCGGGGGAGGAGCGGTCCCTGCGTCCTGAGCACGTCTCTGACAGAGCGGCCGTCGACGAGTTCCATCACGATGAAGTAGGTGCCCGCTTCTTGGCCCCAGTCGAAGATGCCGACGATGTTCGGGTGGTTCAGGTTCGCGGCCGCCTGTGCCTCTCTTCGGAAGCGACGAACGAAGGCTTCGTCGGTGGCGTACTGGGAATGGAGCATCTTGACCGCGACTCGTCGGCCGAGGAGCGTGTCACGCGCCTCGAACACGTCGGCCATGCCGCCTCTCGCAAGGTGCGAGATCAGCTCATAGCGGTTTGCGAGAACGGTTCGTTCCATTAGCAGGTGATTGTAGGAGGGGGCTGCGATCAGTCATGGTTGGAGCCAGTAGCCGAGGATCTCTCCGGCGATCGGTGCGGCGACCGAACCACCTGTCGCGTCCTCTCCACCGTTGAGCACGACAACGGCGATCGCAATCGTCGGATCGTCTACCGGAGCGAAGCCGATGAACCAGACGGCAGGTGAACCGGAGGACGCGTCGGACGTACCCGTCTTGCCCGCAACTCGGACATTCGGGACAGTGGCTCGGGTGCCGGTCCCGGATGCCACCACCTCCTCCATCATCTGCGAGACGACCGTTGCGGTGGCGGCGGACACGGCAGCCGTCCGGATTTCGGGCGTGACCTCCGAGACAGTCCCGCCGGCTGCATCCACGATCCTGGACACGAGGTACGGCTGCATGAGGTTGCCATCGTTGGCGATTGCCGCCGCGACCAGTGCCATCTCGAGCGGGGTTGCCCGCACGTCGCGTTCACCGATTGAGCTCTGGGCGAGCGCCGGCCCATCCAGATCGGAGGGGTCGGGGAAGAAGGACTGCTGAGTCGGCAGATCGAATCGCATGGGTTCGTCGAATGAGAACGACACCGCCGTGTCGTAGAGCGTTTGGCCACCCACCTGGAGGCCGAGCGTGGCAAAGATCGTGTTGCACGACTTCCGGAACGCCTCCGAGAGCGTAACGGTCGAACCGTCCCCGCACAGGCCGCGATCGTAGTTGTGGATGGTGCTCGTCGAGCCGGGCAGCGGGAACTCGACAAGGTCGTCGAAGGTGGTTGTGGGGCCGGCGATCCCATTCTCGACCGCGGAGGAGGCGACCACCACCTTGAACGTCGAACCCGGAGGATACGTCCTGGACACGGCACGGTTGGCGAGCGGCTCGTCAGGATCGTCGAGCAGCGCGTTTCTCAGTTTGGTGGCGTTGGTAGCGAGCATCACTTCCGGGTCGTAGGACGGTGTCGACACCATGGCGAGGACGGCCCCTGTCTTGGGATCGATCGCGACCACGGCGCCGGTGTTGTCGCCAAGGGCATCGAACGCGGCGTGTTGGAGGCCGTTGTCGAGGGTCAACTCGAGGCTCTTTGGCCTGAGGTCACGCCCCATCAGCGCGTTGATCACATCGGACACGGTGAGGTCGCGACGGGAACGGAGATCGTCCGCGTAGACACGTTCCAGACCCTCATCACCAAACAGCAACGACGAGTAGCCGACGACGTGCGCATACACGGGCCCCTCCGGGTACTCCCGGGCGAATCGGGAGGGATCGTTCGGGTCCGCGATGGATCGTGCCACGATCGTGCCGTCCGATGTAACGATCAGACCCCGCTCCTTGCCACTGATCGACGCGGCGACCCGCGGGTTCAGAGGGTTGTCCCGATACTTGGAGGTGGCGATTGCCTGGATGTAGGTGACATTCAACAGGAGCAGAGTGAAGGCGACGAACAGGAATCCCGCGATGCGTCTGATCGGACCGTTCATGTGTGTTCCTCGTGCGAGATCCGGGCGAGTAGGGCGAGGATGAGAAAGTTCGCCACGAGCGACGAACCCCCGTATGACATGAACGGCAACGTGATGCCCGTGAGAGGTAGGAGCCGAGTCACGCCCGCGATGATTAGAAAGGACTGGAGCCCGAGCGTGAACGAGAGGCCGAACGCCAGCAGCTTTCTGAACAGGTCACGGGAGCGGAGGGCGATTCCGACCCCTACGGCCACCAGCAGCGCGTACATCGCGATGACCGCAACGCTCCCGGCGAGCCCGAGCTCTTCGCCCACCGCGGAGAAGATGAAGTCGGTCCACGCGGCAGGGATCCTGTCCGGTGTGCCGACGCCGAGCCCCGAGCCGGAGAGGCTGCCAGAGCCAAGCGCGAACAGGCTCTGGAGGATCTGATATCCGGTGTCGGCGGGATCGGCGAATGGCCGAAGCCATGCCTCGATCCTCCTCGCGACGTGTGAGAACGTGAAGGCGGCGGCTGCGGCTCCGGCGAGAAACATGGAGGAGCCTACAACGAGGTACGCGGTCCGTTCGGTCGCCGCGTAGAGCATGGAGACGAACACGGCGAATAGGAGCAGCGAGGCACCGAGGTCTCGCTGTGACACGAGCAGACCGAAGCTGGCGATCGACGCGATGACGACGGGGATGAGGTGGCGCGGTTCGGGAATCATGAACCTGCCGACCTTCCGGGACTCCGTCAGCGCGGGTTGACGCTCGGCCAGGTACGAGGCGAGAAACACCACCAGCGCCAGTTTCGCGATCTCGCCCGGCTGGAAGTTCAGGCGCAACGGCCCGAGTGTGAAGGTCGTCCACAGCCGGGAACCGTTCACGATGACGCCTCGAACGGGGAACCGCCAGGAGGTCGGCAGCAAAGGGAGCATCAGCAACCCGACGGCCGCTGCGAGGAACATGTACCGGTAGCGACGGAGGGGTGCGACGCCCGTGTTTCTGAACAGGGCGAGGAGGAGCGTCGCTAGGCCCGCTGCAATCAGCAGCCACCACCGTTGAAGTCCCGCGAAGTGGGGGTTGATCCGGTAGACCTCGACGAAGCCGATGGCGGCGAGCACCGAACCGAGTGGAAGGAGATACGGGCTGGCACCCGGTGCCCAGCGCCGGACGGCGAGGTGCAGAGACCCGAATGCCGCGGCGAACACGAAGAACGTGAGTGCAACCTGTGCGTCGAAGGTGCCACCCTGTGCGAGGTTGACCAGGCCGACGCCCAGGGATGCGATCACGGTCGCCCCCACGAGGAGGGCCGCTTCGGCGTCTCTGTTCACGATCCGAAGTCGATGACGATCAAGCTCACGTTGTCGTGACCTCCCGCGGCGTTGGCGGCCTCGATCAGATCCCACACGGCATCGTCGGGAGTTGGCGCCTGGAGGTATCGCTCGATGCGCTGATCGGAAACCATGGAGTTCAGGCCGTCGGTGCACAGCAACAGCCGATCGCCGGTGACGAGTTGCTGAGTGAACGTGTCGACCTCGACATCCTCTTCGAGGCCGAGCGCGCGCGTGATCATGCTGCGGTGAGGGTGATTGGCGATGTCCTCAGGCTTGATGGTGCCGGCGGCGAGGTACTGGGCGACGATCGTGTGGTCTACGGTGAGCTGTTGCAGCGCTCCGTCGTGGAGGAGGTAGGCACGACTGTCGCCGACGTGGCCGATCGTCGCCGTACCGTCGGGGTCGATCTCTGCCATTGTGATGGTCGTGCCCATGCCGAACAGCGAGCGGTCTTCTCTCGCCGCCTCCATGATTGCGTCGTTGGCGGCATGGATTCGTTCGGTGAGTGTCCCCTTCGACGATGTGGCGACCTCGATCGCCTTCGTGGAAGCGACCTCCCCGGCGACATGGCCACCCATGCCGTCGGCAACGGCGAAGAGGGCCGTCTCGCGAGAACTCCCGCTCGCTTGCGGATAGAGCGCGTCTTCGTTGTTCGTTCGAACCCGACCCATGTGGGTGCCGCTCGCCCAGGTGATCCTCATCTGACCTCCAGGACGGTGTTTCCGATCTGAATCGCGTCGCCGCGGGTGAGCGTCAGGGGTGTACTGACTCTGCGTCCGTTCACGTAGGTTCCGTTCGTACTCTCGAGATCATGCACGACGATACCTTCAGGGCGTCGTATGAGGCGAAGGTGGAACTCGGACGCATAGGGATCATCGAGCACGATGTCGGCCTGCGGGCTTCTGCCGAGCACGACGGGCCCCTGTACGTCGATGTGCTTGCCTGCCTGTGTCTTGGACTTGACGATCACCACCTCGTTTCCCGCACGCGACTTGGGCCGCCAGCCCTCCGTGCCGCCGACATGAGCAGCGATCGCCCGTGCTACCTGCCATACGAACAGGTACACGAACGCGATATAGATGAGTTTGAGTAGCTGAAGTAGGAGTGCCGGCATACTGCGTTACCTGTTTGTGGGCACGGGGACCTTCCCGGCTGTTTCCTGAACGATACAGGGAGAGGTCTCTCTTCGGGAGCCCGTACCTCGTCCCCTGTACCTCGTAGTGCAATTCGGGTGCCCAACACACTCTGGCTGATCTCAGGACACGACACCCGCTCGGAAGCTCCATTCCGGACAGGGGACCGGAGACCGTCGATCGGGCCGTGGGGCACTTCAGGCCCAGGGACTAGATCTGGAAATCGAATGTCAGAGGTCCGAAGGACACGACGGCCCCCGTGTCGATCTCTACTGGTTTGCTGGTGACCGGCGTCCCGTCGACCAGCGTTCCGTTTGCGGAGCCGGCGTCCTGGATCCACGCGCGTCCCCCTTCTCGCCATATCAGGGCGTGGACCCGGCTTATCTCCTTGTGCTCGATGACGACGTCACATTCCGAGGATCGTCCGACACGGGCTCTGTTGTGGGTGATCGGGACCGGCGGCCCCTGCGTCGGTACGAGCTGCGCCCATGGTGTTCGCGGGCCCGGAACGGTCTCTGTCGTGCACGCGATGTCGGTCTTGGGAACACGGTCTGCCTGGTCGATCGTCACTGTCGCCGGACCTTCGAGACGCCACCCCCTTTCGGCTGCCGTCTCCTCTATCAGCGCTTCGAGACTTCGGCCGAGTGGACCAGGTACCTCCTGACCGGTGTGAACGGTGAGCCGGTACACGTTCGGGATGACGGGTCCTGTGGGGCCCTCCTCGACAGCGAGGTCCGCCTCGCGGAGAACGTGGATTCCGAACTCCGAGGCGTGGAGTTCCCCACCGAACATCAGGCCGGCGAGACCGTCGAGCATGCGCTCCATTCGGCGCTCCAGCTTGCGTGCCGTACTCACGCGCCCAGTGTATTGGACGGGGTCGATTCCGAGGCGACGCGCCCTGGAACGAGGTCAGGGACGGGTCGGTGCCGTTGACCGGGCGGTTGAATCGGCCTCGGGGATCGCCGTAGTGCAGGGTTTCCACAGATGGCAGCGTGCTACGATGTCGTGCCCGGGCGAGTGGCGGAATTGGCAGACGCGCAGGCTTCAGGTGCCTGTGGGCTCAGGCTCGTGGGGGTTCAAGTCCCCCCTCGCCCACGCTGTGTTCCCCACTGACCTTCCTCGGCGGCGTGGCCGTCGCCGCATTTATGTCGTCCTGTCCATCATTACGGTCGTCTCGCTTCTCATGCTCGCCGTGAGCCGCCAGCGGAATGACACGCGTGACTCGATCGCCTATCTCGTCGAGGCCGACTCGACTGCGAACACCTACCAGGATCTTGCGCGCGAGTTCCAGGGGCAGATCCTCGGCGATCTCCGAACGGCGCAGCGGGAGGATGTCGAGGCTCTCATGTCCCAGTACGTCGCAGAGGCCCGACAGAAGTCGACCACGCTCACCGAGATGACCGTTCCGTCCTCGGTTGCGCCGGCCGCCGCTGCACTGAACCTCGCCGTGTCATCGTGGAGTGACGGTTTGGAGTCGTTTGCTCCGGGGCTGCTCGGTGTCGTCGATCACCCGACCAGCGACGCGATGATCGAGGCTCTGGCTGCATCGCTCGCCCAGTTGCGAACCGGCGACGCCGCGTACAAGGCGTTCATGGACGCCGTCGACGAGTTGCGATCGGAGTCCGACCTTCCGGTCGACTTCACGGAGGTTGCCTTTGTCCCATCTGGTCCGCTCGGCTATGTCTACGGCATCAGGGACGCGGTCGATGGGGCCGCGGGGCTCGACCTCCGAAGAGATCTCGAGGTGTCCGCGGTCAAGCTGGATCCGAAGGAGGTGAAGGACGACAACGGGGAGCTCATCCTGCCTGCAACAGACTCGGTTGTTGTCGAAGCGAGCGTTCGGAACTCCGGCAACCAGCCGGAGTCGGACCTGGTCGTGTCGGTCACGCTCCGGGACAGTGGCGGTGCCGTGGTTGGCCAGTTCACGAATCGGGTCAATACGCTCGATCCGAGGGCATCCACGACGGTCAACTTCGATCCCTTGACGGTTGCACCCGGCAGTGCCTACGCGATGACCGTATCCGTGGCCGTGCTGCCGGATGAAGTGGATGTCGAGAACAACGTGAAGCAGATTTCCATCAGGATCAACGAGCCTTCGTAATTGCCGGCAGGCACCCTGCCGCCTCCTTGTAGCATCTGGCCCATGATCGATGTGGCCGTTCTTCGTGAGGATCCGGACCGACTGAGGCGCTCGCTCGCCCTTCGAGGCAGTGACATCGACGTTTCCAGGCTCGAGGAGCTGGACAGGACCCGTCGATCGTTTCGCACCGAAGCCGAACAGCTCCGAGCCACGCAGAAGGAAGCTGGGCGTGAGATAGCGCAGCTTCAAGGCGAGGAGAAGCGTGAGGCCATCGTCCGGGCGAAGACCCTGGCGGACGAGTACCAGCGGTTGATCGGACAGGCCGAGGAGGAGGACGGACAGTTTCAGGAGCTGTGGATCAGAGTCCCCAATCTGGTACACGAGTCGGTCCCCGAGGGGATGACCGACGAGGACGCAGTCGAGATCGAACGCTGGGGTGTGCAGACGGCGTTCGCGTTCGACGCGAAGGACCATCAGGAGCTGGGGGAGTTGCTGGACTTGATCGATGTCGAGCGAGGGGTACGGACCTCCGGATCTCGTTTCGGGTACCTGAAAGGCAAGGCCGTGCTCCTGGAGATGGGGCTCGTGCGCTGGGTGATGGACACGCTCGTCAGGGAGGGGTTCACGCCGATGCTGCCTCCCGTCCTGGTTAGGGAACACGCCTTGTTCGGCACCGGGTTCTTCCCCGACGACTCCGAGCAGGTGTACGCGGTGGAAAAGGACGACCTGTTCCTGGTGGGAACCTCCGAGGTGCCGCTTGCCGCGTATCACGCCGATGAGATTCTGGATGTCGAGGATATGCCGATCAGGTATGCGGGGTTCTCGACCTGCTTTCGGAGGGAAGCCGGCACCTACGGCAAGGACACTCGGGGCATCTTCAGAGTGCACCAGTTCGACAAGGTCGAGATGTTCACGTTCTGTCACCCCGACGAGTCATGGGCGGAGCACGAGCGGCTCCTCGCAGTAGAGAAGAAGGTCGTGCAAGGGCTCGAACTGCCCTACCACGTGGTGAACATCCCGGCCGGTGACTTGGGGGCGTCCGCCGCGAAGAAGTACGACATCGAGGCGTGGTTCCCTTCGTTGGGGACCTACCGAGAGATCACGTCGTGTTCGAACACGACCGACTTCCAGGCTCGCAGGCTGGCGATTCGATTCAGGACCGAGACGGGCAACGAGCTGGTCCACACGCTGAACGGCACCGCAGTCGCCGTCGGCAGGACGATCCTTGCGATCCTGGAGAACCATCAGCGTGACGATGGGTCGGTTGTCATACCTGAGGTGCTTCGTCCGTATGTCGGTTTCGATGTGATCGGACCGTGAACGGACAAGGGGACGTCTTCTCCGGGATCGCGAAGCGATACGATCTCCTCAACGCGGTCCTTTCGATGGGGCGTGAACAGGCCTGGCGTCGCTCCGGCATCCGATACCTGCCGCAAGGCAGGGTCCTCGACCTCGGTGCAGGCACGGGAGCGGCTGTGCCGGTGATGGGGGAGAGAGAGGTAGTCGCGATAGATCCGGTCCCAGAGATGCTCGCCCTCAACGCTGCCATGAAGGCTGTTGCCGTCGGTGAGGCACTTCCGTTCAGTGATGGAAGCTTCGACGGGGTGTTCTCCGCGTATGTGTTCCGAAATCTTCGGTCGGTCGACGAAACGCTGTCCGAGGTCGAGAGGGTGCTGAAACCGGGAGGGACGCTCGTGGTGGTCGGCCTCGGACGGCCGCGGGGTCGACTGTCGGCCGCCGTGCACCGTGCAGGCACGGCCGCGGTATTGCCGCTGATCGGGGCTTTGGCAGGGTCACGGGACGAGTACTCGTATCTTCACCGCTCCCTCGACAAGCTGCCTCCTCCCGAGGAGCTGTTTGCCGGGAGGTCGCTCCTGCTCGAGAAGGTGTGGCGGATGGGTCCGCTGGGATTCGTGTACGGGGCAGTGCTGCGGCGGGTCTAGCCCGCCGGACTTCAGTTCTCAGTCTTCAGTCATCAGCAAGAACGCGGCCTCAGCTGCGACCGAGCCACGGGGCGAATTGAGCGTCGGGGACCTGGCACTCAACCGACTGTGTCGATTCTCAGCAACCCGTACATCAACAGATCCGTGAAACGGCCCTGTTTCTGGATCGCCTCTCTCAGACGGCCTTCGAGGCGGAAGCCGCACTTCTCGAGAACCCGAGCCGACGCGGGGTTCCACCCGAACACAGTCGCGTACAGACGGTGCGGATCGAAGGTGTCGAAGAGGTACCGAACGTAGCGCTGAAGTGCGGAGGTGGCGATGCCCTTTCCCCACATGTCAGGAGTCAGCCAGTACCCGATGTTGATACTGGCGTGCTGTTCGGCTGATCCAGGATGGCCGCCGATCCCACCGACGAGTTCGCGGTCCGCGACGATCGCCAGGTGGAGTGGTGGTTCACCCTGTTCGAGGCAGTTGTCTATCCACCTCTCTGCGTCCTCGAGTAGGTAGGGGTGTGGAAAGGTGTCGGTCATGTTCAGCCAGATGCGGTGGTCGTTGGCGACTGAAGCGAGGGGTCCGACGTCGTCGCTTGTCCAGGTTCGCAGCGTGCACGAGCCGGCATCGAGTTCCATGGGGTGAGAGTAGGCAGGCCTTCTGGGATCGGGGCGGTGAGGCGGAGCCGCAGCCAACTGCCGGCAGCAAGCCACCAGCTCTGAGGACTGAAGACTGATGACTCGCTCCTGCTTCGCAGGAGCGTGATCGTGCCCCTGCCTTCGAATGTCTGTCCCCCGGTGCTTTCCGAGTCGCCAACTCCGGCCAGGCAGCCCTGCGGCACCCGGAGCGTTCCGCTTAGGGCTGCTTCCTTCCGGACCTGACCCGGTTCACGGTGCCCCGCCGCGCAGGACCCAACCATCAACGCCACGTGCTCGGTGCTTTCCGAATGGCCGACACCCTCAGGCAGGGAGTTCGGCCCCGCGTATAGAGGGTTTCGGGTGCAGGACACCCCTAGCGTCCCGCCTAGCACGATCGCGCGAAATGGTACCTGAAGAGGCAGGCTGTTTCCTCCCCCAGGAGGGCGCAGCCCGACGTTGGGGGAGGTGGCCGAGGCGGAGCCGAGGACGGAGGGGGTTCGTTCTGTTTCCTCCCCTCGCGAGCGGAGCGAGTGTTGGGGGAGGTGGCCGAGGCGGAGCCGAGGACGGAGGGGGTTCGTTCTGTTTCCTCCCCTCGCGAGCGGAGCGAGTGTTGGGGGAGGTGGCCGAGGCGGAGCCGAGGACGGAGGGGGTCGTTCCCACCAACAGAGCCCGCTCACCGCCCTCCTACCCCAGCAGCTTCGCCGCTGCGGTACCTTTGCCCCAACGCTCAACGCTGGGGAGACCGACGAAAACGGGCCCCACCAAAGGTGGGGCCCCGTCGGAGACGGGCCTAGCGGAGGGAGAGGGATTCGAACCCTCGAGGGCGTGGTAACACCCTACGGCATTTCGAGTGCCGCGCACTAGGCCAGACTATGCGATCCCTCCGGCAGACGGGCAGTGTACTCACCGGTTCTGGGAGAATGAATCGCATGATTCGATCAGAAACTGCACCTCTCCGTGCCGTAATCGTCCACCGTCCGGGATTGGAGCTCGACCGGCTCACACCGGCCAACAAGGACGAGTTGCTGTTCGACGAGTTGGTATGGGTGGAGAAGGCGGGCGAGGAGCACGACGCGCTTTGCGACGTTCTACGGAGCCGTGACGTCGAAGTGCTATATGTCGAGTCGTTGCTCGAGGAGGCCCTCGCCGAAGGGGAGCTGGCCGGAGCGACGATCGAGGAGCAGATCCCCGACGAGCTGTGTGGCAGGCGGCTCGCACAGACAGTTCGTGCCTACCTGTCCGAACTTCCGACAGCCCGCTTGGTCGAGCATCTGATCGGCGGAGTGACGTTCGGTGACGTGGGAACGAACCGGGGTCTTGTCGCTGCGCTCCACGGTCCCGATGACTTCATTCTCCCTCCGCTGCCGAACGCCGTGTTCATGCGCGACTCATCGATCTGGGTGGACGACGGGGTCATGCTGAGTCCGATGAACAGGCTGGTGCGGAGGCGAGAGACCGACCTGCTCCGGCTGGTGTATCACCATCATCCGAGATTCCAGGGCACCCCCATCTGGTTCGGCGACTCGCCGTCGGAGCGTTTTCCGGTGTCGGTGGAGGGCGGTGACGTACTCGTGGTGTCGGACCGGAGCATCGCCGTCGGGATCTCCGAGCGAACCACACCGGCTGGGGCTTCGGCGATGATCTCGCGTCTATTCGAGCAGTCGGTCATCGATAGGGCCCTCGCCGTAGAGCTGCCGAAAGGCCGGGCAACGATGCACCTCGACACCGTGGTCACCTTCGTAGACCGAGATAGCATCGTGTTGTACCCGCGCGCTCGTGTGGCGGTCCGCAGCTTTCGGGTGACGCCCGGCAGCAAGGGGGATCTGATCATCGAAGAGACCAGCGACCTCGTGGAGGGCCTCGCCTGGGCTCGCCGAGTCGGCGAGCTCGAAGTGATAGAGCCGTCACTGCGGGAGGCGGAGGCCGATCGCGAGCAGTGGAACGACGCCAACAACACCTTCGCACTCGCTCCCAGGGAGGTGATTGCCTACGAACGGAACGTGGTCACCAACCGCATCCTCGAAGAAGCGGGGGTGACGGTGCACACGATTCCGTCGTACGAGTTGCCTCGGGGGAGGGGCGGCCCGAGGTGCATGACATGCCCTGTGCATAGAGAGGTGACCTCATGAGTGTGTTCAATCGAGGCCTCGTCATGGTGCTTGCTTTCGCACTGACCGGGTGCTCATCGACTGTCGCGACGACAACGACACAGCCACCCCCAACGACAGAGCCTGCGACAACCTCGACCACGGCGGTGCCCGCAGCGCAGGTCGTCGTGTATCTCATGATGGACACGACAGGCACCGTCAACCGGCCCGGACCGTTCCTCATTCCTGTCGTGAGGGAGGCGGTACGTGACGATCTCGAGTCGACACTGGCTGCGCTATTCGCGGGGCCGACGGCCGACGAGACCCAGATGGTTCCGGCAATGAGCAGCGCCATCCCCGAAGGCACCCAGCTTCTCGGTACCGACGTCGCCGGCGGGGTCGCGACGGTCGACGTGTCGGAGGACTTCGCGTCGGGTGGCGGCTCGTTCTCGATGATGGCCAGGCTCGCCCAGGTCGTGTACACGGCGACTCGGTTCGATGGAGTCGACTCGGTCCTGTTCGAACTCGACGGCGCACCCGTCACGACGTTCTCCGGCGAGGGGATCGTGTTGAACGGCCCGCAGACGAGGGACGGCTACCTGGATTTCCTGCCGATGATCTTCGTCGACGATCCGGCGTACGGTGGAGTGCTTGGCAACCCTGCCCATCTGACCGGTGTGGCAGCCGTGTTCGAGGCGACATTCCAGGCAGTGGTGACCGATGCAGACGGTGTGATCATCGCGCAACCCCCGTATCTGATGACGAGTGAGGGCCAGGGGTGGGGCACGTTCGATGAGACGATCGACTACGACGTGGGCCAGCCGCAGTGGGGGTCTCTGATCGTGTGGGAGGATTCTGCCAAGGACGGGTCGCAGATCAACGTCCGCGAGTACCGAGTGTGGCTGACCCCGGCTCCGTGAATCAGCGCCGAGACGAGAAGAAGTCGTTCAGAAGTCGGGCGCTTTCGTCCGCCATGACACCGGCTTCGAGTTCGCACCGGTGATTGAGACGAGCATCCTGCGGGATGTTGTAGAGACTCCACGCGGCGCCGGCCTTCGGGTCAGCAGCGCCATAGACGATGCGGTCGAGGCGCGCCCAGACGGCAGCACCGGCGCACATGGGACACGGTTCGAGGGTGACGACGAGGGTGTGGCCATTCAAGCGCCAGTCGCCGATAGCTTCCGCAGCCAATCGAATGGCGAGGAGCTCGGCATGCGCGGTCGGGTCGGACCGTTCCACGGTGCGGTTGTGGTCTGACGAGACGACCGTCCCGTCGGGACCGATGATCACCGCGCCGATCGGCACGTCACCGTGTTCGGGAGCCTGCACGGCTTCCGAGAGGGCTAGCAGCATGGCCTCGGCGTACTCCATCGCTCCTACACTATGAGCCCTCAGGAGGGATCGCATAGTCTGGCCTAGTGCGCACGCCTGGAAAGCGTGTAGGGGGTTCACGCTCCCTCGCGGGTTCAAATCCCGCTCCCTCCGCCAGGGCCTGCCGATGGCGGGCCTCTGTACCTCCGGGCGCTTCGCGCCCGGGTACCTGGTACCTGGTACGCGGCCACATGCGTCCTCAGACCGCGGGGCGGCTGTACGAGTACGAGGTACGAGGTACAGCGCCGGCGAGGCCGGCGCACTTGGAGGGATGACCGAGCGGCCGAAGGTGACAGTCTTGAAAACTGTTGAACCCCAATCGGGGTTCCGTGGGTTCGAATCCCACTCCCTCCGCCGGAGAATGGGATGGCGGAGCGGGAGGTTTGTTTTGGGGGCATGGATAGGTGCAGCGGTGGTGCTGGTGAGTCTCGTAGCCGGCGGGTGCTCGACGGCCATTGGCGTGGTCGACGACCGAGCCTACAAGGCGCTGGTGCCTTCTACCGAGCAGTTTGCGTTTGATGGCGCTCGAGACATCCCTGGCGGCTTCGTGAAGCTGCGTGACGCCGGCATTGATCAGATCGAGGTGCGTATCGAGGGTGACGTGGTGACGTTTGGTCTCGACAGAACCGACACGGTGACACGACAGGTTGTGGATCGGTTAGAACTGACCGACAGCGAGGGGTCGGGGCCATTCAAGGCGAAAAGGGAAGTTCTGGTGCTCGGCGACGAAGTTTTGGCTCTCGGTGGGCTCCAAATCGATGAGCCGGTGATCTGGCCGGGAAGTTTCGACGAGGACCCGGTCATCACAATCAAGCCGTGGGATAGCGAGGAGCGGGGCCCTGTCGTTTCGTGTCGTGCCGATGAGGACTGCCTGTTGCTGTCATCGGGCGTTGATCCCGTCGGCAGCTACGAAAACGTCAACAACCCGGAACTTGGAGAGAACCCCATCGCGTCGATCGAAGTGGCCGACGAGTTCGTCGAGTTCACCCTCGAAACAGGACAGAGGATCCGGATCAGCAGACTTGACGAGTCGTTCACCCGCGGTGTGGTCTATCTGAGACCGCGGTTTGGGATGTTCCTGCCGAGATCGGTCTCGCCATGAATGATCCAGTTCTTGTCCACACGGTCTGCCCATCCAACCCAGGAGGCTCAATCCAACTCGTCATCATGGAACGGGCCGAGATACCGGTGCTCGCACCATTGGGCAGTGAGACCTTGGGGGACTGGTGCCTGCCGGGGCCTGAATGCCTGGGGTTCGCCCCCATTTGATCGCGATCCCGAGCGGGAGCGCGTCCGGGTCGCGTATCAGCCCCTCTGTCGGAGATCCCTCCTCTGGAACAGAACGGCCGCCAGGCCGACGAACACGATCGTCAGGACCAGCAGCACCAACCCGTGCCACCAGTCCATCCCGTTGACGAGGGGGTCGCTGTTCAGGTAGTACCCGAACAGTGTCCACTTGGTGAGACCCTCTGTCGACGCGTTGAGGGGAAGGTACCGAAGCGGCAAAGCCGCTGGGGTAGGGGGGTGGTGCGGGGGCTCTGTTGGTGAGAACGGCCCCCTCCGTCCTCGGCTTTCAGCCGAGTCCACCTCCCCCAACACTCGGCCTTCGGCCTCGCGAGGGGAGGAAACGGGAACCGCCCCCTCCGTCCTCGACCCTTGGTCGAGTCCACCAACGTCGGGCTTCGCTCTCCTGGGGGAGGAAACGAGGGCGATGACTGATGACTGATGACTGCGCCGGGCGTAGCCTGGCGCTCTCGGAGGGATGACCGAGCGGCCGAAGGTGGCGGGCTGAGCCAACCAAGATCATAAGAGACCCCACGGGCTTCGGCGTCGGTCGGTAGTGGGATTCTGGGAGCCCTGTCGCGCAGCTAGACCTAACGGGAGCCCCCGAATTCGTTGACGTCAAGTTCGAAACTTCCACCGTCGGTTACCGTGAGCCGTCCCTTCCGTTCAACGTATTGCACTTCCTCGACGTTGGTATCACCGGGGGCGACATTGATGACGAAGCCACTCGCCGCCAGAGGTATTACTCGGGTGCGTGGCTGAGAGCCACGCGCATACGTCGACGAACTGGAGTTGTACACAAAGACATAGCCGGTGATCCGAATGGCGGACATGTCAACCCGCTCGACCACTCCAAAGAAATGACGGCGCAAATCGGAGTCGAACAGCCGCCGCTCGATCACGTGGACCTTCTCACCGATATCCAGCAGCATGGTGGCTTCCCTTCGTGTTGGGGGGGCATCGCCAAGGTTCAGGGTACAGCTCAAGGTGAGCCATCACCCGCGCGCTGGGGGCCGGCAACGAGTGCCCGCGGGAGCTGTTAGCTGTTGACTGTCATCCCCTCTGTCGGAGATCCCTCCGCTGGAACCAGACGACCGCCAACCCGACGAACACGATCGTCAAGATGAGTAACACGAGCCCGTGCCACCAGTCCATCCCGTTGACGAGGGGGTCGCTGTTCAGGTAGTACCCGAACGGTGTCCACTTGGTGAGACCCTCTGTCGACGCGTTGAGAGGAAGGAACGCGTTGAGCACGTGGGAGATCAGCGCGACGCCGATCGCCCCGTACACAGCTGTCCGCACCCGGCCGGTCGCCGCACTCAGCGCAAGGGCCAGAGCCCCGACGGCGAGACCGATCAGGGTCGCAAGGAGGGAGGTGGCTGCGATGTTCCCTGCGCTCATCCCGAGTCGGCCGATGACGGATCCGAGCCAGACACCTACGAAGATCGAAGCCCCGACGGCGATACCCTCAACGGCCATCGCGACGGCTTTCTGCATCACGACCGAACTCCGAGACACGGGGTTCGAGAGCAGCAGGCCCATCGTCCGATTCTGCTCCTCACCGGCGAGTGCGCGGGCACCGATAGCGATCGTGGCGGCCATGATGGCTGCCGGGGCCATCATCCCGAAGATCTCGATCTGGTAGAACCCCTCGGCGGTGCTCAGGTTCCCTCCACCAAACAGGGCCATGAGTGTCGGTGGGAGACTCGCACCGAACTCTTTGATCGGCCCCGTGATCACGTTGTACAGGGGCCCGATAGCGAGACTCATGATGAGCATCACGTACGCCGTCACGATCAGCAGGGCCTGGTGCTCCGACACGGTCTTCATCCACACCGTCGAGACCTGGGCCGCTCCCACGAGGCGCTCGACGATCTTCGCGGTTCTCGGGTTGGCTCTCAGACGGTCCATGATCGTGACACCGACGTTCTGGGAACGGAGATCCCGCCGGGCCACCCCGATCAGCGCCATGGCGACGAACAGGACGATTCCCGCGAGTAGCACCAACATGTGCCACCAGTTGATGCCGTTGGTCTGCGGTTTGTTGGCTGCGTAGTAGTACCAGGGGAACGCCTTGGCGACGTTCTCCCATCCGGGAATGATGGGAAACAGGCCGGCTGCGAAGAACGACACGATCAAGACGCCGGCCGAGACTCCGGCTCCGAGCCCTCGCTTGCCCGTCCACGTAGAGATCGCCATGGCGAGGAACCCGTAGAAGAGGGCGTTGATGGACATGGCGAACGTCAGGGCTACGAGCGTGACACCGGTCACGGTCACACCGAGGATCACAGGTGAGAGGATGCCCGCCAGCCAGAGGACAACGCCACCGAACGCGGCAACCACGACGAGTGCCGCCGCCTTCTGTCGAATGACGCTGACCCGGCTGAGAGGGTTCCCGAGCAGTAGCCCGATCGTCCCGTCGCGTTCTTCCCCGGCGATCACGCCGGTACCCATCGGAATCGCCAGCGCTGCCAGCGTGAGGGCTCCGTATGAGGTGTAGATGGCCCCGTAGGCGAGGGCACCGATGCTCGCACCCTTCGGGATCGCGAAAAGGTTCCTGAACCCGACCGGCATCGAGTCGTAGATGCTCAGGTCGATGGACCTGTAGGCGGCCATACCCATGAGAAGCAGGAGGCCGAGTGTGATCGCACCGATGAACATACCGATCCACCGGTCGCGGATCGTCTTGGTGAAGACGTTGGCGAGCATCAGACCGGCTCCTCGTCGTGGTAGTAGGTGAGGAAGATCTCTTCGAGGTCCGCTTCCTGCGTCGCGATGTCCACCAGCGTGTGATGACGAGTCGCGGCGGCGAGCAGTGTGCCCATGGAGCCTTCGTAGGACATTGCAACGTGGTGGTTCCGGACGACCAGGTCACGCACGCCGGGGATGGTCTCGAACTCCGCGGCGGCGGCGGGTTCTGCGAACTCCAACTCGACCCTGCGGAGACCTTTGGCGCGCAGCGTGGCGACAGATTCGAGGGCGATCAGTCGGCCGTGGCGAATGATGCCGACCCGGTCGGCGACCCGTTGCACTTCGGACAGTGTGTGGCTCGACAGAAAGACGGTGCCCCCGTTTGCCGCGACCTCGCGCATCATCTGCTGGAACTCACGCTGAATGAGGGGGTCGAGGCCCGAGGAGGGTTCGTCCATGATCAGGATCGTTGGGCGATTCATGAACGCCTGGATGACACCGACCTTCTGCCGGTTGCCGGACGACAGGTCGCCGACCTTCTTCGTGAGATCGGCATCCAGACGCTCCGCCAGTTCGTCGACGTTGGACCAATCGACGCCTCCTCGCAGGTTGGCGAAGTAGGTGAGCGTGTCGCGTCCCGTGAGGTTCGGGTACATTGCCAGGTCGCCGGGCACGTAGCCGATGTGATCCCTGAGCTCGACGGAACCCCGACGGGCATCCAGTCCGAGGATCGAAGCCGAACCGGCGGTAGGCCGTATCTCGTCCATGAGTAGCCGGATAGTGGTTGTCTTGCCGGCGCCATTCGGTCCGAGATAGCCGAACACCTCACCGGCGAACACGTCGAGGTCGAGGTCGACCAGGGCGTGCAGGTCGCCATAGTGCTTGGTGAGGCCATCGGTGTGGATGGCGATCTGGTCGGTCATGACCCCTCCTGTGGTTCCGGGCCGGGCTGTTGCGCGAGGCCCCCGATCATGGTCTGCATCTCTTGTGCGAATTCGTCGGTGAAGATCCCTCCGAGGACCTCGAAGGCGGGCGCCCAGTAGGTCGTGATCGTCGCTGGATCACTGCCATGCTCCGGGTCGGTCACGTCGACACCCACCAATCGCTGCATGTGTCGGTGGAGCACGAGCGCCCCGAGATTCCAGATCAACAGAATGGCAGCGCGCGCTCTCGGTGCGGCTGATGGCTTCACCCACCCTGCGTCTTCATATCGCCGCATGTATCCCTCGGCATCGGTCACGAGGTCGTCGACCAGTCTTGATACGGCCGGCGAGTCCTCCGTGAGTACTGCGGCGAGGTACCCGGCGAGGGTTCCCGAGTCCGCGTTGCGAAGGGCGGCGAGTGGGTCGAAGCTGAGCCCCTCATCGGCAAAGGAGAGCTTGCCTTCCCGGATCACCGAGGCGACGTGGTCGTCACAGGCGGCTCTGAGCCCTTCCATCGAACCGAAGTGGTGGATGACGAGACCGGGGGAGACGTCGGCGACCGACGCGATCTTGCGTACGGTTGTGCCGGCGATCCCGTGCTTGGCGACACAACTGATCGCGGCATCGCGGATCCGTGCCTTCGCCGTCCGGTCATCGCGAGGAGCTGAACTCACGTTCAGGATACTAAACGTGTGTCTAGCCCTTCGTCCACTCAGACCATCCATATCGACATGTGCCATGGCATGATGCTCGGGTGTCTCGGAGTCTGCTGAACCTCTTCGCCCGTCTCGGATCGTGGCCATACGACTGGATGTACCGGCGTGGCGCGCCGTGGGAGTCAGGTCCCCGGCCTGCGCTGGTTGAGTTGTGCGAAGCGGGGAGGATCACGGTTGAGCAACTCCATCCTGGCCGGGCGATCGATGTGGGGTGCGGCACGGGAGTGGATTCGCTGTATCTCGCGGAGCAGGGTTTCGACGTCGTGGGAGTCGACTTCTCCGAAGTAGCCATCGGGCGTGCTCGCGAGGTAGCCGCCGACTCGGCGCGTCCGCCGCGTTTTGTGATTGCCGACCTTCTGCAGCTTCCGAACGAAGCAATTCCTGGCCCGTTCGATTTGCTCTTCGACGGAGGTACTGTCGACGATTTCCCGCCCGACCAGCGCCCGACGGCGGCGTCGGCGATCACCCGGCTGGCGCGGCCGGGATCGGTATTCGTCATGTGGTGCTTCCACGCGCGGATGAGTGACCTTCCGCGATTCAGCTTCCAGGGCCCTTCGCGCTGGGGTGCTCCGCCGATAGAGCCAGGAGAGGAGACGGCGCTCTTCGGGGATCAATGGCGGATTGAGACGTTCGGCCCTATCGACCAGGGATCTGCGTGCTTCGTGATGGTGAAGGACTAGACGTTTGGTGCTCCGACCGACGAGCCGGTAACTTGTGCGAGCCGCCGAGGCGGTGGAGGAGAGGTGGCCGAGCGGTCGAAGGCGCTCGCCTGCTAAGCGAGTAGGGGGTTCAAGCTCCCTCGAGGGTTCAAATCCCTCCCTCTCCGCCACGACTAGGTGGCCGCATCCGTTCGTTGGACCACCGTGCCGGCGATCACTTCGTGTACTCCCCGTCGATTGAACAGAGGCGGCCCGGCCACGGCGGCGAGCAGCACGAGTGACGTGACGTAGAACACGATCCCGGCGGTGGAGTGCCCGTTGCGGATGAGGGCCTCGACTCCCATGTGTGCGAACTGCCACGGTAGGAGCTTGACGATGTTCCGGATCCAGACAGCGACTATCTGTGGAGGGCCCTCCTGCAGGTTGAACACACCTATCCTTGTGCGCCGTTTGCCCCAGGTGGCATGACTGGCACCGGCTTCCGTTGCAGCCAAGTAGACGAGGAACGGAATGACGGTGAGCAGGGTGATCGCGATGTCGGAAAGGACGAGGCTTCCCCAGATGCCATCGAGGCTGAACCATCCAAGAAGCGTGGGCACGCCGATGAAGATGAACACGACTAGGAGCAGTCCGACTGCCACCAGGTAGTCCCACAGCCAGGAGAGGAGACGGAGCCGGACCATTGGCAAACGATGCTAACGCCGGGCTTCGCCTGGCGCTGTCTCCAGCTACCGGCAGCAGGCCTCCAGCGCGCGACCTGACCGCGTTCCGCAGTGTGGCTGGTGTCCGGTGGGCAAACCGGATCCGTTTCAACTAGAGGCCGACGAATGCCGCCGCCTCCTCGGCGATCCGATCTGCGAGTTCGACGGTAGAGCGTTCCACGACCGCGAGATCCCCAGCCTCGGCGCGCAGGTCCACGTAGATCTTCAGCTTGGGTTCGGTTCCACTAGGACGGATCAGCACTCTGGCCCGACCTTCGAGGTCGAGCGCGACGAGGGGAGTGGCTGCGAGCCAGCGAGGTCGCATTTCTGCCCCAGTCCGGTAGTCGACAACACCAGTCACTGTGAGGCCCCCGAGAGTATCTGGTGTGGACACTTCGAGCTGCTTCATGGCGGCAGCGATCTCCTCGAGGCCCTCTGAACCAGGACGGACGACGCTCTTCTGGGTGCTTACCCACAGCCCGTGCCGTCGGTAGAGGTCCTCGAGCCTGTCGAGCACCGTGCGTCCCTTCGCTGCGCACGCAGAGGCAAGGTCGGCGAACACCACGGCCGCACTGATCCCGTCCTTGTCTCGGACGGCCCTGCCCACCGAGTAACCGAGAGCCTCCTCGTAGCCGAACGCGTACGTCCCGACTCCAGCCTCTTCGAGGTCGAGCGCAGCATTCCAGATCCACTTGAAACCGGTGAGTGTCTGGTCGAAGTGGGCGCCATACGCTTTCGCGATGGACTCGAGCATCGGCGAGGACACGATGCTTTCGAGCACCATTGGACGATCCGGTGACGACCAACGCTCCAGGACGTAGTCGGCGAGAAGGCACCCGATCTGATTGCCGGTGAGCTTTTCCCAGCCGGTCTCGGATGGGAGCGCGACGGCGAGCCGGTCGGCGTCAGGGTCGTTGGAGAGGATGATGTCGGCGCCGCTCCGCTCGGCGAGGCCGATCGCGAGGTCCAGTGCGCCGGGCTCCTCAGGGTTCGGGAAGTGGGTGGTCGGGAAGTGCCCGTCGGGTTCCACTTGCTCGGGCACCGGGAGCACGTTCCGGTAGCCCGCCCGGCTCATTGCCTCTGTGAAGTACCGCCAACCGACGCCGTGCATGGGCGTGTAGACGATTGTCAGGTCGGGATCGGCGCTGCCTCCGGCACGGGCAGCTTCGAGGTCGGCGAGGTAGCCGTCGAGGACCGATGGAGGCACCGGTTCGACCCCGTCCGCGTGGAACGGATCGTCGCGCATGGGCACGTCGTTTGCCGGACCGACCGCATCGATGGCGGCAGCGATCTCACTGTCGATCGGAGGAACGATCTGTACCGCGTTCGGGGCGTAGACCTTGTAGCCGTTGTAGTCGGCAGGGTTGTGGCTGGCCGTGATGATGATCCCGGACCGAGCACCGAGCACGCGTGCAGCGTATGCGACAACTGGCGTTGCGACAGGCTCCATGAAGTAGCGGACGGGGAGCCCGGCGGCGGCCAGCACGGCCACGGTGTCTTGGAGGAACTGCGGGCTGGAGAGCCTGGCATCGCGGCCAACGACGACCAGGCCGGGGCCCGTGGCGAGAAGTTGATCCGCGACGCCCCGAGTGGCGCGGATGATGACCGCCCGATTCATCCGGTTGGACCCCGCGCCGACGATGCCTCTGAGTCCGGCGGTGCCGAATTCGAGGGTGCCGTTCATCCGATCAGCGAGGTCGTCGAGATCACCGCTGTCGATGACTGTGTGAAGCTCGGCTCGTGTGGAGGGGTCAGGGTCGCCTGCGATCCAGGAGCGTGCGGCTTCGAAGGGATCGGTGCTGGTCATTTGGGTAGCGTACCCAGCCGTCGTCCCTCACGTTCCCGTGACGCTGTGCGGAGGGGGTTCCTAGCCACCGTGGGCGGCGTAGGACATCAGGATTACGACAGTCACGAGGATCCCGAGGCCGACGCGCGGGGCGACGCGGAGCAGTCGGAGTGTTGCCGCATCGATGTCGTCTGATCCTCTGACGATCGGTAGGAGGCGGTGCTCGGCGAAGAAGTGAAACGCCGTCAGGGCCAGACCCAGCACTGCCCCCACGAGGATCGACCATCCCCACCGGGTGGACACGAGCGGGGCCAGATCGAGACGCCAGCCCACCTTGCTGAAGTACAGCAAGACCCCCGCGGTGATCGCCGTGATCGAAAGAACCGATGCGAGACGGAATACCCTCGGGAAGACGATCCTCGCGAACCTTGCCTGTTCCGGCTCCTCGAGTCTGTGCAGCGACGGAACGAGAACGAACACGACGGCAACCACCGCGCCAAGCCAGGCGGTTCCAGCCACAATGTGAATCCATCGGATGATCAAGGCCCGCTACCAGTCAGGATGGAGTTTTACACTACTCGCGTAGTGCAAACATGACGAACAGCCACCCGATTGACGCCGCGTTCTCCCAGGACGGTCCCAGGATGGGCTAGGGGCTCGCTCTGCTCGCCTTCGTTTCCTCCTCCTGGGGGTGCCGCGAAGGTGGCGTTCTCATTGGTCCCCCCCAGCGAGGCCGCAGGGCCGAGCGTTGGGGGGAAAGTACCGCAGCGGCGAAGCCGCTGGGGTAGGGGGGCCGTTCTCACCAACGTACTCGACGATTGCGAAGGCCCTGACGGGGAACGTCCCGAACTCGCGTACCTTTGGCGGCACGGCGAAGAACCGGAACTTGGCGCCGACGAGAGACTCGAGGCCCGTCAGGTGCTCGACGATCGGGATGCCTGCCGAGAGCAGAGCCGTGTGGACGGGTCGATCTCCGGTACGGGTGTCGTCGATGTTGACCGAGTCGATCCCCACGAGCGCAACACCGGCGTCGCTGAGTATGTCGACGGCTTCTTCAGCGAGGAATGGGTGAGATGCGTCGCCGTAGTGGCCGGTGCCCCAGTGCCGGTCCCAGCCGGTGCAGAAGAGCACGGCCATGCCTTCGAGGTTGATGCCGGCCATGAGGTTGGGAGGGATGGTTTGTTGATCCGAGCGGACACACCCGGGAAGATCGGCAACACGGGAGAGGTCAAGGTCGGCGAGGTCGTACCCGTCTTCGAAGCGGTGGAAAGGCGTGTCGAGGTAGGTTCCGGTGTTGGCCACCATCGAATCGGCCCGGCTGAGGTGCGTTCCGATGCGGGGTCCGGGTAGTCCCGGGTAGGTGATCATTCCGTTCTCGATTGTGTGTGAGCAGTCGATGAGCCGTGCCATGTGATCACCCTAGGTGTTCGGAATCGCCCGGTGGTGGCTGGCGTTGATTCCGGGCACGTGCGATACTCGCGGTCCCTGCGCCCGTAGCTCAATTTGGACAGAGCGTCTGACTACGGATCAGAAGGTTGTGAGTTCGAGTCTCGCCGGGCGTGCTGCTGAAACCCCTGTGAGAGCGGGGGTTTCGGTGTGTCAGGGGTCAGCTGGTGGTGGTATTGACGACCGTTGGGGGCCATTCTCGGGAGCCATCTTCCCTGCATGCTCTCAACGGCGCCACCAAGCTTGGTCGTCACGGCGGATGAAGATTGGTCGCGTTGATCCGAGCTGTATCGGACAGCCCCCAAAGGGCGTCGACTGGGACCTAGGTGGCTACCTCCGCTTGTCGCCGGTGGCGACGTCCGCGCCGCGCCGGTCGGTTACACCCGCACACGATATACCGGGATCTGCTCAGCCACGCCCCGCATGATGCCGGAGTCCTCACGGACTTCGTACACGTCGAGCATCTGAGCGACGTGGGGATCGCGATACACATCCTGCGACATGACGATCTCGTCGGCGGCAGCGAGTTGTTGCACCCTGGCGGCGATGTTGACCTCTTGTCCGAAGTAGTCGATCCGATCATTGAGGCTCACCGCCAGGGACTTGCCCCGATGCAGCCCGATCTTCAGTGCCAATTGGGCCGACGCCGTTCGGTTGAACTCGGCGATTGTCCGCAGCATATCGATCGCTGCCTGCAGGCCGTCGGCGGGCTCGACAAACGTGGCCATGATGGCATCGCCGATCGTCTTCGTTACCGCACCACCGTTGGTGGCGACGGCCCCGTCGAGTGCATCGAAGTGGCGCCGCACTAGGTCGTAGGCGTTGACGTCCCCCACCGTGTCGTACATCAGAGTCGAGTCTTTGAGATCGGTGAACAGGTAGGTCAGGTCCTTCACCTGGAGAGTCTCGGATTCCGGCACAGACTCGGAGCGAAACAGACTGCGGAATGTGTGATTGCTGAGCGACCGTTTTGCTGACAGCACCGGCCAGAAGTCGATCATGCCTGCCTGCTGGGGTACCGGCGGGTAGTCGACCACCCAAACGGATGCGCGCTCGTCACCGGAGTTGCGGACGGCGATGGTGACCGGCCCTGCCGGGATCTGGCCAACCTGGGGTAGCCGAAAGACCATGATTGTCGCGTCGGGATCTTCCGCCACGAGCGGGCCGTCGTCGTAATACGAGCGACCCTCTGCGACTTTCAGTTCGAAGGGACCGACCGGCGTGCTGCCGGCATCGATCAGCTTCCGCCCCCGAGCCTCAATGGCGAGTTCAGTCGTACTCTGACCCATCGTGGGGCTGGCGACGTAGAGCAGGCTCGACGAACTGAGGGCATCCATCACGCCGACAACGCCTCTGGGTGTGAATTCGACCGACGCTGTTTGACCCGGCTCGAGGTAGGTGAGCAGCCTCGTCCACTCCTTGAGCACTTCGGGAACGGTCGCGCCGGACGGGAGCGGTTTCACGTCTGCGCTGCGCTTGTACCGGAAGTAGAGGTCCTCGACTTCGAGGGCCGCCACATCGTGGAAGCGGATACGACGCACTTCTGGCGAGATCGTAAAGGTCACCTGTATGTATGTGTCGAGGTCCGCAACGTTGTCGTACGAGCACAGATCGCATACGAACTCGGGCTCGACTTTCTGGAGGGAACGGAAACTGCTCGCCACATTGGCACAGGCGGCGCAGACAATCAGCCAATCCACTTCGAATAGCCCAACGTTGGCGGCGTGGAGGAAGAGATCGATTGCCTCCCCCTCGTCGATGTTGCGGTCGGCGGCGAAACGGAGCGGATTGACCCGGAACACGCTGTATTCGTCTTCGCCACGTATCAATGTCTCGAGCTTGGAGATCACCCGCGGACTCCAAGAGCGAGCGGATTCGAGAGCAGCGAGCCGCTCGTCGAGGAGATCTTCGTTGATCTGATCACCCATGGTCATCCCAGCTGGTGCTGGGCACAGACTATCGGCGGACCTCCAGCGTGATTGGCACATTTCCCGCCAGGGCCTGAGATACCGGGCAACCGACCTTCGCGCCCTCGGCGGCCTCCCGGAATCCGTGATCGTCGAGCCCGGGGACATCGCCCGACACGACGAGAACCATCCCTGTGATCCCGGTTCCTGGCACAAAGGTTGCGGTGGCGGTCACGTCCAGGCTGGCCGGCGGCGTCCCTTTCTTGGCGAGGGCACTCGACAAGGCCATCGAGAAACAAGACGCATGGGCGGCGGCGAGCAGCTCCTCCGGGCTGGTCTTGCCGCCGTGCTCCTCCGAGCGGGCCCTCCAGTCGACGGAGAGGGGCCCGGCAGCCCCCGACGAAAGCGTGGTGATGCCGCTGCCGGACATGAGGTCGCCCTGCCAACGGGTCGAAGCGGTGGAATCGAGTGCCATGAGTCTTCCTTCGATCGAGTTGGCCCCATTCATACCTGATCCGAGACGATACAACCACAGCGGGGGTTGGGAAGGGCTCGGCAGGGGCCGCAGGAGTCACGAGTCGAGAGCTGCTCGTATACAAGGCCCATGCCAGCTCGCTGAGCGGCCTCTGATTGCAGGTACCCGCTGTTCTGCCCGTTGACCCTCAACCGGTGCGCGTGACGGGTGACCCTCTGGAGGTGACCTGAAAGTCACCCCTACCCCGGGGCTCCTTCGGGCAGCGCTTTTCCCGTGAGCTGCTCGACCAGGGAGACGGCAAGTCCCAGGCCGTCCTCAGCCTGTATCTTCCTACTCAGTTCTTCGGCGCGTCGCGCCATCGCCTGATCATGCACAGCCTGATCAATCGCGGTGGCCAGCCGTTCGGCAGTCAGCTCCTTGCGCATGATCCATTTCGGCCCGACCCCCAATTCGTGCACCCGCCAGCCCCAGAAGGGCTGGTCAACGGTGAAAGGGACGATCACTGCGGGGACCCCTGCACGCAGTCCGGCTGCGGTTGTACCGGCGCCGCCGTGGTGGACGATGGCCGCCATGCGTGGAAATAGCCAATCGTGGGGGACTGAATCCACGCGGAAGATGGAATCCGGCAATTCCGCAGAGCCAAGATCGCCCCAGCCGCTGAGGAGGATGGCTCGCTGCCTTGACCTGCCCAGAGCCGCCACAACAACACGGGTGATCTCATCACGCTCGTCATCAACCATGCTCCCGAAACCTACGTACACGGGAGGCGGTCCGGATTCCAGGAAAGCCGTCAAGTCGGAAGGCGGATCGTAGTTCTGCGCGTCATCGAGGAACCAGTAGCCCGTGACCTGTTGTGAGTCTCCCCAATCAGGAGGCTTCGGAATGACGGACGGGCTGTAGCCATACAGGATCGGCACCGGGGCAGACGCACCGTCGATGCCCCAGTAGGAGGCAGCACTCAGCGGGGGCAGACCGAGGATTTCTGCCCGAGATCGATTGGTCAGGTGGCGGGTCATGGCGAAGAAGAATTGGTTGGCGAGCTTGGCGGATAGGAGGTTGTAGAGCCCTTTGAAAGGCAGCCACACGGGTGGCCGAGGGGACGACACACCGTGGAAGGCGCGCGTCGGCGTCGCCGGCTGCAGGTAGGCCGCTATGGCAGGGATGCTCAGCATCTCCGCCACATGCCATCCAGCGAAGGAAAGGGCAGAGTTCAGGAGAACATCAGCCCCTTGAGCTCCCTCTAGCGTCGCTCTGAAGACGTCATCCATCACCGGTCTGAAGTTCCTCACGATCCACCGGTTGACGCGGATGGGATTGTTGCCCAGATCTGCGATGGCCTGCTTGAGGAGGACTTCCTTTGGATCGCCCTTCATGGGCGAGAAGTCCAATCCATGGTCCCGAACGAAGTCTTCGAAGACACAATGCGTGGTGATTCTCACGTCGTGTCCGGCTGCATTCAGCGCCCTTCCGAGCGCCACGTAGGGTTGCACGTCACCGCGTGAGCCGAAAGCGTTGATGGTGATCCTCATAGTCTCACTTCCTCGCGTTGTCGCTGACCTGCCCGGCGCGGCCTCCGTTGCGGCCTGGTCGACCGGACCGAGTCGGTGAAAGGCACATCGTCCGGTCCCGGTCATGCCCTCAGGTACGCAGATCCACCAGGATGGCGGGGCCGGGACTCTCCCCGGGCAGCCCTGCTCTGCGCAATGCCCTACCCACTGCGACCACATCCCAACTCGGCCAGTGGTCTCAAACCTCCGCCGAGTGTCGGATTCGATCCGAGAACCTCAAGTTGTAGGGAAAGAACAATGGCGCTATGAGTCGTTCGATCCACACAGAAGGCATGCCTTCGCCATTGCTCCGGACCGCTCTGATCGCTTCGTCGGCGGACTCAACGGTGCCGCGGTCGCCGGTGATCCACGGCTTGAGGAGCACGAGGTCGTTCTCGCTGTCCCAGTCGATCGTGGGCATCTGATTGTCTGTGATGAGGCCTTGCTTGAGCATGCCTTCGTAGAGCGGCTTGTCGAGCAGCGCTTCGCACGAGATCCAGCGGCCTTGGATGGAGCACTCACCCCAGAAGTGGGAGGCTTCTGGCGGCATGGACCGCAGGACGAAATCGGCAACGAGACCACGAAGGACATTTGATCGCACCATGGCCCAGTGCAACCGCGCCGGGATGCCGACGGCCCTGAGCAAGGCTACCTGCACATTGGTCTTGGTGGCGCAGTCCCCGTATCCGACTTTCAGTATTCGAGAAGCCTTCGATCCCGAGAAAGCCATGCTGAAGCGGATGGTGTCACGGACAAACTTGAAGACCAGGGCGGCCTTTTCTCGCTCGGTTTGCGCATTGGCGACAACCCGGCCGGCGCACTCCCGAACGGAAGGATCGTTGTAGTCGCACATCGGTGTCGCGTGTAGGTACTCATCTACATCTGATCGTTCGTACACCATGGCTAGCCTCCTTGTTGATGCATGACCTCATGGTTCTGTACTGGGAGTTGAGTAGGAGACTCCAGCTACGGTTCCTTTCCGACAGCGGACTGACACACTCAAGCACTGGCGTAGATGTCATCAGGGGACCCAGGGCATGCTCCTTTTCATGTTTCGACCATCCGCCAGACGGTCTCGGCTGACTTTCGGCCCAGAATCTCCAGATTCATGTGGGGGTCCATCATCGACATCAGAATCAGACCCTCGATCATGGAATTGACCAGGATGCCGAATGTGGAACCGTCGATTCCAGATCGGATCTGCCCTTGCGCGGCCGCACGCTCGCAGGTTTGCTGCAGGAGCTGCGCTGATTTGCCATAGAGCTCTCCGATGCCCAGGCGGAAATCAGGAACGCGTGTCATCGCGTCGTAAATGAACATTTGGCTTCGGAGGAGAGAGGTGGGCTCTTCGATGCCCGACATCCTTTGGTAGCGGCTCATAGACTCTGGGAGCGACCCAAACGCTGCGAAGATGAGTTCTTTCAGCGGAAGATCCTCCACCCCATCAGGCAGCATCATTTGAGCCATCTGGTCGAGGAAGAAACTGGCCGATGCCTCGAACAGCGCCTGCTTGTCCTTGAAGTAGTAGTAAATCGCCGGTTTGGTCACCCCGGCTTTCTCGGCGATGGCATCCATGTAGGTGCTCTCGAAACCCAACTGCATGAAGAGCTGCAGGCTGACGCCCAGGATCGTCTGCTTGGTGGTCAAGGCAGGAACCTCTCCAACTACTTACTGGTAAGTAAGTTATCTCACGGATGTGGCGTGTTGTCAATAGGGAACAGTGTGTGGGCCGCGGCCGGGCCGCGGGACAACGGACAACCACCATCGATGACGCGAACCGACGCGAGGCGAAATCGCAAACACCACAAGGGATTCCGCCGAATCGCCCGAGGAGTCCGGAGCCCCTGATTCTGACTAGGGATCAGAAGGTTGGGGGTTCGAATCCCTTCGGGCGTGCCACTCACGCTGTCCGGGTGTCTGCAATGCTTGATGCGCGATCCGCTCAGTACTCAGGCTCACTTCAGTCTGTCTGGTGTTGGTGCTGCTTGCGGCGTGTGCGGGCGAGACCTCGCCTCTGCTGGAACCCGACCAGCCCGTCGCGTTGCGTGGAGATGCCAGACCCACTTTGATTCTGGAGCGCCAATCACCCTCGTGCCGCTCGATGCAACGAATGATGTGCCGCTCACGGTGGGGTTTCTCAACCGCCTGAAGAGCGACCGCACGACCTCTGCGGCAGAGTTCGTCTACAGGGTGCTGTCAGCCCTCGAAGAAGACATTCGCTCTGGACGGCGCTCCTTCTGGGATCCGTTGGCCGCCGCAGTGGTGAGCGATGAAGACCTGGTGACCGTTGAAGAGATACCGTTGACCGTGGTTGAAGAGGAAAGACCGGAGAGCGGGCGGACATCCGAGAGTGAAGCAGGATCCAGGGTAAGGGTGGCCATGACCGCCGATAGCGAGCGCTTCGAACAGATGTACCTGGATACTGTGAACCGCCGCCTGCCGTGAGGGCGGCACGGCGTCACCTACGGCAGGGACCGTTCCAGACCTACCGGCGGCGCCGCTTTGTGGTCCGTCGGCCGGGTTTCCCGGGTCGCTTCACCTTGATCCGCGCGAGGGATTCGATCTCCATCGTCCGGGCGGACATGTCGAGCAGGAGTTGGTCTCGCTCCTCCCGACCCTCGTCGGAGAGGAAGCGCTCATTGATCTTCCTCATCACGCCTTCGGCCAGCCCAAGGTCGAGACCTTCGAGCGCTCGACGTGCCTCCCCGAGCCGTCTCGTGTTGACCTCCGTCTGGTGTTTCCGCCAACGCTCAGCCTCCTGCACGTAGAGGTCGACTCGATCGCGAGAGGAGTGGGACGCTTGGGTGATCAGCCGCTTGGTGGTCGAATCATCGATCACTGCCAGGAACTCGTCGAGTTGTCCTTTCGCTCCGAGTTCGATGAGACGCTGAGCAACCACCTCGGCTTGCTTCTCGGCTTCGGCGCGACGGGCCGCGACCTCGTTGATCAGGTCTGGATCCGGGTCTTCGTTCAGCAGTTGCTGCGCGTCCTCGAATCGAAACTCTTCGAGGAGCTCACGTAGCCGGGCTGGGTCCACCATCGTGTCGTCAACGTAGCCATGTGTGCGGCGTATGTGGACGGGCTCAGATGGGCGTAGTCTCTGTCGTCCTCCATCGAGGTGCATGCACACTCGTCGATCCCGAGACTCCGCTGGAGCCTCGTGCGGGCGGCGGTCCCGGACGCGAGAATGGTAAGACCTCGTCTCAGGGGGATTGATGGCAGCGCCCAATCAGGTTGTGAATCTCGAAGAGAAGTTCGCAGCATTCGACCAACACTGGTCGCCGAAGATCATCGGCGAGATCAATGACATGCAGCTCAAGGCCGCCAAGGTGCAAGGTGAGTTCGTGTGGCACACACATGAAGAGACGGACGAGTTCTTCCTCGTCAGATCGGGTCGACTGACGATCCGCCTACGAGGTCGAGACGACGTGACTCTTGGACCCGGCGAGTTCTTCGTGGTGCCGAGGGGCGTCGAGCACTGTCCCAGCGCGGAGGATGAGTGTGCGATTCTGCTCCTCGAACCCGTTGGCGTGGTCAATACCGGCGGAGCGCCGGACAGCGACCTGACGGCTCCGGAGGAGTGGATCTAGTCCACCGGGCGGCGCCCGAGCCGTCGACGAGCGATGGCGCCATTCTGGCGATCATGGCGGCAGTCGTGCTGATCGGCGCGGTCTTGTCTCTCGGAGGTGGACTGCGACGGACACCGGCTTCGGCGACCTAGCGCATTCGAGATCGCCGGCGACCTAGCGCCTGCATCGGTGCGTGCTCGGCTGGCGCGGCACGCGCATCCTGACCCGCGAGCCCTAGCCGGCTACGAAGATCCTGATCGTCTCTGCATTGACGCCGTCGTACTTCTCCGCCTGAGCAGCCTCTTCAGTCGCAAGCGCCGACTGCAGGGTCTCCATGTCCGGAGTCTCGATCAGGACCGCAGTCGTTTTGCTGCTCGGCTGCAACTCGATCTGAGTGCACGAGAGAGCCGTCGAGACCCTTTCCACAACGCCCCACTCCCCGATGTCGATTGGGTTAAGCCCGGTGACGCTTGCCAGTCGGTGCGCCCGATTCCACGGCCCCTCTTCCAGGAGTTCCGGGCGTGCCGCTGACCTGGGCCGCTTGACACTTGTCAAGTCGGTCCTCTCTTCAGATGTGTGTCGGCAGCCCGATGTAACAGACCTCCTCACGTCTTTCGATGTGGGGGAAGAGAGCGGATCATGAGGCGTGGAGGAGAAGATCCCTGTCTTTAATGTGCGCACTCTCGGCAGCTGATCAGACCAGTTCAGGTAGGCGGCCCACCGATCCGGGAGCCGCGACCAGCGGGGTCCAACGCGCTCCGATCTCTAGTCCCCGGCAGAGTCCCCTGTGATCTCGAGGGCGGTCCGAAGGAAGTTCCGCTCGGTCCTGGCGATGACCCACCGTGCCCACGCCGGCCACACCGATGCCAGCACTGCGGAAAGATAGAGGCTCCACACGAGGTTTGGGCCTTGCCAGGGTGAGCGCCCGATCGAGCTGATCGTCGAGCGGTAGTACCGATCCGTGAACAGCAGCATCATGACGGCGGCGCCACGCGCTTCGCTGATCGGACGGAATCCGGCGATCGCTACGAGTCGTCGGTAGGCCGGAGCACGCGACAGCGCCAGCAGAATCATGTGTTCGCGCACCGCCCGAACGACACTCGTCCTCTGCTCATCGGCCGACCCGGCGAGGTAGGGACGCAGCGAGGCATCATACGCGATGCCTCGCTCGAGGTCGCGCTCGATGTCCCTCGTGATATTGGCCAGCTGGATCATCTCGGCCACCGCCATCGCATCTCGCTCCATCAGCTCGGTGACCGGAACGTCGACGAGCAACCTGAGGGTGAACAACGCCGGCTCACCGATCACCGTGTCGCAGTAGGCCAGCAGCTGCCCGTCGGAGGTCAGCACTCCGTCCTGCTCGGCGAATTGGCGGGCGGTCCGGGCCATCCCCTCCGCCATCCCCGATACCAACTTGCGGATGTTGTCCCGATCTGGACGCGAGAGCGTGGCAAAGACCTGGTCGACCAGTCCACACCGTGCCACGAGGAGGAGGTGAGCCCGGTCCCGCTCGTCACGCGCCCACTGGTCGGGGATCGCTGTGACCGGAGCCGGCGGGTGGTGCGCCAGCCGACGGCCGAACTCGGTCAGCACTGCCGGTCGTGAGGGAGCATCGGGATACAGATCCTCGAAGGTGTCGAGCATCCGGCAGTACAGGTAGGCCACCGCGGCGACTCTGCCCTTGTCCGGAGAGAGCGCCAAGATGGTGGCGGCAAAGCTCCTTGCGGCGTGGGGCAGGATGGCCCACACGAACTCTTCGGGGTTCTCGATCGCCCGGAGGTAGGCGAGATCAGGACCATCGCGGTTCGTGAAGACGCCCCGGGCCAGCATTCTGAAACGTCGCAGGGTTCCATTGAGCCTTGTCACCGCTTGCGAACGTAGCACACTCATCGCACCGCCCCCGATCTTGCTCTCGCGCCATGACAGTCGAGAGCTTCGAGATCTCTTGTGGCCAAACGCCGAGGTGGCGTGGACCACTCAGTACTGACTACCGATCAGTGGGGGTTCGAGTTCCTCCGAGCGTGCCACGCGAAACCGATGGGTTGAGTCGTTCAATCCACGTTCTCGCTCGGGGGGCTCAACCCGTCAGTGGTTGATCAGGTCGACAGCATGGTCTGACTCAAATGCGAGAGTGGTCTCCCCGGCCTCGTGAGCTGCCAGGTAGGCTGAGTGTGCAGAGTGCCATGAGACGGGAGAAGCGGACATGGCCAGTTCGAAGAAGAAGTGGTTCGGTTTGGCGGCACTCGGGGCTGCCATAGCCGGGATCGTTGTTAGGAAGCGAAGGCGGGGAGCGAGCGAGGATATCGAACCGCCCACTGCAAGTCCTCTGGTTGACCCCCTCTAGTGCAACCCAACCCCGTGCCCTCGAACCGGCCATCGGTCCGGGGATGGACCGGAAGGAGTACAAGATGGACGAGTCCGAGATGAACGACGTCGACGCAGAGGCCGGGTCATCTACACCCGACACCTTGCCGGAGCCGGAGCGGACGACCGCTGCAGCTGTGGATAAGGAGCGGGTCTTCATCGGGACCGGGCTCTTTTGGGGGCTGGTCTTCGGGGTGCTGTTGGCGGTCGTCGTGATCATCCTGGCCGCCCAAAATACCGGCAACACGATCGTCAAGTTCTTGGGCTGGGATTTCTCGACGCCGTTGATCGCGGTGATCCTGGCCGCGCTGCTCGTCGGCGTGGTCCTTGACGAACTGGTCGGGCTGATTTACAGGGCCCGACGGCGGCGGACATTGACCGACCGCAAAGAACTCGAGCGACTTCAAACCAACTCATAGTGACCTAGCACCGATCAAGGCTCCGGGGGCAGGCTCCGCTCCAGTCCGGAGGACACTGCGGAGCGTTGGGTAGGTCGGTTTGAATCGAATGGCGCCGCCGGACCTGACCCAGTGCCCACGCGGTCATCATGATCAGCCCGATCACGCCGAGAAGAGACCACCAGGGCCGATGCCCAGCCTTCTGATAGGTCCCCGACGTGATCGAACAGCTCTTGAGGGTAAGGTCGGCAGGGTGGCAGATCGAGATGTCCAACCTGAATCCCGTGCTCGGCTCGCCGGAAGGCCGTCAAAAGGATGCGTGTGCAGCCGGGCTGAGGGCGCTTCAGTGTCATGATCGAGTGAGGTGGAAATGACGAAGGTCAGATGGGGCATTCTCAGCACGGCAGACATCGGGATGTCCAAGGTGACGCCTGCGATTCAGAGAGCGAAGAACGCAGAGGTCGTGGCGATTGCTTCTAGGGACGCGGACCGTGCCGCTGCTGCGGCCGCACAGCTCGGGATCTCAACCTCCTACGGCTCGTATGAGTCACTGCTCGAGGCGGAGGACATCGATGCGATCTACATCCCGTTGCCGAACGATCTTCACGCCGAATGGACGATGAAGGCCGCGGTCGCTGGCAAGCACGTGCTGTGCGAGAAGCCGCTCGCGATGACTTCTGCCCAAGCCGAGGAGATGGTGGCGGCATGTGCCGAGGCGGGGATCAAGCTCGCCGAGGCGTTCATGTACCGTCATCACCCGACATGGGTCGAGGCGGTGCGGCTCCTGCGGTCCGGCGCTCTTGGCGAACTCGAGGCGGTGCAGAGCTGGTTCAGCTACTACAACGACGACCCGGCCAACATCCGCAACCGTGTGGACAGTGGTGGCGGCGCGGTCATGGACATCGGGTGCTACAACATCAACCTCTCGCGGATGCTGTTTGATGCCGAGCCGATAGCGATCAGGTCCGCGATACGTCGAGATCCGATGATGGGCATCGACACGCTCGCCTCGGCCGTCCTCGAGTTTCCCGGTGGCGGGCAGTCGACGTTCACCTGCACCACAAGAGGTGAGCCGTATCAGCGGGTCCACATCGTCGGCGACCGGGGTCGCATCGAGATCGAGATCCCGTTCAACATCCCACCGGATCGAGAGACCCGGATCTTCGTCACCTCGGGTGGTGAGCCGCCTGAGGCACCGGCGACTGAGACGATCACGTTCCCGCCAGCGAACCCCTACACGATCGAAGCCGAACTCTTCGGTGAGGCGGTGCGTACCGACGGCGCCTATCCGGTCCCGCCGGAGGACGCGATCGCGAATATGCGGGTCATCGACACGATCTTGGGTCGCTAGAGCCCCACCGGGGACACCGCTTCACGCTCGGACTCAGGACGGGGCTCGTCCTACTCGTGCAGGTGGTGGATGTCTTCTTCCGTCGCCTCGCCCGGCCGCTTGCCCATGATGATCATTGCCAGGACTTCATCCATCGTTACGTCGTTCTTGTTGACGGTGCCCACGAGCTGGCCCGTCGCCATCACGCTGATCCGGTCCGCCAAGTCGAACACGTCGTGGATGTCGTGGCTGATGAGGAAGATCCCGATTCCCTCAGCCTTCAGCTGCTTGACCAGCTCGCCAACCTGGGCGGTCTCGGCCGGGCCCAGTGACGCGGTCGGCTCGTCCATGATCAGGATCCGGGCGTTGAAGTGTACGGCTTTTGCGATCGCCACCGATTGGCGCTGGCCACCGGAGAGAGAGGCAACTGGGTCCTTGAAGTTGAGAAACTTGGGATTGAGGCGCCCCATCACCTTGCGGGTGGCGTTCTCCATCGCCGAGTAGTCGAGTGTCTTCCAGCGGCTGATCAGCTCGCGGCCGAGGAACATATTGCCCGGTGCGTCGATGTTGTCGGCGAGCGCCAGCGTCTGGTAGATGGTCTCCACGCCGAGCGCCTTGGCGTCGCGTGGGCCGGTTATGTGCACCTGCTCACCGTCGATGAGGATCTCGCCTGAGTCTGCACGATGCGCCCCGGACAGGGTCTTGATGAGCGTGGTCTTGCCGGCGCCGTTGCCACCGACCAGTGCGACGACCTCGCCCGGATAGAGGTCGACGGTGACGTCGTCGACGGCGTGGACGCCGCCGAACGCGACTCGGATGTGTCGCAACTCGACGAGCGGTGGTCGATCTCCGATTGTGCCGCTCACGTCGTCGCCCTCTTTCGGAAGATGGCGTCGATGGCCACGGCGATGATAAGGACGATGCCGATGACGATCTGCTGGTATGCAGACTCGATCCCCATCAGCACCATGCCCGACTGCAGCGACTGCGTGACGAGCGCTCCCAGGACTGCTCCCGGGATGGTGCCGATGCCGCCGAGCAACGAGGTGCCACCGATCACGGCAGCCGCGATCACGTACAATTCGCTCAGAGTCCCCAGGCCGCTCGTCGCGGCGTTGAGCCGCCCGATGGAGACGGCGGCTGCTATCGCTACCAGGACCCCCATCAGGACAAACGTCTTGACGAGGGTGCGCCGGGTGTTGATACCGCCCAGCTCGGCGGCCTCGGGGTTGCCGCCGATGGCGAACACGTAGCGGCCGAACTTGCGGCGGGTGGCGACGAATGTCATCACCATCGCCACACCGAGGACGATCAGTACTGGATTGGCCAGACCGAGCGGGATCTGCAATCCACCCGCCGGGTAGACGATCCCGTGCTCGGCGGCGTACTGCTTGGCCAGATTCTCCGCCATGTAGTAGTGGTTGAGCACGAACACGGTGCCCAGCACGGCTGCGCAGCCGATGGTCCCGATGCTGACCTCGGCCCACATGGGCCGGAGCCGGAACCCGAATCTGGTTCGCTGCCGGCGTGCGTTCCACAGCAGAAAGACGATGGCCAGGCACAGGGCGGCGGCGACGATCCACGTCCGCGTCTCGCCGATGACACCCCGCGAGCCACCGCCGAGGAGCTGGAAGGTCCGATCCATCGGAGCAATGGTGCGACCGCGCGACAGGGCCCAAGCGCCACCGCGCCACACCAGATACCCACCCAGAGTGACGATGAAGGAAGGCACCCCGACGTAGGCGACGACGACCCCTTGGAGGCCCCCGACCAAGCCGCCGAGGACGAGACCGAAGATGAGCGCGATCGGGAAGATCGCCCAGTGGCCGATGCCCAGCCAGTTAGGGAGGACCTCGGTCTGCACAACCGCCATCGCCATGCCGATCATTCCCAGCATCGAGCCAACCGACAGATCGATGTTGCGGGAGACGATGACCAGCACCATCCCTGTGGCCATGATGGCGACAACGGCGGTCTGAACGGAAAGGTTCCACAGGTTGCGCGCCGTCAGGAACGTCCCACCCGAAAGGACATGAAAGGCGATCCAGATGATGGCGAGGGCGCCGAGCATGCCGAGGAGGCGACTGTCGATCTCAGCGACTCGAAAAACGTTGCGAAAAGAGGAGATTCGAAGGATCTTGCCAAGCCACGAGAGCCGTGACCGCGTGGCCGACTTGGGATTGTCGGTTGGGGCTTCAGTGACGCTCATCCGGTTCACATGGTAGAGAAGGTGCGCGCTGCGCCCACAGAATTGCGGGCGCAGCGCATCTGGTCATGCCACTCAGCTTCTTCAGCTTACGGGCAAGCGCCAACCGTGCCTGAGGCAACGCCCGCACAGAGGGTTGCCTGATCGATCCATCCGGCATCGACGACCACGTTCAGGTTGTCCTGGGTGATCGCGATAGGCGTCAAGAGGATCGAGGTCAGATCGTTGCCGCCGGGCGAGGCGAAGGTCTGTACCCCGCTCACATCACTGAGCGCTGCGCCTTGGGCGAGCTGAACGGCTGCCTCACCGGCGGCCTTGCCCAGCTCACGCGCATCCTTCCACACCGACACGGTCTGCGTGCCGAGTGCGATCCGGTTGAGGGCAGCCAAGTCGCCGTCCTGACCCGAAACCGGGATCTGGCCGGCGAGGCCCTGTGCCTCGAGAGCGGCAACCACACCAGTGGCCATACCGTCGTTCTCGGAGAGCACCGCGTCGATCTTGTTGTTCTCCTGCGTCAGGAACTGCTCCATCTCGGTCTGCGCTTTCGACCCATCCCAGTTGTCGGTATAGGTCTCGCAGCAGATCGTGATATCACCAGAGGTGACGGCGTCGCCAATGACTTCTTCGAAGCCCGACCGCAGGAAGTCAGCGTTTGCATCCGCTTGATTTCCCTTGATAACGGCGTACACGCCGGTGGGGACCAGACCGTAGATGACCTGTGCCATCAACTTGCCCACCCCGACGTTGTCGAAGGTGATGTAGAGGGCGTCAGGATCCTCGATCAGCCGGTCATAGGCAATGACCGGGATTCCCTGGTCGATAGCGCTCTGCACCGCAGGCAGGATGGCCGTGCCGTCCTGGGCCAGGATGATCAGAACGTTGGCACCCTGTGAGATCAGTTGGTCGACGTCGTTGAGCTGCTTGTCGGCAGAGGAGCCGGCGTCCGACGAGATGTACTCGGCCCCGGCGGCATCGAGCGCCGCCTTGATCGCGGGCTCATCCCACTTGGCCCACCGTTCCTCGTTGTAGTTGTTCCACGAGACACCGACAACGATCTTGGCGGTGGAAGGAGCGGTTGTCGCTCCGCCACCGGCTGCCGTCGTGGTCGATTCCCCTCCACTCGAACACGCGGTCAGCACGAACGCGAAGGCCGCGAGTACCGCGATGAGTTTGCGATATTTCAATCTGTTTCCTCCTTCAAGATCCGGTCCCGAACGGGACACGTGAACGTCATCCGGTTGCTACACCCTCAACTCCGTACATCCTCCTCAGAGTACATCGCCGGTACCGGCCCGGCTCCAATCCGCGCACAGCTCTCGGATATGTTCGAGATTACAACAAAACCATGGCGGTCTCCACCGGATCTTAGCTTCAGCGCTCCACCGCTGCCCGGCGTCGACACGAGAAGGAGGTGGAGAGCGCGCGCCGGCTTGCGCCCAGGGGATGCCGAGGGGCCATCAAGATATAGTTGGATAGTCTGAATGGCCCAGGAGCACCCTTGGATCTAACAGGTCGCACACACGTCGTCGACCGCCGGAGGTCTCGCGGCATGGCGGCGGATGAGCTTCGTCGACATAACCTGTCGACCGTTCTGGAGCGGCTGCACCTGCTCGGTCCGCGATCTCGATCCGAGCTGGCGGCTGTCACGGGGTTGAACAGATCAACAATCGCCGACCTGATTGGCGAGCTCACCGATTTGGGTTTGGTCGACGAAGGGCCGGGAGCAACATCAACGGGACCGGGCCGGCCCTCTCTCGTCGTGCGGGCTCGACCTACCGGTGCGATCGCCGTCGCTATTGAGATTGCCGTTGACTCCATCGCCGTGGCCGCCGTCGGTCTCGGCGGCCACGTCTTCAATCAGGAGCGGATCGCGCGCCCACGGGATCGAACCGGCCCCGCCGATACGATCACCGACCTCGTTCCGCTCATACGTCCACTGCTCGACTCGCTTCCGCCGGATCACCGAATCGCCGGTGTCGGCGTATCGGTAGCCGGTATCACACGGCGCGGGGACGGCATAGTCCGATTGGGCCCGAACCTCGGCTGGAGCGAAGTCCGGCTGGGCAGGCTGGTCGGCGATGCCTTGGGAATCGACACCCTGGTGCTGGTCGCGAACGAGGCGGATCTCGGTGCGTTGGGCGAGTTTCGGCGCGGGCTGTACCCCGGCGTGCGGGATCTGGTCTATGTGCAAGGGGAAGTGGGTATCGGCGTAGGGGTCATCGCCGACGGCCGGCCGCTTGTGGGCACCGCAGGATACGCGGGAGAAGCTGGGCACATGAAGGTCAACCCCGACGGCCGTACCTGTCGATGCGGCGGATCGGGATGCTGGGAGACCGAAGCAGGGGAGGCGGCGCTCCTGCATCTGATGAACACTCCACCGGCCACCGGGCTCGCCACCGTCGAGGCGATCGAGAGCCGCGCCTCGACAGGCGACCCGGATGTGCTGCAAGCGATCGCCGGCATAGGATGGTGGCTCGGCCTCGGCATAGGAAACCTGATCAACATCTTCAACCCGGAGATCGTCGTACTGGGCGGTATGTACCACCGTCTGTTTCCTTTCATCGAGGCAGCAACGATCGAAGCCGTCCGTCGCTCAGCTCTGCAGGCGCCAGCCGAACTGGTATCGATCGTCCGCAGTGGCCTTGGGGTCAATGCCGGGTTGATCGGCGCCGGCGAAGCAGCGCTCAACCGTGTCATAGCGGACCCGGCAGGGCAGCGACTCACTGTCGCCGGTCCACTTCGGGCGTGATCCGCATCGGTAAGGCATACTGTGGCCATGGCCGATGCTGAAGGTTCCGCTCCGCAACACGCGACCGTGCTCCTGCTGGCCGGTATCGCCGCAGGGATCCTCGTTGCGGTTGGGGTCGTGTGGACCGCCGCCGCTGCAACAGCCAGCCATGAACCGGTTGCCGCAGCACCGCCCCATCTCGTCGAGCAAGCTGCTGCGGCGGGAATCGACCACGTGTATGACGGTGGGTTCACGTTCTTCGTCGGCGGCGGAGTGGCCGTGTTCGACTGCGACGACGATCACCGTCCCGACGTCTATCTCGCCGGTGGTGTGAACGCGGCAGCCCTGTATCGGAATGTGAGCGCCGTGGGTGGCGAGCTTCGCTTTGAGGAAATCCCCGACCCGGTGACCGATCTCACCGACGTCGTCGGTGCCTATCCGATCGATGCCGACGGTGACGGTGTCGTGGATCTGGCCGTGCTCCGTCTTGGGGAGAACGTGATCCTCCGAGGTCTCGGCGGGTGTAGGTTCGCACGGGCGAATGAAGGGCTCGGCTTCGACGGGGGATCCGAGTGGACGACCGCCTTCAGTGCGACATGGGAGGACGACAGCGGGCTACCGACGCTCGCTTTCGGCAACTACCTCGAACTGGACGCCAATGGGGAGCAGACAGGGACGTGCGCGGGCAACGCCCTCTACCGCCCCGTCGATGGGGGCTACTCCCAGGAGACCTCGCTCGAACCGGGCTGGTGCACACTGTCGATCTTGTTCTATGACTGGGATCACTCTGGACGGCACGATCTGCGGATGGCCAACGACCGTCACTACTACCGGGACGGCGAGGAGCAGTTGTGGCGTGTCGAGGCTGGAGCGCCGCCGGTGTTGTACGGTCGAGAAGACGGCTGGAACCAGATGCAGATCTGGGGTATGGGGATCGCCAGCCAGGACGTCACGGGCGACGGTGTGCCGGAGGTGTTCCTGACCAGCCAGGCCGACAACAAACTGCAGACCCTCCAGGAGGGGGCGAGCGGGCCCAGCTACACGGACATAGCGTTCGCCAAAGGCGTGAACGCCAACCGGCCCTTCTTCGCAGACGCCGTACTGCCATCGACGGCATGGCATCCGGAATTCGCGGACGTCAACAACGACGGGCTGCTCGACTTGTACATCTCGAAGGGCAACGTCGAGGCGCAGCCCGACTTCGCCGCCGAGGATCCGAGCGACCTGCTTCTCGGTCAGTCCGATGGGACCTTCGTCGAGAGCGCGGAGGAAGCCGGCATGATGAGCCCGGGGCGGAGCCGCGGGGCGGCGATCGCCGACTTCAACCTCGACGGGCTCGTCGACATCATCGAGGTCGACCGGCAGGAGCCGGTGAAGCTGTGGCGCAATGCCGGAGCCGGCGATGCTCGATCCCCGCTGCCGATGGGCAACTGGATCGCCCTCGACCTCGTGCAGCCGAGTGCGAACCGCGATGCCATCGGTGCTTGGGTCAGCGTCCGGTTCGGAGACCAGACGATCGAGCGTGAGGTCACGATCGGCGGCGGGCACGCGAGTGGCGAGCTCGGCTGGCTGCATTTCGGAATCGGGGATGCGCAGTCGGCCGAGGTTCGTGTCGAGTGGCCAGACGGCGAAACCGGGCCTTGGATGAAGGTCGACGCCGGGACATTTGCCACGATCTCTCGAGGTGTGGGTGAGCCGGCGGTGTGGAATCCTCTGGACTGATAACAGGGCGCCGGACGAACAGTCGAATGTCGAGACCCGGTGCTCAGTCCTATGGGCCGGCTTGCCAGATGATCCAGTCACCAGAGGCCGATGTTCGCAACACGAATGTGGAAGTGAACGGCGCCTCCGTCGTGTCGAGCGTGTTTCCCGCTGCGTCGTAGGTCACCGTCTGCACCGTGCCGTCCGCCTGGAGCGCGAGATTCGCGCCGCCCTGCGGGCCGTCCACATACTCGACGACGAGATGAAGTTGGGTGAAGTGATACGTCGGTACGGGGAGACGGTTTTGGGTCGCTGCCTGCTCGATGGCGCGTTCCATCTCCACGAGCCGCGGCCCGTCATCGGCGGCTCGCAGGAGACTGGTGTCGGCGCGACGCATCGCCTCGGCCTCGATGGCGAGAGCTCGGGCGAGATCGGCGGCGAGCGCACCGGGATCATCGGCGGCGACACTGTTAAGGGCCGCAACCTCGCCATCGACGGTCACGTCGGGAAGCGCGGTGAGATCGACGGTGACGTCGATAGCGGCGACCCCGATCGGTTGAGCCGCGTTGGCTCGGTCGCGGGCAGGTGCTCCGGCGACGACCACCCCGGTCAGGATCGCGATCACCATTACTCCGACGACGGCACCGCGTCCGAAGATGCGGGCCGATCCCGGGGATCCCCTGGTCGTCAATAGCCTCATGATCCGATTGGGGATGGCCCGGTCCGTATCTGGCGCGACCCGATCGAAGAGGAAGCTGAACGGTGTCAGGACCACCAGGCCTGCGAGCAGACCCACTTTGGCTCCGAACTCGTTGGTCTGCGGTGCGATGAGCAATGTGCTGAGCGCGGCGATACCGACGGCGAACACAACCCTGGCAGCGCGTCCTCGAGGGATGGTCTTGGGGTCCGTGATCATGAAGAACAGGAAGATCAGCAGTTCCGGCGAGGTCACCACCACCCACCAGAACGACCTGCCGCACACCGGCGCCAGCGACCATGCGGTCGTGATGCAATGTCCAGATGCCGCGAGAGCGCCGAGGCCCACCGCGAAAGCGCCCCAGAATGCGATCGCCATGGGCAGCAAGTGGAGCCGCGACGTGATAGCGAGACCACCGACCAGGATCACGAGATAGGCGACCACCATCGCGGGTCCCAACGGTGCCCACCAGAAGTCGAGCGGTTCGATGATGTTGCTGCCGAGGATGACGAATGCCAGGACGAGCCCTAGGTTCGACGGGTTGAACACGTGTGTTCCGTGACGTCGGATCAGGTATTTCGATAGGAGCGCAAAGCCGGCAACTGCGGCGAACACATACCAGCCGTGCCAAGCCCAATGCTGGTCTCGACCCATGCCGACGAGCCTGAGGATGAGCGCTACGCCGCTTCCGGTGAGCATCCCGCTCGCGGGCCACACGACACGACGCTCCTGGACGAACGTGATGCCCAGCTCGAGCATCGCGCAGGTCATGATCGCCACCACGATCTGAGGCACAGAGACCCGAAAACCGAGCGCAACCTGGCCGAGTACGTGAATGGTGATGATGACGGCGGCGAGATGGAGGCGAGGGTCGCGCAACGAAGGCAGTACCAGCGGGTAGGCCCTGGTACCGATTCGGAGCGTGCGGGTGGGCGCCGGCGTCATCGAATTGTGACCTGGGTTGGCTTCAGGCACCACGCTAGCGATGATCGCGTCGCGCTGACCTCGCTCATTCACCCGGTGACCCGGCGGCGCCGCCTTCGAACGCGCCCTACTGGGACTTCCAGATCGCCTTGTTGACGAGGTTCTCGAGCGCCTCCTGTCGACCGGAAACCGGGCTCGGATCCACCCCGCCGTTCACAACCCGCTCCTCGAGTCCGGCGAGGTCGACATCGCCGTTCAAGATTGCGGTGCCCAGATCGCCTGACCATCCGGCGTAGCGCTTGTCACGGGCTGCCTCGAGGTCACCGTCCTCGAGGAGCGTCGCTGCCGCGAGGAACGATCGGGCGAGAGTATCGATTCCGCCGATGTGCCCGTGGAACAGGTCGTCGCGCGCCATCGACTGGCGTCGTAGCTTCGCGTCGAAGTTGAATCCGCCGGTCGCGAAGCCCCCGGCACGAAGGATCTCGTACACAGCCAGGCTCAACTCGTCGACGGAGTTGGGGAACTGGTCGGTGTCCCACCCGTTCTGGTAGTCACCGCGGTTGGCGTCGACCGACCCGAAGATTCCGTTGTCGATGGCATAGGAGACCTCGTGGTGGAAGCTGTGACCAGCGAGAGTCGCATGGTTCACCTCGATGTTCACGAACAACTCGCCGAGGAGGTCGTAGCGCTCGAGGAACCCGTGCACCGTCGCACAGTCGTAGTCGTACTGGTGCTTGGTCGGCTCCTGCGGCTTGGGCTCGATCAGAAGAGTGCCCTCGAAGCCGATCGACTTCTTGTAGTCGACCACCATGTGCAGGAAGCGGGCGAACTGGTCGGCCTCCTGCTTCATCCGGGTGTTGAGGAGGGTCTCGTATCCCTCGCGCCCGCCCCACAACACGTAGTTGGCTCCCCCGAGGCGATGAGTCGCGTCGATTGCGTTCTTCACCTGGGCGGCCGCATAGGCGAAGACGTCCGGATCGGGGTTCGTCGCCGCACCCGCCATGTAGCGGGGGTTCCCGAAGAGGTTCGCGGTACCCCACAACAAGCGCACTCCCGTTTCCTCCATCTTCGTTGCGGCGTACTCGACCATCGTCTCGAGATTGGCTCGGGTCTCGGTGAACGTGTCGCCGGCAGGGGCGATGTCGAGATCGTGAAAACACCAGAACGGGAAGCCGAGTTTGCCGAAGAACTCGAACGCTGCGTCCATCTTCATCCTGGCGGCCGCCATCGGGTCCATCGAGGGGTCGAGCCACGGCCGATCGAAGGTGCCGGCCCCGAACACGTCGCTTCCCGGCCACTGGAATGAGTGCCAGTAGCACACGGCGGCGCGCAGATGCTCCTTCATCGTCTTTCCGGTCACGACGCGGTCGGGGTCGTAGTAGTGGAAGGCAAGGGGATTAGGCGAGTCCGGGCCCTCGTAGCGGATGGCATCCACACCTGTGAAGAACTCGGTCATCATCTCCTCCTGTCTCGAAACCCCACACGCCATAATGGCGCACTTTTCGCATTGTCGCGCCGCTGTGTTCACTCAATTATCACACGGGGCCGGCGTCCTGTACCCGGCGCTATGACGGCGGGGGTACCATCGCGCGCCGCGAGCAGACAACGCTCATCAGAGGATCATGACGTTCTACATCGGCATCGACTCGTCGACGACGGCGACGAAGGCACTCCTGATGGACGCGGAGGGTTCGCTGGTTGGCGTTGGTCGGTCCGAGTACGGATTCGTCACGCCACAGCCCCTGTGGTCTGAGCAGGCGCCAGAGCTGTGGTGGAACGCGACCGTCGCCGCTATCCGCGAGGTCCTCGAAGCCACCGGTACCGAAGGTGCCCAGGTTCGTGGGGTGGGTCTGACCGGACAGATGCACGGGTTGGTGATGCTCGACGCCAACGACGTCGTGCTGCGGCCGGCAATCCTCTGGAACGATCAGCGGACCCAGGCCGAGTGCGATGAGATCCGCGAGATCGTCGGTCGGGAGCGTTTGATCGCGACGACCGGGAACGATGCCCTCACCGGTTTCACCGCCCCCAAGATCCTGTGGGTACGCAACCATGAACCGGAGGTGTTCGAGCGCACCGCGCACATGCTGCTGCCGAAGGACTACGTCCGCCTGAAGCTCACCGGGGTCCACGCATCAGACCGAGCCGGCGGGTCGGGGACGATGCTGTTCGATCTCGCAGCGCGCGATTGGTCGAACGACGTCGTTGCTGCGCTCGGGATTCCCCGGGGCTGGCTCCCGACGACGTACGAGGGCACGGACGTGACCGGCGCCGTGACGGCAGATGCCGCGGCGGCGAGTGGATTGGCGGAGGGCACGCCCGTCTTCGGCGGTGGAGGTGACCAGGCGGCCAACGGTGTCGGCGTCGGCGCTGTGACTCCAGGGGTCATCGCGATGAGCATCGGGACGAGCGGCGTCGTCTTCGCGTCCGCATCGGATCCGGTTTTCGAGCCGGAGGGGAGGTTGCACGCGTTCTGTCACGCGGTGCCCGAGATGTGGCACCTCATGGGCGTGATGTTGTCGGCTGCAGGGAGCCTCAAGTGGTTTCGGGACACGCTGGCGCCCGACCGAGCATACTCCGACCTCGACGCGGCGGCTTCGGCCCTGCGGGCCGGTTCGAACGGCCTTCTGTTCGCTCCGTACCTCACAGGCGAGCGGACCCCGTATGCCGATCCACTGGCGCGCGGCTCCTTCGTTGGTCTGACCGTTCGCCACGAGTTCGGACATCTCGCCAGGGCGGTGATGGAGGGGGTGGCCTTCGGGCTGAGGGACTCGGTCGAGTTGATCCGGTCGATGACACCTCTCGAAGAGATCCGGGCGTCCGGTGGTGGCTCGGCCAGTGCGGTGTGGCTCCAGATCATTGCCGATGTGATCGGAGCGCCGGTGCGTGTCGCCGAGACTCCGGAAGGAGCCGCCTACGGCGCCGCCATGCTCGCCGCCACGGGCGACGGGGCGTTCACCTCCGTCAGTGAGGCGTGCGGCGCAGCGGTCCGTCTCGGCCCGCCGACCGATCCCGGTGAGGACGTCGCCGTGTACGAGAAGGCCTACCGGGCGTACCGTGACCTGTACCCGGCACTGCAGCCTTTGTTCGGACGCCTGGCCGATCTCGACGACTGATCGAATGGGCGTCGACTAGCGGGATCCAGCGCGATCAGCCCTCACATTGCGCCAGCCAGATCGTGCAGTCCGCAGCTTGGCGAGATTGTGTGTGGCCGAGCGGTTCGAGCGTACGATGAGTTGGATGAGAGCGGACGTGGCGACTTCACGCGACACCGAAGAGCGGATCGGTGCCGGCTACGGTCGGCTGAAGTGGACACGCGACGGTGATGAACTGGTCGCAGGACCGTATCGAATTCGTCTGGCGATGCCGGGCCTGTGGGAGACCACATATCGGGGACGGACCCTGCGTGTCGACGCGCGCCGCTCGCAGGCGTTCGTAGGGGCAGAACACCACCACCGCGAGGTTCAGCGCCTTCAGCAGATCGCCCGCTGGGTATTGACTGCCGGAGTGGCGTTTCTGGTTGCGGTCATTGCGAGCCAGCGGCTCATCACCCTGTTGGGCTTTGTCGTCTTCGCCGTTGCCATCTGGGTGTTCCTCGCCGCCGGTGTGAGGTGCTTCGCTGCCATCAACCGGAGCCTGCTCGATCCCTACCGGATCCGCGAGTCGTGGGAGTCTGCCGACTGGTGGAATCACTAGAGCGGGAGCGGGGTTCCGCGATCTAGAAGACCAGCTCGTATGCAACGCCGACGAGTATGCCGGTGACAAAACCCATGCCGATGATCGGCGCCCATGTTCTGGTGATGATCGACGTTCCGAGACTCGCTCCGACACCGAGCAGCGCCCCGATGGCAATGCCGTTCGCACCGAGACCGGCGGCGACAGGTCCAATCATGAAGCCGAGGAAGAAGCGCTCTATGAACGCAGCAATCATCGCCTGGCGTTTGGCGTCAGCGGTCGGAAACTCGAGAGGAACCATGACCCCGGTGTCGACGACCGCAGCTGCGACACCGGCAAGGAGGCTGAAGATCCACATTGGGCGCCATCCTTCTCTGGAGTGGGCAGGGGTGGCTCACCCGCCCCGGCGCAATCCTATCTGGTAGATCACGTTCTCACCTAAGGCTTGCCGAGACCTCGCGGCGCAGTTGGTGGGCAAACGCGGTGTTCGTGCCACTGGCGACGAGCGAAACGTCGATTTCGTCGGAGCGTGCCCGAACCCGTGGAAGGAGCGCGGCTACCGTGGAACAGCCATGGCCTCTCGCAAGATCGCCTTCATCGGATCGCACTCAGTACGCAAGACGAACGCTGTCCACTCGTTCGCCGGCGCGGTGGGGCGCAGCGGGCGAAGCGTCGAGGTGGGACGGGAGGTCGTCCGCTACAGCCCCCTCGGTCTCAACGAGGGAGCAGCTCCGGAGGCCCAACTCTGGGTGCTGATGGCCCAGATCCAACAGGAGCTGGAGCTGCGCAACCGGGCCGAAGTCCTCGTCACCGATCGTGCCGTGATCGACAACTTCGCCTACTTCCTGCGGGCCACCAGTGGAGAGGACCCCTTCGACGTCAAGCCGCTCGTGCGGCGTTGGTCGTCGACCTACGACCTCTACGTTCGGCTGCGGCCGGACATTCCCCTCCGCACCGATGGGGTCCGAAGCACGAACGTGCGCTTCCGGCAGGAGATCGAGACGATCCTGGACATGATCATCCCACAGTTCGTCGACGCGGAACGACTGATCGAGCTGGGTGCTTCTGAGATCAACGAGGCGTTCGATTGGGCGGGGCTGATCGAGCGCCTGCTCGGGCCACCGACCGATGCGCTCCCCCAGCCGGTGAGCTACGCGCCCACGCTTTGGGACTAGGCGGCCTGCGGCCGCCGTCTTCGGTTGTCGGTGATCGGTCATCGGTAGGAACTCGCCCTGCGGTCCTGTGGTGTGCCAGGTCGCGCTCTGGCTGCTAGCTGTCAACTGTCGGCCGTCAGCTGCGAGCGTGGCGAGCTCAGCCGACGATCGGGGCGACCGTCTCTCCCAGCAGCGCGACTCGACCCGGGATATGGCCGTTGGCAGGCAGGTTGATTGTGAATCCGTCGACACCCAACGTCATGAACTGGCTCATTTGCTCGCCGACCGTGTCGGGGTCGCCGTAGATCAGCCGGCCCCTCAGGCGGGCGAGCTTGTCCTCGTCGAGGGCAGAGACGTCGATTCCGCGTCGTCCGTGATAGGCGTCGAGTTCTTCCTTGGCCTGTTCCATCGTGGGGGCAATGCAGACCGACCGCTGCCAGGACACGGTGATCTCCGATCGGTCCCGGCCAAGGTTCTCGCAGTGGCGATCGAGTGCTTCCAGCTTTCGGGGCACATCCTCCGGAGCGCAGATGATGTTTGACTCGTCGGCGTACTGGGCGACCATCCGCAGCGTCTTCTTCTCGCCTGATCCGCCGATCATTACCGGGATACGACCCACCGGTGGGGGCTGGTTGATGGCGTCTTTCACCTGGTAGTGGTCACCGTCGAGGCTCGGCCGCTCGTCCCGAAGCATCGGCAGGATGATCTGGAGCGCCTCCTCCAGCTTCTCGAACCGGTCGGTGAATGTGCCGAACGGGATACCGAACGCGTCATGCTCGAGTTCATACCAGCCGGCCCCGATGCCCAACTGCGCCCGACCGCCGGAGACGATATCGAGCGCGGTGACGGTCTTGGCGAGGATCGCGGGGTTGCGGTAGGTGTTGCCGGTAACCAACGACCCGAGTCGAACCTTCGATGTCTCGCGAGCCAGGGCGGCGAGCGATGTGTAGCACTCGATCATGTACTGATCGGGATTCCCGAGGCCGGGCAGCTGATAGAAGTGGTCCATGAGCAGAACGGTGTCGAACCCCGACGATTCCGCCTCTTTCGCTTGACGCGCGATGGTGTCGAACAGCGTGTCGGGTCCGACCCCGGGGTAGGTGAAGTTGGGAATCTGATATCCGAGCTTGGTCAAGTGGTCACCCCCTATTCGTCGCTCCGACCCTACTCACCGCCGTGCCCAACGCTTAACCTGGCATGGAGCACGCCGGCCCTCAGCCTCGTGAGTGGAGCCGCCTACCTCCCCGTGTTCCAGGCGGACCAGCTCAATGCGCTTGCACAGCTGTTCTTGGACGCCGACGCCTTCATGGTGCGCGTGTGGGGTCTGTTCTTCGCTTCGCACCTTGCCATCCTCGGTTGGCTCGTGCACCCCTCGGGCTTCCTGCCCAGGATCCTGGGATGGCTGCTGGTGATTGCCTCGATCGGGTACTTGTCCGAGTCGTTTGGAGCGATCGCCGCACCCAGTGCCGCCGACTTCCTGTCCACGCTCGTGACCGTGCTCTCGGTCCCCGGTGAGTTGGCGTTCGCGATCTGGCTACCCGTCAAGGGAGTGACCCAGGAGAAGTGGTCCGCGTTGGCGGCGATGGTCCAGAGTTGAGCATCAATCGGCGCGACAGGGTCAGTTCTTGGAGCCGGCCCCCTCGTGATGCAAGGTTCCGTGGCCCGGCTAGTGGACGAGCGTCTCGGCCCAGGCTTTGACCGCGTCCCAATCGCGAAGGTCGCGATGGCCGCGCTTCTTCGGTGGATCGACTCCCCCGAACACGGTGATGGCCACCGGGTGAAGCCAAGGTCGCTTGCTGAGCGCACGCTCCAGTTGTGCTCTCGAGGTCTCCCAGGACTCTTGCACGTCCTTCCGCGGACCCATGCCAAAGACAGCCACCGCTGGAGTCGTCAGCTCGCGCCGGTGACGTCTCAGGAACCGTTGAGCGCCACGGTGCCACCTTCCCGAGTAGATCGCGCCACCCAGCACGATCAAGTCGTAGTCCTTCACACGCTCGCTTACGTGGGCGGCTTCGGCGACCGTAACGGACAGACCACGACTCCGCAGAACTTGGGCGATCGCCATCGCGACCTCGCGCGTCGAGCCACCCTTCGTGGCATAGGCTACGAGTGCTGCCTCCATCGGATCCTCCTGCTGTGATCGTAGCGATCCCGCGAGGCGCTGTGGGGGCGTATCCTCTGGTCGAGTTCAGCCCTCGCGGCATCTCTCGCGCTGGGTCACTCCCCAGTGGCCGGGCGGAATGCCACCATTGGGAGAGACGCCAGCAGGTCGACGGGGTCGGAGAACTCGCCCTTCTCAGCGCCACCCATGGCAACAAACATCGGGATCGCGGCACGAGCCTCGAGACGGTGCTTCCGACAGAATTCCTGGGCAGCGGCATGCGCCTCGTCGGGCTGGAGGAAGCGCTGCTGTGGGACGTAGCCCACGCGTCCAACCTGGATGAGGTGCGCAGGCTTCGCCTGGATGTTGAGATACCAGTCCGCCTTGGGCCCAAAGGCCGACGCGACGATCATTTCCTGGGTGTCGGGGTGGTAGACGGCCACCTCGAGGATTGTCTTTCGTTCGACTCCCGACCTGCGGCCGACGTGTGACAGGGCCATGAACCGCTTCCCCATCAGCCAGCCGAGCCCATGGCGGTAGAACCACCGCGGAGCGTCGAAGAATGCCTTGAACATCGGCGAGGGTCGCATACGACCGGAGTCCTCCATGAGCTCGACCCTAGTTGCTTGTCTCGAGGGCCGACACCAAGGCGTCGATGAATGGCACCTGTCCCCTGTGGAGTTTCCTGCGAGCGACGGTCAGGTCGAACCAGGCCGCCCTGTCCACTTCGGGATACTCGCGAATCCTGCCCGAGTCCCTCGGCCACTCCAGCTCGAACGTGTTGCTCACCAGACCGATCGGGTCGAAGTCGCCTTCGACGGCCCATGCCCGGACGAGTTTGCCGCTGGGCTGTCGCATCTCGCCGAGGTCGATCCAGGGGCCTGTTGGGGCCGATGCCCCCAGCTCTTCGGTGAACTCGCGTCGGGCGGCCGTCTCGGGATCCTCACCGTTCTCATATTCACCCTTGGGGGTCGACCACGCGTGCTCGTCCTTCCGAGCCCAGAACGGTCCGCCGGGGTGCACCAGGAGAACCTCGATGCGCTCACGGCGTCTGAAGAGCAGCAGACCGGCGCTTCTCTTCGGCTTCACTGCTCTCTCCGGGCAGCCACCGCGTGGATGAGTGTTGTGGTGTAGCCGACCGTGAGGTATCCACCGACCGCGGCGATGACGTCGCCAACAGCCTCGAGGAGCCGGTCGCGCTGCTCGGCGGCAAGCAGCATGTGGTCGCTGTGAGTGCGAAGCCGATCGAGGTAGTGATCTCTCGAGTAGGTGTCTTCCCATGGGTAGACATGAACCTCGACCGAAGTGAACCTGCCGGTTGCCTCGATCGGTTCAACGAACCTCGGGGTCCTGTCATCACTGCCGCTTCCCACCGTCGCCAAGTCCCCTGGGAGTTTCGGGGCCTCACGCAGGTACACCTCGTCGAGCCGCACACGGATTTCCGGGTCGTAGCGAGGTCGATTCCAGAACGCGGCGAACGACCCGCCTGGGGCCAAGACGTCGGCTGCCTTGGCAGGGCCGACCCGTTGATCCACCCAGTGCCACGCTTGACCGCTCACGACCAGATCGAAGGCCCTTCCTGTCGGGTCCCACTCTTCGAAGCGACATGTTTCAACGATCAGACCATGTCGTCTCGCCACTTCGGCCATCCGTTCGTCTGGTTCCACGCCGAGCACATCCAGACCCCGTTCGGCCAAAAGACGCCCCGCCTTGCCGGTCCCACATCCGACATCGAGGACCCTGTTGCCTCCCAGTGAGACGAGATCGTCCACCAACTCTGCGGGATATGATGGACGGGCCCTGTCATAGCGTTCGGCGTCGGTTCCGAATATGACAGCCCTGTCGCGGTTGATCTCTCGATCGATCATGGTTCCCAGTATGGGCCCGCCGTGAATGGGGCGTGATGGAACCCGCAGTCTCTTGGTGACTCAGCTTCCGCCTACGGGGCAGAACGCGCTCGTGGCCGCCGTTGAGGCTGTCGTCCACATCTGGCGAAGACTCGGGTCGGCTTTGGAACCTACCTTCTGATCGACGAAGTCAGAAAGCTCCTTGGAGGTCCCGATGCCGGCGGCGCAGATGGTTCGGGCGAACTCCAGCCATTGATCGTCGGTAGCGTCGTACGCGGCAAGCGTGGCGGCTTGCCTGGTGACTGTCAGGTAGGTGTTCCTCAGCAGCTGTGGTGCACCGTCAACTCCGAAGGTCGCCGGTGGTGACGATGTCGTAGAGCACGCGCCGATCACCAGGGACAGCAACAGGACAGCGAGTCTGCGTTTCACACTCTCGACCATCGGCAGATTCGTGGCAGCTGTTGAGGGTAAACAGCGGGCTCGGAGATCCTGCGCCGACGCCCCGCTGGGCTTGGTCGCAGCGTTCCGGGGGACTTCGGCCCTGTTCGGTGCGGCAGGCGGCTGGCTCATCCTCAAGGAACGTGGGGCCAAACGAAGGTTGCGTGGTGCGTCGCCGATCACCGTCGGTCTCGTCGTGCTGGTGCTCTTCGGGTAGATCTCGATTCGCCAGAACGGCGCAGCACTAGCCTGGCCAGATGGCTGACACACACCGGCCGCTCGTTGTAGCTGAGGGCCTTGGCCGTGATTTCGGGGACGTGACCGCGCTGGAGTCGCTGGACCTCGAGATGAACGGCAGCGAAGCGATCGCTCTCATCGGCCACAACGGCTCCGGCAAGACCACCGCTCTCTCCATGCTCGCCGGGCGACTCGAGCCGTCCAGGGGAACTGTGCACATCGCCGGTGTCGATGTCCACAGACGGGGCGGGTCCGACACCGTTCGGGCCCTCGTTTCCTTCATTCCCGATGCGCCGGCCCTGTACCCGGATCTCACAGTTGCCGATCATCTGGACCTCGTCGGGATGGCACACGGGGTCGGCGATGCCGAGGAGAGAACAGACATGCTGCTCGATCTGTTCGGGCTCGAAGAGCGCCGATACTCGCTGCCTCGCGAGCTGTCGCGCGGTCTGCGACAGAAGACCCAACTCGCTTGCGGGCTCCTACGCCCCTACGAGGTGCTGATCCTCGACGAGCCCGTTTCCGGTCTCGATCCTCCATCGAGACAAGCCCTGCACTCGCTATTGCGGCGAGTTAAAGGCGAAGGAGCACTGGTCGTGTTCAGCACGCACGATCTCATCTTCGCTGAAGACCTGGCCGACCGTATCGTGGTTGTCGGCGATGGTCGTGTCGCCGTCGTAGGCACCCGAGACGAGGTGGTGGCAAGCGGCCAGGCGCGAGAGCTGGGCCTCCAGTGACGACGGAGCACGAGGTCCGGGCCTTCGTGCGACGCCGTCGCAAGGCTCATGATCCGCGCCGACTCTCGGATCGACTGATCGACCTCTACACGTGGTTCCTGGCCACCGCGATCGCAGGCATCGTCATCGCTCCACTGATCCACGGCGATCTCGTGCCACACCCGGGCGCGTTTCTCGACACGCTCGACTGGCTTCCGGTGCTGCTCCTCGGAGCAACGTGGGCGGTTCTTCGCTACGGCACGTGGCAGGGCCCGGTGCTGTTCACCACGCCCGAACTCCAGTGGGAGGTGGCATCACCCCTGAACCGACGGCGGCTTGCACTCATGAAGCTACGCAGAGCCTCGATCATCGCCATCGGGGTCGGCGTCGTGACCGGCGGCCTCGTAGGTATCGGCTCAGCAGCAATGGTCCGTCACGATGCGCTCGGGATGACCATCGCGGCCGTCTCCGGTCTGACCTCTCTGGCCCTTCTGGCGACAGCACTGTCTTGGCACGTCGAACGGTCGCCCTCCGTAGGGAGAGTCGTCGATGTGGCCACACCCGTTGTGCTCCTGCTCGTGGCCCTGTTGGCCGTGGCGGTGGCGCGAGGACAGAGCACGGTTGCTCTGTGGTCGGGTCCATGGGGTTGGGCGGGTGCTCCGGTGCTCGCGGCCGGGGGCCGGTCGGTGCCCGGATGGGTGGTGCTGGCAACCCTCCTGGGTGTCGCAGCCGTCGTCGCTCTGATCTCGGCCATCGGGACCGTGGACCGAATCTCCTATGAGGAGCTGTGGCAGCGGTCGGAGGCTCGCTCCTCGGCGTCGGCGGCGCTGTTCTTCGGAGATGTCCGGGCAGCGAAAGGCATCGCCCGACGGGGGAGGGCTAGAGGTCGTTTCAGAGGGCGAGAACTCCGGATGACCCGTGTCGCCACACCATGGCTGGCGATCGTCACCCGCGACACGCTCACCCTGCGGCGAAACGTCGGGCTCGTCGTCGTCGCCGCGAGCTTCATCGCAGCTGCGATGGTCGCAGGCGTTGCCGCAACAGGGCGGCCGATCCTCGTAGCGGGGGTGTTCGCGGGCCTGTACGCGGCGGCATCGCGCCTCCTGGAAACGATCCGCCTGGAGAACGATCGACCCAACGCTCATCGGATGCTTCCCTGGACCTGGGGAACCATCCTCGTCTTGCACTGTATCGTCCCGACAGCCACCCTCACAGTCCTCATTTGGATCGGCTTGGGGGTCCTCGGGATCGGTGGGTTCGTCGCCCAGACCGCAACGTGGGCCTTAATCCTCGTTGCGCCGTTCATTGCCGGGGCCGTCGTTCTACCTGCCGCGATCTCCGCGTCGCGGCGATCCTTTCCGATAGAGACGCTCATCAGTGGTGCGGAACTCGGCGCGCTGTCGCTCGTCCCATGGCTGCTGACCGGGCCGACGCTGGCCCTGATCGCACTTGGAGTCGCATCAGGGTGGATCAAGCAGAGCCTCGATCAAGGGATCACGATGGCGACCTTCACGGCGATCGCGTTCCTCGCCACGGCCACGTTCGCCTTCGGGGCGTGGCTGAACTCACGCCAGCCCAGAGACCAGTGAGTGCACTCGCTTGTGCTCACCAGGTGGTGCCTCGGGCAGGCTGAGTTGAAAGGCGCTGGTGCCGTCTTCGTAGCGGTCGGTGAGGTCCCCACCCATCCGGCGTGCCAGCTCTCGCAAAATGTGGAGGCCGAGACCAAGCGACGGCACGAGACCACGCGGTGGAGCACCGTGCTCGTAAACCTGTCCGTCGGAATCATGGGCGGAGCGAAGCCGAACATCGTCGACCATGCGGCCGGCACCCTGCTCACGCGGAGGTCGTTCGGCTCGCCGATGGCGTCGATCTGTTGATTCACGATGGTCAACACCTCGAGGCAGAGTCCACTGCCAAGGCCTATCTCGGACACACCACGGTAGAACGGGCGGTTCGGCTGGCGGTTCGGCTGGGGGTGGGCCGTCTGCTGGTCTTTCACCATGATCCCGCTCGTAAAGACGACCAACTGGATGAGATGTCTCGGTCGTTGCCGTCGTGGGCCGAGGCCGCCAGGCAGGGAATGGCGCTCACGGTGGGTTGACGGGGCGGGTCACTGCCGCGGATTCGTCGTGTCGAGGGACCGCCCTACGGCATGACTCCATCGGGAACGAGAGGAAGGGACCTCAAGCGCCGGCCCGTGGCGTCGAAGATGGCGTTCGCGATCGCCGGGGCAACGGCAATGAGAGGTGTCTCGCCGGCGCCGGCCGAGGGGAGATCAGGACGATCGATCAGCACGACCTCGACAGCCGGAGCATCGCTGAAACGAGGAACCCGGTAGGCGGCGAGCGCAGGGTCGGCAATGTGACCGTGGTCGAGGGCGAGCTGCTCGAACAACGCCCCGCCCAGCGCCATGATCGCCGCGCCTTCCACCTGGTTCCGCACGGTGTCGGGGTTGACGATCGCCCCGCACTCGTAGACGGTCACCAGCCTTGTCACTTCGACGGCGTCGTTCCCGTTGACGCGAACCTCCGCGCTGGTTGCGACCCGGCCACCCTTCTCCAATCCGGCGGCGATGCCGAACCCTTGACGCGTGCCGTTTCCACTCCCGCGCGTGCCGCGCTGATCCGCAGCTGCCTTCACAACGGTCGCGAGCCGTTCATCGTCGAGCTGTCTGAGACGGAACTCGACCGGATCGACGCCTGCTGCGTGGGCGAGTTCGTCGATGTGTGACTCACGGGCGAAGTGGTTGGCCGTGGCGGCGAGCGCTCGATAGGAGCCTTGTGAGAGCGGCGAATCGGCCGCCTGATAGCGAAGCCGCCGGTTGGTGGTCACGTAGGGGAAGCCGATCCCTGCCGAGCCGGCGTTGATGTCGAGAAGATCCCAGGCGACGATGTCGCCGTTGCCATCGAGCGCCGCCCGAACATCGATCACGGCCATCGGCCGCACGTACCCCCATCGGAACTCCTCCGCTCTGCTCCAGTGAACCATCACCGGCCCACCGACCGCACGGGCGAGGCGGGCAGCCTCGGTGGCTACTTCCCCTGTGTGCTTGCCACCGAAACCACCTCCGGTCGGCGGCACGATCACCCTGACGAGGGAGCTGTCGATTCCAAGTGCCCCTGCCAGCCGTTCGCGCACACCGAAGGGAACCTGCGTGCCGACCCACACGGTCAGCCGATCGCCTGTCCACTCGGCGAGGGCCGCTCTCGTCTCGAGCGGAACGTGGGCGATGTAGGCGGTCGTGTAGGTGGCTTCGATCTTCTCGGTTGCTCCGGCCAGGGCCGCTTCGGGATCTCCCACTGAGTCGTCGAATCCTGCATCCCAGCCCTCACCGTCGACGGGACTCGCCCGGAGGTGCGCGGCCAGGTCGACCGGTCCTATGGGCGGTTCGTTCCAGTCGGCACGAAGCCCGGCCACGGCGTGTCGGGCAGCGATGACGTTGCCGGCAACGACTGCGACGAAATCGCCGTCCCGGATCAGCGCCACGCCCTCAGGGAGGTCTTCCGTGTCGACGTGTCGCAGCGTCGCTCCCGGCACCGGCGGGCGGAGTACTGCCCCGAACCGCATTCCGGGTCGGCGTAGGTCCGAAACGAACGCCCGAGTGCCGGTCACCGCGTCAACGTGAGACGGCACGTGGGCTCGACCTACGAGACGCCAGTGCTCGGGGATCAGCAGTGAGGGTTCTCCCTCGAGGATCTCGACCCGACGAAGTCCACGGACGGCATCGCCGTAGGAGAGTGTCTCGCCACCGGGTCCGTGAATAACTCCTGGCTCCGCCACCGACGCGTCGGTCACCGGGACTCCCCACTGCTCGGCTGCCAGCACGAGTAGAGCCTGTCTGGCACCGGCTGCAGCTTTGCGCAACGCCTGGCCGGCGTCAGGCATCGACCGGCTCCCGAACGTTCCGATGTCGAAGGGGCACATGTCGGTGTCGCCGAGCACGACCAGCACATCGTCGAGTCGTGCGACCAGCTCCTCTGCGATGAGCATGCGGAAGGCGGTGGTGTTGTCCTGGCCGACGTCCACCTTTCCGCTGAACGCCGTCACGGTTCCAGTAGGTGCGACGTGCAGCCAGGCGCCTCCGTTCATCGCCCACCAGCCGCCCGACGATGGTGGAGGCCATACCACGACAAGCCCGTCGCCCAGTAGGTCGAACCAGTCTCGCTCATCGGGCTCACACAGGTCCCACGGTCTCCGCGGCGCGGGCAGCGACACCTGGCGAGGCGATATGGCTGCGACCGGTTCGGCTCCGGTTCGCAGCAGTTCAGCCGCCCGGTGCACGGCCCGGGTCAGTCGCGGGTACGCGCCGCACCGGCACACACTCGGGGCCATCGCGCCGGCGATCTCCGCATCATCCGGGTCGGGGGTGGAAGCGAGAAGCGCCGAGGCGCGCAGCACCATTCCGGGCGTGCAGTAGCCGCACTGGGACGCGCCTTCATCGAGGAACGCCTGCTGAACTGGATGGAGGTCGACCGCGCCGAGCGCTTCGATCGTCGTGATGGACCTACCAGCGACCTCGTCGAGGTGGGTCTGACACGACAAGACGGGGTCGCCGTCAACCAGTACCGTGCACGCTCCACACTCGCCCTCGCCGCAACCCGGCTTGACGCCGGTCAATCCCAATGGTCCGCGGAGGAAACCGAGCAGGCTGATGCCCGGCGGGCAAGCGTGCTGTTCTCCATTCACGATGACGGTGGTCACCAGTCACCTCTCACGAGCTCATGATAGGAAGCCTTCGAGACACCGCCGACGGCCAGACTCAGCAGTTCCGGTCAGTGTTTCGTCAGTACCGCGGTGAGGCAGGCGGCCACCCATCGCCGGTACCGATCAAGATCCCAGCCCTGCGTTTCGACGAGGAACCTGTATGTCCGCGGATGCCCGATGCTCCAGATCGTCGCGGCAACGTCTTCCGCTGGGAGAGTGGCAGCGCCGGGACGCCCAGCGAGCTGGGAAGCAGCCGCGGCATAGTTGTGGAACCGTTGTGCCTCCCTTCGGCCTTCGAGGTCGGCGATGTCGCGATCGATGGCGGCGGCCTCGTGAACAACCCGAAACACACCGGCGGTGCGGGGCATTGCTTCGGCGAACCAATCCGCGAGCACCCCGATCATCCCTGCCGCGGTGGACGTGATCTCTACACGCTCTCGCATGAATTCCGGCACCGATCTGGGGGACTCGGGACCCGATGCCGCCAGGTCCAGCACCGCGTTGAGCACGGCACTCTTCGGCCCGATCGAGTTGTAGATCGTCTGCACCACGACGCCCGCCTCATCGGCGATCGCCTCGATGGTCGTGCCCGTGTAGCCGCGATCGGAGAACAGCCGGCCGGCCGCTTCTACGATTGAAGTCCTCGTCGCCGCCATCTGTCGTTCGCGTCGGCTCTTGACGACAGCCATCTCGTTAGTATAGGGTTCCATTCGTTAGAACGTGACTCTAATATCGTAGTCTGGCGCTCAGGAGGAATCGACATGTCCGAGGTGTATGACGTCATCGTGATCGGAGGGGGACAGGCGGGACTTGCAGCCGGGTACCACCTGCACAGGCGCGGCGCGGACTTCCTCGTACTCGACACCGAACAGAAGACCGGCGACGTATGGCGCAGGAGGTGGGACTCGCTTCGCCTGTTCACGCCCGCTCAGCACGATGGGTTGCCGGGCTTGCGATTCCCCGATGCTCGCGGGACGTTCCCCACCAAGGACCAGGTGGCCGATTATCTCGTCGAGTACGTCGCTCGATTCAAGCTGCCCGTGGAGCATGGCGTCAGAGCGTCGCGGGTGTGGAAGTCCAGCGATGGGTTCACGATCGAGTCGACCGGCGGGGAGTACCTCGCTCGAGCGGTGATCATTGCGACTGGCACGAACCCTTCACCGCGGGTACCCGTTCTTGCCGACGAGATTGATAGCGGCGTCTCGCAGATCCACTCGAGCGAGTACGTGAACCCTGGCCGGTTGCCCGAGGGGAAGGTCCTGGTGGTCGGGTTCGGCACCTCTGGTGCAGAGATCGCCGAGGAAGTCGCAAAGGTGGGAAGAGACGTGACGATCTCTGGCACTCCCACCGTTCACGTTCCCGATCCACTGCTCCGGGTTGCGGGTGGGCTGTACTGGCAGGTGCTCCACAACGTGCTCACGATCCGTACTCCTATCGGACGGAAGGTCGCACCGAAAGCAGTTGCACATGGTGCGCCACTGATCCGTATCTCACGCGAATCCGTCGTGTCAGCGGGCGTGACCGTCGTTCCGAAGATCAGCACCGTCATCGATGGTGCGCCGGTCGCCTCCGACGGCATCCGACTCGACCCGGACGTGATCATCTGGTGCACGGGGTTCTGCCCCGACTACTCATGGATCGACGTTCCGGGGTTGATGCTGGACGCTCGGGGCTGGCCGGTCGTTCCGTTGGGGATTCCCACCGGCGTGGATGGGCTCGGGTTCGTGGGAGTTCCTTTCCAGGTCGGCCTGACGTCCTCACTGATCGGGGGTGTGGGACGGGACGCCGGCATAGTTGTCGACCGGATCGTTCGTGGCAGGGCCAGACCCAAAGTCACGGTGTGACGGACGGGAGCAGGTACTGCCATAGGAACGTCAACGAATCGAGCCGCTCGTCGACAGGAATGTCCGTGTCCGAAGTGGTGACGACAACCATGTCGAGCGAGGGAATCACGTAGACCATCTGCTCTCCACCACCTCGAGCCGAGTAGACGCTCATTCCGTTGAGTTGAGAGATCCACCACCAATAGCCGTAGTCGGTGACGGGCCCGGCCACTTGTGAGAGGCGGGGAATGAACGACTCATGGATCCAGTCGGCCGAGATCACCTGCTGCCCGTTACGTACGCCATTGTCGAGGTAGAGTTGCCCAAACCTCGCCAGCTCTCGCGGGGTCAGGTACATGTTCCACCCGCCGGTGAAGATGCCGTCTCGATCCTGGTTCCACCAGTCGACCGTGACTCCCGCCGGCCCGAAGAGATACTTGGTAGCGAACATACAGGTGCTCATTCCCGTGGCTCGGGTGAGGATCGCCGAAGCGAGATGCACCCCGCCGGTGTTGTAGAGGAAGGAAGACTTCGGCGATGACAGCGGTGCGGAGAGGATGTTCTCGACACTCACGCTGTCGCGTCGGGACTGCCGCCCGACGATGATCGGTTCGTACGCGAAACCGGTGGTCATTGTGAGGAGAGACCTCAGGGTGAGGCTTGCTTTGTCGCCGTGGGCGCCGTTTACGAATGACTCCGGGAGGAGTGAGTCCAGCGTCTGATTCACACCGGTGATATAGCCACGGTCGATGGCGATGCCGACCAACGCGGATACGACACTCTTGGACGCGGACGCGATTTCGCGACTCTGGGTGGCGTTCCCGCCGTGGAAGTAGCGCTCCACCACGAGCTTGCCGTGACGAACGACCAGGAAACTGCGCACTCCCTTCAGCTCCTCCAGCTGATCGAGGGCCTTCTCGAAGGAAGCGATGTCGATGCCGGGTTCCGCGGGATCGGCGATTACCCACCCGGTCTCATCGCCTCGATCGGGAGTGCCGCCCGTGCTGGGCACCTCACCGAACCTGCATGAACTGTCGTCCAGTGTCGTTGTCGTGATCGGAGCGGTGGTCTGGGTAGACGAGCTCAATGGAGTTCCGTGCGGCGATGATGCGCCGGCGCAGCCCGCGACGATCAGCGCGGCCGCCACCCCTGTGGCCAGCCCGCGGCGGATCGATGGCCCATGCATGAATCGACTGTAACCGGGCATCAGGCTGGGGAAGCACAGCGTTCATGGAGTCCCTACGATCGGACCAGCCGCTACAGGGGTCCTTATGAAGCATGTCGTGTTCGGCACCGGTGCCGTCGGCCTGGCTCTGATCGAATATCTCAGCGCGATGGGTGAGGAGGTCATCGGGGTCAGCCGGCAAGGCCATTCGGTCGTTCCTGATGGTGTGCAGATTGTCGCGGGAGATGCCGCCGATCCCTCGTTCACCGCTGACGTTCTCCAGGGCGCCTCGGTCGCCTACCAGTGCCTCAACCCGCCCTACACGCGTTGGCCCGAGTTGTTTCCGTCCCTTTCAGGCGGGAGTGCTCGAAGGCGCCGTCACAACCGGGGCGAAACTCGTGTCGCTCGAGAACCTCTACATGTACGGACCGACTGGTGGCGCCCCCCTCACCGAGGACCTGCCCTACGCCGCCGCGGGTCCCAAGGGGCTTGTGCGGGCTTAGATGGCGGAGGACCTGATCGCAGCACACCGGGTGGGGAGGGTGCGGGTGGCCATGGGACGGGCGTCGGGCTACTTCGGCCCTCGTGGTGTCACGAGCGCCATGGGGGATCGGGTCTTCCGGAGGATCCTCGCCGGCAAGCGGCCACAAGTGATGGGCGACGCCGATCAGCTTCACTCTTACAGCTACGTGCCCGACATCGCTGATGGGCTCGCAACCCTGGGCCTCGACGACAGGGCAGACGGACAAACATGGCACCTGCCGGTAGCCGGCCCACTCACCACGCGTGCCTTCATCGAGCGGATCTGCGAAGTGGCGGGCACACAGGTTGTCCCATCGACCATGTCCAGGTCGATGGTCGGGCTGGTTGGTATGTTCAATCCAACGGTCAGAGAGCTGAAGGAGATGCTCTACGAGTTCGAGGAACCGTTCGTTGTGGATTCGAGCGCGTTCGAAACGGCTTTCGGCATGCACGCAACTCGACTCGAAGTGGCGATTCCGCGAACTGTGGAGTGGTTCCGGTCTGTCGAGTAGAGGGAGCCGCTGGAGCCGGCGTATCCCTCCCGTCACGGAACAGAGAGGAAGGAGCAGGCATGGCAGAGGGCGTCACTGGCGGCGTCAGCGAAGCGGAGATCGCCGTCCACTGGAAGGAAGAAGAGGTCTACGACCCGCCGGTGAGCTTCATCGCCCAAGCCAACATGGCCGACGAGACAGTGCTCGATCGCTTCGGAGAAGCGAACTTCCCCGAGTGCTACAAGGAGTACGCCGACCTGCTCGACTGGGACGAGTACTGGCACACCACGCTGGACTCGAGCAACCCTCCGTTCTTCAGGTGGTTCGTGGGTGGGAAGCTGAATGTCTCCTACAACTGCATCGACAGGCATCTTGCCGAGCATTCGAACAAGACCGCGATCCACTTCGTGCCCGAACCTGAAGATGAACCGATCCAGCACATGACGTATCAGGAGCTGTACCGGAGAGTCAACGAGACAGCCGCAGTGCTGCGGGACTTCTGTGGATTGAAGGCAGGAGACACCGTCACTCTGCACATGCCGATGGTGCCGGAACTACCGATCACCATGCTGGCCTGCGCCCGGATCGGCGTCATCCACTCTCAGGTGTTCTCAGGGTTCTCCGGGAAGGCGTGCGCCGATCGGATCGTCGACGCCAAAAGCGACGTGCTCATCACAACGGACTCCTACTACCGGGGTGGCACGCTGCTCGATCACAAACAGAAGGCGGAGATTGCCGTTACCGAAGCCGCCAAGGAAGGGCAGCAGGTCAGCAAAGTGCTGATCTGGGAGCGGTATCCCGGGAAGTACTCGGCGGCGACGCCGTTGGTGGAAGGCCGGGACTTCATCTTCAACGATCTTGTGGCCGAGCACCGCGGAGTCGAGGTGCCTCCGGTACCGCTTCCCTCCGAAGCGACGCTGTTCCTGATGTACACGTCAGGGACGACGGGCAAACCGAAGGGTGCCCAGCACTCGATCGGCGGGTATCTGTCGTATGTGACCGGCACCTCGAAGTACATCCAGGACATCCACCCGGAGGACGTGTACTGGTGCATGGCCGACATCGGCTGGATCACCGGCCACTCCTACATCGTGTACGGCCCATTGGCGCTGGCGGCGTCATCGGTCGTCTACGAGGGTGTCCCGACGTACCCGGATCCGGGGCGACCGTGGCGCGTCGCGGTGGAGTTGGGAGTGAACATCTTCCACACCTCACCGACAGCGATTCGCGCGCTCAGGCGGGTAGGTCCCGACGAGCCTGCGAAGTACGACTACCACTTCAAGCACATGACGACGGTCGGCGAGCCGATCGAGCCGGAAGTGTGGCGGTGGTACTACCACACGGTCGGCAAGGATGAAGCGGTCATCGTGGACACGTGGTGGCAGACGGAGACCGGCGGGTTCCTGTGCTCGACGGTACCGGCGATCCACAAGATGAAGCCGGGGAGCGCCGGTCCCGCTGTGCCAGGCATTTATCCGATCATCTACGACGACGAGGAAAACGTCATCCCCAGAGGTTCCGGAAAGGCAGGCAACATCTGCATCCAGAACCCGTGGCCCGGACGTATGCTCACCATTTGGGGCGACGACGAGCGCTTCGTGGCGCAGTACTACCAGCGCTACAACAAGGATCCGGAGAGCAAGGACTGGCGAGACTGGCCCTACTTCGCCGGTGACGGCGCAGTGGAGGCCGCAGACGGCTACTACCGGATCCTCGGCCGAATCGACGACGTCATCAACGTCGCCGGACACCGACTTGGGACCAAGGAGCTGGAATCTGCGGCGCTGATGGTGCCAGAAGTCGGGGAAGCTGCGGTGGTTCCCGTCGCGGATCCGATCAAAGGCAAGGTCCCGCACGTGTTCGTGTCGCTGAAGCCTGGACTGGAGGCGAGTGACTCGATCGCAGCCAAGGTCTCGGCGATGATCGCTTCGGAGATCGGCCCGATCGCGAAGCCGGGCAAGGTCTGGATCGTGCCAGACATGCCGAAGACACGCTCTGGGAAACTCATGCGACGCGTCTTGGCCGCAATCGCCAACGGCAAAGAACCTGGGGATGTCACGACGCTGGCCAATCCCGACATCGTCAAGGTGATCAGCGACATGGCCAAGTGATCAGGTAGGGCGCCGGGTTTCCCGGCGCCCTACCCTCTGGCGAGAGGAGGAGGTGCCGTGTTCGTCGAAGAGGTCATGCATCGCGATGTGGTGACGGTATCCCCGGCCGTTGCTCTCACAGAGGCATATCACCTGATGCAAACAGGCGGCTTTCGCCACCTTCCAGTGATGGATGGGGGCCGTCTCGTCGGTGTGGTGACCGACAGAGACTTGCGGCTCGCGACCAGCCAGCTGGCCGACCGTCCGTTCAGCCCAGAGGCACGCGTCGGCGATGTGATGAGTGCGCCAGTGTCGACGGCGTACCCTCGCGATCCGGTCGAGCTCGCGGCACGTACGATGCGGGACGCCCGCATCGGGTGCCTTCCCGTGGAGGAAGACGAAACGTTGGTCGGTATCGTCACTGTGACCGACCTGATAGACGCTTTCCTCGCTGTCACCGGGGCACGCAGGCCGTCGGGCAGGTTGGAACTCCAGATCCAGGGGCGGCCTGAGGAGTTCGCGACGCTCACGAGGGTCTTTGCCGAACTCGACATATCTATCGCCTCGATTCTCACTACACAGGAGCCGGACGGTCGCACTCGGGTGATCGTTCGTCCAGAGACCATCGATCTTCGCGAGGTGTCAAGGCGGCTGTGCTCGGAGGGACTCGAGATCGTCTGGCCGCCTCCGCTGGCATGCCAACCCTGATCTACGGCCCCGGCTATCGGCACTACGACTTGGGGGAGCGCCACCCCTTCAGTCCGATTCGGGCCGAGTTGACCTTGGATCTGATTCGCGAGGTCGGAATCGATGCGGTACCACTCGTTCCGGAACCGGCGACCGTTGATGAGGTGTGCACGATCCATGATCCGGAGTACGTGGCGACAGTCGAGGCGTTGAGCGAAGGCAGGGAGGTCCCCGACTTCGAGCGGTTCGGCCTCGGTACCGCAGACGACCCGATCGTGCCGGGCATGGGCGAAGGGGCACGGCAGCTCGTCGGTGGCACGCTGATCGGGGCCAGGCGCATCCTGTCTGGTGTCGACGACAGGGTTCTCCAGCTCGGTGGCGGACTGCATCATGCGAAGCGGGCCTCGGCCGCAGGCTTCTGCGTCTACAACGACCTGTCCATCGCTATCCAGGAGATGGTGGATGCCGGCATGTATGTCGCGTACGTCGACATCGATGCGCATCACTGCGACGGCGTACAGGAGACGTTCTACTCGTCAGAGCAGGTGATGACCGTGTCGCTGCACGAATCGCCGGAGTTCCTCTTCCCCGGCACCGGCTGGGTCCACGACCTCGGACGGGGCATGGGGCGGGGTCAGCATCTGAACCTCCCGCTCGATCCGTTCACGGACGGCGACAGCTACCTCGCAACGTTCGATGCCGTCATGGGACCTGCACTCTCGTGGTTCCGACCGGACGTGTTGGTTGTTCAGGCAGGCGCCGATGGGCACGCGTCGGATCCGCTCGCCGACCTCATGCTGACCAGCCGAGACTACGAGACGATCTTCCGCAGGCTTGTCGATCTCGCAGGGCGGCACACGAAGGGCCGACTCCTGGTCACCCTCGGGGGAGGGTATTCGCTTGACGCGGTGACACGAGTGTGGGCCATCCTTGGGTTGGTGTTGTGGGATCTTCCGGTGCCCGATACGGTTCCTGAGGCGTGGCGACGGCGCTGGAGCCAGGTGCTGGTCGATGGAGCACCAGAAGCGATGCATGATGCCCCGATCAAACCGGTGGCTCTCCGGCACGAGATCGAGACCCACAACCGCCAGACCGCTACCCGCCTGCTCGACGCAGTTGCTCCTCTGTGGCTGTGATCTGGCTCGTACGGTGGTACAAGAGGACGGCATCGTTGCCGACGACTTGCTCCCATCGAGGATCGGCCTCGATGATCGCGAGGGCGTCCAAGGTGTTCTCGGCGAACTCGCCGGGAGTGCCGGCCCTCATCACCACCCACTCGGCGCCGTCGATGGGAGGTCCGGCGGCAGCGTCCGCCGACCAGTAGTCCCGGACGAAGGGGTTCGGGTACATGTAGACGACGGTCCGGTGGTCGATGTGTGGCCCGATGAACCAGTCGGCAGAGACCGCAGCGTCGTCGGGAATCAGCGTGAGGGCTTTGTTGATCGCCGCTGGATCGCTGGTGGTTCCGTACCACGGGTTGTCCGACTGGTTCGTGGGGAGTGGTCCGGCCAGCAACATGCCAAGGATGCCACCGATGACGACGGAAGGGCCCAGGAAGCGGGTGAGTCGCTCACGATCGGTGCGCGCTGCCCCATGGATCGCGGCGAGCGCGACGACGGCGAGGAGGTAGGCGGTGTAGTGGTACTGGATATCGGACTGGTAGGCGTGGAGGGACAAGAGATTGGCGAGGGTGATGGGGGCAGCGACCAGCAGTAGCTCGGGGGCCAGCAACGCGAGAAACAGTGGCAGGATCATTCCGGCGAGGTAGAGCAGCTTTGTTGGGGTGGCGAGGATCGAGAGGACCGTCCCGGGTGATGTGATGACGTTCCACGCGATCTGCGGCAACCCGCTCCCGAAATCTCCGTAGCGGGACGTGTAGATGAGAGTGCCGGTCGGGGAGAAGTACGGGAGGGCGTACTCGAAGTTGAAGATGAACAGCAGGACTCCCCAGGTGATGACCACGCCTGACATGCGCCACGCCTTGAATCGCCATCCCAGGTAGAGCGCGAATGGCACCACCACCAGCGCTGCGTCCTCCTTGACGACTAGAGCCAGAATGAGTGCTGCTCCAGCAAGCTTGAGGTGCCGTCTGCCGGCGAACAGGTAGGCAGCGAGGAGGAGTGGGACAGCGAGCACCTCCGGGTGAAACGAGTCCAACACGTTCCAGGCAACAGCCGGGTGCAGCAGGTAGGCGACGGCGAGGGCTGCGGCCAGCGGCTTTCGAATCCCTTCTGTTCGAGCGATGGCATACACCAGTGGCCCACCGGCGGTGACCGCTGCAACGGTGAGCAGCAGCAGCACACGCGCGTCGGACCACACCCAGTACAAGGGCGCGACGAGCACGAGGATCCACGACGAGTGGTCGGCGAACAGGTTGAGTCCTCGCAACGTCACGAACGGGGTCTTGAATCGGCTGAGGAGCCACACGCCCTGGTCGAAGATGCCGAGGTCGAACACCTGGGTACCGAACAGTGTGTGCTTGTGCAGGATCAGTACAGAGAAGGTGATCGCCATCAGGATCGTGAACGCTCCGACAAGCCCGCCGCGTGACCAGATGGCGCGACGAACACGATGAACGATGCCGGAATGGTCGCGATGGGTGCCCACAAACCCCCTCATTCCCGCAATGCTAGGCGAGGGGGATGTGCACCTGGAAGGTCGCTCCGGCGCCAAGTCCACTCGAGTGGGCGGTCACGTCACCGTCATGAGCTTGGGCGATGCTCCTGGCGATCGTGAGGCCTATGCCTCGACCGGCGGGGTGGGACGGGTCGGCGATGCGGTAGAAACGCTCGAAGATGTGTTCGAGTTCGTCTGGTGCGATGCCGCGGCCCGTATCGGCGATATCCACGACCGCACCGGCGGGTTCGGCGTGCGCATGGACGGTGATCGTTCCGCCGCTCGGCGTGTGTGTGAGCGCGTTGCCCAGCAGGTTGATGAATACCTGTGAGAGCCTGTCGGGGTCGGCGATGACATCAAGGGCCCGATCGCCCCGATACTTCAGAGACACACCGGCATCGTCGAACTGGGACTGAAGCCGCTCGGCGGCACGGCGGGCCACATCCGCAAGATCACAAGGGACCTTGGAGAGCGGCATGGCGTTCTCTTCGGCCTGGGAGAGCAACGTCAGATCGTCGGCGAGACGCTCGAGTCTCGCTGCCTCGTCTGCGATCGTCGCGAACACGTCTCCGGTGGGTTCGATCACTCCGTCGATCAGACCCTCCATCGAGGCGCGAATCGTTGTGAGCGGAGAGCGCAGTTCGTGCGCCACCTCACCGATGAGTCGGGTCCGTCGCTGCTCGGTGGCTGCGAGGGTCTGGCCGAGAATGTTGACAACGTCGGCGAGTTGCGCGAGTTCGTCGACAGCGGGTTCGGGTATCTGCTGGTCGTAGTGTCCGGCTGCGATCTGTTCAGCTGCAGATCGAACGTCCTCGATCGGGCGAAGGAGGCGACGTCCGAGCACGATCGCGATCGCTCCTGCGGCGATCAGGGCTACGGCAAGCCCGACGAGCAGCGCGACATTCAACGAGTCGGAGAGTGCCACACGAAGCTGCGACACCGTTGTGTTGCGAAGGCCCCCCATGCCATGCTGCATGCCGCCGAGGTGGTTCTGGAACAGGGAGCGGGTCAGCAGACTGCTCACGAGGAGGATTGCAAGCGATCCGACGGTGATGACGAGCAGATACGACAAGAAGAGCCTGGTGTGGAGGCGTCGCCAGATCTTCATGGTTTCCTCCCCACGAACTTGTAGCCGACGCCGCGCACGGTGCCGATGAAGCGAGGAGCGTCGGCGGGATCGCCGAGTGCCTTGCGGATGTTTCTGACGTGGACGTCGACGATCCTGTCATCACCGAAGAAGTCCCACCCCCACACCCGTTCGATGAGCTGTCGTCTGGTGAAGACCCTGCCCGGAGCTGAGGTCAACGCAGCGAGGAGATCGAACTCGAGGCTGGTGAGTTCCACGGGAGACGAGTCGACGGCCGCTTCGCGTCGAGCGATGTCGATATCGAGACCCTCGAATCGCAGAAGCTCGTCATCTGTGGTGGTGGAGCCTCGTCCTCTGCGAAGCACTGCCTTGACCCGTGCAACCAATTCGCGAGGACTGAACGGCTTGGTCATGTAGTCGTCGGCACCAACCTCGAGACCGATGAGTTTGTCGGTTTCGTCGGTTCTCGCGGTCAGCATGATGACGTAGACATCCGAGACGCGTCGAACCTGCCGGAGCACCTCCATTCCGTCGATTCCGGGGAGGCGAACATCGAGGACGACGAGATCGGGGGTACGCTCACGGATCTTCGAGACGGCGTCTTCACCGGTTGCCGCCTCGTCCACCTGGTAGCCCTCCTGCTGGAGGTATGAGCGGACGATGGCCCGGATCTTCTCCTCGTCATCGACAACCAGGATGCTCTCTTGCCGCATGGCGGACATGGTAGGGAACCCTTCCGCCGCCGACTACGCGTCACGCTCGACCGAAGAGCTGACGATCGTATTCATCCTGTGAGATGAACTGTGGAGCGTACGAAGGCCCCCTGTATGTGTTGCAAGGTGTCTCCTACTCGTGCGTAGGGGCGCCTCCGGAGAGACGCCCCCGAACCGAGGTTCCCGCTAGGAACGGTGACCCATACGGCCCATCCGCTGCTGTGATCCTGCGTTGTCGCAGACTCCGTCACCGTCAGCGTCGACGTAGTTGTCTCCGCTTCCGGCCATCTGGGATCCTGCGTTGTCGCAGACACCGTCGCCGTCGGCATCGACGAAGTTGTCGCAGACGCCATCGCCGTCGGCATCGACGTAGTGCTGACCGGAGCCGGCGCCGAAGCCCTGGCCCATTCCAGCCCCGCCGTTGCTGTAGCTGTGCGCATATCCGTTTCCGGTGCCCGCCGTCGCGGCGACGGGAGCGTCCGGGGTGGCGGCGCCCGCCACTGCCGCAAACGCTCCAACGATGAGAAGCGCCGCGGTGACCGTGATGATGATCTTCTTCATGGTGTGATTCCTTTCTCTGAAGATCTATGTTCAGTATCGGGGACGGACGTCGAGTGGCCGTGTTGAGCAGATGAAGCCTCCATGAAGCCTGCTCGGCGAACACACGTTCGAGTAACCTGGGTGCATGGCCGATCGAGCCACGATCCTGCACGCCGATCTCGACGCTTTCTACGCGTCGGTGGAGCAGTTGCTCGATCCCAGCCTCTGCAACAAGCCGATGGCCGTCGGCTCAGGGGTCGTGCTGGCCGCTTCGTATGAAGCCAAGGCGTTCGGCGTGAGCGGCGGGATGTCCACCAGGCGGGCGAAGGAGCTCTGCCCGCACCTGATCATGGTCGGCGGCCACTTCTCCGAGTATCAGCGACTCGGCGACGCCGCCATCGGCATCATGAAGGACTTCACGCCCCACGTCGAGCGGATCTCCATCGACGAGGCTTTCCTCGACGTCGCCGGGTCGATACATCTACTTGGGTCACCGACTGACATAGCGATCACCATCAGGAAGCGAGTCAAGGACGAGCTGGGGCTGCCGGTCTCGGTGGGCATCGCGCGCACGAAGCACCTTGCCAAGATCGCATCACAGGTCGCCAAACCCGACGGGCTGCTCTTCGTTCCGGCAGATCGGGAGCTGGAGTTTCTGCATCCGCTGCCGGTGGAGCTGATGTGGGGAGTCGGCCCGGTCACGAAGGCCCGACTCGCCGAGATGGGTGTTCGCACGATCGGGGAGTTGGCCGAGGCACCGGGGACGTCCCTCGAGCGGCTGCTGGGGACCGCGGTCGGAACGAAGCTCGGTGCGCTGGCATGGAATCGCGATCCCCGAGCCATCGAACAGCACCAGAGTGTCTCGTCGGTGAGCGCCCAGTCCGCACTCGGACGTTCGTCCATCTCGGACGAGCTGATCGAGCGGACAATCCGTCATCTCTCAGACCGGGTTGCGTCCCGGCTTCGCTCCAAGTCCAAGGCTGGGCACACGGTGACGGCGAGGGTTCGCTTCGCCGACCTACGATCGGTCACGAGGTCGGTGACCCTGCCCGCTGCGGTGTCGGTCACGCCGATCATCGCCGAGGTTGCCCAGAGTCTCGTGCGGAGTGCGCTCAATGATCATCCGGACGTCCGGGAGATCTCGCTGCTCGCGGTAGCGGTGTCGCGCCTTGTGATGGAGTCGGCCCTGCAGTTGGAGCTACCACTCGGTCTCGACGGTGAGCGGACGCGGCCTGGGAGCAGGGAGGGCTCGTCGAGATGGGCGCTCGATAAGGCGGTCGATGAGGTGCGCCGCAAATTCGGCAAGACGTCCATCGGGTACGCGTCGGTGGTGCTGGACGAGAGTCGAGCGGTCCCCGACGAGTTCAGGGAATTGGCTGAGCACTAGGCCGGCTTCGCCGTACCTCGTACCTTGCATCTCGTATCGCGTCCGGGGTCGTGGAGTTCGTGGAGATCGTGTCGCGGGTACGGCCCGCCCCTCGGTCTCATGCTGTTCCAGGTCGCGTTCTTACTGACGACTGATGACTGACGACCGCGAGCGAAGCGAGCTACACCATCAAGCCCGGCAGCCCCCGCGAGATCAGGTCTTCCGCCTCCATCATGATCCGCTCGATCAGCTCGGCGACTGTCGGGATGTCATGGATGAGGCCCATCACCTGGCCGACTGCCATGGTGCCCCCATCGACGTTCCCATGCCGGACCACCTCTTGCAGCCCGCGGCGGCCCGAGACATACGGGATGAGGTCGTCGATCGTGGCACTACCCGTCGACTCGATCTCGAGGACCTTGCGTGCGGTTTCATTGTCAAGGACTCGCTCGGTGTTGCGCAGCGTCCGCATGATGAGTGCGGTGTCGGTCTCATCGTGATCGAGGATCGCCTGTTTGATGGCGGGGTGTATCGGAGTCTCCTGCGTTGCGACGAACCGGGTGCCCATGTTCATGCCGTCGGCACCGAGCGCCAGGGCGGCAACAAGCCCGCGCCCGTCACCGAAACCGCCGGACGCGACGATCGGGATGTCGAGCGCGTCGGCTGTCGCCGGGAGCAGCACCAGCGAGGTGACATCGTCCTCGCCGGGATGGCCGCCACACTCGAACCCGTCGATTGAGACGGCGTCGCAGCCGATCGTCTGGGCCTTCTTGGCGTGACGCAACGATGTGCACTTGTGGAGCACCTTCATGCCGGCCGCCTTGAGGTGTGCCATGAAAGGCTCCGGGTTGCGACCCGCCGTCTCGATGAACTCGATGCCCTCTTCAGCGCACACTTGGAGGTAGCCGGCGTAGTCCGGCTGACGGAGCGACGGGAGGAACGTCAAGTTGATGCCGAACGGCTTGTCGGTCATGCCCCTGCACTTGTGGATCTCCTCGCGGAGTCCTTCCGGGGTCTCGTGCGTGAGGGCTGTCATGAACCCCATGGCGCCGGCGTTCGCGACAGCCGACGTCAACTCGGCGGTGGCAATCCACATGAGGCCCCCCTGGATGATCGGATGCTCCACTCCGAACAGCTCGGTGATCCTGGTCTTCATGACCGGCTCCCTTCGTTCTCTTTCAAGGCTAGGTGGATGACAGCGGACTGCGTCCTCTGTCATCAGCCGACAGCCGACAGCCGACAGCCAACAGCAAGAACGCGACCTGGAGCAGCACGAGACCGCGGGGCGAGGTACCAGGTACGAGGTACAAGGTACGGCTGAGCGGAGCTCAGTCTTTCTTGTAGGCCTTGATTCCGCTCGTGATCGATCCGAAGACATGGTCGTCCCCGAGCACTTGAAGCACTCCGCTGGTACGCATCACTTCGAGGATCGGATCCCTCACCCGAGCGAAACTCAGCCCGATGCCTCGACGCTCGAGGCCACGGTGGAGTTCGAGAAGACGTTCGGCCGCCGTCGAGTCGAGCCCATTGATACCTTCGGCGTCGACGAGGACCACTTCGGACTTCTCCTCGACCACGAGCCGTTCTACCTCTTCGACGAAGTACCCGGCGTTGGTGAAGATCAGAGGAGCCTCGAAGCGGAAGACCAACAGACCGGGCACCGTGACACCCTCCGGGTGCAGCGAGACATCCTGATAGACATGTCCGGCGGTCTTGCCGAGCACGGCAACACGCGGCCGGCTGGCACCGCGGATCAACAGGAGGAGGTCGAGGGCAACGCCTGCGCCGATTCCCGGCAGCACGCCGAGCAGGAGGACGCCGAACATCGCGACGAGAGCGAGAAGGAACTCCGGCGTGCTGATCCGGGCAAGCCGTGCGAAGTACCCCGGCTTTGCGAGTGCCAGCATTGCCTCGATCACGACTGCGGCGAGAGCGGCGTCAGGCAGGTGTGTGAATGCCGGTGTCAGAAAGAGCAGTGTGCCGATGACGAGTGCCGCGCTGACGAAATAGCCGAGCTGACTCTTCACACCCGCAGCAAGTGCGACTGCCGTCTTCGAGAAGCTACCGACGGCGACGAAACCGCCGCTCAGACCACTGCCGACGTTCGCCACCCCGAGCGCGAGGAGCTCCTGATTGGGGTCGGAGATTTCGCCGGTCTGGGCGGACGCCGTTTTGGCACATCCGAGCGTCTCCGCGTAGCCCAGCAGGACGACGGCGAGTGCTCCCGACAGGAGCGTCCCGTAGGTGCCGGCTTCGACGGAAGGCAGTCCGAGGTCAGGTAACCCGGACGGAATGAGACCGACCGTCGACACTCCGTGGCGTTCCAGGTCGAAAACCACCACCGCGACGATCGCGAGCACCACGGCGGCCAGTGCAGCCGGCGTCTTCGCTGCGTATCTTCTGAGGATCGCGAGCAGTGCGAGGCCGGTGAGGCCAACGGCCACGGTTGCCGGGTTGACGCCTCCGAGGCCTGTGATCACGTTCCATACCTCCCCAAAGAACCGGCCTCTGTGGGCGGGGAGGCCAAGGAGGGTGGGGACCTGGCCGATGATCGTTACGAATACCACTCCGGCGATGAACCCCTGCATGACAGGGCGCGAGATGAAGTTGGCGACCCATCCGAGGCGAAGAAGACCGAAGAGGAGAAAGAGGAGGCCGACGAGGATGGCGAGTGCGGAGGTCAGGGCCACGTAGTTGGCCGTGCCACTTGCGGCGAGGGCGCCGACCGTCGCAGCGGAGACGAGCGCTGTGGCCGAGTCGGTGCCGACCACCATGCTGCGCGAGCTACCGAACAGGGCATAGGCGAGCAGCGGGAGGGGAACCGTGTAGAGGCCTATGACGGGGTCGACACCGGCGATACCGGCGTACGCCATGGCCTCCGGAACCAACACCGCCCATAGGGTGACACCGGCGATCACGTCGGGCTTGAGCCACACACGCTTGTAGTGGCGAAGCCACGATGTGATCGGAACGTATTGCGAGGCTCTCATGTGCCGAGACTAGGACTTCGAAGTTGGCGGGTTCTGCGGACTACTCGACCTCTGGCCGTTCGGCGGCCTCGAGGTACTCGACGATCCGACGCACGTGTTGAGCGTGTTCACGGGACGCGACGAGGATCGCATCCGGGGTCTCGACGACGACGATGTCATCCAAGCCGACGACGGTGACGAGTCGGCCGGTCGAGCGGACGTAGGAACCCGACGTGTCGACCGCGACGACATCGCCGATGAGGACGTTGTCATCGTCGTCGGTGTCGGCGATGTCCCAAAGGGCAGCCCATGTACCGATGTCGTTCCACCCGGCATCGAGTGGAACAACAACGGCATCGGCTGTCTGCTCCATGACTGCGTAGTCGATCGAGTCTCCGTTCACCGCGGCGAACGACTCCTCATCGATTCTGATCGTCCCGTTCTTGCGTGCACTTCGCGAGGACGCTTCGCGGACATCGGCCAGCATGTCTGGTCGATGTAGCCCGAGTTCCTCCAGGAATCGTGATGCTCGAAAGACGAACATGCCGCTGTTCCACAGGTACCGCCCTGAGGCGATGTAGTTGGCTGCGATGGCCGCGTTGGGTTTCTCGACGAATCTGGCCACTAGGAAGGCCCCGTCGAGGTCAGGGCCCTTTTCGATGTAGCCATAGCCCGTCTCGGGAGCCGCCGGGACGACTCCGAATGTGACGAGCCTTCCCTCCTCGGCGTGTGGAAGTGCCCCCAGGACGGCGTCTCGGAAGGCGTCGAGATCCTTGATGACATGGTCGGCCGGACAGACCAGCATGATCGGGTCGGCTCCGTGTGCCGTCGCGTATAGCGCGGCGAGAGCGGCCGCCGGCGCCGTGTTGCGTCCCACCGGCTCGACGATGAGTGTCGAGCGTGGCGCCTGTTCGCGTACCGTCGATGCCTGAGCGGAACCGGTCACGATGATCGGGTTGCTCACGTGATCGAGCGTTGCAAGCCGGTCGATGGTCTCCTGCAACATGGATTTGTCGCTGTGGAGTGCCGTGAACTGCTTGGGCATGGACTTGCGAGACACCGGCCAGAGGCGCGTGCCCACACCGCCGGCGAGGATGACGGGCAGGATCGTCGTGTTCATGAGATCACCTCGGCCTCGACGACTCCCTCCTGGGTTGTGAGGAGTTCGACGAGCGTTTCGGCCTTGTCGGCTGTTATCTCGACTCTCATCAGACCGCCGACACTGCCATGTCGTTGAAAGGTCACGTCTTGGGCGGCTTGGTCGATGCGGGTCACGGTCTTCCAAACCTTAGAGAAACTGGCTGCATCGTCGAGGAGCACCTCGATCGTGACCTGGTTGGGACCGAGTCTCGATCGCAGGAAGCCGTCGATGATACGCAGTCCGAACATGACGGCCAGGACTATGACCGTGGCGACAACCGCGAGAAGGAGGCTGCCGGCACCTGCCGCCATGCCGATCGCTGCGACGGTCCAGAGTCCGGCGGCCGTGGTGAGACCGCGGACGGTCGCTCCTTCCTTGAAGATCGCGCCCGCACCGAGGAAACCGATTCCGGTGACGATCTGTGCAGCGACCCGTCCTGGGTCGGTCGATGGGCCGAACGCATTGATCGAAAGGACGGTGAACAGGGCCGACCCGAGACCAACCAACATATGCGTTCTGAAGCCGGCCGCCTTGAAGTGGACTTCGCGCTCGAGGCCGATCGCTCCCGAGAGGAGAGCAGCAGCGAGGAGCCGGCCGGCGTCTTCAAAGATCGACCAGTCCACGTCAGGTCCCGTCGAAGTGGGGCGGACGGCGTTGCGCTGCGGCCGCGATTCCCTCGGCGAAGTCGTTGGAGTTGAGGAACGCCGCGTTCCACAGCGCCATGTAGTCGAGTGCCTCGTCAACCGACCTGTTCGCCCCGGTCCGCAGCACTTGCTTGATGCCGCGGGTTGTGAGCGGAGAGTTGGCCGCGATCTCGTCGGCCAGGGCGTTGGCAGCCTCCAAGAGTGCCGCCCGATCCGGGTAGACGCGGTTGACGAGCCCGATTCGTTCGGCGTCGTCGGCCGTGATGTCACGTCCCGTGAGCGCCAGCTCGGCGACGTGACCGGGGGCGATGAGCTTGGGGAGGCGCTGCATCGTCCCGACGTCCGCAATCATCCCGAGGCGGGTCTCTCTGACAGAGAAGATGGCGTCGGCCGAGGCGAGACGAATGTCGGCGGCGGTGATCAGATCGACGCCCGCACCGATGCAGTGCCCGTGGATCGCAGCGATGACAGGGAGAGGGCTGGCGGCGAGGGCCGAGAACGAACCCTGGAGACGCTTGATCTCCTCATAGAGACGGGTCCGTTCGGCGACGTCCGTGCCGACAGGGAAGCCGGCGAGGTCGTTGAGGTCGATGCCCGCGGTGAACGACCGGCCGCGCCCGGCGATCACGACCACTCTGGTGGTGTCACCCTGTTCGAGCTTCTCGATGGCGGCCGGAAGAGCCGACCACATCGCCTGGTTGAACGCGTTCAACTTGTCGGGACGGTTCAGCCAGATCGTCGCAACGTGCTGTCGCTCTTCGATCTCGATAACGTCCGAGGTCACAACAGCAGGTTAGGCGACAGAGAGGACCGGGTCATGCGGTACCGGCAGATGGGACAGTGGGGACTGAAGGTATCGGAGATCGCGCTTGGGGCGTGGACCACATACGGCGGGTCGGTCACGGATCGGGAACTGATCGGGCAGATCACGCGGACTGCCTACGAGGGAGGGGTCAACTTCTTCGACAATGCGGACGCGTACGCGCGTGGCGCCGCCGAGGATGTGATGGGGGAAGTGCTCTCGGAGTACCCGCGCCACACCCTGGTGATGTCGTCAAAGGTGTACTGGCCCATGTCCAAGGACGTCAACGATCGTGGGCTTTCTCGCAAGCATCTGCGCGAGTCGATCGTGGGGAGCCTGCGCAGACTGCGAACCGACTACCTGGATCTCTACTTTGCCCACCGCTACGACGAGACAGTGCCGATGGAGGAGATCGTCACGACCTTCAGCGGGCTCGTGGACGAGGGGAAGGTGCTCTACTGGGGGACCTCCGAGTGGCCGGCGGCGAGGATCGTCGAGGCGGTCGCGTTCGCCCGGAGCAATGGGCTACATCCGCCGGCGTGTGAACAACCCCAGTACTCGATGTTGTATCGCGACAGGGTCGAGCGGCGGATCATGCGAGAGACCACGGCTGCCGGGATGGGGATGGTCGTGTGGAGCCCGCTCGGCGGGGGTCTGCTCACCGGCAAGTACGACGACGGGTTCCCGGAAGGATCCCGTTTCGCCGAGGACGAACAGCTGAAGGAGTGGGAGTACAGCGATGAGGGGCGTGAGAAGGCGAGGGCATTGAAGCCCATCGCCGACGAGCTGGGTCTGACCCGATCGCAGCTCGCCCTCGCATGGGTGTTGCGTCGCGGAGAAGTGACCAGCGCCATCAGCGGAGCCACCAAAGTCGAGCATATCGAGGAGAGTCTGGGCGCCACCGAGGTCGAGATCCCGGCGGAGGTGCTGGAGAAGATCGACGGAGTGCTCGGGTAGGACGTTCTCGTTCTTGTCAAGCACACCCCCGCTGACCGGGGCCACGATTGACAAGAAGGGGGGAGGGTTCACCGAATGGTCACCTGGCGGCCAGGTCCTGGAGAGGTCAGAGCCACTAGGCTGCGCCGGTATCGCTGATGGGGCACGTCGCAGTGAGGAGAAGGGATCAGAAACGGACCGGAGAGACTCGGTCCGTCGTCTATTCATGGCGCCCGTAGCTGCGCGCGCCCTCTGAAGGAGGGCAAGGTGAAAGGGAAGAGATGGGCCGCGCTGGCGGTCTTTGCAATGGTGGTCGCGCTCCTACCGCTGAGCGCAGTACCGGCGGTGGCGGGAACCGGACCGTCGGTGTTCATCAATGAGTTGCACTATGACAACGCCTCGACAGACGTCGGTGAGGCGGTTGAGGTTGCGGGTCCGGCGGGGACGGATCTGACGGGGTGGAGCATCGTGCTCTACAACGGTAGTGGCGGGGCGGTCTACGACACGATCAGCCTGTCTGGGACGATTCCGGATCAGGACTCGGGGTATGGGACCCTTTCGTTCACTCAGTCCGGTATCCAGAACGGTGCACCGGACGGGTTGGCGCTTGTCGATGCGTCTGATGCCGTGGTGCAGTTCCTGTCGTATGAGGGGTCGTTCACGGCTGTAGGTGGTCCTGCGGACGGGATGACAAGCACCGACATTGGTGTCTCGGAGAGTGGGTCTGGAGCTGTTGGCAATTCGCTGCAGCTGACGGGCACCGGAACGACCTACGACGACTTCACCTGGGCTGGAGAGGCCACGAACACGTTCGGTGCGGTCAACACCGGCCAGAGCTTCGGAACCGTCGTTGTGGGACCGTCGGTGTTCATCAATGAGTTGCACTATGACAACGCCTCGACAGACGTCGGTGAGGCGGTTGAGGTTGCGGGTCCGGCGGGGACGGATCTGACGGGGTGGAGCATCGTGCTCTACAACGGTAGTGGCGGGGCGGTCTATGACACGATCGGCCTGTCTGGGACGATTCCGGATCAGGACTCGGGGTATGGGACCCTTTCGTTCACTCAGTCCGGTATCCAGAACGGTGCACCGGACGGGTTGGCGCTTGTCGATGCGTCTGATGCCGTGGTGCAGTTCCTGTCGTATGAGGGGTCGTTCACGGCTGTGGGTGGTCCCGCGGACGGGATGACGAGTGTGGACATCGGCGTTACTGAGGGTTCGTCGACTGCAGTTGGTGATTCGTTGCAGTTGACGGGGACGGGCACAACCTACGACGACTTCACCTGGGCTGGAGAGGCCACGAACACGTTCGGTGCGGTCAACACCGGCCAAACCTTCGGAACCGTCGTCAACGCTCCGGTCGTAGTTGCGTGCGGAAGCACGCTCTACTCGACCGAGACCCTCGAGGCATCGAGAACGATCGAAGCGTCCGACGCGGACGGCACGGTCGTCGACATCGCCATCACGTCCGCGCCAGTTGCAGGAATCTCTCTGGGCGACCTTGTTCCGGCGGGTGGCGTCGGCGAGACGGCGAGCGCGGTCGTGACCGTCGATTCCACGACGGCGCCCGGCTCCTACGCTGTCGAACTGACCGCGACCAACGACGACCCGACACCTCAGACGGGCACCTGCACGTTGAGCGTCACGGTGGATCCGATCCTGCCGATCGGCACGGTCCAGGGCTCGGTGAGTGACACGGACAACGGGATGTCCTTCGACTCGCCGTATGTGGGCCAGTACGTGACGATCCGAGGCGTCGTCTATCAGAAGCTGATCTCGCGTACGAGTTCGGGAGACGACAGCTACGGCTTCTTCATCCAGAACACGGCTGCGACTGCCGATAGCGACCCGAATTCGTCCGACGGCATCTTCGTGTATGAGGGCTCCTACGACGACATCTACGACGGTCCCAGCTACTACACGGTGAACGTTGGTGACGAGCTCGTTATTCGTGCTCGTGTCAGCGAGTACTTCCACCTGACCGAGCTGTCGAGCGCGAGCCTCGTGTCGATCGTGAGGACCGGTGTCGACCTCGACGCCGAAGTTGCCGCGTTCGCGGCCGATCCGCCCAACAACCTCGATGATGCCAACCGCTACTGGGAGCGTCACGAGGGCATGCGCGCCCAGGTTCCTGCCGGCAGCATCGTGCTCGGAGGTCGAGACGTGTTCGCCAGCACGGCGGACGGCGAGGTCTGGGTGGCCGCACCCGACGGCCCGATCGCCAGCCTGTATGGCTATGCGAAGAGGTCGTTCCGTGATGCTCACGTCCTGGACGGCGTGTTCGACGGAAACGGCTACCGCATCGTCATGGGCAGCCTCGGCATCAAGGATGCGGCGGATGACAACACCGTGTTGATCGCACCTGTTCGCACCTTCGACACGTTGCAGAACGCGCCGATCGGTGGCGTGTACTTCTCGTTCTCGAAGTACCAGATCCAGGTCGGGGAGCAGCTGCGTTACCGGATGGGACTCCCTCCGGCGTTGAACTTCCCGCCCCAAAAGGCCGACGCGTCGCGGGAGTTCAGCATCACCACGTTCAACACGGAGAACCTGTACGACTACAGGGACGATCCGTTCGACGGGTGTGACTTCACCGGCAACGCGGGTTGCCCTGGTGTCGATCCGCCGTTCGACTACGTGCCTACGAGCGATGCCGCCTACCAGACACGGCTCGGTGAGATCGCCTCACAGGTGGCCAACGATCTGCATGCTCCCGACATCGTGATGGCGCAGGAGCTCGAAGATCAGGACATCTGTACGGTCGACTCCAGCACCCGCAGGTGGTCGCTGCAGTGCGGCACCACCAACAACGCCGACGGCAAGCCGGACACGCTCCAGGAGTTGACTGTCTACATCCACAACAGATGGCACGTCAGCTACGACACGGCATACGACCGCGACGGGGCCGACGACCGGGGCATCGTCAACGGCTTCATGTTCCGCACGGATCGTGTGGAACTGCTGCCGGCGGCCGACGACAATCCGGTCCTCGGATCGACTCCGCAGGTCGTGTACCGGTCGACGGCACTCGGCTACAACGCGGATGTCTCGAATCCGAAGTCGTTCAACGCGTCCCTGCCGGTGGACGTTGACACGTCGACCGGGACTGACGGTATCTACGTCTTCACGAGGGCACCACTGGTCGGTTACTTCCGGATCTGGCAAAGTGGCATCGGGTCGAGTGCGTTCACCGACTTGTACGCGGTCGACAACCACTTCAGCAGTGGCCCCGACAATCGTGTGGGTCAACGAACCGAGCAGGCCGCCTACAACGCAGCGATCGTGGAAGCTCTGCAAACGGCAGACCCGAATGTCCGCGTGGTGGTCGGTGGCGACCTGAACGTGTATCCACGTCCCGACGACACAACGGTGCCGAGCGATCAGCTCGCTGCGTTGTACAACCAGGGAATGGTGAACCTGTACGAGTCGCTCCTCGCGGCACATCCGGCAAGCGCGTACAGCTACGAGTATCAAGGACAGGCGCAGACGCTCGATCAGCTGTTCGTGACGCCGTCCATGTTCTCGGATCTCGTGGAGATGCGGGCGGCGCACATCAACAGCGACTTCCCGTCCGACTACGTGGGTGACGGTCCTCGAGGTACCAGCGACCACGACCCGCAGGTGGCTCGGTTCCACATTGGTGTCGGGCAGCTGGAGTCGCTCGTGCAGTACTACTCAGACGAGGGCAAGATCAGCGGCAACAACACCGTGAAGATCCTGCTGGACCGTCTCGAACGAGCGCGGACGTACCTGGAGGCAGGCAAGACCGCCGCCTACAAGGCACAGCTCCGGGCGTTCATCAACCAGGTGAGAGGCTTCACACCGAGGTTCGTCGATCGGGACGCGTCCCGCGTCCTGACGCAAACGGCATCACTGCTGGTGTCGTCTCGATGGACGCTCTGGGGTCGGCCCTTCCCGGGCTGGAAGCTCCCTTCATTCAGAAGGTAGCGGCAGCGGAACCAACGACAGGGACGGGCCCTTCGGGGCCCGTCCCTGTCGTTCTTGTCAACCTCAGCCCCGCTGAGCCATTCTGTTGACAAGAACAGGGGCTCTCCTTTCTCGTCAATCCCAGCCTCGCTGACCGGGGCCACGATTGACAAGAACGGAGGAATCAGTCGATCCCCTCGGGCCGGAACAGTCGGTCGTGCTTCCTGAGGGCGTACCGGTCGGTCATCCCTGACACATAGTCGATGGCCCGCTCGACATCGTCGGCATCGTCGACCCGGTAAGAGTCGGGGACCTCCTCGGGGTGTTCGATGAAGTGATCCACGAGATGTCGAATCACGGCGATGGCACGCTGCTGTTGCGGTCTCGACTCGGGACGGAGATAGACCCGCTCGAACATGAAGTCGCGCAGTACCTGCATGGTCTCGAGAACCTCAGGTGCCATCACCACCTGTCCCTGCTCGACGGATTCGTCCACGACCGCTCTGATCATGGTTCCGATCCAGTCTGAATCGGGCTCGCCGAGTACCGCCAATGCTTGTGAGGGCAGGTCGGTGTGCCGAATCACGGAAGCGCGAAGTGCGTCGTCGACATCGTGAGTGAGGTAGGCGATGCGGTCGGCGAATCGGCAGAGCATCCCCTCCGGGGTCGAGGGGGGGTCGATCTTCCACGAGTGGGCCCGAATACCGTCCAGTACCTCCCACGACAGGTTCACCGGTTCCAACACGTCGAGGACCCTGACGCTCTGTTCCGAGTGCAGCCACTCACCCTCAACGTAGGGGGACAAGGCGTCTTCTCCCGTATGCCCGAACGGCGAGTGCCCCACGTCGTGACCGAGGCAGATGGCCTCGGTCAACGATTCGTTGAGGCCGAGATCGGAGGCCATCGCCCGTCCCACCTGTGTCACCTGCAGCGTGTGGGTGAGACGGGTGACGTAGTGGTCACCCTCCGGGTTGATGAACACCTGTGTCTTGTGCTTCAGGCGGCGAAATGCCTTTGTGTGCAGGATGCGGTCCCGGTCGCGCTCAAAGGCGGTTCGGTATGGGTCCGGCTCCTCGGGCTGTCGGCGCCCCTTCGAGTCTGCGGATCTTGTCGCCGCCGGTGCGAGAAGATCGCGCTCCTGTTGCTCGCGGATCTCTCTGGTCCGCCGAATCATCTCGCTCATAGGGCAAGGGTAGAGCGTTCGGCCATCACCTCGTTCTTGTCAATCCTGACCCCGCTCACCGAGGCCGACATTGACAAGAAGAATGGAGATCAGACGATCCGTTGGCGCACTCTCGAGCTGAGGTAGTCCATCGACGCCACGACGATGGCGATTGCCAGCATGTTCACGGCCGCTGCCCGGTAGTTGAGCAGGCGAATGTTCTGCTGCAGGATCGAGCCGATGCCGCCACCGCCGGCAAACCCGATGATCGTCGACATGCGCACGTTGATGTCCCAGCGATACAGCGTGAACGAGATGTACGGAGGCACGATCTGGGGGACCACCGCGTAGACGATCGTCTGGACCCTGGTTGCACCGGTCGCCTGCACCGCTTCGATCGGACCGGGCATGATGCTCTCCACCTGCTCCGAGTAGAGCTTGGCGAGTGCGGCGACCGTGTGCAGTGACAAGGCCAGCGCGCCGGCGAACGGGCCGAGTCCGACCCACACGACGAACACGATCACCATCACCAGCGGTTCGATCGACCTAATACCGTTGAACAGTGTCCTTGCCCCGTAGTAGATGGTGAGCCCGATGCTGACCGTCTCCTTCCTGTACACCCTGGCAGCCAGGCCGAGTCCAAGGAGCGCCCCCACCCCACCAGGGATCCAGATGATCTTCATCGGGTCGTCGATCCGGTAGAGCCATGAGACCCCCTGACCGAGGATCAGCATGACAGCCGCTCCCGCGGCCGCTGCGAGCGGCAGGCTGAGCGGGCGCGTGAGCGAGTCGGGGGCGTGAGTACGGAGCCAATTGGCGAATCGTCCGGCGAGACTCATGAATACCGCGGCGGCCAGGAAGGCTGTCACCAGTGTGATGATCGCGGAGACGATGTCGCCCAGCGTCGTGGAGAAGGCACCGAGAAACCCGAATGAAGAGAGCTTCGGTGTTGACCATGTCCCGAATCTGGTCAACAGATTGCCCACAAGGAACATGACGACGATTCCGGCAACGGAGGCGACCACGAGTACACCGGCACGCCGCGAAGCGCAAGCCGGAAGATGGCGGCTCGTCTTCGACGGCCGGCAGGGACCACCGGAAAGCAATGGCGATGAGCACCGGCAAGACGACGACTCCGACGAGGAGAAGGGCGAGATTCGAGGTGAGATGCTCGCTCAGCCCACGCGCCTCTCCGGCGGCGAGAACGCCGAGGACGGCGCCAACAGGCAGGGCCAGGATCTGCAGGCCCAACTTCACGAGCGGGATCTTGATGTCCTGCATCAGGTTGCGGGACGCGAAGAACGACATCGGAACGGCGATGAACACGCCGAGTGTCGTGGCGAGGAGCGCGAGGAAGACCGTTTCGAGGATCTTGTCCCAGGTGATCTTCGCGGCCTCGGAGATGCGCGGCGACTTCACAGTGACGGCAGCACCGGTCAGCGGATCGATCGATTCCACCGTAGCGGGGTGGAAGATCGTTCCCGTTTGTTCGCGGGTGATGGAACGTATGAGCTGCTGCTGGTCTGACGGCCGTTCTCTCGTGCCGAGGACCGCCGTGAACGCCCCGTTCTCGTCGGCGATGATCTCCTGGCTGAGGGGGAACTGCAGGTCGTTGCTCGGAGGAACCAGGTAGACGGTTACTCTCGCGTTGGGTGAGAAGTTCTCGCCGTGCACCGTGATGTCGGCCCCCGGATCGACGCATGCCGGCTCCACGATGACCCTGCGCTGGTACGGATCGGTTTCCGGAGCAGTGAACCCTCCGGGAGGACACGGCATGTAGAACGGGACATCGGTGTTGGTGTCGACGCGCTCGTAGGTGAGGAGTTCCGGGCGGGCGAGCGACCGAATGACCCGTGTCAACTGCGAGAGCCGCGATGGCGATCGGATTTCGCTGAGGTCGACGTTGGTTACGGCGAAGCCGTAGGCGTAGATGACAACGCCGGCGATGATCGCCAATGCAACCAGGAGCGCGTGCCGACGGGACTTGCGAGGTCCGGTGGGTCTAGCCAACGCGCTCAGCCTCCTCCCCGTAGATGTCCTTGAACTTCACGTCGTCGATTTCGGAAGGCGGCCCCTCGAACACGAGGTGCCCGTCTTTGAGGGCGATCGTGTTGTCTGCGTAACGGTGGACGAGGTCGAGGAAGTGGAGGCTGCACAGGACCGTCACCTCGTCCTCTTTGTTGATCAGTTCGAGGTACTGCATGATCGAGTGGGCGAGGACGGGGTCCAGGCTGGCGACCGGCTCGTCTGCGAGAACCATCTCGGGGCTCTGCATCATGGCTCGGGCAACACCCACCCGCTGCTGCTGGCCACCTGAGAGCGTGTCGGCGCGCTTGTGCGCCTGATCCTTGAGGCCAACACGGTCGAGTTGGGCGAGAGCACGTTCGACTTGTTCCTTCGGGAACTTGTTGATGATGCTGAGCGCAGGGTTGACGTATCCCAGGCTTCCTTGGAGCACGTTGGTGAGCACCTTCGATCGGTGCACGAGATTGAAGTGCTGAAACACCATGCCGATGCGCCTGCGGATGCGACGCATGTCATCCTGGGAGGCGGTGGTGATGTCGACCCCATGCCAGGTGATGCGTCCCTCCGTCGGCTCGATCAGACGGTTGATGCAACGCAGAAGGGTCGATTTCCCCGAGCCGCTCAGGCCGATTACGGCAAGAAACTCACCGTCCGGGACTTCGAAGCTGACGTCCTCGAGGGCAACGGTGCCGCCTTCGTAGACCTTGGTGAGATGTTCGACTTTCAGCATCTGGACCTCGCTCAACCCTTTCTAGCGAAGGAGGGGCAGGAGATGTCTCTCCTGCCCCTCCTTCGTTCGCATCGGATGCTCAATCAGCCTTCGGGGGTATACCCGACGAGAGCGACCATCTTGCGCACAGGGTCGTACTCGGCGTCTGTTGCAGGAGCGATGCCGGTCCAGCCGTAGAAGTCGTTGTTTCCGATCGACTGAGCCCACGCATCGGTCTGCGAGAAATCGACGAGGGCGGTTTCGATCTGGCTGCGGACGTCCGCGGGGAAGTCCGGTCCGAAGGACAGGGTGTCGTTCGGGATGGGTGGTGAGATCATAAGGATCTTCACCTTCTGGATGATGTCGGGGGCGTCGGTGCGAACGTTGGCGCGTGCGTCGAGCACGCGCAGGTCGCCGCACATCAGCTTGCTGCCGTCTTCGGTCGGAGCGCACGAGCTGACCAAGTCATCCGGCACGTCCGGCGGGTCGCCTTCTGCCCAGCTTCCGCTCGGAAGCAGCGGTGGGCTGAAGAACGATGTGGAGAAGTCTGCCTGGCCGTTGTAGACGGCGAGCACGCCAGCTTCGTGACTGCCAGCTTCGACCGTCTCGCCCGGCGTGATGCCTGCCTCGTTGAACATGAGGGTGGGGACCATGTAGCCGGACGTAGATCCGGTGTCAGGGTAGGCCCACTTCTTCCCGTCGAGGTCCTCCAGCGTGTTGAGGCCGCTGTCGCGGCCAACCAGGATCTGCGACCAGTAGACGGACCATCCGTACCGGACGGCCTTGAAGGCCACATCAACGCCGCAACGATCGCTGGCGAGGGCGTACCCGAGGGCCGGGATGAAACCGATGGTGTTGGTCGGCGAGGCACACATCTCTTCGATCGTCGCCGCGTACGACGTCGGCACGCTCACTTCGAAGGTGAGCCCGGTCGCCTGATTCGAGCGCGTCGGCCATGATCTCGCCACCGGCGACGATGACTTGAGCATCGACCGATGGTACGAACAACACTTTGATCGGGTTGTCAGCGCTTCCGACCGATGCCATTGCTTCAGTTGTTGTGGGTGCTGCCGTTGTTGTGGGTGCTGCCGTTGTTGTGGGTGCGGCAGTTGTTACGGGAGCTGCTGTCGTGGTGGTGGCCCCAGTACCGCCGCACGCTGCGGCGACAAGTGCGAATGCCGCGACGAGCAAAAGGAATCTCCAGCTCTTCATTCCGCCCTTCCTTACTCGTAGACGAGTTCCTTGTCGCGGAAAGCCGCGACGCACTGTCGATCGTAGTCGGTCGACGGCACCTGGTCCTAGTTGGCGAGACGTGCCACGAAGGTCGCGAAATCAGACCAGGACGCTATGTCGATGCTGCCCTCAACGGGATGGTTCCACGGGCGGATGAAGCGGCAGACGGCGGCGTCGGGGCGGTTGCGAAGGAGTGACGCTACCTGGTGTGGCGCATCGTCGAGATAGACGTCGCAGGCGACGGTCCACTTGTGTTCGATGATGTGTACCTCGCGCGTGGGGATGCGTCGATCGGCGAGCCAGGCGAATGTGTCGTGGACCGCCCATCCCGGTTTGGAGGTGATGACGACTATCTGGTGGCCTGTTCCGCGGAGGGTGTTCAGCGTCTCGACGGCGCCGGCGTAGGGGTCGAGGTGACGGAAGATCGAGCCACCTCCATGCCCGGACGCCCACGTCCAGAACTCACGGTTGTCGCGGAAGTGGGTGAGCGTGTGAAGCCCGTCCCATGTCTGGACGGCGTCGACCGGGATCTCGCCGCCGAACTCGACGTTGTATCGCCTGATCCATCCCGCGTTGAAATCGGCGACGACACCGTCGAGGTCGATACCGAGGCGGAGGGATCTCATGCTCAGCAAGGGTAGAGAGTTCCCTGGAGCGAGCCAGTTCGCCCCAGGGAACGTACCTCGTACCTGGTACGCGACCTCACCGGGCTGCGCCCGCCGTTCTCGGTTCTCGGTTGTCGGTAGGACCAGTCAGGTGCGGTTGAGGGGTTCGGGCACTGGTGGGAGGTTCCCCTGTGGTCGTGTGGTGACTTTGGGTCGCGTGCTGGCAGGCTGCTGTTGGCTGTGAGCTGTTGGCTGCGACCGAAGGGAGCGAGCTACATCGTCTGTACCAGCGCCACCATCTCGGGAAGGCGACGAGACAAGATCTTGCTCGAGACGAAGAGGCCAACGCCGTACACGATCGCTCCCCACAGGAGCGAACCCACCGTCGCGATCCACGGGGACAGAGCCTGACTGAACGAGACGACGAGGGCGAATGCGGAGACAGACGGCGTCAGGAGTAGAACGATGACAAAGAACGACGCGACCTGGGCTCCAACGGAGAGGCACCCCTGCTCGGATGCCTGGGCGAACATGTCGGTTCCGACGTTCGGGAGTCGAAGTGGTGCAACCACGGACACGATGTTCCCGACGGCGAGCTGGCAGGCTACGGCGGTCACCGCGAGGGGAGGGATGACGCCGAGCACCGCCCACCGACCGGAGATGGCGGCAAGCATCACAGAGAGAGCAGCGGCCTCGGTGAGGATCGCCGCGGACGTCGCGAGGTTCTTGCCGAGGATCATGTGTGTCGGCTTGGCGGGTAGCGCGAAGAGGAACGACGCCGCGTTACGTTCCCAGCCGAACTGATTCAGCGCGACAGGAAGTCCGACGAATACCACGACGAGCGGTCCGAGAAGTGGAAGCCAGGGGCTGAGACGGAGCTGTGTGAGGGTGGCGGTCCCGACGAGCACCGATGCTGCGATCACCCCGAGGAAGATCACGGCTCCGGTCCACACCATCCGCTCCCGTGGATCACGAAGGTAGAAACGGAGTTCCTTGCGAGCGATGAGAATCGGCACCGACCACCCAGGCAATCTGGTGAACCCATGACCGTTCTTCCTCGCGGTCGAGATGGCCGTCGTTTCCGGGAGGGTTGTGAGGCGGTCGATCAGCACTCTCCACACGCCGGCGATTACGACGATCCATGCGCCGGCAATAGCGAACGACCCGAGCGCCGTCACCCAGTGTCCGAGCCCGGCCTCGGAGATGGCGCGCTGGGCGGCGACGGGTGGAAGCCACCAGCCGGCAGTCGAGAGAGGGTGCGCCGTCAGCGCTCCAGACAGGCCCAGTCGGTGGACGGTGCGATCGATGATCTGTTGGAAAGCGAACCCGACCACGCCGAGCGAGCCGACGAGCACCATGGCTAGATCTCTGCCCCTCCGTCCGCGCAGAATCCTGGTGACGAGACCGGAGAACGTGCGGCCAGTGACGATCATCAACAGGAGGAGCGCTACAGCGGCGAGCCAGGCGATTGGCGAGGTCGGGGCGTACAGGCGGAGGTCGGCGATCAGCAATATGAGGGGGACGAACAGCGTGGGTGTGATCAGAGCTGCAGCCGTTAGCCCCACCATGAGCTTGCCATGCGTGATCGGCGCAAGCGAGAAGCGAGCAGGATCGAGGGTCTCGTCGAGTGGAAAGAGCAGCACCGGGAGCGTGGTCCATCCGAGCCACGCGAGAAGCGCCGCCCAGTAGCCGTACTCGATGCGAGCCGTACCGGAGAGCGTCATGACGGTCGCCGTGAAGTGGTCCGACAGCCAGAACGACACCCACACGATGAGGATCAGGACGAGAGGGAAGCCCACACTCCGCTGGCGGTCACGACGAAGCCCGTTGACGAGGAGGCGCCATTTCAGCCAGACGAGTCGGTTAACCACCGCAACCCCTCACCGAGATCCTCCGCGCCAACCGCGCTCATGAAGGCGTCCTCCATCGAACCGTGCCTCGCCTTGAGGTCCGCGGGAGTCGACTCGGCAACGAGACGCCCGTGAAGCATGATCCCCACCTTGGAGCAGAGCCTTTCGACAAGGTCCATCACATGGGACGAGAACACGATCGTCGCACCCTGGGCCGTGTAGGTCTGGAGCAGTCGCCGGATGAGCCTCGCCGAGACGGGATCAACTCCTTCGAACGGCTCATCCAAGAAGAGCACGGGTGGAGCGTGGATCACCGCCGCAGCAAGCGCCAGCTTCTTGCGCATGCCCCGTGAGTAGTCGGCGACGAGGACGGAGGCAGCGTCCTCGAGATCGAGCAGGTGCAGCAACTCGTCCCGGCGTTCTCGGGTGTCCACTTTGGTGACGTGATGCATCGCTCCTGTGAAGTCGAGGAGCTCCGAGCCGGTCAATCGGTCGTAGAGGTTGAACTCCTCGGGGAGCACACCGACTCTGCGCTTCACTTCGATCGGTTGCCGCCACGTGTCGAACGAGGCGATCCCGGCCGAACCGGCAGTCGGTCGCAGCAGTCCGACGATCATCTTGATAGTGGTGGTCTTGCCTGCACCGTTGGGGCCGAGCAGGCCATAGAACTCCCCAGGCTGGATAGAAAGGCTGACGTCGTCGACGGCGGTCTTCTTGCCGAAGCGCCGTACGAGGCCGCGTGCCCACACTGCGGGCGGCGAAGTTGGGTCGTTGGTACCGGTGGTGTCCACTGAACTCCTGATGACATAGCGTATCGGTTCAGGGATCCATGTACTTGACCGCGGCAGGACGCCTGCCCCATGCCCCGGCTACTATCGCACGCAGTGGAGTACCAGGCGATCTATCGCACCTACCGGCCCCAGCGTTTCTCCGAAATCATCGGCCAGGATCACGTCACAGGAACGTTGTCGAGGGAAGTCACCGAAGGGCGGGTCGCGCACGCCTATCTGTTCGCCGGCCCTCGCGGCACGGGCAAGACGAGCACGGCGAGGGTGCTCGCGAAGGCGTTGAACTGCCCCGATCGTTCGGTCGACGGCGAACCGTGCGGCGTGTGTGAGTCGTGCGTGGCTATCGGCGAAGGCTCGTCACTCGATGTGATCGAACTCGACGCCGCCTCCCACAACAGTGTGGAGGACATCAGGGAGATGCGAGTCAGCGTGTCAACCGTCGCGTGGGGTCGCGGCGCAAAGCGGGTGTTCATCCTCGACGAAGCGCACATGCTCTCGAAGGCCGCCGGTAATGCGCTGCTGAAAACGCTCGAGGAACCGCCCGAGCACGTCCACTTCGTTCTGGCCACCACCGAGCCGTACAAGCTGCTCGACACGGTCCGGAGTAGAACCCAGCGTTTCGACTTCAGGCAGGTTCCGGTTGACGTGATCGTCAAGGAGCTTCGCAGGATCGGCGACGCCGAGGGGTACGAGTCTGACGACCTGGCGTTGACGACCGTCGCGCGCCGGGCCGCCGGTTCCGTTCGAGATGCGCTGAGTCTGTTGGAGCAGGTCGCCGCCCTCGGTGAGCAGCACGTGACGGTCGACGGCGTCAACAGGGCTCTTGGGCTCGCCGACTCTGAGGCGTTCACCAGCTTGGCGTCCGCGATCGTCAAGCGAGACGCGAAGAGCGCCCTGGAGCTGGTCGCCAGACTGTCGTCAGAGGGGGTGGATCTTCGCAGGTTCGTCGGCGAGGCGATCGCATCTTTCAGAGGGGTGTTTCTCGCCCACTACGCGCCGAACCTCGCGGAGGTCGTCGACGAGCCCGAATCCACACTCGAGACGTGGCGTGCGATGGCCAAGACCCTGCCCGCGGCCGAGGTGCTTCGCGCAGTCGATCATCTGGGCGAGGCCTTGGTGCGGCTGAGGGAAGGTCGAGAAGAGCGACTCATGCTCGAGCTGACGCTGCTGAAGCTGACCCGACCCGAGACGAGTCCCGACGTGGCATCGGTCGGGGTGCGAATGGACAAGGTGGAACAGGCACTCAAACGGATGGCCAGAGAGCCGCGTCCACAGGTGACTTCGGAGTCCCGTGTCGAGCCGGTTCGAGCCTCATCGATGGCCGAGGCGAAGGTGCCAGAGATGAAGCGACCCGAAAAGGAGCCAGAGCCGACACCGAAGGAGGAGCCACCCCCCGAAGACAAGGCTCCACGCGATGAGCCATCAGCGACGTTGCCTCCGCCCGACGCGCTGACGATCGAGGAGTTCGAGGCTGTGTGGCCGGCACTCGTCGGTTCAGTGAGGGATGAACTCGGACCGAGACGACTAGCGATGTTCAGGGAGGCGAGTCCCGGACATGTCGAGGGAACGACGGTCGTACTCCTGATTCCCGAGCATCTCGCGTTCCACCTGGCGCAGATCAACGGCGATCCCTCCATCGCAAGAACGGTCGCCGACCGGGCATCTGAGCTGATTGGCGGTTCTATCCAGGTCGTGTTCCGATCGGCGGGCGCGCCGGCCGAGGATGGGAACGAGGAGAGAGCGCCCGACAAACACGATCTCGAAGAGGGATCGACTGCAACCGATCCAACGGCACTCGTCGAGGGCCTCCTCGGGGGTCAAGTGATCGACGACCTCCCCTGATACCCTGGTACGCATGGGAATGCGACCACAGGACATGCGCAGGCTTCTTCAGCAGGCGCAACAGATGCAGGAGCAGATGGCCATCGTGCAGCAGCGGCTTGCCGACTCCGAGTTCGAGGGAACCTCGGGCGGCGGGGTCGTCAAGGCCAAGGTGACCGGAGGGGGCTCGGTGGTGTCGGTGGACATCGACCCCGCGGTGATCGATCCCGACGACGCCGAGATGCTCGGTGATCTCGTGGTGGCCGCCGTGAACCAGGCTCTCGAAGCCGCCTCGGGAGCCGCGCAGGATCAGATGGGGGATGTCACCGGCGGCGGGTTGGGCAACCTGTTCGACTGATGTTTGCCGCCCCCGTTCAGCGTGTCATCGACGAACTCGCCCGGCTTCCCGGGATCGGAAGGAAGTCCGCTCAGCGTCTCGCGTTCCATCTGATGGCGACCGAAGATGCAGACGCCCAGCGCCTTGCGCACGCGATCATCGACATGCGGGCACAGGTACACACGTGCAGTCGATGCTTCAACGTGGCGGCCTACGAGGAGTGCGTGATCTGCCGGGATGCGAAACGGGATCTGACGGTCCTGTGCGTCGTCGAAAGGCCGCAGGACATCGTGGTGATCGAGAGGACACAGGAGTTCCGAGGGCGCTATCACGTGCTCGGAGGGGCACTGTCTCCGATTGCCGGCATCGGGGCGTCGCAGCTTCACATCTCCGAGTTGTTGGGACGCGTTCCCGCCGAAGGTGTAGAAGAGGTGATCGTCGCCACCAACCCGACCGTCGAAGGCGACACCACCGCGATGTACCTTGCACGGGAGTTGAAGGCGCTCAATGTTCGTGTCACACGACTCGCGAGCGGTCTACCCGTGGGTGGCGATTTGGACTACGCCGACGAGTTGACGCTCGGCCGAGCGCTCGTCGGTCGGCGTGAAATGCCCTGAATCCCCCACAAAGCGGGGGGAAACGGGTAGATTCTCGGTGTCGTCGGACGCGACGACCAGCTGTACCGAGCGCCGGGAACGAGCGGCGCGTGAACGAGGGAGAACTCGTGAACAAGAAAGAGATGGTCGAGAAGCTGGCCAAGAAGACTGGTCTGACAAAGACCAAGGCTTCTGAGGTGATCGAAGAGATCTTCTCGTCGAAGCCAGGTGAGGGCATTATCGCCGTCGAACTGGATGCAGGCCGCAAGGTTGAGATCGCCGGTTTCGGCAAGTTCGGCACTCGGAGTCGCTCTGCCCGCAAGGGGCACAACCCCGCCACAGGTGAAGAGATCACCATTGCCGCCACCAAGTACGCGTTCTTCAAGCCGGCCACCGGCCTCCGCCGTCGCGTTCGCGGAGTAGTCAATCGGCGGTGCACGTCGTCTGGGATTGGAACGGCACGCTGCTCGACGATCTCGACCAGGTGATCGCCGCCGTCAACGCAACACTGAGAGAACTGGGCGAATCCCCAATCTCCGTAGCCACGTACGGGGCGCACTATCAGCGCCCCGTACGTCGTTTCTACGAGTCGCTCTTCGGTAGGGCCGTCCACGATGACGAGTGGCGGCTCATCGATGAGCTGTTCCATGACGCCTACCGTTCACAGCTCCCAAACGTCGCGCTTGCCCCGGATGCAACGGAAGCCCTCGAAGCGGTCGATGCTGCAGGGCATACTCAGTCGTTGCTCTCGATGCTGTCGCACGATGATCTCGTGAACATGACTTCGATGTTCGGAGTCGACCGGTTCATGCGTCGCGTCGACGGTCTAAGAGGGGTCCGGGGTGTGCCGAAGCAAGCGTCCCTCGAAAGTCACATCGAGGCGCTGGGCCTATCGAAGCTGGAAGTCGTGATCATCGGCGATGCTCTCGACGACATCGCCGCGGCCCGTGCCGCCGGCACCCGGTGCGTCATGTACGACCGAGGGACGTTCCCGCGGGACCAGATCCGACAGGCAGGTGTGCCGACTGCCTCGAGTCTGTTGGGGGCCCTACGGGCGGGGGGAGTGATCTAGGGCGAGATTCGCTCGCGTTCTCGGTTGTGGGTTCTGGGCAAGAGGGTCGCCTCAGCGGTTCGTGTTGGCTTGACACAGAGTGTTGCCGACGGTCGGCGCTCCGCTGTTGGCTGTCGGCTCGTTCCCACCGACAACCGAGAACCGATAGTGAGTCCCATAGCCGTTGCCGACTCGCTGGTCGATCGTCTTCGTTCCAGGGTTGCGCGGGCGTCTGGTTGTTCGAGGCTGGAGCGAGATGCCGTTCCTTGTCCGCCCTCGACATCGACAGTTCCTACCGACAACCGACAACTGATGACCGACTACGACTCGCGAAGCGAGTCAACTCAGTGGCACTCTGCTGAGCTTCTCCAACTTGGCCAGGTTGTGGTTGGTCTTCACATACCGAACGGCGCCGGTCTTGGAGCGCATCACCACCGAGTGGGTGGTCGCGCCATCGGCGAAGAAGTGGACGCCGTCGAGGAGTTCACCATCGGTCACGCCCGTGGCGGCAAAGAATACGTTGTCGGAGTTCACGAGATCTCTCGTGGTCAGAACACTGTCGATGTCGAGCGCGTTCTCGAGCGCGTAGGCCCTCTCCGACTCGTCCCTCGGCCAGAGCCTGCACTGGATCTCCCCGCCAAGGCACGTGAGCGCACCGGCTGCGATGACCGCTTCCGGGGAACCACCGATTCCGATGAGCATGTCGATGCCGGAGTCCTCTTCGACGGTTGCGATAGCGGCCAACACGTCGCCATCTGTGATGAGCCTGATCCGGGCGCCCTCTTCGCGAACCGCGTCCACGTATCTCATGTTGCGAGGACGATCCAGAATGATGACCGTGAGGTCGTTGACGTCCTTGGAGAGTGCTTTGGCGATGTGGCGGAGGTTGTGGGCAACCGGAGCATCGAGATCGATGGTGCCGGCTGCACGGGGCCCGACGGCGATCTTGTCCATGTAGACGAGGCTGCCGGGCGCGTACATCGTCCCAGCTTCGGCCATGGCGATCACCGCCAGCGCGCCGGGCATGCCGCCGGCGGTGAGCCGTGTCCCGTCGACAGGGTCGACGGCCACGTCTACCTCGAGCCCTCTGCCGGAACCCACCTTCTCGCCGTTGAACAGCATCGGCGCGTTGTCCTTCTCCCCTTCACCGATGACGATCGTTCCGGCGATTCCGACGGTCGACAGTACGGCTCGCATACCGTCGACTGCCGCCTGATCGACACGGTCCTTGTCGCCGCGCCCCTGCCAGCGAGCGGCTGCCATGGCCGCTACCTCGGTGACACGAACGAGGTCGAGGGCGAGGTTGTGATCTGGAGCTTCGGTCATGACGGGAAGACCCTCATGATCAGGGCGTCGCCCTGTCCGCCGCCACCGCACAGTGCAGCCGCGCCGATTCCGCCCCCTCGAGAACGAAGGGCATTGATCATTGTGACCGTGATGCGTGCGCCGGTTGCTCCAAGTGGATGACCGAGCGCGACGGCGCCTCCGTTGACGTTGATCTTGGCATGGTCGAGATCGAGCATGTGGGCAGACCAGATCGCGACCGAAGCGAACGCTTCGTTGATCTCTATCAGGTCCAAGTCACCGGTGCCGAGACCCGCCCTTTTCAGCGCAACGGAGAGTGCTTGCGCCGGTCGCTCGTGGAGAGAGGCGTCGCATCCTCCGATTTGTCCGTATGCGAGGATCTCGGCGAGGATCGGAAGACCGGCGGCCTCCGCGGCCGACCGGTCCGCGACGATGAGCGCCGCGGCACCATCCGAGATCTGTGAGGCGTTTCCGGCGGTGGTCGTCCCGCCCGGCGTGAAAGCCGGCTTGAGCTTCGCGAATCCCTCGATCGTTGCATCCCTCCGAATCCCCTCGTCCTTGGTGACGACGATCGGATCGCCCTTGCGTTGGGGTACCTCTACGGGAACGATCTCGCCGTCGAAGGCTCCCGAATCGGTCGCTGCGGCTGCCCGCTGGTGGCTCGCCACCGCCCACTCGTCCTGCTCCTCGCGGCTGATCCCGAGTTCCGTGCTCTTGGCGTCCGAGGACTCGCCCATGATGCAGTGGTCGAAGCTGCACCAGAGACCGTCGTGCAGCATCGCGTCGACGAGCTTCGTGTCGCCCATGCGGGCACCCCAGCGCACGTTCGGTGCGATGAAGGGCGTGTTGGTCATCGACTCCATGCCGCCTGCGAGCGCGAACGTCGATTCGCCGAGACGAATCGATCGGTCCGCCATCGCGATCGCCGCCATGCCCGAGAGGCACACCTTGTTGACCAGCGTCGAGGGGACCGTCATCGGTACACCCGCCAGAGCTGCCGCCTGTCGAGGGGTGATCTGACCTTCTCCGGCGAGCAGCACCTGCCCGAAGATCACCTCGTCTATGCGATCGGGTTCGATTCCCGAGCGGCCGATCGCGCCCTTCATGGCGACGCTACCCAGCTGAACCGCTCTGAGGGGTTGGAGTACTCCCGCGAACTTCCCCTGTGGTGTTCTGGCGATTCCCGTGATCACGGCACCCATTCCAGGCTCCTTGTCGGCTGCTATCGAATCGTACTCCAGGTAGGCTGCCCGCCGTGAAGCCGTACAACCTCGATCACGTCGCCCTCGCCGTCGAGGATCTCGACGCGACCATCGCCGAATTCCGGACGCTGTTCGGTGTTGAGCCCATCTCCCGAGAGGTGGTGGGAGAGCAGGGCGTGGAGGAGGCGATGATCCCCATCGGTGGATCAAATCTGCAGCTTCTCTCGCCGCTCTCCGGAGACACGCCGGTTGGCCGATTCCTTGAGCGACGCGGGGAAGGGCTTCACCACATTGCCATCACCGTCACGTCGATCGAGGACGCGTTGGAGCATCTGAAGTCCAACGGCGCCAGACTCGTCGACGCGGAACCTCGTGTCGGCGGTGGCGGTCATCGCATCGCGTTCGTGCATCCGGCGACGCTTGCAGGTACGCTCATTGAATTGGTGGAGATCGATGAACACTGACCTCGACATCGCTGGCGGCGCAGGGCCACTCGAGGCGGCAGCAATAGCCGCCGTCGTGCAGCAAGTCCTCGCGGAAGAGGAGTTCGCGGCCGCGTTGCCTTCCACCCAACGGCTGGAGAGCAGGTGGGTGCTGTCAGCCCGCGCGGAGCCCCCGGTGTAGCACCACCCAAGGAGACCTGACCTGTCCGTTTCACCCATCCGTGCGCCGAGAATCCTGGTGGCCGAAGACGACCGCGTCGTGTCGACGCTCGTCTGTCGAAGCCTCGAAGCATCGGGTGCAGAGGTGACCGCCGCCTACGACGGACTGGAAGCCTTTGAAGCCGCACTGACGAACGAATTCGATATAGCGCTCCTCGATCAGGTGATGCCCGGCCTGCTTGGCGCCGAGGTGCTCCAACGGTGGAGTGAGGAGGGTGTTCGACTGCCGGTCATCATGATCTCCGGACTCACCGATGAGGAAGACATCGTCGCCTGCCTCGAACTCGGCGCCGTCGACTTCGTTCGCAAACCCTTCAATGTGCGAGAAGTACTCGCACGGGTCGGGGTTCAGCTGCGCGTCGTCGGACTGGCGCTGAGGGGCTGAGCGGGTCGAATCCTCAATCCGGCTCGGTTTCTTGCCGACATCAATGATGTGATGAAGGCTCGTGCTTGAAGGCTGAGTTGCTGCCGTGGTTGGTGGTGGCTGTTGCGCTGTCCGTATTGGCTGCGGTCTGGCTCTTTGCGAGCAAGTTCATCGGCCATCTGAAGCGCAGGTTCGAGCTCTACCGGCGAGCGTCCTACGTCGGTCTGCTCAGCGAGATCGCAACACGAGTCGGATACCCGGTCGAGATGCTCCGGTCGTGCGCCGATGATCGTGTGTTCCTCGACACTCTCATGGACTTCCTCGGTCTCGTACAGGGGGCCGAACGGGCAAACCTCCTGCACGTCGCCCGGAGCCTGGGCATCGTTGAACGCTTCGTTGCCGATCTCTCGTCGCGGAGGAGAGAGCGCCGAGTCGTCGCAGCGCGGGGACTGGCCGAACTTGGCGACCCGCGCACGGCGGAAGCGTTGCTGCGCTCGCTCGCCGATCGCGTGCCGGAGGTGCGGATCCAGGCAGCGGACGCACTCGCCCAGCTCAAAGACGAGCGCGCCGTGGAACCGCTCATCGGTCTTCTCGAGACCGAAACCGAATGGAACGCGAATCGCATCGCCGATGCACTTGTGAAGCTGGGATCTCGCGCCGTCCCAGCTCTCTCGAGGCATTTGATCATGTCGTTTGTGGGTTCCGAAACGGGCCGTGAGCCACTCGTGGCACGCGCACTGGGAGCGATCGGGGATGTGGCCGCCGAACCCGCCCTCGTACGAGCTCTTCAGGAGGGCTCCGACGAGGTGAGAATCCGTTCCGCTGCGGCGCTGCACACCGCCGGTAGCCAAGCATCGGTGCACCCTTTGATTCGTGCCGTCACCGATCCTGTGTGGGAGGTTCGCGCACAGGCGGCGCGTGCGTTGGGTGGGTTGCTGGATCCGGAGGCGATACCAGCGCTCAAGGCAGCCTTGGGAGATCCCGAGTGGTGGGTGCGGAGGAACGCGGACTTGGCCCTCGAACGCGTCCCAGGCGGAACACCGCACGTCACCCTGGATGGCGGGGACGGATTGGCACGCACCGCCGCCCCCGAGACGGTCGGCGAGCGGACAACGGAGAACGTTCTGTGAGCTTCATTGAGATCTTCAACCTCGTCGTGATTCTGTATTACATCGCGATGGAGCTTCAGCTCGTGTTCTTGGCGCTCGCGTCGTATCGGGTGCTGCGCATCGAGCAGTTCACCTCCCGATTCGGGCGCATCCACGACATGATTGCGTCAGATACGACCCCGCCGGTGTCGGTCATCATTCCTGCCTACAACGAAGCGGCCGGCATCGTCGAGTCGGTGCGTTCCATTGTCATGTTGAAGTATGCGAAGAAGGAGGTGATCGTCGTCAACGACGGGAGCAGCGACGACACCCTCCAGCGCTTGATCGACGAGTTCCGCATGGAACCGATCGACCTGCCCTACAGGCCTCTCCTCGAGACTCGGCCGATTCGACGCGTGTACCGCTCCAGGCTCCCGCTGCCGGTCGTCGTCATCGACAAGGAGAACGGCGGCAAAGGAGACGCCATCAACGCAGGCATCAACGTCTCTCAGTACCCCTACGTGATGGGCACGGATGCCGACATCGTTCTGGACGAGGAGTGCCTGCTACGGGCGGCGCGGCACTTCGTGGAGGATCGGGCCAGGACGATCGCGGTGGGTGGGAACGTACGGCCCATCAATGGATGTGAGGTTCGCCGAGGGAAAGTGACGCGAGTCGCGCTTCCGAAGCGCCCGATCGAGATGGCTCAGGTCGTCGAGTACATCCGGTCATTCCTGGGCGCTCGGCCGGCGTGGTCCTCCCTCCGCTCTCTTCTGATCGTGTCGGGGGCATTCGGCGTGTTCAAGAAGGACGCGGTGATCGAGGTCGGAGGCTACCGGCGCAACCACCTCGGTGAAGACATGGAGCTGACGATGCGGCTCCACAGGCACTTCCGCAAGAAGCACGTTCCCTACCGAATCGTCTACGCGCCGGATGCCGTCGCATGGACCGAGGTCCCAGCGAGCCGAGAAGTCCTGAGGAATCAGCGGATTCGGTGGCATCGAGGCCTGATGCAGGTCATGTGGCAGTACAAGACCATGTTCATGAATCCCAGGTATGGGATCGTGGGTCTTCTGGGGTGGCCGAGCTACGTCGCTTTCGAGTTCGCGGCTCCAGTCATGGAGGCGATCGGTTGGATCGTTATCCCGTCGTCGCTGGCGGTGGGGGCACTTCGCTTCGACATCGCGATTCCTCTCATGATCGTTGCCCTGGCGGTCGGTGCGGCGAACTCGCTTGTTGGACTCATCCTCGACGAACGATTCGGCTACTACGAGGAGCCGGGAGCGACATGGCGTCTCCTTTCATACTCGCTGCTCGAGCAGCTCGGACCGAGACAGCGCACGGTCTGGTGGCGAGTTCGGGCGATGTTCTGGAACCCCAGACGCACAACGTGGGGTGACATGAATCGCAGCGGAGTCGGCAACCTGTCCAGACAGCACTCATCCGGTTCGTCGGAGCAGATCCCCGAGCTCGCGGCCGCCGAACAGCCGAGATAGGCCCGCGTAGACGACCGCCACAACGACAGCGCCTGCACCGATGGCTGCCAGTGACGTCTGGACACCCGGCACCTCTGATCGTGTGATCAGACTCACCACGCCCCAGGTTGCATAGCCGGCCACGACTCCGGCCACAGCGCTCCGCCACCACGTTGCCACGATGGGACGCCACGACGTCGTACCGCGGTGCCACGCGAGGCCAAGTCCGACCGAGTAGACGATGATGGAAACGCTGCTCGCAAGTGCGATGCCCTCGATGCCCCACAGGTGGAAGAACCAGAAGTACAGAGGGATCGCGATGACCGTTGCCGTCGTGCCGATCGCGACCGGCGTCCACATGCGTCGTTGTGCATAGAACGCTCTCGCGTAGAGCTGGTGAGACGCCCAGAAGGGGATGCTCAGTGAGTAGATGACGAGCAGGCCTGCTGCGATCAAGGTGTCGTCGGGTCCGAATCGGCCGCGCTGAAAGGCGAGTCTTGCAGCGGGCAACGCCGCCCCGGCGACGGCTGCAGCGGCGCCGCACCCCACGAAGACGCCGTATCGCAAGGCCCGTGTGATCGTCGCGTCAAACTCGGCCCGGCGTCCCTGGCTGAAGAGGCTTGCGAGGAACGGATACGCAGCGACACCGGCAGCTTGGGCAATCATGCCGACCGGCAGCATGTTGAGGCGCCGGGCGTAGGCGAGGAGTCCGGTCGCGCCGGTCTCTGCGAGCTGGCCGAACACCTTGAGGAGCTGCTCGTCGAGGACCGCCACCGACTGGCCCAGCATCAGGGGGATTGCCAGGAGGAGGTACTCCTTCAGCGCAGGGTGGTTCCAACGAACGCCCCGCTCCCATCGAAGACCCAGTCGGTGCGCCCCGTACCACTGGAGCCCGAAGTTGCCGATTGCCGCCCCGGCGAGCGCTCCCCACACGAATCCGTCGGCCGAGGCGCCGGATGCGGTGGCGAGACCGCCGACGATGATCGCAAGGTTGTACACGATCGGTGCCAGCACGGGAATGAGGAACCGCTTGTGAGCGTACTGAACCGCCATCAACAGGGAGCCGAGTACGAAGAAAACCTGGGCGGGGAACACGATGCGCATCAGATGGGCCAGCTGGTCCAGTTCCGACGGAGCGAACTCGCGAAACACGGCTCCCACGATCGGCCGTGCGAGAACCATGGCGATCAGCGTCAAGGTGACCATTCCGATAGCGACGGGTCGAACCACCGCAACAAACGACCTCCACTGCTCCCGTCTGTCGTCCAAGTGGCGGGTGAGGATCGGGATGAGCGTGATGCTGAGAAAGCCTCCGGCCATCAGGTAGAAGAGGATGTCGGGGATGGTGAACGCGTCCTGGAAGAGGTCTGCCTGTTGGGTGGCCCCAAGAATGGCCGCCAGAGCCATCGTTCTGAGAAAACCCAGCAACCTGGAGGCGAGGATCCCCACCGACACGATCATCGCCGCCTTGCCGAGCCGGGTCATGGTCTCGCCGCCCGCAGCTCCTCCAGCACCTCGCCAGGCACCTTGAGGTCTCCGTGACCGACCCCGACTGATACTCCGGGACGGTAGGTGCCGTGGTAGTCGGATCCTCCTGAGGGAATCAGCCCGTGACTCCGTGCGACCGACGCGAGTTCGAGCCGGTCCTCCGGCGTGTATTCGGCGTAGTGCGCTTCCAGCCCCACGAGGCCGGTTGCCTTCAGATGCCGGAGGGTTGACGCGTAGTCGGTCGCCGAGTTGAGGCCCAGGGTGTGGGGGTGTGAGAGGATCGGCACGGCCCGTGACTCGAGCGACAGGCGAATCGCCTGTTCGGGCGCCAACCGAAAACGCGAAACGTAGGCCGGCCTGCCGCCTCCGAGCAGGTCACGGAAGGCGTTGTCTGGCGTGTCGACGACACCCTTTCGAACGAGCACCGCCGCGATGTGGGGCCGGCCTGCGAGTCCTCTGCCGGCTTCGGCAGCGACCTCCTCGTACCTGATGTCGACGCCGAGTTCCTCAAGCCGTTCGACGATTCGATGGTTTCGGAGATCACGGCCGGCACGGATTTCATCCAGAGCATTCTGAAGCGGGCCCTCTCGAGGCTCCAGAAAGAGGACGGTCATGTGCATCGCGCCAGGCGACCACTCGCATGAGATCTCGACTCCGGGGATGACCTCGATCCCACCTCCCGCATCGATCGCCTCCGGGACTCCCTCCAAGGTGTCGTGGTCGGTGAGCGCCACAGCCGTGAGTCCCGCCAAGATCGCCTCGCCGACCACGGCCGCAGGTGAATCGCTGCCATCCGAATAGTGGCTATGCGTGTGGAGGTCGACCGACATCGGGGTGAGGGTACCCGTCCGTGGTTCACGTGCCGGGAAGCGCCCAAGGATTGAGAACGAGTGTCGAGGCGAGCGACGGGGTCGGTGCAATGATCACCCGCCCGACGACCATCTCGTTGAGCGTGTCTCCCGGAAGGAATCCGGTGGAATCCGAGGTCGTCGTTGTGGTGAGCTCTGTGGTGGTAGTCGTCGTGGCCACCGCAGAAGTCGTCGTGGTGGTCGACGTGTTCGATCGAGCGATCAGATTCGAGACCATGACGATGGCGGCGACGATCACCGCGAACCAGACCACCTGAATGAGGCGGCGTTGGAACAGCTTCAAACGGCGTACCCTCTCCTCCCGCTTCTGCTTCGCTGCTCGGTTCTGGCGCTGACGGTCCCGCTTGTCGCTTGGCATGACGCGGGGATGCTAGCGATCCGAGAGAGGCTCGTAGACCGAGCCTCCCTCGTACCGCGGTTTTCGGTTGTCGGTAGGAACGTCGCCCCGCCGTGCTGTGTTGTCGCAGGTGATTACTGATGACTGACAACTGATGACCGCGAGCGAAGCTCGCCTCCTAGGTACACTCCGCGCGCACTATGGCCCTCCATGTACAGAAGTTCGGTGGAACTTCCGTAGCCGACGCGTCACGCATCAGGCGGGTCGCCGCGCGGGTGGCCGCAACGAAGCGCGCAGGCAACGAGGTGGTGGTGGTCGTGTCGGCGATGGGATCGTCGACGGATGACCTGATCGATCTCGCCGGGCAACTCCACCCGACGCCGCCGGCAAGAGAGATGGACATGCTGCTGACAGCCGGCGAGAGGATCGCAATGTCGCTGCTCGCCATTGCTATCGACGCCGAGGGAATCGACGCAGTCAGTTTCACCGGGTCGCAGGCAGGGATTCTGACGGATTCCAGACACGGGGGAGCCAAGATCAAAGAGATCAGAGACTTCCGGGTCATCGAGAGTCTCGAGGCCGGCAAGGTCGTCATCGTGGCCGGCTTCCAGGGGGTCGACCCCGAATCGAAGGAGGTCACTACTCTCGGACGCGGTGGCTCGGATGCGACGGCGGTGGCGCTTGCTGCTGCTAACCATGCAGATGTGTGTGAGATCTACACGGACGTGGACGGGGTGTTCACGGCAGACCCGCGTGTCGTGCCGGACGCCCGCAAGCTGGACGAGCTCACGTTCGAGGAGATGCTCGAGCTCGCGTCGACGGGCGCAAAGGTGCTCATGGCCCGATCGGTGGAGGTGGCACAACGGTTCGGAGTGCCGCTGCATGTACGTTCATCGTTCCACGACGGACCAGGCACGTGGGTGAAGGAGACCACTATGGAAGAAGCGGTTGTTCGTGGGATCTCCCACGACACGTCCGAGGCGAAGGTGACGATCGTGGGAGTTCCCGACCACCCGGGGGTGGCCGCGACGATCTTCGCACCACTGGCCGAGTCCGGTGTGAACGTCGACATGATCGTTCAGAATGTGTCACACGACGGGACAACCGACATCAGCTTCACCATCCCCAAGGCCGCCGTACCTGTTGCCGAGGAGGCCACCCGGACCGTCTCCAAGCAGGTTGGGGGAGCGTCGGTGCAGGTCGATTCGGGGATCGGGAGGGTGTCCATTGTCGGTGCAGGGATGCGCTCCAATCCAGGGATCGCGAAGCGCATGTTCGAAGTACTCGCCGAGAACGACATCAATATCGAGATGATCTCTACGTCGAGCATTCGAATCTCATGTGTGATCCGAGAAGAACAGGTCGATGACGCCGTGCGTGCGCTTCACGCCGCGTTCCTGGAGGAGGGTTCCGATGGCTAAGACCGCTGTTGTAGGAGCGACCGGTGCGGTTGGGAGAGCCATACTCTCCATCCTTGCCGAGCGCGATTTCCCTGTCTCAGAGCTTCGCCTCATGGCCAGCTCCCATTCGGCGGGCCGAGTCGTCACCACTCCTTGGGGCGATGTCGAGATCGAAGACCTCTCGACGGCCGACCCTTCGAGGATCGACGTGGCCCTGTTCTCGGCCGGCGGGTCACGTTCGAAGCAGTTCGCGCCGGCGTTTGCCGCCGCCGGCGCAGTCGTCGTCGACAACTCGTCGGCATTCCGAATGGATCCGTCCGTTCCACTCGTAGTGGTTGGGGTGAACGACGAAGCGATTCACGACCATCACGGCATCGTCGCCAATCCGAACTGCACGACGATGGGCTTGATGATGGCCATTGCGCCACTACATCGTGCGGCGGGCCTCGAGTCGATGGTGGTCAGCTCGTATCAGGCGGTGTCCGGATCGGGTCAGCACGGAGTCGTCGAACTCGCCCGTCAAATCACCGAACTCGCTGAGGATATCGATGCGCTCGCAAACGGGGGCTGGAAAGAGCCGATGAGCGAGGTGTACGCGCGTCCGATAGGGTTCAACGCGCTCCCGTTTGCCGGGAATCTGGCCGACGGCGGCTACACGGACGAAGAGTGGAAGCTCGTCAATGAGAGCCGCAAAATCCTGGACCTACCGGAACTCCGAGTCGAACCGACCTGCGTTCGGGTGCCGGTGGTCGTCGGTCACGGCATAGCGGCGACGTTGTACTTCTCGCGTCCGCTCGGCGCAGACGAGGCGTCGAATCTGATTGCCGACGCGCCGGGAGTCGAGCTGTGGACCGACAAGGTGCCGACGGCGCTGGATGTGGCGGGCAAGGACGACACGCTCGTTGGCCGGTTGCGTGAAACGGTCGGAACGCCCGGTGGGTTGAACCTGTGGTGCGTGTCCGACAACCTACGCAAGGGCGCAGCGCTCAACACTGTGCAGATCGCCGAGCTACTAGACCTCAGGTGACACCGGGACAGCTGCCTGTCTCCCACGGCGGTTCGTGGAGGACGAGGTCACGGTCCAGGGTGCATGGGTTCAGCAGGAGAAGTTCGACGGCCGGGATGGCGGGTGGTCGAGCGGTCGGCGTGGCCCTCATCGGTGGAGCTAGCGCGGTCGGGGCCGTGGGTGCGTCCGTGGCACCCTGGCAGAAGACGATCGACACATAGAGCGCGCCGTCGGCTCCAACGGCGATCCCTGTTCCGGCCGATGTCCAGTTGGCGGCCGTGATGATGTCCCAATGAGTGGGGCTTGCGGCGAACGCGTCGAAGATCGCATCGACGGTGGGACCGTAGCCCACTACCTCGCCGGCCGCGCTGCAGACCTCGAGAAGTGAGTTGAGGCTTGTGTGCGAGAGTCTGCCGGCGGTCGCTTGTGCAGCAGCCGACCGCTGGGCGATCGTCTCGGCCGCCGGGAGGAGGGTGACGCTGGCTTGTCTGGACGCATTCACCTTGACCAGCAACTCGTCGGCGGCCGCCGGTCCAGCCACACCAACCACCAGAATCAGGCTGATTAGCAGGGCGGATGCGGGGCGAAGGGCGCGCATGGGCAGCAAGAGTAGAGGCAGCCGGCCCACGAGTGCGAACTCACACGTTCCTCAGGTCGACATCCTGACACGAACTGCCTGGGTCAGCAGCACCCCGATCGAGACGAGCGCGATTCCGGCGAGACCGGCGATTCCCGGAGCCTCTCCCAGAAAGATCCACGCCAAGACGGCAATCTGGATGAGCATCGTGTTGTTGATTCCGGCCGATTCGACTGCGGAGAGTTCCCGGAGCGACAGGTTCCACAGGGTGAACGCAGCGGCCGTGTTGACGACAGCGAGCCACAGGATGATCAGCCATGCCCTGGCGCTGACGGTCGGCAGCCCTTCGGAGGCAGCGCCAATGACGGCGAGGATGATTGAGCCAACCGTCATGCTGACAGCGGTGACCACGACCGGCGATGCGTCGGCGGGTCGGTTGACGTGCCGCCCCAGGAGTGAACCGGCAACGTTGGCGCCCAACGCAACGATCGCCGCAACAATTCCGACCACGGTCGCGCCGAGTCCGCCCGTGAAGTAGAGCCAGGCGCCGAGGACGACCAGGATCGTTCCCCACACTTGCCTGCCCGAGGCGCTCTCCCGAAGGGATCTTCCCGCGAGGACGGCCACGAGGAGAGGGGTCAGGGCCAGGAGGAGGCTGGTCGTAGCCGCCGGCTGGTTGTCGAGAGCAACGAAGATCGCCCCCTGTGTCACAGCGTAGAAGACCACACCGAGCACGACGATCCGGGCCAGGAGTGATCGGTTCATTGAGGCGAGCTGTTGCCGGTAGGTTCGATTCGAAAACGTCCATCCGATCATGACCAGGGAGGCGATCCCATACCGCAGAGCGGCGAAGGTCAGGGGCTGGAGGGACTCTCGATCGAATCCCCAGCGGATGAGTACCCACGATGAACTCCACAGCAGGGTGACGAACAGGGCGATGCCCGCATGGGCAAGGTGAGATCGTTCAGTCGACATAGGCTCCTCATGGGGCTTCGCTGCTCTCAGCCCGTACCTTGTACCTTGTATCTTGTATCGCGTCAAAGGTAGAAGACCGTGTCTACGCTCGCTCCCTGTCGACGCGTCTGGTCGCGTGCCAGGCAGGTGAAGCCTGCCTGAGCACCTACCATGCGGCGCTCATGAGTGCGCGACCGACCGTTCGAGGAGGTGTGGGTGTCGTTGCCGGCGTGCTCGCCGGCCTCACCGGCGTCGGGTGGCTTGGGGGCGTCTGGTGGGTCTTCGACATTGCCTCGAACTTCCGGGTGCAATATGCGGTGCTGCTCGTGCCGGTCGCGATCGTCTCGGCCCTTCTCCGCCGGCGCGTTGCCGCCGTCCTGTCCCTCTTGGCGCTCATCGCCAACGTCGTGGTGATCCTTCCGCTCTACATCTCCAAGCCGGCTCCTTCGCTCGGCCCCGACCGGCTCAACGTCTTGAGCTTCAATGTGCTCTACTCCAATCGCCACCTCGACCCGGTGCTCAAGGCGGTGCGGACCTCAGGCGCCGACGTCGTGTTCCTGCACGAGGGGACACGAGCGCTGGAGCGGGCGATCCAGGAAGCGGACCTCCCCTACCGAATGGTGAGCGCGATACGACCCGGCGACAAGTTCGGCACCGTCGCATTGGTACCGGAGGGCGCCGACACTCACATCGTCGACCTGGTGGTTCCGAGCATCCTGGTCACGCTGCCGCTTGGGTCCGGCGAGGTGGAGGTATTGGGAATACATCCCCCGTCGCCGATTAGCGTCGAACGGTCGGCCGACCGAGATGAAGAACTTCAGGACGTTGCTGAGTGGGCGGCCGCCCAGCCTCTGCCACTGGTGGTGACCGGAGATTTCAACGCTTCCACATGGTCGCACGGCTTCTCGCTCATCTCGGGAGCGCTGGTGAACTCACAGCTCGGCTTCGGGGTGCAGGCATCCTGGCCGGCGGGTTTCAGGGCGATTTCGACTCCTATCGACCACCTGCTGCATAGTCCGGACCTGACCGTCGTTGATCGGCACCTCGGGCCGTCACTCGGCTCGGACCACTTCCCTCTATACGTAGCGCTCGCGTGGGCTTCGAGGTGATCGTCACCGTGGAGGCCGTTCGGGGGCCACTGCCAGCGTGGCCGCGAAGGGACGCCGGGGAGAGGGAGACTCGGCGCTGAAGTTCGTCAGGGAAGGCAATGACGCTCTGATGACACTTGCAGGCGACTCGAATGACCGGCTCAGGCGTCGCGCTGTGGCTTGCCTCGGAGCTGTTGTGCTTCTCGGGCCTGTTCGCCGAACACTTCACACGCAGGGCGGCAAACAGTCCGTGGCCGCCGGCGCGAGGTTCGGACCATCGCCGGTGCTGGCTTGTGCCGGCGTGCTGTCACTGTGCTGACAGCCTCATCAGGCCCGCGTCAGCCGCTGCCGAAGCTCCTCGAGGAATGGCTCGCGACCCCAGCGTTCGAGCCATGGCTCGTGACCGCACTGCGGGAGCTCTCGGTACTCGATCTGCGGGATGAACCGCCGGAGGGTCTCGTGGGTGGAGCGACCGGGGTGGGGGTCGGTGTCGCCGTGCAGCATCAGCACGGGGCAGACGATCGTGGAGAACGCGGCTGGTTCGACGCCTTCATCCTGGAGCCGCAAGACGTCTTTCCACGTTTCGGTGTGACCGGCGGCGTCGATTGCGATGTAGTCGGAAGTCTGCATGAGGTCGAAGGCCTGGGCGTACTCGTCGAGATTGCCGATCTGGGCGAGGATCAGATCGCGTTCGTGTGGGTCCGTCGTTTCGCTCATTTGGTGCTCGAGCTGGGCCTTCCGCTCACGGCCCACCGGTCCGAGACGCTCGTCCATGATGGTGTGGTAGGCGTCGCGGCTCGCCTGGTCGTAGGTTCCGCAGCCCACGAGCACCAGCGAGCGAACCAGCTCGGGATGGGCTGTCGTGAACGACAACCCGAGCATCGCCCCCCACGACGAGCCGACGAGGGTCACCGGCTCCCGGAGGATCTCGGCGAGATCCGAAACATGCTGTGCGACGGTGAGCGGGACTTCGCCTGAGTGGCGCTGGAGCGGTTCGAGCACCCGACAGTGTGGCGCGAGGTCACGGGCCAGTTCTGCGGCGGACCCTGCGGCGCCCGGCCCACCGTGCAACACGGCAACGGGTGGTCCTTCGTGTCCGTAGGTTCGAACCTCGATCGGTGAGAGGGGCATCTGTGCTCCGTCTGTTGAGATGGCCATACTCGTCTCCCGCTCGGAATCGGCCCAGGACAATCGGCCGGTAGCGCGTCCAAGCCTGTTGCCGTTGGATGTCCGTGGCCAGAGCAACTCGCATCGAGGGGAGTGCCCCACGTTGAGCGAAGTCCGGGCTCCGCTGCTCCTTGCTCCCGGTCAACGGTCCGCCGGCTGGACCGTCATTCACCGTTCTGTAGTCGGGCAGCGATACGGTCGCCGATCTGAGCTGTCGTCGCACCCATTGCCGGTCCGCTCATCGCCCCGAGTTCGACCAGCAATGAGCTCGCCGCGGACTCGACAGCTCGGGCAGCGTCGGTCTCACCCAGCGTTTCGAGGCAGAGGGCGGCAGACAGGACTGCAGCCACCGGGTTCGCCCACCCCCTGCCGGCAATGTCCGGCGCCGAGCCGTGAACCGGCTCGAACATGGAAGGGTGATCGCCGGGAGGGTTGAGGTTTCCGCTGGCGGCAAGTCCCATGCCGCCCTGGATAGCAGCTCCGAGATCGGTGATGATGTCGCCGAACAGGTTGTCGGTGACGACGACGTCGAATCGCTCCGGCTCTGTCACCAGGTATAGGCACATGGCATCGACGTGGACGTAGTCGAGTGCCACGTCCGGATACTCGGCCGAGATCTCCTCGAGAGTCCTGCTCCACAGGTCGCCGGCATACACGAGGACGTTGGTCTTGTGACACAGTGTCAGTCTTCTGTCACGTTGTTCGGCAAGTGAGAAGGCATACCGAGCCACTCGTTCCACCCCTCGGCGAGTGTTGATCGACTCCTGGGTCGCCACTTCGTGAGGGGTTCCCCGTCGCAGCGTCCCCCCCGCTCCCACGTAGGGGCCCTCCGTGTTTTCTCTGACCACGATCAGCTCGAGCCGATCCGGTGTTATCCCCCCAATCGGTGAGGGGACCCCCGGATACAACTTCACGGGACGCAGATTGACGTAGAGGTCGAAGTCGAAACGAAGACGCAGCAGTAGGCCCCGTTCGAGGACCCCAGGGGCGACGGCGGGGCTGCCCACGGCACCGAGCAGGATGGCGTCGTGCTGATCGAGCTCGGCTTCGATCGAATCGGGGAGTACTTCGCCCGTTGCAAGGTACCGGGAGCTTCCGAGGTCGTACTCGGTGGTGTCGAAGTTGAACGAGAATCGTTCCGCTGCTGCCGAGAGCACTTTCAGCGCCTCGGCGGTGACCTCAGGTCCGATTCCATCTCCGCCGATCACCGCGACTTGATGGTCAGCCATGTCGTGCCTTTCGAGTTGCCGACGCCTACCCCCGCCAGGTTGCCTTGTCGAGCGCCGAGACGAACGCTTCCGCGGAGCCTTCGACCACATCGGTGGAGACGCTTCGCCCCGAGTAGGCCCCGTCACCGACTTTGACCACGACGTTCACCTCGGCCATGGCGTCGGCTCCGGGAGTAACAGGGACGACCCGATAGTCGACGAGGGTGGCGTCGACATCGAACGCCTTGCGAATCGCTGCGAAGGCGGCGTGCACCATGCCGTCTCCCTCGCCGGCGAACTCGCGTTCACTGCCGTTCATCTTCAACCGGACCACGGCACGGGGCGTGGCTTCGTTTCCTCCAGCGACATGGAGCCCGACCAACTCGGTGGATTGCTTCGGACGGCTCGTCTGGTCCTCGACGATCGCGCGGATCTCCTCTTCGGTGATGCGAACCTTGCGATCGGCGAGTTCCTTGAACCGCTCGAATCCTCTGTCGAACGCCTCGTCTTCCAGAACGATCCCCATCTTGGTCAGCGTGTCGGCGAAACCTGCGCGTCCTGAGTGTTTCCCGAGGATGATCTGACCGCCTTCCTGGCCGACGGAAGCCGCATCCATGATCTCGTAGGTGAGACGGTCACGCAAGACGCCGTGCTGGTGGATGCCCGCCTCGTGAGCGAAGGCGTTGCGTCCCACAACCGCCTTGTTGTACTGAACCGGGTAGCCGGTGAGCCGCGACACGAGCCGGGACGTCTCGAAGATCTGGGTGGTGTCTGCCCCCACCTCCACACCGAATCGGTCGGCACGGGTCTGCACCGCCATGATCACCTCTTCGATGGAGGTGTTCCCAGCGCGTTCACCGATTCCGTTGATGGCGCCCTCGATCTGACGGGCGCCGGCGAAGATCGCCGACAGTGAATTCGCCACGGCCAACCCGAGGTCGTTGTGGCAGTGGGTCGAGATGATCACATCCTCCCTGCCGCCGCGCACCTCCTCGTACACCCGGCCAAGCAGCTCTACGAAATCTGCGGGGGTCGCGTAGCCGACGGTGTCGGGGATGTTGATCGTTGTCGCGCCCGCCTCAACCGCAGCCTTGCATACCGCCATCAGGAAGTCCGGGTCGGATCTGGTTGCGTCCTGTGGGCTGAACTCGACGTCGTCGCAGTAGCTCCTCGCCCTTCTCACGCCTTCGACCGACGCCGCGAGCACCTCGTCGGGCGTCATGCGAAGCATCTTCTCCATGTGTACCGGCGAGGTGGACATGAAGACGTGGATGCGGGCGTGTTCTGCACTTCGGATCGCATCCCAAGCCCGATCGATGTCGTCAGGGTGTGCTCGAGCGAGGCTGGCGATGACCGGCCCCTTCACCTTTTGGGCGATCCGGGATACGGCTTCGAAGTCTCCGGGAGAGGAGGCGGCGAAGCCTGCCTCGATCACGTCGACACGAAGCTTGGCGAGCTGTTGAGCGATGGCGACTTTCTCGTCGGGTGTGAGGGCGATGCCGGGGGCTTGTTCCCCGTCGCGCAGGGTGGTGTCGAATATGATCAACCGATCGGACATGGCGGGCTCCTTCTGGGCGTGGCGTAGGGCTGTGTCTCGGGGCGCCGGGTCAGCCGATAAGGCCGCCCGGCGCGGCAAGACCCAGGCCGACGAGATGGTCGCGCCGCATGCTCACTGCGGGGGCTGCTTCGGGTCGAGGAACGGCATCATCTCTCGAAGGGTGCGTCCTACCTGTTCGATGAGGTGGTCGCGATCCTGAGCACGGCGTTCCAGGAGGAAGGGGGCTCCGGCGCGGGCTTGAGACATCCACTCTTTGGCGAACTGACCCGATTGGATCTCATCGAGCACGTCCCTCATGGCCGTTCTGGTGTCGTCGGTGATGATTCGGGGGCCACGGGTGTAGTCACCGTATTCCGCCGTGTCGGAGACGCTGTACCGCATCCACGACAGGCCACCCTCGAAGAGGAGATCCACGATCAGCTTGAGTTCGTGGAGGGTCTCGAAGTAGGCCGATTCGGGCTGGTATCCAGCGTCCACGAGGGTCTCGAACGACGCCTTGATCAAGGATGAGACGCCTCCGCACAGGATCACCTGCTCGCCGAACAGGTCCGTCTCTGTTTCCTCCCTGAAGGTCGTCTCCAGCACTCCGGCTCGGGTCCCGCCGATTCCCCAGGCGTACGAAAGCCCCAAATCGTGGGCGTGTCCGGTCGCGTCCTGGTGGACGGCCAGGAGACACGGGACACCCGAACCCTCCACGTAGGTACGACGGACCAGATGTCCTGGACCCTTTGGCGCCACCATCACGACGTCTACTCCCTCCGGGGGTTCGATGAACCCGAAGTGGATGTTGAATCCGTGGGCGAAGAACAGAGCGTCGCCTTGTTGGAGGTGTGGCGCCACCTCCGCTGCATAGAGGTCCGCCATCGTCTGATCCGGTACGAGCAGCATGACGACGTCGGCCCACGCGGCAGCATCTCGGACGTCCCTGACGACCAGTCCGGCCTCTTCGGCGTACCGGCGGCTGGTCGAGTCGGGGCGGAGACCGACGGTGACGTCGACATGCGCGTCCCTGAGGTTGAGGGCGTGTGCGTGCCCCTGGCTCCCATAGCCGATCACCGCGACCTTCCGATCCTTGATGATCGACGGGTTGCTGTCGCTGTCGTAGAAGATGGTGGCCATAATTCCTCTCATCCGATCGCGCGCAAGCTGGCGCTATTGGTTTTCACATCTCGGGCCATTGCTATCCGCCCCGACTTTACGAGATCGGTGATCCCGAAGGGCCGGACGAGGTTCAGGAAGTTCCTGAGCTTCATCGGATCGCCCGTCACGAGAAACGCGATCGTCGTCGGCGCCGCGTCCACAGGCACTGCTTTGAACAGCGACGCCACCTCGAGCACCTCGCCCCGACGGTTCGGCGGCGCGCTCACGCGCACGATCATGATCTCCCGCTCGAACGACTGGTCCGGATCGAGTTCGGTGATCTTGACGACGTTGACCAGTTTGTGCAGTTGCTTCTTGACCTGCTCGAGCTCGAGAGCTTCCACCACGATCGTCATGAGTGCGGTGCCTTCATCTCTGGCGGGACCCACGGCAAGAGAGTGGATGTTGAACCCTCTGCGGGCGAGGAGCAATGACACTCTCGCCAGAACTCCCGGTTTGTCCTCGACCAGGACCGAAAGGGTGTGCTGTGCCTGTGGGGGGTTGCTCATGCCGGCGTATCCAGTCTCGAGGCGTCGTTTCGCTTGACGATCGTGCCCGGCCCGACAACCACCTCGTCGTTCGTCCCGCCTGCGGGCACCATCGGGAACACCATCTCGTCCGGATCGACGACGAACTCGACCACGACGGGCCGATCGTCTATCGACAACGACTTCTCGATGACCGGGGCGACTTCTTCTGGTATCTGGGCGCGCAACCCGACACAGCCCATCCCCTCGGCCAACTTGACGTAGTCGGGGTGATCGCCGAGCAGGGTCGCCGACAGGCGCCCGGAGTAGAACAGCTCCTGCCACTGTTTCACCATGCCGAGGGAGCCGTTGTTGATGACGGCGATCTTCACAGGGATGTTCTCCGTAGCGGCGGTGATCAGCTCCTGGAGCGTCATCTGGAAGCAGCCGTCGCCATCGATCGCGTAGACGAGCTCGTCGGGTTTCCCCACTTTGGCGCCAACGGCGGCTGGTATCGCAAACCCCATGGTGCCAAGTCCTCCGGAGTTGATCCAGTGTCGCGGCTCATCGAACTTCCAGAATTGGGAGGTCCACATCTGGTGCTGCCCGACTCCGGCGACGATGATCGCGTCACCTCCGGTCAGCCGGTAGAGCTCCTCGATGACGTACTGGGGCTTGACGGGTCCGTCTGGTTGCTGATCGTACGTGAGGGGGTATGTTCGTTGCCAGTCGCTCAGGAGAGCCAACCAGGCCGTACGATCGGGAACCCGCCGGTCGCCCCACGCCTCGAGCAGCTGGACGAGCACTCTGCGGGCGTCACCGACGATCGGAACGTCCGCTGTACGGATCTTGCCGATCTCAGCAGGGTCCACATCCGCGTGAATGACCTTCGCGTGGGGGGCAAAGGAATCCGGATCGCCCGTCACACGATCGTCGAACCTCACTCCGATGGCGATCAGCAGATCGGCGTGCTGCATCGCCGTGATGGCCGTGTAGTTTCCGTGCATGCCCGGCATACCCAGGGCGAGCGGATGGTTGTCCGGGAACGCACCGCGTCCCATCAGGGTGGTCACCACCGGCAGGGTGGCCGCCTCTGCCAGGCGGCGCACCTCGCGATAGGCGTTCGCCTTGATGATCCCGCCGCCGATGTACAGCACCGGGCGGGTTGCCGAGGCGATCAACGCGATCGCTTCGTTGACCTTGAGGTGATGTCCTTCCGTCGCCGGCTTGTAGCCCGGCAGGTCGATCTCGCGAGGAGCGTGGGTGGCAGCCGTGGCGGCAAGGATGTCTTTGGGTAGGTCGATCAACACCGGGCCCGGTCGCCCGGTGGCCGCGATGTGGAATGCTTCGTGGACCACGTCGGCGATGTCGTCTGGGTCGGTGACGAAGTAGTTGTGTTTGGTTGCGGACATCGTGACTCCGACCGTGTACGCCTCCTGGAAGGCGTCATTGCCCACCGACCGGGTGGAGACCTGGCCGCTGATTGCGACAAGCGGAACCGAGTCGATGAGAGCGTTCGTGAGCGGGGTGACGAGGTTCGTCGCTCCTGGACCCGACGTGACGATGCAGACCCCCACCTCGCCTGTTGCCCAGGCGTACCCCTCCGCCATGTGACCGGCGCCTTGCTCATGACGGGCGAGGATGTGGCGGATCGGGCTGTCGTAGAGAGGATCGTAGGCAGGCAGGATCGCTCCGCCAGGCACACCGAAGATGGTTTCGACGCCTTCCTTTTCGAGGGAAGCGATGAGCGTTTCGGCTCCGGTTCTCTTGGTCAAGGGGTGATCCTCAGGTCTAGCGGGCTGGTCGGGGTGCAAGAAAACCCTCCTTTGTGGGGAGGGCCGAGGAGCACACACACCGAGTTGGGCGTGTGTGCTACCTGAGTACGAGGATGTAGGAGTACCTCATTGGGCGATGAACCTACCGTCGGAGCGGGGATGTTGTCAAGGGAGAGGTCCGCGTCGACGCCTCGGAGCTCAGCCGCGTAAGATCCTCGCCATGACATCGAAGATCCACTCCCAGGACGTCACCGAAGGCCCTTCGAAGGCCGGTGCTCGCGCCATGCTCCGTGCGGTGGGGCTCACCGAAGATGACTTCGCCAAACCGCAGATCGGAGTCGTCTCAGCCGGAAACGAGGTGACGCCGTGCAATCTCAGCGGTCCGCGCCTCTCTCGCCATGCCAAGCAGGGGGTGCGTGATCGGGGAGGTGTCGGTCTGGTATTCAGCACCATTGCGGTGTCCGATGGGATCGCGATGGGTCACGAGGGGATGCGCGCCTCCCTCGTTTCACGTGAGGTGATCGCCGACTCCGTCGAGCTGGTCATGCATGCAGAGCGTTTCGACGGCATGGTCACCATCGCCGGCTGCGACAAGTCGCTTCCAGGGATGTTGATGGCCGCCGCACGCACGAATTTGCCGAGTGTGTTCCTCTACGGGGGTTCGAGCCTGCCGGGACGGTGGCGGGGAAAGGACATATCGATCGTCGACGTCTTCGAGGGAATAGGCGCCTTCTCGGAAGGGACCCTGTCGAAGGAGGAGCTACTCGAGATCGAACGTCACGCCTGTCCTGGCGAGGGGTCGTGCGCCGGGATGTTCACGGCCAACACCATGGCTTCCGTCGGCGAGGCGATCGGCATGTCCCTGCCGGGGTCGGCGGCGGTTCCGGCGTCTGACCCTCGTCTCGACGAATTCGCGATCGCTTCGGGCAGGGCGGTGATGGGACTGCTCGACGCAGATATCCGGCCACGACAGATCATGACCCGCCCGGCGTTCGAGAATGCCATCACCGCCGTGATGGCGCTGGGCGGTTCCACGAACGCCGTTCTGCACCTACTGGCCATCGCGCATGAGGCGGAGGTCGACCTGACTCTCGAAGACTTCGATCGGATCTCGCGGTGCACGCCGCACATCGGGGATCTCAAACCGTTCGGGCGCTACCACATGGTGGACCTCGACGGAATCGGCGGCATGCCGGTGGTTCTCAAGGTGCTGCTCGACGCCGGCCTGCTGGAGGGCGACGTCCTCACTGTGAGCGGTGCGACCATGGCGGACAACCTGGCGGTTGTCGAGATTCCGGGCTCCCAGGACGTGCTGGCACCGGTGGATCGTCCGCTTGCGGCCGAAGGCGGAATAGCCATTTTGCGAGGCTCCCTCGCGCCCGAAGGGGCAGTTGTCAAGGTTGCCGGTATCGATTTCGATACGTTCGAGGGCCCTGCTCGCGTGTTCGACGGCGAGCAGGACGCTCTCGATGCTTTGTTCGACCATCGGATCCGGCATGGGGATGTCGTTGTCATCCGCACTGAGGGTCCCAAAGGGGGGCCAGGGATGCGGGAGATGCTGCAGATCACGGCGGCGATCAAAGGTGCAGGGTTGGGCAAGGACGTGATGCTCATCACCGACGGCCGGTTCTCCGGTGGCACGACCGGACTATGTATCGGTCATGTCGCTCCCGAATCCGAGGAAGGAGGACCGCTGGCCCTCGTCGAGGAAGGCGACCGTATCCGGGTCGACATCCCTGGCCGCGCCCTCGACCTCCTGGTGGATGAGACGACGCTCGACCGCCGGCTGGCACACTGGAAGCCTCGCGCGCCCAGATACCCATCCGGTGCGCTGGCCAAGTACGCCCGACTGGTCGGATCCGCAGGACGAGGCGCGGTCACCGGCTGAGCAACCCGAGCCAAGACGCCGATCGGTACGGGCCGCGATCCGCTGCCGCGTCGACCGTCGACGTCGTCTGTCCGTGATCGTCTCTCGTGCCTATGTGGACGCCACGATCGAGCGATACCAGGCGAGGCGGGCGGTGTCTAGGGCCGTGAGTCTCGGCACAGCAATGCGCCTGCGAAAACCAGCGATGATTCGGTTGAGGTGAGCGGTTTCGATGAGGAATGCGTCGTGGCCCTGGGGTGCCGACAGGAGGTGGAACTCGGCGGTTGGCAACGTGGCCGCCAACGCACGGACCTCCTCGGGCGGATACAGGAGGTCGGAGGAAATCCCCACCACGAGTGCGGGTGTCGCAATGGCGCTCGGGTTGATCTGGTAGTGGTCCATCGCATCGATCAGTGAGAGGTAGCTGTTGGCATCGAATCGTTCGACCAGCTTGTTCCCCTGATGCCGAAGGTACGACTGCGCCGCATAGATGTCATTTGTGAAGTCGCGTCCGAATCTGCTGCGGAAGTCGTCGGGGCTGCGGTAGCTGCACATCGCGATCATCCGCGCGGTGGAGAGACCGGACCTTGGGGGCCGTGTCGGAGAGTATCTGCCACCGCGGAATCTGTGATCGCTGGTTATGGCGGCACGCTGGGCTTCGGAGAGGGCGAGAGCCCAGGCCGACTGTGCGGCTCCAACGCCGATCGGGACAATGGCGTCGACCAGCTCCGGATACCGTTCGGCCCAGCGCAGTGTCTGCATGCCGCCCATGGAGCCGCCGATCACCAGCTCGAGTCGGTTCACCCCCAGATGGTCGAGGAGCAGCTTCTGGAGGCGGACCATGTCGTCGATTGTCACGGCGGGGAAGTCGGGACCATACCGAACCCCACCAAGCGAGACATCGCTCGGGCCAGTTGTGCCGTAGCAACTGCCGAGAACGTTGGCCGACACGATGAAGTCACGGTCCGGATCGAACGTCGACCCTCTTCCGAACATGCCCTTCCACCAATCGTCGGCGTCGGCCGATCCTGTCAAAGCGTGGCAGATCAAGACGGCCGACGACGCCGGCCGTCCCCACGTACGGTAGGCGACACGGACGCCGGTGAGCTGCCCGCCCCGGGAAAGGGGGAAGGGTTCGTCGACATCGAAGAACCGGGTGGTTTGTGAGATCGTGTACGTCATGTCGATGCGCCTTGTAGCCGGGCTCGTGCGAAGGCACCGTCGAAGTCGGCCTTGAGGTCGTCGATGTGTTCGATCCCAACCGACACCCGGATGAGGTCGTCGGTCACACCGGCTCGCACCTGCTCTTCGACACTCAACTGCTGGTGTGTGGTCGACGCCGGGTGGATCACGAGCGTCTTCGCGTCGCCGATGTTGGCCACATGGGAGGCGAGGTGCACACTGTCGATGAAGCGCTGAGCAGCGAGTGAACCTCCTTCGATCCCGAAGGCGAGCACCCCGCCGTAGCCATTGCGGAGGAGCCTGGTGGCGTTCTCGTGATAGGGATGTTCCGGCAGGCCCGGATAGTCGACCCACTTGACCAACTCGTGTCCCTGGAACCACTTCGCGAGACCGAGGGCGTTGTCGACGTGACGTTGCACCCGGAGCGATAGGGTCTCGACGCCCTGGAGCAGGAGGAAAGCGTTGAACGGGCTCAAGGCTGCCCCGATATCCCGCAGACCTTCAACTCGAGCGCGAATGGCGAACGCGATGTTGCCGAAAGGACTGTCGGGGCCGAATGCGTCGGTGAAGACGAGACCGTGATAGCCCGGAGAGGGGTCGGTGAACACGGGGAAGCGACCGCTACGCCAGTCGAAGTTGCCCGAGTCGACGATCACTCCTCCGATGGAGGTGCCGTGGCCTCCGATCCACTTCGTCGCCGAGGCCACCACGATGTCGGCTCCATGATCGATCGGCCGACAGAGGTACCCGGCCGCACCGAACGTGTTGTCGACCACGAGTGGGACGCCTGCGTTGTGGGCAACAGTGGAGAGAGCGGGCAGGTCCGGGACGTTGAATCGGGGGTTGCCGATTGTCTCGACGTATAGCGCTTTCGTGTCGTCGTCGATCAGGCCTGCGAACGCTTCGGGATCGTCGCCGTCGACGAACCGGGTTTCGATGCCGAGACGGGCAAGGGTGACCTTGAACTGGTTGTGGGTGCCGCCGTAGAGGTAGCTCGTCGACACGATGTTGTCACCGACGCCCGCCAACGTGGTCAGGGCGGTGAACTGCGCTGCCTGACCGGAAGCCGTGCCAACCGCTGCTGCGCCGCCTTCGAGTGCGGCGATCCGTTTCTCGAACACATCGGTGGTCGGGTTCATGATGCGCGTGTAGATGTTGCCGAACTCCTCCAGAGCGAAGAGCCGGGCGCCGTGCGCAGAGTCGTCGAACGTGTACGACGTCGTCTGATAGATCGGTACCGCCCTGGCGTTCGTGCCTGGGGCCGGTTCCTGGCCTGCGTGGACCTGCAGGGTTTCGAAGTGGTAGTCGGTGGTCATGTTCTCCTCCGGTTTCCGACCGAGGGTCCGGGGGAGCGGCACTCAATGAGAAAGATCCGCTCCCGGTGCCGGTGCGGATCCTCGTTCTGCTTGTTGCTTACACGTCGATATCGCACGGCATCTGAGAAGCCATGCAGATCATTCGAGCATAAGCAATCTTCATGTGGTGGAGGACCCTACATGCTCCGGCGGGGTCCGTCAACGAGGATGGGCTGGGAGGCCACGACCACCGGCTTGGCCGTGACCCACGTCGAGGGCGGGTCGAGCTCGCGGGGCGTGGGTCGGTCGTCCCGGGCGTCGTCCGGCCGATCCGTCAACCCACTCACCGACTCGTAACAGACTGCAACAAGCTCGCAACGGACTCGAAACGCCCGCAGGCGATCATGTACCAATACGAGGGGCGGCGATCGCCGTATCGGGCCCGGGTGCGACGGCGTTGTCTGAGTTGGCGGCTTTTCGGCGACGAGCGCAGATCCTGCTTCGTCAAGACGGTTGGCCTACGGTCTCGGAAAGCGGGCTCGGAGGCCTCGGAGTTCAGCCGACACGTGGGTGTGAACTAGGAGCAAACGATGGAGAGAGCGGCAATCGCGGCGTTTGTGCTGTTTCGCGGTGTTCGCACCCGCCAGGCGGATCATCGAGAGCCAAAACTGACCACAGGGCCTGAGGTGCTTCGAGGCGCGGTGGTCGACCCGCCGGGCGTGCGGTGGAGTCGACACTTCTCCGGGTGCACACAACGACTTCCGCCTGGGTACTCTCACGGGACCGGCGACCGAGGGAAACATGGATAGAGAGCGCCATCAGAGGAGGGGGCTCTACCACCCTGGGCTCGACCACGACTCGTGCGGCATCGGCTTCGTCGCAGACATCAAGGGCCGAAAGAGTCACGAGATTGTCACTCAGGGATTGACCGTCCTCACCAATCTCACCCACCGGGGTGCCGTCGGTGCAGATCCACTCGCCGGCGACGGCGCCGGAATGCTGCTGCAGATACCCGATGGGTTCTTTCGACCCCAGATGGCGAAACAGGGAGTCAGCCTTCCTGAACCCGGCCGCTACGGAGTCGGGTTGGTCTTCCTGCCCCAGGACCCTGTCGACAGGGCAATCTGTGAGGATTCACTGGTCGAGCAGGTGGTTCGCGAGGGACAGGAGCCGATCGTGTGGCGCGATGTCCCGGTGGACTCGTCATGTCTGGGCGCGAGCGTCCGGCCGATCGAGCCCGTGATCCGCCAGCTGTTTGTCGGGTGTGGCCGGGACGTCGTCGACGCCGATCACTTCGAGAGGAAGCTCTATGTGATCCGCAAGCAGGCACACCTCGGGCTGGCAAAACGCGTTCCCGATCTGATCGGTCGGGGCGAGTTCTACGTGGCTTCGATGTCGGCGAGAACGATCACGTACAAGGGGATGATGCTTGCCAAGAACCTCGCCGCGTACTACGAGGATCTCACCGACGAGCATCTCGAGTCAGCTCTCGCGCTGGTCCACCAGCGGTTCTCGACCAACACCTCCCCCTCATGGCGTCTTGCGCAGCCGTTCCGGTACCTCTGCCACAACGGTGAGATCAACACGGTCCAAGGCAACATCAACTGGATGATGGCGCGTCGTCGAAACATGTCATCGGAGATCATCGGTGCAGACCTCGAGAAGTTGTGGCCCCTGATCGGAGATGGGGCATCGGACTCGGCGACGTTCGACAATGCGCTGGAGTTGCTGGTGGCGGGCGGGTACTCGCTGAGCCACGCCATGATGCTGATGATTCCCGAGGCCTGGGCGGACAACCCGCTGATGGACTCCGGCCGCAGAGACTTCTACGAATACCACGCCGCCGTGATGGAGCCCTGGGATGGGCCTGCGGCTGTTGCTTTCACCGATGGGCGTCAGATCGGAGCGACTCTAGACCGCAACGGGCTGCGCCCCGCGCGATACATCGTCACCGACGACGATTTGGTCGTGATGGCATCCGAAATGGGGGTGCTCGACATTCCTGAGGAGAAGATCGTCAAGAAGTGGCGTCTCCAGCCCGGCAAGATGCTGCTGATCGATCTCGAGCAGGGCCGCATCATCGACGATGCCGAGCTGAAGGACTCTCTCTCCGGAGCGAAACCGTACCGGCAATGGCTCGACGAGACCCAGATCAGAATCGCGGACCTGCCACCGGAGGTTGCGGCCATGGGTCCGGATTCGGAGACTCTGCGTAGCGCCCAGAAGGCGTTCGGGTACACGAGGGAGGACATCGAGTTCTTCCTGAAGCCGATGGTCATCGGAGGAGAGGACCCGATCGGGTCGATGGGTCGGGACACTCCGCCGGCGGTGCTGTCCGATCGTCCCAAGATGCTGTACGACTATTTCAAGGAGAGGTTCGCCCAGGTGACCAATCCGGCGATAGATCCGATCAGGGAAGAGACGGTTATGTCGCTGGTGTCACTGATTGGGCCCAGACCCAATCTGCTCGACGTCAATACGGGTGGCACCCACAAGCGCCTGGAAGTCACCCACCCGATCCTGACCAACGTGGACCTGGAACGGATTCGTCGCATAGAGAACCATGTCGACGGCGCCTTCCGGACCCGCAAGCTGAGCATCTGCTACCCAGCCTCCGAAGGTGCGACAGGAATGCGAGAAGCCCTGGAGACCTTGTGCGAGCGGGCCATCGATACGGTGCGCGAGGGCTGGAACATCCTCATCCTCTCGGATCGTTGCCTCGAAGAGGAGCGGGTCGCCATCCCAGCTCTGCTGGCGACCGCAGCCGTTCATCATCAGCTGATCAGGGCTGGTCTCCGAACCGAGGTGGGCTTGGTGGTCGAGACCGGTGAGGCCCGTCAGGTTCATGATGTCTGTCTGCTTGGTGGCTACGGGGCGGAGGCCATCAACCCGTATCTCGCGCTAGACAGCATCCACGCCGTGGTCGAGGAGCTGCCGGCTTCCTTGTCCCTCGAGGAGGCGGAGACCCGCTACATCAAGTCGCTCACGAGTGGTTTGCGCAAGGTGATGTCGAAAATGGGTATCTCGACGTTCCAGTCCTACTGCGGCGCCCAGATCTTCGATGCGATAGGCCTGAGCGAGGAGTTCGTGGAACGGTACTTCACCGGGACGCCTTCGGTCGTCGAGGGTATCGGTCTCGAAGAGATCGCCGCCGAGACGGTGCGTCGCCATCGGGCTGCGTTCGACACAGAGAAGTTTCATGCGCCGGAGCTCGATCCCGGGGGAGAGTATGCATTCCGGCTTCGGGGCGAGGAGCACATCTGGACCCCGGAGACCATCTCCACACTTCAGCACTCGGTGCGGTCGGGTGACTATGAGATGTTCCGCAAGTACACAGCGATGGTCAACGACCAGACCCGCAAGCTGAAGAACCTGCGCGGCCTGTTCGAACTCGACTTCTTGGACGAACCGATTCCTCTCGATGAGGTCGAGCCGGCCTCCGAGATCGTGAAGCGTTTCGCCACCGGCGCAATGTCGTTTGGGTCGATCTCGTGGGAGGCGCACACCAATCTCGCGATCGCGATGAACCGGCTCGGCGCCAAGTCGAACACCGGAGAAGGTGGTGAGGAGCCAAGCCGGTACGTGCCCCTGGAGAACGGAGACTCAATGCGGTCGGCGGTCAAACAGGTGGCATCGGGGCGCTTCGGGGTGACGGCCGAATATCTGGTCAACGCAGACGACGTACAAATCAAGATCGCGCAGGGCGCCAAACCGGGTGAAGGCGGCCAGCTTCCCGGCCACAAAGTGAACGAATGGATCGCCGCCGTGCGCCACTCGACGCCGGGCGTCGGCCTCATCTCCCCGCCCCCTCACCACGACATCTACTCGATCGAGGACCTCAAACAGCTCATCCTCGATCTGAAGAACGTCAATCCGAGAGCTCGCATCAGCGTGAAGTTGGTGTCCGAGATCGGTGTGGGCACGATTGCCGCCGGCGTTGCCAAGGCTCATGCCGATCATGTCCTCATCTCGGGCTACGAGGGTGGCACGGGGGCCAGCCCTCTCACTTCGGTGATGCAGGCGGGCTCGCATTGGGAGATCGGCCTGGCGGAGACGCAGCAGACCCTCATCGCCAGCGAGCTACGTGGACGGATCGCCGTTCAGACCGACGGTGGCATCCGTACCGGCCGCGACGTCGTGATCGCGGCCCTGCTAGGGGCGGACGAGGTCGGTTTTGCTACCGCCCCTCTCATTTCCGAGGGTTGCATCATGACGCGCAAATGCCACCTCAACACGTGCCCGGTCGGGGTGGCAACCCAGGACCCGGAGCTGCGCGCACTCTTCCCCGGTACGCCGGAGCATGTCGTCAACTTCTTCAGGTTCATCGCCGAGGAGACCAGAGAGATCATGGCAGCATTGGGCCTACGGACTTTTGCCGAAATGATTGGCCAGAGTGATCGCATCCGCACGAAGGGAGCGATCGAGCACTGGAAGGCTCGGGGCCTCGACTTCTCCAGGATCCTGTTCAAACCTGAGCCTCGTACGGGAGTCGCCATCAGCAACACGGAGAAGCAACCACACGCGCTGCACCGGTCTCTCGACAACTCCCTCATCAAGGAGGCGATGCCGGCACTCGAGAATCGACATGCAGTATCGATCGCGACCCCGGTGAACAACACCAACCTCGCCGTCGGTGCGATGTTGTCGGGTGAGGTGGCTCGCCGCTACGGTCACGCCGGCCTTCCGGATGACACGATTCACGTCAGGCTGAAGGGGACCGCAGGGCAGAGCTTCGGAGCATGGCTGGCTCACGGGATCACACTTCACCTCGAAGGCGATGCGAACGACTATGTGGGCAAAGGACTGTCCGGTGGCCGCATCATCATCGAGGCGGAGCCCGTCGGCCCAATCGTCCCGCGAGAGAATGTCATCATCGGCAACACGGTGCTCTACGGTGCCATCTCCGGTGAGTGCTACTTCAACGGCGGAGCGGGAGAGCGGTTCGCCGTTCGCAACTCGGGTGCCATCGCGGTTGTCGAGCGAATCGGCGATCACGGCTGCGAGTACATGACCGGCGGTTGCGTCGTGGTGATCGGCAAAGCCGGCAGGAACTTCGGTGCAGGAATGAGCGGCGGGATCGCGTACGTGATCGACGACGCGGGCGACTTCCCCCAGAGGGTCAATCACCGAATCGTCGAGATCGAGAGAGTGGGAGCCGACGACCATGCGCCGCCAGAAGCGGGAGGCGACCCTACGCCAGAGGAGCTCTTGGCCGATCCGCTGTACCACGACGTATGGCGGTTGAGGACCCTCATCGCGAGGCATGCCCGTCTCACCAACAGCTCTCGGGCCGAAGAGATCCTCGAGCACCTCGACGAGTACCTGCCTCGCTTCTACAAGGTGGTGCCGACGGAGTACCGACGTGCGCTCCTGAGCCAGCGTACGGCTACGGCAGGGTGGATCTGATGGGGATCCCCGAGCGTCAGGAGCGTGCCTACCTGCGGGTCGAGGAGCGCCGCAAGAGCTTCTCCGAATTCTTGATGCCGATGACGGACGAATCCGTGTCGTTGCAGGGATCCCGATGCATCGACTGCGGCGTGCCTTTCTGCCATGCCGGCTGCCCCGTCGACAACATCATTCCCGATTGGAACGACCTCGTCAGTCACGGGGCATGGCGGCAAGCCGTCGACGTCCTGCACTCGACGAACAACTTCCCCGAATTCACAGGCAGGGTATGTCCCGCACCGTGTGAAGAGGCGTGCACCCTCAACCTGCAGGATGCTCCGGTGACGATCAAGACAGTTGAGTACTCGATCATCGAGAAGGCCTGGGAGAACCGGTGGATACGCCCCAGGATCCCGGCACGACACACCGACAAGCGGGTGGCGGTCATCGGGTCGGGGCCGTCAGGATTGGCTGCAGCTCAGCAGTTGGCCAGGGCCGGCCATCAAGTGGAGGTGTTCGAGAAGAACGCCAAGATCGGAGGCCTTCTCCGCTACGGAATCCCGGACTTCAAGCTCGACAAGGCTGCAATCGACCGCCGGTTGGCTCAGATGCAGGCCGAAGGTGTCGAGTTTCGTGTCAACAGCCACGTCGGCGTGAACGTGCTGGTGGAGCACCTGCTCGACGAATACGACGCCATCGTGCTGGCAGCGGGATGTGAGAAGCCGCGAGACCTTTCGATCCCCGGCCGGGATCTGGATGGGGTGCATTTCGCGATGCCCTTCCTGACTCAACAGAACCGGAGAATCGGCGGGGAATCGCTCGACGAACCGATCACGGCCGATGGCAAGCGCGTTGTGGTCATCGGTGGTGGCGACACGGGTGCCGATTGCGTCGGGACGTCGAATCGGCAAGGCGCCGTCTCCGTCACGCAACTCGAGTTGTTGCCGAGGCCGCCGGAGCGCCCCGACAAGATGCTCATCTGGCCCGACTGGCCAACGAAGTTGCGAACATCCGCGTCTCACGAAGAGGGGTGCGAACGGTGGTGGTCGGTGTCGACCACCGCACTGGGAGGTTCGGCCGGGCGGGTGGAGAGGCTGCGCGGCGTCAAGGTGGACTGGAAGCAGGTCGACGGACGCTGGGTGATGACCGAGGTGGCGGGAGGCGAATTCGAGTTGGAAGCGGACCTCGTTCTGCTGGCGACAGGTTTTGTCAGCCCTGTGCACGAAGGTCTTCTCGAGGAACTGGGTGTGGAGTTGGATGGGCGTGGGAACGTCGCTGCGGACGAGGACAGTCATGCAACCAGCGTGCCCGGTGTCTTCGCGGCCGGTGACCTCCGCCGCGGTCAGTCGTTGGTCGTGTGGGCCATCCGTGAGGGTCGTCGATGCGCTCGGGCGGTCGATGAGCATTTGATGGGCCACAGCGAACTTCCCGGCTGATCGGCCCGGTCGGGCGATGCTAGAGGTGGGGCATGAATTCCGGGCGGCCGGCTTCGAACGTGTCGATGTTGGCCTCGTTGTGCAGCGTCATGTCGATGTCGTCGAGCCCGTTCTGGAGGCGGTGCTTGAGGAATGGGTCGATCTCGAATCGGGCCTTGAACGATCTGGCGGTGACCGTCTGGTGGGCGAGGTCGATCGTCGCCTCGACCGCGGCGGTTGCCTCGGCGATGCGGGTCAGTTGCCGTGTCTCGCCGTCTGAGAGTGTGACGAGCAGGAGACCGATCTTGGCACAGTTGTTGGCGAAGATGTCGGCGAAGGAGGGCGCCACGATCGCTTGGAAGCCCCAGTCCATCAGACCCCACGGAGCGTGCTCACGCGACGAGCCCGATCCGAAGTTCGGCCCTGTGACGAGGATGCGGGCGTTTCGATACTCGGGGCGGTTGAGGATGAACTCGGGGTCGAGCTCACCATTCGGTGTGCGTCGCCAGTCGTGGAAGAGGAACTGCCCGTACCCGGTGCGTTCGACCCTCTTCAGGTACTCCTTCGGCATGATCTGATCGGTGTCGATGTTGGCCCGCGGCAGAGGCAGCATCGTGCCCACGATGGTGTCGATCGGCTCCATCAGGCCCACGAGCGAATGTCGACGAAGCGGCCTTCGACGGCGGCGGCTGCCGCCATCTGGGGGCTGACGAGGTGCGTTCGCCCCCCTCGTCCCTGGCGGCCCTCGAAGTTGCGGTTCGAGGTGGATGCGCAGCGTTCCCCGGGGGCGAGGATGTCGGGGTTCATTCCGAGGCACATCGAGCATCCAGCGTCCCGCCACTCGAAACCGGCGCTCCTGAAGACCCGATCGAGACCCTCGTCCTCGGCCTGGAGCTTCACCAACCCGGAGCCCGGGACGATCATTGCCGACACTCCGGGGTGCACTCTCCGGCCGTCGACGATGCGAGCGACCTCCCGCAGGTCCTCGATCCGGGCGTTGGTGCACGACCCGATGAATACCCGATCGAGGTGGATGTCGGTGAGGGGCGTTCCCGGTTTCAGATCCATGTAGGCAAGGGCTCGTCGGATGGACTCCTGCTCGCGCGGGTCTGAAGCAGCATCCGGGGAGGGCACGACGCTCTGGACGGGGAGGGTCTGGGCCGGGTTCGTGCCCCACGACACATACGGTTCGAGACCGGAAGCAGAGACCTGCACCTCGGAGTCGAAGATCGCCCCGGGGTCGGTGGGAAGTGACCGCCAGTAGTCGAGGGCTTGCTCCCAGGCGCGACCGACTGGCGCGTAGGGGCGACCTTCCAGGTACGCGAAGGTGGTGTCGTCGGGGGCAACCATTCCCGCTCTGGCCCCTCCTTCGATGGTCATGTTGCAGAGTGTCATCCTGCCTTCCATGGAGAGGCCCTCGATCGCCCCGCCACGAAACTCGACGACGTGTCCCGCACCCCCGCTAACGCCGATTCGGGAGATGATCCCGAGGATGATGTCTTTGGCGGTGACACCGAAGGGCAGTGAGCCGTCGACGGTTATCGCCATCGATCGTGGCTTCGACTGGGAAAGGGTCTGTGTGGCGAGAACATGCTCGACTTCCGACGTGCCGATACCGAAGGCGAGAGCACCGAACGCGCCGTGGGTGGCGGTGTGAGAGTCGCCGCAGACGATCACCATGCCAGGTTGTGTGAGGCCCTGCTCAGGCCCGATTACGTGGACGATTCCCTGTCGGAGGTCGTCCAGTCCGAACAGTGTGATTCCGAATTGTCCGCAGTTGTCGATCAAGGCATCGATCTGTCGTCTGGACAGAGGGTCAAGGATGCCTTGTTCTCGATGCGCGGTCGGAACACCGTGATCGATGGTCGCTAGGCACAGGTCAGGTTGGCGCACCCGGCGCTTTGCCAGGCGGAGGCCATCGAAGGCTTGCGGGGAGGTGACCTCGTGGAGCAGGTGGAGGTCAACGTAGAGGAGATCGGGTTCACCAACGGTGGAGTGGACGATGTGATCGTTCCACACTCTGTCGAACAAAGATCGGGCCATGCGGGTACCCAGGCGAGCGAGGAAGGAAGGATAGCCGCCTGTCCTCGAGAAGTGGCCAGGATCGTGGCGGGCGTGTCCGAGTAGTCACTGCGTCTCAGCCATTCGAGAAGGGGGTCGCTCCCTTCCGAGCGGCTCCGCGGGTCGGGACGGCCGAACCGGCGGCTTTCGGAACCACGGGAGTAGCGCCCGGGAGAAGCGTGATGATCAAAGCTTGGGTGCCATGCCCGGCGCCGCTTCGGTGGTTGGGCAGGTAGGTGTCTCCACGCAGTCGCCGACTGCGGCGAATGCCTGCGTACGCGCGATGGAAGCGGGTTCGTACTCGGGCGAGGGCAGCCGTCATCTCGGGTCAGGCGACTGCCAGAAATCGGCGGATGATCTCGCTGGTGGTGGTGTGGTCGGCCGCGGCGCGGGCCTCGATCGCGGCCCGCAACTGAGGGTCGACACGGACCGCCACGACATCGGCCGGACCCGATCCCATTGGCGGCCGGCCCCGGCGCCGAGTCTCGAGAGCTTCGATGTCGTAGTCGGTCTCGACGGCCTCGCTGGCGGTGACGTCGATGTCTTCGTCGGTGAGAGTGCGGCCGCCGCGCGAGCGATGGGTCTTGGGATTGGTCTTGGCATGTCCTCCCTGGTCTGTGGGAGTAGGTCGTGGAAGGGGAGCCGCAGAGGCATGACGTGGATCACGAGAATGGCGTGGTCGGCGAGTTCAAGCCAGATGGTCTCCAGCAAGTCACCGGCGCGCGATGGACGCGCGATGGAACTGATTCCCGAAACCAGAGGCCGCCCCGGAGGGCGGCCCTGACCTGGTGGTTTGTTGGTCGGGACGGCCGGATTTGAACCGGCGACCTCAGCGTCCCGAACGCTGCGCGCTGCCAAACTGCGCCACGTCCCGAAGGCCAGGGATGATACCAGCCGGGCGCGACACCGGATCAGGTGCGCTCGACACGCAGCCGGTCGATTCGCCGTCCCTCCATGTGCAGCACGGTGAAGCGCAAGCCGGTGATGTCGACGGAGTCGCCTTCCCGCGGAATGTCTCCGCTCTCCGCGAGGTACAACCCGGCGACGGACCCGTACGGACCCTCGGGTAGCTCCACACCGGTGTCCTCGGAGAGATCCTCGACGGTGACGCGTCCGTTGGTGATCCATGTCCCGGCGCCGAGCGGTACCGTGATTGGCACGCCAGGGTCGAACTCGTCCTGGATTTCCCCCACCAGCTCGGCGACGAGATCCTTGATGGTGACAATCCCCTCGACGCCACCGTGCTCATCGAGCACTGCCGCGAACCCGGCACGGTGGCGTCGCATCAAGTGGAGCGCTTCCAACACGGACGCGCTCTCCGGGACATAGAGCGGTTCCCGCAGGAGTCCCGCGATATCCTCTCGTGTCGGATCCTCTGGGGCACGCAGCAGGTCCTTCACATACAGAACGCCAACAATGTGGTCGAGGTCGCCGTCGACGACCGGGTAGCGTGAGTGGCCTGAGGTCATGACGGCCGTCCGGATCTCGTTGGCAGTGGGGGACGGTCTCATCGTCACGATCTCCATCCGGGGCGTCATCACGTCACGAACCGGTTGGCCGGTCACATCGAACACCGAGTCGATGATCTCCCGCTCGGCCGACTCGACCCCACCCGAGCGTTCCCCGAGTATGGCGAGCGCCCTTATGTCCTCCTCGGTGATCAGCGACGCCTCATCCTGCCGTGACACACCGAGCAGCTTCAGGATCCCTCGGCTGATGGCGACGAATACCGCGGTGATGGGATCGAGGATCCGCACGAGACGATACAACACGCCGGCCACCGCCAAGGCATACCGGTCGGGTCGTCTGGTGGCCAGCGTCTTGGGGGTGATCTCACCCACGACGAGGATGACGGCAGTCACCACGACGGTCGCCAACCACGGGCCCCACGTTTCGCCAACCAGCGCGATCGTGAGGGTCGTTGCGACCGAGGCTCCGAGGATGTTGACGAAGTTGTTCGCGACGAGCAGCGTCCCGATCGTGTCTTCGAGGTCGGTGAGGAGCGTTTCCAGTCGTTGTCCCTTGCGGCCTTGTTCGGCGAGCTGGTGGGCTCGTTCCCTCGGCACCGAGAGGATTGCCGTCTCCGAGCCCGAGAGGAACCCGGACGAGAGAACACACAAGCCAAGGACCACGAGGAGGATCGCCTGGACGGGAGTCATCTCGCCAGGGTGCTCAGTCCGCTGCCGGTACGGGGGTGAGCACTGCCCTCAGCTGCTGTGGTGTGAACGGCTTGACGAGCCACGCGTCTGCACCGGATCGTCCGGCGATGAACACGTCTGCGCTTCTGTCGAGCAGCAGGATGATCACGGTGTCTTCGATGCTCCGTGCGAAAACCGCATCGCGCAGTGCCCGCGTCACCGCCATTCCGCCCATGCTGCCCACCTGGAGATCAACGATGACCGCGTCGGGGGCGATCTCTCCGCACGTGACGACCGCCTTGGTCGGGTCGGCCTCCTCGTACATCTCGAAGTCGGAACTCGCGGCGGCAACCTCGCCTCGAACCCAGCCGGCGTCGGCGACGACCAATACTCTCATGGGCGCGAACTCTAGTGCGTCGAGCAGTGGCCTCTTCCCTCGGGACATCGGATCATGTCGATCTGCATGGAGGTAGCGCGGCGGGTGCCCTCAAGAGCGCGAAAATCTCCTTTGGAGTAGTAGTTCCTTCCTGGTCGAGGCCGGATGGTCCTACTAAGTTCCAAGTGCTCGCCAACAACAAGGAGGGACTCGTGCTCGCACCGTCTCGCGACGTCTGGCAGCCACGCGCTCTGTGCCGTGGCAACCATTCACACCTCTTCTTCCCACCCAGCGCATTCGAGCGCAAGGACGAACGAGAACGGCGGGAAGCGAGGGCGAGAGCCATCTGCAAGGTGTGTCCCGTCCGTGAGGAATGCCTCCAGGCTGCCCTGGAGATCAGAGAGCCGTACGGCATCTGGGGCGGCCTCACGGAGGGCGAGCGCCGCGAGTACGTGCTGCGATCGGTCTAGTAGGAGCGCAGGTCACCTCTTCGTCGGGTGATCGACGACGAGTCCAACCACTCGAGGAGCGGCACCGCGTACTTCCTCGAGATCTGGAATCGGTCTCGGAACTCCGCGACCGTGAACGGGTTGGGGAGCGCCGAGAGCCCTGCCCTGATCTCCTCGATCTGATCCGGCAGGTAGACGAGATCTTCGGACACCTGTACCAGATCACCTCTTCGGACGAGCGTGTGCAGCGTCTCTCGGTCGATCCCAAGCTCGCCCACTCTCGGCACCAGCAGTCCGCTGCCGTTCAGCTTCGAAACCAGTTCTTCAAACGACGTAGCGGCATCGGCTCCGAGTTCCACGGTGAACCCTGCCGTGGCGACGACCGGTCCCGCATCTTGCAGGGTCTCTGACCGGCTTACGAGCGCATCGACGATCGCGGTGGACACCCCAAGTCGACCGGCGAGATCCGCCTTTGGGACACCAGGCCGGAGCGGGTTGGTCTCATGGAAGCGCTGCACGTACCGGGCAGCATGCTCGGTCAGACGGGCCACGGTTCCGTCGGAGAGCGCCATGCCCGCCGCGGTGAGTGCTGTGGCTTCACCACCTCCAGAGTGCTGGGCGAGACGTTCGACGGCATCGCTGCCGCGAACCCGCAGCAGCGCCTCGGCTTGCTCGTCAGCGCTTGCGTCCAACACGCCGGCGAGGACCGAAGCCCCTGCCAACATGTCGCCTCCCCTGAGCGGAGGGTCGGGATCGAGGACTCTGCCCCCGGCTACTACCTGACGCCTGCCGACCTCGCGGAGGATGAAAGGGTCACCCATCATCACGGGCAGAGCAGTGTCGACCGTCAAGAGGGCGAACCCTTCGCCATCGATGCCACTTCCGTCGAGTGGACGGAAGTGGACGGGCCACGTGCCACTACCGAGATGGAGATGAAACGCTCCCCTGGCCGTGATCGGCTCTTCGACGTACCGGGCCACCCGCACGGATACGAGGAACCGTTCTGAGGCGGCCCACGCGTCGGGAGACCCCATCATCGCCCCTCGGGTGATGTCACGACGATCAAGACCGGTGAGGTTCGCTGCCACCCTCGAGTGGGGCGACACCTGGTCGTGGGCCCGCTCGTGGGTCTGGAGCGATCTGATACGCGCAGAGAGCCGATCCGGCCAGATCATGACCCGATCGCCGACGGAGAGAGGCCCGTCGAGCAGCGTCCCTGTGACGACGGTGCCGGATCCACTGATCGTGAACGAGCGGTCGATCCACATGCGTGGTCGACCGCGATCTCGGAAGGACGCGACGGCGACCGACACCTGATCCGCCAGGGCCGATCGAAGCTCCTTGACCCCGGCACCTGTCGGCGCCGACACCGGAACCACCTGCGCGCCCTCAAGACTCGTTCCGGCCAGGCGCTCCTCGATCTCAATCGTCGCTATCGCAACCAGATCGTCATCGACACGGTCGATCTTCGTGAGCGCCACGATGCCGCGCCGGACATCGAGGAGATCCAGCACGGCGAGGTGTTCTTCCGACTGCGGCATCCAACCCTCGTCGGCAGCGACAACGAACAACGCCACGTCGATCGCTTCGATGCCCGACAGCATGTTCTTGATGAAGCGCTGATGCCCGGGAACATCGACGAACGACACTTCGGCGCCGTCGGGGAGCACGGTCCAGGCGAACCCGAGATCGATCGTGAGCCCCCGCTCTTTCTCGGCGACCCAGCGATCGGGATCCCTGCCGGTGAGTGCTCGGATCAGCGTCGACTTACCGTGATCGACGTGACCGGCCGTCCCTACGACCGGCACGCCGCTCCCAGAATCGAGGCGACCCGGCCATCATCCTCGGGCGCCACCGAGCGAAGATCGATCAGGACCCTTCCCGCCTCGCGACGCGTGACCACGGGAGGATCGGCATCGAGCAGCCGGGGCCATAGCGACGCCGCCCCCGGGTTCGACACTCTGATCAAGGGAGAGGGGACCTCTGCTCCGGGCACCGACCCGGCACCGGGCACCGAACCTCCGGACACGATCTCGCCGTTCACACCGGAGTCGGTGAGCACCCGGTCAGAGCGCTCCTCGAGCGTCTCGTAGGACGATGACGCCATCGACCAGAACGGGATTGATGCGCCGTCTCCGTTCGCGTACAACTCGAAGGTCACTGTCAGGGCGGCGAGGATCGGACCGGACACGCGAAGTGCACGGGCGATGGGGTCGCCGGCGAGTCGTGAAACGAGGTCACCGTCTCCGACGATGACGCCGGCCTGAGGTCCGCCGAGCAGTTTGTCGCCGGAGAATGTGACTACGTCCACGCCCGCTTCGAGGACCTGCCGGATACCTGGTTCACCTTCGAGCCATTGAGGAGGAGGCCCGCTCAGCCACGGGACGTTGCTGTCGATCAGTCCGCTGCCGACATCGAAGACGAGGGGGAGATCGTGGGCGTGTGCAAGGGAGGTGAGATCGTCCAACGCGGGGGCGTCGGTGAAACCGACGACGCGGTAGTTGGACGGGTGCACCTTGAGGATCAGGCCGGCTCCCTCTGTGATTGCCCGTTCATAGTCGGACAAGCGCGTTCGATTCGTGGTTCCGACCTCGAGCATGCGGGCACCAGAGGCAGCCATCAACTCGGGAAGGCGGTAAGAGCCGCCGATCTCGATGAGTTCTCCACGAGACACGGCGACAGGCCTATCTCGGCCTAGAGCGGCGAGGGCGAGCAGGAGCGCTCCAGCGTTGTTGTTGACGACGTGGGCAGACCCTGCCCCCGTGACGTCGGCCACCAACCGATGCAGGTAGGCACCGCGACCGCCCCGGCGCCCTTCGGTCAGGTCGAACTCGAGATTCCCATAGGTGACGGCGGCGCCGTGCAAGGCTGCGGCGGCGGCAGGTGCCAACGGTGCCCGGCCCAGGTTCGTGTGCAACAGCACGCCTGTCGCGTTGATGACCGACCGGTGGCGGAGTGACTGAAGCCGCTCGAGCATATTCGTCGCTGCCGCCAATGGGTCTCCGGCGGCACCGGCCCTTGCCTCCTCGATGGCCGTTCGGGCAGACTCAACGACGAGCAATCGTGGAAGCGCGATATCTCCGAGAACTCGAACGAGATGATCCACCGAGGGCAGGTCACGAAGTGCCATGGCGTGAAGCGTAGTTTTCGCGGGAGCTACCGCGTCAAGGCGGCGTACCCTTCCGGTATGGACGACCAGCCGATTCGTGACGCCTCAACGGTCTGTGTCGTGAGACCTAGCGCGGGCGGGCTCGAGGTTCTTATGGTCAGACGAGCGGCGTCATCGGTGTTCGTAGGAGGCGCACATGTGTTCCCGGGGGGCGCACTCGACGCAGTCGATCGGAGCGAAACCGCACGCAAGCTGTTCGGGGACGATCCGATCTCACCGTGGTTGTCCGCGGCCGTCAGAGAAACCGCCGAAGAGGCCGGTCTCGTCGTCCCGACCGGGCAGATCGAGACCCCGAGCAGGGCACACGGCATGGAGCTTCTTCATGCCCTCGACGATGCGGGCTACGTGTTCGATCCCTCACGATTCGCCTATCTGTCGAACTGGGTCACACTGAAGGGTCAACCGAGACGTTTCGACACGAAGTTCTTCGTGACCGATGCCCCGGAACAGACACGGGCGTCACCCGACGCAGCCGAGGTGACCGAGACAGTCTGGGTGACGCCAAGCGACGCTCTGGACCACTGGTCACGAGGCGAGTGGATGCTTGTGCGACCGACACTCGCAACGCTGAGGACACTCGCAGGATTCGACGAGACCGAGGCGGTCCTCTCGTTCGCGCATTCCCAGACGTCCATTTCCCGTATCGAACCCCGAGTCGTCCAGCAGGGAGGAACACTGAAGATCCTGATGCCCGGCGACGCCGGCTACGAGGAGGCCGACACGTGAACGTGCGGCGAGTACTCGCGCCGAACCCCGGTCCCTTCACAGGGGAAGGAACGAACACCTACGTGCTCGATTCGGACGGTGAAGCGATCATCATCGACCCCGGACCGAACGACGAGCGCCACCTTCAGGTGATCGGTGCCGCAGTCCAGCCGTTCACTCCGAAGATGATCATCGTCACCCATACCCACGAGGACCACGCACCCGGCGCGAACCCGCTCGCCGAGCTCCTCGAAGTACCGACCGGAGGCCACGGGCCCGGTCCGGAGTTCAAGCCGGATCGGATTCTGACCGACAATGACATCGTCGAGTTCGGGGGTGCAGCAGTGCGAGCCGTGGCAACGCCGGGACATAGCGCGGATCACCTTTGCTACCTCGCGGGGTCGGCGCTGTTCACGGGCGACCACATCATGGGAGGCTCGTCAGTCTTTGTGGAGGACATGGCCGCATACATGGCTTCGCTGAAAAGGATCCAGCAGCTCACGCTCGAAGTGCTGTACCCCGGTCACGGCCCCGCGGAGCACGGCCCGGCCGCGGTGATCGCGGAGTACATCAGGCACCGGCTCGAACGCGAGCGGCAGATTCTCGAAGTGGTCCGGTCTGGTGCCACGAGCGTCGACGCTATCGTCTCGATCGTGTACGCGCAGGTGGACCCGACACTGCACCCGCTGGCAACCATCGCCGTTCGTGCCCACCTCGACAAGCTGGCCGGGGAGGGCATTGTGCACGTCGACGGAGGCGAGGTGACCGTCGTATGAAGGGACTGCTCAGGTCCGGCGCGGTCCTCGCTCTGATCCTCGCGCTCGCAGCGCCCGCCTTCGCGGAAGTGAGCCAGGACGACGTCGACAGTGCCGCCCGGCAGTTGGAGCAGCTCAGACAGCAATCCGACGCACTCGTTGCGCAGTACGAGGATGCATGGGCCAAGTCCGAGCTGCTGGCCGACCAGATCCAGTCGCTCACGGATCTCGTGGCAACGTCTCAAGTGGACATCGGGATCGCAGAACACCGGGTGCAGGACCGCGCCGTCGAGATGTACATGAACGCGACCGGCTCCGAGATCTTCACGGCGTACGTGCTCAGCGGAGGACCGGGCGCCGGCATCGGCTACCTGGAAGAGACGGCCGCGGCGGACCAGCAGCTCGTCAACGATCTTGCGACCCTGCGCCAGTCATACCAGCGCCAGCTCGACGACCTCGAGGCTGCTCGTATCGAACAGGATCGTGTCACAAGCGACATGCAGTCCCTCGCCGATCAGGTCCTCCAACAGATGGGTCCCGCCCAGGCGGCATACGATGCGCTGAAGGAGGCGCGTGCTCGCCAGCTGGCAGAGACCGAGGCCGCCCGCAAGGCTGCGGAAGAGGAAGCAGCCCGCAAGGCTGCCGCCGCAACCTCGACAACCACCACGACGCCGACCACCACGACCGCCACCAGACGGACCACCACCACAGCGGCCGCTGATGTGACCACCACCACGATCGCCGCTGAGACGACTACCACGGACGAAACCACGACGACCACGACCACGACCGCCACGATCCCGCCCCAGCCGGCAGGCGGGCAGGCGTGCCCGATCGACGGGTTCACCAGCTTCTCGGACACGTTCGGCGCTCCCCGGTCGGGTGGACGCACGCACGAGGGGGTGGACATGATGGCCGAGCGATGGACACATGTCGTGGCGATCGAGTCGGGGACGATCTATCAACTCAAGGAGGGCGGTCTCGGGGGCACCACCATCTGGCTGCATTCCGATTCGGGGGACTCGTACTACTACGCGCATCTCGAGGCATGGGCGGACGGCCTCGCCAAGGGTCAGCATGTCGATGCAGGCGAGCTGATCGGATACGTGGGAACGTCGGGCAACGCACCGGATTGGCTTCCGCATCTCCACTTCGAGTACCACCCTGGCCTTGGGCCTGCGGTCGATCCGTACACGTTGGTGAAGAGCCTCTGCGGATAAGGTCGAGGGCCGGTGGTCACCGGCCCTCATTGCTCCCAGCGCTTCGTGCGGTCAGCCTCCCAGCGTCCAGGCACGTTCCGTGCCGTAAGTATCGACGAAGGTGGCCCAGGAGTACCGGCCTGTTGTGAGTTGACCCCGAGTGACTAGTTCGGTGCGACGTCGTTCAGGATCCGGGCGAGGCGGCCGGTGCATGTCTCTTGGCCTGCAGGAGGAAGCGCGTCGATCAGGCGCGCCGCGACATCCTTGAAGGCGGTCGCAGTGGCCGTTTCCGGATGGGACCGAACGATGGGTGACCCAGCATCGCCGTCGGAAACGACGTGCGGGTCGAGCGGTATCCGCCCTAGCAGAGGGATACCCAGGTCTCCTGCGAGGCGAGTACCTCCGCCCTCACCGAACAGGTGGTAGGTGGTTCCGTGCTCGCATGTGAAGCCCGCCATGTTCTCTATCACTCCCAGCACCGGCAGGAATGAACGCCGAGCCATGTCGGCGACTCGGGCAGCGACCTTCTGGGCGGCCATCTGGGGAGTGGTCACCACTACCAGCTCGGCCTGCGGTGCCAACCTCGAGAGTGCCATCTGGACGTCTCCGGTGCCAGGGGGAAGGTCGATGATCAGGTAGTCGAGGTCGGCACTCCACGACACTTGGCGCAGGAATTGCTCGAGTGCTTTCGACAACATCAGTCCCCGCCACATGAGCGCCGTGTCCTCCGACTCGACGATCAGTCCCGTCGAGACGACCTGGATGCCGCCGATGTCTGCCGGAACGATCATGCGATCGTCGCGTGCGGTGAGTCGTTCCTCCGTACCGACGAGCCTGGGGATCGAGAACCCCCAGATGTCCGCGTCGAGCAGCCCGACGCGATGCCCCAGATCGGCGAGGGAGAACGCCAGATTCACGCTGACCGATGACTTGCCGACCCCACCTTTGCCGCTGCCGACGGCGACAACGCGTGTGAGGGGGTTCACCGAAGTCGGCTCGGCGTGTTCGCGGGCCTGCTGTCGCGCGACGCTCATCAACGCGGAACGCTGCTCGGCATCCATGGTCCGCGTCTCCACGTTCACCGACGTCACACCATCGAGGGCCGAGACCTTCCTGATGACATCGTCTTCGATCCTGTCGCGCATTGGGCAGGCCGCGACCGTCAGGGCCACACCGACCGTTACCGACCCATCCGGAGAGAGCGACACCGACTGGACCATTCCAAGGTCCACGATGTCGCTTCCGAGTTCGGGATCCAGCACGCCCTTGAGGGCCGTCATGATGTGGTCTTTGTTCACAGACGCGAGCGTAGATACGTATTTCCACTACGTCGACGGTGTTTATTGGCTGCGACCGAGTATTCTGTCGTTCGCCGAAAGGAGCAGTCGTATGCAGTTTCTCGAGATCAAGTCCGCAATGCGGGCGGTGACCTTGACCGACACCGCTATCGCCAAGGTGCGAGAGCTCGTTCAGGCGGAAGGGGATCCGTCTCTGGTGCTTCGGTTCGGCGTTCGCCCCGGCGGATGCTCGGGGTTCTCGTACGAGATGTATTTCGACACGCAGATCAACGGCGACGATGTCGTCGAAGCGTTCGGCGACGACGTGAAGGTCGTCGTCGATCCGGAGTCGTTGACCATGGTCAGGGGCTCGACCCTCGACTACAAGAGCGACCTGATGGGCGCCGGGTTCGCCATCCAGAACCCGAACGTGACCAGCTCCTGCGGCTGCGGCAACAGCTTCAACTAGGCCTCGCGGGCCGTTTTCGGTTCTCGGTTGTCGGTTCTCGATAGGACACTCGCCCCGAGGTCCCGTGCTGTTCTGGGTCGCGTTCTTATTCATGACTGAAGACTGAAGACTGACGACTCGCGACTGAAGACAGCGAGCGCAGCGAGACGCCCACTGACCGGATGACACACAGCCGGGTCCGCTCCGCGAGCCGTCTTCGGTTCTCGGTAGGACACTCGCCCCGAGGTCCCGTGTTGTTCTCAGTCGCGTTCTTACTCATGACTGAAGACTGAAGACTGACGACTGAAGACTGAAGACTGCGAGCGCAGACCGACGGGCGAAACTTGCCCGCCGGGTAGCCTGAGTGCGCAGCAGAACGAGGAGCAGCGATGTCGAAAGAAGTGCTCAGCACCCCGAGCGCGCCGAAGGCACTCGGTCCCTACTCGGTAGCGGTGGAAGCAGCCGGCCTGGTGTTCATCTCCGGGCAGGTCGCCATCGACCCGGCAACGGGCGAGCGAGAAACGGGTGACGTGGCGGCACAGGCCGACCGCATCATGACGAACATCGGCGCGATCCTCGGTGACGCGGGTCTGGGGTTCGAGAGTGTCGTGAAGACCACCATCTTCTTGCGAAACATGGTCGACTTCCCCGTTGTCAACGAGGTGTACGGCTCTCGATTCGGATCTGAGCCGCCGGCGAGATCGACCGTCGAAGTATCCGCCCTGCCGGGCGGTTTCCTCGTCGAGATCGAGACGATTGCGAGTAGGGGGTGAGTGGCATGCAGGAAGTCCTCGAGGAACTGGGCCTATCCGACGTCAACTCGGGCGTCTATGCGAGTGGCTGGCGAGAGGCCCACGGGAAGGTTCTCGAGTCGGTCAACCCTGCGACGGGAGAGGTCATCGCGAAGGTGGTTCGAGCGTCGGCGGGAGACTACGAAGCCGTCATCGCAGACTCGGTGGAGACGTTCCGGCGCTGGCAGATGGTGCCCGCTCCCCAGCGTGGTGCCTATGTACGCGCACTTGGAGACGCGCTGCGTGAGAAGAAGGCTGCACTGGCCGCGCTCGTGACGTTGGAGATGGGCAAGATCCTCCCCGAAGGCGAGGGCGAGGTCCAGGAGATGATCGACATCGCCGACTTCGCCGTGGGCCTGTCACGCCAGCTGTATGGGGTCACGATGGTCTCGGAACGTCCGCGGCATCGGATGTATGAGCAGTGGCATCCCCTCGGACCGGTCGGGATCATCACCTCCTTCAACTTCCCAACCGCCGTCTGGTCATGGAACTCGATGATCGCCGCAGTTTGCGGCGACACCAATGTGTGGAAGCCATCCAGTTCCACTCCTCTCACCGCGATCGCCGTCACGAACATTTCGCACTCCGTGATGGAAAGGAGTGGGTTCGAAGGAGTCTTCAACCTGGCGTTCGGCAGTGGGGCAGACGTTGGAGACCTGATGGTGAACGACCACCGCGTACCGCTCGTCTCCGCCACCGGTTCCTGTGACATGGGGTACAAGGTCGGCGTAGGTGTCGCGAAGCGGCTGGGCCGATCGCTGCTCGAACTCGGCGGAAACAACGCGATGATCGTCATGGATGACGCCAACCTGGACCTGGCCACCCGCGCAGCGCTGTTCGCAGCCGTCGGGACCGCAGGACAGCGGTGTACGTCACTGCGACGGCTGATCGTTCACGAGGACGTTGTCGACGAGGTCGCCAAGCGGATGGTTGCCGCCTATGGGCAGGTCAGCATCGGCAATCCGATCGAGCCAGGCGTGCTGATGGGACCGTTGGTCGACGAGGTGGCGGTCCACAACATGCTGACCGCGATCGATCTGGCGAAGACTCAGGGTGGTGAGCTGCTGTATGGCGGTGGGCGCCGTGAGGATCTCGGGACCAGCTTCGTCGAACCGACGATCATGAAGATGCCCAAGGACGCAGGAATCCTCCAAGAGGAGACCTTCGCTCCGCTTCTCTACGTGATTCCGGTCTCTTCGGTAGGAGAGGCGATCGAGGTCCAGAACGGGGTACGGCAGGGATTGTCGTCGGCGATCTTCACCGACTCACTGTCCAGCGCAGAGACGTTCCTCTCTCACGAGGGGTCGGACTGTGGTATCGCGAACGTCAACATCGGGACATCGGGTGCCGAGATCGGCGGGGCGTTCGGCGGCGAGAAGGAGACCGGCGGGGGCCGTGAGGCAGGATCCGACGCCTGGAAGGCATACATGCGCCGTCAGACCACGACGATCAACTGGTCGGGCGAGCTGCCCCTGGCACAAGGTATCGAGTTCGGGTAGCCACGCTCGCTGCGCGAGGCTCTGGGTCGAGCTACGTTGCTGGGAGCGACCCCCTCCGTCCTCTGCCTTTGGCCGAGTCCACCTCCCCCAACGTCGGGCTGCCTGGGGGAGGAAACGGGAACCGCCCCCTCCGTCCTCGGCTGCTGGATAGCGCAAGTTCAGGGGCTCGTTTTCTCGCGCATTCTCTCGTGAGATATCTCGCAGTCCCCTCGCGCAGCGAGCCAGGAATCATGCGGCTTTCCAGCCCCGAACGCGATTGCATCCCGTAGGGTGAGCGGGTGAACGCACTGCTGGGACGGTCCCCCCACATCCAGGCTCTCCGCGATGGAGAGCAACTCGCGGAACAGGGCAAGGTTGCCCTCATTTCGATCACCGGCCCCCCTGGGAGTGGTCGCTCACGGCTCCTCGACGAGTTCGAGCGGCAGCTCGAGACGGATGGCTTCACCGTCGAAAGAGCGGCTGCCTTCGAGATGTCTGAGACCGAACCCGGATCGGTTGCAGCGTCGCTCGGACCGGCCCAGGCTTTCCTCGTCGACGATGCCCAATGGGTCGACGCGACTTCGCTGGCGATGCTGCGAAGTCGCATGGCAGCCGCGGACCAGGGAATGGTCGTGGTGCTGGTCCACGCGGAGATCGATGGGTACCGCCGGTTCGCTCATGACGCCCTCGCCGAGGCGGTCGACCGCCTCGGCCACGTCTGGCACCTATCACTCGATCCCCTTCGCCAAGCAGATCTGGGGTCGATCGTCGACCCGGAGGTTGCGGATGCGATCATCCAGACGACGGGTGGGCTCGCCGCCGATGTGGCGACCACACTCGAGGCGTGGCAGGCATCAGGAGCGCTCAGACAGGAGGGGGAAAGGCTGGTTGCGACGGGTGTGCCTGCGCCGAGTGGTAGCACACTCGCCGAACGTGTGGCCGGACTCGGCCGAGATGAGCGTCGGTTTGCCGAACTCGCCGCTGTCGCGCGACGCCCCCTCACGGTTGCGGCCGTCGCGGCCGCACTAGGCATCGACGAAGATCGGGCGCTCGAGATAGGGGAGCGGCTATCCACGCAGGAGATCGTGCGACAGTCGGTTGAGGGATTCACGGGCGAGAAACGGCTCACCAGCCACTTCGGTCCCGCACGTCGCGCCGCCCTTGCCGGCACGCTCGGCGAGGTGCTGTCCTCCCAGGGCCTCGCGTATACGAATCCGGGCCTGGTCGGGGCCTACTACCTGGATGCCGCCCGCTGGGATGATGCCCTCGGTTTGCTGGCCCGCGCCGGTCTCGCACAAACGGATCGGGGACACTACGCCGAGGCACATCCCCTCGTTGATGGTGCGCTGCGAGCGTTTGCGGAATCGCGTGCCGACGATCCAATGCTGGAGGGCAAGCTGCGGCTGGCCAGGGCGTCCTGCTACCGGCTCGCCGGCCTGTCCGACGCAGCCGCGGCGGACCTCGATATCGCGGCCGCTCGGTTGTCCGGAGTCGATCGCGTGCACGCGATGGGCTATGCGGGCCAGGTTGCCGACGATCGCCAGCGACCGCAGGAAGCAGAACGATTCCTCGCCGAGGGGTTGCTCGAGGCGCACCTGGCGGGTGAGCAGGGCATGCTTGGTTCGTTGATGACACTCCATGCGAGAACCCTTGCCCGCCTTGGGTTCGCCCGCGAGGCCGACGCCGAGTTGGAGAAGGGTTTGGCGATCCTGTCGACGTCCGGGACGAGTGGTCAGCAGCAACGCGGACGCTACAACGAAGCGTGGGTCGCGTTCGATCGTGGCGATGCTCGGAACGCAGAGCCTGGGTTCGCCCGCCTCGTCGACGAGGCCGATGAAGGAGTCGTTCTCGCAGACCGGCTCGCGTGGTGGTCGCGTGCTTTGTTCTTGGCAGGTCGACCTGATGAAGCCCTGGATGTCCGACGTCGCTCGATCGAGCGAGCTGATCTCGACGCAGGACCCGTCTTCCTTGGGCACATGGCACTCGCAGAAGGGGCGATTCGCTTTGGCGCCTGCGGTGACGCGCTCGGTGCGGCCGACAGGACTCTTGCATTGGTGCTTCAGCAGCTGCCTGCATGGGAGAACAGCGCCCGCTATCTGCGAACCAGAGCACTGCTCGGCTTGGGCCTTATCGACGAAGCACACACAGAGGCCGAAGCAGCTCTCGCCAGCTGCCCCGAAGGTGTGAATGGACGCCGATGGTGGCTCAAGACCCGTGTCTTGCAGCTCGCCATCGTCGCGAGGCAGGGAGATGACTGGCCGTCGGACGAGGCGTTCGACATGACCGACGAACTGCTCCAATCCGAGTGGTACCTGACCGCGGCGAGGCTCCTTGTCATACGGTCCAAGGCCGAGCGGAATCCATCTCTTGCCCTCGAAGCAATGGCGCTCGCGACGCAACTCGGAGTGTCAGATGTGGCTGCCGAGGCTGCGGAGGTGGGCGGGCTGTGGCGCCGCTCCGAAGCCAGAGCCGTCGCGACGTCGATCAAGGCGATGCGTGCCCACGTACCAGACGACTGGCGAGAAGCCTGGGAGGCGTTGCCGTACGTAGCATCGGCCCTGGCAGCGCCAGATATCGACGACGCTGCATACCGTGAAGCAGTCGACCAGCTCTCAGCTCAGCTCGACGACGCTCTCGAGGCGTCGGGGCTGGGCACCGAGGGTCGCCTCGTCAGTCCCGCCCAGCGGAGGGCTCGAGGTCTCAGAAGGCCGCGGCGCCCATTCCGGTGGACACCGCTTCGGGCTGTCGCGGCAGTCGCCGCCATCGCGGTGCTTGGGGTTGGCGGAGGCCTCCTTGCTGGTGTCATTGCTCCGACACCCACGACGGTCACGATCGCCGCAGCGCTGCCGACAACATCGCCGACCACGACCTTGCCCCCTGAGATCTGGGAAATCGAGCTTGGCCCGCCTGACAAGAACCTCGTCGTCGGTCAGTGGGACTTCGGTGGAGACGTCGACGGGTCGCCCACCCTCAACACGGGGGCGTCGAGCCGGACGGGGGTGAGGAGGGCTGATGGCTTCTACTGGAAGTACAAGACCAATGGCAGGATCGAATCGACCCCAGCGGTGTTTGGAGAGAGCGTGGTGGTGGCCAGCGAGGACGGAAGCCTTTACGGGATCACGATGCCGTCCGGAGTTCCCCCACTCTGGATAGACGACTCGTCGACGGAGGGGCTCGTTGCCTCGCCGACGCTGGCGTACCTTTCGAGCGAGAGTGGTCTCGACCCGTCCTCCGGCATGAGGCTCTACTACGGGAGCATGGACGGCACGTTGCGGATTCGTTTCGATGCCCGACTGCGCACCGCCCAGGTGCAGCAGATTGCTGTGGGAGGGCAGATCCTTGGCGCGCCCGTTGTGATCGGCGACTCGGTGTACGTGGGAACCACCGACGGGGAGTTGCACGCGTTCTCCACGGCGGACCCGTTCGATGAGAAGTGGCCGGAACCGGTCGACCTCGGAAGTCCCATGAAGGCCACCCCCGCGGCAGCGGACGGAACGCTGTACGTCGGGACGGAGGAAGGTGTGCTGTGGGCGGTCGACGCGACGACAGGCGAGGCGTCCGAGTGTTTCGACACCGGCGACACGATCATCAGTCCTCCGGTGATCGTCGGTGACACGATCTTCATCCCCGCCCACGACGCCCAGAACATCTTCGCGGTGCAACTCGGGACGTGCGTTCCCCAGGCCGGAATCCTGCTCGGTGTGACGGTGACCTCGTCGCCCGCCTACGCAGACGGCGTGCTGTACGTGGCGGATGACAATTTCGTCGTAGCGTTCGACGCCGAGACGCGACAGCCCCTGTGGCAATACCCGGGCACGGATTCGATTTCCCCGCTCGGCGGCAGGACAGGATGGCCCGTCGTTGCCGATGGCATCTTGTACTTCACGACCGACGAGCCATTCCTGTACGCGGTAGATATCAGCACGCACGAGCTGCTGTGGAAGTACCGGCTCGACGGGAGGGTCGTCAGCCGGCCGGCGATCATGGACGGTGCCGTGATCGTGGGAGATCTGAGCGGCACGGTCGTGGCGATCGGCTGTACCGATCCTCCGGACTGCGGTTGAGCGGCTTCGCCGCTCGTTGGCCCCCCAGGAGCCCGGTAGAGCAACGCAGAAGCACCGCAGCGGCGAAGCCGCTGGGGTATGAGGGTCGTGCGCGGGCTATGTCGCTGAGAACGACCCCCTCCGGCGTCGAGCATCAGCCCGACGCCACCTCCCTCAACACTCGCTTCGCTCGCGAGGAGAGGAAACGTATCGCCGCCCAGCGGTAGGGGAGCGAGTCAGGTCGCGTACCAGGTACCAGGTACTAGATCCAGGTACTGGCCTTCGGCCAAAGGCCGAAGCTCTCGTCAATCCCCTCCGGTTTCCCGGAGCCGCTTCATCATCGCGTTCATCATCGCGAGGGCGATGTCGGGCTCGTCCTTGATGAGCGCTCGCAGATCCCAGCGGGTGAGCTGCAGCACTCGAACGTCTTCTTTGGCGACGACATCCGCCGAGCGAGGCGTGTCGAGGGTGGAGAGCAACGCCATCTCGCCGAAATGCTCGCCCGGACCGAGCGTGTTGACGGTTGCATCGCCCTTGTTGACGTCGACCGTACCGTCGAGGATGACCCAGAAGCCGAGACCCCGTGTTTCTCCCTCCTCGACGATCTTCGATCCTGCCGAGAAGGAACGCTCGTGGGCTGCTTTCGCCAGCGTGTTCAGATGTGCTTCGTCGAGTCCCTGGAACACAGGCGCATTCTGAAGCGCCTTGCGTGCCTCGCTGACTTCCATGTCCACCTCCGTGTCGATCACCCTATCCGCTCCGTACGGGTTGTGTCTCGCTAACCGAAGCGGTAGCCAACCGATCGTACGGTCGAGATCCATCTGGCACGCTCCTCGCCGAGTTTCGCCCGGAGGCGTCGAACGTGCACGTCGACGGTTCGTGCGCCACCGAAGTAGTCGTATCCCCAGACCCGTGACAGGAGCTGCTCGCGACTCCACACCCGGCGGGGGTGCTGCACGAAGAACCTGAGCAGCTCGTACTCCATGTAGGCGAGATCAAGAGGGACACCGGCGAGCCTGGCCTGGTAGGTGGCGGTGTTCATCTCCAGATCCTTGAAGTGGATGTGCTCCTCCTCATGGTCGCCGGCGAGGCGGACGAGGCGGACGCGCAGCTCGACGGGATCAGGGGGCACGAACAGGAAGTCCGAGAGGAATCCGGCCTCCTCGAGGTGGCTTCCCTGCGAACGATCTGCCAGAGCCACACTGGGGATGCCTGACTGCTCGTAGGCGCGTCTCGCCGCCGACAGGGAATGATCCGGATCATCGCCGAGCTCGACGATGAGCACGTCGGCACCATCCAGCTGATCGGACCAGGTCAGGCCCGCCACGAGGAGGGCCTCGGCGAGGTCCCCGGACGGTTCTGCGGGAATGACGAAGACATGCATCAGAGAATCGGGAGATACTCCTCGAGTTCGAAGCGGGACACGTGGCGCTGGTAGCGGTCCCACTCCTTCCTCTTGTTCTTCAGGAACCAGGAGAACGTGTGCTCGCCGAGCGCCTCGGCGACGAGTTCGGAGTCCTCCATGAGGTCGATCGCCTCCGAGAGGTTGGACGGCAGGCGTCCGATGCCTGCGGCCGCTCTCTCGGCCGACGTCAGATCGAAGACGTTGCGGGGCATCTCCGGCGGGAGTTCGTACCCGTTCTCGACCCCGGCGAGTCCCGCCGCGAGCAACACCGAGAAGGCCATGTACGGGTTGCATGCAGCGTCGGCTGCTCGGTACTCGACGCGGGTCGATGCGGGCTTGCCCACCTTGACGGTCGGTACCCGGACGAGAGCCGACTGGTTGTTCCGAGCCCACATCAGGTAGATGGGTGCATCGAAGCCGGTCACGAGCCGCTTGTACGAGTTGACCCACTGGTTGGTGATACCGGTGATCTCGGGGGCATGCCGGATGAGGCCGGCGATGAAGCTCTGTGCAACGTTCGAGAGGCCGAGATCGGTCCCCGGCTCGTAGAAGGCGTTGCGATCCCCTTCGAACAGCGACAAGTGCACGTGCATGCCGTTCCCATCATGTCCTTCGAGTGGCTTCGGCATGAACGTCGCGTAGATGCCGTGCTCGAGCGCGACTTCCTTCACGGCGATCCGGTAGGTCATGACGTTGTCCGCCATCGTGAGCGCGTCGGTATAGCGCAGGTCGATCTCGTGCTGACTCGGTGAGACTTCGTGGTGTGAGGACTCGACCGGAATGCCGAGCTGTTCGAGTACGTTGATCGTGTTCCTGCGGTACTCTTGCGCGATGTCGAGCGGCGTGAGATCGAAGTAGCCGCCTCTATCAAGAGCTTGTGGTTCGGGGCCAGTGTCCTTGAAATAGAACCACTCGAGTTCAGGACCGACGTAGAACGTGTAGCCGAGGTCTGCGGCCCGCCGCAGGTTTCGCTTGAGGACCCAGCGCGGATCGCCCTCGAATGGCTCGCCGTCCGGAGTCAGGATGTCGCAGAACATGCGGGCAACCTGCTGCTCCGGCCGCCACGGGATGATTTGAAACGTGGCGGGGTCCGGCCGTGCGATCATGTCGGCCTCCTGCACCCTGGCGTACCCGTCGATGGCCGACCCATCGAACGTCATGCCCTCGGAGAACGCGACTTCCAGCTCGGCCGGGTTGATCGCAACCGCCTTGAGGAACCCCTGCACGTCGGTGAACCAGAGGCGGATGAACCGGATTCCTCGTTCCTCGACGGTGCGGAGCACGTACTCGGCTTGTCTGTCCATTAGGGCTCCTTTCGGTAATGAAGGTAGCGGATCGTGGAGGACGAAACACTGCGTTCACACTTCGGCAACGGCTCAGTAACGGTGCTCGGCTAAAAAAGCCGTTGGTCCCAAAGGAGGAACGTCTTGACGCCCGAAGCTCTTGTCCGACACATCGAGGAGAGTGGGTTCGAGTTCGTCGATCTCCGATTCTGCGATCTCCCCGGGCAGGTTCAGCACTTCACGATCCCTGCACGTGCGCTCACCGAAGAGAGCTTCGAAGAGGGCTTCGGGTTTGACGGGTCGTCGATTCGCGGATTCCAGGAGATCCAGGAATCCGACATGATTCTCATTCCCGATCCGGAGATGGCGATCGAGGACCCGTTCCTGGAGCACAAGACGCTTTTGGTCTACTGCTTCGTGCACGACCCAACTACGGGTGAGCCCTACGACCGGGATCCCCGCTACGTGGCCAAGAAGGCTGAGATCTATCTCGAAGGGACGGGGATCGCCGAGACGTCCTACTGGGGACCTGAGGCCGAGTTCTACATCTTCGACTCGGCGCGGTTCGACCAGTCACAGTTCTCGGCGTTCTATGAGGTGGATTCGATCGAAGGAGCCTGGAACAGCGGTACTGATGAGCCCGGGGGCAACCTCGCCCACAAGCCTCGCTACAAGGAGGGGTACTTCCCCGTACCTCCGACCGACCACTATCAGGACCTTCGCTCCGAGATGACTGCAGCGCTGGAGGCGGCGGGCATAGAGGTCGAGGTGCACCATCACGAGGTTGGCACGGCCGGTCAGGCCGAGATCGACATCAAGTACGACACGCTACTGCGACAGGCCGACCACGTGACCATGTTCAAGTACATCGTGAAGAACACTGCGTGGCAGGCCGGCAAGACGGTCACGTTCATGCCGAAGCCGATCTTCGAAGACAACGGATCGGGCATGCACACGCACCAGTCGCTGTGGACGGCAGGCAAGCCGCTGTTCTACGACGAGACCGGCTACGCGGGGCTGTCCGACATGGCACGCTGGTACATCGGCGGGCTGCTGAAGCACGCGCACGCGGTGCTGGCCTTCGCCGCGCCGACTACCAACTCGTATCGTCGGTTGGTCCCCGGCTACGAGGCTCCCGTAAACCTGGTGTACAGCCAGCGGAACCGGTCAGCAGCCGTGCGGATTCCCTTGTACTCGCAGAAACCGGCCGCCAAGCGTCTCGAGTTCCGCTGCCCGGACAACTCGGCCAACCCATACCTAGCGTTCTCGGCGATGCTGATGGCCGGCCTCGACGGCGTCCAGAACAGGATCGAGCCGCCGAGTCCCGTCGACAAGGACATCTATGACCTTCCGCCCGAGGAGTTGACCAACCTTCCTTCGGTGCCGGGGAGCCTTGAAGAGGCGCTCGGGGCGTTGGAGGCCGATCATGACTTCCTTCTCAAAGGCGGCGTGTTCACCGAGGATCTCGTCAAGGCATGGATCGCGTACAAGCGCTCGAGCGAGATCGACGCAATCCGGCTGCGGCCGCACCCGTACGAGTTCTACCTGTACTACGACATTTAGGGCCGAGCGGAACTCGGCCCGTACCTGGTACCTCGTACCTCGTGCGCTGAGTCGTGGGGGTTCGCCAAGGCGGGCCTCCACGCGGGTCTCAGACGGACTGCACGTCCCGCCGGTCGAAGAACCACGTACCAGCTGCGACGAGCACGATCGTCAGGCCTGCCATCAGCATGACATGGCCGATCTGGAGACCGTTCGCAAGAGGACGACCGTCTACCAGCCAGTGATAGGGAGAGAGCGTACGCGTCCACTCGAATCCTCGGATTTGGGGGAGGAGGCCGTTTGCGACGAACCCAAACACGATGACGGCCGCACCGGCCCCGAGTCCCGCCGCCCTACGACCGGTGGCCGCCCCGACGGCGAACCCCACGGCGCCGTAGAAGGCGGCGAAGAGCAGGAGATGCACATGCATGGCAGCGAACTGTCCAAGTGAAATCCCGTCCAGGTGGACTAGCCCGGTCTCTGCCAGCAGGACTAGCAGCAGCCCGGCGACGATGAGGGTGGCGCTTGCCAGGAACGCCGAGAAGCGCCTCAGCGCGAGGCGCGCTCGGCTCACCGGATGGGCGAGGATCAGCTCCAGCGTTCCTGCTTCCTCGTCACCAGCGATCGTGCGCGTGCCGGCGGCGACTGCGTACACGGCGATGAGGGTGCCAACGACGAGCCCGAACACCGTGGCGGTCAGGTAGGCAGCCGCGTTCTGAATGTCGGTGAAGTTCAGCGCCTCCATGATTGCCTGTGGGTAGACGGCGATCAGATCCTTGATCTCCGGCTTGTCGAACGTCGGCCAGAAGGCTGCATACATGCCGCCAACGGCCGCGATCGCCAGAGTCCAGCCGATGATCGACCGACGCCAGTCACGAAGCCACTTGCCGAACGGGCTACGAAGCATCTTCGTCTCCATTGAACCGGTCGAAGAACAGCTCTTCGAGGTCGGGTTCTTCGGCGGAGAAGGTCGCGACTCCGTAGCGGGCTGCCGTCTTGATGAGGTCGTCGGCTCGTCCGTCGAGCCGGCAGTGGAGGGTGGTGCCGTTGACCTTGAGGTCGCTGACGCCGGGGACCCGTGTGAAGTCTGCTTCAGCAACAGGACCATCGAACACGATCTCGATCCGGCGGCGAGCACGACTGCGCAGCTCTTCGACTCCTTCGACATTGGTGAGTCGTCCTTCCCGAATGATGCCGACCCTGTCGGCGATGCGCTGCACCTCGCTCATGACGTGCGATGACATGAAGACGGTGCGGCCCTCCGAGACAGCTTGTCTGACCAACCGCGCGAACTCGTGCTGGAGGAACGGGTCCAGTCCGGTGGTTGGTTCATCGAGGATGAGCAACTCGGGCTCGTGCATGAACGCCTGGACGACACCAACCTTCTGGCGGTTCCCTCGAGAGAGTTCCTTGATGGGTCGATCCAGGTCCAGATCGAGTCGTCGGGCGAACTCTCTGATCGTCGTGTCAGGGACTCCTCCACGGAGGTTTCCGAGGTAGGTGAGGAGTTCCTGGGAGGTTTGACGTCCATCGACGACGAAGTCGCCGCCAAGGAAGCCGGAGCGCCGTCGCAGCTCCAGGCCGTCCTGCCTGGGATCCAGGCCAAGCACCGATACGTGACCACCCGAGGGTCGGATCAGGTCCAACAAGAGGCGAATCGCGGTGGTCTTGCCTGCTCCATTCGGGCCGAGAAAGCCGAACACCTCGCCTGTTCTGACTTCCAGGTCGAGGCCGGCCAGGGCGGTGACTCGCCCGTACCGTTTCACGAGACCTTCAGTCGAGATGGCGATGTCATTCATGTTTGGTCTTTCGCTTGTTTCACGCTACCGGAAGGAGGCAAGCCGCCGGGGTGCGGAGGGGGCGGTCCCCAGTCCCTGGCCAACTGCTGGCCGCAGTCAGCAGCGAGCTGTTCGCAGCGAGCGTAGCGAGCCCTAGGACGGGTTCGTTGCTGCGGCCACGAGGCCTTCGTAGGCGCTGTTGAACTCGGCAACGGCCTGGTTGAACGCCTCGATGGCCGCCGTCCGAGCCTCACCGGTATCGGAGGACTGAAGGCCGGCCAGCGCCGACTTGGTCGTGGAGAGCACCTGGGCTGCCGCCGTCGAGAGATCTGCGTGGAGACTCGCGAGAGCCGTATAGCCGGCAGGTGGGGTGATGGTTGTGAGACTGTCGTCGAGGACCTGCGCCTTGTCGATCGCATCTTGGAACGCCGCTTTGGTGTCGGTGAACGTCACACCTGAGGTGGCGTTGTCGTCCCAGTTGGCGTTTGCGGTGAGCAGGTCCTGTGTGAGGAGATCGAGATCTGCCTTCCTTTGCTCCATCGTGTCGAGATAGCTCTGGACGTCCTCAGGGAGCGTCGTCGTTGTCGTGACCCCCGACGATGACGTGCCGGGACTGGTCGTTGTCGTGACGACAGCAGACGTCGAGGTTGTCCCCTCCGGTTCCGCCGTTGGAAGGCTGCTGACGAAGAAGTAGGTGAATCCGACCATCCCAATGATGATCAGGGGGAGGATCCAGCGACCTGGCTTGGGATCGGGATTGCTCATCGCAGACAAACGTTAGCGGACAATCTCGGTCTTCCGGAAGCAAACCCCTTGTTGTGCGAGCCGGCGTCACGTACGTTCGCCGTGTTGCCGGCTGGGGAGCCTTCGTGGACCTGCACAACGATCCGAACGACGAACTGCGCGAGCATCTCGAGCACATTCCATGGTCCGATCTCACGACCCGGCGCGAGATCCCTCGGTGGATTCCGTACGTCGCAGCCGGTGTGATTGCAGTGGCGGCCCTCGGGGTGTTCCTCGGGAAGAACGTCGGCAGCAGCCAGACGACGACCCCGGTCGTGGCGGTGAGTTTCCCGACGACCGTGCCCGAGGTGGCCGCAACGCTTCCTGAAGCCGCTCCTCTCTACTCGGAGGCGGATCTGATGGCGCTGGTGCCAGGCAGTCAGGAGCAGCTTGCTACAACTCGAGCCGTGTGGTTCGTTCGGGAGTACTTCGGGACCGGTGGTCGACCGGGGGACGCCGGGGGCGTGTTGGCTGCGCTCCCCGCCGGGGTAGTCATAGATACAGGTGAAGGGCAAGGCGCGTCGTACGTGGAGTGGGCCGAGCCGTTCAGCGTGGAGCAACTCGGGAACGATCTGTATCGCGTTGGGGTCGTGTTCGGGATGCTCGGCGGGCAGGACGTTTCGACACTGGCTCGCCTGGAACCTGTGGCGGTTGTGGTGGTCGTTGCAGTCGACGGTGACCGGACGGGAGTGGTGGACCTTCCCATGCCGGTCGAGCTTCCATCCCGCACTGATGTGGCCGCGTGGCCGGACTCCTCCAACGACGTGCCGGAGTCGGTGGTCGACGCCGCCGAGCGGGAGGTGACACCGTGGGGCTCCGATCCCGAGGTAGTCACCGCAAGCCACGGAGATGGTGGCTGGCGTGTCGAGGTGCTGGTGTCCGACGAGGCTGGGATTCGCTGGCCGATGGCGGTGTGGATCGATGGAACCGATCGAGTGTCCATGCCTCCGTGGGTCACGGGGTCCTGACCCGATGAGTCGACTCGGTCGCCCTACGATGCGGGGATGGATCTACCGAACGCCTCACAGCGACTCATAGCCTGGGCCGGCGATGCTGGACTGGATCTAGACGTCCACGTGTTCCCGGAAGGAACCAAGACGGCCGCAGACGCCGCAGCAGCGATCGGCTGCGAGGTTGCCGCGATCGTCAAGTCGCTCGTCTTCATGGTCGACGGTGAGTCGGTGGTGGCACTGGTTCCAGGCGATCTACGACTCGACACAACGAAGCTCGCCGTGGCCGCTGGAGGGAGTCGGGCAGGGAGGGCGTCACTGGATCAGGTTCGGGGCGCGACCGGCTACGCAGCAGGTGGAACTCCTCCTTTTGGCCACGACTGCCGGGTCTTCGCCGACCCTGCGCTGGCGCGCAGCGACCCAGTCTGGGCGGCGGCAGGAACACCGACGACTGTGTTCCCCATCTCGATAGACGATCTCGGCCGCCTCTCGGAGGCGACCTGGGTATCGATCACGTAGCGTCGAAGTAGCCCTCTAGGATCTTCTGTGCCTGCTCGGCGATCAGCATCCAGTCGGCGTCCGGAGCCTTGGTGAGTGTCACGAAATCGGCGGTCATGAACACACTGGTCACACCCGGAAGCATGAGCAGCATCTCGGCCATGGGATCGTCGATCGGGCGCCCTGCGATGTACGTTTTGGGTCCTCCGACATCCTGGCCAACACTGAACTTGAGGGCGTTCGGATTGGGAGTTCCCTCGATAGAGATTGCCATAGGTAGATGGTAGCCAACGGGATCGGGGTTGATGTCGGCGGCACCTTCACCGATGTCGCCGCGTGGGATGGGCGCCGTCTAATCACAGGCAAGACGTCCACCACGTCCGATCAGAGCGACGGGGTGATCGCCGGTGCCGGCAACCTCGTCGAACGTAGTGATCTGCTTCTGCACGGGACGACCGTTGCCACCAACGCACTCCTAGAGCGCAAGGGTGCTCGGACAGCGCTCATCACCACCGATGGCTTCGCCGACGTGATCGAGATCGGCCGCCAGGACCGACCCTCGCTGTACGACTCTTTCGTCGACCGACCCGACCCGCTCGTGCCACGGGAACGGCGAGTCACACGACCGGAGGACCTCTCCGCTGTTGATGCCGTCGCCGTGGCGCTGCTCTGGTCGTTCCGCGAACCGGAGAACGAGGTGGCGGTTCTCGACAGAATCGCCGCCGCACACCCTGACCTCCCCGTGTCCCTGTCGAGTCGTGTCGCCCCCGAGTTCCGTGAGTTCGAACGTACGTCGACCACGGTCCTCAACGCCTACCTGTCTCCAATCGTCGGCACGTATCTTCACAATCTGCGGGAGAAGGCACGCACTGCAGGGCTTCCTGAGGAAGTGCTCGTGATGCGGTCCTCTGGCGGTCTCATGGACGTCGACGCGGCCATAGAGCTGCCGGCAGCGATTCTGTTGTCCGGTCCGGCAGGCGGGGTCGTCGCTTCAGCCGAACTCGGCAGGGCGCTCGGACGCGACCGATTGATCTCATTCGACATGGGCGGAACATCAACCGATGTGTGCAGAATCGACGACGGTACGCCCGAGACGGCGTATCAGCGGGCGATCGACGGCTATCCGTGTCTCATGCCGTCGGTCGCCGTTCACACCGTTGGCGCCGGCGGCGGATCAGTCGCTTGGATGGACCCCGGAGGTGCGCTCAGAGTCGGTCCCCGGTCGGTAGGAGCCATCCCCGGACCTGCCTGCTACGGGCGCGGCGGTGCCGAAGCGACCGTCAGCGACGCGGACCTGCTGATCGGACGACTCTCTCCGCATCTCGCAGGGGACGTGACGCTCGATCCCTCGCTCGCCCGTGCGGCCATCGCTCGGCTCGCCGACGTGATGTCACTCACAGCCGATGCAACGGCACTCGGTGTAGCCGAGATCGTCGAAGCACACATGGAACGGGCTGTACGCGCCGTCAGTGTGGAGCAAGGCGCCGACCCGCGCAACGCTGCGCTCGTCGCATTCGGTGGTGCCGGAGGGATGCACGCCACCGCCCTGGCCCGTCGACTCGACATGGCCGGGGTGATCATCCCTCCCCATGCCGGAGTGTTCAGCGCGCTCGGGCTGCTGCTGAGCCCGCCGAGGGTCGACCTGTCGCTGAGCATCACCGGCGACACACCGGTGGACGTGCAGGTCACAGCGCTCGCGGATCGAGCTGCACGGCAGCTCGCAAGTGAAACCGGCGCAGCACCGGTCGAAGTGGTGACCTCTGTCGACGCTCGCTACCGCGGTCAATCGCACGAGACGACCGTCCCGTACAGCGCGGGGGATGGCCGGAGGACTCTCGAAGAGAGGTTCCATGAGGCACACTGTGCCCGCAACGGATTCGCAAGGGTCGGCGATCCGATCGAAACGGTCACCGTACGGGCCGCGGCCCTCGGCACGCCGGTACTCACGTGGGGCGACCTCGATGAGGTGGCGCCAGTCGGCGAGCCGAGACGAACTTCACGCGTGGTCTTGACAGGCAACGGCGCGATCGAAGCAGATGTGTGGTGGCGGCCAGGTCTTGCAGCCGGCGCCGAGATCGTGGGCCCTGCCGTGATCGAGGAGCCGGAAGCGACCATGTGGGTCGCCGAGGGGGAGCGTGCGGTCGTCCATCCCTCCGGGGCGTTGGAGGTGGAGTGGTGAGCATCGACCCGATCACGCTCGAGGTGGCCCGCAATCAGCTGGCAGCCGTCGCCGATGAGATGGGACTGGTGCTGCGCCGGACCGCCTACTCACCCAACATCAAGGAGCGAGCCGACTGCTCCGCTGCCGTCTTCGTCCCGTCCGGCGAGATGCTCGCGCAGGCCGAGCACATCCCGGTGCATCTCGGGTCGATGCCCGCCTCCGTGGCTGCAGTGTTGGACATGTTCGGTGCCGATCCTGGGGTTCAGTACGCGGTCAACGACCCGTTCCATGGTGGCACCCACCTCAACGACCTCACGCTGGTACGGCCAGTGTTCGTTGACGGAGGACTGGTCGGATGGGTCGCCAACCGGGCTCACCATGCCGACGTGGGTGGTGAAGCTCCAGGTTCCATGCCGGCCCATGCCACGAAACTCGAGCAGGAAGGCCACATTGTCGCTCCAATCCCCGCGGTGCGTGACGCCGAGTGGCTCGACTCGTTCCTGACCCCGTTCCTCTCCGCTACCCGCACGCCCGCCGAGCGCCTCGGTGATCTGTCGGCGCAGCTCGGTGCGAACGAGGTAGGAGCGGCCCGGATCGAACAGCTCGTCGAATCGGAGGGGCGGACACGGTTCGAGGCGGTGACGACCGCACTCCTTGCCTACGGGGAGCGGCGGATGCGAGCCGCGCTCGCAGGGCTTCCTGACGGAAGGTACCAGTTCGCCGATGTCATGGAGTGGGGCGCCGACGACATCCCGATCACCGTCGAGGTCAGCATCGAAGGCGAGGATCTCGTCGCCGACTTCACCGGCACATCGCCTCAAGTGGCGGGCAACATCAACGCGGTGGAAGCAGTAACTCGATCGTGTCTCTACTACGCGATACGAGTCGCAACCGACCCGACCATCCCCGCCAACGGCGGTTGCTACCGGCCATTGGAGCTCGTCGCCCCCGAGGGAACGCTCGTCAATGCCCAGCCACCGGCGGCCGTTGCGGCCGGGAACGTCGAAACCAGCCAGCGGATCGCCGACGTGCTACTGGGAGCGCTCGCCCACGCGGCACCAGATCGGGTCCCGGCCGCCTCCCAGGGAACCATGAACAACATCCTCGCCGGCAGCGACCATTTTGCCTACTACGAGACCGTCGGTGGAGGCCAGGGAGGACGGCCCGGAAGACCCGGCATGTCGGGTGTCCACACGGGCATGACCAACACCAAGAACACGCCGATCGAAGCACTCGAAGCCGCCTACCCGCTTCACGTCGTCACCACGAGATTGCGAAAGGGAAGCGGTGGTGTCGGGAGATACGCCGGTGGGGAGGGTATCGAGCGCGAGATCGAGTTCCTGGAGCCGGCGATCCTGTCACTGATGGGAGAGCGACGGCGGATCCGACCTTGGGGTCTGGCCGGGGGCGAGCCGGGTGCCGTCGGCGAAGACTGGTTGATTCGGCGGGGCTCGGTTCCTGAACGACTCCCCGGCAAGGTCACGATCGAGGTTGGCGCCGGGGACCGGGTGCGTGTTCTCACCCCTGGTGGCGGTGGCTGGGGGATGGCGCAGACCGTCAACAAGTAATCAATCCGCCCTAGCCTGAACAGCGGGGAGTGAGGTGGAGTCGATGGTCGATGCTGGCCGGAAGTCACCGAGCCGCCGGGTGCTGGAAGGCACACTGTTGCTCGTGGTCGTAGCGCTTTCCGTTGTGAACTTCGTTCGTATCGATTCGGCGAGCCACTCGGCCTCAGACACGCTGCTGAACTGGGTACCGCAGACGTTCCTTCTCGTGGTCGCGGTCATGGTCGTGGTACGTGTGGTTCGAAGACGAGAGCGCGGCCGCTGAGTCTGTCCTAGTTGCCCCGATCGGCTCGCATTCGCATCCCGCGCTCGGTCGCCCGTGGCTGTGCGCTGCGCCAGACCGTAGCATTCCGTCATGCGTGTCGGCGTTGCATTTGGCAGCGAGAACTGGCGTATGATTGCAGGTTGGGGCTCTGTTGCGATTGCCGTCCTGGTGTTCCTTGGCTCGACGGTGCTGCTTCACACCGCACGATCGGCGGGCCGGCGAGAGAGGCGACGAGCGGGCGATATCGAGGTCGTGCCGCTCATGACGCTGCCCGGGTTCGCGTCTGCGCTCTTTCTGGCGACTGGTGGCGTGGGTCTGCTCGGATGGCTGGGTCATGCCGCCGACACCCTTGTGGACGGCGCGTTTGGGCTTTGGTGGTTCTCGAATGCCGTAGTCATGGGCCATCTGGTACGCCTGAGACGAGTGGACGGATGGTCTCTCCGCGCGCTCATGGCCGTGCTGGCAATGGTGTTCGCGATCGCGGCAGGCGTCTGGTTCTTCCGCCTGCCAGTGGTGTGGGTGCTCCGCTCCTGATCGCGGAGGACGTTGCTACATCAACGCGTCAAGCGCCTGGATGAGCCGCAGGGCGTGCTGTCGACGAGCGCCGAGTCCCATCAGCCCGATCCTCCAGGCGACGCCGGCGAACTCGCCGAGACCGCCGCCCACCTCGATGTCGAACTCACGCAGCAGGTCGCCGCGAAGGCTGTCATCGGACCCCTTCGGAAGGCGGACGGCGGTGAGCTGTGGAAGGCGGTACCCGTCGGCGGCGATCAGTTCGAAGTCTCGTTCGAGGAGCGCGTTGCGGAGGAACCGGCCCGCATCGTGGTGGCGCGCCCAGCGGGCGTCTAGCCCTTCCTGCAGGACGAGACGGAGCCCTTCGTGGAGGCCGTAGACCATCGAGATCGGTGCGGTGTGGTGGTAGGCACGGCGGTGCTCGACGTCTTCCCAGTAGGAGCGCAGCAACCGGGCGTCGAAGTACCAGGACTGAACCGGTGTTGCTCGAGTCTCCAGTTTCCACTCGGCCCGTGGTGAGAACGTGATTGGTGCGAGGCCCGGTGGGACGCTCAAACACTTCTGGGTGCCCGAGAAGCAGACGTCGATTCCCCACGAGTCGACGTCCACCTCGATACCACCAAGGGAGGTGACGGCGTCGACGATCAGGATTGGGTCGTCGCCGATCGCCCTGCGGATCTCGTCGACTGGTTGACGCATTCCCGTTGATGTCTCGGCGTGGACGATCGCAACGATCTTCGCTCCTCGTCTCCTCACCGCCTCTGCGACCTTCTCTGTGGGGACTGGCATCCCCCAGGGTGCGGTCACCTCGGTGACGATGCCGCCTGCCCGTCGCGCCATCTCGACGAGCCGGGCGCCAAACACGCCCGCCACCCCGACCACGATCCTGTCGCCAGGGTCGATCATGTTGACCAGTGCCGCCTCGGCTCCCGCCGAGCCGGTTCCCGAGACGGGGAACGTCAGCTGGTTGGTGGTCTGGAAGACCTCCCGTAGGGCCGCCGAGGTTTCGTCCATGATCGAGATGAACTCCGGGTCGAGATGGCCGAGCACCGGCTTGCCCATTGCAGCAAGGACAGATGGCTCGACCGGTGAGGGACCAGGTCCCATGAGATACCGACGATGTGGATCGATCCGCTCCATGCAGGCAACGTTACCGTCTCTGTTCACGGTGACAGGCCGGTCTACGCTTGCGGTATGTCTCTCGTGGCGGATCTCGAAGCTGTGCTCGGGCCGGAGAGAGTCTTCTCGGATCCACTCCGGCGCCACATCTACGGGAAGGACTCCGGGATCAAGCGGGGCGACCCGACCGTCGTCGTGCTTCCCGAGACGACCGCCGAGGTCGTCGAGGTCGTGCGTGTCGCCGCACGACACGACATCCCCGTCATCCCTCGGGGCGCGGGGACCGGACTCGCTTCGGGCATCATCCCGATCGGCCCTTCGGTGATGGTTGTGCTCACCAAGATGAACCGCATCGTTGAGGTCGATGCCGAGGGGGCGACCGCCTGGGTCGAGCCGGGAGTCGTCAACGTCGACCTGTCCGCACGGACCGCCGAATTCGGGCTGCATTTCGCACCCGACCCGTCGTCGCAGACCGTGTCGACCATCGGCGGCAACGTCGCCACCGGCGCGGGAGGACCCCACTGTCTCGCCGAAGGAACGACCATCGGGCACATCCTCGCAATCGAACTCGTGACCGGCGATGGCGAGGTCGTCGTCATCGGGTCCGAAGCGCCCGACCCGATCGGTCTCGATCTCCGCGCGGTTGTCGTCGGATCGGAAGGCACTCTCGGGATCGTGACGAAGGTGCTCGTGAAGCTCACACCGGACCCACAGGCCGTGCGAACCGTCTTGGCCGCATTCGAACGGATCGACGACGCGGCGGCTGCCGTGTCCGAGATCATCGCTCAGGGGATCGTGCCCGCGGCGCTCGAGATGATCGATCACGAGATGGCGATCGCGATCGAGAACTTCCTTCATGCGGGGCTGCCAACCCAGGCAGGCGGCCTGCTCCTGACCGACGTGTCCGGTCACGGCGCCTCTGTGGACGCGGAGCTCGAGGCCGTCGAACGGATCTTGCGAGACGAGGGCGCGTTTGAGATCAGGACCGCAACCGACGAGAGAGTTCGCGCCGAGCTGTGGAGGGGTCGCAAGTCCGCGTTCGGGGCTGTCACCCAGATGGCTCCGGACTACTACCTTCAGGACACCGCCGTTCCACGGACTCGCCTCGTCGAGGTCACGGGTGAGGTGTACGAGATCGCTCACCGTCACGGGCTGAGAATGATGAACGTCTTCCACGCCGGCGACGGAAACCTGCATCCGATGATGTCGTTCGATGCTTCCGAGCCGGGCACCCTCGAACGTGTCGAGCAGGCGTCGGAGGAGATGTTGAGGGCCTGTGTCGCAGCAGGGGGCACGCTCAGCGGCGAGCATGGCATCGGTCTGGAGAAGCGCGACCTCATGCCGCTGATCTACACCGATACAGACCTCGATGCGCAACGCCAGGTCAAGGCGGCGTTCGACCCCCACAATCGCGCAAACCCTGGCAAGATCCTTCCCCCGGCGCAGCCATGACGTCGCTCGCCGCGGTCAGGAAACATCTCGCACCACTCGTCGTCGAACCCTCCGCGGGGGCGCCGGAAGGGGTGATCACGGTTGCTCCATCAGCGGCGGCAGAGGTCGCCGACGTGCTGCGAATGGCCGGCAAGTACCACCTCGCCGTTGTGGCATGGGGCGGCGGCACGCACCAGGGCTACGGCGGTGCGGTCGAGCCGGCGGTCGTGCTGTCGACGAGGAACCTGTTGGGTATCGACTGGCAGGCGGACGACCTGACGGTCACGGTCGGCGCCGGGGTGACCGTCGCCGACCTCGAGAGTCGACTCGGAGAGGGTGGTCAGATGGCGGTGCTTCCGGAGCAGCCCGGAGCGGCGACGGTCGGCGGTGTCATTGCCGCCGGCGTGTCCGGCTATCGCAGACTGCGTTACGGACCGATCCGGGACAGGGTGCTCGGAATGACCCTCATCACCGGAGACGGGAGGGTCGTGAAGGGTCGAGGCAAGGTCGTGAAGAACGTCGCCGGCTACGACCTGCCAAGGCTGCTGACCGGATCGCTCGGTCGTCTCGGGGTCATCACCGAGATCACACTGAAGCTGTGGCCGGTTCCTGCATCTATAGCGTCGACGTACGTCGATCGACCGGAAGAGGGCCACTGGTATCGGCCGCTCGCCATGTTGGAGAGGAACGGGCACGGAACGGTCGTGCTCGGAGGCCATCCCGACGCGATCCGAGCCGACGCGCCGATCCACACTCCGGGCGCCGCCTGGCCAGAACCGATCGCCGACGCTGTCCGGTTGGAGGTGCGTGTCCCGGCGCGCTACACGAGAGCGGCGATCGATCGGGCCCCTGACGGGTGGAGCTACCTCGCCCAGTTCGGCGTAGGGGCGATCACCGTCGGGACGGACGCCCCACATGTCGATGCGGTGCTCGAGCTGCGCCGATGGGCGGAGTCGACCGGAGGCTCACTCGTGATCGCAGCCGGTGACCTACCCATCGATCCCTGGGGAACGCCGCCGCCCTCACTCGATATCCAGCGCCGCATCGTCGAAGCCTTCGATCCACAGGGGATCATGGCGCCCGGCAGGCTGCCGGGAGGACTCTGATGGGTTGGATCACTCCCGAAGGCCCCGGCCCGATCGATCTGTCCAAATGCGTCGCCTGCGGGCTGTGTCTCGCCGTGTGCCCGACCTACCTGCTCACCACCGACGAGTCGGCATCACCACGCGGCAGGCTATCGGCGATGGCCGCCGTCGCAGATGACACGCTGCCGATGGACGACATGTTCGAGGAAGTCATCGGCTTCTGTCTCCAATGCAGGGCGTGCGAGGCGATCTGTCCGGCCCTCGTACCGTTCGGGAGCATGATCGAGGGGGTGCGGGCCGAACTCAACGTGCAACGACCTTCGGTCAAGAAGCGTCTCCGCGACCGGGCCCTCGGTCGGTGGGTGTCGATGCCTGGATTGGTCTCGGTCGGCATCCGGGTCGCGAAGGCCGCCCAGCGTCTCGGGATCGAGCTGCCCGGCATGCTCGCCGGCTTTCGCTCCGGGAAGCAGGCCGCATTGCGAGGCGGCGACTTCCCCGGGATCGGCACCGAGCGAGCCACGATCGGGATGCTCCTCGGATGCATCATGGAGTCCGGGTTCGCCGACGTGCACGTTGCAACGATCGAGGTGCTCAGGCGCGCCGGGTACCGGGTGGTGGTGTCAGACAGGCAAGTCTGCTGTGGTGCACTCGCCGCGCACGAAGGGGCAGCCCTGGAATCGCACCGGCTTGCGGAAAGGAACACGGTTGCGTTCGAGGGAGTGGACTTCGTCGTTGCAGACGCGGCAGGGTGCAGCGCACACCTCAAGGAGTACGACAGGTGGGCTTCAGGCTCGCCGCTGAGAGCCCGCGACGTCACCGAGGTCGTCGCAGAGGCTATCGAGGAGGGCCACCTTCCCGTCTCGACCAACGAGCGCGGTCCCATCACAGTGCAGGATCCCTGCCATTTGCGACACGCCCAGCACATCACTGAACAACCACGGACGATCCTGCGAGCCGCCGGGTACGAGATCGTCGATCTCGATGACCTGGGCCTGTGCTGTGGCGCGGCGGGTGCATGGGGAGCCCTCAACCTGGCTGCCTCCAAGGAGCTCGGTGAGCGCAAAGCAGACCTGATCCGCTCGGCCGGATCGACGTTGGTGGCATCGGCGAATGTCGGGTGTGAGATGCAGCTTCGGGCTCACCTGGACGCTCGGTATCGGGTCGCCCACCCGGTCGAGATCTACTGGCGGGCGCTGACCGAGGACGGACGGTAGTCTTTACGACTTGGAGGCGGTGGTGCACGAACTCGACACGACAACGGTCTACGTGAGTCCGATGCGACGCAGGTTGCGGCTCTTCTGGCGCGTCCTGGGCACCACTCTCGATGTGGGACTCATGGTCGTGGGAACGGCACTGGTGGCATTCGCAGCGGTGATCCTCCTCGACGGGTTCGATGTGGTGAACCGTGGCCTCACGACCAGCACCGGAGCGATGCTCGGATCGAGCCTCGTGATCGCTGTGTTCGGGGCATTCGCGATCGGCGTAGCGGTCGAGGGGCCGGTGAAGGAGTTCAGGGAGCTTTCTGCCAACGAGATCGAGCTCGCGGTCGCCAGAGGTCTTGCGTTGATAGTCACCGGCGTCGTGTTGCTGATCGTCGGCAGGCTGGCGTTGGGGCACGTGAGTGATCTTCCTGTCGTGTTCGAGCAGTCGCTGCAGGTCGTCGTCGCGAGCGGAATCGCCGGCTTCACCTGGACGCTCGTGGTCGGATTGGCCGCGCTGTGGGGCGTCCGGCGGGTGTTTGCCGATCGAGGGTGGCTCGACCAGATCGAGCTGCCGTTGCTCTACGCGGTGTGGGCCGTCGGTCTGGCCATCGTGTTCGGGATGATCACGAGCTGAGCTTCGTCATTCTCTCGAGCGCGCGTTCGATCGTCGACTCGTCCTTGCAGAACGCGAAGCGAACCAGCGACTTCCCGTCCACCCTGCGGTGGTAGAACGCGCTCGGAGGGATCACTGCCACACCGATGTCGGTGACCATATGGCGGGCGAACGCGACGTCGTCGGAAAACCCGAAGCGGGTGTGATCTGCCAGCACGAAGTAGGTTCCCTCAGGTGCGAAGACATCGAATCCGAGACTTCGGAGTCCGTCGGTGAGCAAGTCCCGCCGCCGCCGATACGCTCCGATCAACTCGTCATAGAACGATCGAGGTGCTCGGAGCGCCGCTGCCGCCCCGTGCTGGAGGGGTGTCGCCGTAGCGAACGTGATGAACTGGTGCGCTGCACGGATGCCCTGTGTCAGCGCCGCGGGACCTACCGCCCAACCGACCTTCCATCCCGTCAGCGAGAACGTCTTGCCGAGGGACGAAAGGGTCAACGTGCGCTCCCACATGCCGTCGAGCTGCGCAAGTGAAAGGTGTGATCCTTCGAACACGAGATCCTCGTACACCTCGTCGGTGATCGCGATCGCATCGTGTTGCTTGCACAGGTCCGCAACGAGCTGAAGCTCGTCGCGTGAGAAGACCCGGCCCGTCGGGTTGTGTGGCGTGTTGATGAGAATCGCCTTGGTCTTCGGACCGAAGGCTGCCCGGAGCGCCTCCTCGTCGAGTTCGAAGTGAGGGGGAGAGAGCGTGACGAAGCGCGGGATCGCCCCGGCCAGAGCGACGTCGGCCGGGTACGAGTCGTAGAACGGCTCGACGATCACCACCTCGCCGCCTGGGTCTATCAGGCCGAGGAAGGACGAGGCCAGGGCCTCGGTGCACCCGGACGTGACCGTCACGTGCGCATCGGGGTCGACCTCGATGCCGGTGCGCGAGGTGAAACGTCCCGCAATGGCCCTTCGGAGGCTCGGCACTCCGGAGAGCGGTGCGTACTGGTTCTTGCCCGCTCGCATTGCGTCAACTGCTGCATCCTTGATGAAGTCGGGGCCGTCGAAGTTGGGAAAGCCCTGACCCAGATTGACCGCGTCGTGCTCGATGGCCAGACGGCTCATCTCGGTGAAGATCGTTTGACCGAATGCTTGAAGGCGGTGGGAGGTGTTCATCAGGCTGCTTGTGTGTAGCGGGTGACCATGGTTTCCTCACAGGACATGAAAGCACGGCCCGACCCTCAGGAGTACTGGAATCAGCGGTACGTCGAGGGATGGTCTGAGGAGCCAACAGCGTTCCTGCTTTCGATCGTCGACGTCCTTCCCATCTCTGGCCGGGCGCTGGACGTAGCAGGCGGCAACGGACGGAACGCCCTGTGGCTCGCCGAGCACGGGCTCGAGACGACCGTCGTCGATGTCTCAGATGAGGCGCTCGGTATCGCTTGGTCCAGCGCCGCCGACCGGGGAGTGGATCTGACCTGCCTTCGCGCCGATCTCAGATCAGGCGAGCTGCCTGCCGGGCCGTGGGACCTGATCCTGTGCTCCCACTATCTCCAGAGAGACCTGTTTCCGTTGATGGTCGGTTCGCTGGCCGAAGGGGGAGTGCTGGCGTCCGCCATCGCGACCGTCCGCAATCTGGAGCGTCACCCGCGCCCTCCGAGGGAGTTCGTCCTCGATGGGGGGGAGTTGCCCGGTCTCGTTGGTGGACTGACGGTGATCCGGTATGAAGAGGGTTGGTTCGACGACCACCACGAGGCGCGAATCGTGGCGAAGAGGTCATTGCTCGCAGGCGGGCAATGACCTCTGTACCTGGTATCTGGTGTCTGGTACGCGAACGCCGTTGCGACAAGACCTCGGGGCGGTCGTACCCAGTTCCTGACTGGACGCGTCCCGCCCCCTCACGGTGCGAGGTACAAGGTACGAGGTACGCCGAGCGAAGCTCGGCTCGGGGCGGGTGTCAGCCCGTTCCGAACGGATTTCCCAGCTGGTCTTGCAGCTCGGGGTGGCGTGCGTAGAACTCCTCGCGGATCTGATCCATCACCACGTTGTCGAGCAGCTTGCCGTTCTTGTAGATGGCGTTGCGCATCTTCGCGGCAACCTTGAAACCGACCTTCTCGGCGAGACCGATCGCTCTGGGATTGCCGCTGTGGGTCCACAGATGCACCGCCTGGACGCCCAACTCGACGAACAGGAGCGTGAGCAGCAGCTCATTCGCCTCTTCCGCATAGCCCTTCCCCCATGCGCTCTTCGAGAGCATGACGCCGATGCCGGCAGAGTGGCGACGCTGCAAGCCGTTGTAGCCGACGTAGCCGATGGCCGTCCCCGTCGATCGCTCTTCAACGATGAACCGTCCCTCGAGGGGGTCGTAGCTGAACTCCCGCGCCTCGTATCGTTTGCGAAGCATCGGCACCGTGTAGTCGGGTGGGAGCGTCTTGCTCCAGGCCTGGGTGTCGAGGTCGTTGCGTAGTGCAGTGAGAAGCTCGGCATCGCCTTCTCGCTCCTCTCGGAGTGTGACGAGGGTTCCTTCAATGGGCACGTGTTGCCTCCCACTCGCCACGAAGCATCTCGACCGGAATCGAGTCGGAGAAACGGCCATCGTGAATGCTGTCTCTCCGGACTCGCCCGGCGGACGTGAATCCGAGCGACTCCGAGAATCGCAGCGCAGCCTCGTTCCAGTCGGCGATCCAGCTGTGGATCGCCGTCGCAGGCAGCTGGGTGAATGCCCAGTCGATCAACAGATGCGCGGCCTCCGATCCGTATCCGGAGCGCTGGTGGTCGGGTGCGATCACCAGCCCGACGAACGGGAAGAGCGTGTCCCAGCCGTAGTCGACGGTCGCGTACCCAACGAGCTCCTCGTCTACGACGACTTTCACCTGCAGGGCGTTCTTGGCGTCCTGGAGTTTCTCGACATGACGTTCGACGTCTCCAGTCGACAGTGGACGTTCCTCGTCGTCGAGGTAGCGGCGCCCACGCAGCGCAGGGTGATTCATCATCCGATGCAACTCGATCGCGTCACCTCGTTCGATCGCCCTGAGAGACACGTGTGGACCTTTGAACACGCCAACAGACTAGAGGCCCAGTGCGCGGGCGGTACCTCGTGCCTTGTACCTCGTACCGTGAGGGGGCGGGACGCGTCCAGTCAGGAACCAGGTAGGGCGACGCAGAAGTACCGCAGCGGCGAAGCCGATGGGGTAGGGGGGCCCGTGCGCGAGCTGCGTTGATCAGAACGACCCCTTCCGGCGTCAAGCATCGGCTTGACGCCACCTTCCCCAACACTCGGCCTTCGGCCGAGGGGAGGAAACGGACCGCCCTGTGATCTCGTGGTGTCCGGGGCCGCGTTCTTACTGAGAACTGATGACCGTCAACCGGGTACGGCTGTCTGACGCCTGCCCCGGCGGTCTCCAGCCGGAAGTCGTGTTCTGGCTGTCCGCTGTCTGCTGTTGGCTGTCAGCTGCTCGCGAAGCGGGCCCTAGATGGGTCGCTCATACACCAGCAGATCGTGCCGTGAAGCCATCCCCGCCCGCTTCGCAGCCCGTTCGAGCCAGCCGGCTTCCGGCAGCATGACGACGATCCGCTCGGCCCCGTCCCCGGAAGCCCTGTCGATCGCGACTCTGAGCAGGCGGTATGTATCTTCTTCGGCTGCCATCGCCCACGAGACCCAGAAGGTGCCGGGGTCATCGTCGTCGATGTCTCCGATGAGCCAGCCTGCCGGGCAGGACCAGAGCGCGCGTCGGTGGACGGCATCCACGAGATCATCGGGCCGGAGCCGCCGCCATGTCCACCGTTCGGAGATGAGCCCATGGCTGGCGGCGGCCAGCGGTCCGGCCGACCACGCGAGAAACGCCGACCCGACCTCCGACTCCCTGGCGGGCATGAGCCGTTCCTCCGAAGGAACTCGTCTGCCTCCGTTGCCGGCTACGCTCGGGGCGGCGTCACCGACCGACCGCATCCACATTCGCCATCGAGACACGAGCCGGAACCCCGACTTCGTGACTTGCCCTTGGGCGGCTGTGTTCCAGACCTCGGTCACCAAACGCAGCACCTGAGCGCCGCGTTCTTTCGCCCAACGCTCGCCGGCTTCCGTGAGCGCACTCGAGATGCCCCGCCTTCGGTGGTCGGGGTGAACTCGGGCCCCCTGCCCCCAGACCTCCGTGGGCGAGATGAGTGTCCAGCGAGCAATGCCGATTGCTCGATCGTCTTCGTCGGTGGCGACCAGCGTGACTCCACGCGTGTCCTTCTGCCACTCGTCGAACACGTCGAGGACATAGTCGCCCCATGCGAAGGTCTGGTCGGTGAAGGCAGCGATGGCGTCTTTGTCGGCTGGGATGGCCGGGCGGATGTTCACGGTCCTACATGCGTTCCGGCACGGCGATGCCGAGCAGTCCGAGGGTGAGGGTCAGTTGATCGAGTGTGGCGGCCACCAGGGTCAGCCAGGAAGCTTGACGGCCAGTGTCGGACTCGTTGAGGATGTGGCACTGCTCATAGAACCGGTTGAACCGGGCCGTCAGGTCGTAGGCATACTCGGCGATGTGGTTGGGTGCCCTCAGGTCTGCAGCTCGGTCGAGCACGTCGGGGAGGCGGGCGAGGAACAGCATCAGATCGCGTTCCACCTCGGATGCCGGAGCGACGATCGACCCTGGTTCGAGCTCCTGCTCCTCGGCCTTGCGGAGGATCGACGTGATACGGACCGCCCCGTACTGAAGGTACGGACCTGTCCTTCCCTCGAAGGAACTGAACCGGTTCAGGTCGAAGACGTAGTTGGAGGAGCGGTGGTTGCTCAGATCACCGAATTTCAGCGCGGCGATCCCGACCGCCTTGGCGATCTCGACTCGTTCGTCGGGTGGGTAGGCCTCGGCGATCTTGGCTTCGTCGAGGCGCTGCATGGCAGCATTGGTGACCATGTCGATGAGGTCCTTGAGCTTGACGACGCCACCTTCCCTGGTCTTGAAGGGCTTGCCGTCGGTGCCGTTCATCGTGCCGAAACCGATGTGCTCGAGGATCACGTCGGGCGGGACGATGCCGGTGAGACGCGCTGCCCTGAAGAGCTGTGTGAAGTGGAGGGACTGGCGGGCATCGACCACGTACACGATGTCCTCGCGGTGGAGGTCGTCCACACGCTGTTCGAGCGTCGCCAGGTCGGTGGTCGAGTACAGGTACGAACCGTCTCGTTTCGAAAGCAGCAGCGGGGGCATGTCCATGGTGTCGTTGGCGTCGGCGACAGGAACCACGACCGCCCCATCGCTCACCCGCGACTTCCCTGAAGTCTCGATCCGCTTGAGAAGCGCCTCGATTCGGTCGTGGACGGTGCTCTCTCCGAACCAGAGATCGAACTCCACACCGAGCGCGTGGAAGTCCGCTCTGTGAGAGGCGTCGGTGACATCGTGGAAGTGCTGCCAGAGCGCCCGGTAGCCGGGGCGTCCGTTCTGGAGTTCGGTGGTCGCGCGCCGTGCTCGCTCTGCCTCGTGCGGATCCTCGGCAGCACGTGCAGCAACGGTCGGGTACATCTCTTGGAGGTCGTCGAGCGTGACAGGAGGCTCTTTCGGATATGGGCCATCGAACGACTCGTCGAAGTACGGCAGGTCCGGGTGGAGCCGTTCCACTTCGATGATCAGCATGCCCATCTGGGTGCCCCAGTCGCCCATGTGGATATCGGTGATCACGTCATGACCGAGAAAGCGGAGAAGGCGCTGGATCGAGTCGCCGATGATCGTCGCCCGAATGTGACCAACGTGCATGGCTTTGGCGACATTCGGTCCGCCGTAGTCGACGAGGTATCTGACGGGGTGGGCGACCGGCTCACATCCACATCGTTCGTCCTCGGCGATGCGCTGCATCATCTGGGCGATTGCCTCGTCGGACAGGGTGAGGTTGATGAATCCTGGACCGGCGATCGAGACAGTGGCGAACAACTCGTTGCTACGGAATTCCCTCACCACCGCCTCTGCGATGTCCCGTGGGCTCTTGCCCTCCTCGCGGGCGGCGGCAAGCGCACCGTTGCACTGGAACTGCCCGAGGTCGGGTCGCTGTGAAACGACCACCTCGCCGTGGGTGGGGTCGAGACCGACGGTGACGAAGGCGTCACCGACGATGCCGGACAGCCGCGTGAGGAGAGACATCCGCTTCAGGCTACCGGTCCGTCAGTACTTGGCGAGTTCCAGGGCGTGTTCGACGATTCCCTGTGTGTTCGGCATGATCATCGCCTCGAGCTTCGCGTTGTACGGGAAGGTCGGAACGTCCGGGCTCGCGTACCGCCGTACTGGTGCGTCGAGCGACTCGAAGGCCTTGTCGGCGATCTGCGCGGCCAGCTCGGCTCCGTAGCCGGCGAACTCGTTGTCCTCATGGACGATGAGGACGCGAGATGTCTTGGCGATCGATGCTTCGATGGTCGGCCAGTCGAGCGGCTTGAGCGTCCGTAGATCGATGACTTCTGCGTCGACTCCCTGCTCCAGGAGCGTGGTGGCCGCTTCGAGTGAGAAGTGGGCCATCGTGCCGTACGCGATGATCGTCAGATCTGTCCCTGCCCGCCTGATGGACGCCTTCCCGAGCGGAACCCGATGCTCACCTTCGGGGAAAGGCCCGGTGGCGAGCCGGTACAGCTTCTTCGGCTCGAGGAACATGACCGGGTCGGGGTCTTCCACCGCCGACCACAGGAGCCCTTTGACGTCTGCCGGAGTGGATGGAATCACCACCTTCAGGCCGGGAACGTGGGTGTAGAAAGCCTCGATCGACTGGGAGTGGTACAGCGCGCCGTGAATACCACCGCCGTAGGGGGCACGGATCACCATCGAGCAGCGCCACGCGCCCTTCGTCCGGTAGTGGATCCTCGAGACTTCGGAGACGATCTGGTCGAAGGCAGGGTGGATGAAGTCGGCAAACTCGATCTCGGCGATAGGTCGCTTTCCTGCCGCGGCCATCCCTACTCCGATGCCGATGATCAGGGACTCGGCAAGGGGCGTGTTGAAGCTGCGGTTCTCACCGTACGTGACTTCAAGGCCCTTGGTGGCCTTGAACACCCCACCTTTCGGATCTGCAACATCCTCCCCGAACACGACCGTTTCATCATGCGCCGCCATGACTTCGTGCAGGGTGCGGTTGACGGCTGTGATGAGATTGACCTCTTCGCCGACCGGGGCGGGTTCGGGGCTCGTCGCAGCCTCTCCGGGGACGATGGGATTCATGTACACAAAGCTGAACGGATCGTCCGGGTCCGGGGCTGCGTCCGCAGTCTCGACAGCGGTCTTGACGAGGGCCGCGACTTCGGCCTCGAGTCGTTCGTCGTCCGAATCGCTGAGAAGACGCTGCTCGATCAGGTAGACGCGCAGCTGGCTGAGTGGATCGCGGCGCCGCCACTGATCTACCTCCTCCCGGGTCCGGTAGAGCATGTCGTCATCGTCGGAGGTGTGCGCGTAGTACCGATAGGTCTTCGCCTCGATGAGCGTCGGCCCATCTCCTCTGCGAGCGCGATCTGCTGCGTCCTTGGCGACCTTGTAGACAGCGAGCGGGTCGTTGCCGTCCACGACGACGCCGTGGATCCCGTACCCGACAGCTCTTGCGGCGATGTGCCCGCCGACCTCGTCGTGTTCAGGCACAGAGATGGCGTACTGGTTGTTCTCGATGAGCACGATGAGCGGGAGTTCGTGGATGCCGGCGAAGTTCATCGCCTCGTGCCAGTCACCTTCAGAGGTCGACCCTTCTCCACCTGAGACGAACACGATGGCGTTGCTGCCGTCATTCTGGAGCGTTTTCGCGATGCCGGCGGCGTGTGGGAACTGGGTCGCGATCGGCGAGGAGTGGGTGAACATCCGGCGTTCTCTGAGCGACCAGTGGGATGGCATCTGCCGGCCGTCCGACGAGGGGTCGCCGGCCTTGGCCATGACGCCAAGCAGCACCTGGGTTGGGGTCATGCCCCAGGCCAGGACCGTACCCAGATCGCGGTAGTACGGTAGCGCCCAGTCGATCTCGGGATCGAGCGCCATCACGGGTGGTATCTGTGATCCCTCATGGCCTGATGCGGACACCACGAACGCCGCCCTTCCCTGCCGGTTGAGGGCCCATATGCGTTCGTCGAGCCGCCGTGCGAGCAGAATCCCTCTGTACATGTCCAGGACTTGCTCGTCGCTGAGTCCCAGCGTGTGATGGTTCTCCTGCAGCTCGGCAACGACTTCCACGGTGCTCCTTTCAGTCGGTCGGCGCGCGATCGCCAGAAAAAGGTTCGGTCCCGCCTTGGGCGGGACCGGTACGTACGAGGAGGCTCGTAATGAGGAGTAGAGGAAGGATGACTCCTCTCTGGGAGATGGGTACACCCACTTGCCGCCGCTCCAATCTTGGGGTGAGACCAGTCTAGTGGCCGGAGCAGCAACGACCTGGCCGAAGGTGGACGATAGGATGCACGTCATGATTCCAACCTCCGCCCTGCGGGTGTACGTTACGGCTCGGACGCTTCCCGGCCATGTCGTCGCAGAAGAGGCTGCCTGGACCCGGCTTCAGGATGGCGCGTACGGCCTGCTAGCGGAGTCGATGGAGGACGACGCACTGGTCGCCGAGTGGAACGGTATCCGGTTCGTGTGTCCGAGGTTCCCACGTCTGCGAGTCCTGGAGGGCGTGCTGGCCTTCCACTCTGCATACTCGGAGATCGGTGGTGACCTGATCGTTCCGGAGCGGGTCGCCCTCAAGGCCGCCGAGGAGCTGGAGAAGCTTCACCGCTTTCAGCCATCGGCACGCTCACACATCCTGACTGCCCCGTGGCACGTGCCCGTCAGATGGTTTGTGGTCTTCGACGCCTCCGAGCGGGAAGTCGTCGAACGTGGCGGGCGGACCTCGATCCGATATAGGACGTCGCTTGTGCAGGCGACAGACCGGGTGACGTCGGCGCTCGACACGCTGCGGGGTGTCGGCATGGACGATGTCGTGGTCGAAGAGCTGGACGATCTGCGTTCCTGGTTGGAGGACTTCCCCGCGACCGCGATGGTGGAACTCGACTACGGCGATGTCGCAGAGCTCTTCAGTGCCGCTGACCTCGTGTTCGACGAGACCGCCGCCGACCTCCATGCCGCGCTAGAGGCACTCGACATGGATGACCTCAAGGCGGCGAGTGAGCACTATGGCCGGGCGGTCGGTCGTTGGGCGCCGTTGATGGCGGTGGGTCACTCCAACTGACCTCCCACATCCCGTTCTTGCGTGAGAGAAGCGCACTATTGCTACCTGTCTCACGCAAGAAGGGATCGACGTAGGATCGCGAGATGGGCAAGGTCGACGACCTTCGAGCGGCATTTCGCGCCGCCACCGATCCCGAGGCATTCATCACCGAACACTCCGGCCTGCCGGGACCGCGCGCGGCAACCTCGAGCTGGCGGCGGCGGTAGCGGAGGAAGGCGACGAAGCGCTGTTTCGCCGTCTTGTCCTCTGGACGTCCGATCGGGCGCCTGTGAACACGCCGGAGGAGTTCCTGATGGTGTGTGGGGTGGTCGGGTTCGGTGCGCTCGTCGCGCACGGCCGTCTTGGTCTGCTCCCCGAGCTTCGGACCTTCGCATCGGATCCGCGCTGGCGAACCCGAGAGGGGGTCGCAATGGCGTTGCAGCGATGGGGGAAGGTCGACATGGGCGGGCTCGTCACCGAGATGTGGTCGTGGGCGGATGGCAACCGGTTGGAGCAGCGGGCGGCAGCCGCTGCCCTCTGCGAACCGGTGCTCCTTCGCGACGAGGAACAGTGTCGGGGTGTGCTGGAGATCCTGGATTGCATCACCCGCTCGATGGAAGGCGCACCCGACCGCCGCAACGGGGACTTCCGCGTGCTGCGAAAGGGGCTCGGGTACTGCTGGAGCGTGGCCGTGGCGGCGTTGCCCGAGGTGGGGATTCCGGTGCTGGGGGAGTGGATGCACGGCACCGATCCCGACGTGCGGTGGGTCATGCGAGAGAATCTGAAGAAGAACAGACTCCTCAGGCTCGACGGCGCACCGATCGACGAGTGGGTTGCGTTGACGCGTTGACTCGTCAGGTCAACAGCCGCGGCGATGGGTGCCCCGAGAGAGGGAGTCGCTCTCGGTTGTCGAGTTCGGTCAGTCTTCGTCGTCGCGGTCGATGAGGCGCTTGGGCAGCACCACGAACGCCACGAACATCACCGCGAAGGCTGCAATCGCAACGAGTCCCATCGTTCTCTCCTTCCTTCCGATCAGGTCTCGAAGACGTAGCCCGGCTGAGTGAACTCGGAGGCGTCCAGACCAGCCGCCTCGTCGGCGGCCGAGACTCTCAGTCCGATCGACCGTTTGATGAACCAGAACACCGCAGCCGACGTGATCGCCGTCCATGCGACAACGGTCACGATGGAAACGAGCTGGGCGAGGATTTGTCCGCTGTCGCCGGAGATAAGACCACCAACATCGCCATACGTCCCGTTGGCGAAGATGCCGACCGCCAGCAGCCCCCAGATGCCGGACACTCCGTGGCAGGCGACCGCCCACACCGGGTCGTCCAGATGGAGCTTGCGTTCGAGTGTTTCCGCAGCCCATATGACGAGGGCTCCGGCGATGCCACCGATCACCACCGCTGCCCACGGGTCGACGTAGGCGCAGGGGGCGGTGATTGCGACCAGGCCGGCGACAAGCCCACTGACGGTTACCGATACGTTGGCTCTTCGATCCCTGGCGAGGCTGATGTAGTAGGCGACCAGCGCCCCGGTGATCCCGGCGAGGAAGGTGTTGACGGCGATGACCGAGATACGAAGATCGGTGGCAGCCAGTGTGCTGCCCGGGTTGAAGCCGAACCAGCCGAACATGAGGATCATCCCGCCGATGACCACATACCCCATGTTGTGACCAGGCATCGATTTTCGCCGGCCTTCGTCGTCGAACTTGCCCCGCCGCGGTCCGACCATCAGCGCTCCGACGAGAGCCGCTACTCCGCCGACCGCGTGCACGACGCCAGATCCGGCGAAGTCCTTTGCTCCGGCGCCGAATGGGAGCGCGGAGAGCCATCCGCCGCCCCACACCCAGTGGCCATAGATGGGGTAGATGATCGCGCTGATGAGGAAGCTGTACGCCATGTACGCGTCGAGCCGGGTGCGCTCGGCGACCGCGCCCGAGACGATCGTCGCCGCGGTGGCGGCGAACACCATCTGGAAGAACCAGAGGGCCATCGTGCCCACGTCGTTCGCCTCGCCCGAGAGGAAGAAGCCTGATGCTCCTATCAACGCGTTGCCGTCACCGAGGCCTGAAGCGAGTTGCGACCCGCCGAACATGAGCGCGAAGCCGAACGCCCAGAACGCCAGGCCACACATGCAGAAGTCCATCAGATTCTTCATGAACACCGATCCGGCGCTCCTCGACCGGGTGGAGCCGGCCTCCAAGAGGGCGAAACCCGCCTGCATGAAGAACACGAGGAAGGCGGCCACCAGCGTCCAGGTGTAGTTGACGCCGGCGACCGCCGCAGCGCCGGGATTCGTGGACACGTCCACGGTGGAGGCCCCGGTCGGGTCGGCCGCCCACGCTGCTCCTGCCGGAAGGAGGCAGACGACGAGCAGTGCGAGGGCTAGCCAGAGTCGTCGCTTTCGTGCCCAGGCTCGCAATGTTCTCATGTTCCATCCCCACGTCTGCTTATGACGAAGGATCATCCCCGAGGCCTGTTGCAGGTCCGTTTCTCACTCGTTACGGGTTTGAGAAGCGCGTGTTTCGGGTGTGTGAACGGGTCAACGGCCCTGTACGCTGAATGGCTCGGAGAGAACAGGAGGTGCGCGGTGCGGTTCATAGGCAACGTCCTGTGGCTGCTCCTGGGCGGGCTGGAGATGGCCCTTGCCTACGCGCTCCTCGGACTGTTGTCGTTCGTGTTCATCATCACGATCCCGTTCGGGGTCGCAGCGTTCCGGCTGGCGGGGTTCGCTCTATGGCCCTTCGGCAGGGTCCTCGTCGAGAAGCAGGGTGCCGGTGGAGGCTCGATCATCGCCAACATCGTGTGGATGCTCATCGCGGGGATCTGGCTGGCGATCGGGCATCTCATCGCCGCGGTTCTCAACGCGATCACGATCATCGGGATCCCGTTCGCCGTCGCTCACGTCAAACTCGCCGGTGCGGCGCTGACGCCGTTCGGTCACGAAGTAATGCCCGTAGGGCAGGCTGTGGGGAGGCCCGTGAGCGTAGGGGTGCAGCCGCTCAGCTAGAGACCGTGGTGGCCAGGGGCAGAATCGAACTGCCGACCCCAGGTTTTTCAGACCTGTGCTCTTCCTACTGAGCTACCTGGCCGAGCAGGTTGGCGGGGACGACGGGATTTGAACCCGCGATCTCCGGCTTGACAGGCCGGCGTGAACTCCAGGCTTCACCACGCCCCCAAAGGCCGCTCCACGGCTCGCCGTGTTGCGGCGGCAGTATAGGTGGTTGGAAACCGCCTCGGGTCCGTCACTCGTGGCGCAGGACGATCTTGCCGAACTGCTCGCCGTTCTGCATCCGTTCCATCGCCGCAGGCAGCTCGTCGAAGCCGAAGGTCGAATCGATGATGATGGGAACTCGCCCCGACCCGACGAGGTTCGTCACGTCGGCAAACTCGGCCATGTCGAACATCGTCGAGCCGATGATCTCTATCTGCTTGAAGAACACCCGAGGTAGCGACAGTTCGATCTTCGGTCCTCCGGTGCCACCACAGGTGACCAGTCGGCCGCCCTTGTTCAAGGAGCCGATCGACGCCCGCCACGTCGGTTCTCCGACGTTCTCGACTACGACGTCTGCGCCCTGACCGGTCGCAGCCTTGAGCGCCTTGCCGAAGTCCTCGGTCGAGAGGAATCCACCATCGGCGCCACTGAACACCGCCTTCTCGACCTTCTTCGGGTCGCGTGAGGTCACGAAGACAACGGCGCCCATCTCCTTCCCCAGCATCATCGCCGCGTTCGACACGCCACCCCCCACTCCAACGATCAGTAGCGTGTCGCCCACCTTCAGACGGGCTCGACGAAGCATGCGGTAGGCGGTGCCGTACGCGAGGGCGTAGGCACCTGCATGGTCCCAACCCAGGACTGAGGGCTTGGGCACCACGTTTCGGGCGGGGATCACCACCTGGTCGGCGAGCGTTCCCCAGCGGTGCTCGCCGAGGATCTGATATGTGTCACAGAACAGGATGTCGCCGCGAAGACATGCTTGGCACGATCCGCACGAGACCGAAGGGTTGACGACAACCCCATCCCCGACGGCGACCGTGGTGACCCCTTCCCCAACTGCATCCACAGTCCCGGCACCGTCGGCGCCGGCGATGTGCGGGAGTGGCGGTTTGGGCATGCCCATCGACGACCAGATGTCGAGGTGATTGAGGGCCGACGTCACGAGCCGGACGCGTACCTCGCCCGGGCCGGGAACGGGCTCGTCGACGTCTTCGAGAGCGAACGACTCGGGGCCACCGATTTCACGAAGAAGCCAAGCCTGCATGTGGTCAGCGTAGTGGTGGCGCCACAAACCCGGCCCTCCAAGTCGTAGGTCGCGGTAGGTTGTGGATCGGTCCGCATGGTCGCGTCTGGGATTGGTCGCCCGAGGTGCGGTTGCCAACGGGCAGGCGGCCGGGTTCGAGGCACCAGGGAGAGGAGTTCAACCGTGGCACGGTCGAAGGGAATCTTCGGATTGCTGACGCTGCTCACCGCAATACCGCTGCTCGCAACGGCGTGCGGCGGCGGTGGTGCCGACAGCGGTTCGGCCCAGGGCGACACGAACACGACCAACCAGAGCAGCACGAACACCACGGCTCAGCAGGGCAGCGGGTCCGCGATGCCAGAAGGGATCGACCTGCCCGAGGGTGTGCCGAGGGCCGACGCGTTGATTCCGGAACTGGCGGAGATCCCCATCCCCGACGGGGCGGTCTTCGGGGGTGGAAGCGCCCATACCAAAGCGCAGGATCCACGCGAGACCGCAGTACAGATAGTCTACTTCGCTCAGTCGGTCGAGGAGATCGTGACGTTCTACCTCGATTCGTTGCCGGCCGCCGGCTTTCAGATCGAGTCTCAAGGAAGCGTCACGAAAGCAGCCGACATTCAGCCGACAGGAGACAACCTCGTTATCTTCACCGATCCCGGCGGGCTGTCGGGCAGCCTCGACATCAAGCCTGGTGCGTTCAGCCCGACGCAGTTGAGTATCAACCTCTTCCGGTCTGGTTAGCTGGCGTTCCCAGGGTGGGCCGGGTGATCGATGTGGCCGCACGCTGCTTCGGTTTGAACGGCATGGCATAGACCACTGCGGGCTCGCGTCAGCTTGGCAGGATCCATCCGGGGACGAGTCGGCGCAGCTTCGGTTCGAAACGCAGACGGTCGAGATCTTCTGGGTCGAGGACGAGGTCAGCGGCAGCCGCGTTCAGCTCCATCTGCTCGACAGTGTGGGCACCTGGAATGGCGATCACGTTCGGGTGAGAGATCACCCAGGCCAGCGCGACCTGTGCAGGCGTTGCGCCGTGGCGGTTGGCGATGTCGCGTAGGACGTCGAACAGCGGCTTGGCACGTTCGAGATTGCGGGTCGACGACAGAGGGTTGACGATGTTGCGGCCACGAAACCCGGTGATCGGGTTCGACGCCGTGTAGACGCCGGACAGCAGCCCCTGGGCGAGCGGGCTGTAGGCGATGACCAGCCGCCCGTTGTCCTTCGCGAAGGGAACGAGGCTGGTGGCGGCCCGTCGGTTGATGAGGTTGAACTGCACCTGATTCGACAGGACCGGCTTGCCCAGGGATCGTTCCGCTCGTCGCCAGCGGGCAAGCGAGTGGTTTGACACGCCAACGTGCCGGATAGCGCCGAGATCGAGGAGCCGGCGCATTCCACGCATCGTGAACGACGCCGGGGCGTGCGGATGCGGCCAGTGGATCTGGTACAGGTCTATGTGATCGACACCGAGCCGATCTCTCGACTGGAGGCCGTGGGAGACGACGGTGCCAGGCAGCGGCACCACAGGAAAGAACTTCGACGCGATGAACGCGCGATCGCGGTGTCCGGACAGTGCCCGGCCGAGGATGATCTCAGAGGCGCCACGTCCGTACATCTCTGCCGTATCGAAGACGTTGATGCCGAGATCCAGCGCTCTGTCGACGATTCGTGCGGCCTCGACGTTGTCGTACGTCTCTCCATATGCCCACTCGCTCGAGCCGAACTGCCATGTGCCCAGACCGATCAGCGAAAGACGTTCACCGGAAATCTCCAGGTACCGCATCTCAGATCCTGGCCAGCCGTTCGGCCAGCTCCGGCGGGAGTCGAGTGGGCTTGCCGTCGAGGTCGGTGATCGCACCGAGGATGTCCAGGGTTGCGAGCAGCGTATTGTCTCGAAACATCTCCTGGTGCCACACCGACGAGGCCCTGCGCCGTTCCACGACTTCCGACTCGATGCGGACCGTATCGCCGCCGACGGCAGGGGAAACGAACCTGGCGTGAGCGTCGACGACGACGATGTGGAAACCGGCGGCCGACATGGTGCCCATGGCGAGCCCAACCGACTCGAGTGCGTCGATCCGGGCCGTTTCGAAGTACGAGAAGTAGGTCGTGTGGTTCACGTGGTTGTAAGGATCGAGCTCGTAGAAGCGCACCTTGATAGTCGTCGTGTGTCGCATGGCTTTCCGAGGCTACTGTCCGTCGCCGCGCTGAGCGTAGGATCGAGGCGGAAGGAGGCACTGATGGTGTCGTGGCTGAACGTCGGAGTGTTGATCGCGGCGACGATCCTGACGTTCGGGTTCTATGTGGCAAGTGCCGGCCCAGCGGCGTTGGCGCGACGCATCGGCAGCGAAGCCGCCTACCGAAGGTGCACGGTCTATCGGATACTGTCCGGTGTGTTCATGACCGTCTCAGGCGTCAACTACGTGGTCTATGCCTTCCACCCGTTGCCGTGGTCGTTCCCCGAGCACTTCCCCTGGGCGTACTGGGTGTCGGTGCTGATCGCAGTAGTGATCGCAGTGCCGTCGGGGATCGTGTGGTTCCGCGGGATGAGAGATGCCGGCGAGGAGACGATGGTGCTCAAGGAAAGCCACGGGATGTACGGAGGTATCTACGGACGCATCCGTCACCCGCAGGCCGCGGGTGAGGTGTGGTACTGGTGGGTGTTTGCCTTCCTGTGCCACTCGCCGTTCCTGGCGATCTACTCGATCGTGTGGCTGCCGTTGTTCCACCTCATGTCGAGAGCCGAGGAGCGGGATCTGTTGATCCGGTTCGGCAGCGACTACCGCACCTACATGGAGCAGACCGGCATGTACCTACCTCGGCGCCGCCCCGTTTGATGGCTCTGGCACCGACCCGAAAGAAGCTATGCTGGCCCGTCGGGTAGTCCGACGACGCCTCCAGGATCGATTCGGAACGTGAGTGCGGCACCGACCGCCGGTGCGTCCTCGAGTTCGGCTTCGAGTGTGCTGCCGTCGCCCATCTCGATTGCTGTCAGGTAGCGACCGCCGCGGAAGGCCCGTTGCACGATGGTCCCTTCGAGCGGCCCGCGTGGCTTGATGGCACCCTCTCTCACGACGATCTGGTGGTGGCCGTCGCCGAGCTCACCTGCCTGGAAGGTGCCCCATGGAGCGGTGGCGACGCCCGCGGCTACCTCGACGCCGATGATGTTGGAGAACCCGAGGAATCTGGCAGCCCACGCGTTGGCCGGTGAGGACCACACCTGCTCCGGAGTGCCTGTCTGGACGATGGTGCCGTCGCGCAGGATCACCATCTGGTCGGCGACGGTGAAGGCCTCTTCCTGGTCGTGGGTGACGTAGACAGCGGTGATCTGGAGCCGAACGAACAGCTCCCTGAGCTCGGGAACGATACGTTCTCGGAGGGTGCGGTCGAGCGAACCGACCGGCTCGTCGAGCATCAGGACTCTTGGTTCCGGTGCCAGGGAGCGGGCGAGCGCAACCCGCTGCTGTTCTCCACCCGACAGACGTCCAACACTGCGGTGCTCATACCCAGCGAGTCCCACCCACTCGAGAACCTCGGCGACCCGGCGGTCGGCCCCAGGGCGGCCCTCGACACCGAATGCAACATTCGCTCCGACGGTCATGTGGGGGAACAGCGCGTAGTCCTGGAACATCAGTCCGAACCCGCGGGCATGCGGCGCAACTCCGTTCAGTGGCTCGCCATTCCACGAGATCGATCCGGCATCCGGAGGCTCCAGCCCGGCGATCGCGCGCAGCAGCGTCGACTTCCCGCTCCCACTGGGCCCCAGAACCGCGACGACGGTTCCATCAGGAACCGTCAGGCTGACGTCGTGCATGAACGGTGCACCTTCGAACGACACGGCGAGATCTCGGACTTCGAGCATCAGAACTCTCCCACCTCACCGAATCGGAAGCGCTCGATCGCGAACATCGATAGCGCGGTGAGCACCATCAGAATCGTTGCCAGGGCCAGTGCCTCGTTGAACGTGCCGGGTCTACCGAGCAACCGAAAGATCGCGATCGGCAGTGTGGGCGAGGCCGGTCGTGCCAGGAAGCTTGTCGCTCCGAACTCGCCGAGCGAAACGGCGAACGCGAATCCTGCACCTATCAGGCCGGCGCGCGAAATCATCGGGAGATCGATTCGTCTCCAGACGCGGGCCGGTGTCGCACCCAGCATCGCCGCGGCATCACGGAGGTCTTGTCGAACCGACCGCATGACCGGGACTGCAGTCCTGACCACGAACGGGATAGCGACGAGCGCATGGGCGATCGGCAGCAGAACTGGTGACGTGCGAAGGTCGATGGGTTTTCCCAACGCTACGAGGAATCCGAACCCGATCGTCACTGCCGACGTGCCAAGCGGCAACATGAGCAGCACGTCGAACGCACGTGAGAAGAGCCCTGTCCGGTGGGCGACGATCACCGCGGCCATCATCCCGACGGTGACGGCGAGCAACGTCGCTCCGACGGCGATGAGGAGCGAGTTCCTGATCGCCTCGATCGGGGGGACAAAGAGGGCCGACGTCCGGGTGGCGAGTGATCGGTATGCGTCGAGCCCGAAGCCGGAGCCGGTCCTCAGCGATCGCCCGACCAACAGCGCGAGCGGTGTGCCGAGGAACAGGCCCGTGAAGGCCAGTACCGACGACATGACCAGTCGATCCGAGAGACCACGAGGGACTCGAGCGACCTCCTCGGAAGGTCGCAGCGATAGCTCGATCGCCTGGCGCCGCTGGGATGACGAGTAGGCGAACAGGACCGAGGTGACGCCGATGAGTTGGATCACCGCCAGCGCGGCGGCAATCGGCAGTTGGAGGTAGGTGATGGTTTGGCGGTAGATCTCCACCTCGATCGTCGAGAAGCGCAACCCGCCGAGGATGAGGATCACCCCGAACGACGTGAACGTGAACAGGAACACGATCGAGCCGGCTGCCGCGAGCGCAGGACGAAGCAGCGGAAGCGTGACGGTCCGGAAGGCCCTCCAGCGACTCGCACCGAGCATCCGGGCGGCTTCTTCCAGTCGAGGGTCGAGATTGCCCCAGAAGCCGCCGACGGTGCGTACGACGACGGCGAAGTTGAAGAACACATGGGCGATCAGGATGAGCCACACCGTTCCGCTCAGATCGACGACCCCCGTCGGTCCCAGCAGCGCGAGAAAGGCGGTGCCGACCACCACTGTCGGCAGCACGAACGGCACGGTGATCGCCGCTCTCATGAGGCTCTTGCCACGGAATCGGTATCGGGCGAACACGTAGGCAGCCGGTAGCGCGACGAGCATGGTGAGCAGCATCGAGGCCGTGGCTTGCCACACCGTGAACCAGATGGCTCCGCGTAGCGTGCCCCGGCTGAACACGTCACCGAACGGTGCCAGGTCGAGCCGGCCGTTTGCGACGAGGCTCTTGGTGAGGATCGCTCCCAGGGGGTACGCGAAGAAGTACGCGAGGAAGAGGAGCGGAACCCCGACAAGGAAGACGTCACCGATGCGCTGAGGTCTTCTCACGATCTGACGATCTCGGTCCACTGCTGGATCCACTCCTCACGATGCTGCTCGATCAGCGCGGGGTCCATCGTCTCCGGGTGGTCCGGGACGGTCGCGAACTCGGCGAACACCGAGGGCAGTGTCACGTCGGATCTGGCAGGGAACACGAACATGTTGAGTGGCATGTCCTCCTGGAACTCCGGCGACAGCATGAAGTCGATCAGCTTGCCGGCTGCTTCGGCGTGATCGGTGCCGGTGAGGATGCCCGCGTACTCGACTTGACGGAAGCACCCGTCGGTGATGACTGCGGTGGGAGGCTCGTCCAAAGGCACCTCCGAGTAGTAGACCTCTGCGGGAGGAGACGAGGCGTAGGAGACGACGAGCGATCGTGTTCCCTCCGAGGCAGCCGAGAAGTCCGAGTAGTACGCCTCCGTCCAGCCGGCGTCGACTTTGACGCCGTTGGCGACCAGGTCACGCCAGTACTCCTGCCATGTGTAGTCGCCGGTCTCGCCGAACTTCGCAATGGTTGCCAGCAGGAATGCGAGCCCGGGGGAGGAGGTCGCCGGATCCTCTACAACGAGCATGTCGTTGTAGACAGGGTCGGTGAGGTCTTGGAGCGTCTTCGGGGCGGGTGTGCCGCTGTCGAAGGCGGCCTTGTCGTAATTGATGCACACGTCGCCGTAGTCGATCGGCGTGGCCAGGTCACCGGCTCGCAGACTCTCGGGGACCGCACTCAGCGAAGAGGATGTGTACGGCTCGAAGATCCCCTCCGATAGCGCCCGGGACAGGAACGTGTTGTCGATCCCGTACACAACGTCGGCGATCGGGTTGTCCTTTGTCAGGATCGCCTGGTTGAGCATCGTGCCCGCGTCATCCGACTTCAGGACTTGCACCTCGATGCCGGTCTCGTTCGTGAAGTCCTGGAGGATCCCGTCCGACACGGCGAACGCGTCGTGGGTGAGCATCGTGATCTGTTCGGGTGTCTGCGTGTTGGCGGGTTCCGAGGTGTCCTGTGAGCACGCCGTGAGCGTGAGCGCGAGGACAAGAATCAACCCACCGCAACGGCGGGCTCCCGATGTGATCCGCATGGCGCCTCCTTCGTTGGTCGGAGGCCAGGCTGAGGCTGCTTCTTTCGCCGGCATTACCCGGTCAAGTTCCAACGGTCGGAGGCTCCGAGCCTCCTTCTCAGCCCGGTCCTACCGAGCTCCCGTGCAGAAGGAAGCCTACCCGTTCTTGCCGGCAGGACGGTCAGGGATTCTCGTTGCGGTCGGCTGTGCCGCTCACGAGAAGAGCGACGCCGAGGCCGATAACGAGCGCAGGGACTAGGTAGCTGGAGGGGACTGTCCAGACGCCCGCTGCCTGCAGCAGGAACACGATTCCGACGATGATGAAGAACACGCCGGCGGTGATGGATCCCTTCATCGTGACACTCCAATCTGTCCGGCGAACGCCGACGCCTTCAATACCAGGGTCGCTCCGGTGCCCTGGGAGGTCGTGTTCAGGTTGACGCCGACGCCTTCTCTGCGCTCCCCGAACGCGTCGATCTGTCCGAAGAGGGTGCTTGCCTTCACTTCAACAGTGGCGTTGCGGGGCGCGTACACCTTGATCTCACCGGCGAATACGCTGACGTTGAGGGTGGTCGTGCCCGCAGGGAGGTCGAGGTCGCGCAGGTCGACGACGATGTTGCCGGCGAACATCGACACGTCCTTCACATCGGTGACGTTCGTGACGGTGACGGTGCGGTCCCCCACTCCGCTGCTCGTGGTGATCGCAGGTGTGCCAGTACCACCGGCGACGAGCACGATCGTGAGGATGACCCCCAGAGCGATCAGCCCACCGTGCGACTTGCCTTTGGGATCGGCAACGAGCGCGGCGCCGATGACCACTAGGACGCTCGGAAGGACCCACTCCCAGGGAAATTGGTCGACGGCGCCGACCGTCTGGAGGAGCCACCCGGCCCCTATCGCGACGATCAGCAACCCGAGTACCAGGCGTCCGGCCCTCATCGCCGGCCTCCAAAGATGACCGCAATCCCGATGACGATCACGATGGCGGGCCAGACGAACCTACCGATGTCGGGGAGCAGACGGTCGAGGATCATGAATCCGCCGACCACGATCAATGCTCCGCCGATGAGGAGCGTCGCGCTGCTCGCTTGGCCGGTCGCCGGACCAACGTTGTCGTCCGGTTGCTCCATCGGCATGGCGATCCATCCGATCAAGTAGATGAGAAACCCCGATCCGCCCGCGATCAACAGCACCAAGAAGATCACCCGGACGATCACAGAATCTATTCCGAGGTACCGTCCGAGGCCGCCGGCGACGCCGGCGATCATCTTGTCCTTGGCGCTTCGACGCAGCACCTTCGGGGCGGGGCTATCGGGTGTGGTCATGGTTCCTCCCTCGCCACCAAGCTACTCGAACTGCTTCTGGCGTGAGTAGCCAGCACTCCTCTGCTTCTGGCGTGAGAGAAGTGCTCTATGGCCACCCAACTCACGCCAGAACGAGGAGAGGGAGGATGAGAGCAAACTCCACGAGCGAAGCGCCCTGATCGCGACGCATGATGCCTCCCAAACGGCCGCTGCGTGCCGTGTATCGCCCAGCCCTGACCAATCTTGTACGACCACTCAGTATGGCTGTCAACTCGTTCTCGATACGCTCCGTTAGGACGTCCCGATCGAACGGCGACGGGTGGGGATTACCAGCGCAGGAGCATCGACGCCCAGGTGAATCCGCTGCCGAAGGCGGTGGAGGCGACGAGCATTCCCGGCCGCAGGCGGCCTTCTCTCACAGCCTCGGAGAGCCCGATGGGAATGGTCGCTGCGGTCGTGTTGGCGAACCGGTCGATGGTGTTGAATACCTTCTCTTCCGGGATGCCCATGCGTTGGGCGACAGCCTCGTTGATCCGCAGGTTCGCCTGATGGAACACGAACAGGTCCACGTCGTCTAACGAGACGTCGTTGGCGTCGAGCGCCTCTTCGATTGCCTCGGGCATCAACTTGACCGCGTGTACATAGACGTGGCGCCCATTCATCTTGGGGAAGGTGAGCTTGTTGTCGATGATGTCATGGGTGATCATGCGTGCTCCGACCGCCATGCCGGGTGCAGGCACCCACAGATCCTCTGCGTAGGTTCCGTCGGCATGGAGATGGGTCGAGAAGATGTGGGAGTCACGCGACGGGTCGTTGACTTCGACTGCCTCCAGGATTGTCGCACCGGCGCCATCCCCGAAGAGGACGGTCAGGTCGCGGCCCTCATCGCTGATATCGAGACCCTTCGAGTGGATCTCGGCGCCCACGACGAGGATCTTCTCGGCCGAGCCGGTGCGGATGTACTGGTCGGCCATGGATATGGCGTAGATGAAGCCGGTGCACTGCTGGCGCACGTCGATCGCCGGGATACCGGACACGCCGAGCTTGCGCTGAAGGAAGACGGCGCTGCCCGGGAAGTAGTGATCGGGGCTGATGGTGGCGAAGAAGATCATGTCGAGATCGTCGGGGCCGACGTCAGCCATCGCCATGGCCTGTTTGGAAGCTTCGAGCGCGAGATCCGAGGTACCGGTGTCCTCATCCACCCAGTGCCGCTCACGGATCCCCGTGCGTTGGACGATCCACTCGTCGGAGGTGTCGATGATCTGGGAGAGATCATCGTTGGTGATCACCTTGGGCGGTACGTAGCTGCCAACGCCGGTGATTCGTGAACGAAGTGCCATTCGCTGTACCTTCCCGCGGGTTGGGGCATGGTATCGCGCGCGATCGCTGCGTTCAGGTCGGAAGGCGGATCTCGGGTGCGCCGAGCCTGACGGCATCGGCAGTGCGATCGTCGGGCTGACGCTGCGAGTCTCGTTCGGCCTCGACGCGAGCGAGGTAGTAGGCGATCTCTCGCGACCTTCTCGTGTCGTCCCAACCGAGGATGGGAGAGACGAGTTGGGCGGTGCGCTCGGCGACTGCGGTACCGCGATCGACCGTCTCGACGGAGATCCTGGTCCTTCGGGCGAGGATGTCGTCCAGATGGAGTGCACCCTCGTGCGTGGCCGCGTACACAACCTCCGCCTCCAGGTAGCCACCCGAGAGCTCGGAACCTAGCTCGGGTCCTGCGTCGATCGACTCGAGGAGGTCATCGGTGAGCGATCCATACCGGTGAAGGAGGTGCTCGATCGTCTCGACCGACATCGCGTGCCGGACGCCGATGCCCTCACGATTCGTCCAGTGCTCGCGGAACCCGTCGGCGCCGAGGAGGGGGATCTTTTCTGTGGACGAGTGTGGGAAGGGGGACCCCAAGCCGGCTACCACTGCGTCGATAGCGTCCTTTGCCATCACCCGATAGGTTGTGAACTTGCCGCCTGCGACGGTGATGAGTCCGGGCACGACTTCGCTCACCGTGTGCTCGCGGCTCAGCTTGGACGTCGAGTCCGACTCCCCGGAGAGTAGGGGTCGAAGCCCCGCGTAGACCCCTTCGACGTCGCCATGGGTGATTGGCGGGTCGACCATGCGGTTGACGTGGCCAAGCAGGTAGTCGATGTCGGTCTTCGATGCCGCCGGATGCGCGAGGTCGAGGTTCCAGTCGGTGTCCGTGGTACCGATGATCCAGTGCCGATCCCACGGAATGACGAACAGAACGCTCTTTTCGGTCTTGGTGATGAGGCCGACCGTGCCTTTGATGCGGTCTCTCGGCACGACGAGGTGGATGCCCTTCGAGGCGCGGACGTGGATCGCCCCACGCCCCGCGAGATCCTGGATGTGGTCGGTCCACACGCCGGTCGCGTTGACGACCGCACGCGCCTGGATCGTGAAGCTCTCTCCCGATTCGAGGCAGCGAGCTCGCACCCCACTGACACGCCCGCTGTCATTGAGGATACCGGTAGCCGCGATGCTCGGAGTAACCGCGGCGCCGTGGACAGACGCGGTTCGCGCGACCGTCATGACGAAGCGGGCGTCGTCTTCCTCGGCGTCCCAGTACCGAACCGCCCCGACGAGGCTGTCACGCCGCAGAGCCGGGAACAGGCCGAGTGCCTTGGTGCGCGAGAGCTGTTGATGATGGGGGAGGGAACTCGGGCCTGCGAACAGGTCATACAGGGTGACCCCTGCACCGACATAGAGGCGTTCCCATGCGCGGTGAGTGAGGGGGTAGAGAAACGAGACCGGGCGGACGAGGTGCGGTGCGAGGCGATCCAGAAGGAGTCCGCGTTCACGGAGGGCTTCACGGACGAGACGGACGTCGAGCTGCTCTAGGTAGCGGAGCCCGCCGTGGATGAGTCTGCTGGAGCGACTCGACGTGCCGGACGCGAGGTCCCGTTGCTCGATCAGGCCGACGTTCATGCCTCTTGTGGCTGCGTCGAGCGCAGCACCGGTGCCTGTGATGCCTGCTCCGATGATGAGGACGTCGAATGTTTCGGTCTTCAGCCGCTCGATGTCTTGTGCCCGCTGGTTCGGGTTGAGTGCACCGCCCATGTATCAAGGCTAGATGGCGAACACACCCCGTTCTTGCGTGAGCTAGGTAGACACTGCCGACCTCTCTCACGCCAGAAGGAATGGGGTGGCAGGTTTCGCAAGAACAGGAGTGCTGGTGGCCGGGAACCGTCGGCCATCCACGGGACGCCGCACGGTAGCCTTGAAGCAAGCCTGGCGAGTACGGAGGTGCGTGTGGAGGACCGAACGTTCATGATTCTCGGCGGTGCCGGGTTGGTCGGCTTTCAGGTCGCACACCGGATCGCGACCGATCTGCATCCTGAGCGCATCGTGATCGCTTCGCTGTACGAGAGGGACACTGAACAAGCGTGCGCGGATCTTCGCGCCCTGTTCCCTGATGGCACGACAGAGTTCGTGGGGGAGTGGGGTGACGTCTTCGCCAGAGAAGCGTTTGCGCAGACCTCGCGCAGAGAGCTGCTGGAGGATGAAGATGCCCGAGAGGGCATCTTCGCTGATTTGCTGGGTCCTATCGACGAAGCGTTCGACCGATCTCGTCTTGCGCACCTGATCGATCGGTACCGGCCGGACGTGATCATCGACTCGATCAATACGGCGACGGCCATCAGCTACCAGGACGTGTACACGACGTCGAAGATCGCCAAACGGAGCATCGACCGGCTTCAGATGGACTCGTCGTTGCCTGTGGATGTCGTCGCTCACGATGTCGAGAGTCTGATCCTCTCCCAGGCGGTGCCCCAGCTCATCAGACACGCCATGATCCTCGACCGGGCGATGCGGGAGGTGGGCACGAGGCTATATCTGAAAATCGGCACGACCGGGACGGGCGGAATGGGGTTGAACATTCCGTATACCCACTCCGAGGATCGCCCCTCCGCCCAGTTGATGACTAAAGCGTCTGTCGCGTTTGCCCACACGGGCTTGCTGTTTCTGATGGGTCGCACTGCGGGTGGCCCGATCGTCAAGGAGATCAAGCCGGCGGCCATGGTCGGCTTTGGCGACATCGGCTATCGGACGATCACCGAGCGCGGCGAGCCGGTTCGCCTCTACGAGGCGATGACCGAACTGCTCGATAAAAAGCTTCAGGTTCGAATGGACCCGGGAGCCTTCGAGGCGGGGTCCGAGCTGCAACTGCCCGTGGTCGCCACCGGTGAGAACGGGGTGTTCACCAAGGGTGAGTTCGAGGCGATCACGGCACTACGGCAGATGGAGTTCGTGACCGCCGAAGAGGTGGCGGACATCTGTTTCCAGGAGATCGTGGGTTCCACGACCGGCAGGGATGTCATCGGAGCGATGGATGCTGCCGTGGTCGACCCGAGCTACCGGGCGGGCGTGCTGCGCCAGGACGCGCTTGCTCGCCTCCAACGGCTCGAGGAGAAGACCGACACCCACAGCGTGGCGCTCGGGCAGCTCGGACCGCCCGAGTTGTCGAAGCTGCTGTGGGAAGCCGAGTTGCTGAAGCTGACCTATGGAAGGCTGCCTGCGGTACTCGCTGCCACCGGTGCTGAGATAGCTCGTGCGACGACCGAGTTGTTGAAGGAACGTCCGAGTCTTCGGGACACGATCACGTCGCTGGGTCTGCCGATCCTGACGATGGAGGGCGATGCGCTGGTGCGAGGCCCCCGCATCAGGATCCCCGAGACGGCCGGCGAGACGGTCATTCCCATGTCCGACGAGGACATGGAGCGCTGGGCCGCGAAAGGCTGGGTCGATCTGCGACCTGAGAATTTCGCCTTGTGGCAGCAGCGGTTCCAGGCGATGCGGGAAGCGCGCTTGGGGAAGGCCCAGCGTGGGTCGGCGGGGATTGTGCCGGCAGCAGTTGCGTCGGACGACATCACGATTGGGTCGGTGGTGAGCTGGGTGCTGATCAACGAGCTGGGCGGGTTCCGAACCAAGTAGGGCCCCCTCCCGTTCTTGTCAATCCTGGCTTCGCCCAGCGAGGGTGGACGTGACAAGAACGGGGATTGGTGGGGCCGGCGACCTCAACAGCGCGTCGGTTCTCATCTAGACTCCCCAACTCGAACCACCCGGGTCGAAAGGCGAACGGCGGCTGACATGGAACCGAGTCACCGAACCTGGGCTACGTCGGACAGATTCATACCGAAGGCGTTCATCAGACCTCTCCTCCGGTTCGGCCAGATCGAGGCATCCTCTGGCATCGTGCTGCTGGCTGCGGCCGTCGCTGCACTGATCTGGGCGAACAGCGCACTCTCCGACAGTTACCACGCGATACTCGACACTCACGTGGTTGTGGAGTTCGGAACCTTCCACTTCGATGAATCTGTTCTCCACATCATCAACGATGGCCTGATGGCCATCTTCTTCTTCGTTGTCGGTCTCGAGATCAAGCGCGAACTCGTCGTGGGCGACCTTCAGGATCCGAAGGCCGCGGTCCTCCCTGTCACCGCTGCCCTGGGAGGGATGATCTTCCCCGCCATCATCTATGCAGCTGTCACGATCGGTCAGGGTGCCGAGATCGCTCGCGGGTGGGGCATCCCGATGGCAACTGACATCGCCTTCGCGGTCGGGATCGTGGCACTCATAGGTCCACGCATCCCTTCAGGGGCAAAGCTCTTTCTGTTGTCTGTCGCTGTCGCCGATGACATCGGTGTCATCGCAGTCATCGCCATCTTCTACACCTCGGATCTGAAAGCCGGCTACCTGGCGGCCGCCGTAGCCGGGCTGATCGTGGTGTGGATCGCCGGCAAGGCGCAGGTGCGAGCCCTCTGGTTCTACATCCCGATGGCACTCGTGATCTGGTATCTCACGCTCGAATCAGGTGTTCACGCCACCCTGGCCGGGGTGGCCCTGGGTCTCCTCACACCCGCCGTGCCCTACTACAACCGGCACGAGTCTCAACGACGAATCCGAGCGATCACGGAGCGATTCTCCACCGACGTGTCGGGTGAGCATCCCCGGGAGCACGCCGATCACTTGACACTGTTGTTGTCCAAGATCGCGGGCGAGTCCGTGTCGCCCCTCAGCCGGATGGAACACGCGCTGGCTGCATGGAGTTCGTTCGTGATCATCCCGATCTTCGCCCTGGCCAACGCCGGCATCGACTTCCGAGGGGTCAACTTGCTCGAGGCGCTCACGTCGCCGGTGTCGTTGGGCGTAGGCACCGGCTTGGTACTCGGCAAGATAGTGGGGATCTCCGTGGCCTCCTTCGCAGCCGTGCGGTTCGGATTGGCTAAGCTGCCACCGGAAACGACCTGGCGCCACGTGATCGGTTTGGCGGCGGTCGCGGGGGTTGGCTTCACAGTATCGCTGTTCGTCACCGGTCTCGCTTTCACCGACCCCTCGTTCGCTGACCTCGCCAAGGTGGGCATTCTGGCGGGATCGCTGACCGCGGGCGTTGTCGGCACCATGGTGTTGCGAGGAACTCGCACGTCCGTCTCGTCGTAGGCCGTTCTCGAGGCTCCCCCTCCCGTTCTTGTCAATCCTGGCCTCGCTGAGCGGGGCTGATCGTGACAAGAACGCAGGGTGGCCCGGCTAGTGTGGCGCCGGGTCGGAGGGGACGTCCATGGAGACCGGCGCGACTAGCAGGGCGGGGCGACAGATGCCGACCGCGGTGCGTCTTGGTCTCGTTCTCTTTCTCCTCTACCTGTTCCTCGTCGGAGTCAAGGCTCTCGAGACCGGAATCAAGAGCTTCGGAGCCGACTTCACGCACACCCTCTTCGAGGGGGTGGCCAATCCGCTGGCGGGTCTGTTCGTCGGCATCTTGGCAACGGTGCTGGTTCAGTCGTCGTCGGTGACGACTTCGACGATCGTGGGGTTGGTGGGGTCGGGGAGTCTGGCGATTCCCCTGGCCGTACCGATGGTCATGGGGGCGAACATCGGCACCACCGTCACCAATACTCTTGCATCACTCGGCTACCTCCGGAGAAGCCAGGAGTTCCGCAAGGCGTTCGCCGGCGCGACCATGCACGACTTCTTCAACGTGCTCGCCGTTGCCGTCTTGCTCCCCCTCGAGCTCCTCACCCACTTCCTGTCCCGGTCCGCCGAAGCACTGGCCACCCTGGTCGACCGTGAGGCCGGCGCGGGAGTGTCGACGATCGACTCGCCGATCAAGATCGCCGTCAAGGCGCCAATCACCCTCTTCGAGAACCTGCTCGAGGGAACCGGAGGCACGGTGCTCGGCATCCTCCTGCTGGTGCTCGGCCTCGCGTTGGTGTTCGTGGCGCTCGCCTTCATCACCCACCACATGAAGCTGGTGATGGCGGGGCAAATCGAGGCGTCGATGAACTCCCTGCTCTCGAAGGGCGCGGGTGTCACAGCCATGATGATCGGGTTGCTGATGACCGTGGCGGTGCAGTCGTCGAGCATCACCACCTCCGTGCTCGTGCCGATGATCGCCGCCGGGGTGCTGACGCTCCGCAACGCCTACCCGGTGACGCTTGGCGCCAACGTCGGCACAACGGTGACCGCCCTGCTCGCGTCGATGGCGACGGGTCGGGCGGGTCTTGTGATTGCGTTGACCCACACTCTCTTCAATATCAGTGGCATCCTCGTGTTCTACCCGATCTCGGCGCTCAGGAAGTTGCCACTGACCCTCGCCGAGAAACTGGCAGCTGTGGCCGAGCGACGGAAGTCGATCGTCATTGCCTACGTTGCCGGGGGGTTCGTGGTACTTCCCATCCTGGGCATCCTGCTGCTTCAATGAGACGGAGGTGAGGAATGGTTTTCGATTTCTTCCGCGGCGGCGGTGACACCCAGCTCGAGAAGATCGAGGCGCAGATCAGTCAGATGCTCATCGACGATCGGCACACGTTCGACGCGGCGATCAACAGCCTGCTCGGCGGGACGGATCCATCCCTGGTCGGAAAGGACATCAAGAAGACCGATCGGGGTGTCAACAAGACAGAACGGGCAGTGCGACGAGAGCTGGTCGTCCACGTCAGCGTACGAGGAACCGCAGCCGACATTCCGCTGGTCCTCGCCTCGATGAGCGTTGTGAAGGATGCCGAGCGGATCGGTGACTTCTCGAAGAACATCTGGGACATCGCCAACAGCGGCATCGACCTCTCGAACGCCGAGGACATCAAGACGCTCACGACCTACCGAGATCACATCTCCAAAATGATCGCCGAGACCGCCAGGGTCTTCAGAGAGCGGGATGTCGCCACCGCCCATGAGATGCTCAAGGAGGGCGACGCGCTCCAGGACGAGTACGACGAACACATCGACGCCCAGCTCCACACGGACCAGCCGGCCCGCGAAGCGGTACCGAGAGCGCTCCTCTACCGGTACTTCAAGCGCATCACCGCCCACCTGATGAACATCCTGACGTCGCTCGTGATGCCCATCGACCGCCTCGACTACTACGACGAGGACAAGGCAGACCGCGGTAGGTGCCTCTCATCAGTCGGGGTCCTGCCGAGTGGGGGGTGATCCGAGCCAGGAACGCTGGTGAGTGGGCCCGGTGGGAATCGAGCCCACGACTTTGGGATCATGAGTTCCCTGCGACGCGATGCTGTGACATGGGCGAACGTCCGGAAACAGGCTGTGAGCAGGGAATCTGTGTTCCCGGCGATTCCCGTGATTTCCCGGCTGTTCCCGACGTTCTGTGGGGTAGAGCACTGCATCGCTGCACTTCCTCAGCTGAACCAGGCGCGACGCAAATGAGAGGCTCTTTCGTATTGATAGGTGACAATCGAAGGAGCACTTATGCGAAGAGGCATGTTCATCTTCATTGTGTTGGCGTTGGTCGCCGCTGCGTGCAGCGGGGCTACGGCAGCGACGACCGCAACGCAAGCGACCGGCTCGTCGGCCACGACGAGCGCGTCGGCACCGACGACTTCAGCGAGCGGCTCAGCGCCGACGACGACCACGGCCACGTCGACTACGACAGCTGCCGCTTCCGCTGTCGGTACCACCCTGAAGACCGCAACGACGGATCTGGGTACGTTCCTCGTCGACGATGCCGGCAACACCTTGTACCTGTTTGTTCCGGACAACCAGGGAGATTCCACCTGCTATGACGCATGCGCCGGGAACTGGCCGCCACTCACCGGTGAGGTGACTGCCGGTGACGGTGTCGACGCGACCTTGCTCGGCACCACTTCCAGGACCGACGGCACCGTTCAGGCGACGTACAACGGATGGCCGCTCTACTACTTCGCCGCGGACACCCGGCCGGGAGACACGAACGGACAAGGTATCAACGAGATCTGGTATGTCATCAGCCCCGAAGGCAGCGCCGTCCAGTAGCGTCAGGACACCATGTCGACGAAGCCAATGATGCGCCGGTTTCGCAATGGAGACCCCACTGCCGTCCGAGAACTGTACCGACGTTATGCAAACCCGGTGTTTTCCTTGGCGTTCGGTGTGCTCGGAGACCGGGGGCTCGCAGAGGAAGCCGTCCAGCAGACCTTCCTGCAAGCTTGGCGTGGTGCAAGCAGGTTCAACGTTGACAAGGACCCGGCACCATGGCTGTATACGATCGCTCGACGTGTCACCGTCGACCTCTATCGGCGTGAGAAGCGCCACGAGAGTGACCGGATCGATACCGAGATGGCTGTGCTGGGCGAGTCGTTCGAGGGGACCTGGGAACGTTGGGCGGTCCGCGAAGCGGTGGATCGGCTTCCAGCAGAAGAACAGGCCATCGTCCGATCAATCCACTTCCTTGGTCTCAGCAGGCAGGAGACGGCCGACCGGCTGGGCATTCCCCTTGGAACCGTACAATCGAGAGCCCACCGGGCGCACCGGCGACTGGCGGGGCTTCTTCAACATCTGAGCGAGGCAACGGCATGAACTGCGAAGATGTCCGAGCGGCACTCCTGGCCGGTATCGATGGACCAGCCGAACAGGCACACCTTCAGTCCTGCTCGGCGTGCCGGGCCAAGCTCGAGACTCTTGAGGCCGCACGGAACGTACTTGCTGTGCCGGCTGTGTGGGAGGAACCACCCCCGGAACTGGAGGAGCAGGTAGTGGGGCTCATTACGGGTCGCCGGCAGGTTCCGACAACGCGGCGTTGGTTCCGGTATGCGGCGGGGATCGCCGCTGGGGTGCTGGTCGTCGCCGTGGGCGTTTCGCTCTTGCTCAACCGGGCCGATTGGCGAATCGACATGACCGCTCCGTCGCCGGACGTCGTCGCAGACATCGCCGGATGGAACACAAGTGAAGGGACCCGACTGGCCCTCCACGTGAAGGGACTCGGGTCAGCACCTGAAGGGTTCGTATACGAGCTGTGGTTCTCCGCAGGAGCTGACCACGTGTCCGCCGGCACATTCAAGGATCCATCCAGCGTCCGTCTCGTTGTTGGTGTCGCTCGACTTGACTACCCCCACATCTGGGTGACGCTAGAACCGCTCGACGGCAACCCCGCACCATCATCCTCCGTCGTTCTGGAGACTGGAACCTGACGACAGTGCGCTTGTCGGTGTTTCGCAATGTCCGTGCTGAGGACCAGAATCGGCTTTCGACTATGCCGGTTGACCGAAACGAAGCAGATACCCGCCGGCTCGACCGAAGGGCGCTCATCCTGGAGTATGTGACGATCGCCTGGAACGTGGGCGAGGCGGTACTCACCTTCGTGTTGGGAACGATCGCATCGTCGCTTGCCCTGATCAGTTTCGGCACTGTGTCGATCGTCGAGGTGTTCGCCTCATCGGTAGTGGTCTGGCATCTGAGATCGAGCGGCGGGGACGACCATGCTGAACGGAGTCGGTTCGCCTTGAAGCTGATCGCCGGTGCATTCGCTCTTCTCGCCGTGACGTTGATCGTGGCTGCGGTCAACGACCTGATGAGCGGCAGGAAAGCCGATGGATCCCCGTGGGGCATCGCCTATTTGACGGTGACCGCGTTCGTGATGTTCGGCCTCTTCGGGTTGAAACGGTCGACAGCCCATAAGCTCGATTCCCAGCCGCTCCACTCGGAAGCAGCCGTGACCTTCCTGGACGGTGTTCTCGCCACGACCACACTCGCCGGCCTTGCGCTCAACGCGTACGCGGCCTGGTGGTGGGCAGATCCGATCGCCGGTATGCTCGTCGGACTGGCAGCCGTCAACGAGGCACGGGAAACTTGGCAAGAATCCAACATTCTCGACATCGTCAATCCCCACCCCTGAGAATCGCCTGGTAGACGAGGAATTCCTATGGTGGGCCCGGTGGGAATCGAACCCACGACCTTGGGATTAAAAGTCCCCTGCTCTGCCAACTGAGCTACAGGCCCTGAGCGCCACAGGATACCGGGCCAATCGCGACTGACGACACAGGACGATCAGCAGACTCCGCGTGTCCTCGCCTACTCCCAGCGGAACGCTCGAACGGTGATGAGCCCCACGATCACCGAGTAGGCAACCATCACACCGATTTGGAGGGCCGTTGGGGCGCTGCCAAACCAGGCGTTGGACATTGCCTGTACTCCGGCACCGAGCGGGGTGAAGTCGGCGATCCTCTGGAGGGTGCTGGACATCATGGCTCGTGGCACCCATAGTCCCGCGAAGAACAGCATCGGGAACCATGTCGCCATACCGATGGATATCGCAGCCTGGTTCGTTCGGGTGACCGACCCGATCAGGAGTCCGGTTGTGAACATCGAGGCGGCGGTCAGCAAGAAGGAGATCACGAACCACAGCGCCCGCTCGGGGAGGGGCACGTCGAAGGCGACGGCGGCGACGATGACGACCGCGAGAGCCGAGACGACAGCTACTGATCCCTGCACGATCATCTGCGCGCCGAGAAGTCGAGCGGGGTGGAGGGGCGTCGTGCGGAGCCGGCGCAGGATTCCGAACTGACGGTAGGTGGCGAGTGTCGGTGGAAGTGACGAGAGTCCGAGCATCGCCGTCCCAAACGCGATGGCCACTGGCGCGTAGACATCGATGAATCGCGCCCCGTTCAGCTCGGCTGCCGGGTCGGTGAATCCGGGGAACAGGCTGCCCAGGCCGTAGAGGAGCAGCGCGGGAAAGATGAGTCCGAAGAACAGGCTGATCGGCTCTCGCAGGAAGAGCCGGGCCTCCATTCTGGTGAGCTTGGTCGTGGCCGACATCAGTCGATCTCCTGGTTCGAACTCGTGAGTGCCAGGTAGGCATCCTCGAGTGACGCTTGTTCAATCTGGAGATCCCGCGCGACCACACCCCCTTGCGCTAGTGCCAGCACGACCGAGTAGACGACGTCACCGGCACCGGTGATGGTGATCTGCCCACCGTTGCGGCGCATGCCGGTCACACCCGGGAGTTCAGAGAAGATCGCGTCCTCGATTGGTACCGATGGGTCGAAGCGCAGCGTGTGCTCGAAGCCTGCCTGAGCGATGAGTTCATTCGGTGTTCCTGTCGTGACGTCCCGGCCGTCGACGATGACCATGATCCTGTCGCAGAGCCGTTCGGCCTCATCCATGTAGTGGGTTACGAGCACGACCGTGACCCCGGAGTCCCTGATCTGTTCGACTGTTTCCCAGGTCGACCGGCGCGCCGCCGGATCCAGGCCCGTCGTCAACTCGTCGAGGAGGGCGATCTCGGGTGATCCGACGAGCGCGAGGGCAGCGGAGAGACGCTGCTTCTGTCCGCCTGACAGATCGCCGTACTTGGCCTGCTCCCTACCTTCCAGTCCGAAACGATCCATGAGTTCATGCCAATCAGCCGGGTTTCGGTAGAACGAGGCGTACGTAGCGAGAACCTCACCGACTCGAACCTTGTCCTGGAGACGACTCTCCTGAAGTTGCGCCCCGACCCGCTGGGTGAGCTGGAGTCGGTCGACGATCGGTTCGAGACCGAGGACACGAATCGATCCACCGTCGGGTCGGCGAAGACCCTCGATCGACTCGACGATGGTGGTCTTGCCGGCACCGTTCGGGCCGACGATCCCGAAGATCTCACCCTGATCGACCGTGAACGAGACGCCGTCGACGACGTTTCGCTGGTCGTATGTCTTGACGAGCGCCTCTACCTCGATGACTGCCATGGGGTCGAAGTTACTCCTTCCTCCTGGTCTGACGCCAGACGGGTACGTCGACAGTGAGGAGGTGATTCACGTGGCCTCGGCCACCACACCGACCAATGAGCACTCTGAGCAGTGCAGCAGGGCCGTCGAGATCGTTCAAGAGCCGCCCGTGGTCGCCCATCGGTCCGATGGCCACGGATCTATGGAATCTGTCGCCGGTGGTAGGTTGCCCGAAGGGTCGATGTAGCTGTAGAAATCGGCCGTACCCGTTCGTCGTAGGTAGTGCAAAGGCATCGAGACAAGGAGGAACGGATGCCCAGGTACGTCGCACTGATCTACTCGGCTGAGGCCGATACGCCCCCATCCCAGGAAGAATGGGACACCGTGATGGTCGAGTACAACGAGTTCGGTGCCAAGGCAGGTGCTGCCGGTGTCGTTGCCGGAGGAGAGGCTCTTCACGAGACCTCCACAGCCACCACCATCCACGTTGAGGGAGGCAAGGGAGGCGAGGTGATCACCGTGGACGGTCCCTACGCAGAGACCAAGGAAGCGCTCGGCGGCTTCTATCTGCTCGACTGCGCCGACCTGGACGAAGCGTTGGAGTGGGCGGCGCTGATCCCGGGGGCGTGGCACGGGTACGTTGAAGTCAGGCCGTGCATCGACTTCGGGTGAATCTCGAGGAAACGATCCGGATCGAGGGTGGCCGGGTGTTGGCCACCCTCATCCGCTTTGCCGGCGACATCCATCTCGCGGAAGATGCTGTCCAAGATGCGGTGGTCGCAGCCTTGGGAAGTTGGGATACCGATGGTGTCCCGGACAATCCCGCCGCGTGGCTGACCACTACCGCTCGGCGCAAGGCGCTGGATCGTCTGAGGAGAGAGTCGAAGCGATCCGTCAAGGAGGAAGAAGCAATCCGGCTTCTCGATGAGGCACCTCCCCCCGACGATGGACGTGACGACCGGCTTCGCCTCATCTTCACATGCTCTCATCCGGCGATCGACCCAACCTCACGCGTCGTGCTCTCTCTGAAGACGGTATGTGGGCTCAGCGCCGAAGAAATCGCCGCGGTGTTCCTAGTCAAGCCTGGCACGATGCGACAACGTCTGACCCGAGCGAAGGCAAAGATCAGGGATGCGCATATCCCCTACCGGGTCCCTGAAGACCATGAGCTGCCCGAGCGTCTACAGGCGGTGCTGGTCACGGTCAACGCTGTCTTCACCGCGGGTCATCACGCCGCGCGCGGGTCCTTCGACTCCAGGGTCGACCTGTCGGAGGAAGGGATCAGGCTGGCTCGCCTGCTCGTGGATCTCATGCCCGACGAGTCCGAGTGCCAGGGACTCCTGGCTCTGTTTCTTGCCACACATGCTCGACGTGAGGCCCGGACCGCTGCCGATGGCGAGATGGTGTTGCTCGCCGATCAGGATCGAACTCTGTGGGATCACGCCGCTATCAAGGAGGCTTCCGCGCTCGTCGATCGGGCACTGCGTCGACAGCGACCAGGCCCATTCCAGATCCAGGCTGCCATCGCCACGCTTCACGGGCTGGCACCGAGCTATGACTCCACGGATTGGTCGCAGATCGTCCAGCTCTATCGGGCGTTGGAGCGCCTACAGCCGTCGGTCGTTGTGCGGGTCAATAGAGCGGTCGCTGAGGGGGAACTTGCCGGCCCGGATGTAGCCCTCGACCTACTCGAGGGCGTTGAGTCTGACTGGCACCTCCTCTGGGCTGCGCGGGCGGAGATGTACCGGAAGCTTGGTCGGCTGGAAGAGTCGCGCCGCTGTCTCCACAGGGCGCTTTCCGCCGAGGTCAACGAGTCGGATCGAGCGCTTCTGGAAGGACGGCTGGTCGCCCTCGCGTCGATCGAGTCGTGACAGGGGGATCGCCGCCGCAGTGCTCGAGGCGATCCGTCGAACGAAACGCCTTGGAGCGACCGTAAAGTGGGTCGGTTCTGATCAGCGTTTCTATCTCGATATGGGGTTCGAGATCGTCGCACGCTCGTCCCTTTGGCACCGACGGCTCTGACCACCCAGCTTGGGTGTTTGGAAGGACACAGCTCCGATAGGCGCGTATCGGTGGACGCCGGACAGACGCGCGCAGTAGTCTCGTTCGGGTGAGCGACGAGACTGAACATCCAATCCTCGATCACGCCAGAGTGGGTGGCGATCAGGCGACGGAACGTCGACCCAAGCTGAAGAAGAAGGCCTACGAGAAGGAGCTCGCCAGGCTGCACGTTGAGCTTGTCAAGCTCCAGGAGTGGATCAAGGCGAGCGGCGCCAAGGTCGTTGTCGTCTTCGAGGGACGCGACGCTGCCGGCAAGGGCGGTGTCATCAAGCGTATTTCCGAGCCGCTCAACCCACGGGTTTGCCGGATTGAGGCACTTGGTACTCCCACGGACAGAGAGAAGACCCAATGGTGGTTCCAGCGCTACGTCGCCCGGCTTCCAGCTGCAGGTGAGATGGTGTTGTTCGACCGCTCCTGGTACAACAGGGCGCTCGTGGAGCGGGTGATGGGTTTCTGCACAGAAGACCAGTACCGCGAGTTCCTGCGAACCTGCCCCGAGTTCGAGCGGATGATCGTGCGGTCCGGGGTCAAGCTCGTCAAGTACTGGTTCTCGGTGAGCGACGACGAACAGGAACGCCGGTTCCAGGATCGAATGGACACACCGACGAAGCGGTGGAAGCTGAGCCCGATGGACCTCGAGTCGAGGTCACGGTGGGTCGAGTACTCGATCGCCAAAGACGTGATGTTCAACCACACCGACATCAAGCAGGCGCCGTGGTACGTGGTGAACGCCGACGACAAGAAGCGGGCGAGGCTCAACGCCATCAGCCATCTCCTTAGCCTGATTCCCTACCAGGATCTCACTCCGGAGCCTATCGACCTGCCACCCCGGCAATCGGAGATCGGCTACATCAGGCCCCCGAAGGGCGATCAGACGTTCATCCCGGAGATCTTCTGAGGCTCTAGCCTCACAGCATGATCCGGTTCGGGTACTCCGGCCTTCCTGACGGAACCGACGAAGCGTTCCTCGACGGGCTCGTGGCAAGGGGGCATCAGGCTTTCGAGCTGGCGTTCGTCGACGGGTTCCCTTGGAAGATCGACCGGTGCGAGAAGTTCGGTCGCCTCTCCGCGGAACGCGACATCCAGGTAACCATCCACGCGCCCTACTTCGCCGTGCTGACGGTCGACGATGAAGAGCGTGCTGTACGGTGCGTGTCTGCCATCGAGCACACAATGAAGCTCGGCAAGGCCGTCGGGGCACCGATGATCTGCGTGCATCCGGGCAACCGGCACGGCCGGGATGGTGACGAACTGGTCGAGTTGATCTCGGAGCGGCTCGAACGAATCGCCCCGAAAGTCGAACACCTCGGTGTCGGGCTGGGGTTGGAGACGGCCGGTCGTGTCGGAGCGTTTGGCACCCTCGGCGACATCGCGGTGGTCGCAGCGAGATTCCCCTTTGTCCGTCCCTACGTCGACTGGGCGCACGTGCATGCACTGAGTCGGGGAGGGCTTGCCACCAAGGAGGGGTTTGCCGCCGTATTCGGATTCCTCGCCGACCAGTTTCCCGGCTGGATGCTCAACCCGCTCCAGTGTCAGTTCAGCGAGACCGAGTTCGGCGACAGTGGCGAGATCCGGCACCTGCCGTACCTGCAAGGCTCTCTGCGCATCTCAAACCTGGTCGAGGCCGCCCGCGAGTTCGGCACGAACCTCGTCATCATCTCCGAGGCGAGAGAGCAGGAGAGTACCGACGCGATGGCCGCTGAACTGAAGGAGGTTCTTGCGTCTCCGGAGCCGGCGGTGACCGGTCGGCCCATCGGTTCCGGCTCAGTCGAGTTCCCCGAGGTGGTGCGCGCGGTGGCTTCGGGCAGCAGCTTCGCTCCAATCGGGACGACCCGCCCCCTGCTGTTGTCCAACCTCGACAAGCCGTTCTTTCCCGATGGCTACACGAAGGGCGACCTGATCCAATACTACTCAACGGTCGCACCGACCCTGCTGCCGCACCTTGGCGACCGGGCCATCGTCATGGCTAGGTACCCCGACGGTTCCGATGGGGAGTGGTTCTACGAGAAGCAGGCTCCGAGCCACGTCCCCGACTGGTTGCCGCTCGCGCCGGTGTTCTCGGAGCATCGCGGCGAGCCGATCGACTTCGTCACCGCGCCCAACCGGGAGGCGCTCATGTGGCTGGCGTCGATTGGGTGCATCGAGATCCACCCGTGGCTGAACCGACTCGAGCACGAGGGGAGCCCCGACTTCGCGATCTTCGATCTTGATCCGGCCGAAGGGGCGACGTGGGAGCAGGTGGTCGCCGTCGCCAAGCTGCTCGAGATCGCGCTCGATGGACTTGGCCTCACTGGGTATGTGAAGACGTCTGGTGCAACGGGCCTCCACATCTACGTACCGCTCGATCCGGTGCACGAGTATCGGAGAGTCCGCAAGTTCGTGGAGACCGTCGGGCGACTGCTCGAATCGGCCAACCCGGACGACATCACGATGCAGTGGGACATCGCCAAGCGCGGACCGAAGGTGTTCATCGACCACAACCAGAATGTCGGAGGAAAGACGATCGCCTCCGTCTACTCCGTCAGGCCCCGTGCTGGAGCACCGGTGTCCACGCCGATCCTGTGGGAGGAGGTTGGGACGGTGCACCCTGGTGACTTCACGATCGCGACAATCTGGCAACGGCTGCAACGATTCGGGGACCTCTTCGCGCCTGTCCTCGAGGGCGGACAGACCCTCGATGCTGCGGAGGAGAGATTGGGGCTGTAGCTCGCTTCGCCAGCAGCGAACAGCAGACAGTCGACAGCTGACAGCCAGAACGCGACCGGGGTGGAAACCCTCAGCCGCGGGTCGGCCGAAGACGCGACTTGTCGCGGACTGTGACCGACGGGCGAGCCGTACCAGGTACTGGGTACCAGGTACGGGTGGCCCCGCGGTCTCTAGGCACCGTGAGGTTGCGTACTAGGTACCTGGTACGGCGGACGAAGTCCGCCTCTTCCTGGACCGTTCCCTCTTGTGTTCCTCGGTCCTCGTGTCGGGCAGCATCCAGCTCATCAGGAAGCCGATCCCGATGATCGCGGCACCGGCCAGTCCAGCCCGCCGAGCACTCTTGGAGAGCGCATCGTCCAACACCGGCACGATCGTCGCTGCCTGTGGCTGATCGCGTAGCTGGCTCAGTACCTGGCCGCCTGATTCACGAAACGCCGCGACGATGGTCGCCTGGTGCTCCTGTGGCAGGCCCGGAATCGTCGCGAGTCCTTTGGTCGCGAGGGTTCCAAGGGAGATTGCGAGAATTGAACCGAGGAGTGCGATCCCGAGTGCCGAGCCGATCTGTCTCGATGTCGACTGGATGCCCGATGCCTGGCCCGACTTCTCTTTCGGGACCTCCGCAAGGATCACATTGGTGAGCTGTGCCGCCGCGATGCCGACGCCGAGCCCATAGGTGAAGAGCGCGGGTGCGAGGTGGAACCCCGTGATGCCGGGGCGGAGTTGCAGGGATGCGACAACCACCGAGACGCCCTCGAGGAACATGCCGAAGGTGACGGCTCTGCCTGGACCGAACCGTTCGGAGAGGTAGGCAGCGAGCGGCCCGCCGATGAACGCACCGGCCGCCATTGGCACGAGCGTCAAGCCGATGTGGAACGCGTTGTACCCGACGGCACCTGCGAGGAACAGGGGGAGAACGAAGATCAGACCGAACTCACCAAAGCTACGGGTCGCGGCCACCGTGTTGCCGTAGCGGAAGCTCCTCAGCTTGAAGAGAGCCGGGTCGACCAGGCTCCGAGCCGTGTAGCGACGAAGCTCACGGTACACGAACGCAAACAGGGCAATCACCGCGACAACTCCTGCGAATGGAACCGGTGAGAGACCACTCAACGGCCAGTCGATGCCGGCGATGTCGAACCTCTGGATCGGGATCCACCATCCGTAGCGGGGACCTTCGATCAGGAAGAACACGAGAGCTGCGAGCCCGGTACCGATCAGCACGACACCCGGAATGTCGAATCCGCGGATCGCGTGTTCGTCTCGACTCTCTTGCACCCACAGCGACACACCGATCCACACCAGCACCCCGATGGGAACGTTGATGTAGAACGCCCACCGCCACGAATAGCTGGACGTGACCCATCCGCCGAGCAGGGGACCGATCGCAGCCATGCCGCCGATGACCGATCCCCAGACGCCGAACGCGATGCCACGATCTCGGCCGCGGAATGTCGAGTTGACGATCGACAGGGCACTCGGAAGTGTCATGGATGCGCCGATGCCCTGGATGAACCGGGCGCCGATCAGCCACCCGCCGCTCTTGGCGAGGCCGGCCAGCATGCTGGCTCCCACGAAGGTGATGAGTCCGATACGAAACAGCCGCCTTCGTCCGGTCAGGTCGCCGACGCGTCCTGCGGTGATGAGCAACGAAGCGAACACGAGAATGTAGATGGTGGTGATCCACTCCGCTTGGGCCAGATGGATACCGAGGTCGTCGATGATCGTGGGCAGCGCCACGTTCACGATCGTGGCGTCCACGATGATCATGGAGACGCCAACGGCGAGCGAGGTGAGAGCGAGCCAGCGGTGTTGTTGAGATGTTTCCGACGTCATGTCGGAAAAGTATAGTGCTCGGTTGTCACACTGCGTCGACGGCCGAAACGGCCCAGGCAAGACCGTCGATCGGGTCCTCCATGGCGATCTGAAAGGCCCAACCAGTTGGTGGGAATAGGTCTGACCAGACGTACCAGTGAAGGCGCTCGACGCGCCGGCCGAGGTCCGCCGGGTCTGTTGGCCAGTCGGCGTCGGTGAGTGTTGCGACGGCCCACCATGCAGCGAACCTGCCAGCTGCCGCACCGGGCCGGCGCCCGTGCGCACCACCGCTCGCGCCGGCCCACGCCATCAGCGCGAGCGCCGTCGACGCCGGTATCTCGGAGATTCTCGCCTGTTCGAGACCGAAGGCGGCAATAGCGTCCGGTGCGGTTCCGGAGACGGCTACCGACTCGCATCGTCCGTTCGATTCCTCGGTCCATGTCGAGGTGATGGCCTCGAGCGCATTGAGTGACTCTGGGTCATGAATGGACTCGACTACGTGCGGGAGGACCGTCTCGCTCATTGGAGGGAGGTCCGGTGGCGGGAATTCGGCCTCACGTGCGTGGTATGTCGCTACTGGATAGGTGGGTTCCCACGGTTGGAGCTGCATCGGTAGCTCATCACCTGGTTCGTCGACGATGTCGCCGCGGATGACACGCTCATGGGCGACGACTCGCCGTGCGGGACCATTCGAGAGATACGCAGCGAGATCCTGCCACGTGTGTGTCGAGGCAGCTACTTCGGTGAGTGGGCCGATGGTGAACCTGCCGGCGCCCGTGACGACGATCGGGCCGGCCCTGGCTGCCGGGGCCTCGAGCGCAAGCCGGTAGTCGATGTGCTCGGCGATGGGCCAGAGCTGTTTCCCCCGCTCGAGGGCATCGATGCAGCGATCCTTCAGCTCGAGAAGACCATCCCAAGCTCGTTCCTTGCACAAGCGGTCGGCGACGGCAAGGAGTTCATCCGGGTTTCCCCGTTCAACGGCTGCGGCGAGGGTGGGCATGGGAGCAGCCTATCCAGACCGAACACAGGGTGTTCAGGTTCGGGTTGCCGAGCCCTCGGTGGCCGGGCATTCTGCATGACCACACTTGCAGGGTTCTTTCTTTGTCCCGATACCCATCCGACACGTCGGACCGCAGTAGGGATCTCGGTCATCGACCGTGCATGAGCACGGGCCAAAGGCGCACTTCATCTCGCGTCCTAGAGATCGCGTCACGATCAGTCTGGTAGAAGACGCCCGGAACCCGAAGTCGGCGGCGCCCGGACGCTCCGTCTCGAGCGTGTCGCGCGTGGCGATGCTCCTTCGGTTCTAGGCTGGCCGAGTGGAACTGATCGACCCCTTGGCGGCGCCGTTCCTGTTCGAGGGAACGAACGGAGAGGGGGTGCTGCTGGTGCACGGGTTCTCGGGGACACCTGCGCACTTCAGGATGATGGGAGCGTTCCTCAACGAGCTTGGCTACACCGTGCACGCGCCGCTCCTCGCGGGGCACGGCACCAGCCTCGAGGACATGGAACGTACGAACAGGGAGGACTGGCGGACGAGCGCCGTCGAGGGATTCGAAACCCTGGCCACGACGTGCTGCAAGGTGCATGCCGTTGGGCTGTCGATGGGCGGGTTGCTTTCGTTGGGACTCGCCGCCGATGGGCGGGTGACCTCTGTGACGACGATCGACACTCCGATCAGGGTGAAGGATCGGCGTTTCTCGCTCGTCCACGTGGCGAAGCACTTCAAGCGCTTCATGGTGTGGTCGGATCCCGAACCAGTGCCCGAGGGGGAGGCCGCCACCTACTTCATTCAGTACGAAGGTTTCCCTCTACAGTCCGCTTCTGAGCTGATGCATCTGATGGCCGAGACGAGGCGACGGTTGGGTCAGGTGGAGGTGCGGACGTTGGTGATCCAGTCGAAGGCTGACGAGACCGTTCAACTGGTCAGCGCCGACATCATCGCCGGAGGGGTGGCGGGGGACTCGAACGTCGTGTGGCTCGAGCACTCGAGGCACAACGCACTGCTCGATACCGAACGATCGGTCATGAACGAAGCAGTTCTCGCGCACCTCCACTCGACGTGAGACACAATGCTCGGGGCCTCTTGGAGTGCTATCTCCTAAACAGGAGGTTGGCGAGGGCCCTCCAGTAGCGGACACCACGCCGTCGGGGGAACCACGCCCCGAGCAGACGGGTCGTTGGCCATGGGAGTCTCGGCTCGGTGATGCCCTTCGGATAGCAGAACTCCTGAAGCCCGGCGGGTCCGAACACCCCGCCGTGTCCCGAGTTCTTGATGCCCGCAAAGGACACCGTCGGTACCACGAAGTTGACGGCGACGTCGTTGATGGCGATGGTGCCAGTTTCCATGCGCGACGCGAACCGTTCCGCCCGTCTGCGATCTTTCGACCAGACCGACCCGTGCAGACCGTAGGACGAGTCGTTGACCATGGCGAGGGCCTCATTGGCGTCGGCAACCCGCCCGATTGGCAAGACTGGACCGAACGTTTCCTCTCTCGTGACGAGCATGGTGTGATCGATGTTCGTGAGCAGCGTCGGCTCGTAGTAGATGCCCGTTGGTGTCTCTGCTCGTTTGCCTCCTCGAAGCACCGTTGCGCCCTTCGCCAACGCGTCGGCGACATGGGACTCGATGATGTCGAGCTGCGGTTCGAAGATGATCGGCCCAATGTCTCTGCTACCGCCGTCCCCTGAGGACACGGAGTCCAACTCCTTCTGGACTCGGGCCAGGAATTCGTCGTACACAGCGTCCACGATGTAGAGACGCTCTACCGATGTGCACATCTGGCCAGCGTTGGTCATGCTTCCCCAGACCGCTGCCTTCGCCGCCTGGGGGATGTCGGCGTCCTCTAGGACGACCATCGCGTCGACCCCGCCCAGTTCGAGCACGACCGGGGTCATGTTCTCGGCCGCCTCTTTGGCGACGAGCTTGCCCACTCTCGTCGACCCGGTGAAAGCAACGATCCCGACGTTTGCGGTCGCAAGAGCGGCACCTGTTTCCGCCGCACCGTGGACTACCTGGATGAGGTCTTCCGGCAGGCCGGCTTGCGCTGCCAGTTCCGCGAAGAGCTGGCCCGTCAGTGGTGTCACCTCGGACGGCTTCAGCACGACGGAACATCCCGCTGCGAGGGCGGTCACGACGGAGATTGCCGGCAGGAAGAACGGATAGTTCCAGGGCGATATCACAGCGGCGACACCCCTTGGGTGGTATTCGGTCCATGCCCTGGTCGTCACGAAGGGCCACGACGATCCCCGTCTGGTCCGAAGGTACGCATGGGCATTGCGGATGTAGTGGTCGACGACGGTCAGGGACGTCAGCACGTCGAACGCGTACGCCTCGCTCAAATCCTTGCCGGTTTCCGACCTGACGACGTCGGCGATATGACGACCCTGGTCGAGTATCACGGTTCGGAGCCTGCGCAGGTAGGGGCGGCGGCCCTTCGGTCCCAGGGAGCGCCACTGTTCGAAGGCTTCACGTGATAGTTCTACGACTGCCGGAATCTGGTCGGGAGGGGTGGTCTCGACGCTGCCGACGACCTCGCCGGTCCGTGGATCATATGAGAAAAGGGTTTCGGCCATCACATGATGCTACCTACGCGCCACCGGCCGCGGCAGCCGCTTCCCAGGCCCGCACGATGATGTGCCAGGAGAGCATGATGACCTCGAGCTGTAGCCCGGAGCCGGCGTCGACATCGATCCGGTTGAAGCTGAACGCTCCCCCGCGGAGCTGAGCGACTGGGTGATCACCGAGGTCGATCGTCCACTTGCGCAACAGCATCGACCGTGCAGACAGGACGTACCCGAAGCGATTGGAGTCGATAGACCATTTGCGGCCGAAGAGGTTGGTCCGCTCAGCGACCCCAAGGGAATCATCACCCGATCGCACTTCGAGGATGCCCCATCCCGCCGGGGAGATCTCCCACGTCGACCCGTCAACCAGTTGTACCTTGGAAGTTCGCCGCCACACAGCGCGGTGGGCAGTCGCGAGAACCTCGCTTCCCTGCTGGACGGTCCACGTTCTCGAGAACAATGGGCTCCGGATCGTCGCCTCACCTTTGAGGAAGGGAGACGATCGTTCGAGTGCCATCAGGCTCCCGGTTCCTCGCTCTCGGTTGGCTCTTCCGTCGTTGGTGGCTCTGGAGGGGGTTCTTCCGTCTCGACGGCCACTTTCGTCGCCTCGTGCCCACGAAACGCACGATCGAGTGCCTCACCAAGTTGGGTGAAAGACTCGCCCAGCGCTTCGACGAGCGATGTGGCAGCGTCCTTGGCGCCCTTCTGCACGTTGGGGTCCCTGATCGCTTTTCCGACCGAAGTCAACGCGTTGTCGACGGCGTCGGTCACCGTGTGAAGCGCGTTGCGGACTTCCTCCTCGGACGGTCCAGTGTCGGTCTCGCCCTTGGTGGCGCGATAGTGATCTCTGAACGCATAGCCGAGCGTTCGGAACTCACCGGCGACGCTCTGCCACCTGTCATCGAACTCACTCATATCGTCCTCCTTCGGCTTCGATGCTACCGATTAGCGGGGTGACCGTTCTGTCGAACAGGAACGACTACCACTCCTCCGAGACCGTCGTCGAGGATTCGGATGGTCGCGCCGTAGTGCTGTGAGATCAGCGGTGCATCCAGCACGTGCCGGGGGTTGCCATCGGTCACGACCATGCCGTGTGACAGCAGCACGAGGCGATCGCAGAACTGCGCGGCGAGCGTGAGGTCGTGCATCGCAGACAGGACCGTCAGATCGTGCTCCTTCCGGAGCCGATCGATCAGGGTCAGCACGTGGAGTTGATGGCCGATGTCGAGCGCGGATGTCGGCTCGTCGAGCAGCAGGAGAGATGCTTCCTGGGCCAGTGCTCGCGCGAGCACGACCTGCTGGAACTCTCCGCCGGACAGCTCTCCGAGGAGGCGATCGGCGAACGACAGCATACCGAGCGACTCGAGCGCGTTTCGGGCAGTGGAGATGTCGCGATGTCCTTCGACGCCGAGATAGGAGATGTGGGGACTACGCCCGAGGAGCACGTAGTCGAAGACGCGCATGTCGTAGGGGGCGACCGGTCGTTGGGGGACGAACGCGGCGAGTCGGGCCCGAGCCGCGCTGGGCAGGTCGCCCATGTCGTGGCCGCCGAACGCCACCGCTCCCGATGACGGCACGGTCCCGTGGATTGCTCGCAGTAGCGTCGACTTGCCGGCGCCGTTGGGTCCGATCACGCCCACCCACTCGCCGCGTGCGGCCGCCACGTTCACGCCGTTCAGAACGGTCGTGTTGCTGAACGCCACACGGAGATCGCCGACGGAGAGACCACTCATCGCAGGCCTTTCGCCGTTCGTAGAACGAGCACGAAGAACGGTGCCCCAAGGAAAGCCGTCACGACGCCAATCGGGAGTTCGGCGGGGCTCAAGACCGTCCTGGCGGTTAGGTCTGCGATGATCAGGAACGCCGCTCCGAACATCGCCGACAGCGGCAGGATCACTCGGTAGCTGGCGCCAGTCACCAACCGGATGGCGTGGGGGACGATGATTCCGACGAACCCGATGAGCCCACTCACGGCGACGGCCGCAGCGGTGCCCAGCGTTGCTGCACCGACGACGAGCAGCCTCACCCTTCGAACCGGGACTCCCAGGGCGGACGCCTCTTCTTCGCCGAGCGAGAGGACGTCCAGCATCCTTCTGTGCAACAGGATGACCGTTCCGCCGAAGACGAGGTAGGGCAGGATCAAGAGCACCTCATGCCAACCGCTCGTCGACAGTCGTCCGAGGATCCACGCATACACCTCCCTGAGCGTGTCGGTGTGACGCTGCTGGACGTAGGTCTGGATCGCCGTGAGAAATGATGCCATTGCTACTCCGGCGAGGATGAGGCTGGTGGTGGAGCGCCGCCCGACCGAGCGTCCGACGGCGTAGGTTGCCACGACGGCGACGATCGCCCCTGCAAAGGCGGCCGCAGGGAGCACGGCCGGCGTAGCACCTGCCGATATGGCGACGGTCGCGCCCAAGCCGGCGCCCGCTGCGACGCCGAGCAGGTAGGGGTCTGCGAGCGGGTTCCTGAACACGCCCTGGTACGACGCACCTGCGAGGGCGAGCATCGATCCGACGAGACCTCCGAGCACGACTCTTGGCAGGCGTACGGCGGTGAGGATGTCGGCTTGTCGATCCGTCAGTGACGATGGCGATCCGAATAGCCGCTTGATCGCCTCGCCGAACGGGATGTGGACGGGCCCGACGAGCGAGCCGAGCGTGACGGCACCGAGGATCGCCGCGAGACCGACGAGGACTGCTCGAGCCGAGAGCCGGGTGGGTCGATCCGGGGCTGTGGCGCTCACTACTTCCGTACCTCCCGTGCTGCCGCACCGACGGCCTCCAGCAGATCGACAACCCGTGGTCCCCACCTGGACGCGGAGTCGTCATTCAGTGGCACGATGTTGCCCTTCGTCACGGCGTCGAGGCTGTCCCACCCGGGTCGTGCTGCGACGGTATCTTTGTTCTGCCCACAGCACACGGTGTCGGCGAGCAGGATGAGGTCGGGGTCGGCGCCAATGATGAACTCGGAAGAGAGTTGTGGGTAGCCGTACCCGTCAGGGTCGGCCGGGTCGGCGACGTTCCGCAGCCCGAGCGGAGCGAGCAGCTCTCCAATGAAGGTGGATGAGGTAGCGGAGAAGTACGTCGGATCGAGTTCGAAGTAGTAGGTGAGCTCGTCGCCGGACGCCGCTTCGTCGTAGGCGGCGACGATGCGGGCTTGCATGGTGGTGGTGACTCTCTCTGCAGCGTCTGTGTGGCCGGTCGCTTCACCGAGTTGGCTGATCTGGGTGTAGACGTCGTCGAGTGACGTTGCCGCAGGTTCGAGCAGAACCGGGATGCCGAGCGTGTCGAGCGACGCGACCAGATCGCCGGGATCAAACGCCACGACGACCAGATCAGGATCGTAGGCGGCGATGGCCTCGACGTTGGGACTGAGGCCGGTTAGGTCGGTGAGCGGAGCATCCGCGGGGTAGTTCGATTGATCGTCGACGGCGGCGACCTGACCGCCGGCACCGATTGCGAACAGCATCTCGGTCGCGGTTGGGGACAGCGACACGATGGCGTGGGGCTCCGAAAAGACCGTGACGGTTCCATTGGCAGTTGCGATGGTCACCGGGAACGCCGCCGTCGTCGTGGCGGTCGTCGACGGCGTGGTGGTCTCAATGAACGTGACGGTCGTCTCGTCATCTGTCGACGGGGTGGCCCCGTTTGCGGTACAAGCGCCCAAGGCGACAGCGAGTGCGACGATCATCGCTCTCAAGAACATCCTCCTTGTTCGGAGGATGAAAGTGGACTGCACCGGCCTGAGTGCCGACGAGGTTCGCCTTCATCCGAGGGTTCGTTCGCCGCCGCGACGCCAGGCGACCTGGCTCGGCCCGTGGGCCTCACAGTTGCGGGACAGCGCCGGTTTCACACCGGACTTCGCTGGACGCTCGCGGCACCTGCCTCGCTGGGCAGGTGGGGCGAGCATAGCGTCGACGCCATGTCGTACGATGCGTCCATGCGTGTTCATGTACTCGACGCGACGTACGAGTTGTTCCGTGCCTACTTCGGCTACCCGAAGCGAACGGGACGTTCCGGTGCGGAGACGGGTGCGGTGTGGGGGCTGGTCGACTCGACGAGGAGGTTGCTTCGCGAGCCCGGCGTCACCCATGTTGCCGCCGCGTTCGACACGACGATCCACTCGTTCCGCAACGAGATGTTCGATGGCTACAAGACCGGCGAGGGGGTTGAGCAGGAGCTGCTGGACCAGTTCCCTCTGGCCGAGCGAGCGCTGGAAGCGCTCGGTGTCGTGGTATGGGGGATGGAGGAGTTCGAGGCCGATGACGCGCTTGCGACGGCTGCGTTCCTGTACGCGGACGACGCCGAGCAGGTGGTGTTGATGAGTCCGGACAAGGATCTTGCCCAGTGTGTCGTCGGGGACAGGGTGGTGATGTTCAACCGCCGCCAAGGGGTTGCGATCAATGAGGACGGCGTCCGCGAGAAGTGGGGGATCTCGCCGTCGTCGATGCCCGACTACCTCGCTCTGGTGGGGGATGCGGCCGACGGAATACCCGGCATTCGCGCCTGGGGTGCGAAGTCGGCGTCGACCTTGCTGGCACGCTACTCGAGGATCGAACGGATTCCGCTCGACCCAGGTGAATGGGATGTGGACGTTCGGGGTGCCGCCCGTCTAGCCGAGTCGCTCGCCGCAAACATCGACGATGCGCTCTTCTACCGGACGCTGACGACGCTCCGAAGGGATGTGCCGATCACCGAGACGATCGATGACCTCCGCTGGGAAGCAGAGGACACCGCCGCGATCGACGCCCTGGGGCTTTAGGCTCGCTTCGCTCGCCGTCTTCAGTCTTCAGTCTTCGGTTGTCGGTAGGAACGCGAGGTTGGTTTGTCCGCCTCTCCTCCAACGGGAAGAGCCGAGTTGGGGGAGTATCCGGAGGGGAGGGGCCTTCACTGGTCTACGTTGGTGAGAACGATCGCCTCCGTCCTCGGCTTCGCCTCGGCCACCTCCGCCAACGTCGCCCTTCGGCCGGGGGAGGAAACGTACGGTTCGTTGAGCCTCAGGCTCAACGAACCTCTAGCCCAATCCCACATGCCGCAGGAACGCCTCGTTGTTCGGTTCTCGTCCGAGGAAGTTCCGCAGGAGGTCCATCGCGTCCTCGGAGCCGCCCTTCTCGAGGATCTCCCTGCGGTACCGCCGGCCGATCTCGGGGCTGCTGACGCCGCCTTCTTCGAACACGGAGAACATGTCGAGGCCGAACACCTTGGACCACAGGTACCCGTAGTAGCCGGCGTCATACCCACCGAGAAGGTGTCCGAAGCTCGCAGGGAAGAACGTTCCCTCCTGGTGTGGTATCAGGCCAACTGCTTCGGATTCGACGGTGATTCGATCGAGATCGGAGTGATCGCCAGGTCCGTGGAGTGCCAGGTCGAGCTTGCCGAACAACACCTGGCGGAGCGTGTCGAGCGCTTCGTTCACGTGCCGAGCGGCAACCAGCGTGTCGAGGAGACTCTGTGGGATCGTCTCGCCAGTCTCGTGGTGGCGAGCAAACCGCTGGAGGATCTCACTCTTCCAGCACCATTCCTCCATGATCTGTGACGGGGCCTCGACGAAGTCCCACTCGGTCGACGCTCCGGAGAATCTCGTGAGCTCCGTGCGGCCGAGCGACATGTGGAGGATGTGGCCGAACTCGTGGAATAGGGTCTCGACCTCAGAGTGCTGGAGCAGCGATGGTGAGTCGGCAGTCGGCTTGGTGAAGTTGGCCACGATCGCCGATACGGGGTTCTGATAGGAGCCGTCCCGCAGCCTGCGGCCGGGTACGAGGTCGAAGGCGGCTGCATGCGTGTACTTGTCCGGCCGGGGGAACAGGTCCGCCATGAACACGGCGAGGGCTTCACCCGAGTCGGCGTCCACGATGTCATATGCGACGACATCGGGATGCCACACGGGCACATCACTCCGCTTGCGATACTCGAGGCCGAAGACCTCCGCGGTCAGATCGAGCAGGCCGTCGATCGCTGCGTCGAGCGGAAGGTACTTCGCGATCTCGAGTTGATCCACCCCGTACTCCGTCTTTCGGAGCATCGTGTCGTAGTAGCGGCGGTCCCAGGCTCGAAACTCCGCGTCGCCGGAGTCCGCCTCGAGCATCTCCGCGAGGACCGCTAGCTCGTTCTTGCCAAGCTCGGTGAGTGGGTCGACGAGCACCGAATAGAAGTCGTTGACGATCTTGGGGTTCTTGGCCATCTTGACTTCCATCTGGTAGTCGGCCCACGAGGGGAGATCGAAGAGACCCGCCATCTCTTCCCGAATCTCGATGGCTTCCTCGAGGACGGAACGGTTGGTGCCGGTGGCCCGGCTGTTGAAGCGGAACGACAGGCGCTCTCGAAGGTCCCGTCGCTCTGCGTTGTCCATGAAGGGGATGACGTCGGGGTAGGCCATTGTCACCTTGTAGACATCCCCCTCCTTCTGGAGACGGGAGATGTAGGACTCGGGGAGTCCTGCGAGATCGTCACGGGTGACCTCGAGTACGTCGTCCACGTCGGCGATGTTCTTCGAGAACTCGATGCCGAGTTCGACCATTCGGTTCTGAAGCTGCTCGAGCCGTTGCTTTTTGTCCTCGGACAACTCGTGACCGGCTCGGCGGAAGTCCCGAAGGGTGAAGTTGAGGAAGCGCTTCTTCTCGCCGGTCAGCGAGGCAGCGTCCTCAGTTCCTGCATACTCGCGAATTGCCTCGAAGAGGTCGCTGCGGAAGATGATGCCGACCTGCCACTTCGACAAGGCCTCTTCGGACTTGCGCGCTGCGGTACGCGTTGCCTCGTCGGGATCTACGTTGGAGAGGAACGGCCCCTGCCCGTAGGCGATGGCCAAGACGGCTGTCACCTCCTCGATCAGGGCCAGCGTGTTCTCGTAGGTGCGGTTTCCGTCGACGCCGACGACCTTGGCGATGAGGTCGTCGCAACGTGCGATCGTGTCGGCAGCGAGAGTCGCGATGGACTCAGGGGTGACGGTGGTGTAGTCGAACATTCGCCAGACGATACTCGGCTGCAAATCGTGCGCCGCCCGATCAATGGCTCGCTTCGGTTTCCTCCCCCAGGGAGCGTAGCGACCGTTGGGGGAGGTGGACTCGGCCAAAGGTCGAGGACGGAGGGGGCCGCTCCCAACAACATAGACCGCGCACCACCCCCCTACCCCAGCGGCTTTGCCGCTGCGGTACTTTCCCCCCAACGTCGCCCTACCGGGCTCCTGGGGGGACCAACAGGCTCGCGGTGCGAGCTGCTACTCGCTCGTGCCGTCCAGCAGCCCGGCCAACATGCGCGCCGACCTGATGCCGTAGTCGGCGTAGCAGTTGTTCATCATCAAGTGCACCTCGTCGGCTTCCTGCTGGAGCCGTTCGATTCTGGGGAGCCAGTCGTGAAGCTCTTCTTCTCGGTAGTCGTACCGGAATCGTTCGGCCGCGTCGATGTCCCTGCGCTCCCAGTTTGCCGAGTTCTGTCCATGGAATCGGACATGGGCGATAGGAGCGGTGACGGCGACAACGGGTGGGACGGAGCTTCGGAATCCCTGTGGCTCGTCCACGCAGACATACGAGAGCTGGTGGTCGCTGAGGAGTCCGAGGGTTGAGTCGATGTGCTCGTCGTCTAGCCAGGTGCCTTGTCGGAACTCGACCGCGACGTCGAACTCGGAGAGCTGCTCTGCTGCCCATGCCAGATAGCCGAACGAGCCTCGTGACGGACCAACGTACGGTGGGAACTGAAGCAGGATCGTGCCCAGCTTGCCCGCCGAGTGCAGTGGCATCAGCGCTTCCCCGAAACGGTGGAACGCTTCCGCGACGAACTCACGAGGGAGATCGCGGGCATACACGTTGCGTTTCTCCGCCAACTCGGGTGGGAGTTGTTCTCTGAGATCCTTCCAAAGCGTTCGTGGGGGAGTGGGGTGTTGGGTGAGGAGGCGGTATGCCTTGATGTCGAAGGTGAACTTGGACGGTGTTCGCTCGACCCACAGCCCTGCGACTCGCTCGCTGGGAGGTCCGTAGTAGGTGGAGTCGACCTCGACGATCGGGAACTGGCCGGCGTAGTAGCGCAGGCGTTCCTCGGCCGAGTCGGTGCCGGGTGGGTAGAACGCGCCGGAGTCCAGTAGCGTCCTGTCCGTCCAGGAGCAGGTTCCGGTGAGCGTGCGTCCGGTCACTGTCCCAGGGTACGCGGGCCGGGGTTGCGCTGTGCGAGAATCGTCTCATGGAGCATCCGGGTATTGATCGCATCAAGAATGGGTACCGGCACTTCGCCGAAGGTCGCTACAAGGAGTTCGGAAGACTGTTCGCCGCCGACGCGGTATGGCACGTCCACGGCGACACGCCGCTCGCCGGCGACAAGGTGGGTCGAGACTCGATCTGTTCGTTCCTGAGGACCCTGGCCGAGGACACGCACGAGTCGTTCATGGTCGAGGTGCACGACGTCCTGGCAAACGACGAGCACACCGTGGTGCTCGCGCATACCACTGTGAAGAGGGACGACGAGACGTACACGGCCGACGAGGTGCACGTGTTCCGCACGAGGGGCGAAGAGATCGCCGAGGCGTGGGGATTCACCTCCGATCCCGAAGGTCGCGGCAAGTTCTGGTTCTAGGGCTCGCTGCGCGAGCCGTTGTCAGTTGTCGGTTGTCGGTTCTCGGCAAGAACTCGGCGCCGAGTCCTCGGAGCTACGCGCACTGACCGGTCGGCACATTGCCTGGCCGGCTCGCCTGCCGTTGTCGGTGTTGGGTCCTGGGTTTCCTGAGGGCGGGGCCGACCGTTTCACTGGGGCGGCCGAAGCGGAGCCGGGAAGGGGTGTTCTGTCTCCTCCCCCTGCAGGCGAAGCGGGTGTTGGGAGGTGGCGTCGAGTTGTTGCTCGACATTGGGGTGGTTCTCACCAACGTGGCTTTCTTGCGTGCCGGCCCCTACGCCGCCGGCACTTCTGTGGGTGCCATCACGACATCCGCCAAGCCGTACTCGACGGCTTGTTCGGCAGTCAGCCAGCGGTCCCTGTCCGTGTCCTTCGCGATGGTCTCTCCGGTCTGTCCGGTGTGTCGAGCGAGGATCTCGATCATCTCTTGTTTCTGACGGACAATCTCCTTGGCCTGAATCTCGATGTCCGTCGCCTGGCCTCCGATGCCACCCGTGATCAGCGGCTGGTGGATCAACACTCGTGCGTGGGGGAGCACGAATCGGTGTCCCGGCGCTCCGGCCGAGAGGATCAGAGCGGCGGCGGACGCGGCGAGGCCGATACACGTGGTCGTGACGTTTGGCCGCACGTGCTGCATCGTGTCGTAGATCGCCATCATGGAGGACATCTCGCCACCGGGTGAGTTGATGTAGAGGGCGATATCCTTCTCTGGATCCTCGCTCTCGAGGTGGATGAGCTGGGCGACGATCAGCCCGGCGACCTCCGGGTCGATCTCTCTTCCCAGGAACACGATGCGGTGGCTCAGGAGGCGTGAGTAGATGTCGTACGCTCGTTCTCCTCTGCTCGTCTGCTCGATGACCGTGGGTATCAGCATGCCGTCACCCTTTCTGCAACTGTGGAGTTGCACATCATGGTAACGATCTGCAACTGCTAGGTTGCAGGTGTATGAGCGATATCGCGATCGAACGGGATGTCGTCCTCGCTGCTTCTCCCGAGAAGGTGTGGGAACACATGACCGATGGGGAGCTGGTCAGTCGGTGGATGGGTGGGAGTGTGACGCTCGATCTCCGTGTCGGTGGCGCGATCAGGATGATCAGCCCAGACGCCCCCGACGTGTGGGGGTCGATCGAGGAAGTCATCGAGGGGCGTCGCCTTCAGTGGTCATGGAGGACCGATGACGGCCTTCCGACCCTGGTAGAGATCGAGCTTGAACCGGAGAAGACGGGGACGAGACTCACGGTGCGAGAGAGCTTGCTTCCATGGCAGAGCACACTCGCCACTCCGGTGTGGATCAGTCGTTCGATGCCTCGGTTCTGGACGTCGATGGTGGCCTGATGCCCGATCTCGAGCACCTGTTCGCCGCCCTGTCCGATCCAACCCGCCTCCAGCTGGTGAGGTTTCTGGTGCAACGTGGCCCGTCCACCGCCACGGAGCTGTCGGGGTCGGTACCGATCTCGCGCCAGGCCGTCTCCAAGCATCTCTCGGCGCTCGCCGATGCGGGGCTTGTCACCCGCAGCCGCTCGGGGCGAGATGTGCGCTATGTGTTCGAGCCCGGACCGCTCTCGGGAGTCGTCGACTGGGTACAGGAAGTCGACGACGCGTGGGTGTCCCGTCTGGATCGACTCCGCAGCGAGTTCGAGTAGACCGCGAAGCGAGCCTCACTCGTCGGCGGGTTCGGCGCCGTTGGTGACGAGCAGACGGCGAAGCTGAGTCTTCTGTACCACGCCGGTGGTGCGGAATCGCTGAGTGATCTTCTCACTGGGCTCTTCACCGCGCTGGCGCGCCTTGCGTTGGGACCGTTCCGAGGTCCCGAAGAGCACGAAGGTAGGCGTTCCCTTGATCTTGAACCGTTGGGCGGCTCCAGGTACTCGACCGACGTTCACCTTCAGGACATGGGCAGAGCCACGGAACTCGTGGGCAAGTTCGTCGATCGTACCGTCCATCGCCTTGCAGGCAGGGCACGAGAACTGCATGAAGTCGATCAGGACGGGCTTGCCCTCTTCTGCGAACCGGTCGATCTGCTCGACGCTCTTGACGTTGATCGCTTTGGCGCGTTTACGGAATGCCATGAACGGGGCCGCAGTATGGTCGAATCGCGCCACAAGGTCGAACGGGGCCGAGTTGCTGTCGGCTGTTGGCTGTGAGCTGTTGGCTGTTGGCTCACGACTGATGACTGATGACTCCGGCGCCGGCTTGCCCTTTGTCGGTTCTGGGTTCTGGGTTTTCGGTAGGACAGTCGCCCGAGGTTCCTGGTTGTTCTGGGCCGTGTTCTGGCTGTCGACTGTGAGCTGTTGGCTGTTGGCTCACGACTGATGACTGAAGACTCAAGACTCGAGTTCTACCAGCCGCCACCGCCATGACCACCCCCACCGAACCCACCACCGAAGCCACCGCCGCCGCCGAAGCCACCGAATGTGCGACCACCACCCCAGCTGCCACCTCCGCTGTGGCCACCCAAACCTCCGCCGAAACCTCCTCCGCCACCGAACCCGCCGAACCACGAGTTGTGGGGCTGCGACCAGGAGTGGTCTCGGTAGATCGGATGCCAGCCGAGGGCATGGTCGACGCCCCTGGTGATGACCCAGTGGTAGTAGAAGAGCGTGAACGGATCGAACACGCCGAGATCTCTCGGAAGCGGGCGTCCACTCCACGAGTCGGTCTGTGCCGAGGTACCGGCGTGGGCCAGCTCGGGGGCGTACCGGTCGGCGTCGTCGATCGAGGATCGCTCCAGCGCCTGCCGCTGCGCGGCGTAGGCAAGTGCGAACGCACGGGGCCCCCTCGGGTCGGAGGCGCCGAACGCGGCTGCGGTGTCGGCATACGATCCGGTCAAGCCGAGGTTAGCAAGTGCCTTCCGAGCCTCCAGCCAGCGGTCGAGGGCTCGTGCCGGCTCCAGCGACACGGCGAGGATGGCTGCGATGGTGCGGCGGACATCGCCCTCGACGCCGGTCTTGGCAAGCTGGTCGGCCAGCTGGGTGTACGACTCGACGGCGCGATCTCCGTTCCTGACCAGGGTCGCCGCGATCGAGATGGGCAGACCGAGACGGCTTGCCTCGTCGCGTACCCGTTCGATGCTGTCGCGATCGGTCAGGCCGGCGATGGCGAGTTCGACCGCCTCGACCGGCTCATACCCGAGTCGTCGCGCCTTGTGGTAGGCGTCGAGGAACTCGTCGACGTCGTCGTTGTTGAGGAGGAGGAACGCAGCGACGGCGGGGAGTTCGAGGCCGTCCTGTCGCAGGTCGGAGCCCTTCTGCTCGATCTCAACCCGGATCTGCTCGTACCGGCTGACCGCTTCTTTCGGGTCCTCGGTGAGATCCGCGAGAGCAACAGCGACCGCAGGGCGCGCCAACGAATCTGGCAGCTTGCCGTAGATGGTCTCCAGACGTTCCGACTTGGTCTGGGCCGTGCCGTAGGCATCCTGCATTGCCCGGATGGACGTTTCGAGCGGGTCGGAGGGTGTCAGCACGGGTCCCACCTGGAGGAGACGGAGGCCGAGGTCGTTCACGACCGTCGGTCCGAGTGGCGTGGCAACCGCCGAGTCCGACAGGGAGATCGCCATCTTGCGTCGTGCTTCAGCGATGCGATACGGCCGCAACGCGTCCACCACGGATCGGAGATGCGAACGGGCCACTTCGAATGTTGCATCGTCCGGTGCGTTGAGTACGTCGGTTGTGGTCTGCTGGAGCGAGTCTTCGAGCACGGGCTGCTCGCCGGTAGCACGGAGTTCGAGGGGGATCTCCGTCGAGAGCTTGTCCTTGTCGAACACGTCAATCGCCCGAAGCACCCACAACGCCTCGAGGGCAGGTTGGGGGGCGGCGGAGGAACCGTTCTGGAGGGCCCGAAGCGCCCGAAGCCCGTCCGCGGTGGATTCAGATGGCGAGGTGGAAGGTGGGGAGATTGTCAGTTCGTCCGGCAGGGTCAGCTCCTGCCCCGAGGGGCGCAGGCGGGCGAGTTCTCCGTCGACGAGGTCCTTGCGTCGCTTCTTTTCCAGAGCAGCGCGATCTCGGCGGGATCGCGCCGAACCGGTTGTCACCAGCGCGACACCCGTTCCCAGAACGAGCGCCCCGAGCACGATTCCGGGAACGGGATTCTCGGATGGCTGCGGGGTGGGCGCTGTGGGGAGAGGCGTGATGGTGCTGGGTGGTGCGCTCCCGCCGCCGAAGAGATCTCCCAACCCGTTGAGCATGGCCGAGATACCGCCGTCGAAGTCACCCACCTGGAAGTAGGGAGCCGCCAGCGACGTGAGGTCGTCGAGCTGTGAGTTCGAGACATCGACGCCGCTTCCCGTTTCGATGGCGATCCGACGATTGGCCAGATCGACGAGGATCACGACTCCGTCATTGTTCTGGGCGCTGCCGACGCCCCAGGTGTTGCCGATCTCTTGGGCGAGTTCGTTCGGCGTGAGGGAGCCACTGTCCGGAACAACCACAACGGCGATCTCATGTCCGTACTCCGCGACGACTTCACCTACCTGACTCTCAAGGGCAGCGTCGTTTGTGATGACACCTGCTGTGTCGGTCACCCACCCGTCGCAGGTGATCCCCTGGACCGGCGGGCAGGTCGGTGTGGTCTGGGCGGTCGCCACACCTCCTGACAGGAGGACGGTGAGAGCGACGATGATGACGAGGATGTACTTCACGTCGGCCCTGAGACTACAGGGCAGACGAGTCTCGGAATACATCGGGGGTACGCTGTTCCCGATGACCTCAGACGTTCTGATCCGCCGCTTGCTCACCACTCGAGGGAGGTGGGCCATTGTTGGCCTGTCACCGAGACCTGGCCGGGCGAGCCACGACGTGGCAGCGTTCCTGCAGCAACTCGGGTTCGAGATCGTTCCCGTGAACCCAATGGTCGACGAGGTCTTGGGTGAAAGGGCTTATGCGAACCTGACGTCTATTCCCGGTCGGATCGACGTGGTGGACATCTTCCGGAGGGAACCGGGACCGCACGTGGATGAGGCCATCGCCATCCGCGCGCGGACCGTGTGGATGCAGTTGGGCGTGATCGACGAGGCGGCCGCGGCCCGGGCACGTGCTGGGGGCTTGCACGTCATCATGGACAGGTGTCCCAAGATTGAGTACCGGAGGCTGCGCCTGGCCTGACAGTCGACAGCTAACGGCTGACAGTCGCCGGTCTCCAGCGATACTCGCGCAGCGAGCCGTACCTTTTACCTTGTATCGCGTCCTGAGGTGGGAGGGTGGTGCGTGGGCTCTGTTGGTGGGAACGGCCCCCTCCGTCCTCGGCTTCGCCTCGGCCACCTCCCCCATCACTCGCTTCGCTCGCGGGGGGAGGAAACGACCGGTCGCCCCACCGTCGTTCAGCGGGTGTGGTCGGGAACTGATGACTGAAGACTGAGGAAAGGGAACCTTCCTCAGTCGTCCTCCTCCTCATACACGATGTCCCAACGGTCGAGGCAGTCTGCGCACCGGTAGACGAGGACGTCGCCGGGCTGGAACCCCCCTTCAGGCGGCTCCGAGATCAAGTGTGCGGTTCCTCCACAGTCGACGCACGTAATGGTCTGTCCGTCCATGCGGGCCTCCTTGGCGGGCGTGGGTGGTGTGGCCGTTCGGTTCGGGGTCGGCGGAAGAAGAAGGGACCGTCGAGAGGCTCGAGATCGTCGAACCATGTCGCGCTGGGGTCAAAGCGAGCGAAGAACGTTCGACCGACCCACGATGGGTCACGGGCCTGAAGGAACGCGAGCGAGAATACGCGTTGCCGTCCGATTGCCGGCGTCCCCTGAATGAGCACCTTGCCTGGCGATGTCGACATGACCGGTCCGCGGACCGTCCTGCCAAGACCCGAGACCTGTCGGTAGGCCTCGGTGAAGATCCTGTGGGTCTCTGCCAACGGCAACTCGAAGTATGCACGGGCCCCCGTATCCCGGATCACGAACATGTAGTACGGAATGACACTGAGCTGTACCTGTCGGCGCCACATTTCTGCCCACACCTTCGGGTCATCATTGATGTGGCGGGCTATCGGCGACTGGGACCGGACGACGGCACCCGTGTCACGGATTCGCCGTATGGCCTCCTCGGCGATGGTGGTTGATAGCTCTCTCGGATGGGTGTAGTGAACCATCACGGCCAGGTGGAAGCCGCCCTTGACGACGGATTGGAGCAGGCGGAGCAACTCATCGGCGTCCTCGTCGGTGACGAAGCGGTGCGGACGCGATGCCGGGAGCTTCGTGCCGATGCGGATGTTGGTCAGTCCTCCGGGTCGGACGTGGAGGATCGGCTGCAGGTAGCCAGATAGAACCGACGCTCTCATGACCATTGGATCGCCACCAGTGATCAGCAGATCGGTGACGTTCGGGTGTTCACGCAGGTAGTGGAGGAGTGGGCCTACGTCCGATGCCGCGATTCGCTCCTCGCCGACGAACTGCGGCCAACGGAAGCAGTAGGTGCAGTATGCGGGGCAGCTCTGTCCACGCCTCGGGAAGAACAGAACGGTCTCCCGGTATTTGTGCTGGATGCCAGGGAGCTGGGCTCCATCCAGGAGCGCCGCATTGAGATCGAGCTGGCCGGCAGGGTGGGGGTTGAGTGTGTGGTGAATCCTTCGCACCTCGGCTGTCAGTGCCTCGCCCTCGAGGGCATCGAGCTTCGCGAGCGTGATCGGGTCGAGCATCTCGGGCTGCGGAAACACCAGCCTGAAGATGGGGTCATCGGGGACCTTGGACCAGTCGATCAGCTCGAGTTGGTACCCGGTGACCCGAAACGGAAACACCTGCGCTAGCAGGTGCAGGATCCTCCGCTGGTCCGCGCTCCAGGAACGCAGGTGAGGGATACGATCTATGGTCCCTCGCCCATACGTGCGTCGTGATTCTGCCCAATCTCCCATACTTCGACCATACCCGATGAGCAGAGTCGCGTGGAGAGAGTCATTCGCCGAGCTGGTCGGTCTCAATCGGTTTGGTGAAGAACCGCAGGTACGCGTAGCCGAGCAGTCCCGCCAGGATCGAACCGGCGAAGATTCCGGTCTTCGCCTTGTCGATGTGCTGGATATCGACGAACGCGAGCGTCGCGATGAACAGGGCGACTGTGAACCCGACCCCCGCGAGCAGTGCCACCCCGAACAGGTGGTGCCACGTCGTGTTCTTCGGCAGCTTCCCGATGCCCAGCTTCACGGCGATCCCAGTGAACAAGGACACTCCGACAAACTTGCCGACGAGAAGACCGATTCCGACGCCGAGGGTCACCTTGCTCGTCAGTTCGGTCAAGAGACTGACACCGGCAAACCGAACGCCCGCATTCGCGAGGGCGAATACCGGAATCACGAAGAACGAGCTCCATGGGGCGAGCGCGTGCTCGAGTCTGTTCAGCGGTGGGATCGACTCAGATGCGACGGACACGACCTGCCGGGCCCCGTGATCGGCACGTGCCTGCGAATGTCGGGATGACTCTTCTGGTCCGAAGGCCTTGAGAAGGTAGGCGGACTTCTCGTAGTACTCCTTGTCCGAGTACATAGCGAGCGCCGGCGTCAGCAACCCGAGGAACACGCCGGTGAGTGTCGGGTGGACGCCGGATTCGAGCATGAAGTACCAGATGATGAGCCCCACCACCCAGTAGAACGCAGATGCACGAATGCCGGCACGTTCTGCGACCTTCACGAGTCCGAACAGGGCGATAGCGCCGAGGAGATAGAAGACAGCGAGGTTGTGTGTGTAGAAGATGGCGATCACCATGATCCCGCCGATGTCATCGGCGATGGCAAGGGTGAGGAGAAACAGCTTGGCGCCCAGAGGTACTCGTTTCGAGACGAGGGCGAGCACGCCGACGGAGAAGGCAATGTCGGTAGCGACCGGCACACCCCAGCCGCGAATCGCGGAGGGACCGAGATCGTGCACGAACGCCAGGTAGATGAGCGCCGGAAAGATCATGCCACCAAGGGCCGCCACGACCGGAAGCGCCGCGGCCTTCGGGTCTCTCAGCTCACCGACGGCGAGCTCTCGTTTGATCTCGAGTCCGACCACGAAGAAGAAGATGGTCATGAGGCCGTCGTTGACGACCTCTCTGAGAGTCTCGTTGAGCACGAAGCCACCGATGTGGAGGTTGACGGCGATTTCCCAGAAGCGCTCGTAGCTTTCTCCACCTGGAAGGTTAGCCCAGATTACGGCGACGAGTGCAGCGATGAGCATGACGACGCCAGATGCGGCTTCGAGCTGCATGAACTCCAACACCGGGGAGATGAAGACTCTTGGGAAGACTCGTCCAGAGTGAAGCCAGGTTCGATGAATGCGTTCTGGGTCGGCCATGGACGGCAGAGTAGTGAACACGAGTCGGTCCTCATACCTGGGGCCGGGGCGTAGCGAGTGAGCGAAGGTAGAGTTGCTCGGTGGTACACCGAAGCCGTCTCGTGCGGGCGCTCTACCTCGTTCTTGGGGTCTTCTTCCTGGCACTGGGAGCGGTAGGCACGATCCTGCCCCTGATCCCGACGACGTTTCCGATCATCCTGGCCGGGTTCTTCTTCGCCCGGTCGTCCGAACGCTTCGATGCATGGCTGGTACAGCACCGGTTGTTCGGGCCGCTGATCAGGGATTGGAGAGCAGGACTCGGGTTCAGTGCTCGAGCAAAGGCCGTGGCGCTCATCGCGATCACGGTCACATTCACCATCTCGATCGTCTGGGTGATCGAGCACGTCGGCGTCAGGATCGGCCTGGGACTCCTCGCCGTTGGGATCAGCGCCTACATCCTGCGACTACCGACCAAGGCGATGGAATAGGCGAGCTACGCTCGCCAGTCATCAGTCTTCAGTCTTCAGCTTCCAGCACGCGACCTCGAAGAGTGCGAGACCGTAGGGCGATTGCTCTACCGAAAACCGAGGACCGAAAACCGAGGACCCAAAACCGAAAAGGGCTCGCGAAGTGAGCCCTCAGCCGCCGGACACCGCTTGCATGACCGTGAGGACGTCACCATCGTGGGCAGCAACCCCGTCATCGATCCATGCGAAATCTCCGTCGTTCCAGAACAGTCGCACGTGGGGTCTGAGATTCCGGCGCTCGTCGTACAGGTGCACTCTGAGGCCGGGCTGGGCTTCGAGAAGTGCCTCGATCGCTTCCGATGCCGTCGGAGCGTCGACCGTCAGCGATCGTGTACCCGTGATCGGCTCGAGGAGTGATGGGAGACGTACCTGGATCGACGCCATCAGTCGGGTAGGAAGCTCACGGACAAGATGCGGGGAAGCGTCCACGGCATCGTTTCCCATGACTCGCCGGCGTCCAGGGTGAGCCCGAGCGTGCCGGCCGTGGTCCCGTAGGCGACCGTGCCGTTGTCATTGGTGTCCATCGCTCCGCGCAGCACCTGCGTGTAGGTGGCAGCCGCGGGATGGCCGGTTCCAGACACCTCCCAGCTGTCTGATCGGTTCGTCGATCGGTACACGCGGAACTCTCCACCGACGGGGAGTCGCTGCTCGTCGCTGGTGAGGGGCACGATGAAGAGCGTTTTCGAGGATCGATCCATCACCATGGGGAAGCCGAAGGAACTCGGGAGGCCGTTCTCTGTGCTTTCCCAGGTCCGGCCTCCGTCTGGCGATCGGTAGACGCCTCGATGATCCTGGCGATAGAGGCGGTTCGCATCGTCGGGGTCGAGCTGGATCTTGTGGACGCAGTAGCCGATGTCGTCAAACTGCTCGTCGGCTGCGGCCTTCGCCACACCACTGTTGGCGGTCGTCCACGTCGAACCTCCGTCCTCTGACCGGAAGACGCCTACAGCAGAGATTCCAATCCAGATGCGGTCAGCATTGTCGGGATCGATGAGGATGCTGTGCAGCGCCAGGCCACCAAATCCCGGTTGCCACGCTGGGCGAGTGTGGTGTTCGTTGATGCCGTCGACGGGTTGCCATGAGCTGCCGCTGTCATCGCTCGTGAACAGACCCGCCTGGTCGACTCCCGCGTAGATGCGACCTGCGTTCCGGGCGAACGTCCAGATCTGGGTCAGGCTCCTGTCCCCGCCCTCGGGCCACGATGGACTGTTCTCCGTCTGAGCCCAGTTGGTGAGGTCGGGAGATCGATGGATCGATGCGCCAAACCAGTTGGATCCCGTCGCGAGGAGGTAGTCGTCGGCGGCGGTGTCGGTGAAGGCGGTCACCTTCCATCCAGGGAGGACAGGACCTTCGAGCTGGCGCTCATCGGGGTCAAAGAACCATGCACCTTTTTCGGTTCCAACGGCGACGACCATGGGCTCCCTCCCTCTACTCACAAGACAGCGTACCTGTGCCGGCTCGCTGCGCGAGCCCGTTCTAGGTCATGGGTTCTGGGTAGTGGGTGAAGCACTCACGGTGCGCTCTTCCTGCGAGGTTGCGTCCCACCGACAACCCATAACTCAAAACAGCGGGCGTCAGCCCGCCTAGACGCGGGACGACCTGGACCTGAGTCCGGGCTGTTCGCCCTTGCCGAAGAGTTGAGAGGCTGTCGACAGGCTGTCGCATCCCTGGTGGAGGCTCCGGTTCCTCGCGCGGCCATCAGCGCCGTGGGTCGCGATGGGATCCGTTAGGGTGAGTGGGCATGAGTGGCTGGAATCCGGGAGGAACCATGAGGAAGGCGATTGTGATGTGGCTCGCGCTGCTGTTGGTCGTTCCATTGACCGGATGCGCGAAAGCCGCTGAGAAGGTCGCGGAGAAGACCATCGAGAATGCGAGTGGAGGGGACGCGAACGTCGACCTCTCCAACAACGGGGGTACGGTCAAGATAGAGACGAGTGAGGGGTCCGCTACCTACGGGGGCGGGGAGATCCCCGGCTCTATCGACATAACGTTCCCGTCCGGCGGCACAGTGCTGGTCTCGACCGATTCGGCCACCGAAGCCAGCGTGATGGTTCAGTACGAGGGAGCGAACTTCGACGACATCGTTGCTTCATTCCAGAACTGGGTCGATGACTCTGGTGACGAGTACGAGCCGATGTCGGTCACCGCGGGTGGGGTGCAGAGTCAGACCTGGGCGTCCGAATCCACCACGATCGGTGTCCAGACATGTTCGTCCGAGAGCGGAGAGATGGACGCGGTCTGTGTCTATGTGACCGTCGAGAAGAGCTGATTACGACCGCGATCTGACCAAGCCGTTGTGATGGGGTCCCGACTACCCTCCGCGCCCATGCGGTTGATGATCGCCCGGTGCAGTGTCGACTACGAGGGGCGGCTCACCGCCCACCTTCCTTCGGCGGTCCGTCTCATCATGGTGAAGGCCGACGGGTGCGTGGCGATTCACACCGACGGCGGTGCCTACAAGCCTCTCAACTGGATGAATGCACCGAACCATCTCGACGAGGGGACGGACACGTGGGTCGTCACAAACCCGAAAGGTGAGCGCCTGACCATTGCCATCGAGGAGGTCCTCGCCGATACGGTTCACGATATGGGCGAGGATCCCGGGTTGGAGAAGGACGGTGTCGAGCGACATCTCCAGACACTGCTCGCTGAGCGTCCTTGGTCACTGGAGGAGGGCCTGGCACTGATCCGCCGTGAGTATCCGACCGATATCGGTCCGGTCGATCTGCTCTGCTCAGACCGTGACGGCAACGCCGTGGCAGTGGAGATCAAGCGGCGAGGTGAGATCGACGGGGTCGAGCAACTCACCCGGTACCTCGAGCGGCTTCGCGAGGACCCCAGACTGGGGTCGGTTCGGGGGATCTTCGTCGCACAGATCGTGAAGCCACAGGCAAGGGTGCTCGCCGAGTCGAGAGGAATCGACATCGTCGAGGTCGACTACGACGAGCTGCGTGGCTTGGAGTCGGACCGGCCGACGCTGTTCTGATGATCGACGTCGTGCTGTTCCGGCCCGAGATCCCCCAGAACACGGGGAACCTCATGCGTGTCAGCGCCGTGACGGGAATCCGGCTGCACCTGGTCGAGCCGCTCGGGTTCAGCCTCGAGGAGTCGCGCCTGCGCAGAGCAGGCCTCGACTACCGGGACTGGGCCGACCTGACCGTGCACAGCGATCTCGACGCGTGCCTCGCCGAGGTAGGGCCAGACCGAGTGCTGGCGTTCTCGGGGGCGGGACAAGTCCGCTACACGGATGTCGACTATGGCGAGAAGGACGCGTTGCTGTTCGGACCCGAGTCGGTTGGCCTTCCCGACGAGGTACTTGCGTCAGCCGACGAGGTGCTCAGGATCCCGATGCTGCCCGATCGGCGGAGCCTGAATCTCGCAAATTCGGTATCCATCGTGGTCTACGAGGTGTGGCGCCGGAGAGGATTCCCCGGCGCGAAATAGCGCTGTGGCTCGGGCCACAGCGCGGTCTTCGGTTGTCAGTTTTCGGTAGGACGTCGCCCTGCGGTCTCGTGCTGCTCCGGTCGCGCTCTGGCTATCCGCTGTCAGCCGTCGGAGGCGAACGAAGCTCGCTGGCTACGCGAGCTCTTCCAACACGATCGCCTCGGCGAGCACGGCTCTGCGCAGTTCTTCGAGATCGAGGCTTTCGTCGGCGGCGTGGATGCGACTCTCCGGTTCCTGGACACCGGTCAGCACGATCGTTGCATCCGGGTAGGCCTCCGAGAACGCCGCAACGAACGGTATCGACCCACCGACTCCCATGTTGACCGGCTCCGTTCCCCACGCCTCCCGCATCGCCGAGCGGAAGGTGTCGAATCGGGGGCCTTCGGTGGTGAGAGCGAACGGCCGACCCGACGCACCCCGCGTGAGCGTCACCTCGGCTCCCCAGGGTACGTTTGCCTCCAGATGGCCGATCAGTGCGTCCATAGCGACAGCAGGGTCCTGGCCCGGCGCGAGTCTGAGGCTCACCTTCGCTCGCGCCGTGGGAACGAGAGCGTTGATCGCCTGGTCGACAGAGGGTGCGTCGATCGCGAGCACCGATACGGCGGGCATCGTCCAGAGCCGGGACGTCAGACTCCCCTGGGCGATCATCTCGAGGGAATCGACCGCACCGGTTTGCGACCGGAATTCGGTCTCGGTGAGGTCGAGAGGGTCGGCGTCGTCCGATGAGACGAGCCCTTGGATCGCTACGGTGCCGTCGTCGTCGTGCAGCGTCGCGAGCACTCGACTGAGGACCGTCAACGCATCGGGCATGGGTCCACCGAACTCACCGCTGTGGAGGGCGCGATCAGCCGTTCTCACCTCGATGATGCAGTCGACGAGACCCCTCAAGGAGGTCGTGAGGGCGGGCACGCCCACCTTCCAATTGCCGGAGTCGCCAATGACGATCACGTCCGCCGTGAACAGCTCCTTGTGCGCGTCGAGGAAGTCCTCGAGGTGCAACGACCCGATCTCCTCTTCACCCTCGATGATGACCTTCACTCCCACAGGGGGAGTGCCTCCATGGGCAAGCATCGCCCCGACGTGCATCAGCACGCCCGACTTGTCATCGGCGATACCACGTGCGTACACACGGCCGTTGTGCTCCATCGGTTCGAACGGTGGCGAACTCCACCCTTCACCTGCAGGCTGCACGTCGTGATGTGCGTACAGGAGGACCGTCGGTGCGCCTTCTGGCGCGGGGTAGCTTGCGTACACCGCCGGGTGGGCACCGCGAAGCTCGAGGATGCGCACCTCCGGGAAACCGATCTTCCGCAGGAGGTTCCCGACATATTCGGCGGACTCGCGAACGCCTTCCGGGTCGAATCCGGCAGCGCTCACCGACGGGATGGCCGCCAAGTGCTCCAACTCGCTGCGGATGGTTTCGAAGTGGGAATCGACTGCTTCCTTGAGATGCTCGTGTGCCATGCGCAAGAGGTTAGGTGACCGATCCGGAAACCAGAATCGGCACTCGAAGCTCGGCTTCAGTCACACCACCGTGGTGGCCGATCATCTCGTCGACCGTTCCGGCAGGCACCAGCGCGTACCCTTCGTGGGCGAAGAGCAATCCATCGGGAAGACGCGCCGCGAACTCTCCATGGAAAGGCGCGGGTCCCCACAAGCCTTCCGCGTCCTCGACCGGCACCCATGTGGCCGGGAGGGATTTGGCGAGGGAAACCGCCTCGGTTGGTGATCCGCTCACATACACAACCCGGTTGTCGCCCGAAAAGATGAGTGTCTCACTGCGGGGAAGCACGATGCGGTTGCGGGCGGCGATGTCGACGTGGCCGTGGTCGGCGGTACCGACCGCCGTGACCCCGGACGGGAGGCCACCGACCAACCGTTCCCATGTGTCGGCGACCTGTCGCATCGCGCGTGCATAGAGATCCGACTCCTGACCTGCCGCATGGGCGGCCGCGTCGATGTGTGGAAGGTACAAGAGGACCAGCGTCCCGGGCGTGCGAGAGGCGTTCAGGACGAGCTCGATCCCATTCACATCGCTGGTCGTGCCTTGGACCGTCGCGCCTCGAAACAGCATCCGGTCGAGCGGGCTTCCCACGAACGCGCTCGGTTCGGTTGCTACGACCCGACATCCGGCCGCCGTGAGGCGTTCCGCGAGGTTGGGGGATGGAAGGAAGCGACTTGGATCTTCTAGTGACGTCGTTCCATCCTCGGTGAACCAGTAGATCGTGTTGAGTACGCTCGTGCCGAGTCGAAGTTGATAGGAGATCAGCCCGTGTTGTGAGGGGGCGAGTCCGGTCGCGAGGGTCGAGGTGTTCACTGTTGTCTGGGTCGAGAACGACGCGTCGAGCGCCGCGACGCGCGAGTTCCGAAGCGGGACGGCGTCCGGATGGTCGAGCTGGTTGTCCCCCAGTCCGTCGACCAGCACGAGCACGTAGCTGTCGGCGTCAGGGATGTGGGATGCGAGGTGAGGGTGGAGTGCCGGTGAAAGCGACCGACCCGTCAGCCTCCGTTCCAGTTCGGCCGTCAGATTGACGAGTCCACCACCCGTATAGTCAGGGATGCGCATGTCGCGAGGCTACATAGAGAACCAGCCAGGTATCATTCGAGTTGAGGATCGGAGGTCACCTATGGATCCGGTTTTCGATGTTGCCGGGAACTGGCGACATGAGGCAGCCTGTATCGGCATGGATCCCAATATATTCTTTCCGGCGGAAGGTGTACCGGACCGACGAGCGAGGGCGACCTGTGCGGGCTGTGTGGTTCGAGACGAGTGCCTGGCCTATGCACTTACCATGCGCATGGACGCAGGGGTGTGGGGAGGCACGTCGGGGACGCAGCGTCGCTTTCTCCGCCGAGAGATGCGACGAGCCGTCTGACCGTCTCGCGGGAGGATTGGCGTGAACCCACCTGACGATGCGTCGCGGCCATCACGCATCATGCGGAACCTGCTCGGCGGCAGGGGCGTGCTGCTCTTCCTCCTGCTCGGCCTCGTCGTCTACATTGCGGTCGGCCGGTTCCTCGGCGAACGTGCTCAGCTTCCAGCTATCGACGCGGAATCGCTGGGGTTGCTCACTCTCGCGCTGTTCTCTGAACTCGCCGCGAAGGTCGCCTTCGGTGCCATGTTCGAAGAGGCCGTCGCAGCCGGGGGTCTTCGCCTTCATCTGTCGGACGCGGTGCGGGCTGCGCTGGTCGCCGGTGGCGTCGCACGCCTCATCCCCGCCGGCGGTGCACTCACTCCTGCGGCGATGGCCTGGACGGTCCGCGATAGGGTCACCGGAACCGCTGGTGCGGCGCTGCGCACGACGGTCCTCTACTACGGCGGGCTGTTGGCAATGACGGGCGGTGGGATCCTCGCCCTGCATGCCGGTAGCTCAGGGGTGGTGCTCCAGGCGGGTGCAGTTGTGATCGGCGCTGCAGGCGTGGGCGTCGGTGTGGTGCTCCTGGGCGGACCGCGCTGGATGGGATCGCTGACCAAACGGCTTCCCGAGCGACTCCGCGTTCTCATCGGCCCAACCGCTGTTGATCGCAGAGTGACTCTTCCTGAGGTCGGGCTGCTCCTAGCTCGCCTGGCAACGGAGGTTGGCTCGATGATGCTGGCCTTCGCAGCGCTCGGCATCTCACTGACACTGTTGAGGGGAATCGTGGCATTCGGCGTTGCCCATCTGATCGGTGGACTACCGGGATCGCCGGGCGGGCTCGGTGTGGTCGAGGCAGGACTCGTCGGAGTGCTCGTGTTCTTCGGTGTGTCGCCCTCGGTGAGTCTTGGTCCAGTGTTGGTCTACCGGGTGATTGCGTACTGGATCCCGGCGGCTGTCGGCGTCTTCGCCGGGGCTCGGGCGTGGGTAGCCCGTGAGCGGCCGATCGAAGATGGAGATCCCGACCCGACCTGACGTGCCGGCTGTGTCGTAGAGTGCTGCTGAGGAGGAGCAATGGACTTCGAACTCTCCGAAGAGCACCGGGCTTTCCGAAAGGTCGTTCGCGAGTTCGCCGAACGCGAAGTCGCACCGTACGCCGAGGAATGGGATCGCACCCATACGTTCCCCACCGACGTTGTCCACGAGATGGGCAAGCTCGGGCTGTTCGGACTGATCTTTCCTGAGGAGTACGGGGGAGCCGGCGCCGACTTCCTCTCGCTCTGTATCGCCATCGAGGAACTTGCGCGAGTGGATCAGTCCGTCGCCATTACGCTCGAAGCCGGCGTCGGCCTGGGCTCGAACCCGCTGTTCACGTTCGGCACCGATGAACAGAAGCGCCGGTGGCTTCCCGATCTTGTCAGTGGCGAGGCGCTGGCCGGGTTCGGCCTCACCGAACCGGATGCCGGCTCCGATGCCGGCGGAACCCGAACGAGGGCTGAACGGGCCGGCGACGAGTGGGTGATCAACGGGTCGAAGGCGTTCATCACCAATTCGGGAACGCCAATCACGTCGATGGTGATCGTGACGGCGCTCACGGGGCCTGGCGAGATCAGCTCCATCATCGTGCCGTCCGGAACGCCAGGGTTCACCGTGGAGCCCGCCTACGAGAAGATGGGTTGGAGGGCGTCCGACACCCATGGCCTCTCGTTCAACGACTGCAGAGTGCCGGCTTCGAACCTGTTGGGTGACAAGGGCAAGGGATTCCGCCAGTTCCTTGAGATCCTGAATGACGGACGGATAGCCATTGCAGCCATGTCAGTTGGCGTCGCACAAGGCTGTCTGGACCAGGCAACCGCCTACGCGAAGGAGCGACAGGCGTTTGGACGGCCAATCGGTGCGAACCAGGCCATCGCGTTCAAGCTGGCCGACATAGCGGTGTCGGTGGAAGCGGCCCGCCTCCTCACGTACAAGGCCGCTTGGCTGAAGGACTCGAGTCGCCCGTGCAGGGAGGCGGCATCGATGGCGAAGCTCTACGCCAGCGAGGTGGCCGTCAGTGCGACTCGAGACGCCGTACAGATCTTCGGAGGTGCCGGGTACATGGACGAGTCACCTGTGTCGCGCGCCTACCGAGACGCGAAGGCCCTCGAGATCGGCGAGGGCACCAGTGAGATCCAGCGATTGATCATCGCCAGATCGCTGGGCCTGCCCGTTCAATAGCGCTCCTGCGAGAGCCCGTACCTTGTATCTCGTACCTTGTACGCGACCTGCATGTATGCCGAGACCGTTGGGCGAGCCGTACCCAATGCTCACGCCGAACGCTTCCCGCGACCATTCGCACGATACGAGGTACAAGGTACGAGGTACGGCCGAGCGCCGCTCGGCCCACCGGCCCCATTGCGGTAGATACGGGACTGTGCGAACCTTGCCCTCATGGCAGTAGTCGACCTCGACGGCTTCATCGCGAGCGAGAAGATGCATGCGATCGAGCACGGCTTCCACGTGCATGACGAGCGGCATTTCATCGAAACGTACTCGCTGGATCAGCAGTGGGAGGTTGATCTACACCCGGAGACGGCGTGTGGTGGCCCTCTCGATCTGCACATGGCGTTGGAAGTGGACCCGAGGGTGGTGCTCGCGTTCGAAGATCGGGTACTGGAAGACGAGAGCGAACCGGAGGACGAGTACTACCTTCCCCTCTACTTCAACTGGGTGCTCCCCCCGCTTCCGTCACCCCCCGATCTCTTGGTCCTCGCGACGGATCTCGCCGGCGTTGGGGGAACGGTGCTGCCCCTTGAAGTGTCGGCGATCGACTCGTTCCAGGCGGTCACGGATGCCCCACAGCGCAGTCTTGCCATTCGGGGCAGTGTGGATGTCTCGTTGGTGGACATCTCCAAAGCGGAAGTGCACCTGTGTGACGTGTTCGACCATTGCCGGGAGATCAGCGAGTTCCTCCTCGACAAGGCGCCGAGTTGGCTGACAGCCTAGGCGCGCCGCTTGGCCCGGCACCGTCCAGTCCGATCGCCATCCGAACGTCATACCGGCGGGGGGTGGGCGGGTTTCCTAGAAGGGCAATCCGACCGATTCGCACAGGAAGCGCATCAGGGGAGCCGCACTCGCACAGAGCCTCGCGTACTCGCGGAGGAAGCCGTCCGTCGTGACCGCCTTCTGGGTGAGGGCCTTCATGGCGATGAAGTCCTTGCGTTTGAGGTCTTCGATGAGCGGATGATCCGGGTCCACTCCGGCCGGTGGCCGTTTGAGCGAGTCTTCTGAGAGGTGGAACATGTCGGCGAATCGCTTGGATCTCGTGATCTTCTTCCACCCGGCGGCGTCGGCGACGATTGCCTCGCGAATCGATCGGGCCGTCGCCGCGTCCGGGTGCCAGAGTCCTGCTGCGGCGAAGACGGCACCGGGCTCGAGGTGGAGGTAGAAGCCGGGAGCGTGCGCGTCCCTACCCGCCTCATGCCGGAACTGGAATCCCACGTTCGTCTTGTACGGGCTCTTGTCATGCGAGAAGCGGACATCTCGGTAGATGCGGAACATGGACCCGCCGTTGGGTCGGGCGTCGGCGACGAAGTGTGGGCTGATCTTGGCGAGGTGCGGGGCGAAGTCCTGGATGAACTGCACACCCGGTTCGCGGACCGAGCGTTCGTAGCGACTCTTGTTGGTGGCGAACCACTCGCGATCGTTGTTGGCTTCGAGGTCACGGAGAAACGAGAAGAGCGGGGGCGAAGGATCGTGTCATGGAGACAACCTACGTCCTGAGCGGGACAAGGAGAAGGGGTCCAACAGGCCACCGGCCTGAGCCGGCGAGGTACCTCGTATCTCGTACCGGTACGGCCGCTCCAGCGATCAGGAAACGACTGCGGCTGTGTACAAAGCTACGAGGAAGCCTCTCGGACGCGGAACTTCACGATTCGGGTGATCAGATCGTGGGGGATCGGCTCGCCGAGGGGGAACCGAACCGAACCCTTCCCCTGTTTGTAGCCGGCGAGTTCTTGCTTGAAGCGCTCGATACCGGACGGCATCGGGTAGAACCCGATGTGGTGGGCGAATCCTGCGAAGTGCACGAGGATCCCGTTCTGGACGAAGGTTGGGATGCGATAGGAGATCTTCTCATTAGCGTCCGGTGCCGCCGATCGGATCGTCGCTCGGACGGCTCGAAGCGCCTCCTGAGTATCCAGAGGAAAACCGGCGATGTATTCGTCGATGGGATCCGTGCGTCGACTCCGTTCGCTGCGACGGTGGCTTCGCTGCTACCTCGCGTCTCGTACATCGTATCTTGCTGACGGGGCCGCGGCCACAGAACAGATGGGACCGTGTACGAGGTACCGGCGGGCTAGGCGGGCATGCTCGCCTAGCCCACCATTGGCCGTAGGCTGACCGCATGTTCCACCGCAGACCATTGGAGATGCCGCCGAAGGAGAGGGCACTCGCCGGCAGGCCGACTCCGAAGTCGATCACGAACCGCCATCATGTGCTTGGTACGCCGCTGCTTCCACCGTTCCCGGAAGGAATGGAGCGTGCCGTATTCGGCATGGGGTGTTTCTGGGGTGCCGAGCGGATGTTCTGGCATCTTCCTGGCGTCCACAGCACATCCGTCGGGTATGCGGGCGGGTTCACCCCGAATGCCACCTACGAGGAGGTGTGTTCTGGGATGTCGGGCCACGCCGAAGTGGTCCAGGTGGTGTTCGATCCTCTCAAGATCCCCTACAGCGAACTCCTGCGTGTCTTCTGGGAGGGTCACGATCCAACCCAGGGCATGCGGCAAGGTAACGACGTGGGCACGCAGTACCGATCGACCGTGTACACGTTCTCGGACGCCCAGCAGAAGACGGCCGAGGAGTCTCGGGACCGCTACCAGGGTCAGCTTCATCTCGCAGGGTACGGCACGATCACCACGCAGATCGAGCCGGCCGGTGATTTCTACTACGCCGAGGACTACCACCAGCAGTACCTGTCCAAGAATCCGAACGGCTACTGCGGGCACGGAGGGACCGGCGTCGCCTGTCCCGTGGGTCTAGGCGCCTGAGTTGATCAGCTCGAGTGCCTTGTTGAGCAGGTAGTCGGTCGGAGCATCGGTCGGGATTTCCACCTCGACGTCAGGCGTCAATCCGACACCGCCGTAGTCGTGTCCATCGGGTGTCACCCAGCGGGCAACAGTCATCTTGATGGCCCCGCCGTTGCTGAGGTTGTACTGCTGTTGGACGGTGTTCTTACCGTACGTGTGCGTACCGACGACGGTTGCTCGACCGTAGTCCTGGAAGGCGCCGGTTACGACCTCAGATGCGGAAGCGCTCGCCTGGTCGACCAGCACGTACAGCTTGATGGACGGGTCGGTCGCGATGCCGCCCGGTACGACTAGGTACTCCTGAACGTCCCCGGGTGCCTCCGTCCGAAGTACCAGGCCAGAGGAGAGGAATTCGCTGGCGACGTAGATCGCCGTGTTGAGCGAGCCACCAGGGTCGTGCTGGAGATCGAGGACGATGTTCGTCGCGCCCTGATCCAGCAGATCCTGCAGAGCCGAGTTGAACTGGGCGGGAGCATTGGTCGAGAAGACGGAGAGCTCCAGGTAGCCGGTGGCGTCATCGACCATCCGCGAGGTAACGATCGGGATGTCGATCGCGGCTCTCGTGATCGTGAACTCGAGGGGCTGTCCGTCACGGTCGATACCGATGGTCACGGTGCTGCCCGCAGGGCCGCGCACTTCTGAGATCACTTCATCGACCAGCCATCCATCGATCGACTCGCCGTTGACGGAGGTCATCACGTCGCCGGTCTTCAGCCCAACCGTCTCGGCGGGGCCACCCTCCAGGGGTGAGACGATGACGAGTTCACAGCTGTCGGAGATCGTCGAGCATGTTGCACCTTCGGGATCGTTGGGATCTTCGGCCCGGACCAGGGCCCCGATACCCTCGATCTGGCCCTGGGTCTCCTCCTGGAAACGTGCCAGAGCCTCGGGTGTGAAGTACACCGAGTAGGGGTCGAGCGTGTTCATCATCCCGTTGATGGCTGCGGCGACCAGGTCGTCGACCGGTGCTGGATCGGTTTGTTCCTCCTCGACGAACGCGTCACAGAAAGTCGTGAACGACGGATCGGGAAGTGCGCAGACCAACGAGTCGGGAGCGGTTCCACCCGGTTCGTTCTGGTAGTCCGTGATGCCCTGTGTGGCACCGGCCGCCAACGAGGACGGATCGACGGGGTCGACGTAGGAGGTGCTGACGATGTGGTAGGCGGTGCAAAGCGCCTGGAAATCTGTCGGTGCCTGGTCGCACGCCACCGTTGCCGCTGTGCCGGTCGGCACGGTGGTGTCGGTGGTCGAGGGTCGCGTGGAGGACGGCTGGGTCGTCTGCGTCGTGTCCTGCGAGGTCGTGGTGTTGTTGACCATGGGTGCGGTGCAGGCGCCGATGAGAAGTGCGAATGTGAGGACGAGGATGCGGTACTTCATGTGTAGGCCCGATTCAAACGCACCCCGGAAATAAGCGCGCATCGCTATCGGTGCGCGAGTGCTCGGAGTGCGGCAGGCGTCGTGTCGTCGGCGATCTCGAGAGCCTCCACGAACAGGCGGCCGTGGGTCTCCTTGAGGATCCTGCCGGCCTCGGTGGCAGGCTGGGGAAGATGGGAGGTGAGCAGGAGGATGTTGGTCGATTCGCGGCCGAGGATTGCCGCCTTGCCAAGGGATCGGAGGACCCCGTCGGTGGTGGCGAGTCCGCCCGGTGAGACGGTGAAGCCACCTGTCACGTCGACAAACCATCGTGCGTCGGCCGAGTCCCGGGCGATGATCGGAACCGTGACGCCAGCAACTCTCCTGTTGGTACCTTCGATCGCGAAGCCGGCCGAGGTCAGGGCTCCGACAGCGATGTCGAGGATCTTCTTGTCGAACGGGGGAAACAGGTGGCCGGGGGGTTCCGAAAGCCGTTCTCTGGCCATGTCGACATACGCTGGATCCAGGTCGTATCCAACGCCTCTTCGACCCGTCCTGGCCGCGGCGACGAGCGTCGTTCCGGATCCCATGAATGGATCGAGCACGAGGTCGCCTTCGAAGGTGTAGAGGTTGATGAGCCGCTCCGGCAGTGCGACCGGGAAGGGGGCGGGATGCCCGATGCGCTGCGCGCTCTCAGAAGAAATCTCCCACACGTCAAGGGTCGATTCCAGGAACTCGTCGGTGCTGAGGGTGCTCCCCGATGGGAGACCTTCGTTGGTGCGCCGTTGTTCCGAGCGTGCGCGGTCGAAGCGTCCATTCGAAGCGATCACGATTCGTTCGGTGGTATCGCGTAGGACCGGGTTCGTTGCGCTCCTGAACGATCCCCACGCGCACGAGCCCGACATTCCCCTCGCCTTTCGCCATACGACCTCTCCCCGCAGGAGGAGGCCGAGGTCGTCCTGGAGGATGCCGATGACGTCGGATGAGAGGCTTCGGTACGGCTTGCGCCCCAGATTGGCGACGTTGACTGCGATGCGGCCTCCGGGTTCGAGGACCCGGGCGCACTCGGTGAAGACCTCGCGCAGCATCTCGAGGTACTCCATGTAGGAACCGGGGACACCGTCTCTGCCGACCTCCGCCTCGTACTCCTTGCCGGCGAAGTAGGGCGGTGAGGTGACAACCAGGGCGACGCTGTTGTCGGGGAGTTCGTTCATCGTACGGGCGTCACCGAGGAGGCAGCCGTCGCCAAGGTCCGGTGCGAGAGAGACTGTGTCGTCCGTGCTGGTTGCCGGTGGGTGAAAGCGGGCATAGAAGTCGCTGGAGTCGTGAGCCTCTCGGCGGCTCGCTCCGAAACTGGACGTGCGCGTTCGCTGTCGCTCTCCCATCTCGTAGCAATGTAGGGGACCCGACCCTCGATCGCGAGGACCCAGCGAACCCTGGGCTCGCCGATGCCCCTGTGGGTAGCGTTGAACCCTGGGTTCGCGGAGTGGTCAGTTGAGTTTCCTGCGTCTCCTGAACACCAGGAAGGCGATGACGACCGCGGCGAAGCTCTGGATGACCCGGGTCACGTCGATAGAGGGTTGCCACTCCACTTCGTCGCCGCGAATCACGAAGGTGCCGGATGGTCTCGAGGCGATTCCGAATCCGAGCCCGCTTCCGGAGTTGTCCTCGTTCGTTCCGCCCCCGCCCCGGCCTCCCCCTCTTACGTAGGCCGCCGGAATGAGGGTGACTCCATCGCGTTCGATCGGATCGCCGAATACTTGACGGATCGTGATCAGGTCTTTGGCCTTCTCGACGAGTTCTCGTACGTCCGCGGTATCCGTCATGGGGACCTCCTTGCTCGCCGCTCAGCCTACCGACGTGCGTTGGCTGCGATCGCGGCGTTCACGAACGGGGCGAGGCCTTCCGAGTACTTGTCCCAGTAGGCGGTGAACCGGGGATCCTGGACGTACATGTCTCCGAGCGCCTGGTGCATCTCGTATGAGCATGGATAGAACCGCTCGATGTGCAGCCTGTGAGTCTCCGCAGTCTCCATTGCCTCGGTGCTGCCCGGATCGATCCCTGCCCTCTTGAGTTCTGCGAATCGTTTGGCGATGGTTTCGGCCTCGTCACGTATCTCGATCCAGTCTTCCTTCGAGTAGCTCGCGGCCAGGCGGCGGGACTCGTCCAGAGCCGGGCCGGACCATCGTTGCTCGACCTCTTCCTCGTACTCGGCGGGGTCGAAGTCTCCGAATACCTCGAACATGTCTTCTTTGTTCATCGTCATTCCCTTCTCGTGCGCGTCGATCGCTGCATCGAGTGACGCGATGAGTGATTCGAGCCGCTCGATGTGCCCGAGCAGCAGGGTTCGCTGCTGCCGCAGCGCCTCACCGCGGTCGTACTCGAGATCGGTCACCGCAGTCCGAATCTCCTCTAGACCGAACCCCAGCTCCCGAAAGTACAGGATCTCCTGGAGCCGTTCGAGGTCCTCGCCGTCGTAGAGGCGGTAGCCGGCGGGTGTGCGCCCGCTCGGCGTCAGAAGACCGATCTCGTCGTAGTGGTGCAGTGTTCGATTCGTGATTCCCGCGAGGCGTGCCACCTCGCCAACCGTGTAGGCCATGGTGAGCACGGTAAACCATCACGTAACGTGAAGGTCAAGGGGTTTTCCGCCGACGGCGGAGTTCTTGTCTCAACTTCACGCCCGCGTCGTCATTCTGTTCCTCGTTCCCTTGCCGAGATCCGGGCGGGAGATCGGGGGCCGGGCTCCTAGAACCGACCTGGGCGCAGACGATCCGGGTCTACGCCGTCGGGTAGCTCACCGCCCACGATCAACGCGGTCGCCGTCGCGGCCATCGCGGGGGAAGTCATGATGCCGAACCCACCCTGGCCGGCCAGCCAGAAGAACCCGGGTAAGGAAGGGTCCCATCCGACCACGGGGCGGCGGTCAGAGGCGAAGGTCCGCAGCCCTGCCCACGCCGAGGCCACGTGTCGAATCTGCATTGTCGTGACGGCCTGGATCCTGTCGATGGCGATCGCCACGTCGAGCTCCTCATGGCGAACGTCGCACGGCGCCATCGGTGTCTGATCGCAGGGGGAGGCGAGGAGCACCGAGCCGTCTGGCTTGAAGTAGAACTCTTCATTCATATCGATGACCATCGGCCAGCCGACGGTTTCGAGGTGAGGATCGAACGTGAATGCGGTGCGTCGCATCGGGGTCAATCCGGCCGGCCTGGCGCCTGCCATCGCCGCGATCTCGTCCGCCCACGCGCCGGCCGCGTTCACCACGAGAGGGGACGAGAATGTGCCGGAGGTCGTCTCGATCGTCCATGTCGACGATCTCTTCAAAGAGACCACACCGGCATTGGTCACCACACGCCCTCCGCGCTGTCGCGTAGCGCGAAGGAACCCCTGGTGCAGGGCGTGCACATCGATGCTGCGCGCCGCCTCCTCCAGCAATCCTCCTGCCGCGTACCCTGCTCGGAGAACGGGGCAGAGGACTCGTGCCTGGGTCTCGTCGATGCTGCGGACGAGCCCATCGGAGCGTTCGAGCTCCTGCTCCAGGGTGCCGAGTTGGTCGGGGCGGGCGATGAACATCACGGGCATCGGTGAGAGCAAGGGCACGTTCGCGAAGTCGGCCGGGGGGTCGGTGAGAAACGAACGGCTGGCTCGTACCAGCGCTCGAACCTCGTCACTCTCGTAGGCCTCGGTGAACACCGCCGCCGAGCGCCCGGTCGTGTGGTAGCCCGCGATCGGTTCCCGCTCGAGGAGCAGCACCGAACCGTGCTCGGCCAAACGATACGCGACCGAAGCGCCGGCGATGCCGGCGCCGACTACGACGAAGTCATGCGACTCCATCTAGTTGTCTGGGGTTCTCACATAGCTGCTCACGCGCATGTACTTGCCGTGTGAGCGAACCATCATGCGCTCGTCGACGAGCTCGCGTCTCAGCCAGGCCACGTCCTCGTGGAAGCGACCGAGGATCTTGTTGACCTCGGCCTCCGTGTAGACCGTCTGAGGCTCGAACTCCTCGACGAGTCGCTCGAGCACGTAGACGCGCTTTTTGTGTTGCGCCGGGACGCTGACAAGCACCCCATTCTTGAAGAAGGCACGCTCGGTTGCGGAGCGCTTTGTCGTCGGGGTCCTGTTCGAGCGGGGCGCAAGCCACGCTTCGAGTTCACGGTCCGCAACGCGCCACTCCCCGCCCAGCTTGTAGCCGGGAATCTCTCCCGACCGGAGTTTCCGAAGAACGACTTGCTGGTTCAACTTGAGCTTCTCCGCCACCTCCGCCGAGGTGAGGAAGTTGGTGTCACGTAGAGACATGACGATACTGTATCATGCTTTACTGTGTGTTACCTCATCAGGGCCGCATTGATGGAGGCGGCAGACTGGTCTGCATCTGGGTCGGTGAGGATCACGAGACCGTAGACCAGTTGTCGACGCGGATGACGAGCACTCGACCGCGACCGGAGACCGCCCAGAACTGCCGGTCCGCCCCAACGCCGTACGATCCCCACGTGACCAGACCTGGGATGAGCGTTCCACCGACTCCGACGAGGGACCGCTCCGGCGCATCGCGGCGGTCCACTGCCGTTGCCGAGGCGATGTTCGCAATGGGAATCTCCAAGCGGTGTTTCTTGCCGAGCACCGTTCCGACGGGCGAGACGCTGATCGTCACCTGATCTGGGGTGATGTCGATGTTCATGGTGTGTGCCTCGTAGCGTTGATCGTTCCCGCGACCTGATCGGGATCAGGCACCGCGAGGACGGCCCGGGAGTAATGCCAGCCCTCGATCTCGATGACAAGCAACCTCGGACGGCCTGGAACGGCCCAGAATTCGCGACCATCGCCGACTCCAAACGAGCCGTAGCTGAGAAGACCGGGGAGATAGGTCCCGGGGGCTCGAACGAGCGGTCGATGCACCTCACTGCGATCCACGGCGGTGGCTGAGGCGATGTTCTCCGTCGGTATCTCGAGACGGTGCTTCATCGCGAACGGCGTCTCGAAGACTGACAGGGTGACGGTGATCTGACTGGGTGTGACGTCGATCTTCATACTCCCAGCCTAGGACTCACCAGGACTCACTGGGGCGGTGTGGCCCATCACCGATGCTCGACCGAAAGCGAGGCCGATGAAGATCCCTCCGCTGCTTCGCACCGTCCGTAGCCTGGTCTTCCCCAGGATCCTGGCTTCGGGCCACCTCCCCGGTCAGGCTTTGCCTGAAGACCCCCTCCGCCCCTTCCGGGCCACCTCCCCAACATTCGGCCTTCGGCCTCGCGACGGGAGGGGACGACTCGGCTCTTGGCCTGGCGAGGGGAGGGCACGACTCGGCCCTCGGCCTCGCGACAGAATGGGTCGTGCTCTCGCTGTCAACCGTTCGCTGGCTGCTGTCAGCGCGTTTCCTCGATGATCTCTTCGACCTTGGCCCGATCGGCTGAACGAACGAGCAGCCGGTGCCGCTGGATGAAACCACCGGTGGGGAACAGGCCGGTGTCGTCAGCGGGGAGCAGTTCCACGTGGATTCCCGCCTCCGTGCACGCTCGCTCTATCAGTTGAGCACGGACCCTGTTGCCGCCGATGTTGATGTAGTCGAAGTCCTTCACGCGGCCCAACGCTATACCATCGGAGCATGCTCTGGTTCGACCATGCGATCATGGCCGTGCGGGACCTCGATCAAGCAGCTGAGATGCTACTCGAGACGCATGGTCTCCAATCGACTCCCGGCGGGCGGCATGTCGGTCTCGGGACGGGGAATCGGATCGTCCCGCTCGGGGACTCATATCTCGAGTTGATGGCGGTGGTCGATGAGGTGGAGGCGGCAGCCTCAGACCTTGGCAGATGGGTGACCGCGCAGACCGCCGATGGGGATCGCCTTGCGGCGTGGTGCCTGCGCACCGACGACATCGATGGAGTGGCGGACCGGCTCGATCTGACACCGGTGCCGATGAGTCGCCTCCGACCCGACGGAGTCGAGCTGTCGTGGCGTCTTGCCGGTCTCGACACGGCCCTTCCGAGCGGACTTCCGTTCTTCATCCAGTGGGATGTTCTGCCTACCGAACACCCTGGGCAAACACCCGGGGGTGGTTCAGGCATTTCGTGGATCGAGGTCGGGGGAGACGCTGAACAACTCGCCGAGTGGCTCGGACCGAACGATCTCGACGTGCGTCTCGTCGATGGTCCTCGAGGGATCCATCGAGTCGGGATCGGCGGGCTGATCCTCTAGGAGATCGCGCGCGGTCCTTCGATTCCGGTGACCTGCCAGCCTTCTGAGGTTTGCTGCAGGCGGTAGGTGAACCAGGTGCCGCACAGCCCGCTGCACCAAAGGCTCACCGGCACGAGGGCACCTTTGTCGTCGAACGTCGGCTCCCCAACACCGAGGATGGCCGATCCCTCGATTGTTGGCATCAGGTCGCTGGTCCGATACTCCGCAGGGTCATCGATCCACTGAACCGATCCGAAAGGAGCGACGACCATCTCGATGGCGTCTCGCTCGTTCTGGGTCAGCGCACGCGACGCGGCCGTTGGTTCCGTGCCCGTCCCGGCGTAGGGATCGGTGCTGGTTTGGATCAGGTATGTGGTGAACGGTGGGGGACTGCCTCCGAATGTGTTGTCCACGGTGATCAGCTGCCGAATCGAGGACGCCATGACGCCAGCAGTATCTCGTGCAGGGGGTGAGGCAGGCCCGCCGCAGCCCGTGGCCGTGACGGCGAGTACTACCACGGTCGCGACGAGGAGCCACACGAGCCGGCGAGGAGACGCTCCGGTCCGGTCGCGCACTGGACCCGTCGGCTTCGACTGCATTTCACCTTCCTCTCGCGCCGGTCAAGCTATCACGGATGAGTTGATCTCCGGCAGTCCGGCGCATCGGGCTCGTGTTGTCAGCGACGTCCTCGCGACGGTATAATTCGCTTGTTGGCGAATCACCGAAAATGAGTATCAACGAGATCCTCAAGGCACTGTCGGATCCAACCCGGCGGCAGATCCTGCACCTTCTGCGGAAGGGTGATCTGACTGCGGGAGAGCTCGCCGACCACTTCGATCTCGCCAAGTCGACGATGTCGGGTCACTTCAACGTACTGAAAGCAGCCGGGCTGATCGTCTCGGAGCGCAGCCGAAACCAGGTTGTCTACTCTGTCAATATGTCGGCGTTCGACGATGCGGCGGCGGCGGTCATTGCGTTCTTCGAAGGTCGTCGGCGCCCAAGCCCCTCAGAATCCACGGAGGACCGAGTTGATTGAACACAAACGAGCGTGGGAGATCGTCCAGGCGGTGATCCTCATCGGCATGTTCATCGTTGCGGCCGTGGCCTGGGCGTCTGCACCCGACAGGATCCCGATCCACTGGAACGCAGCAGGCGAGGTGGACGGCTACGGCGGCAAGTTCATGGGACTCCTCCTGACGCCCCTGATCACCGTGGGCATCTACCTGCTGCTGAAGTACATACCGCGTATCGATCCCGCACGGCGCAACTACGAGACGTTCGCGAGCACCTATTTGTTGATTCGGGTTGCGATGGTCGTGTACATGGCATTCGTATACATCGCCATGGTCCTCGCCATCGGGCATGAGGAGACGTTCCCGGTGGGGGATCTGATCATCGGGAGCGTCGGGGTGCTGTTCATCATCCTCGGGGCGGTCATGGGCAAGTTCCGGCCGAACTGGTTCGCAGGGATCCGTACGCCGTGGACGTTGACCAGCAAGCTGTCGTGGACGAAGACCCACCGTCTCGGTGGGCGTGTGTTCATCGCGACCGGCGTGGCGACGATGATCGGTGCGTTCTTCGGAAGCGAGTTGGCCTTCTATGCGATGTTCATCGTCATGATCCCCGGGATCATCTTCCTCGTGGTCTACTCGTACTTCGTGTGGCGCGACGATCCTGACAAGGTCCCTGCGCAAGATGTGAAGCCCGCCGACGAGGAATAGCTCGCTGAGCGCGCGGTTGTTGGTCGTCGGTTCTCGGTGGGACCGTCGCTTCGTGCCTTGGGCGTGGGGCCGCGGACCGATCAACCGAAGACCCAAGACGGCGAACGGAACTCGCCTGCCGTTTCCTCCGCCGGCGAGGCCGAAGGTCGGAGGGGCCGTTCCAACAAGAGGGCCCGCGCATCGCCCCCCTACCCCAGCGGCTTCGCCGCTGCGGCACTTTCCCTCTCCCAGGCTGCGCCTGGCCCCCCTTCCCCCCTTCGGGGTACTCCCCCCAACGCTCACTTCGTTCGCTGGGGGGAGAAACGGTCGCCCTTCGGGCTCCTGGGGGGACCAACGTGACGCCGGAGGGGTTGTTCCCGTTTCCTCCCCTCGCGAGTGAAACGAGTGTTGGGGGAGGTGGACTCGGCCGAAGGCCGAGGACGGAGGGGGTCGCTCCCACCAACGTAGCTCCCGATTACCCTGCTCCGTGCGCCTCAACTACCTGCTCGAGTTCCCTCAGCAGGCTCGTCTTGTCCGGTATGAACGATGCCCGCACCGCGTTCCTCAGGAGTGCCGCGATGTCGTCGATGTGAAGGTCGAAGGCCTCGGCGACGAGTTCGTACTCACGGTTCAGCGTGGTCGAGAACATGGCCGGGTCGTCGGTGTTCAGGGTGACGAGCACACCAGCGTCGATGAGTTCTTTCACAGGGTGCTCGGCGATCGAGGCGCACACATTGGTGCACACGTTCGACGAGGGGCAGATCTCGAGCGGGGTCTGATGGGCGACGAGGTGCTCAACCAGGCAGGGATCCTCGATGGAGCGGACGCCGTGGCCGATGCGGTCTGCCCCAAGCGCCTCTAGTGCTGCCCACACGCTGGCAGGTCCGTCTCCTTCACCGGCGTGGGGCACCGACCTCAGTCCCAAAGCACGGGCATGGTCGAATACGTCGGCGAACAGGGCCCTGTCGACGCCTGCCTCGATCCCGCCCAGCCCGAAGCCGACAAGGCCTTCAGGTGCTTTCTCGAGGACGTAGCCGATCGTCGCTTCGGCAGCGGCGACACCGTTCTCGCCGGGAACGTCGAACACCCACGCCATCTCGACATCACGGTTGCGGGCACGGTGTCGTCCCTCAGCCATGGCCTCGACAACGGCACCGTACGGGACGCCGGACACCACATGCGAGTAGGGGGTGACGGTCATCTCGGCATATCGCGCGTTCTGAGAACGGAGATTGATGGACGCATAGTCGATGATGTCGACGATGTCTCGAGCCGACGTGACAAGCGAAGTGACGGCCGCGTACACCTCGATGAAGTGTGGGAAGTCTTCGAAGTTGAGGTAGCGGCGGACCGACTCCTCATCGGTCGGTACGACCGATGAGCCGCGCCGTTCGGCGAGTGTGGCGACTGCAGCCGCCGGCGCCGAGCCGACGAGATGAAGGTGGAGTTCCGCCTTCGGTGCAGCTGCGATGAATGCGGCAATCGATGGGTCAAGGGGCATGAGATCTCTCCGATCGTGGATGTGGTGAATGAGGCGCTGATCGGTCCAAGCCGTCAGGGTCACAAATCACCACGTGAACGATCGGTGCCGTGCAGAGGAAGCTTCCGATCGAGACGACTTGGAACGTGACTCACCCCACACACGCTAGCCGGAGGCCGGTGCGCGTAGCACGGTCGGTGGCTGGAGGACTGGCAACGGGATGCTGCTCTGCCGGCGCCAGCCATATGCGTAGGGCCAGTGTGGTGCAACGTGGCAGTTTCGGGCCTTGAGACAGCGTGGGCGACCACGGGTCATCTTCGCCAAGCTGGAAAGCTCGGGTTGAAGGCAACGATTCCGGGTAGATTCTCCATAGGCTTCAGCGGACGGGGATCGTGGGAATCGAGATTTCTGAGGAGATGGTGGCGCTCAATGCCGACGTCGTCGGCTACAGCGCGTTGGTGGCAGATGACCTTGATGCGACTACCGCGACCATGGCCGACTACCACCGCCTCGTAGAAGGGGTTGTCGCAGAGAACGGCGGAACGCTCGACAACTTCGTCGGTGACAGCTTCATGGCGGTCTTCCGTGACGTGATGGCAGGTCTGCGCGCTGCCATCGCCATCAGCACCGCGACCGAAGCCCGCAATACCGACCTGCCTCCAGCACGCCGTGTGCAGTTCCGGATGGGTATGGACCAGGGTGCGGTGAGCTTCTCCGAAGGGAACCACCACGGCGACCCCCTCAACATCGCCGCACGCATCCAGGCCATCGCTCCGGTTGGGGGCTTGGCCGTGTCGGGGCGGGTGTATCGAGCGCTCGACGAACCGGCCCTTCGATTCAGAGCGATGGGCCGGCAGCGAATGAAGAACATCCCCGAACGCGTGGATGTGTATGAGTTTTCAGATCTCCCGACGGAAATCGAGCATCGACAGACGCGTCGCATCCTCGAACTGGAGGCCCCAACCCTCGCCGTTCTTCCCGTTCACACCGAGATGGTGGATGATCACGTCAGGGCCGCCGCCGGAATGATTCGACAGGATCTGGTTCACCGGCTCTCCGCCATTCCCGGGCTCGTGCTGATAGACGCACCCCGCGATCCTGAAGGCGGGTCGATCGGAACGGCCCGATACATGATCGAGACGGGCGTTCACCAGTTCGGTGAGCGTGTTCGAGTGTTCGCCACGCTGTACGACGTGAACACCATGAATGTGGTCAAGTCCCACAAGTGGACGACTCCGATCGATCAGATATTCTCGCTGTCGGAGGAACTCGCTGAGGAAGTGGCCCGGTCGGTGGACGTCGAGTTGGTGGTCGGTGAGCCGGCTCGCTTCTACGAGGAACTCGACGATCCGGACGCTATCGAGAAGATCTATCTGGGATGGTTCCACTTGCGAGATGACACACGCGAGGGTTGGACGAGAGCGCTCCGGCTGTTCGGCGAGGTGGCAGAGTCGCATCCCGATCATCCCTATGGCTTCGTTCTCTCGGGCTTCGCGCAGTGGCTGGGTGCGGCAAATGGATGGGTGCCGGATGCCAATGCCGCATTGACGAGCGCTGTGGAGCTGGCTCGGCGCGGTGGGGAGGTGGGAGATCCTACGGGCATGTCCCAGGCGGTCGAGGCAGCCGTACTCATGTCCCGCGGTGAGGTCGACGCGGCGCTTGCGAAACTCGACAGCTTGGAGATCATTCGCCCCACCTGCGACATCACCTTCGGACTCGAAGGCAGCGTCCGCCGCTACCTGGGTCAGTGGGAGCAGGCGGTAGAGCTGCTCGACACTGCCATGCGACTCACTGGGATCAACAAGCCCTGGTATCCGACCGTGAAGGCGACGGCACTGTTTGTAGGCGGTCGCCTGGATGAAGCTTCCTCCCTGGCCGAGGGAGTGCTGGAGTATCAGCCGAACAATCTCGAAGCTTTGCTGGTGCTTGCAGCAGCTCAGACCGAACTCGGCTTGGAGCGTCGCGCCCAGGCCACCGGCGAGCTGATCAGGTCACGCTTTCCCTCGGTAGACGTGAACGAGTGGCTGGAGAAGACTCCGTACCAGCGACGCGAGCTCGTTGAACGCTGGAAGGGTGATCTTGTGTCGGCCGGAGCCATCACGAGCGGGTGAGTGTGCAGGTGAGAGCGTCGGAGCTTTCACAACCGTCGTGGGATGGAAGGTCGTTGTCTGTGCCGACCCGTCACTTCCCGATGTCTTCGCTCCACAGGTCTGGTTTGGTGGCGATGAACTCTTCCATCATGGCCACACACGATGGGTTGTCGATCACGTCCACATCGATGCCTCGGGAGCGCAGGTACTCCTCGGGACCGAGAAACGTCCGATGTTCTCCCACCACCACCCGAGGGATCCCGTAAAGCAGCACCGCACCTGAACACATGTCGCATGGTGACAGCGTCGAGTACAGGACCGAACGGCGGTAGTCGGCTGCCGTCAAGCGTCCGGCGTTCTCCAGGGCGTCCATCTCTGCGTGCAGCACAGCACTCCCCTGCTGGACCCGCCGGTTGTGCCCTCGCCCCACTACCTGATCGTCGATGACCAGCACGGACCCTATCGGTATGCCGCCTTCGGCCAGTCCCGATAGCGCTTCGTCGATCGCAGCTTGCAGGAACCCGTCCATCTGCGGGAGGCTACTCGGCGGCTCTACGGGGCGGGGATCGTCGTGATGTTCGTGCCTGGTCCAGGAGAGTGGCGCGGCCCTTCCGGGTCGCGACCCCGGGAGCTAGCGGACCATACGCTTCAAACCAGAAGGCAACCGACCTCGATACCCACCTTGGGGATCGTGCCCTATGCGGCGCTCAAGCGCTGCAGCAGATCATCGCGTTTCTCTTGTTCGATGCTAAGCCATGTGAAGCTGAAGGCGACAACGATGGCGGCTTCAACAAGTGAAAGCGCTTCCTGAACACTGGTCGCCGGCGTCGTCTCATCGTCCGAGTGCTTGACTTGTTCCAGTGTTCTGCGTGCTCTGACGAGGGCATCCGCGATCGCCGAGTGAAGCGGGGCGGCTTCGCCGGGGTTCTGACCACCGCTAATGAAGCACAGCGCCTCGGCTCGCTTTGTTGGAAGGTCTGTGCCATCTCGTGAAGGACGGATGAGTTCATCGTGCTCAAACGATGTGGCATTCGCAGACACCCAGTCCAGCACCTGCGCGTTGGTGAACGCGTTCCGAAAGAGGCGGTCGACGAGCTCAACTGCAGAGTTCGCTGCCTGCGAGATTCCGTCGCTCGAGAGTTCCAAGGCCTCGTAGGCCCCCCGGAGTTTGCGTGTAAGGGGTGACTGAACAGCTTCTAGACGCTGAAGAGCTTGGCGGGGTACCTCTGTCTGAAGGGTCCTGACCACGGCCGCCATCCTCAGGGAGTCCGGCGAGGGCAGCCCCAGTGCCCCTGATGTGAAAGAGCAGTCGTTGTCCTCGAAGACATCGAGCCACCCTGCGATACCTACCAGTGCCGAAAGAGCGGGTGTCTCTGACTGGAATGGAGCCGAGACTGGAACAGCCGAGCAGAGATCCAGTGCGTAGGCGACGCGCATCATTCGAGGCATGGCTTTGCGGATCGCGGGTGTCGCGATTCGCAGATCCTTCTCCGCAGCCCTTCTCAACCTATGGGCAGTGGCGCTGCCAAGAAGCTTCTCGGCGAACCTCATGCCGGCCGGTGTCTGGAGCCGCTTGAGGAACCTGACCATTCTCTCCGGATCGTCGTGCTGCTCAAAGATCTCAAGGAGTGAGGACTTCTTCTGCACTGCCTCGTCAAACGCTTCGGCGACGTCTTGCACCTCGGGGGCCGAAAAGGCTTTGCAGGCGACTATGAGAAGCTCGCAGATACCTGCAAGCAGTAGCTGTCCGGGGAGTTTATGGCGCGCCCGAACAAGCTCTCCGGCGAGCGCCGATTCCAGTTCTGCCGGGTCTACTGGGAAGCTGTTCCTGTCCATGCCACGGCCCGCCCATCAGCTACAGCCGGTGGTGTCCCCGCAGTTCAGGCACTTGTAGCAGGTGCCGTTGCGGATGGTGATGTGACCGCACGTTGGGCACAGCGGGGCGTCGCCCATCATGTCCGACAGCGCCGCCTGCATCGACGCCGTCGCCACATCACCGGAGCTCGCCGACACCGAGACCGGCTGTTTCGCGGGGGCCGGCTTCGGTTCTGCGTCGGCGAACTTCGCCGCCTTGGCCTCTGCCTCGATGTCCTGCTCCATCGCCGCCTCGGTCAGATCAAGCTGGATCCCGGCCTCGGTCGCCAGTCCCTTCGGGGGCTCGGGCAGCGACGACACCTGGGGTTTCACCTGCACCAGGTCGGTGCGTCCCAGGTACTCGAGGCCGACCGCTCGAAATACGTAGTCGATGATCGAGTTCGCCATCTTGATGTTCGGATGACCCTCGACCATGCCTCGCGGCTCGAACGTGTGGAACGTGAACGTATCGACGAACTCCTCCAACGGCACGCCGTACTGGAGCCCCTTCGACACGGCGATCGCGAAGCACGACAGCACGCCCCGCAACGTCGCGCCCTCTTTGGCCAGGTCGATGAACACCTCACCAAGCGTGCCGTCGTCGTACTCGCCGGTGCGCAGAAACACCTTGTGACCGCCGATCCGGGCCTCCTGGGTCCATCCGTTCCGCCTTGCAGGCAGCAGGAACCGGGGACGTTTGTGTCCGTTGCTGTACGCCTGCGTCGGGCTGGCGGCGTTCATGATCTCGCCCCAGGCGACCGCCTTCTCGTGTTCCAACGCCAGGACGACGTTCTCCTCGTCCTCGTCGGAGGCAGCGTCGTCTGACGACGACGACAGCGGCTGCGATGCCTTCGACCCGTCCCGGTACAGCGCCATCGCCTTCAACCCGAGGTCGGCCGACATCATGTAGGCCTCCTCGATGTCGGCAGAGGTGACCTCATTGGGCATGTTGATCGTCTTGGAGATCGCACCGGTGATGAACGGCTGCGTGGCAGCCATCATTTTGATGTGCCCGACATGGTGGATGAACCGGATGCCGTGCCGGCCGTTCCGGTTTGCCGTGTCGAACACCGCCAAGTGCTCCTCACGAAGTCCGGGCGCACCCTCGATCGTCTGCATGCCGCAGATCACGTCGTTCGCCTCAGAGATCTGCCTGGCGGTGAACCCGAGCGACGTCAGCAGATCGAAGGTCGGTGACGTGTAGTTCTCCGGCTTCAACCCGAGTTCCAGCAGCGCGTCCTCACCCGTGACGTACACGTTGAAGGCGTGACGCAGCTCGAACACGCTCGGCAACGTGTTGTCGATCCGATCGATCGCACCCTCAGAGAGGCCCTTCTCCCGCAGGGACTCCCTGTTGATGTGTGGTGCTTGCTCCAGGGTCATCGTTCCTGCGACATACATGACGATCCGCTTGATGGCGGCCTCGTCGTAGCCGAGCCGGCGAAGCGAAGGGGCGATCGACTGGTTGGCGATCTTGAAGTAGCCACCACCCGCCAGCTTCTTGAACTTGACCAGTGCGAAGTCAGGTTCCACACCCGTCGTGTCGCAGTCCATCAGCAGGCCGATCGTTCCGGTCGGCGCCAACGTGGACACCTGGGCGTTGCGGTAACCGTGCTCCTGACCGGCGGAGAGCGCCTCGTCCCAGGCCGTGCGCGCGGCTTTCAACAACGGCTCCGGTGCCAGGTGTGCATCGATTCCCATCACGAAATGACTCACGCCCTCGTAGCCGGTCTCGCCGTAGGCAGCCCGCCGGTGATTGCGGATCACCCGCAGCATCGACTCGGCGTTCTCGTTCCACTTCGGGAACGGCCCCAGCACGCTCGCCATCTCCGCGGACGTCCGGTACGAGAAGCCGGTCAGGATCGCCGTGAGCGCTCCTGCGATGGCTCTGCCCTCGTCCGAGTCGTACGGGTGTCCGGACCGCATCAACAGCGAGCCCAGGTTGGCGTAGCCGAGACCGAGCGTCCGGTAGTCGTACGAGCCTTGAGCGATTGGCTTCGATGGGAAGTGCGCCATCGTCACCGAGATCTCCAGGACGATCGTCCACAGCCTGATCGCATGTTCGTAGGTCTCGATGTCGAACCGTCCGGTGGCATCGTCATAGAACGTCACCAGGTTCAAACTCGCCAGATTGCAGGCAGTGTCATCCAAGAACATGTACTCGGAGCAGTTCGCCGCCAGTACACCGCCGGCGATGTACGAGTGGTTGATCGGTTCGGTCAGGTTGTAGGTGGTCTCGAACCCATCGGTCGTACGCGAACGGAGCCTCACCCGGTACTTGGACCGATAGCGGTTGTGCTCGACGAGGAGCTGATCGAGTCGGTCCTGTTTCGGAGAGAGCAAGAAACCGATCTCAGCACCGAAACGCTCAAGGGCAGTACCGGTGATGCGCAGATCGTGCATCGCTTTCGTGCCGTACGAGACCTCTTCGTCCTTGTAGGTGAAAATCGTCTCTCCGGCTTCACGTGTGCGGTAGATGCGGGCGGCGATACCGAACGTGTCGAGCAGCTGTTGCACGTCCTGCAGCAGCTCGACCGACGTCTGGCCGAGTCCGACATACCGGTTCTTGTCACCCGACGCCACCGTGGTGCCGTCTGCGTCGAACAATCCCCTGAGAAACGCCGCGACAATCGACTTCGGGGCTTCGAAGATCGACCACGGCACACGCTTGGCGCCATCGCTCACCACACCTAGCGCCTCCAGGAAGCGCGGGATGGCGAGGCGGGTCGCTCTCAGCTGGTAGGTGCCGTTGCCCATGAGTGCCGGCTTGGGGGCGAACCCACCGTTCATCTCGGTGAGGAGCTCACGATGCAACACCATGGTCGTCTGCTGCTCTTCGGAGGTGCCGTAGACCGTCACCGCTGCCTTGTCCGTGACAGAGCCATCGCCGACAAGCCAGCCAACGTAGTGGGCGAACTCCTCAGTCCACTTCTCAGGGAGATTGACCGCGTAGCCCCTGGACGACCGGGCCTGGTAATCGGTGGCAACGCTAGAGACAGGAACAGCCAGCGATGCCATCGGGAACTCAACCGCCTGATCGAGCAGACGCACATTGTCATCCTCAGTCACCTCGTCGGCTCGCACCCACCCTCTGTTGGCGGTCCAGAGCCGATGATTCGGAGTCAGTCGAAGTACCCGACCGTCAGAGAACTCCAGCTTGAGGATCTCGTTGGTTCCGGTCGTCATGAATTGGGTCGGACGAGAGATCTGAACCGTCTCGCTCGGCGAGTCCTCACTGGTTGCGTTGTGCGTGAACACGGAGAAGGTCTCGCCATCGGCAACTCGCACGATCAGGTCACGGAACTGGATGAGTCCTTTGTCGGTCGCGATGCGAGTGTCGCCGGTGAAGCAGGGGTTCGACGCCCGAATCTGTCCACCCGCAGGGCTCGTGTGCCACTCGTTGATCGTTGTGTGGAACTGCATGCCCGGATCGGCGCAGGCCCACGCAGCCTCGGCGATCTTCCGCCACAGGTCTCGAGCCTTGACGGTCTTGCGGACCTTGCCGGTGCTGCGCTCTGTCAGCTCCCAGTCTCCGTCCGTCTTCACCTTCTGGAGGAACTCGGCCGTGACTCGCACCGAGTTGTTCGAGTTCTGACCAGACACCGTCTGGTACGCCTCACCGTTGAAGTCCGCAGGCAGACCGCCATACTTGATCAACAGCTTGGCTTTCTCCTCTTCGAGCTTCTTCCAGTTGATGAACTCCTCGATGTCCGGATGGTCCATATCGAGGATGACCATCTTGGCTGCCCTCCGGGTGGTGCCGCCTGATTTGATCGCCCCAGCCGCCCTATCACCGATCTTCAGGAACGACATCACCCCGGAGGACTTGCCACCTCCCGACAGAGGCTCACCTTCGGCCCTGATGGACGAGAAGTTGGAGCCGGTGCCGGATCCGAACTTGAACAGACGGGCTTCACGGGTCCACAGATCCATGATCCCGCCTTCGTTGACCAGATCGTCCTGGACGCTCTGGATGAAACACGCGTGTGGGGAAGGGCGGCGGTACGAGTCGGGGGAGGGGACCGCCTCGCCGGTCTCAGGGTCGACGAACCAGAACCCCTGTTCCGGCCCGGTCAACCCGTAGGCCCAGTTGAGCCCCGTGTTGAACCACTGTGGGCTGTTCGGCGCGGCCATCTGCGTCGCGAGCATGTACTTGAGTTCATCCTCGAACGCCTGCGCGTCTTGCTCGGATGCGAAGTAGTTGTTCCGCTCACCCCACCAGCGCCACGTCCCTGCCAGACGATTGAACACCTGCCGTGCCGAGTGCTCAGGACCGAGCACCGGGTTCCCTTCATCATCAACGATCGGCTGACCGTCCTTGTCGACCTGGGGCACACCCGCCTTGCGGAAGTATTTCGACACCATGATGTCGGACGCCACCTGCGACCACACTGACGGAATCTCCGCTTCCTTCATCTCGAAGACGATCGATCCGTCCGGATTCGTGATGCGCGAATCCCTGAACGTCCACTCGATGTCTGCGTACGGATCGCGTCCCTCCGTCGTGAACCGACGGGTGATGCGGAGGCCGTTGGTGGCGGTCATTTCAATCCCTCCGAAGTCTTCCCTCATGTCGACACCACTACATCTTGTGGTCAGGGGGGGAGTGACCGCGACATATGGTGTTGAAGCCTCAACACTGTAATCGCACGCGTGTAATTACGTCAATGGAATCCGGGACCTATTTTTCGCGATGGCCCGCGATGGTGCAGGCGGCACTCTACGCGAGGTGGGCTCGGTCGCGAAAACCAGGTCCGAGACACGTTTTCGCGTCCTGTCCAGTTGTCGCAGCGACTCAGATGGTGTCTAATGCAGGCTTCGGCGAGACAGGAGGACGCCATGGAGACGAAGATCATGCTGCCCGAAGCTGAGATTCCGACCCACTGGTACAACGTCGTCGCCGACATGCCGAATCCTCCGGCTCCGCCACTCGGGCCTGACGGCAACCCGATCGGCCCTGAAGCACTCGCGGCGATCTTCCCTGAAGCGCTCATCGGTCAGGAGGTGTCTGCGGAGCGGTGGATACCGATCCCGGAACCGGTCAGGGACATCTACCAATTGTGGAGGCCGTCCCCGCTGATCCGCGCTCACCGTCTCGAGGAGGTGCTCGGCACACCTGCCCGCATCTACTACAAGTACGAGGGGGTCAGTCCGGCAGGGTCGCACAAGCCCAATACGGCCGTGGCGCAGGCCTACTACAACAAGCAGGAGGGCGTCGGGCGTCTCTCGACCGAGACAGGAGCCGGGCAGTGGGGGTCGGCGTTGGCCCTCGCTGGTCGCATGTTCGGTATCGAGATCATCGTCTACATGGTGAAGGTCAGCTATGAGCAGAAGCCGTTCCGCCGATCGATGATGCAGACGTGGGGCGCCGACGTGTACGCGAGCCCCACAAACCGGACAAATGCCGGCCGCACGATCCTGGCAGGCGACCCCGACTCACCAGGTTCGCTCGGTATCGCCATTTCCGAAGCCGTCGAGGAGGCGGCCACGAGAGAAGACACCAACTACTCGTTGGGCTCGGTGCTCAACCACGTGCTGTTGCACCAGACCGTTGTCGGTCTCGAGACGAAGAAGCAATTCGAGCTCGTGGATGACTACCCCGACGTCGTGTTCGGTCCCTGTGGAGGAGGCTCGAGTTTCGGGGGCATCGCGTTTCCGTTCTTCGCTGACAAGGCGGCAGGCAAAGACATCCGTCTCGTTGCAGTCGAGCCGGCCTCGTGTCCGACACTCACGCGGGGCACCTACGCGTACGATTTCGGTGATACGGCCGGTCTCACGCCGATGTTGAAGATGTTCACGCTCGGTCACGACTTCGTGCCACCGACGATCCACGCAGGCGGACTCCGGTACCACGGTGACTCGCCTCTGATCTCGCAGCTCCACCAGGAAGGGCTGATCGACGCGATGGCGGTCCACCAGCTGGGAACCTTCGATGCAGGTGTCACGTTCGCCAGGGCCGAGGGGATCATTCCGGCACCCGAGTCGAACCACGGCGTGAGGGCCGCGATCGACGAGGCGCTCGCCTGCAAGGAAGAAGGCAGAGCGGAGACGATCCTGTTCAACCTGACAGGGCACGGGCACTTCGACATGGCGGCGTACGATCGCTACTTCGCAGGGGAACTCGTCGACTACGAGTACCCGGACGAGGCGATCACTGCATCGCTGGCACGGTTGCCAGTGGTGGGGTAGCGGGCTACAAGCCCAGCGTGAGGTCAGGCATCGCCGCATCCTCTGCGTCGTAGTCGAACCGGTGTGGGGGGAGTTCGTCCGGCATGGCGGTCAGCTCCCACTCGACGGTCGCGCGCATCGCGTCCTCCGCTTCCGTCGGTTCTTCGTAGTTCAGCTCCTCTCGGATCCTGTCGGTGTCGACGACGAGTGACTGATCGAAGTTCAGGTCGTCGCGCAGATGCTCGGGTAGCCGGTCGGTGGAAAGCGGAATGACCTCGCCATCCCAGTCGACTTGGCGTGCGATCGCCTTGATCCATTCGAGTTCGGTGCGGCCGGGGGGCTCGGCCACGTTGTAGGTTCTGCCAATCGCTCGATCGTCGATCACCGCGCGAGCTATCGCGTCGGCGACGTTGCCTACGAACGCCCGTGACCATTCCCAGGAGACTGCTGCGGCGTCGATGAGGATCGCCGGACGACCGTCCAGCATGCGCCTGAGGTACCGGTAGGGGCGGTGCTGATAGTCGTAGGGACCGTACACGGCTGGAAGCCTGAGGATGGTGCCCCGGAGGTCCGAGTCGGCCAGGTAGGACTCCTCGACGGGGATCTTGTCGTAGTCGTACAGGCGGCTGTCCTCGTCGACTATGTCCCGGTACGGGTACCGCTTGGAGCGCAGCGGCGCGTCCTCGTTCATCGGGATCGGCACCGGAGGCAGTGCCTCCTTGCCTCTGAGAATGTCGTAGGCCAGGTACACGTCCTGGCTGGAGATGCCGACGATCCGCCCGGCGACACCGGCACACGCAACCATCGTGTCCACCGCTTCGGCCCGGGTGAGGGGAATCATGTCCAAGACGACATCGGGCGCCAGCCGCTCTAGTCGTGCCCGTTGATCGAGTAGCCCGCTCCGGTCGCCGTGCAGATGCCGGACATCCGGCTCGGCCTCAGGCTCGGTGTTCCCGCGATGGAGCACCGTGACGTCGCACCCCGACTCGACCAGCCGCCGAACGGTCCACAGCCCGATGAACCGAGTACCACCGATGACGAGGACGGACCGCAACCACCCCTCCTAGGGTTTCAGGTGCTCGATCAAGAAACCGGCGATCGCCTCGTACGCCCGTTCCTTGTTCTCCCGTTTGACCATGTCGTGGCCCTCGTCGTCGAAAACCAGGTACTCGATGTCCTTGCCTTGTGATCTCAGCTCTTCGACGAGACGGTCCGATTCGGCGACCACGACCCGCGGGTCGTTGCGACCCTGGATGACCAGCATCGGACAGGCGAGATCACCGAGGAACGTCTTCGGGGAGCGTTCGACCAGGAAGTCGTGATCCGTTTCCGGATGCCCGATCGTCATATAGAAGTAGGTCTTCCATGTCTCCGGCAGCCCGTCGACGAATGTGAAGAGGTTGTACGGACCGAACATGTCGATCGCGCCGGCCCAGAGATCGGGGTGACGGCCCGCGAGTTCGAGGGTCATGTATCCGCCATACGAACGCCCCAACACCCCCACACGAGACGTGTCGAGACGTGCGTCCTTCTCCAGGTACTTGACCGCCTCGACGTGGTCGAGCCTGTCCTTGCCGCCCCAGTCGTGATCGACCTGTTTCATGTAGGAGAGCCCATAGCCGCGAGATCCGCGGACGTTGGGGACGAACACGGCGAACCCGCGCAACGTCAGGTACTGGATCAGCGGCATCGAGAACCATGTGAAGTCGGGTCGTTCCTGGCTCTGTGGGCCACCATGGATGTAGTACGCCACTGGCCGCGGACCGTTGAAGTCGCCCGATGGGAGGTACAAGCGTGCGGAGATGCGCAACCCGTCGAAGCTCGTGAACGAGGCGTCCTCACCCGGTGAGAGGACGTCGGTGGACACCCCGGAGAGATGCTCGTTCGTGTGCTGTGTGACATTGTCATCGTGCACCGTGAAGAGTTGAACGGGGGAGGTCGCCGTGGAGAACGCCAGAGCGAACGTGTCGTGATCCCGGTCGTAGGAGAACTCGGCGGCGACACCGTCGTGCAGGCGCCCTTCGCCCCACAGCACCCGGGTGACGCTCAGGCGCAATGACGGTTCGTCGAACGTCGCCTCGTACGCCCACGAGCAGCCGTCGATGTTGTACCCGAGCATGAACCGATCGCCGTCGAGATGAACGAGCGTCTCGAACTCGCCGACACCGCTGTGCCGGGTGCCCGTGATTGTCACCGGGTCGACGTGGCGTCGGCCGTCCAGTGGGATCCAGCCGCAGCCTCCGGCGTCGTCGAACAGGGTCGTCTCGGTCAGGATCCCCCTGCCTTGTCGGAAGTAGCAGGCGCCGAACCCAGTGAGAGGAACGGACACGTCGGTAGTTCGCTCCTCGAGTGGCGTGCCCGCCAGCACCGTGCGGGATCCGGTCGTGCGGTCCCACATGTAGAGGACGGTGTCGGCGGCCGAGTAGCCGTCTGCAACGGCCACGCGATCGAGTGGGTCGTCGACTCCGACCGTGAAGTTGCCATACACGCTCGTGCCGAGATCCAGTAGCTCGCCCGTCTCGGCGTTCAAGATGTAGGAGCTGTAGTCAGGGCTGACACGTGGGTCGACGTTGAACACGGCGAGGTGGCGATTTCTGAAGCTCCAGATGAGATTGACCTGCTGGCCTGCGAAACGATCTCCAAAGACCGGTTGAGGGGTGCCGCCGGACAAGGGAAGGGTGCATGGCTGGTAGTTTTCGTCGCCGTCTGAGTCGATCATGAGGAGGATCGTGTTGAGGTCCGGAAACACGGCGAACAGCTCGCCCGCAACGAGCTTTGGATTGCCGAGCGCGATATCACCTGGAATCAGTTGCACGGGGTCCCCTCCGTCGAGAGGCTTGCGGTAGAGGCTCATCCGTCCGGAGAGGTCGCTGACGAAGTACAGGTAGTCGCCTGCGGTCACTGGATGGAGTAACAATCGTGCGGAGAGCAAGGGCGCAATCGATTCGAACATGAGGTCCTTTCGTCCTACTGAGGCTACGGCATCGGCGATGATGCGTGCCGGGTGCGTTCGTGCCACAGTGGTGGTGTGAACGGCCTGTTCCATGCGCCACCGACACGATCGGTCGGTCGATCGTTGCTGGTCGCATGTCTTTGGAGTTTCGCGTTGGTGATCCTCGGTGTGCTGGCACTCGGTGTTGTCGCTCTCGTCGCGATGGGGATCGCCTCGTTCTCCAAGCAGAGTGGCGAAGTCATGCGAGCGGTGAGCATGGCATGGTGGGTGATCGCGGCGATCGCCGGAATACTGCTCGTCTGGGTCGCTGCCTATGCATCGACAGGTTGGGGATCTCGAGGACGGATGGTCGTCGGAGCGGCGGTCGGGCTTGCGCTGGGTGCGGGCTACATGCTCCTCGGCGCGGAACTGGGCGTGGTGGTTGGCCTCGCAGCCGGGTGGGCCGTGGTGATTCCCGCAGAGAGGACGGAGCGCATCATCGCACGTTTGGTGCCGGCGCTACTCGCGGGGCTCATTTCGCTGCCGGCCCTGACGCGGCTCGCCTACGCGGGTGTGGTCGTCGCGTCGCCATGGGCGGCTGCGCTACTGGTGCTGATCGGCGATGCCGCCTGGACCGCGCTGGGACGGATCCGCAAGGACTGAGGCTGTCTGCTGTCTCCTGTCGGCCGCGAGCGCAGCGAGCAGCGGTAGCCTGAGGGTGATGCGCGCGATCGTCAAACCGTCGCCGGGTCCCGGACTCGAAATGGCCGACGTTCCCATTCCGACAGCCGGACCGTCTGACGTACTTATTCAGGTGAAGGCGACGTCGATCTGTGGAACCGACATGCACATCCGCGACTGGGATCCCTGGGCGCAGACACATGTGCGTGCTCCGCTCACTGTAGGACACGAGATGTGCGGGGTCGTGGTCGACAAAGGTCCGACGGCGGAAGGACCAGAGATCGGGGACCTCGTGTCGGTCGAGTCGCACATTGTCTGCGGGCAGTGCCGTTTCTGCCGGACCGGCAAGGGCCATCTCTGTGAGAACACGCAGATCCTCGGGGTTCATCGAGACGGTGTGTATGCCGAGTACGTGGCGGTTCCGGCCATCAACGCGTGGCCCGACCCACCCGACATGGCGTACTCGATTGCGTCACTCCAAGAGAACTTCGGCAATGCCGTCCACACGGTGTCGGTGGCAAACATCTCCGGCCGCAAGGTGCTGGTCACGGGATGTGGTCCTGTGGGGGTGATGGCGATCGCTGCGGCGAGAGCGCTGGGAGCGAGAGCTGTCTACGCAACCGACGTCTCCGACTACCGCCTGGAAATGGCACGCAAGCTCGGTGCCGAGCACACATGGAACCCTCGCCGAGACTCGGTCATCGAACTCGGCATGGAGGCGACGGACGGAGAAGGCGTCGATGTACTCCTCGAGATGTCTGGGGCTCCTTCGGCGATACAGGAAGGATTCTCTCTTCTGAAACCAGGAGGGGAAGCTGCGCTGCTCGGACTATCCTCGGGCCCGATTCCGTTCGATCTCGATGACAACATCGTGTTCAAAGGGGCGACGGTGCACGGCGTGATCGGACGGAAGCTCTGGGACACCTGGTACGAGATGCGAGGGCTCCTGCGTGCCGGTGCCGTCGATCTGGGATCCCTTGTCACGCATCGTCTTGCGCTCGACGACTTCGAGAAGGCATTCGATCTGATGGCCTCAGGCGAGTGCGGCAAGGTCGTGATGTTTCCCGACCCCGACGACGCCGACGGACCACTGAGCTGAGGTGAGCATGGACAAGATCGGATTTCTTCGCGACCGGGTGCAGGAACTCAAGGATGGAGGCCTGTACAACACGATTCGCCACATCGACAGTTCCCAGGGGTCCTGGCTGACCGTCGACGGCAAAGAGGTGCTCAACTTCTGCTCGAACAACTACCTCGGACTGGCTGATCACCCGCGCCTCGTCACCGCGGCCAAAGGCGCCCTGGATCGGTACGGTGTCGGGCCAGGAGCGGTACGCACCATCGCAGGGACAATGACCATCCACGACGAACTGGAGGACAAGCTCGCCTCCTTCAAGGGTGTCGAGGCGGCCATCTCCCTACAAGCGGGGTTCGTCGCCAACGCGGGGCGATCCCGGCACTCGTGGACAAGGGCGACGTGATCGTCACCGACGAATTGAACCATGCGTCGATCATCGACGGGGTTCGGTTGGCGAAGGCGTCCCGCAAGATCTACGCGCACCGCGACACGGACGATCTCCGTGTCAAGCTCACCGAAGCGAAGGCTGAGGGTGCCAGGAGAATCCTGATCATCACCGACGGTGTGTTCTCGATGGATGGCGATATCGCCCCACTGGACCGGATCGTAGAGGCCGCCGACGAGTTCGAGGCGATGGTGATGGTCGACGACGCCCATGGAGAAGGGGTGCTCGGGAGAGGTGGGCGAGGCATCGTCGACCAATTCGGTCTCCACGGGCGAGTTGAAGTGGAAGTCGGGACGATGTCGAAGGCGTTCGGTGTCGTCGGAGGCTATGTCGCGGGCCCGGCACCTGTCGTCGAGTGGCTTCGCCAGCGAGCCCGGCCGTTCCTGTTCTCCTCGGCCGTGACGCCGGCCGACGTTGCCGCGTGCATCGCGTCGGTGGAGATCCTCAGCGAGTCGACAGAGCTCGTCGACCGGCTGTGGGACAACGCTGCCAGGTTCAAGGAGTCAATGGCTGTGGCCGGGTTTGACATCGGGCGTTCCGAGACGCCGATCACCCCGGTGATGCTCGGTGACGAGAAGACCGCACAGGAGTTCTCCCGGCGTCTCTTCACAGAGCACGCCGTGTTCGCCCAGGCGATCGCCTACCCGACTGTGCCGCTCGGCAAGGCGAGAATCCGGGTCATGATCTCCGCCGCGCACAGCCACAAGGACTTGCGGTACGGAACCGAGGCGTTCACAAAGGTGGGAGCGGACCTGGGAGTGATCTGAGGGCCTTGGCATATCTGACCGGAGCGCATGAACTCAAGGTCACGTTCGGCTCCGGAACGTCGAGGTGCCGTTGTGCGTGTGGAGTCAGACGATTCGCGCGACCTCGGGCTCAGGAGACCGTGCCTTTGCTCATGCGCTCGAGCATGCCCCGCATGTACGGTCGGTACGCGACATGGGTGATCAGCCACACCAGGGGCAGCGACGCCGCGTTGTGAGCATCCCAGGCATAGTGCCAGGTGACGCGAGTGTCGTTGTTATCGACGGGTTCGAAATCGAACCTTGCCGTCGCCCCGGATGTGAGATGCCGAAACGCGTTTGTGAGTTCGGAGATCGTGTAGTCGATGCTGCGAGGCGGATCGAGCGCCCTGATCGTCTCGACCACAGTTGAAGCGTCGGAGTTCACGAGGATGCGACTGTGGCCGGGCTCATCGAAAAAGCGCGGCGGTTCATCACGGATGGCAACTATGCCCGGAATTGGTCCCCAACGTTGTGAAACGTATGTGAGATCACACCGAGTCACCAACTCCCACGCATCACCGACAGGTACCGGAAACACGACGGATTCTCGGACATTGACCGAGCGAGACACACCCAGCTCCTGACACCTTTGGGATTCAACCTATCAAGGAGTTCGATGACCTTCTAGAGACCAACGACCCGTTTCGCGACCACGGTGGAAGACAGCTCACAGCTGACAGCCCGGGCGGAGGAGCGTTCCTTCTCTCCGCTGTCCGCTGTCTGCTGCGAGCGCAGCGGCCGGTCTACCGACAACCGACAACTGAGAACTGAGAACCGACAACCGCCGCAGGCGTTCAGCCCGTGGCTCGGCGGTACGCACGAACGGCCAGCGGTGCGAAGATGATCAGGATGCCGATCGCCCACGCGAGGGCGAGCGTGACTTGACCGATCACTGTGTCGCCGGCGGGAAGGGCACCCTGCCCCAGTACGAGACCGCGGATCGCGTTCGTGGTGATCGTGATCGGCTGGTGGTCGGCGAAGGCCTGGAGCCACGACGGCATTGTCCCGGTCGGGACGAAGACGGAGGACGCGAACACCAGCGGAAACACGGGGAGAAACACCGCCGACTGCGCCGCTTCCGGGTTCTTGACCGCGAGCCCGATCAGGGCCATCACCCACGACAGCCCGTAGGCGAAGATCCCGGCGACCGCGAGGCCTCCGAGCAGGCCCCAGAAGCTCGTCTGGTATCGGAATCCGAGCAGGAACCCCACTGCAACCATGAGGGTGATCACGAACGCGTTGCGGATGAGGTCGGACAGCGTCCGCCCGGCGAGCACCGCCGATCGCGCCATCGGCAACGAGCGGAAGCGATCGATCACTCCTTTCGACAGGTCCTCGGTCAACCCGAGCGCCGTCTGACCCGCGCCGAATGCGGCGACCTGCACGAGTAGACCGGGGATCAGCCAGTTGAGGTACTTGCCGCCTGACGCCGGGGGGATCGCTCCGCCGATCGCCCCACCGAACACGTAGTTGAAGAGCAGCAAGAACATGATCGGCTGCACCGTGGCGAAAACCAGGAGCTGCGGAAGTCTGATGTTCCTCAACAGGTTTCGTCGTGTGATGACGAACGTGTCCTTGACGGTGTGCGAGAAGCTCATCGCGGTGTGGACGGCCGTGGTCATGCGCCCCTCCTCTTGCGTCGTCGCTTCGGTCCATCGGTCGTACCGTCTTCCTCTTCGACCGACTTACCGGTGTAGGCGAGGAACACGTCGTCGAGCGTCGGACGCCGCAGTGTGATGTCGTTAGGGGTGACTCCGGCGCCGTCGAGACTGCGGGCGGCGGCCATCAGGGTCTCGGCACCCTTCGGCGCCGGCAGCGTGATCCGTTTGGATGCGGCGTCGAAGGTGGCGTCGTGGCCGTTGATGGCGGAAAGCAGTGCGACAGCGTTCTCCCGGTCGACATCGTCGACGACCACTTCGACGACCGAACCTCCGAGGCGGTCCTTGAGCTCCTCCGGTGTTCCTTCTGCGATGAGATGCCCGTGGTCGATCACGCCGATGCTGGCTGCGAGTTGATCCGCCTCGTCGAGGTACTGGGTGGTCATCAAGATGGAAGTCCCGCTCTCGACCAGTTCCCTGATGAGACCCCAGATGTCGACACGGCTTCGGGGATCGATGCCTGTGGTCGGCTCGTCGAGGAACAGCACCCGTGGACGCCCCACCATCGAGGCCGCCAAGTCGAGCCTGCGCCGCATCCCGCCTGAGTAGGTTCGCACGGTCCGATCGGCGGCACCGCCGAGATCGATTCGTTCGAGCACCTCCGCCGCCCGGCGTCGAGCTTCGGTAGCCGACAGGTTGTAGAGGCGACCCACCATCTCGACGTTCTCACGTCCCGTGAGGTACTCGTCGACCGCGGCGAACTGGCCGGCGAGCCCGAGTCGGGTGCGGGCAGTTCTCGGGTCATGGAGAACGTCAATGCCATCGACCCACGCCGAGCCGGAGTCAGGTCTGATCAGCGTCGTGAGGATGCGGATGAGGGTTGTCTTGCCGGCTCCGTTGGGACCGAGAAGGCCATAGATGATGCCCGGCTCGAACGACAGGCTGACGTCATCGAGTGCAGTGGTGTCGCCGAACGTCTTGACGACGTGTTCGGCCCTGACGATGGGTGAATCCATTGTGTGTCCCTACCTGACAGTTGCGAAGAGCAGCGAGCATTACACCATGTCGGTCACGCTATGAGGAGCGACATCGTTCAAGAGCTTGTGACTCGTCCCGCCTGGGCGGGTCCGAAGGGGAAGCGGGGTACCCTGACGATCGTGAGCACGGCTCCTCCCCTTCCTGGTTGGCTCTCGAAGATGCTGCCGTTCGAGCGGAGTGTCGTCGAGGTGGATGGGCATCGGATACATGTGATGGAGTCGGGCCGGGGCGTGCCGGTGCTATGTATGCACGGGAACCCGACGTGGGGGTTTCTCTATCGCAAGGTAGCCACGGCCCTGATCGATGAACCTGTCCGCGTGATCATGCCGGACCTCATCGGCCTCGGATTCTCGGATCACCCCACCGATCCGGCGGTGCACACACTCGAGCACCACATCACGTGGATGGGCAAGCTCATCGACGCGTTGGATCTCGCAGACGTCACACTCGTGGTCCAGGATTGGGGAGGCCCGATCGGGACCGGAGCATTCATGGACCGATCCGATCGGCTGTCCGGGTTGGTGGTGCTCAACACGATTCTGAGTGAGCCACGAGAGGGATTCCGACCGACTCTGTTCCACCGGTTTGGGCGGTTGCCGGCGGTGAGCGATCTCGCCTTTCGGGTGTTCGGGTTCCCGCAAGTGCGCCTGTCGATGGCGCAATCCGACAAGTCGTCCATCAGGGGTGACGTATCCAGGGCGTATCGCTATCCGCTGCGATCCAGGCGTACCAACCAGGCGCCACTCGCGCTCACCAGGATGGTGCCGGATTCGATGGAGCATCCGTCTGTTGAGCCGCTGCGGCGGATCGGTCGATTCGTGCGCCAGTACCGAGGGCCGGTCGAGATCGTGTGGGGCGATCGTGATCCCGTGCTGGGGAGCGCCCGCAACCACATCGCCCGCATGCTGCCCGATGCGCCGGTCACGCGGACAGGTGCCGGCCACTTCCTCCAAGAAGAAGTGCCCGACGAGATCGCCGCTGCGATCCGGCGGGTGGCATTCGTCTGAGCCGTCTGCTCCAACTACTCCAAGACGACGATGTTGCGTTTGGCGCACATGTCCTTGAGGACCTGTGGCCACACCGTGACGCTGACCTCGCCTAGATGCGCCTTGCGCAACAGGTACATGTATGTCCGTGATTGCCCGATCCCACCGCCGATCGACATGGGGATCTGGTCGTTGAGGATTGCCTGGTGGTATGGGAGTGTAAGGAGGTCCGTCTGGCCAGTTGCTTCTAGCTGCTGCATGAGCGTTTCCTTGGTCACCCGGACGCCCATCGAGGTCAGCTCGTGTCTCCTTTGGGTGACGGGGTTCCAGACGAGGATGTCGCCGTTCAGCCCGTGCATCGGCCTGCCGTCGCTCGACACGGTCGGGGTGATCCAATCGTCGTAGTCCGCTGCACGCATCTCGTGCGGGTAGCCGTCTTTCAACGTCCATCCAATGCCGTAGATGAAGATCGCTGGATGCTCCTGGAGGATGGCCGTCTCGCGCTGCTTTCGCGGAAGGTCCGGGTACCGCTCGAGGATGTCCTCTGCATGCATGAACGTCAGCTCCCTCGGGACGGGCGGGTAGCTCCCCTCACCCAGCCGCGGCCATCGCTCGAGCAGCATGTCGTTCGCGCCTACCAGCACGGACCAGATCCTCTTGACGACATCGGTGAGGAAACCCAAGTTGCGGTCTTCGGCAGTGATGGCCCGCTCCCAGTCCCACTGGTCGACATAGGCGGAGTGGTCATGGTCGAGGAAGTAGTCCTTTCGTACCGCCTTCATGTCGGTGATGAGACCCTCTCCTACGCTCATGCCGAACTGCCGCAGGGCCATCCGCTTCCATTTGGTCGCCGCCTGCACCACCTGGGCATCGATCGGATGCAGATCGTGGTCGTTCGAGATGTGGAACTGGATCGGGGTGCGGGAGCCGTCGCGGTCCAGCATGTCGTTGACACCGCTGGCGGAGTCGACGATGAGAGGGACCTGGACCATCTGCAGGTTGAGTGCCCCGGCAAGGTGGTCCTCGATGTACTGCTTGGCTGCGAAGAGGGCCGCCATCGTCTCTCGTGGCGAAAGAAGTGGCCGATAGTCGTCGGGTAGAACGGTCTCCACCTCTTCGTACGATCCGATCCCGGGTCCGGCGAGGTCCGCTGTCTTGTCGTTCATGGCACCTCCTGTCTCCAACCTACGCCAGGAGAACCGAGACTTGCGAAAGGAACTAGCCTTGCGCCAATGGCACGTGTCCGTCTCTTCGCACGGCTCAGGGAGCTCGCAGGGGCGTCCGAAGTAGAACTCGAAGGTTCGACCGTCGATGAGATACTCGGTCGGGCCGTCGACCGATACGGCGGCGAGTTCAAAGAGGGTCTTCGCCACTCCCGTGTGTGGGTCAATGGCGATCCCGCCGATGGGCCGAGTGAGGTTCGAGCGGGGGACGAGGTGGCACTCCTGCCGCCGGTGTCGGGAGGTGCCGGACCGAGCAATGAGCTGCGGCTGTTCGGGCCATTCCTCGTCTCCCTGACGCTGCTGGTCACCAATGCGCTCAACGACCCTGTCTGGTTCATCGCCGCCCTCGTCGGTGTGACGGCTCTCTGGGCGTGGGACCTCTCCGAGAACGGTGCATTCCCCGGACCCGCCCTGCGGGTGCCGCTCCTCGTCGCCGCGCTCGCCGGCGCTGTGATCCCCTACGCATGGAGCGTCGGGAGAGGTGGATGGGGAGGAATCGGGCTCGCCATCCTCGTGGCGGTGCTGACCGTCCTCATCCGCGGCGTCATCGTTGTGGAAGGGCGCGATCTGGTTTCGACCTCGGTGGCGCTGATGGCCGCCGTCGTTACCGCCGGGGGTGTCGGGTCGCTGGTCCTCGCCCGAATTGCCACGACGTCGGGGCAACGATGGCTCTGGTTGTTCCTGATGATGGTGATCGGAGCCAGGGGCGTCGCCGCCTATCTCGCGGGGCGGGAACTGGCGCTCGATCCACTGAGCGGGAGTGTCGTTGTCGCCGTGGTCATGGGTATCGCCGCAGCACTCGTGTTCAGCCTCAACGGATTTGCAGCGTTCCTGGTGGCGATCGTCGTGGCGGTCGTGCTCATCGTAGGGGCGGCGTTCGCCTCCCTCCTGTCGACTCGTGAGGTGTACTTCGCGCAACGCCTCCCAGGGGTTCTGCCCGATGTGGGGACCGGCCTGCTCGCTGCAGTCGTCTTCTTGCCTGTCGCCTGGGCACTCCTTCCGTTCTAGTGTCGATTCGGGTCGCGTGGCAGGGGCGGATCGCCGTGCTGATCGGAGGCGGACTGGGGGTGGCGGCACGATTTGGGATTTCCCTGATCTTTTCGAGCGCCGTTGTTGGAACGTTCGTCGTCAACGTTCTGGGCGCGGGAGCTCTTGGATACGTCCTGGCTCGTCTGCGACTCGCAGGACAGTCGCGGTCGGTCACCGTTCCGCTCCTCGGCGTTGGATTCCTCGGGGCGTTCACGACGTTCTCGAGCCTCGCCGTCCAGCTTGTGGAGGGACCGCTCCTGCGGTCGCTCGCCTACGGAGTCGCTTCGCTTGCGGCGGGCATCGTCGCAGGCATGTTGGGGCTGACGCTCGGGAGGCAGGCATGACCTGGGTTGCGGTCGTCATCGCCGGGGCGATCGGCTCCCTCACCCGATACGGGGTGATCGGGTTCGTTCAGGCGAAGGTGCGGGACCCACGGCCGTGGGGCACGTTCGTGGTCAACGTCACCGGCGCCGCCGTGCTCGGCCTCGTTGTCGGGATTGCTCCCGTCGGTTGGTGGGTCGTGCCGGCCACTGCGGGTTTCCTCGGTGGCTACTCGACGTTCTCCACGTGGATGGTGGAAACGATCTACCTTGCAGAAGGCGGCGGCGCGGCAGCAGTCCGATCGGGGTTCCTCAATCTCGTCGGGACGCTGGGTGTCGGGCTGATCGCTGCGGCAGCGGGCTACCTCATCGGAACATGGCTATGAGTGAGGAGGGAGTGAGATGGAGACACTAGAGAATGGAAGTCTGCTCAGGATCTTCGTCGGCGAGTCGGATGAATGCGAGGGACGACCACTCTACGAGGCGATCGTGCTGATGCTGCGACGGGAGGGCCTCGCCGGGGCCACCGTGTTTCGAGGTATCGAGGGGTTCGGTGCATCCTCCACCATCCACACGGCGCGAGTGCTCCGGCTGTCGGCCGATCTTCCCGTGCTGATCGAATGCGTCGACCGGCGTTCGGAGGTGGAGCGTGTGCTGCCGATCCTCGACGAGATGGTCTCCGAGGGCTTGGTCACCATCGAGAAGGCGGACGTGCGAATCTACAGGGGTCGTGGGCAGTAGCGAACGGAAGGGGGAGACTTCACGGAACGCGAAACCCGCTGTACCCTCCGTGCAACATGTCGTGGCCGAATCTGCGACGCACGCTCCTCGTAGTGCTTCTCGTTCTGTCCTGGGTGCTCTCGACCGCGCTTCCGGCGTTGTCGATCACCAAGGCGGAGCGTGATGCCGCCTGCGCAGATTCAGCGGCCGCTCAGAAGCGCCTCGACAAAGCCAGAGACGACGCGAATGCCGCGGAAGATCGCTACGACCAGATCAACCAGGAACTCGAGGACGCCAGCCTTCGCGTCTACCAGTTTCGTGACCTCATCGACGAGAAATCGGGACTCATCGAGGCCATCCAGCAACAGGTGGCCGACAGGGCGGTCGAGCTGTACATGAACGGTGGCTCGTCGAGTACCGGAATCATCCTGTTCGCACCGTCGCTCGGGGCCGCTCTAACCGGCCAGGAGTTCCTGTCTTCCGTCACCAAGGAGGACGTGGCGAACATCGACCAACTCGACAGCCTGAAGCGGGAGATGGGACGCATCCGGCAGGACTGGGAGACAGAACAACAGCGGCTCACAGAGCTCAGTGGACAGGCCGAGCAGATCGCGCAGGAGATGACGGCGATCATGGACGAAGCGAGCACTGCCGCATCGGAGCTGAGCGCCGAGTGTCGCAAGGCGGACCTCCAGTACCGTCAGGAGCAGGCTGTTGCCGCTGCTCTTGCTGCCGCGAGGCGGGGAGGGGCCGCCGGCGGGCTTCCGGCCTCGGCGACGCCGGGGATGATCTGCCCGATGGATCCCGCAGTCCTCCACTTTCGCGACACGTGGGGCGCACCGAGGTCGGGTGGACGGACCCACAAGGGAACCGACATCTTCGCACCGATGGGCCAGCCCGAGTACGCGGTCTACGCGGGAACCGTTCGTGTCTACACCAATACACTGGGAGGCAAGTCCATCTGGCTCTACACGGACATGGGTGTGGACTTCTACTACGCGCATTTGAGCGGCTGGCCGGCCGATCTCAAGACAGGCGATCACGTGACGCAAGGGCGGATCGTCGGCTATAACGGGAACAGCGGCAACGCGTACGGGGGAGCCCCTCACCTGCACTTCCAGATGCACCCTGGAGGCGGTTCACCCGTTAACCCGTACCCGACGTTGAAACGAGTGTGTGGCTGATGACCGAATACCGTCGACGCATCGACATCATTATGGAACCGGAGTTCGTCGACGGGATCGAGGCGCTCGATCTCGACGAGCTGCGTGCCCGCAAGAAGATGGCCGACGAGGTCGAGACCGAGCTGTCCTACTACCGCCGGCTTCTGCACGGAAGACTGGATTTGCTCGCGTTCGAAATGCGTCGCCGATCCGGTGAGGAGACGCGCACGCTCATCGACGCCCTCCCTGATGTACTCGGCGCCGGTGAGCAAGGTGGGGGAGGGCGGTCGAGATTCCCGACCGTGTTCTCACCCGACCTGCCGGACGACCATCGCAGGCACATTGACCGCGTGCTCGGTGACGACTTCCTGTCGAGGCTGCCGACGCTCGGCGACGGCGAACTCCGCGAGATCCGAAGCACGCTGGACGAGGCCGAGACGGAGATATCCGCCAGAAGGCGTTCGGCGCAGCAGGTGGTCGACGTCCTACACCATGAACTCGTTCGCCGCTACAAGGAAGATGCGGCAGACCTGACGATCATCTGACGAGTGATTCTCGCCACTGTCATACGATCCGGTTTGGTGGAGTCGATTCACCACGGGGCGATTGCCGCGATAGATGCCTCCGGCACCGTTCTGGCCGCGGAGGGCGATATCGACCGTGAGTTCTTCGTTCGGTCTGCGGCGAAGCCGTTTCAGGCGACCGTATCCCAGGAGCTCGGCGCTGATCTCGTTCCCGAACAGATGGCGGTCGCGTGTGGAAGCCATCGCGGCCAACCAGTCCACGTCGAGTTGGTGCGATTCATGCTGGCTCAGGTGGGGCTCGACGAGTCGTATCTGCGTTGTCCGCTCTCGTGGCCGGCCGCGCCCTCCGCTCAGAGACGGGTAGTCGCGAACGGGTACAAGGAACAGCGACGAATCTGGCACAACTGCTCCGGCAAACACGCCGCGATGTTGCGGGCGTGTGTTGCGCAGGGATGGTCGCTCGACGACTACCTCGACCCTGCGCATCCACTGCAGCAAGCAGTCTTCGAAACGATGCGGGAAGTCGGTGGACTCGATCCGGGGCCCGTCGGCGTCGATGGGTGTGGCGCGCCCGTATTCCGTGGCACTGTCAGGAGTCTCGCTACGGCCTTTGCCCGTCTCTCTGAACCGAGGTTCAGTCACGCGTGGACCGCGATGCACCGCTATCCGGCGCTGACCTGCGATCAAGGAGAGCCGTCCGCCGAGCTGGCAACGGCACTCGACGCGGTGGCCAAGGCGGGAGCGGAAGGATCGCTTGGGGTGTCACTCCATGAGGGGGTCGGCCTGGCGGTCAAGGCGTGGGATGGGTCGTCGCGGCCTACGGGGCCGGCCATGGTCGCCATGCTCAGGCGGATCGGCAGGGCCGGCTACTCCATTCAGTTGGACTCTGTGGAGCGGTCGGCGGTCTTCGGCGGTGGCCGCCAGGTCGGAGAGATTCGGGCTCGCGAAAACTCGTTCTGATCGAGTTATCGACAGATCCTGTGGAAAGCGGCCTGTGGATCTGTGGATAAGACCGGGATGAGGCTCGAAAGGCGCGCATCACCCGACCTGGTACCTGTGGATAACCGTCGATCTCGTCCGGTTTTGGGGTTCTTGACTGCTTCGGGTCGACTTCGTAGTGTCAGCATCGCGAGGCCCAAGGTGCTGAAGCACGGTCGTTGCCTGTCAAGGGGAAGTGCGGGGACGGCCGGCAGAGGTTCCTTGGGCCTCGAGCGCGTGCTCGCTGCGCGAGCAGTCATCAGTCTTCAGTCTTCAGTCTTCAGTCATCGGTAAGAGCGCGGCGTGGGACAAGATCACCGAACGATCCTCTTGGCAAAGACCGAGAACCCAGAACTGAGAACGGGCTGAGAGAAGCGAAGCCCTCTTGCCGAGAACTGACTACGGACAACCGAAAACCGCCCGCGTAGCGGGCTACCCATCCAGGCCGAACATCACTTCGCGCAGGTTGACCGGCGTGGTCTCGAACGTCTCGGGATCGATGCGAAGCGATGCCAATCGGAGGCCCTGCATTCCGTCCGTGACGCTTGTCATCACCAGGAGCCTATCGTTTCCTTCGACGGTGAGGACGCCGAGTCCGAGGCAGCGCCCCGTTCCATCGTGCACACCAACCAGCATGTTCTGGAGCCGGTTGAAGTCCAGACCTGTCGGGAGTGACGGGGCGAATACCGTTGGGCGCACCTTCCAACGATGCAACGGCGGTGCCAGCGCGCGCCCAAACGCCCGGGTGCGATGAGCCGAACGCTCGGTGGGCGAGAGCGGGGCGATGTCCGGCAGTACCCCGGCGATGCGGGCATCGGCGGAGAAGAAGCGGCGCGCCATACCAACGATCGGCTCGATTTCGCTTCCCCGCTGAAGTGCGACCAACACAGTGGGCCGGCACAGCTCCAGCTTGTGAAACTTGAGTGTTTGTCCTGTGACGCCGGAGACCGCTCCGGTGGTGTCGATGACGATGATGTCGACTTGGTCTCGGGCCTGTTCCACGAGGGACGCCGTCGCGATCACCTCTTGGAGGACGAGGTGCTTCGGTGAGATCGAGCCGACGAACCGCAGATCGTCCGCTTCAGAGAGGTGTTGGAGATCGGTGGTGCTGCGAACCCATTTGAGACCGACACACGTTGGGGGACCGACAGTCGTTTGGCCGACATCGGCGTCGATGTAGGCACCTTGCTTCCCTGCCGCGACGACGCTCTCGAGCAGCCGCCGGGCGAACGAGCTCTTGCCGGTGTCAGGTGCTCCGAGCAGCATGATGACGCCCCCCTCCGAGGTGAGGTCCTCGACGAGCCGTTGATGCTGTGATTCGGGCATGCGCGGAAATGGTAGTGATTGCAGAGCCCTTCGAATGCAGCGACTTGCGCGTTGAACGGACTCGGTTGAGACTGGCCGGGTGAGCCTGCCGATCTCCTTCCTGTCGGACTTCGGGCACGACGACGAGTTCGTCGGAGTCGTGCACGGGGTTCTCGCCAAGCTGGCCCCCGACAGCAGAGTGATCGACGTCGTGCACGGACTTCGCCGCGGTGAGGTACGGCCCGCAGCCCTCTCGCTCCTCAGAGCGATTCACTACCTGCCCGAGGGCGTGGCGCTCGTTGTCGTCGATCCGGGGGTCGGTACCGAGCGCGGGGCGATAGCCGCCCGAACGGCCTGGGGGTACTTCGTTGGACCCGACAACGGTGTGATGTCGCCGGCGGTTGCCATGGTCGGCGGTGCCTCGCTCACCGTTTCGATCGAGAGTCCAGATGTGATGATTCCGAGCGCCGGGGCGACCTTCGCCGGGCGGGACGTGTTCGCACCCGCAGCAGCGCTGCTGTCATCAGGCGATGCCAGGCTCGAGGATTTGGGACCACCAGTGGACCCCGACTCGATCTACCCGCTCCTGCTTCCACTTCCTGAGGTCGGTCGCGGAACCGTCCAGGGGGAGGCGTGGTGGGTGGATCACTACGGCAACGTCCAGCTCAACATCTCGCCGGACGACCTGCACTCGATGGGTGCATCCGAAGGCGAACAACTCCTGCTCGTCGTGGGCAGTCAACGTCATGCGATCAAGTGGGTGGACGCCTACGGCGCAGTGGGCGAAGGTGAGCCGCTGATCTACACGGATTCGAGCGGGATGATGGCCGTCGCCGTGAGAGGGATGCGCGCCGATCGGCGTTTCGGGATCGCGGACGGGACGGCAGTCACGATCGCAGCGAACTGAAGAAGGGGGAACGGGCGACCGCCGCTGGGGCGGGCTGGGAGGCTTACCTGTTCAAAACCTCAGTTTGAACGTGCCTGAGGTTTTTCGAGCGACGGTTCGCCACGTTGCCCCGCGGACACGAGGTCCGCATGGACGCTCTCGTCCATTGCGCGGATATCGGCATCGAGCGGCGGGAACTTGAGCGGATTCCGCGAGAAGTTCGTGTACCTTTCACCTGAAGCGGGGGGTGCTTTCGGAGGGTCAGGATTCGACGGGTAGAGTACCGGCGAGATGCTGAGATTGGACGAGCGACACAGGGGCCGCGGCCTCGTAGCGTTTCTCGGCGGCGCTGTGATGGGTGCCATCGCCTCGGTCGTCGTGAGCAAGTCGAATCCGGCGTTGTCGTCGCTCGACGCGGTCGTCGTCAGCGTCGGTTTGCTGGCACTCCTCATCGGCGCGTTGCTCGTGCTGCTGGGGATCGCACACTGGCTCGCCGGACGTGACTCGACGTGGCCAGTCGCCACCACCAGGGCTGCCCTGGTGGCGGTTGCCGTAGTACTGACGTTCGTGGTGGTTCCTGCCTTGTGGATGTACGCGATGCGGCTGTTGGGTCCGGAATGGGCGAAGGATCTCGTTTCCTTGCTGTACCTCGCGGTTGCACTCGTGGCGACGGCGACGCTCCTCTCAACCCCCAAGAAGCAGACGGGACCCTCCGGTGTCTCAGCCTACGGCAGAACCCTGATCAGGCGATAGGAGCAGAGAGGTGACTCAGGAGCAACACTCCCCCCTGATTCACCCGACGAGGGTCGGGCGGTACGAAGTGCGCTTCTCCTACACGTTCGGTCTGGGCGGGATCAGCATCGGTTTGCTCGTGGTGCTCGTGATCACAGGGTTGCTCTTGAGCTTTGGGTACCGGCCGGCACTTCAGAACGCCTACATGGACGCGACGGTTCAGGCGCCCTACCCCCAGTTCCTCCGGAGTCTCCACCGATGGTCCGCGTACCTGCTCATCATCTCGTCGTGTCTGCACATGGTCGTGGTCTTCGTCCACGGCGCGTACAAGGCTCGGCGGCGTGCCAACTGGGTCATTGGTGTCGTGCTGCTGCTGGGAGTGGTTGCGCTCACGATCACTGGCACCGTTCTCCCGTGGGATCTGTCGGCTCAGGCGACGCTCTCGGTCGTCAACGCCGTACTCCAGGCGATCCCTCTTCTCGGTGGGGCGCTCGCCAAGGCATTCTTCGGACCCACCCTCGCGGCCACTCTGCTGCGTGCGTATGTCTTCCATGTGATCCTTCTGCCGTTTCTGTTGCTAGCGCTCACCGGTGTGCATCTGTGGAGGGTCCGCAGAGACGGCCTTTCGGAGCCTGAGGAGTCGTGATGCCGGAGATTCCTGAAGAGCTGCGCCGCCGGATCGCCGTCGCTCGGGCCAGGGCCCTCGGTGAGGGGAGCGGGGAGATCCCGGCAGCATCCGTCGGCGACCTGGATCCGCGAGCCCTTCCGGAAGGCGTCGCCTCGCCGGCCGCCGGCCCCACAGAGATGCCGGCCGGTCTTCTCGAGCGCGTCAGAGCAGCCCGCCGCCAGGCGATCGAGGGTCTCGGGCCCGTGCTGGAACGGAACGCAGTTCCCAAGCAGAACGTGCCCAGAATCACACCCGAACGGATTCCGGTGACGCGAACGGCACCGACAGCACCTGCTCCTGCCACGCCTGTGTCAGCAGATCCTGTCGAGCCTCCTGAGGCGGTGCAGGTCGCGGCTCCGGCAGCGACCGCCGGTATGTCGCTCGAGCAGGCCGCCGAGGTGCTCGGCATGCCGGAGAAGCTGTTGCGTCGATCGGTCGACGCCAAGGCGAAGGCGTTGGGCGTGTCGTTCGATGAGGCGCTCGCCGGGATGCTCGGCGGAGCAGCGCCGGAAGCCCCGGCCGCTACCGAGTCGGCGACGCCGGCCGCGGACGCAGTCGCGGCCGTTCCAGAATCACCTGTTCCTGTCTCCGGCGTCGCGCCCGTGCCTGTGGCGGAAGCACCCTCGGCAGCCGCCGCGGGCATGTCGCTCGAGCAGGCCGCCGAAGCGCTCGGGTATCCGGAGAAGCTGTTCCGCCGGTCGGTTGAGGCCAAGGCGAAAGCTGAAGGCGTGTCGTTCGATGAGGCGCTCACCGGGATGCTTGGTGGAGTCGCCCCTGCGACGTCCGCAGCTCCTGCATCACCTGCAGCAGCCGCCCCGGTGGCTGCGCCGGCGACCCCGGTCGAGACTCCTGCGCCCGCTGCTCCCGTGGTCGAGACTCCTGTCACTTCTGCTGCCGCCCCAGCCGCTCCGGCCGCCGCGGGCATGTCGCTCGAGGAGGCCGCCGAAGCGCTCGGGTATCCGGAGAAGCTGTTCCGCCGGTCGGTTGAGGCCAAGGCGAAGGCTGAAGGCGTGTCGTTCGATGAGGCGCTCACCGGGATGCTTGGTGGAGTCGCCCCTGCGACGTCCGCAGCTCCTGCATCACCTGCAGCAGCCGCCCCGGTGGCTGCGCCGGCGACCCCGGTCGAGACTCCTGCGCCCGCAGCGCCGCAACCGGTTGTCTCCCCACCTGTCGGCGCCATGTCGGTCGAGGAGGCCGCGGTGACCCTGGGAATGCCGGAGAAGTTGTTCCGGCGGTCGGTCGAGGCGAAGGCGAAGGCGCTCGGTGTGTCGTTCGATCAGGCCCTGGCCGACATGGTCGGGACGAAGGCTCCTGTCGTGCCGGCTTCCACAGCGGCAGCACCGGCCCCGCAGCCTGCACCCGCGGCCGTGGCGCCGGATGTCGCTGTGCCTGAGGCAGAGCCGCTCCCGGTCCCCGCGGCGGCCGAAGCGCTCGCCGTAGCGCCCACAGAGGCTGCGGAGACGCCGGCGAAACAGGGCGGCCCAAGTGTCGAGGCGAAGCAGCTCTACCGGGTTGAGCTGGTCACCGCGGTGATATCGGCGATCATCCTCGCCCTGCTGGCGCTCGCCGGTCCCGCGCCGGTCTTCCGTCAGGCCGGCGGCGCGGCAGATCCGTCCAGGATCCCTTGGTACCTCGTGTGGGTGGCGCAGCTGTTCGCCTGGATGCCGCGAGATACCGCCGGGTTCTTCGCGCCGCTCCTCGTGATCATCGGTTTGTTCGCCGTCCCGTTCGTCGACAGGAACCCGGAGTCGAATCCGTCACATCGACGCTTCGCAATCGCACTGTTCGGCATCTTCATGGCAGCGCTGTTGGTGCTCACGGTCATCGGTCTGATCAACCGGCCCGGCGGTTTCGGCTGGCCCTGGTCATGAGTCCCACCGACATCATCTCGGTTTCGGTGATTGTGCTCGTCGCGCTTGCCGGAGCTGGGATCGCCGCGATGATCTCGAAACGCTAGAGCGCGTTCCTTCGTGCGTTCACGTAGTAGCTCAGTGAGTTCAGTTCGGTCGCGAGGTCGATGTGACGCACGAAGACGCTTCTCGGGACGCGGAGAAGCGTTGGTGCGAACGACAGGATCCCGCAAACGCCCGCGGCGACGAGACGGTCGGCGGCGTCCTGCGCGGAACCCGTCGGGACGGCGACGATCCCGAGCAAGCAGCGCCGACTGGCGAGGTCCGATTGCATCACATCAACGTGTCTGACCGTCATGTCGCCGACCCGGGTACCGATGACTGCCGGGGAAATGTCATAGATGCCCACCACGCGCAGGTCGCCCTCATCGAAACCCTCATAGGTGGCGAGGGCCGAACCGAGGTGACCCGCGCCGACGATCACGATGTCTCGTGACTGGTCGAGGCCGAGCTTTCCCCTGATCTGCGAGCGGAGGGTGTTGACGTCGTATCCGATCCCACGTGTACCGTGCGAGCCGAGGTAGGAGAGATCCTTTCTCACCGTTGCGGCGGTCTCGTCGGCAAGCCGTGCCAGCTCCGAGGAGGAGATCGTCGAGGAGTCTCCTGTGAACTGCTCAAGGCAGAACAGGTAGCGAGGTAGTCGGTTGATCGTCGGCTGGGGCACATCCACGGTACGCCTCACGATATTCGGGGGTGTCGACGGGTCGAAATCCGTGAGCAGTCCGGACACTCGAAGCAGGTGCCAAGACCGGCGGGGGTGACCGATCTTCCGTGACTGTATGTACCCCTAGAGGGTATATCATCTCAGCCGTGCGAAAACTCATCACTATCACCGTCCTGTTCGCGTTCCTTCTCGCCTCGTGCGGCGGGACGGCCACCCAGCAGATCGGAACGGTCACACCGCAGCAGGCATACGACACGATCCAGGCGAATCAGGGCGACCCCAACTTCGAACTGATCGACGTGCGGACCCCGGACGAGTACCAGTCCGGGAAGATCGCCGGTGCCGTCGACATCGACTTCTACGCCGCCGACTTCCAGCAGCAGTTGAGCCAGCTCGACCGCAACAAGCAGTATCTGATCTACTGCCACACGGGCAACCGGAGCGGTCAAGCGCTCACCATCATGAAGAATCTTGGCTTTCAGAACGTCGAGGACATTGGTGGTGGTATCGCCGCGTGGGCCCAGCAGGGGCTTCCCATCGCTCCCTGACAAGTAGGCTGATGGGCCGAATGTCAGCACACACGGAAGTTGTCGTCGTCGGCGGAGGGCCGGCAGGCTCCGCTGCTGCGTTCTGGCTGGCCGAGGCTGGGCACTCGGTCACCGTTCTCGAGAAGAAGACCTATCCGAGAGACAAGACATGCGGCGATGGGCTCACTCCTCGTTCCGTCAAGGAGCTCCTGGACATGGGTTTCGACTTCTCGGTGCCGACGTTCCATCGTGTCGACGGCCTCCGTTCCTACGCCGGTGACGAACTCAACCTGGAGATGGACTGGCCAGACCATCCCATCTACCCCAACTGGGGTGGGGTCATCAGACGGCGCGACCTCGATGCTCAGGTGGCCGGGCTCGTCAGGAGCAAGGGCGTGGCCGTTCTCGAACACACGGAAGCGATGCCGGTCATCGACAACGGACGGCTGGTGGGCGTTCGGGCCGGTGAAGAGCTGCTGACGCCCCGCGTGGTCGTCGTGGCGGACGGTTCGCTGTCGCGGTTCGGCAGGGCACTCGGCACCTCACGTCGTAGGGACTATCCGATCGGCATGGCGCTGCGGGGCTACTACTCGAGTCCCCGATCCGGCGACCGTTTCATGGAGAGCCAGCTCGACATCCGAGACGAAACAGGGGCACAGATGCCCGGCTACGGATGGATCTTCCCGCTGGGCGACGGTGAGGTGAACGTCGGCGTGGGGCTGTTGTCGACGTTCGCGAGGTGGAAGCACACCAACACGTCGAGGATGATGGACACCTACGTACGGACCGCCCCCGGGTACTGGGACCTGCACGGGCCGCACGCCAAACCCATGGGTGGCAAACTCTCCATGGGACTGTCGGTCGGCCCGCTGGTTGGGCCGAACTGGGTGATCGCCGGTGATGCCGCGGGGATGATCAACCCCTGGAACGGCGAAGGCATCGCCTATGCGTACGAGACGGGTCGTCGAGCCGCGAGACAAGTGCACGAAGCGCTCGCTGCGAACGACCTCTCGCTCCTTCAGCGGTATCCCCGCGAGCTGCACGACGAGTACGGCCTCTACTACCGGATGGCGAGAATTTTCGTGCGCGCCATCGGCAAGCCGAGGGTGATGTGGGCGTTGACCCACGCGGGGCTACGGTCGAGGCCCCTCATGGAGTGGGTTCTGAAGGTGATGGCGAACCTGCTCGACGAGTCCGAGCGTGGCGTCGGTGAGCTCGCCTACGCGACGCTCGAACGCATGGTCAGGCTTGCCCCTACCGCCTGAGCGGGCTGCGCCCGCCGTACCTCGTACGCGAGCTGGGCGCCTTCAGAGACCGCAGGGCGGGCCGTACCCACGAAGTGGCCGGAGGCGTTCCGCTGTCGGGATGCGAGATACGAGGTACCAGGTACGGGCGAGCATCGCTCGCCCTATAGGCGTCCCGCGTCGATGATGCGCTGAAGGAACTGTTCTGTCCGGGGTTCGGTGGGGTTCGTGAAGATCTCGGCCGGGGTCCCGTGTTCGAGAATGCGACCTCCGTCGAGGAAGCAGACCTGATCTGCAACATCCCGTGCAAACCCCATCTCGTGGGTGGCGATCACCATGGTCATTCCCTCCTTCTTGAGGCCTCTGATGACGTTGAGGACCTCGGCGACGAGCTCAGGATCGAGTGCGGAGGTGACCTCGTCGAAGAGCATCAGGCTCGGCTCTGTTGCCAGGGCTCTGATCACCGCGACACGTTGCTGCTCGCCGCCACTGAGCTTGTCGGGGTACTCGTTCGTCTTGTCGGAGAGCCCGAATCGAGCGAGGAGCTCCTTGGCCCGATCCTCTGCCTGACGCTTGGGGATGTCGTGGACCTTGCGTGGACTGAGAGTGATGTTGTCGAGCACCGTCATGTGCGGGAACAGATTGAACGCCTGAAAGACGATGCCCATGTCCTCCCGAACCTGGTTGGCGTTCACACCCGGCTCGGTGATCTTCGCACTATCGAGCAGGATCGCACCTTTGTCGATGGGAACGAGCAGGTTGATGCACTTGAGCATGGTCGATTTGCCGGAGCCGGACGACCCGATCAGGCACACAACATCGTGCTGTGCAACGGAGAGATCCACGTCTCTGAGGACCTCCTTGTCACCGAACGCCTTGCACACGCCTTGGAGTTCGAGCTTGTTCACGACGACATCACTTGTCTGCGCCGGCGGTCACGGTCGGTGTACCAGTCGGTGAATCGTGCCACCGGAACGCTCACCGCGAGGAACAGCAACGTGGCAGCGATGTAGCCGGTGTAGTTGAAGGTCCTGGCCGCATAGATGTCGGCAGCGCGAACCCCTTCCCGAATGCCGACGACGAAGACGAGCGCAACATCCTTCTGAAGGCTGACGAAGCCATTGAGCAGCGCCGGGATGACGTTGCGGACGGCCTGAGGAACGATCACGTATCTGAGCGCCTGCCCCTGAGTGAGGCCAAGAGATCGAGCAGACATCCGCTGACTCTCGTGCACCGACTCGATCCCAGCCCTGTACACCTCGGCCGTGTACGCGCTGTAGCTGATGATCAGGGCGGTGAGCCCCCAGAACAGAGCACTTCTCGGGACGCCTGGCAGCTGGAGCGCCGGTACGCCGAAGCCGAGTAGGAGGATCAACAGGATGAGGGGCACACCTCGGATGATGTCGATGAACGTGACGGCCAGCGCCCGGAGAGGAAAGAACGCCGGGCCACGAAGCGACCGAATCATCGCGATGATCAGCGATAGAACGAGGATGATCACTTCAGCCAGCAGAAACATCTTGATGTCGAGCCAGAAGCCGCGAGCGATCGTGGGGAAGCTCTCGGTGAAGTGGCGGGGGTTGAAGAACTGTTGCTGCACCCTGGGCCAGGCGTCAGAGCTGAGGATGGCCCAAAGGGCGAGGCCGGCGAACACGAGCGTCGAGAAGAACGCGATGAGCGCCCCTCTCGCGCCTTCTTCACGACGTCTCGGTGGGGGCCCGAAGATTCCCGGGCCCCCGCCTCCGACTGTCGTGGGCTCTGTCACTGCTCGTCTAGCCGCTGATCTCCGGGATGGCCCCGCCTTGCGTGAGGAACGTGTCCTCGAGCTGTTGCAGGGTCCCGTTGGCCTTCAGTGTGTCGATCGCCTGGTTGACGCATGTGACGAGCGGGTTGCCTTTGGCGAAGAGGATCCCGTAGTTGTCCGGGTTGGCCGACATCGTCGTGAACTCGCCGGCGATGACCGATCCGTCGACTTGGGCTGCCGTGACGTAGTACGCAGTAGGCAGATCGACCACCAGCCCGTCGATCTGACCGGCGTTCATCGCTGCCTCGAGATCGACGTTCTCGTCATACACGAACGGTGCCGTGTTCGGCTGGATCACCTGCTCGATGAAGTCGAGGCTCGTTGTGCCGACCTGCGCTCCGAGAATGGCGTCCTTCAGATCCTCGACCGATGTCACGTGCGCGTACGGCGAATCCGGATACACGACGAGCGCCTGGTGGGTCGTGTAGTAGGGCTCGGAGAAGTCGACGACCTCTTGGCGATCGGTCGTGATCGAGTACTGCTGGATGTTGAAGTCCCAGTCCTTCGGTCCCGGAGCGATCGCTTCGTTGAAGTCGACGCGTGTCCAAACGACCTGGTCATCCGAGAATCCGAGCTGCTCGGCGATGTCGTAGACGAGCCCAGCCTCGAATCCGAGCTTCGATGTGGGATCGTCAAACCCCTCGCCGTCGACGGTTCCCACCCACGGCGGAAACGCCGGCTCACCAGTGGCGACGGTGAGTGTTCCAGGAGTAACCAGATTCAAGTTCTCGACGGTGCAGGACATTGCAGTTGTCGTGGTTTGTGCAGCCGTCGTTGCCTCGGTCGTCGTGGTCGACGATCCACTGGTGCAGGCTGTCGCGATGAAAGCTATGACCAGCACAACGACGATCCAGTGCTTGTTGATGCGCATCTCCACCTTCCTTGACCCACCCGACAGCTTAGTGAGAGGCGTGTTATCGAGGGAGGGCAAGCCAGTGGCGCGATACGAGGAGCAAGGTGCGAGGCACGGCGTGGCGAGCGCCGTCGCTCAACACACCATTGCGATGAACTCCTCGATGCGTCTGCGAAGCAGATCGAGTGTGAGGTTCGTCAGACCGAACACTGACCAAGGTGGATAGACATCGAATTCGGGCAGGACACTCAGCGCCGGCGCGAGATCCCAAACAGGATCGTACGGGAACCCGAGAAGGTCGGTGAACCGGTCGGCGACCTCCTGCCCGTACATGAGGGCGAGATTGAGTCTGCAGTGTGCGACATCGGAGCTGTGCGGTCCGAGGCAGGCATTCACCCAGTCGACGATTCCGGTGACATGGTGCTCTTTCCACAGGATGTTGGTCGGGTGATAGTCACGATGGATGAAGCGCCATGGCTCGTCAGGCATGCCGGATGCATACCGAGCGAACGCGTCCTCCCAGAGGCCAGGAGTGACCGACCACGCGGGGGGCGCGAGCGATGTCTGATCTACCCAGGGGTCGTATGTCCATGCAAAGTCACCCAGCGACGCTTCTCGAAGCGTGACCAAAGGCTCACCAAGCGCTTCGAGCCACTCATCCGTGGGTGTTTCGGGCAGAACCACACGGCCGGGAAGATGCGTCGTGATGATCGCCGGGATGCCCGCTTCGACTCCCGCCGGGTCGAGTGCGATCACGTGCGGCACCGGAAGGTCGACTGTCTCGAGGATCTGGAGCGCGGCAGCTTCATGGCTGGCCAGATCGGGTTCATGTTTCAACCAAGGAGTGTTCGTGAATGCACGAACGACCAACGTATGTGCGCCATCCACCAGAACCTCATACAGCGTTGACGACGTCGAACCTTCGAGCTGTCTCGAGAGTGATCCTCCCGTCTCTCGCTCGACCCAGGCTTCGAGGCGGTTCACTCGACTGCACCACCGGCTTCGAGCACCTCCTGGAGGGCTCGGTCACCGTCGCCGTCCTCGAGATTCACTGCTCTGATGGCATCCGCCAGGACTGTCACTTCGTAGCCGAGCGCCAAACCGTCGAGGGCGGTCGCTTCGATGCAGTAGTCGGTGGCCAGCCCCACGAGTACGAGCCGTCGAATCGGCCCGAGCCACACGTCGAGCCCAGTCGACTTCATCCCACCGGACACCGGGTCCCGCATGGTGAACCCCGAGTAGCCGTCTTCGCCGTTCGCTCCTTTGCGGATCTCTTGTCCGTCGACGACGAGATCGGGCTGGAACTCGGCGCCCCAGGTGCCGGCGACACAATGCACCGGCCAGATGCCACCGTCCTTGGCGAAGTGAGGTGTGGACTCGGGATGCCAGTCTCTCGTGTAGACGACGGGGGATCCTGCTTCTCGCGCGAGTTCGATCTGCGCGTTGATCGTCGGGATGATCGACTCCGCCCCGGCAACCGACAGGCTCCCGTTCGGGTCGGCGAAATCGTTCTGAACGTCGACGACGATCAGAGCAACGTCGGGCCCGTAGCGCGTCATGCCCCTAGCGTAGGAGCTGACAGCGGACAGCTGACGGCGGGACACGGGCCCTACCGAAAACCGACAACCGACAACCGAGAACCTTGAAAACCATTGGCATCATCGGAGGGATGAGCTGGGAGTCAACGGCGACGTACTACCGGCTCATCAATGAAGAGGTTGGGCGCCGTCTGGGTGGCTTCCACTCGGCTCAGATCGTCTTGTCATCGGTCGACTTCGCGGAGATAGAGCACATGCAGTCGACGGGTGACTGGGACACGGCTGGGCGAGCCCTCGCCATGGAGGCAACCGCGCTCGAGCGTGCGGGTGCGGATCTGCTGATCCTCGCCACGAATACCATGCACAAGGTGGCGGTGTCGATCGAACAGGCAGTGTCGATCCCACTGCTCCACATCGCCGACGCAACGGGGGAAGCCGTCGTCGCGCACGGCATCGATACCGTCGCCCTGCTCGGCACCCGGTACACGATGGAACAGGACTTCTACCGAGGCCGCCTCGAAGGTCGCTACGGACTCGATGTGCACGTACCGGATGCCGGCGATCGTGCAACGGTCGATGCGGTCATCTTCGATGAGTTGGTCCACGGCGAAGTGCCCGGTAACTCGAAACGTGCCTACGTCGAGATCATCGACCGGTTGGTCGAGGGTGGTGCGAGTGGGGTGATCCTCGGATGTACGGAGATCGGCATGCTCATCGGCCAGGACGACGTGGAGGTTCCTGTGTTCGACACGACCGCGCTGCACGCGACCGCGGCCGTGGCGGCGGCGATCGGGACGTCGAAGTAGGCCCGGGGGAGTCCTTCGTTCTGCCTGGCCGGGCGTTTTGTCGAGTCCTGTCACGACTTCTAGTCTTACGTCATCAGAGAGAGGGTGTCCCCGTGAGCCTTGCCGACTACCTGCCTGTGGCAATCATGTTCGTGCTGGTGGCGGTATTCGGGTTCGGTGTGGCCGGTCTCTCATGGCTGATCGCTCCCAAGAACCCGACTCCGGAGAAGTTGGCTCCCTACGAGTGCGGCATCGTTCCTGAGCACGAAACCGTTCAACGGTTCCCCGTCAAGTTCTATCTCGTGGCGATGTTGTTCGTCATCTTCGACATCGAGACGATCTTCCTGTTCGCCTGGGCCGTCCAGTTTCGCGAGCTTGGGTGGTATGGAATCGCAGCGGTCGGCATCTTCACACTGCTCGTGATCGAGACGCTCGGCTACGTGTGGAAGCGTGGTGCGCTCGACTGGAACGTGAAGCGGCGATCCCGGTACATTCCGTCTGAGCGCGAGGCTGCCTGATGGCTCGAGCGGACGGTGCGCCCGGCATCCTCACCACGACGGTTCAGAAGGCTGCTCGCTGGGCGCAGACCCAGTCGATGTGGCCCGCGACGTTCGGACTGGCGTGCTGCGCTATCGAGATGATGGCCACCGGTGCCTCCCACTACGACCTCGCCAGATTCGGGATGGAGGTGTTCCGAGCATCACCCCGTCAGGCCGACCTGATGATCGTTGCCGGACGCCTGTCGCAGAAGATGGCCCCGGTTCTCCGGCAGGTGTACGACCAGATGGCGGAGCCCAAGTGGGTGATCTCGATGGGCGCGTGCGCCTCGACTGGTGGGATGTTCAACAACTACGCGCTGGTGCAGGGAGTCGACGAAATCGTTCCCGTGGACATGTACATTCCCGGCTGCCCTCCCGGACCCCAGTCGCTCATGCATGGAATCCTGACCCTCCAATCCAAGATCGTGTCGGGGGAGCTCGCCCGATGAGTGATCCGATCATCGCAGCCCTGGCGGAGGGCCTCGGTGTGGAGTGGATGCTCTCATCCGGTCAAGACGTGCTGATCGTCCCCAAGGAGCGGTGGCGGGACGCAGCTCAGGCCGCCAAGGACGCCGGGTTCGAGATGCTGGTCGACGAGACCGTCGTCGACTATCTCGGCAAACGGGACGTGCGCTTCGAGCTCGTTGCAGGGCTGCTTTCCCTTCAACACAACCTGCGGGTTCGCTTGCGGGCGGAGGTAGCCGAGGAGGACACGAGCGTTCCGTCCCTCGTGCCGGTGTACCCCGGTGCCAACTTCTACGAGCGAGAAGCGTTCGACATGTTCGGTATCACCTTCGAAGGCCATCCCGATCTCTCGCGCATCCTGATGCCGGACGACTGGCAGGGGCACCCGCTACGCAAGGACTATGCCATGGGTTCGGTCCCCGTCCAGTTCAAGTCATCGCCGGAGGCACGATGAAGCGCGAACTCCACGAAGTCTGGGTGAGCGGCACCGAGGAACCGGAGTGGGTACGTGGCTCCACCGACGAAGGCTCCCAGAAGATGTTCAGCGAGGAGCACGGTGGGCGCCTCATCGAGCAAACCGGGTCCAAGGTCGACGACGACTTCATCATCGAAGAAGAAGAGGTGCCAGATGACGAGCTGATGATCATCAACATGGGCCCGCAGCACCCATCCACCCACGGGGTGCTCCGACTCCAACTCGAGTTGGAGGGCGAGATCATCCGTCGGAGCAAGCCGATTATCGGGTACCTGCACACGGGCATGGAGAAGACGGGCGAGGAACTGAGCTTCCTCCAGGGCGGCACGAACGTGACTCGCATGGACTACATGTCGCCGATGTTCAACGAACTTGCCTACTCGCTCGCCGTCGAGCAGCTGCTCGGCGTCGAGATCCCGCCACGCGCCCGGGCGATCCGCATCCTGATGACGGAACTCAATCGAGTTGCCTCCCACCAGGTGTTCCTTGCGACCGCCGGCATGGACATCGGAGCCCTGTCGATGATGCTCTATGGGTTCCGCGACCGTGAGGCAATCCTCGCGTTCTTCGAGAAGACCACCGGTCTGCGGATGAACCACAACTACATCCGCCCCGGCGGTGTCGCAGCCGACCTGCCGGATGGATGGAGGGCCGACATCGCCGACATCATCGAGAAGGCGCTCGCCGGCGTGGCTGACTACGAGGACCTCCTCAAACACAACCCTATTTGGGAAGAGCGCACGATCGGAGTCGGGGTCATCACCGCGGAGGAGGCGGTGGCCTACGGCATCACAGGTCCGAATCTGCGTGCGACCGGGGTCAATTGGGATCTGCGGAAGGCCCAGCCGTACAGCGGTATCGAGCAGTACGAGTTCGAAGTGCCGGTCGGCAGCAACGGCGACGTGTACGACCGGTACCGGGTGCGAGTCGGAGAGATCACGCAGTCGCTGCATATCGTCCGTCAGGTCGCCGAATCGATGCCGAAAGGTGATTACCGCACGGAGGACCGCAAGGTCACGCCGCCTCCGCGAGCACGGATCAACCAGTCCATGGAGGCGTTGATCCACCACTTCAAGATCTTCACCGAGGGATTCAAGGTGCCGGCAGGTGAGGCGTACGTGGCCATCGAGTCGCCGAGAGGTGAACTCGGTGCCTACCTCGTGTCGGATGGCGGTGCACGTCCGCTGAGGATGCACATACGCGCCCCGTCGTTCGCCAACCTCCAGGGACTCCCGATCGCAATGTCCGATTCGCTGATCGCCGATTCCGTCGCCACGATCTCGTCGTTCGATCCTGTGATTGGAGACGTGGATCGATGAGCTGGAGCCCGGAAGCGTTCGAACGAGCAGAGGCCCTCATTGCCCGGTACCCGCAGCGGCGGTCGGCCGTCATGCCGTTGCTGTACATCGCGATGCGTGAAGACGGCTACCTGACCGAGGATGGAATGCGCCAGGTTGCGGAGCTGACGGGCCTCACCCCGATGCAGGTCGACTCGGTCGCGAGTTTCTACGGCATGTTCAAGAAAGTTCCGCAGGGCCGCTATCTCGTTTCGGTGTGCACCTCGATCTCCTGCATGCTGCTCGGGGCCGACGCCGTCGTGAGTTCCGCCGAGGGCGAGGCAGGCGTGCCGGCAGGCGAGACCGATGCGGAGGGCATCGTGACCGTTGAGCACGTGGAGTGCATCGGAGCCTGCGGAGGAGCACCCGCCGTCCAGGTCAACTACGAACTCGTCGAGGGTGTGACCCAGGAGTCTGTCGTCGAGATGGTCCGGTGGCTGCGCGAGACGAAGCCCGACGTCGTCAGAGCCGACGAGCTCCAGGAGCGTTTCGGAGGCACGAGGTCGTTCGATCCGGGCATCCTCGATGCACAGGGAGCGGTTGGCCCGTACCCGGCGTTCGATCCGTACGGCACGACGGGGGGTGACTCGTGAGCGCCTATCCGCAGGTGTTGACCAAGCGGATGCTGGAGCATCCGTCGGACAGCAACACGATCTCCGTCTACGAGGAGACCGGCGGCTACAGAAGCGCCCGCATGGCACTCGACATGACTCGAGACGACCTCGTCGAGATGGTCAAGTCCTCGGGTCTCATCGGGCGAGGCGGTGCCGGGTTCTCAGCGGGGATGAAGTGGAGCTTCCTGGCTCCTCCGCGACCCTCGTACCTGGTGGTCAATGCCGACGAGTCCGAGCCGGGAACGTTCAAGGACCGACAACTCCTCGAACGCGATCCCCACCAAATGATCGAAGGCATGATCATCACCTCTGTCGCCAACGAGGTGCACGAGGCGTTCATCTACATCCGCGGTGAGTATCCGAAGCCGGCCCGCCGTGTACAGCGTGCCCTTGCGGAGGCCTACGAGAAGGGCTATCTCGGCAGGGGCATCTTCGGGACCGACTACGACCTCGATGTGACCGTTCACTTGGGCGGTGGCGCCTACATCTGCGGAGAAGAGACCGCTCTCATCAACAGCCTCGAAGGGCGGCGCGGAGAACCTCGCCTCAAGCCGCCCTACTTCCCTGCCGCCAAAGGCCTGTACATGATGCCGACGATCGTCAACAACGTCGAGACGGTCTCCAACCTCCCGTTCATCATCGAGCACGGCGCCGACGCCTACAAGGCCCTCGGCGACGAGGCGGACACCGGCACGTTCCTGTTCTCCGTGTCTGGTCACGTGGCCAAGCCCGGCAACTACGAGCTTCCTCGAGGCATCACCTGGCGCGAGCTGATCTTCGACGTTGCAGGCGGCATCAGAAACGGCAACGGGTTGAAGACCTGGATTCCCGGCGGCGCGAGCGCCCCATGGTTCGTTCCATCTGAGCATCTCGACGACCCCATCACCAGAGAGGCGTGCGACAAGGCTGGTTCGATGCTGGGCTCTGGCGCCGTCATCGTCATGGACGACACCACCTGCGTGGTTCGGGCCGCCGAGCGGGTCGTCCGTTTCTTCTCGCACGAGTCCTGTGGACAGTGCACACCCTGTCGCGAAGGCACCACATGGGAAGAGCAGGTCCTCCGGCGAATCGAGATGGGAGCCGGCCGCGAGGTCGATGCCGACCTCCTCCTCGACATCGCCGACAACATCAGCCCCGGATTGGCATGGCCGCCCAAGATGACGACCATCTGCCCGCTCGGCCCATCGTCCGTCTCACCGATCACCTCGATCACGAAGTACTTCAAGGACGAGGTCATGCAGCACATCCACGGTGGGGGGTGCCCCTTTGAGTGAGCTCGTGAAGGTCACCGTCGACGGTCGGGAACTCGAAGTCCCGAAGGGCAAGCCGGTCATCGACGCTGCCAGGGAAGCCGGCGTCTACATCCCCCACTTCTGCCACCATCCGCGACTCGAGCCCGTTGGCATGTGCCGTGCGTGTCTCGTCGAGTTGGAGACGCCACGCGGCAACCTGCTGACGCCATCGTGCACGCTCTTCGCCGCCGACGGACAGGTGGTCCACACCACGACTCCTGTTGTCAAGAAGGCGCAAGAAGGCGTGCTCGAGTTCCTGCTCATCAACCACCCGCTCGACTGCCCTGTGTGTGACAAGGGCGGTGAGTGCCCGCTCCAGGATCAAACGGTGGGCTACGGGCCCGGTGAGAGTCGCTTCGTCGAGGAGAAGCGGCACTACGAGAAACCGATTGCCATATCCGATCTCGTTCTCCTCGATCGGGAGCGCTGCATCCTCTGCGCGCGCTGCGTTCGCTTCGCCGACGAAGTCGCCGGTGACCCGCTCATCGAGTTCGCGGCTCGTGGCAACAACACGCAGATCGCGACCTTCCCCGACGAGCCGTTCTCGTCATACTTCTCGGGCAATACCGTGCAGATCTGTCCCGTGGGGGCCCTCACTGCCGTTCCCTACCGGTTCAGAGCACGGCCGTGGGACCTCAGAAAGGCCGAGTCCACGTGCCATCACTGCTCGGCCGGAGAGAGCATCGAGATCGACACCAGCCAGAACGACGTCCTCCGCTTCACAGGTGTCGACAACGACGCGACGAACCAAGGATGGCTCAATGACAAGTGCCGGTTCGGGTTCGAGTTCATCGGATCGAAGGACCGTTTGCGAGTGCCGCTCATCAAGAACGAGGACGGCACCTTCAGAGAGGCGGGGTGGGCCGAAGCGCTCGACCTGACCGCCCGGCGGCTCAAGGAGATCGCGGACGCATCCGGTGGGGACGTGATCGCGGGATTGGGCGGCGCCCGAGGCACCAACGAGGACGCCTACGCCTTCTCGAAGTTCATGCGCTCGGTCATCGGCTCCAATCACGTCGATGCGCAGATGGACGACGGTCTCGATCCCAAGTTGCTCGCCGCCGTCGACAGGAAGGCGACGATCGGCGACCTCGACACGGCGACGTCGATTCTTGTGTGGGGGCCCGACCTGAAGGAGGAGTCGGGCACGCTGTATCTCAGAGTTCGCCAGGCAGCTCAGAAGCGAGGCGTGAAGCTGGTCGTCGTGCATCCTCGCAGGACCGGCCTCGACGACTGCACCGAGCAGAAGATCACCTACCGACCCGGGCAAGGACCGGAGGTGCTGCGGGCGCTCGCCGCTGGTGACGGTGAGTACGCCGCCGCCAGGGCGGTGCTCGACGAGGGTCCGGTCATCGCGATCGTAGGACGCACCGGGCTGACCGAGGATCCGAGACTGGCTGAATCCATCGCAGCGTTCGCATTGACCCTTCCAGACGCGAAGGTCATGCCATTCGCACGCCGTTCGAACGTCTACGGGGCACTCGACATGGGTCTGGCCCCCGGGCTTCTGCCGGGGAGGGTCGCTCTCGACGATCCCGACCAGGTAGCCGCATTCGAGGCAGTGTTCGGGGCCGTGCCCGACCATGAGGGTCGTGATGCCAGAGGTATCCTCGAAGGACTCGAGGGCGGGGAGCTGAAGGCATTGGTGATGGTGGGAGCGGACCCGGTCCGCGACGTTCCGAACGGGGCACTGGCTGCACGGGCACTCGACGCCGCCGAGTTCACGGTGGCGCTCGATCTGTTTCTCACGGACTCGTCCTCACGCGCCGATGTCGTGTTTCCCGCGGAGACCTTCGCAGAGAAGGAAGGCACCACGACGAATCTGGAAGGCCGGGTTCAGAAGGTTGCGCGCATCGTCGCGGGGCCAGGTCAGACACAGCCGGACTGGTCGATCCTCGAAGAGATCGCTCATCGCATGGGGACACCCATGGGCTTCGAGGATGCCGCCTCCGTGGGTGCGGAGATCGCTCGTGTCGCACCCGCCTACCAAGGTGTCGAATGGGGGGATCTGCGTGGCGACGGTGTTGTGGTTCCACGAAGCGGAGCATGCCAGCCGCTGCGCTACCAACCGGCCGACAACGACGTTGCGTCCGTGTCGGCGCCTTTAGCCCTCCACCTTGCACGAACGCTCTATGACGACGGTGTCGAGATGCGGCACTCGCTGTCGCTTCATCATCTCGCTCCCGGCGCTCGTGTGCATCTGCACCCGGCCGACGCCGCGACGCTCGGGGTTGAAGAGGGGGACGAGGTGACGGTCGAGACCGCGTCAGGCGCTGCCTCCGTGCCGGCCACCTTCGACGCCTCGCTGGCACGAGGGGTCGTGTACGTGCCGTTCAACCAATTCGGGACGCCGTCACTCGGTGATGGGCTCGAGGTGACGGTGCGGAAGGGGGTGGACGGCTGATGGACTGGTGGGACGTCGGGATCGTCACGGTCAAGGTCATCGTGATCTTCGCGATGCTGATGGTCGTCGTGCTGCTGCTCGTCTGGTCGGAGCGGAAGGTCGTCGCGGACATGCAGAACCGGATCGGTCCGTTCCGTGCAGGGCCGTTCGGGGTGCTCCAGACGGTCGCCGACGGGTTGAAGTTGTTCTTCAAAGAGTCCATCACACCACGCAAGGCCGATTTCGGTCTCTACATCCTCGCTCCGGTCATCGCCTTGATTCCGGCGTTTCTGATCTTCCTGGTGATTCCGATCGGTCCGGCGTTCACGGTGACACTCGGTGGTGTCGAGCGGACGATCAGCCTTCAGGGAACCGACTTGAGCATCGGGCTGCTCTACATCCTCGCCTTCTCATCGGTCGCGGTCTATGCGGTGGTTCTCGCTGGTTGGTCGTCGGGATCGAAGTATCCGCTGCTTGGCGCTGTTCGTGCAACGGCGCAAGCCATCTCCTACGAGGCGGCGATCGGGCTCGCGCTCGTGCCCGTCGTGTTCTATTCGGGCAGCCTCTCGATCCAGCAGATCGTCGCCTCCCAATCAGGGTCGTACGCCGACCTCTTCGGGTGGCCGATACTGATGGTGATCCCCCGATGGAACATCATCCCGATGTTCGTGTCGTTCGTGATCTTCTTCATCGCGGGCATCGCCGAGACCAACCGAGCGCCGTTTGACATGGTCGAGGCCGAACAGGAGCTGGTCGGCGGGTTCCACACCGAGTACTCGGGGATGCGCTTTGCATGGTTCTTCCTCGCCGAATACATCAATATGTTCAACATGGCGGCACTCTCCACCACACTGTTCCTCGGTGGGTGGAACGGGCCAACCCTCGATGGGCGGATTCCGACCTGGATCTCGGCGTTGCTCCCGATCCTCTACTTCTTCCTCAAGACGATCGTCGTCCTGTTCCTGTTCATGTGGGTGCGGGCGACAATGCCACGCATCAGGTACGACCGGCTGATGACGCTGGGATGGAAAGGTCTGATCCCCGCCGCGCTCGCCTGGCTTGTGTTCGTCACGATCGTCATCGGTCTCCGGCAGTTTGGATTGCCATGGGCATGATCTCCGAGTTCGTCAGAGGCCTCAAGGTGACCTTCGGGATCGGGATCCGGACCGTCTTCAAGGATGGCCTGGTCACCGAGCGTTACCCGCAGGAATTCCGGGAGAAGCCACAACGGTTCCACGGTCGTCACCAGCTCAACCGGTACCCGGACGGCACCGAGAAGTGCATCGGGTGCGAGCTGTGCGCCGGTGCCTGCCCCGCCCACTGCATCTACGTGCGTGGCGCCGACAACCCCCCCGATGCTCCGGTGAGCCCGGGGGAGCGGTACGGGTTCGTCTACGACATCAACATGCTTCGATGCATCTTCTGTGGGCTGTGCGTCGAGGCCTGTCCTACCGAGGCGATCACCATGACGCAGCTCTTCGAGATGTCCGTGACCAACCGGCAGGACGCCATCTACACGAAGAAGGAGCTGCTGGTCAACTCCGACGGGTCACCCAACCACATGTTCGAGGAGGACGAGTTCGCCGATTTCGAGGAACTCACGGAAGGCGACGGGTGGATGCGGGCCACCGCTCCGTCTGGTCGTGCCGCTTATGAAGGGATCGTCGGATGGACTCCCCGTGCCGGCAAGGAGCGGCTCTCTGAGGAGGGCCAGTCGTCGGAGGACGAGTCATGACCGAGCTGGTGCTCTTCTTTCTGTTTGGTGCGCTGGCGATCGTCGGTGCGCTGGCGGTCGTCTTCGCCAAGAACCCGGTACGGTCGGCGATGGGCCTGATCCTCACGATGCTGTCGCTCGCCGTGTTCTATGTCGTTCAGTCCGCCTACTTCGTCGCCGCCGTGCAGGTGATCGTGTATGCCGGTGCGGTGATGACGTTGTTCCTGTTCGTGATCATGCTTATCGGCGTCGACCGCTCTGAAGACCTGAAGGAACGCATCCCGTGGCAACGGCCCCTGCGGTACGTGCTGGGTCTCGTCGTTCTCGGTGTCGTCGTGGCGGTCATCGTCGGCAACGACTGGTCGTGGGTGACCGGCATCTCGAACCTCACCGAGACCCCTGTGGGGAGTGCGGAAGCGATCGGTGAGGGGCTCTTCACCAAGTGGGTGCTGCCGTTCGAGGCAACGTCGCTGCTGCTGATCGTCGCGGCGGTCGGAGCCATAGCGCTCGCCTACTTCCCTGCGAAGAGGAAGGAGCGGGAATGACCGTCACCGCAGGCTGGTACATGACCCTCGCAGCGGTGCTGTTCAGCATCGGGGCGTTGGGAATCCTCATGCGCCGCAACGCCGTCGTGATGTTCATGTGCATCGAGCTGATGTTGAACGCGGTGAACCTGACGTTCATCGCCGCCGGCCAGGAGCTGCGTGACCTGACCGGCCAACTCGCCGTGTTCTTCGTGCTCGTGGTCGCCGCAGCGGAAGTCGTTGTCGGCCTCGCGATCATCGTCGCGGTGTTCCGCAACCGAAAGACCGCCTCGGTCGATGAGTTCAATGAGCTGAAGGGATGACGATGAGCGAGTTCTTCATTCGCAACATCTGGCTCGTCATCCTCCTCCCGGCGATCGGGACGGTCGTGCTGCACTTCTTCGGACGCCGGATCGGTCAGCCGATCGCAGGATGGATCGCATCGACGATGATCGGTCTGTCCTTCTTCGTCGGGCTCATCGCTGCCGTTCCGCTCTTCCAAGGTACAGCAGAAGCGCACGTCGCGCACGTGTTCAACTGGATCCCGGCGCTCGGCGCCACAGCCGAACTGCTGTGGGATCCACTGTCCGCGCTCATGGTGCTGGTCGTCGCCGGAGTCGGCACCCTCATCCACATCTACGCGATCGGCTACATGCACGGCGACGAGCGTTTCACTCGCTTCTTCGTCTACATGAACCTATTCGCCACGTCGATGCTCACCCTCGTGCTGGCGAACAACTTCGCCGTCCTGTTCGTCGGTTGGGAACTGGTCGGCCTCTGCTCCTATCTGCTGATCTCGTTCTGGTACGTCCGTCCGAGCGCCGCAGCCGCCGGCAAGAAGGCCTTCATCGTCAACAGGATCGGTGACTTCGGATTCCTCATCGGCCTCATGATCATCTTCTCGACATTCGGGACGCTGTCGTACACGACGGTGCTCGACGATCCGGGCAAGCTGCTCGGAGCCGGCACAGCCACCGCCGTCGGACTGCTGCTTCTCGTCGGTGCCACCGGCAAGTCGGCTCAGCTTCCCCTGTACGTCTGGCTGCCGGATGCGATGGAGGGCCCGACCCCGGTGTCGGCCCTGATCCATGCCGCAACGATGGTGACAGCCGGCGTGTTCATGATCGCCCGCACCTCGTCCATCTACGCGCTGTCGGACACGGCGTCGATCGTGGTGGCCACCATCGGAGCGCTGACCGCCTTCTACGCAGCGACGATCGCCATGGCTCAAACCGACATCAAGCGAGTCCTCGCCTACTCGACCATCAGCCAGCTCGGGTACATGTTCCTCGGCGTGGGTTCCGCCGCCTATGTCGCGGGTGTCTTTCACCTCATGACCCATGCCTTCTTCAAGGCGCTGCTGTTCCTCGGCGCGGGCGCAGTCATCCACGGTATGTCCGACGAGCAGGACATCCTGAAGATGGGCGGGTTGTGGTCCAAGATGAAGACCACCGGCGTGACCATGGCGGTTGCGACGCTCGCGATCTCTGGCATCCCGCCGTTCGCAGGGTTCTGGTCGAAGGACGAGATCCTCTCATCAGCATTCGCGCGGGGCGGCTGGTGGGTCGTCCTATGGGCGATCGGTCTCGTGACAGCCGGTCTCACCGCCTTCTACATGACACGGTGGTTCGTACTCACGTTCCTCGGTGAACCGCGTTGGGACGACGGTATTCATCCGCATGAAGCACCGAAGGTTATGACGGTGCCGCTCATGGTGCTCGCCGCCCTCGCGACCGTTGGCGGACTCATCAACACTCCCTTCAAGGCCGGCCTCGAGCACTTCCTCGAGCCGTCGTTCAAGCATCTCACATCCGCGCCCGCCGGAGCGACGGTGTGGCTCCTCGCAGCCGTCTCGGTGGCTGTGGCTCTCGTCGGCATCGGGGTCGCCTGGAGGCTGTACAGCCGGACGGACAGGGCAGAGGAAACCTGGACCTGGAGCATCCCGGCACTATGGCGACGCATGGGACACGCCTACTACATGGATGATGTCTACGGGACGCTCCTGGTGGCGCCGGGCAAGCTCGTTGCAGCGTGGTCGGCGTTCGTGTTCGACAAGAAGGTCATCGACGGCATCGTCAACGGCACCGGCACCATCGTGCGCCGGATCGGCGCCGCGCTGCGACCACTCCAGAGCGGGTTCGTTCGGAGTTACGCGTTGACGATCGCCGCCGGAGCCGTCGGTTTTGTCATCTGGTTCCTGGCCACAGGAGGGCTGTGAGAGTGGACTTCCCGATTCTCACCGTGCTGATCCTGCTGCCGTTCGCAGCGGCGATCATCGTTGCCCTGCTGCCATCGCGTCGCAAGGAGCTGTTTCTTCCCGTCGGCATCGCGTTGAGCTTCCTGCCGGTAGCACTCGCCGTCTATCTGTTCTTCGTGTTCAAGACCGGTGAGGCCGGCTTCCAGTTTGTCGAGAGCGTCCCTTGGTACGCGCCGTGGGGCATCTCATGGCATGTGGGTGTCGACGGCATTTCGCTGCTGATGATCGTGCTGACGGGAATCCTGATGCCCATCTCGCTGGCCGCATCAACCTCGATCTCGAAGCGTATGAAGCAGTTCGTCGTGTTCAACCTGATCCTCGAAGGCGGGTTGATGGGTGTCTTCCTCAGCCTCGACATGTTCATGTTCTTCGTGTTCTTCGAAGTCATCCTCATCCCGATGTACTTCATCATCGGTGTGTGGGGATCCGAACGGCGCATCTACGCGGCAGTGAAGTTCTTCCTGTTCACGGCGCTGGGATCGGCTCTGATGCTTGCGGGCATCATCGCGATGGCGCTCATGTACGCCCACCAGAACGGTGGGATCATCAGCTTCGACTATCTGGGCTGGCTGACCCTCCAGATGCCGCTCCACACCGAGATGTGGCTCTTCGCGGCCTTCGCCATTGCGTTCGCCATCAAGGTGCCGATGTTCCCGTTCCACACGTGGTTGCCCGACGCCCACGTCGAGGCGCCTACCGCAGGCTCGGTGATGCTGGCCGGTGTCCTGCTGAAGATGGGCACGTACGGGTTGCTCCGCTTCAACCTCGGGCTGTTCCCGCACGCGACGCTCAAGTTCGTTCCTGTGATGGCGGTGCTGGCCGTGATTGGCATCGTCTACGGCGCGGCCGTTGCGATCGTCCAACCCAACCTGAAGAAACTCGTCGCCTACTCGTCGGTGAGCCACCTCGGGTTCATCGTCCTCGGCATCTTTGCGTTGACTTCACAGGGTTTGGAGGGTGGCGTCGTCCAGATGTTCAACCACGGCGTGACGACAGGAGCGTTGTTCCTCCTCGTCGGCATGATCTACGAGCGCCGGCACACCAAGGAGATCTCCGAGTTCGGTGGCATTCAGAAGGTGATGCCGATCTTTGCGGGCTTCTTCCTCTTCACAGCCTTCGCGTCGATCGGCCTGCCGAGCCTCAGTGGGTTCGTCGGCGAGTTCCTCATCCTCATGGGCAGCTTCCTGACCCTGAAGTGGTACGCGATCATCGCAGCCTCGGGTGTGATCCTCGCCGCCGTCTATCTGCTGTGGGCGTACGAGCGTGTCTTCACCGGCCCGATCACGAAACCGGAGAACGAGAAACTCCTCGACTTGGACGCTCGCGAGAAGACCCTCCTGGTGGTGCTGGCAGCACTCATGCTGCTCATCGGGCTGTACCCGAAGATCGCCCTCGACAAGATCGGCCCGTCGACGGAAGCGGTCCTCGACCGGATCCAGGCCACGACCACCTACCAGCCTCCCGCACCGGGACGACTGGCCGACGTGCTGGGAGGGATCGGCGGTGAGTGACGTGAATGTCTCCTATCTGGCAATCGGCCCGGAGGTTCTCCTCACGCTGGGTGCGGTCGTCGTGCTCATGGTCGACGTGTTCCGCAAGCCGTCGCCGAGAGTGCATGCATGGCTCGCAGCACTGACCCTGGTGCTCGCCGGCATTGCCGTCGGCTTCCAGTGGTCGGCCGCCACCACTGATGGGCCGAGCCTCTCATTCGCCGGGATGGTCACGACCGACACGTTCGGCGCATATGCCGGCTTCGTGCTGCTTGGCGTCGCGGCGCTCGGTCTGGCGTCCGCGTGGGGGATGATCGTCGAGCTCGGGCGCCGTGGTGCCGAAGGCGTCGTGCTCGTGTTCATGGCAGCCGCAGGGTTCATGGTCATGGCGACGGCGGTGAACCTGGTGCTGATCTTCGTCGGACTGGAGATCGCGTCGATGTCGCTCTACGTTCTGGCCGGTATCACCCGCAAGACACTTCAAGCGGACGAAGCCGCCCTCAAGTACTTCCTGCTGGGATCGTTCGCCTCGGCGGTGTTCATATACGGGGCGGCGCTCACCTTCGCCGGATCTGGTTCGTTGTCCGTGTACGACATCCACCAGTTTTTCGCGTCGTACGTCGTCTTGAAGCAGAACGTGCTGCTCGTCGGGATGGCGCTGCTCGTCGTGGGAGTCGCTTTCAAGGTGTCCGCGGCGCCGTTCCACATGTGGGCACCGGATGCGTACCAGGGGTCGCCTGCAGGGATCGTCGGCTTCATGGTTGCCGCGGCGAAGGTCGGTGCGTTCGCGGCGCTCGCCCGCATCCTGGTCTACGGCTTCTCCGCGTTCTCGCATGAGTGGACGACGGGACTGTCACTCCTCTCGGCCATCTCGATCGTGGTTGGGATGCTGCTTGCCGTCGTGCAGACGGATATCCGAAGGATGCTGGCCTACTCGTCGGTCGCGCATGCAGGGTTCATCCTGTCGGCTCTGACCGCAGGCGGTGGCGGGGTGCCCGCCATGTGGTTCTACGTCGCCGTCTACGCCGTGCAGGTGATCGGTGCATTCACCGTGGTCGCAGCGGTCGCGGGGCCGAGTGGAGGCGCGTCACCGCTGAGCGACTACACGGGACTTGCAGAGCGATCTCCGTTACTGGCAGGCTCACTGGCATTCTTCATGATTGCCATGTCGGGTGTGCCGCTGACGTCCGGATTCATTGCCAAGTTTGGCGCGTTCACGTTCGCGTGGCTTGCGGGATTCCAGTGGCTGGTGATCCTGGCGGTCGTCGCCTCGGTTGCCGGATTCTTCTTCTACCTGCGCGTCATCGTTCTCATGTACATGCACGATCCCGTGCCCGTTGAGGCGCCCGGCGCCGTCACGGGCGGGTTCGAGGCGGTTGGAGCCGTCCGGTGGGTGCTGATCATCACTGTGGCGATCACCCTCGTGCTAGGCATCATCCCCGGGCCGTTGCTCGACGTTGCCCGACAGGCATTCCCGTTCTGACGCCGAACCCAGGGCTCAGGGGATCGGAAACCGACGCCCCGAGCCCTGGGTTCGCGGGTGTGCTGCGGGTTCGGCAAGAATGGCGGATGACATGAAGCGCCGTTTCATCGTGACCGTCCTCTTCGTCGGCTCATTTCTCGCTCTTGCCGTACCGGCGACCGCGTTGCAGCCGCCGGTCATTTCCGCCGATCGTGCCGCGGCAGATCTCGTGCTCGTGCAGAGCGGCGATGTGGTAACCGAGGATCTCTATGCGGTGGGGAACAGGGTGGTGATCGAGGGCACGGTCGAAGGGGACGTGCTCGCCGTTTCGACGGGCGAACTCCTGATAACCGGGCACGTGACCGGCAGTGTCACGGGCGTCGCCTCATCGGTCGTGATCAGCGGGACCGTCGACGGTTCGGTTCGGGTCGCTGCACCAACCGTGAGGGTGGACGGTCAGATCGGGGGGGATCTGTTCGTCGGGGCGTCCAATGTGGTTGTGACCGGCGGCGTCGGCAGGGACCTTCTCGCTTGGAGTGTCAGCCTGGACACCACCGGTTCGATCGGCCGTGACGTGTCCGGCCAGTCGTTTGGGACGGCACGAATCGGAGGGACGATCGCTGGAGACGTCGAACTGACGACGAATCGACTGAACGTCCTGGCGGGTACCACGGTGGGGGGCACGCTCGCCTACCGATCCAGGTTCGAAGCGACGATCGGTCAGGGAGTGACGGCCGGCCGTCAGATCGTCCGCAGGGAACCGGTCCGGCCGAACGTACGTGTCGAGGCGATCATCACCTTGACCCGATTTGTCGGGCTCCTCTCCGTGCTCATCATCGGTCTGCTGTTGTTCTGGGCCGCTCCTCGATCACTGCAACGAGCGGTGCGAACCGTTCGAACCGCTCCGCTGCGTACCCTGTTGATCGGTGTCGCGACGGCCATCGTTCCCCCACTGGTGATCGGCCTGGCCACGGTTGCCGCCATTGCCTCGTCGGCCGAGCTCGCGCTTCCCGCGCTCGTGGTGGGAGGGCCGATCGCCGTCACCGTGTTTGGATTGATCGGCGTCGGTCTCCTCCTCGCCCCTGTCCCCGTGTTGACTGGCGCCGGCGGTCGACTGCTTGGGTCGAGACGGAGCGGGCAAGCCGGGTTCGTCCTCGGTTCCTTCCTGTGGGTGGTGTTGCTCCTGATTCCCGTCGTCGGCATCATCGTCCTGCTGGCGACGGCGTTCCTTGGATTGGGTGCGTGGACGTCGGCCCTTCTCACGGCCGGAAGAGAACCCGCTGCAGAACCCGGGGCTGCTGCGGTGGTGGTTCCCGACGAAACGCCCCAGGACGTGACTCTCGACGACACACCCGAGCTCTTCCCCCTCCCACCCGAGTGAGGCGCAGATTCCGGCATGCTCTACGATGTCGGTGTGAGCCGTGACCTTCTCGGGCGGTCCCTGCGGGATCTGCGTATCTCGGTCACCGACCGCTGCAACTTTCGCTGCACCTACTGCATGCCAAAAGAGATCTTCACCCGCGAGTGGGAGTTCCTCAGCAGGGAGCAACTCCTGGGCTTCGAGGAGATCGAGCGCCTCGTCAAGGTCTTCGCGGCGCTTGGCGTTCACAAGGTTCGCATCACCGGGGGCGAGCCGCTCCTCCGCAGAGACCTCGAGGCGCTGATCGAGTTGATCGCAGCAGTCGACGGAATCGACGATCTCACGCTCACTACCAACGGGTCACTCCTCGCCCGCAAAGCTGAGGTTCTCGCAGCCGCCGGACTCGACCGGGTATCGGTGAGTCTCGACTCGCTCGACGATGTGGTTTTCCGCTCGATGAACGACGTCGACTTCCCCGTCGCGAGGGTGCTCGAGGGGATCAACGCTGCCGCTGAAGCAGGCTTGGGACCGATCAAGATCAACACGGTGGTTCAACGGGGTGTCAACGATCACACCATCCTCGAGATGGCCGAGGAGTTCAGAGGGACCGGACACATCCTTCGCTTCATCGAGTACATGGACGTCGGGCACACCAACGGTTGGCGTCTCGACGAAGTCGTACCAGCCAAGGAGATCGTCGGAACCATCGACCGAGTTCACCCGCTCGAACCACTTCCTGCCCAGTACCCGGGCGAGGTCGCCCGCCGGTTTCGTTATCAGGATGGGCAGGGAGAGATCGGAGTGATCGCCTCGGTGACGCAACCGTTCTGCGGTGCGTGTAGCCGTGCCAGGGTGTCTGCCGACGGCTCGTTGTACACCTGTCTCTTCGCGACGAAGGGACACGATCTGCGACCGATGCTGCGATCCGGCGAACCGGACGAGATGCTTGTCCAACGCATCAAATCGCTCTGGGAACACCGGGATGATCGTTACTCGGAGCTTCGATCCGGCGCAACCGACGGGCTGCCCAAGGTGGAGATGAGCTACATCGGGGGTTAGGGGCCGAAACAACCCTCTGACTAGGGGATACGCGGTCAGGCCCGCTTGGCGTTCCGCGAGGATTCAGCGGGATTCCCGAGTGTCGCGTCGATCACGGCCCTGGCCCGGTCCTCCGACTCAGGCATCAGATGGGCGTAGGTGCGCAATGTGAAGCCGGGATCGTGGTGACCAAGGCACTCGGACATCGCCCGGATGCCGTTCTCGAGGAGGACCTCCAACAACTGGGGACCTATGCGCAGGAGGGTCAGAAAGACGCGCCGGCTGGTCCTAGGCCTCCTGGAGGGCTTCGTGCAGCTTGGCGGCAAAGGCATTGGGTTCGCCGGTCTGGCCGTACTCGCCTCCCAGGAAGCCGCCGTGGCCGCTCGGGAACACCTGGACCTTTGTTCCGAGCAGGTCCGCGACGGCGTAGGCAGCGCGGCTCGGCAGGATGCCCTCCGACTCGACGCCGGCCGCCAGGACGATCTTCGTTGATGCCTTGCGCAGCGTCTCGTAGTTCGGCTCGTAGTGGGTTGAGGAGACCATGTTCTGACCCATCAGCGGATCGGTGCGGTTCCCGTCGTCCTCTGTCGGCATTCCGAACATGGCCGGGTCTGGCGCCGGCCGGCGGGCGTATTCGGCCGGGAACTCCCCGTGGTGGCTGACCACGGCGATGAAATGGGCCATCCCGGCGCCGAAGCCACTGCGCATGTACGTCTCGTGAACGGCGCGACACGCCGCCAGTGCGTTCTCTCGATCCGACAGGGCCGAGGCGATCGGCGGCTCGTGCGCCACGAGCACTCGAACGTCTTCGGGATGCTTGGCGACCAGTGCGAGTGCGTTCACCGCACCTCCGCTGCTCGCAAACAGGTCGACCGGCCCACGGCCGAGCTGTTGGATGATTCGATGCAGGTCGTCGGCGTGATCATCCGGCGTCGATGGTGACGTCATGTCGGGCTTCGTGCTGCGCTCGGATCCGCGCGGGTCGTACGTCACGATTGTTCGATCGGTGAAGTGCTTGGCCAGCGATCCGAAGCCGGCGGCGCCCATCGGCGAACCGATGAGCAGCAGGGGCGGTGCGTCGGTGTCCGGGCCCTGGCGGATGTCGTAGGTGAGCACTGCCCCCGGGACCTTCAGGGTGTGCACCGTCACCTCAGCCATGGGGCTCTCCTCTCGTAGGGTCTTCAGACTCATGCCAGGGCGAATGATGTCAGCACCGCTCCCGATGAGAAGGTGTGCGTCTCGACGAGCCGGAGGCGCATCGGTGTATCCAGCTGCAGCCAAAACGGTCCTCCGACGTCGAGGTCGCCCGGGAACTCCCGGAGCAGCTCCGCCAGCACCTTCTCCACGTCGCCGCGCACTAGGCCGGCATTGTGGTCCACGTGCTCGGGCGTCTCGACGAAGCCGTCGAGCGACACGTTGAGTCTGTAGATGAGCCGTCCCATCAACCCTCGGCCACCGCGCCCCGGTCTTCGGCCAGGATCGCGTCGATCTGGCCGGCGGCCTGCTTCAGGCCCTCTTCCATGCCCATGGCCAGCATCTGCTCCATCGCTTCGGCGCTGGCGAAGATGCTCTCGATCGACATTCGGGTCTTCCCGCGACCGACCTCCTCGATGCTGACCCGCGCCGTCGATTCGGGAAACTCGGTGTTCGGCGTGCCGTCATCGTTGGCGAATCCATCGCGGAAGACGAGTCGACGCGGTGGCTCGACGTCGTCGATCTCCCAGTAGCCCTTGGGCTGGTCGCCCTCGGGCCCCGTCATGTGGTAGACCACCCGCCCGCCGACGCGCAGGTCGTGAGATGTGATGGTGGCCGGATAGGCGGGTGGCCCCCACCAACGCTCGAGCTGGCGCGGGTCGGCCCACAGCTGCCACACCCGCTCGGCCGGAGCGTCGAACTCGGCCTCGAGGATCATGGTGAGGGCTGCCGGGTCCTTGCGAACGGCAATGACGGTCATTGGTGTGTCTCCTTCGTTTCGCTGATCAGCTGGGTCATCCGATTGATGCGCTCACACCACAGCTCCTCGTACTGGTCGAGCAGACGCCGCGCCATGCGGAGCCCCTCGAGGTTGGTGTGGACGACTTTGCGACGGCCGATCCGCTCCTTGGTGACCAGTCCGGCACGCTCAAGGATCGCAACGTGCTTCTGCACCGCCGCAAAGCTCATCGGATAGTGCTCGGCCAGCTGTGCTACGCCCTCCCGGCCGTCGATGGCTCGACGCACGATGTCACGCCGGGTGGTGTCAGCCAGCGCCCCGAAGATCCGGTCATGGTCAAAGACGGTTTGCACAGATACAACTATACGGTTGTACAACATTGGTGTCAAGCGCCCGGACAGGCACAGAGGAGAAGCGAAGAAAAAGGCTCGGCCAAGATCATCGGTGGGTAGCCGGAGGCTGCTCAACAGCGAACAGTCAACAGCGAACAGTCAACAGCGAACAGCCAACAGCCAGAACGGGGAAACAGCCCGGTTGGTGCCGCGGCCACCGGGCGTGCCAGCCCCCAGTCTGCAGCGCGGCTGCTGTCAGCTGTGAGCTGTCAGATCGGTGCCCCGTAGCGTTCCAAACCCTCCGCAAGATCTTCGGGGCTGTCGACGCTGAACCACGAGCGGCCATCCTCACCCCATGACCGCCACTCTGGTTCGTCGACCCGCCGGTGCGGGAGGCGATCGAGCAGCGACTGAATCGATCCGCCAGACTCTGCCTCGCGTTCCGCCTCTACCCGCAATGAGGCCGCGTAGGCCGCGCATGTCACCTGCCGCTGCCGATCGAACGGAACGACGGTGCCCGGCCCGACTGCCAGTCGCCTGAGTGTGTCAACCCTCACGAAGGGTTGATCCACACCGATAGCGATCACTCGCTCGTCCAAGCCGAGGGCCGTCGCGAGGCCTGCGAGTGGACCATGCACGCCGGGCGACGCATCGGGGATGCACCGGTAGCCGGCGAGATGGCCTTCTCTCCCGGCGACGACCACGGAGTCGCACACGGTGGAGAGCGCGTCTGCAACCCACTCGATCATGGGTCGACCGGAGACCTCGATGAGCGCCTTGTCGGTTCCCATCCGGCTCGAGAACCCTCCGGCGAAGACGACGCCAACCTTCATTAGCTTTCGCGAATCGTTGCGTTCACCTCGATCGTTCCGGCGTTCTGGAACTCCAAGGTGAGAGGAACGTGATCGCCTGGCGTGAAGTCGGCCAGACGGCCGATACACATGACATGGAGTCCACCGGGCTCGAGCGTCACGCTGCCGCCGGCCGGAATCTCGATCCCTTCGACCGGGCGCATGCCCATCACACCGTCACCCTTGTCGTACATTTCGTGGAGTTCGGCGGTCCCACAGGCTGAGGAGTCTGCCGACACGAGCTGGTCGGCTTCACCGCCGTTGTTGATGGTCAGATAGAACGCAGCGTTCGTGGCTGCCGACGGGGGTGGGCGCCCCCATACGTCCGCGACCGTCAAGCCTTGGGATGTGCACCCTGCCAGCAGAACCAGAAGAACGGGCACGACAGCGATCCTTCTCATCCGTCCCTCCTAGTTGATCATGTGGGCGAGGTCGGCTGCCATTTCTTCCGGGGTGGTGCCGAAGCTCTCGAGGAGCTTCAGTCGCCCTTCCTCGTTGATGACCATCACGGTGGCGGTGTGATCGATCAGGTAGCCGCTGGCATCCGATCCTTCGTGCTTGGCGTAGTACACGCCATATCGTGCCGCGACCTCGGCGATCTGTTGTGGAGTTCCCGTGAGGCCGATGAAGGTGGGATCGAAGGCGTGGACGTACTCCTCCAGCTTGCCGGCCGTGTCACGCTCGGGGTCAACCGACACCATGATCACTTGTACGTCGTCTGCCTTGCGTCCGAGCAGCTTCATGGCTTTGGCGAGGTCTGTCATGGTCGTTGGGCACACGTCTGGGCAGAACGTGTAGCCGAAGTACAGCACGACCACCTTTCCGCTGAAGTCGGAGAGGCTCACGGGAGCTGATGCCGACTGCAGCGTGAAGTTGAACGACGGCTCGGGCGACTGGATTACGGTGCCCGAGAAGACATGGGGTCGGAACAACCGCAAGCCCACCAGGAGAATCACGAGGAGGGTGAGGATCGAGCCGGAGATGATGACGAGACGTTTCACTTGGCGTGAGAGAGGAGCATCACGATGAAGATCGCCGCGATTCCCACCGTTCCCCTCGGTCGAAATTCCTCGCGTTCGGTCTTTTTGTCGGTCACTTGCCTCCCTCCCGGCCGACTGACGAGATGGCCAGAGCATAGAGATTGCGAAAGCTCCGGTGCAAGGAGTGAAGCGAGCGCGAGCGCCAGACTCACAGAGCTATTATGCGACCATTCGAAGGCAGGGAGGGAGTGAATGGGTCGCCGGGTGTTCGCATCCTTGGCGCTGATCGCACTCACGGTGCTCCTCGCGCCGGCCGTTCCGGCCGCGGCTCAGGTGGACGAAGGCAAGGCCATCTTCGAGGAAAACTGCGTGCCGTGTCATGGCGAGGACCTGTCCGGCGGGGTGGGCAAGCCACTGAACGCAGGCTCAGACGCCGCGAGCAAGACCGATGAGGAACTCACATCGATCATCACCAACGGCGTACCCGGCACCGCGATGCCCTCGTGGGGGGACAAGCTCTCGTCCGATCAGATCTCCCAGGTGCTCAGCTACATCAGGGCAGTGCAGGACGGAAGTATCGCCCCAGTGCAGCCGCCCCCGCCGGAGGAACCGACCACCCACTTCCCGTGGGGCCTGGTGTTCATCGTCAGCGCAGCCGTGGTGTTGTCGGCTGGTCTGATCGTCATGGTGGTCAACCCGGGGCAGAGTTCGTTCACATGGCGCCAGGCGTACGTTCGTGGTTTCGTCATCTTCTTCTACTTCTTCCTGCTCACCGTGTGGATACCCTCGATGATGTTCACCGAGCCGCCGATGTCGGGCGCGCCGAGACTGGTGCAGGACCTCGTGGTCTCGGGTGCTTGGTTCATAATGCTGGCGGTCGGCATAGGGTCGTTGCACCTCCTCCAGAAGGCGAAGCGCATATGACCATCGGTCCACTCCAGTTCTACGACGAGAACATTCCCTGTCTGGCGGCGTGTCCTGTGCACACCAACGCGGGTGCCTACGTTGCGGCGATCGCCGACGGAGAGGACGAGTTCGCCTACTTGACAGCCCGTCTGCCCAATCCGTTCGCGTCCGTGTGCGGTCGGGTCTGCGCTGCGCCGTGCGAGGACGAATGCCGCAGGGGAGAGATTGACCGGCCGATCGCCATCAGAGCTCTCAAGCGCTTCGTCACGGAGAAGTACGGCGTGGAGGCAGGCAGCGACAAGTACAAAGAGGTCGCAGGAGCACCGGCTGTCGACCTGCCATACAGCGTGGGCATCGTCGGGGGCGGACCGGCGGGACTGTCTGCAGCGCATGATCTGCGTCGGCTCGGCTACAAGGTCACCGTGTATGAGGCGTCGGGGATCCTCGGAGGGATGATGGTGCTCGGCATCCCGGAGTATCGCCTGGACCGTGACCTGCTCGCTGCCGAGATCCAGGCGATCGTCGACATGGGTGTCGAGGTTCAGCTCAACACGAGACTCGGCACGGATGTTGCCCTCGGCGAGCTTCGACAACGCCACGATGCCGTGTTTCTCTCGTTTGGTGCCTTCCTCGGCCGTGGCCTCGACATGCCGGGCGGGGACGCCGACGGGGTGCTCAAGGCAGTCGAGTTCCTGCTGAACGCGAACCAGGGCTTCGAAGTCGACGTGGGTGAGAAGGTGATCGTCATCGGTGGTGGGGATGTGGCGATGGACGCTGCCCGGACGGCGTTGCGGCGCGAAGCCTATGAGATCAAGGCCACCGTGCGCGAGTTCGAAGGAGAGGAAGACGGGTCCCAACGGGGAGAGCAGTCGGCTGCGATCACCGAGGCTCTCGACGTGGCACGGACCGCATCCAGGGCCGGGGCTGCCGAGGTGACGGTTATCTCGCTCGAGTCTGAAGAGGAGCTGCCTGCGTCCGAGTTCGAAGTCGAAGAAGCCATCAAAGAGAACATCACCTTCATCCATCGGCGCGGACCGGCCAAGGTGCTGACCAACGAAGCGGGACAGGTGGCCGGTCTGGAGACGATCGGCGTGCTGTCGGTATTCGACGAGAACGGGAGGTTCTCGCCGAAATTCGACAACGACGACATCCAACTGTACGAGGCCGACACGATCATCCTCGCCATCGGCCAGGCAGTCGACGTCGAGGCGATGGGTCCGCAAGGTCCCGCAGTCTCCCCGCGCAGAACCATTCAGATCGATCCGGACACGCTCGAGACGTCCATTCCGATGGTGTGGGCGGGGGGCGACGCGGCGAGGGGACCGCGAACGCTGATTCTGGGGATCGCCGACGGCCGGATCGCCGCAGCGCAGATCCACAAGGCATTCGGCGGCGAGATCCAGGAGCGGGAAAAGGGCCAGATGGTCCAACTCGAGCAGTTCCACCGTCTCGACGACATCTACGACCGCATCGGGCGCATCGAGGTCCCGACCATCCCGACCGATCGTCGCATCGGCCTGGCAGAAGTGGAGACCGGATTTACCGAGGAGATGGCCCGGTGTGAGGCAAAGCGCTGCCTGCGCTGTTTTGCCAACATCCTTCTTGACACCTCCAAGTGCGTGCTGTGCGCACTCTGCGCGGACGTGTGCCCGATCGACGTCATCTCGCTTGTTCCGGCGGAAGAAGTCGGGGTCGGTCCTGTAGGATCCACTGCGCTCATGTTCGACGAGCGAGCGTGTATCCGGTGCGCACTGTGCATCGACCGGTGCCCGACCGATGCGCTTTCGATGGGCCTGTGGACGGGAGTGGGAGTGCCAAAGGTGGGAGCCCGAGCATGAAGGTGATGGATCGAGTCAAACAGTCCGCCATCGGGCGTGCTTTGTGGCCGCCGGGGACCGAGAGCATGACGGCGATGGAACGCGTGCGAGCATCCACCATCGGGCGGTCGATTTGGCGAGCACCTGACCGCGCAACCGAGCGTGATCGCGCCGCCGGTCATTGGGCGAGTTTCCTGCTGCACATCTACCCGGTGAAGATGAGCAGGCGTGAGGTCGGCTTCCGGTACTCGTGGTATCTGGGAGCCTCGGCCGTGGTGCTGTTCGGAGCGCTGGTCCTGTCCGGCGTCTACCTCATGTTCTTCTATGTGCCCTCGACTACGCAGGCGTACTTCGACATCCAGACCATCCAGACGAGCATTCCGTTCGGACAGTACATGCGCAATGTGCACCGGTGGTCTGCCCACCTGATGGTGTTCATCGTTGCTGCCCACATGTCGAGAGTGTTCTACAGGGGCGCGTACAAGAGGCCGAAGGAGTTCAACTGGGTGATCGGTGTCGTGCTGCTGCTGATCACACTGCTGCTGTCGTTCACCGGCTACCTCCTGCCGTGGGATCAGCTCGCCTACTGGGCGGTCAACGTGGGGACCACGATGGCGGCGTACGTGCCGGTGATCGGCGGCGTCGTGCAGAAGGTGCTGTTGGGCGGACCCGAGGTCGGGGCGTCGACGCTCTTGAGGTTCTATGTCCTCCACGTCGCGGTGCTGCCTTCGGTGCTGCTGATCGTCATCGTGTTCCACCTGTGGCGCTGGCGGAAGGACTCCATGCTGACCCAGGCGGGCGAGGAGCCAGAAGCACTGGCAGAGATTGAAGCGGTGGAAGGAGGTGCGCATGGATGATCAGGAGCCGATCGTGATCGGGGGACATCGTGTTCTCGGTGTTGTTCCGGGTATCCCTCCTGGCGGTGAACGCAAGGTGCTTCCGGAAGAAGAGCCGGTGATGGTGTGGCCTCATCTGCTGGTACGGCACGGGGTGACGGCGCTCGTCATCACGGTGGTGGTCGTCGTTCTGGGGATCCTCTTCAACGCGCCACTGCGCGAGATCGCCAACCCGAACTTCACGCCGAACCCAGAGAAGGCGCCGTGGTACTTCGCCGCACTCCAGGAGCTCCTGTCGCACTTCCACCCGCTGGTGGCCGGTGTTCTGGTGCCCGGTGCGATCGTCCTTGGGCTCATGGCGCTTCCCTACATGGATCGAAACCCGCACAAGGCACCGAGGTTTCGGAAGGTGGCCGTTGCGACGTTCACCATCTTTCTGGTCACGTGGATCATCCTCACGCTGATCGGGTTCATGTTCCGAGGTCCGGACTGGGGATGGGTCTGGCCATGGAAAGCCTGGTACGGAGAGCTATGAGAGAGATCAATCGAAGAGAGTTGCTGTCGAATGCATGGAAGTGGGGTTTCGGTCTCATCGGCGTCGCCGGTTTGGTCACCACCGCCGACATGTTCAAGCCACGGGCGGTCGCCGGTTTCGGTGGCATCGTCAAGGCCGGCCAGGCCAGCGACGTCCCCACGACCGACGTGAAGGCCGTGCAGGCAATGCGCGGCTACGTGACAGACGTCAAGGACGAGATCGTCGCGCTCGTCGTGGAAGTGCCCGCATCTCGGGTGTCGAGTGCCCTGGTGTGAATCCTCCGGCGAGTTCGAGTGTCCCTGCCATGGCTCCAAGTACAACCGGCTGGGAGAGTGGCGCGAAGGTCCCGCTCCTCGTGGGATGGACCGCTATCCGGTGACGATCGACGACAACGGCATCGTCGAAGTGGACACCTCAACGGTGATCCCGGGACCGCCGCACGGTCCCGAGACCATCAACGAGCCGCTGCGAGGCCCGAAGTGTGGAGGGAGCGAGAGTGCCTGAACGAGCACCCGACCCCAAGATGGACGATGCAACGAGCCGATGGATGCTGTTCGGCATCGGCGTCATGGCGATCCTGGTCATCGCGTTTGCCGTGTACTTCCCGCTGGAGTCGGGGAACAGGGCCAATGCCCAGACAGGGTTGGTGGACGGCAGGATCCAGCTCGGTCAGGAGCTATTCACGAAGAACTGCATGGCCTGCCACGGTGAGAACGCGACCGGTGGGATAGGGCCGGCGCTGAACTCCCAGCAGTTCCTGGGCTCGGTGTCGGACGACCAGATACGGTCGATCATCTCGACCGGCATCCCCGGAAGCCAGATGAGCTCCTACCTGGATACGTACGGCGGGCCGCTCACGGCCGAAGAGATCAACCAGATCGTAGGCTATCTCCGCTCGCTGGAGAAGAACGCCCCGGATCGTCCCGACTGGCGGGACATGCTGTACGGCAGCACCACCACGGCGGCTGTGGGCTAGCTTCGTACACGGTTCCACGACCTCGCCACCCAGGCGGTCCACGTCAGGTGGGCCGTGAGACGCTCGAAGTCGTCTCTCATCCACGCCTCGGCTATCGCCGTGTGGTCGGCGGCCGGGTCGTCGGGGTGGGCATCTCCGTAGCTTCGTGCAGACTCCACCACGAGTTCTTCATAGGCGCGCCAACAAGCCTCGTCGGGAATAATCTGATTGACCGGCCGCAGACCGAGAGAACGGAGCGCCTCGACCTGTTCCTGCTCGGTGAGCGAAACTGCCTCGGGTGCATCACCAAGGGCGGCTCGATCTCGAGGGGTCCGGAGGCGGAGGTCACCGACCGCGATCCGCCCTTCGGGCGTAGTTCGGGCGGCGAGAGCCTCCGCAGTTCCGAGGAAACCGTCCCAGATCCATGATGCGCCAAGGCACGAGACGATGTCCCACGCCCGGGTTTCGGGAGGATCGGCGCCGTTTCCGAGCCACCATGTCACATCCGGGGCCCGGACCGCTGCCCGCAGAACCGGCCACGGCGAAAGGTCCACGCCGGTTGCATCGACGGCTGCGCGCCGTGTCATTCGATGGAGGAGTTCCCCGTGGCCGCACGCGACGTCGAGCGCTCTGTCGCCGTCGGTCGGCTCGAGCGCGTCGATGACATGGTCGAGGTCGGAGGAGCAGAGCGGGTTGCAGATCGTATGGAGGTGATGCAGCGCTTCCATGGGGTGGAACCGTGCCCACTCGTTCTCCACGTTCGTTCCCGGGAGGACGACGATCGTGTCCGGAAGCGACGGATGATCCACGATGCGAGAGTCTGGCATACCCGTCTCGCCGGGCTACCCGATGAGTAGCGGGATCTCGACCTCCCGCTCGTCCAACCCACCGTGGTAGCCGACCATCCTGGAGTCCATGCTGGCCGGAAGCAGGACGACGTCTCGGTCGGGCACGAGGAGGCCGTCGGGGAGTCGATGCTCCAGCTCAGTGTGCGATGGGCCCGGCCCCCACCACGCCCGCACTTCGTCGATCGGCATCCATGCGGCGGGAAGGTTCGCGGTGAGCGTCTCGGCCACATCCGAGGGGCCCCAGACGGCGACGCCACGCGGATCGCCGCAGTAGGTGATCTCCGAAGGACGCTTCAGGGGCACCTTCGAGAACCCGTCGACGACGCCGTGGTCCGCCGTTCCGATCAACACAGCGTGGGACGGGAGCCGTGCCGCGATGCTGCTCCACACCGTGTCCACGATCTGCATGGCCTCGGCGTAGCGCGTGGATGCCAGTCCCGATAGGTGGGCGGCGACGTCGACATCCGGCAGGTAGGTGAAGACGAGGCGGCGTCTGCCTGCCGCGAGCTGCACGGTCGCGTCGACGATCTCCTGATAGCTCCACGCCGGTTCGACCCGGCAGCCACGGTAGAGCACACGGCTCAGCGGGCTGGTTTCGAATGACCCCGGCTGCACGGTGACCACCTCAACTCCGCTGCCGGAGAGTCGTTCCCACAGGTTCGGTTCGGGAAGGACCCCGTCCACTTCGAACGAGACGGGCTCACCGCCGATTTTCGTCCACTTGAGGGTGTTGATCACAGCACCGTGGAGTAACACCTGGTGACCGACGAGACCATGTCGCGCCGGCACGGATGCGGTCACGAACGCAGAGAGGTTGACGCTCGTCGTCGTCGGGAAGACTGCGTCGATCGATCGGGCACGCGCCGCCCGAAGCGACCCGGCTGCTGGGTGCGCGAGTTGATGGTCACCCAAGCCGTCGAACAACAGGACGACGTACGTGTCTGCCCCGGGGATGGCTGCGGCGATCTCGGGAGTGAGTAGCACACCTGGGCTCGAACCGGCGAGCCGGTGCTCGAGTTCCGCCGCCAAGTTGGCGATGGTGCCACCCGCGTAGTCGGGCGGCCGCATCAAGCGAGCCCGTGCAGGAAGCCGGCGATCGCTTCACCGATCTCGTGGGGGGAGTCTTCCTGGAGGAAATGGAGACCCCGAACGGCCACCTCCTCCTGTGAGGGCCATGTGCGACAGAACTCCCGGGGCCGCCCCGTCAGGATGATGCCGGGGTCACCGTTGATGAACAGCTTGGGAACCAGAGATGAGGTCAACCACCGTGAGTACCGCGAGACGATCTGATGGACGTCTGCCGGTTCTCCTGCGATGGGGATCTCACGGGGCCACGTCAAGGTCGGGCGACGGTCCTCACCTGGATTCACGTACGGGCGGCGGTACTCGTCCATCTCCTCATCCGTGAGTGTTCGCATGACTGAGGCGGGAAGGATCCGTTCGACGAACACGTTCTTCTCCAGGACGATCTCTTCGCCTGCAGGGGAGCGCATCGCTTCGAAGATCCGTCTCGACCGCTCGGGCCACTCCTCCCAGGTCACTGGACGGACGATCGCCTCCATGTACGCAATGGCCTTGATAGCGGCCGGGTGCCGCTGTGCCCAGTCGAAGCCGAGGGCGGAACCCCAATCGTGCACGACCAGTGTCACCCGGTCCTGTACATCCAGTGCGTGGAGGAACGCTTCGAGGTAGGCGGCGTGGTCTATGAACCGGTAACGAGAGCCGGGGATCTTGTCGGAGTCACCCATGCCGATCAGATCGGGGGCAACGCACCGGCCGAGTCCTTCGAGGTGGGGGATGACGTTTCGCCACAGGAACGACGATGTCGGGTTTCCGTGGAGGAAGACGATCGGGTCGCCCTGCCCGACCTCCATGTAGGCCATCTCGTGGCCGAGAACCTCGATTCGCTGCTTGGCGTACATGAAGCAAGGGTACCTGGTACCTGGTACGGCTCGCCCCGAAGGTCTCACGTTGGTCTCGGTGGCGTTCTGGCCGTTAGCTGTCAGCTGTCAGCTGTGGGCTGGGCTCGCGAAGCGACCAGTTCGGAGCCTTCGATTCCCCTTTCTATACTGCGCCGCGACGGGGCGATGGCCCCTTTGTGGCGAGAAGGGCGGGGCGTTGAGCGCCTACTTCAAGGACTACGTGAGTGTGGCTGCCTTCATCGGCCTCGGCGTTTTCCTCGTTCTTCTCTTCCTGAGCATCGCCGCCATGCTGAGACCGTCGAACCCCCACGCCGCCAAGATGCTCACCTACGAGTGCGGTGTCGACCCTGTCGGTGCCGACTGGAGCCAGAGTCAGGTTCGCTACTACATCTATGCACTGCTGTTCGTCGTGTTCGACGTCGAAGCCGTCTTCATATTCCCGTGGGCGGTGACCCTCGAGAAGCTCGGAGCGTTCGGCCTCGGCGAGATGCTCCTGTTCATCGCTGTGTTGCTGGTGGGTCTCGTCTATGCGATCCGCAAAGGGGTTCTCAAGTGGGTGTGATCGACAAGTTCGGTATGCCGAAGCCGGTGTCCTGGCTGCTCAACTGGAGCCGCAAGTACTCGTTGTGGATGTTCAACTTCGGGCTTGCCTGCTGTGCGATCGAGATGATGGCCGCCGCCGCGCCCCGCTACGACATCATGCGGTTCGGAGTCATCCCGTTCCCGGCATCGCCGCGGCAGGCCGACCTGATGATCGTCGCGGGCACCGTCACCGACAAGATGGCCCCGGTGATCCGGAGGCTCTACGAGCAGATGCCCGACCCGAAGTACGTCATCTCGATGGGGTCGTGCTCGAACAGCGGCGGCCCCTACTGGGACTCCTACTCGGTGACCAAAGGTGTCGATCAGATCATCCCCGTCGACGTGTACGTGCCGGGATGCCCGCCCCGTCCTGAGGCACTGCTCCAAGGAGTCGTGCTCCTTCAACAGAAGATCCAGAAAGAAGACATGCAAGCGAAGTGGAGAGAGCATGAGCGACGCCCAGTCTGAATCGCTCTCCCCTCACGATGACCTGTTCGTGTACGCCGAGCACGTCTACGACGTCGTTGGGTTCGCCGATCCGGTCGCTGTGCGAAACAGGACCGTGAAGGCATTCGTCAAGCGCGATCGATGGGTCGATGCGCTTCAGAAGGCCAAGAACGATCTTGGCCTGGTGTTCTTCTCGTGGCTGTCGGCGATCGACTGGACGAATGACGTTCAGGTGGGTGATCCCCCGGTCGGCCACGTGAAGGAGCGCTTCGAGGTGCTCGCAACTGTTGCGGACATCACGGAAGGCCGACGGGTGACTTTCACCACGGACGTGCCCAAGGACGACGCCCGGATCGACAGCCTGTCGAAGGTGTACGGCGGCGCCAATTGGTTCGAGCGCGGGGCGTTCGAGATGTTCGGCATCGAGTTCGTCGGTCATCCGAGCCTTCGCAAGCTCTACCTGCCTGAGGGGTTCGAAGGTAATCCGATGCTCAAGTCATTCCCGTTGCTCAGCCGAGAGATCCGTCCGTGGCCCGGTTCGGTCGATGTCGAGCCGATGCCGGAGGCGTCATCGTGACCGTCGATCCGATGATGCACCTGGCCGATGCGGCCATCTCGTTGGAACTCGAGACGCCCGAGATGACGTTGAACGTGGGGCCGCAGCATCCGTCGACTCACGGTGTACTGCGGCTGAAGGCCAGGATCGACGGGGAACGTATCGTCGAAGTCGACCCGGTCATCGGCTACATGCACCGCGGCTACGAGAAGCTGGCAGAGGTGAGGACGTACCCGCAGATCATTGCGCTTCTCAACCGAATCGACTGGGTGTCCGGGTACGCCAACGAGATCCCGTTCGTGGTTGCCGCGGAACGCCTCATGGAAGTGGAGCCGCCGCCTCGCGCACAGTACATCCGGTTGATCCTCACCGAGATGGCACGCATCGCCTCACACTTCCTGTTCATGGCGTCCTACCCGATGGAACTCGGGGCGGCCTCACCGTTCTTCTTCGCGTTCAGGGAACGGGAACGAGTCCTCGATCTGATCGAGTCGGTGACCGGAGGACGTTTCCATCCGAACTTCAATCGCATCGGGGGTGTGAAACCTGCCGCCGGCGCCGGCGCGACGACCAAGACGGTGATTCAAGACCTCCCTGCCGGTTTCTACGCGGAGACTCGGATCGCTATGGACAAGGTCCTTGCGGTGTGCGACGAACTCGAGGATCTGATCGTCGGTAACGAGATCCTCCTTGCCCGAACCAAGGGTGTGGGGGTGATGAGCGCCGAGCTTGCAGCATCCTACGGTGTGTCCGGCCCGAACCTGCGTGCGTCCGGTGTTGAGTTCGACTTGCGCAGAACCGAGGATTATCTGCCGTACGACGACTTCGACTTCTGGGTCCCGACCGGTGAGAACGGCGACTGTTACGACCGCTACGTCATGCGTGTCCACGAGATCCGCGAGTCGTGCAAGATGATCCTCGCCGCGATCGATGGCATCCCTTCCGGTCCGATCATCGCCAAGGTGCCGAAGGTCATCAAGCTGCCGAAGGGCGAGATCTACATGCGGGCGGAGAGCCCGAAGGGAGAGGTGGGCTACTACCTCGTCTCGGAGGGTGGGACTGGACCGTACCGTCTGGTGGTTCGCACGGCGTCGTTCTCCAACGTTTCGGTACTTCCCGTGCTCCTCGAAGGCGTCTTGATCCCCGACCTGATCGCCATCTTCGGCAGTTTCGACTTCGTGCTCGGAGACGTGGACAGATGAGTCTTCAGTCGTTAGTCGTCAGTCTCGTTTCCTCCCCCAGGGAGCGGAGCGACCGCTGCTGTCGGCTGTCTGCTGTCTGCTGTCTGCTCGCCGAGCGGAGCGAGGTGCGATGAACTTCTACCTCGAACTCGCCATCAAGTTGGTCGTGATCTTCGCGATCGTGCCCACTACGGCATTGGTGATCGGCTACGCCGAGCTGAAGCTGTCGTCGCACATGCAGTCCCGGATCGGGCCGTACTACGCGGGTGTCCGCTGGGGGTGGGCGCAGCTCCTCGCCGACGGCTTCAAGTTCCTCCAGAAGGAGGACATCATTCCGGACAACGCCGACCGGCCGGTGTTTGCCCTCGCGCCGGTCATGGTGATGATCTCGACGGTCGCCGTGTTCATGATCATCCCGTTCGGACCAAGCGGGTACGCCATTGGTCGCGACGTCGACATGGGCATCTTCTACGCGATGGCGATCTCGTCGGTTGGCACGCTCGGTGCGCTGATGGCAGGCTGGTCGTCCGGCAACAAGTACTCGCTGATCGGAGGGCTACGAGCGGGCGGACAGCTCATCGCCTATGAGCTCCCACTGGTACTTGGTGTCGTCGGTGTCATCATCCAGGCAGGAACCCTGTCGATGCAAGGCATCGTCGAAGCCCAGATCGCCCAGGGATGGCCGTTCGCTTTCACCCAGTTCGTCGGGCTGTTTCTGTTCCTGATCGCCGCACTCGCCGAGATGAACCGGACACCGTTCGACATGCCGATCGCCGAATCGGAGCTGGTTACCGGATACCTCACCGAGTACTCGGGGTTCCGGTTCCTGCTCTTCTTCCTCGCCGAGTACGCCAACATCTTCGCCTACTCCGCGATCGCCGCCACGCTGTTCCTTGGAGGGTGGGGGTTCTGGGGGATCTCCACCGCGTGGGCGGGACCGTTCATCCTGCTCGCCAAGACGTTCGCCCTCGCGTTCGTCGTCATCTGGTTCCGCTGGACGTTTCCACGTTTCCGAGAAGACCAGCTCCAGTCACTCGCGTGGCGCTGGCTCGTTCCCATCGCGCTGGCCAACATTGCGGTGACCGCGATCCTCAAGGTGGTGATCTGAGTGGCGAACGGCATGGGATTGCTCAAGGGACTGTGGGTGACGTTCTCGACGATGTTCACCAAGCCGGTCACCGTCATGTACCCGAACGTGAAGGAGCAGCCGGTCGACAGGGCCCGTGGCGTGATCGCCCTCGACGAGGATGCGTGTACGTCATGCATGCTGTGTGCGCGCCAGTGTCCCGACTGGTGCATCTACATCGAAGGGCACAAGGAGGAGAAACCTCCGAGCAAACCAGGGGGTCGTCCGCGAAGCCGCGCCGTCCTCGACCGGTTCGACATCGACTATGCCCTTTGTATGTACTGCGGCATCTGTGTCGAGGTGTGCCCCTTCGACGCTCTCTTCTGGAGCCCCGAGTACGAGTACGGCGAGCTCGAGATGAACTCGCTGTTGCATGACAAGGCCAAGCTGGGCGAGTGGCTCCAGACCGTCCCCGAACCACCGGCGCTGGAGGATCGATGATGGGCGGCTGGTTCGCCGAAGCGTCCAACTGGTGGTTCCTGCTGATTGCCGTGTTCATCGCGTTCTCTGCACTGCGGGTCGTCACCGCCACCAACGTGGTTCACTCCGCCCTGTTCCTCGTAGGTGCCCTTGCGGGTACCGCCGGTCTATTTCTGCTCCTCGGGGCTCAGTTCGTCGCCTGGGTCCTCGTCCTCGTCTACATCGGTGCGGTGATCGTCCTGTTCCTGTTCGGCATCATGATCACCAGGGCGCCGACCGGCCCGAAGGTCGAAGTCGACCACTCGCGAAGGGGATTCGCCGCGACGGCCGCCGTGCTCACGTTCGCAGTGATGGTGTACTCGTCGGTGTCGGCGTTCGGTCACACGGAGGTCACGAAGGTAGGAACCGGCACCGCCACCGACCTGATAGGAACGCAGCTCATGGGTAGGTTCGTGCTGCCGTTCGAAGCCGTCTCGTTCGTGCTGCTCGCCGCTCTTGTCGGTGGTGTGACACTCGCCAGGCGAGACACACCCGGGGAGGGGGAGGAGCAATGAGCCTCGTCCAGTTCCTCGTCCTCGGCGCGTTCATGTTCTCACTCGGCGTGTACGGCCTGCTCATCAGACGCAACGCCGTGATGGTGCTGCTGGCGATCGAGCTGATGCTGAACGCCGTCAACCTCAACCTGATCGCTTTCGAAGCTGCACTGCGCACTGCGTTCGCCGGTGGCCAGATCTTCGCGATCTTCGTCATCACCGTGGCCGCTGCCGAGGTCGGTATCGGACTTGCGATCGTGTTGCTCATCTTCCGCAACCGGCGTTCCGCGAACGTCGACGAGCTGGACGTGATGAGGTGGTAGCGGTGGTACTCGCGGCGGAGGAGGTGATGGTGCACGCGACCGATGGCGGCTGGCTCGCCCAGTGGGCGTGGCTGATTGTCGTCGTGCCGTTTCTCGCCATGGCTGTCATCGTGTTCTTCGGCAAACGCATGCCTCGCAAGGGTGCCGAGGTCGCGGTCGCGGCGATGGGATTCGTGTTCGTCTATGCGGCCGTTCTGTTGATCCTCAACATCACTCAGGGGGTCATCTACGAACACAGCGTTCAGGTGGCCCAGATCGGGAGCGTCTCCATCGAATGGGGATGGGTCGTCGACGGGCTGTCCACCATGATGTACTTCGTTGTCGGCACCCTTTCGTTTCTCGTGTTCACCTACGCGATCGGGTACATGAAGGGTGATGTGCGTGTCACCTGGTTCTTCGCGGCGTTCACGTTCTTCGCCGGATCGATGCTCGTGCTGGTGTCCGCCCCCAATCTGATGCAGCTCATAGTCGGATGGGAAGGCGTCGGGCTGGCCTCGTATCTGTTGATCGGCCACTACTGGGAGGAGAAAGAGAACTCCTCTGCCGGTATGAAGGCCTTCTACACGAACAAGATCGCCGACATCGGGCTGATCATCGGGGCGATCGTGCTGGGCACTGCCGTCGGGTCGTTCCGCTACTCCGACATCCTCGATGCCGCCGCCAGCAACTCGTCGGTGCTCGTTCCCGTCGCCGTACTCGCCGGAGTCTTGCTGTTCATCGGGGCGATGGGCAAGAGCGCACAGTTCCCGTTTCACGTGTGGCTGCCGGATGCGATGGCAGGCCCGACACCCGTGTCCTCACTGATGCACGCAGCGACGATGGTTACGGCCGGCGTGTACCTCATCGCCCGCATGTACCCGCTCTACGCAGGGATGGCATCCGATATGCGAGTGCTGATCGTCATCATCGGCGCCATCACGTTGCTGATTGCCGGCCTGCTCGCCATCGTCCAGGACGACTTGAAGCGGGTGCTCGCCTACTCGACGGTCAGTCAGCTCGGCTACATGGTCGCAGCCCTAGGTGCCGGCGGGTACACGGCGGGCCTCTTCCATCTGTGGACCCACGCCTTCTTCAAGGGCCTGCTGTTCCTCACCGCAGGGTCGATCATCCACGCGGTACATTCGAACAACATGAGCGACATGGGAGGCCTCCGCAAACGCATGCCCGTGACGTTCTGGTCATTCACCTCCGCGTCGCTCGCACTCGTCGCGATCATCCCCTTCGCCGGGTTCTTCTCGAAGGACGAGATCCTCGCCACGCTCGGACACAGCGGGTACACGTGGGCGATGTGGATCGGCATCCTCGGTGCATTCATCACGGCCTTCTACATGGGCCGGGCAATGTTCCTGACGTTCTTCGGTACCTACAAGGGCGACGCGCACGTCCACGAATCGCCGGCCGTGATGGCCGTCCCGATGGCGATCCTCGGCGTTGCCTCACTCGTGGCCGGATGGGTGAACATCCCCGGCGTCTATGAAGGATTCCACCATTGGGTAGCGGTGCGGGCGATCACGTTCCCCTCGTTCGCCTCCGAAGGATTCGACGTGCCGGTGATGCTCACTGGTCTCGGATTCGCGATCGTCGGGGTCATCGTTGCCTACGTCGCGTACTTCCGTGACGCCGACACGCAGTTCGCGCGCGACAGGATCCGGATCCCCGTCCTGTGGCCGCTGCTCGAACACAAGTACTACCTCGACGACCTGTATCTCGCGGTGCTGGTCAACCCCATCAAGGGTCCGATCGCGCGGGCGGTCAACTGGACCAACTCGTACATCATCGACGGGATCGTCAACGGCGCGGGCGTAGTCGCCCGCCTCGTCGCCCGTTTCGTGTACGGGGACCTCGATCAGAAAGGCATCGACCTGGCGGTGAACACTGCGGCCATCGTCACCGGCTCGGCGGGCGAGCAGACACGACGGCTGCAGACAGGGAAGGTGCAGCAATACGCGGCGATGACCGTGGCAGGAGCAGTGCTCCTGGTGATTGCAATCGTCATATTCACGTAGGAGGACGGACGGATGTTGGACAACGGATGGGGCTTGAGCCTGATCGTGTTCCTGCCAATCGCGGGCGCACTGATCATCCTGCTCACCCCGAAGAAGAACCTGGTGGCCATCAAGGCGTTCGGGTTGACGTTCACCGCCCTCCCGGTCCTCCTCGCCGCGTATATGATCGCCCGCTTCGACTACGGTGCCGGCTCCGCGTTCCAGTTCGGCACCGATCTGTCCTGGATCACCTCGATCAACGCCCGCTATCACATCGGGGTGGATGGCATCTCGTTCCCGATGCTGGTCCTGTCGACCGTCCTGACGTTGCTGGCGGTGATCTACACGTTCAACCACTGGCCCGAGCCGTACAACCCGAAGGCGTTCATGGCACTCATCCTGGTGCTGGGCACCGCCATGAACGGAACGTTCGTTGCGTTGGACCTCGTGCTGTTCTTCGTGTTCTTCGAGCTGGTGCTGCTCCCGATGTACTTCATGATCGGGATATGGGGCGACAAGACGATGATGAAAGTCCCCGGCTTCAAGATCGAGGCCGAGACTCGCCTCTATGCGGCGATCAAGTTCTTCGTCTTCACCCTGTTCGGGTCGGCGTTCATGCTGCTGGGATTCCTCGCCGTCTATTACCGGTCCGGTGAGTATCTGGCGTCGCGGACGTTCGACATTCCGAAGCTGATCGAACTCGGCTCCTCCGGTGCCTTCACCGGAACGTTTGCCTTCCTTGTGTTCGGTGCGCTGTTCCTCGGGTTCGCGGTGAAGGTCCCGATGTGGCCGCTGCACTCTTGGCTGCCCGACGCGCACACGGCTGCACCGACGGTCGGGTCGGTGCTGTTGGCTGGGATCATGCTGAAACTCGGCTCGTACGGGTTCATCCGGATCAGTCTGCCGATCCTTCCCCAGGAGGCGCACAGATGGGCGCCGGCGATCGCGATCCTCGCGGTCATCGGCATCATCTACGGTGCACTGGCCTGTCTGGCCCAGACGGACATGAAGCGCTTGATCGCTTTCTCCTCGGTTGGGCACATGGGATTCGTGATGCTGGGTATCTCGACGCTGACCGTCGTTGGTATCAACGCCGCAGTGATCGGCATGGTGGCGCACGGCCTCATCACCGGACTGCTGTTCTTCGTCGCCGGATCGATGTCGCACCGTTACCACACACGCGAGATGGCGCGGCTTGGCGGAAACCAGACGCTCATGCCCAAGATGGGCGCGATCCTCGGCTTCACAGCGATCGCTTCGCTGGGTCTGCCGGGTCTGGCGGGCTTCTGGGGAGAGTTCATGTCGCTGGTCGGCTCCTACAGCCCAGCGTTCGGACTCAATCTCGGTGTGTTCCGGACGGCGATGGTGTTCGGAGCCATTGGCACGGTGCTCACAGCCGGCTACATGCTGTGGATGCTCCAGCGAGTCAACCTCGGGGAACCGAGCTCAGAGTGGGGCGGCCACGCGCTTGTCGATGCCGACGCGTACGAGCTGACCGCGTGGGTCCCGCTGATGGTGTTGATCGTGGCCGTCGGTGTGTTTCCGAAGTTGGTGTTCGGTGCCACGAACAGCGCCGTTGTCGCATTGGTCGCGAAAGCGTTTGGGGGCTGAGTGATCGACTACCTGGCCCTCGCGCCCGAGATCATCATCGCGGCGACAGCGGTGGTGGTGCTGCTGGCCGACTTGTGGCTCGTCCGCAAGTACTGGACCGCGATCATCGCGGTCATCGGGACGACCGCCGCGGCGATACCGCTGATCGTGATGGCCGTTTCTCCGGTCGGGGATCGGATGCTGTTCGACGGCAGCTACGTCGTCGATCCCTTCGCGTTGGTCATGAAGGGCTTGTTCCTCATGGCCGGCTATGTGGTGCTGCTCATGTCGTTCTCCTACGTGGAGTCCGACCGCTACTACGAGGGCGAGTACTACTTCCTGCTGCTCCTGTCGATCCTCGGGTCGCTGGTGCTTGCGTCGGCCCGTGATCTCATCGGCCTGTTCATCGGCATCGAATTGGTTGCGAGCCCCATGTATGTGTTGGCCGGGTTCCGCAAGGGCGACCTCAAGTCCAACGAGGCCGCGTTGAAGTACTACCTGCTCGGTGTGCTGGCCTCGGCATTGTTGTTGTACGGCTCGTCGTTCGTGTTCGGCCTCACGGGAGCGTTGACGTACGACGGGATCGCGTCGGCGGCAGGCGGACTCGTTCACGAGCCGGCGTTTGTCATGGCGGTGCTGTTCGTTCTGGCCGGCATCGGCTTCAAGGTGTCGGCGGTTCCTTTCCACTTCTGGGCCCCGGACACATACGAGGGTGCGCCAACACCGATCACGGCGTACCTGTCGGTCAGCTCGAAGGCTGCCGGTTTCGTGGCCCTTCTGGCAGTCACGTATCGTGCGTTCGGTCCGGCTTCGGCGACATGGGCGCCGGTCGTGTGGGTGATGGCGGCTCTGTCGATGACGATCGCCAACCTGACGGCCCTGAGACAGGACAACATCGTCAGGATGCTCGCCTACTCGTCGATATCGCACGCCGGTTTCATGCTCGTACCGTTTGTCGTCGCACCGTACGTCGGGGCGGAAGGCCTCGGCAACGCGGTCGCCGCCACCGTCACGTACCTGGTCATCTACGCGTTCATGAACCTCGGAGCGTTCGCACTGGTGATCGCCGGCTCGCGGAAAGCAAGGTCGGGAACCGTTGAAGGGTGGGCAGGCATGGCCACGTACGCACCCGGCCTTGCGTTCCTCGGAGCCGTGTTCTTCTTCGGACTTGCAGGAATCCCACCGCTCGCAGGCTGGTTCGCCAAGTTCGTCATGTTCCGTGTCGTGTTGACAGCCGGCAGCGGATGGGCGGTCGGACTCGCAGTGATCGCAGCGCTCAACTCCGTGGTGGCCGTCTACTACTACGCGTGGGTCGTGAAAGCCATGTGGATGGATCCGATCCCCGTGACGGCACCAGACTTGGAGGTCCGGGAAGCGGCGGTCCCGATGCCACTGGCTCTCGCGCTCGGTATCACGGCGGCGATCGTCCTCGTGGTTGGCGCGGTGCCCGGTCTCGTCACGTTCTTCTCGGACGCGACCAAGACGCTCGCCGGTGGCGGATGACCCTGACGGGTCTCCGCCTGGCGGTTCTCGATTCTCGGTTCTCGGTTTTCGGTAAGCCACTCGCCCGGCGACCTCGCGTTATGTTCCGGTCGCGTTCCTACCGACAACTCACAACCGATAACTGATGACCGCAGAGCGAAGCGACCGAGAGATCGCTTCGCTCGCACAGCTAGCCTGACAGCCATGAGCGACACCGACCCCATCGTCCTGACCACCGACGACCTGTACTTGTTCAACGAAGGATCCCATTCGCGTCTCTACGAGAAGATGGGCGCACATCTGGTCGATGGGGGTGTCGTTTCGCCGTGTGGGCACCTGATGCCGGCAGGGTCGCTGTGGCCGGTGACTTCAACAGCTACGACGAGAACGACGATCCGCTCCAGCCTCAAGGCAACTCAGGCATCTGGACCGGAGTCATTCCGAACGTCAAGGCAGGCGACACGTACAAGTACCTGGTCGTCAACCGTGACACGGGCGGCGAGGTGTTCAAGGCAGACCCGTATGCTGCGTACGCAGAAGTGCCACCCCGCACCGCGTCGGTCGTGTGGGACCTGTCCTACGAGTGGGGCGACGCCGCGTGGATGGCCGACCGGGCCGAGCACAACGACAAGGACGCCGCGATCCGCGATCTACGAAGTCCACCTCGGCTCGTGGCGTCACGATGACGACGGCAACCCGCTCGGCTATCGGAAGCTCGCACCTCTGCTCGCCGAGTACGTCAGCGACCTCGAGTTCACGCATGTCGAGTTTCTGCCGGTGATGGAGCATCCGTTTGGCGGCTCTTGGGGCTACCAGTCGACCGGCTACTTCGCACCCACTTCTCGTTTTGGCACTCCACAGGACTTCATGTACCTCATCGACACCCTTCATCAGGCGGGCATCGGTGTCATCGTCGACTGGGTGCCATCCCACTTCGCCACGGACGAGCACGGACTCGGCCTGTTCGATGGCACACACCTCTACGAGCACGCCGATCCGAAGCAGGGATTCCATCCCGATTGGGGCAGCTACGTGTTCAACTACGGACGCAACGAGGTACGGTCCTTCCTGCTGTCCTCGGCCATGGTGTGGCTCGATCGCTACCACATCGACGGGATCAGGGTCGACGCGGTGGCGTCGATGCTCTACCTCAACTATTCACGCGGCGAAGGGGAGTGGATTCCCAACCAGTACGGTGGCAACGAGAACCTCGAGGCGATCGGGTTCCTGCGGCAGTTCAACGAAGCGGTGTACGGTGCGTACCCGGACGTGCAGACCTTCGCAGAGGAGTCGACCGCGTGGCCGATGGTGTCACGTCCCACATACCTCGGTGGTCTTGGTTTTGGATTCAAGTGGGACATGGGGTGGATGCACGACACCCTCCTTTACTTCTCTCTCGATCCTGTCTATCGCCGATTTCACCACAACGACCTCACCTTTAGAGGTCTGTACGCCTTCACGGAGAGTTACGTACTGCCGCTCTCGCACGACGAGGTGGTGCACGGCAAGGGATCGCTGATCGGCAAGATGCCGGGCGACGACTGGCGGAAGTTCGCCAATCTGCGGCTGCTCTACGCCTCGATGTTCGCCCAACCCGGCAAGAAGCTTCTCTTCATGGGGGATGAGATCGCTCAGTGGCACGAGTGGGACCACGACGGGAGCATCGACTGGAGCCTGCTCCAGTGGGATCCGCACAAGGGCATCCACAAAGTGGTCTCCGACCTGGTCCGCCTCTACAAGGAGGAACCGTCGATGCATGTTCGAGACTCCGATCCGGAAGGGTTCGAGTGGGTCGAAGCGAACGATCCGACATCGAGCGTCCTGGCATACCTCCGCAAGGGTGATGACGACGTGATGCTCGTGGTCATGAACTACACACCGGTCCCGAGGTACAACTACCAGATTGGTGTGCCGCGGGACGGCATATGGATGGAGGTGCTCAACACCGATGCCGGAGACTACGGAGGGTCGGGGATGGGCAATCTCGGTGGCGTGGATGCTCACGAGTCGAGATCGCACGATCGGCCCTTCTCGGTGAACGTGACGGTGCCGCCGTTGGCTGCCGTGTTCCTCAAGTCCAGCGGAGTGGTGTGATACCCGGAGCGGGCTACGTTGGCGGGAACGGCCCTCTCCGTCCTCGACCTTCGGTCGAGTCCACCTCCCCCAACGGTCGCTTCCGCTCCCTGGGGGAGGAGACGGCTCGCGAAGCGAGCCCTTGGACATGAACCTCCGTACTGTGCGCTCGGTCGAGGATTTCGTGGGGATGCCAGGAGATCCTGACGGCTACGCAGCAACCGTCGTGGACATGTGGGAATCTGGCGAGAGTCGCCCAGAGTGGTCGTTCGTGCTCGAGGATGCAGGCGAGAGCGTTGGGCGAATCGCGTACAGGGTCGAGGAGACCTGCCAGCCCGAGTTCCTCGGAGACCTGCCATCGCACGAGCTGTTCGTCTACGGGTGGTGGCTTCCTTGGGAGCACGCCCCGACGTCGATTGCACTGATCACAGGATCCTTGGAAGAGCTTCCGGACGACCTCCCGAGCCTCGTGCAGCTTCGTTTGAACGCGGCCTTCCACTCCCGTGTCGGTGTTCGGGTGGAGGTCGCGGAGGCGTCGGGGTTCGAGCTCTTTCAGGAGAAGGAGGGGGTGCTGTGGGAAGACGGTGGGGCAGCCGTGCAGGTGCCGGATCGACTTCGGTTCCAGCCGGTCTCCGAGGTGGGACGTGAGGCGTACCGTGCCGTGCTCGGTTCGGTGGGTCGCGGCACGCTCGATCGCAACGACCGGTACTACTACCGGCTGGCAGGGGAGGAGAACTGGTCGAACGTCTTCATGAGCTTCCTCGCCCCTGAGGACGAAGACATGTGGCTGCTCGGGTCGCTTCCCGACGGGACACCGGTCGGGTTTGTGGGCGGGTCGCCGTTCGATGAGCCAGATGTCGCCACGATCGCGTTCATCGGGGTGACGCCCGAACATCGAGGCCACCGCTACATCGATGATTTGCTCCTTGCGGGTACTGCGGCTGCCCAACGCAGAGGCTTCCGGTCCGTCCTCTCCGACGTCGACACGGTCAACACTCCGATGCTCGCGGCGATGGAACGCAACGGGCACCGAGCCGACCGGGACCCGTGGCACGTGTGGCACTACCGAATGCAGAGGTGACCGGTGTCGCTTCTGGAACGTCTCGTCGGACGGATCCGTTCGCAAGGACCGATCCCATTCGAGGAGTTCCAATCGGTCGCCTTGTACGACCTCGAAGATGGCTTCTTCAGTGCAGGGAAGCTGCGATCGGCCAAGGACGGTGACTTTCTCACCTCTCCTGAGGTGAGTTCACTGTTCGGGGAGACGTTGGCTGTGTTCGTCGACCAAGTCCTCGGCAACCATCGCTCCCCGCAGGAGCGAAGCGACGTTGGGGGGAGTGCCCGGAAGGGGGGAGGGGGGCCCTCTTCGTCGGTCCCCCCAGCGAGCGAAGCAGCTGGTTCTGTTGCTGAGGAGGCATGGGCGCGACCGTTTGTCCCCCCAGCGAGCGAAGCGAGTGTTGGGGGGAACGTACCGCAGCGGCGGAGCCGTTGGGGTAGGGGGGCGGTTCCCATGCTCGTGGAGGTTGGTGCAGGCTCGGGATCGTTGCTCCGTCCGCTCATGGCCTCGCTGGAACGCCCGGTGGACGCGTGGGCGGTGGAAGCGTCGCAGGCGGCGCGAAGTGCACTCGCCGCGGTGCTTCCGCAAGACCGGATTCTTGCGTCCATCGGCGAGCTGCCTACCCTGTTTCGTGGTGTGGTGATCGCCAACGAGCTGCTCGACAACCTGCCCGTTGCGTTCGCCGTCCGGGTAGGAGATGGATGGGAGGAGCGCTGGGTGGGTGTGGAGGATGGTCGGCTGGTGCTGGTTCGGCATGAGGCTCGGCCGGAGGTTGTTGCGTGGGCTGATCTATTCGGGCTGCCATGTCCCGAGGGTGGGCGAGTCGAGGTGCAGCTCGCCGCCGAAGCGTGGTTCCGTGACGTGCTGAGGAGGCTCAGGTCGGGGGCAGTGGTGGTGGTCGACTACGGGGAGACCGCCGAGGGACTGGAGCACCGCCGAGTGGACGGGACGGTGCGGACCTATCGAGGCCACCACTTGGGACCGCAGCCACTCCTGGAGCCAGGGGAAACCGATATCACCGCGGATGTGAACTTCTCGGCGCTGATGGCCGTCGCCGAGGAGGAGGGAGCGGCCGTGGAGCTGTGCCGCCAAGATGAGTTCCTGGTATCACTCGGTCTCCGAGATCGAATCGCGGGGCTGCGTGAACGAGAGCTGGCGGCCGCGCGGTCAGGTGACACGATGGGTCAGCTCGAGGCTCGTTCCGACCGAACCAACGCCGAGACGCTGTTGCACCCGCGAGGACTGGGTGACTTCAGGGTGCTGGTGGCGAGGGTGTAGTCAGCGTCGTGGCCGTGCCAGCTCAACAGCCAAGGCTGGGCTGCCCTTCCACGGCTCGCCATGACCGGGAACCAGGGTGTCGGCTTCGAGATCGACGAGGCGGTCGAGTGATCTGATCGCCTCCTGATGGTCGTGGTTGAACTCGCGACGCAGAACCTGGGGGCCGGTGTGGTATGGGTCCCAATGGTCGACCGTGACGAGTGCATCGCCGGTGACCACGACACCTCTGTCAGGCAGGTGGAGCGAGCAGTGTCCCTGGGTGTGACCCGGTGTGAATACGGTGACCGGGTTTCCTGGCACGTCGAGGGTCTCACGGTCACTGAACGTCGTGAGGGAGGTCACGTGTTCGGGTTTGAGCCCACCGGCTCTGATGGCGTTGAGCGCGAACCGGAAGACATGTGGTCGCCACGCCTTGCGCAACTCCCAGAGCGAGATCACCTGCTTGATCTCGCCACGGGCGATCGGGACTTCATCCGTGGAGCAGCGTACCGAGACGTCGTGGTCGCGACGCAATCGTTCTGCGGACCCCGTGTGATCCGGGTGACCGTGGGTCAGCACCAACGCGTGAGTGTCGGCGAGGGATCGACCGATCTCTTCCACCGCGGTGTCGACCAGGTCGCGATCCTTCGGGTAGCCGCTATCGATCATGGTGACCTCGGCCCCGTCGACCACCAGGACGAAGTTCGTGTGCGACCCTTCGATCCGGAACACGCCGCCCGCGACTTCCTCGATGTGCATGCCACTCCCTCCTGGTGAAGGAGGGTACACAGCGAGGGGCCGGCCCGGAGGCCGGCCCCAGTAGTGGTTGAGGTTGTGTGGCTAAGGGGTCGGGGTCACTGCCAGTGCGGCCGCGGCATCGAGGAGTCCGGAACCGGTGGCGTTGGCTCGCCAGCAGTAGTCCACGTCGCTTCCAGACCCGTCGTTGACCGTCCGGCAGCCGGGCGGCAGGGGGATCGCCGCTCCCTGAAGGATGCGCTCAGCCTGGCGGGCCGTGAGCGCCGGGTCCTTCTGGAGCATGAGCGCGACCGTGCCCGCCACGTGCGGACTCGCCATCGACGTGCCACCCAGGTAGTAGTAGCTCGTCTGGCCCGAGTTGACCTGGTATGGACCGACGACCCACGAACCGGGAGCCGCCACGTCCAGATCCTGACCGGGGAGTGCACGGCTCGAGAAGTCCGTGATGTAGAAGTCGTCGGGGTTGGTGGGGTCTGCGACGTTCAGTGCCCACCACCAGCTCGGAGCGCTCCACTCGCCGACCCAGCCGCTCGCTGCGGCCGAGATCACCGGGGCGTAGGCACCCGGATAGCCCATTCCGTCTTGGCCCTCATTGCCGGCGGAGGCAACGAGGATGACGCCGTTGGCGATCGCGTAATCGTCCGCTGCCTGCTCGACTGGGTCCTGAACCGGCCCTCCGAGACTCATGTTGATGACGACGGGCGCATCATCGAGTGCGCCGCTCATCTTCAGGTCGGTGACGTACATGACGCCTGCCGCCACCATCGACGACCACCCTGAACCGTTCTGATTCAGCACCTTCACCGGAATGACCGTCGCCATCGGCGCCACACCGTTGATCGGAGTGCCTCCGAGCGAGTAGCCGAGGATGGTGCTGGTCACGTGCGTGCCGTGCGAGTTCTGATCATGCTCCCATTTGTTCGGTTGCGTGGAGACGTGTCCGTGCTCGTTGCCGCCGCCACCGAAGCTCTTGGCGAACTCCGTTGCGATGCGCTCCTCGGGGAAGTACTGACGCCACGAGTCGACGAGGCCCGTGTCGAGCACGGCGACATAGACACCTGTGCCATCCTGATCCACCGTTCGGCTATTGGAGCCGTAGTTGGTCACGTTGATCGCGTCGAGGTTCCAGGTGTTGAGGCCGTTGGCGAAGTTGGTCACCGCCACGGTGTCAATCGGTGCACCATCGCGTTTGGCGTCTGGGTTCGCCGCAGCGACGTACGGCAGTGATCGGATGGTGTCGAGATCCTTCGCGCGAGCCTTCATGAACACCGCGTTGATCTCGTACAGCTCGTCGGTCACGCGACCGTAGTCGCCGAGATCGGTGAGGATCGAATCGTTGATCGACGTGTTCAGCAGCACGTTGATGCTGAGTTGCTGGTTGCCGCTGCCTGCTGACGCCGGCGCTGCGAGGAGTCCTACCATCAAGGCCATGACGGCAAAGACGATGACGTATCGTCTCACGTTCCCTTCCTTCTCCAGCCCATTGGAGATCGTCCGCGAACGCGGACACTGAGGATGCTCCCCAGCGGCGTCAACCATAGCAAGCCGAAGACCGCTCTGCGTGGCTGGATCGGGAGCAATCACACGGAGAGTGCAATGGTGATTCCGGACCCTCATGCCGGCGTTTCGCGGCCGTGGAGGAGGCTCCAGGACCAGGCTCGAAGGTCGCGTCACGAGCGATACTCCCTGCCGGCAGTACCATCCTGGGCATGAACAATCTCAAGACCGTCGCACTCCTCGGGCTCCTGTCCGCGCTGGTCTGGTACCTCGGGATCGCGCTCTTCGGTGGCAGCGGTGGGTTCTACATGGGCCTGGTCTTCGCCGTCGGCATCAACTTCGTTGCGTACTTCTTCAGCGACAAGATGGCACTTGCGGCGTCGCACGCCAGACCCGTCACCGAGCAGGAACTCCCGGAGGTCTACTCGATCGTGCGGAATCTGACCACGCAGGCGGACATGCCGATGCCGAAGGTCTACATCATCGACTCGCCGCAACCGAACGCCTTCGCAACCGGACGCAACCCGAACCACGCGGCTGTGGCGGTGACCACCGGCATCCTGCAGATCCTCAGCCGACAGGAGATGGAGGGGGTCATCGGCCACGAACTGTCCCATGTCCGGAACCGGGACATCCTCATCAGTTCCATCGCTGCGATGCTCGCCGCAGCGTTGTCGATCTTCGCCAGGATGGCGTTCTTCTTCGGCGGGGGCCGGCGCAGCCGCGATAGCGGTGCCATCGGCGCCGTCGTCAGCCTGCTTGCCCTCATCCTGGCCCCGATCGCTGCAATGATCATCCGCCTCGCCATCTCCCGGTCGCGTGAGTACCAGGCGGACGAATCGGGTGCGATCCTCACGGGTCAGCCACTGAACCTGGCGTCGGCGCTCCGCAAGCTCGAGATGGGCACCTCCAGAGTGCCGATGAACGTCAACCCGGCCGTCAGCCAGCTGTTCATCGCCGACCCGCTCAAGGCCTTGAGAGGCCGCGGTGGCGGCGGGTTCAGCAGGCTGCTGTCGACGCACCCGCCGATCGAGGAGCGTATCCAGCGCCTCGAATCGATGGCGTACAACCCGTGATCTCCCTCTCCCTCGAGGCCGCCGTCGACGTGGTCGCCACGGTCGGTGTCCTCGGCGGGTTGTGGGGTGGTGCAGTGAGCACCCGTTCTGCGATCAACGGTCCGGAATGGGCCATGGGTCACCTTCGTCGCACCTTGCCGGTCGCTGTCGCGCTATCGGCCGCGGCGGTAGTGATTGCCGTGGTCGTGCAGCCCGCCTGGGTCGGGATCGGCGTCCTGTATACGACGGGCATGATCGCATTCATGTCACGTGGTGTGTCCAGGTCACTCCAGCGTGTCTCTGAGACCGGCGGGTTCACTCCGGTCACTCCCGACGGGAGGAGAAAGATCCTGCTGCGCTCGTCCCGGATGTTGTTGACAGTGGGGGTGTTCCTCGTTGTCCTCGCACTCCTCGACCAGCAGTGGCGGGGTGCTCCCGCCCGCTACGACTGGGTGCTGGCCGCCCTGATGCTGATCCCGGGTCTGCTGCTGTGGCAGCGCGCCCACGGCGAATAGCAGCCCTCATTCGAACGGCGAACCCAGGGCTGGGCGCATCGGAAAGCGATCTCCTGAGCCCTGAGTTCGGGACGTCTACGCTTCCGCCAGCTCCCTCGCCAGCTCGACGAGCGTCCGTACCCCGAAACCGGACCCGCCTTTCGACTGGTAGTGCTCCGCGTCGGGCCACCGTGCCGGTCCGGCGATGTCGAGGTGAACCCACGGGACATCGCCGACGAACTCCCTGAGGAACAGGGCAGCGTAGATGGCTCCGCCCCAGCGATCGCCGATGTTCTTCATGTCGGCAATCTGGGAGTCGATCTGTGTTCGGTAGTCGTCCGGCAGTGGCATCTGCCAGAACCGTTCACCCGCCCTGGCTGCGGCTGCCTTGACCTTGTCGGCAGCGTCGTCATCGTTGCTCCACAGTCCGCCGATCTTGGACCCGAGGGCAACCTTGCATGCGCCGGTGAGTGTTGCCAGGTCGACGATCAAGTCGGGTTCGGCCTCCGCCGCCAGCGACAGCCCGTCCGCGAGCACGAGGCGGCCTTCGGCATCGGTGTTCAGCACCTCGACGGTCTTGCCGTTCCGGGGCCGGATCACGTCTCCCGGTCGCAGCGCCCCTCCTCCTGGCATGTTCTCTGTGAGAGGAGTGATGCCAAGCACCTTCACGGGAATGCCGAGAGTGGCAATGGCCTCTACCGCACCGAACACCGCAGCGGCTCCCGACATGTCCGTCTTCATCGTCTCCATGTTGTCGGGGCTCTTCAAGGACAGGCCGCCAGAGTCGAACACGATGCCCTTCCCGACAAGCGCCAGAAACCCCTTGGGATCCTTCGGCTCGTAGGAGAACCGAACGAGCCTCGCGGGATTGTGGGCGCCCATGGCGACTCCCATGAGCCCTCCGAGGTGCTCGCGTTCGATGTCCGCCGGCTCGAGAACGTCGACGTCCACCCCAACCGAACGGCCTATCTCAACAGCCTTGGCGGCGAGGACCTCGGGTGCCTTGCCGATCGCGGGTTCGTTGATCAGGTCCCTGGCCATGGCGACGGCTGCGGCCACGGTGGCAGCGTCCCCGCAGGCCTCCGAGGCGGCTTCTCCGCCGGGAGCGAGGAACCGCACGCGTTCGGTCTTGGATGGCTCTCCCTTCGACTTGTAGGTGTCGAAGCGGTACTGGCCGAGGAGAAACCCTTCTGCGAAGGCGGCTGCCGCTCCGTCGAGGTCGATCTGATGCAAGGTGGTTGCCACATCGACCGCCTTGGTTGCATGTCCTCCGAGCCACCCCGCCGCCTGGCGAAGCAGCTCGTCGTCGACTTCGGTGCCGACTCCGATGAGAAGCAGCGTTTGGAAATCGAGTCGCCCCACGGCCGGTACCGCGACCACCTCACCGAGCTTTCCCGAGAAGCCCTGACCGTCGAGGTAGTCGGCGAGCCACGGGCCGAGCCGGTCCGCGGCCCACTCGGCTCCCGGACCCCATGTGCGGTCCTCGAACACGGGGACGGCAAGGACCTCGCCGGATTCCGTTTCGATCGATCCTGCTGCGGAGAAGTCCACGTTCATGCTCCTTGCTTGCTTGGTTCCCACCCGGATTCCGTGGCTCTCGCCAGAACGTAGAGGAAGTCGGCGAGCCGGTTGAGGTAGCGGAGCACTTCGGCGAGTCCGCCCTCTCTCGAGTAGGTGACACATCGTCGTTCGGCCCGTCGTACGACGGTTCGAGCGACGTCGATGCTCGCCGGCAGCGACGCTTGGCCGGGGACGACGAACCCTGAGGGGAGTCCCGACGTCTCGACGAGTTCGTCGATCCACCTCTCGAGGCGTTCGGTCATCTCGGGTGTGGTCGCGCTCACCCCCGGTTCGAGCTTCTCTCGGTTCTCCGGTGCTGTCGCCAGTTCCGCTGCAACCACGAACAGGTCGCGTTGCACGGCGAGAATCCGTTCGGCGACGGTGCCCTCGGCGTGGGTTCTCGCAACTCCGAGCGCTGAGACGGCTTCGTCGACCGCGCCGTACGCTTCAGGTGCGAGATGGTCCTTCGGCACTCGCCCGCCGTAGAAGAGTCCGGTGGTGCCCGCGTCGCCTTTCTTCGTGTAGATCTTCACCCCGGCGAGTGTACTGCCCGGCAGTCATCTGACTGCCGGGCAGTGGTCTCCTCCCCTCACGAGCGAAGCGAGTGTTGGGGGAGGTTCGGCCGGCGGTCGCCGGTTCTCGGTTCTCGGTTGCTGGCCCATAGGGGCTCGCGGAAGGGAGGCGCCGCCTCTCACCCGCAACCCAAAACTGAGAACCGACTACCTCTGGTTCAGCCACTCCTTGACCCTGGCTGCCACAGCCTCGGGTGTGAACCCCCAGTGCTCCGCGATGACGCCGGCCGGCGCCGAAGCTCCGAAGTGGTCGATACCGATCGAGAGCCCGTTTGCTCCGGTGATTCGTTCCCACCCGAACGTCGATGCAGCCTCGATCGACACGATCGGGAGGTCGGACCCGAGCACCGAGGTGCGGTAGCTCTCGTCCTGTGCGAAGAACGCCTCCCAGGAGGGCAGCGACACGACCTTTGCGGAGATGCCGTCCTTGTCGAGGAGGCCTGCTGCTCCGACCGCAAGCGGCACTTCCGATCCGGTGGCGACCAGCACCACATCGTCGCCGTCCTTGAGCACGTACCCGCCCATTGCGACACCACCTGTGGGCCGTTCGAGAACGGGGAGCGACTGGCGGGTTAGGACGAGAGCAGTCGGCCCGTCGACGCGGTTGATCGCCAACTCCATCGCCTCGACCGTTTCGCCTGCGTCGGCCGGTCGGACCACCCAGAGGTTCGGCATCGCTCGGAGCGACGCAAGTTGCTCGATTGGCTGGTGCGTCGGGCCATCCTCGCCGAGAAAGACCGAGTCGTGCGTCCAGATGAAGATGCTCGGAGCCTCCATGAGCGCGGCCAGGCGCACGGACGGTCGCATGTAGTCCGAGAAGACGAAGAACGTCGCGCCGTAGGGACGCAGTCCGCCATGGACGGCCAACCCATTCGTGATGGCGCCCATCGCATGTTCACGAATGCCGAAGTGGATGTTCCGTCCGGTTCGATCCTCCTTGGAGAACGAGCCGGAGAAGCCGATGATGGTTTTGGTAGAAGCGACGAGATCCGCGGCGCCTCCGAGGAAACCGGGTGTCTTCTCCGCCACCTGGTCGAAGATCTTCCCGATGGCGGCGCGTGTTGCGATCCTTCCTTCGAATGCGGGCGGTTCGAGGCTGATAGGTTCGGGCTCGAAGTAGGAGCGCCACCGAGCAGCGGTTTCCTCGTCGATCTGGGCAAATCGTTTCGACCATGCCGCGTGCTTGGCACGTCCTCGATCCATCGCTTTGGAGAAGAACTCGTACACACCGTCCGGAACGTAGAACGGCCGGTCGGGAGGAAAGCCCATCAGTTGTTTCGTGGCCCGCAGCTCCTTCTCGCCGAGCGGGGAACCGTGCACGCCGGGGGTGTCGTGTTTGGTTGGGGCGCCGAACCCGATGTGGGTTCGTGCGATGACCAGGGACGGCTGGTCGGTGACCGCGATGGCCTCTCGTGTTGCTTCCTCGATTGCCGCGCGGTCCTCGCCGTCGATGGACAGATTGTGCCATCCGACCGCCTTGAATCGTGCTGCGACGTCCTCGGTGAAGGTGATCTCGGTGTGACCGTCGATCGTGATGTGGTTGTCGTCGTAGAAGTAGACGAGCTTGCCCAGTCCCAAGTGGCCCGCGAGCGACGCCGACTCGGACGAGATGCCCTCCATCAAGTCACCGTCCGAAAGGAACGCCCACGTGCGGTGGTCGACGAGGTCCTTGCCGAACACCGCGCGCAGGTGCTCTTCCGCGATGGCCATGCCGATTGCCGTGCCGAATCCCTGCCCCAACGGTCCGGTGGTCGTTTCGATCCCTCTCGTCTGATCGATCTCGGGGTGCCCCGGCGTGTGCGACCCCCACTGGCGGAACTGCTTCAGGTCGTCCATCGAAACGGGAAACCCGCTCAGGTGGAGCAATGAGTAGAGGAGCATCGAGGCGTGGCCGTTGGACAGCACGAACCTGTCCCGGTCCGGCCACGTGGGGTCGTCCGGGTCGACCTCGAGGAACTCCGTCCACAGCACAGCAGCCAGGTTTGCCATACCCATGGGCGCGCCGGGATGACCTGAATTCGCCTTCTCGACCCCGTCGATCGCGAGGCCCTTGATGGTGTTGACTGCGAGTTGTTCGATGGTCATGAGGACTCCTCCGGTCGATCGGAAGGCTACTCGCAGCCGGTCGGCAGCCGATCCGGGTCGTCCTCTCGTCTGGCAGGATCGCCACCCCTACAATCTGACGGCCACGAACGAAAGCAGCTCATGTCCGATCATCTCATCGAACCTCACGGAGGCGTCCTTGTCGACCTCATCGACCACACGGGTGCCGACGACCTGAAGGAGGCATCGCGTGACTGGCCCTCGTGGGACCTCACCGACCGTCAGGTCAACGATTTGGAGCTCCTGCTCAATGGAGGGTTCTCCCCACTGAGGGGTTTCATGAGTCGAGTCGACTACGAGACCGTGCTGGACGGGATGCGCCTCGCCGATGGAACGCTGTGGCCGATGCCGATCACGCTCGACGTGGCGGAGGCATTCGCGGATGGCCTCGAGGCCGGCGGCACGATCGCCCTTCGCGATCCTGAAGGCGTCATGCTCGCGGCGTTGACCGTGTCGGACGTCTGGACGCCCGACCGTGAACGTGAGGCAAAGGAGGTATTCGGCACCACCAACGTGGAGCATCCCGCCGTCGACTATCTCTTGCATCAGGCCAACCCTGTGAACGTCGGGGGAACGCTCCAGGGCGTGCAACTTCCGGTGCACTATGACTTCCGTGCCCTTCGCCGAACCCCCGCCGAGCTGCGTGCCCGGTTCGTCGAGATGGGGTGGCGCAAGGTGGTCGCGTTCCAAACCCGGAATCCAATGCACAGGGCGCACGTCGAACTGACCAAGCGTGCCGCCACAGAGATTGGAGGGAACCTGCTCATCCACCCGGTGGTCGGCTTGACCAAGCCAGGAGACGTCGACCACTACACGCGGGTACGCGCCTACCAGGCGGTGCTCGAACGGTACCCACGCCAGACCGCAGCCCTTTCACTCCTGCCCCTCGCGATGCGCATGGGCGGCCCCCGCGAGGCCGTGTGGCACGCGATCATCCGCAAGAATCATGGCGTCACCCACTTCATCGTTGGTAGGGACCACGCCGGACCGGGCTCGGACTCGTCGGGAACGCCTTTCTACGGGCCCTACGACGCGCAGGAGCTCCTCAGCCGACACGAGGAAGAGATCGGTGTGTCGATGGTGCCGTTCAAGATGATGGTGTACCTGGAGGATCGTGACGCGTACGCGCCGATCGACGAGGTGCCCGAGGGAACGCGGACACTCTCGATTTCCGGGACGGAGCTGCGCGAACGGCTGGCGGAGGGACGAGAGATCCCCGACTGGTTCACCTATCCGGAAGTAGTCGAAGAACTCCGTCGCACGCACCCTCCGCGCTCGAAGCAGGGGTTCACCGTGTTCTTCACAGGTCTTTCGGGTTCGGGCAAGTCGACCATCGCCAACGCACTGCTGGTAAAGCTGTCCGAGATCGGTGGGCGGCCGATCACCATTCTCGACGGGGACCTGGTCCGCAAGAACTTGTCGTCCGAGCTGGGGTTCTCGAAGGAACACCGGGATATCAACATCAGAAGGATCGGGTTCGTCGCTTCGGAGATCACGAAGCACCGCGGTATCGCCATCTGCGCACCGATCGCGCCCTACGAGAGCATCCGGCGGGAGAACAGGGAGTTGATCTCGGCGTACGGCGGCTACATCCTGGTCTACGTCGACACACCACTCGAGGTATGTGAGCAGCGGGACCGTAAGGGCCTGTATGCGAAGGCACGGGCAGGAATCGTCAAGGAGTTCACCGGGATTTCCGATCCATATGAGGTGCCCACGGATGCCGATGTCGTGATCGACACGACCGAGACCAGCCCCGAAGAGGCGGCGAACCAGGTCATCATCGCGCTCGAACGGCTCGGCTACCTGAAAGGGAACGAGTAGACCCGATATGAGAGGTGGTGCTGGGCCGTGACATGGCAGGCTTGGCTCACGTTGGTGGTCATCGTTGCGATCGTCGTCGTGCTCGTGCGCGATCTTCTCTCGCCTGCCGCCGCGATGGGCTCCGGTGCCGTGGTGCTCCTTGCTGCCGGCGTCATCACGCCTGCCCAGGCGCTCTCCGGTTTTGCGAATCCAGCTCCAGCGACGATTGCTGCCCTGTACATCGTTGCGGCGGCGATCAGCAAGACCGGAGCACTGGCTCCGCTCGTTCGGGGGGTGCTCGGTGAGGATCGAGGCACGAGGAGTGTGCTCTTGCGGTTGACGACACCCACGGTCGCAGCGTCGTCGTTCATGAACAACACTCCGATCGTCGCCATGCTCACCCCGCAGGTCGAGCGCTGGGCTCGAGTGAGAGGTCGGTCGCCGTCGAAGTTCCTGATGCCGTTGTCGTTTGCCGCGATTCTCGGAGGAGTGGTGACACTCATGGGCACCGCGACGAACATCGTGGTGTCGGGCCTGCTCGAGTCCGATGGCTTCGCACCGTTCGGGTTCTTCGAAATCTCCAGAATCGGTCTGCCTATAGCGCTCGTAGGGATCGCGACCATTGTGCTGCTGGCACCGAAGGTGTTGCCCGAGCGAAGGTCACCGTCCGTTGCAGATGATGAAGAGTTCCGCCAGTTCAACATGACCATGAGAGTGCTGCCCGACATAGACGGACAGACAGTCGGTGCGGCCGGCCTTCGCCACCTCTCGGGTGTGTTCCTCGCCCAGGTCGAGCGCTCCGGCGAATTGATCACACCGGTCGGTCACGACACCGTTCTGCGCACCGACGACGTACTCAGGTTCGTGGGGAGAGTCGATCAGGTCGTCGACCTGGAATCGATGCCAGGGTTGGTGTCGACAGAGGACTCCCAGGTGGCCATGCTCGACGCGCAACAGGTCACGCATTACGAGGCGGTCGTCGGCACATCGTCGCCGCTCGTGGGGGTGACCTTGCGGGATACGGGCTTTCGTAGTCGCTACCAGGCGGTGGTGACCGCCATCCACAGGGCGGGCCAGCGGATCGACGCCAAGCTCGGAGACGTCGTGCTGCAGGTCGGGGACACGCTCGTGGTGATTGGCGACCGTGACTGGAGCCGTCGGTGGAAGGAGCGGTCGGACTTCGCGTTGATCGCGACGCTCGACGCGGCTCCCCCTGTCGCCGGTCGGCGAGCGGCATTCACCACACTGATCGTGGCCGGCATGGTGATTCTCGCCGCGACTGGCGTCGTGCCGCTCATCACCGCAGCGCTCCTCGGCGCGGCTGCGTTCGTCGCGACCCGCACCGTCACCCCGTCGGAAGCCAGAACGGCGGTCGACTTCGATGTCATCATCACGATCGCTGCCGCGTTCGGGGTCGCAGCCGGGTTGCATTCGTCGGGCCTCGCTGAGACCACCGCCAAAGGACTGATCGGGGTATTGGGTGGCATTGGTGGAGTGGGAGCGCTCGCGGGTGTGATCATCGCGACGGTGCTGCTCAAGGAGATCATCACCAACAACGCCGCGGCTCTGATGATCCTCCCTCTCGCTCTCGCGACCGCCGCCGAACTCGGTCTGAACCCGCGCACGTTCGCGTTCGGTGTCGCGGTCGCTGCCGCGACCCCTTTCCTCACGCCGATTGGCTACCAGACGAACCTGATGGTGTACGGACCGGGCGGGTACCGGTTCACCGACTATCTGCGCCTCGGGATCCCGTTGACCGTGGTCGTCATCGTGATGCTGATCGTCGGTCTCCCTATCCTGTGGCCGCTGTGAGCCAGGAACTGGCCAGAATCCGAGAGGCGCTCCACCGGGGAGCCGAGGCTCTCGCGCCGTTCACCCCGGGGGCGATCGACGCTGTCTTGAAGGAGGGTGGCGATCCGGTGACCGAGGCCGACCTCGCGGTGAACTCGGTCCTCCGTCGGGTGCTCCCGGAGTCTGGAGACGGATGGTTGTCGGAGGAAACGGCCGATGGTGAAGACCGTCTCGCCCGCTCTCGGGTATGGATCGTGGATCCTGTCGACGGGACACGCGAATTCATCGCCGGCATCCCGGAGTGGTGTATCTCGATCGGGTTCGTGGAGGACGGCCACCCGATCGCCGGAGGAATCTACGCGCCGTCGACGGATCAGTTGATCCTCGGAGCCATCGGACACGGGGTGACTCTGAACGGAGAGCCTGCGGGTGCTGCGAGCACTCAGGACATACGGGGGGCACTCGTGCTCGCCTCTCGGAGCGAGACTTCCAGAGGGGAGTGGCAACGCTTCTACACGACGCCCATCTCGGTGCGGAGTGTCGGATCGGTCGCCTACAAGCTCGGTCTGGTTGCCGCCGGACTCGCCGACGCGACCTGGACTCTGGTGCCCAAACACGAGTGGGACGTCGCTGCCGGCGCTGCGCTGGTGCTTGCCGCGGGTGGTTCCGTGTTCGGAGTGGACGGCGAACCGGTGCGCTTCAACCAGCCCGATCCGCTGCTGTCGGGGTTCATCGCCACGGCCCCGGGCATCGAGACCGGGGTGCGGGAGCTTCTGGGTATTCGAAGCTGAAAGCTTCGTCGGTTTAATCGACCTGGAACGCAGCGAGCGCTCGGGGCGACGGTTCTACCGAAGACCGAGAACCGAGGACCGCGGCGTTCAGCCGCCAAGGTCGACGCCTGGGTAGCCGGGGATATACCAGGCAGCGTTCATCCAGCGCGACGCGCCCTCCAAGAGCAGCCTCGCGGTTGGCGTTCCGCTTTCCCCGACGATGAGGATCCGACCCTCAGAATCCACCACCAGCACCCATTGTCCGTCGGGCGACCAGGTTGCGACGTCGAACGAGTAGTCCTGCGGCCCCTCGGTGCTGAGTATGGACGTTGGCTCCTGGTTCGGAACCCGGACCTTCACCGTTGCGGTTCCTCGGTTGTTGTCCGTGATGAGCACGGCACCGTCTGCTCGTGTCGATTGTGACTCCCATGCCAGCGGTTTCGGTTCCTCGAAGTCGGTCGGGACGGTGTCGACGACCTCGCCGGACACCGGGTCGATGAGGAGGTATCGAGGTGCTGCAGAGGAGAAGTCGATGGTGACGATCAACCCCTCTGACGTCCAACCGAGCGTTCCGACTTCGACCACGCCGCAGCGAAGCTCGGTCGTTGGTCCACCACTCGCCTGTACGACTCCGAGACAGGGTGGATTGTCATCGGTGATGAACGCGACGGCTCCCGGGATCGAAGTGTCGGAATTGTCGGCGAGCGACGGGTAGTTGGGGAGGGGGATTACTCCAAACACCAGCACGGCAACGAGGACTGCAAGGATGACGACGACCGATGCCGACACTGCGAGGACTGCGCGATTCACGGTCCCGTCACCTCCCGCTTGAGTCGGGCAATGAGGAGCGCGGCTGCGATGAGGAGAACTCCCGACAGGAACAGGGCGACGGGGACACCAAGCGTGTCACGGAAGTACGTGAAGATGAGCTGGGGGAGGAATATGAACACCGCGCCCGCTCCACCGACGAGCAACACGATCTCGCGCAGAGAGATGCTCGCCACCAGCAGCGCGGCTGCGGTCAACAACCCGAGCCAGAGGGGCCACGCCTGATCCAATCCCGCTGATGCCATCGTCGGACCAAGCAGGATCGCCGCGATCCCCAGCCCGTAGGAGGTCCCTCCCGGCTTGAGCACGGTGCCCCATGCGAGGAGCACACAGGCTATCCCGATGCTCCAGATGACCAGGCCAAACCAGTCGAACGGCGTCGGTTTCACCTGTGCCAGGGCGCTCAACACGACAGCATGGGTCGCTCCGACCAGGGCAGCGACCTGGAGTACCTTTCGAAGGGCGAGCCACAACACGAGTGCCACCGCGAACGTGGGGATGGTGATCCAGAGCGCCACCGCTTCGTTGCTGACGTCGAGCGTGCCGGTCGACAGCACTCCGAACCATCCCGCGATGCCTGCAACGGCGAGGAACCAGAGGAAGCTGGCGAGTCGTCTGACAGCCTCGCTCCGACTGGTTCGTGCCCATGCACCGGCGGCGAGGAACGCGAGGGTCAGAACGCCGATGAGCGCGAGTTGCGCCCATGACTGAAGATTGTTCCAGTACTCCGCTATGAAGACCCAAAGGGCCACGATCGCGAGCGCGCCACCCAGGTAGCCGAGCACCTCGGCGATGAGACTTGATCGTTGTGGACGCGCGGCGGTTTCGAATTCGGTGATCGCCTCGACCTGCTCGGGCGAGATGAGGTCGGCCACCCGCCACCTCTCGAGGTTCTCGTCGAGATCCCGCATGCTCCCTACCTCCTCCTACAACAATCATGCTCCAAAAGCGAGGCGGGTGACAACCCCGGTACCAAATATCTACACCGAGGCAGATGACCCCTTCAGGTTTTCGCTCGGCCGGGAGATCGCTATTCTACGAGCCGCCCGAGCTGGCTTCGGGCTTGCCGGGATGCCCGAGCGGCCAAAGGGAGCAGACTGTAAATCTGCCGGCGATGCCTTCGGAGGTTCGAATCCTTCTCCCGGCACCACCGCCGAGGCGGCCACCGCCGCGACGGGTTGACAATCCGGCCTCCTTAGCTCAGTTGGTAGTAGCGCCGCCATGGTAAGGCGGAGGTCTCCGGTTCGAGTCCGGAAGGAGGCTCGCACTCCAGCCCTTTGGGTGCGGCCGTGGCCGCGAGGGTGCATGAACGAAGTCGAGGCGGCGTAGCTCAGTAGGTGAGAGCGCTCGACTCATAATCGAGAGGTCGGCAGTTCGAGTCTGCCCGCCGCTACAAGGACAGAGAGAGGTGTGTGATGGCGAAGGCGAAGTTTGAGCGGACGAAGCCGCATGTGAATGTGGGGACGATGGGTCATATTGATCATGGGAAGACGACGTTGACTGCTGCGATTACTCGGGTGTTGGCTGAGCGTGGTGGGGGGACGGTGTTTACGTCGTTTGATGAGATTGATAAGGCGCCTGAGGAGCGTGAGCGGGGGATTACGATTCAGATTGCGCATGTGGAGTATGAGACGGATGCTCGTCATTATGCGCATGTGGATATGCCTGGGCATGCGGATTATATCAAGAATATGATTACGGGTGCTGCGCAGATTGATGGGGCGATTTTGGTGGTGTCTGCTGCGGATGGTCCGATGCCGCAGACGCGGGAGCATGTGTTGTTGGCTCGGCAGGTTGGGGTGCCGTATATTGTGGTGTATTTGAATAAGACGGATCAGGTTGATGATCCTGAGCTTCTGGATTTGGTGGAGTTGGAGGTTCGGGATTTGTTGACGGAGTATGAGTTTCCTGGTGATGAGTTGCCGGTGGTTCGTGGGTCGGCGTTGAGGGCGTTGGAGGGGGATGTTGAGGCTGAGGCGTCGATTTTGGAGTTGATGGATGCGGTGGATTCGTATATTCCGGAGCCGGTGCGTCCTACGGATCGTCCGTTTTTGATGCCGATTGAGGATGTGTTCTCGATTACGGGTCGTGGGACGGTGGTGACGGGTCGTGTGGAGACGGGTGTGGTGCATGTTGGGGATGAGGTGGAGATTGTGGGGATTCGTCCGACTCGTAAGACGGTCGCGACGGGTGTGGAGATGTTCCGCAAGTTGTTGGATGAGGGGCGGGCTGGGGACAATATTGGGGTGTTGTTGCGTGGGGTAGGTAAGGATGAGGTGGAGCGGGGTCAGGTGTTGGCTAAGCCTGGGTCGATTACGCCGCATACGGTGTTTGAGGCGCAGGTGTATGTGTTGACGAAGGAGGAGGGTGGCCGTCATAACCCGTTCTTTCCTGGGTATCGGCCGCAGTTTTATTTCCGGACGACGGATGTGACGGGTGCGGTCACGTTGCCGGAGGGGACTGAGATGGTCATGCCTGGTGACAACACGGAGATGACGGTCGAGTTGATCACCCCGATCGCGATGGACGACGGCCAAAAGTTCGCGATTCGAGAAGGCGGCCGCACCGTCGGCGCCGGCACCGTCACCAAAGTCATCAAATAGGCAGGAGACCATGGCATCTGACAAGCGGCCGCCGATCACGTTGGCGTGCACCGAGTGCAAGCGGCGCAACTACGTGACAACGAAGAACAAGCGCAACACGAAGGATCGATTGGAGCTCAAGAAGTACTGCGCGTGGTGCCGGACCCACACCGTGCACAGGGAGACGAGGTAGCTCGCTGCGCGAGCGGTTCTGGGTTGTCGGTTTTCGGCAACACTCGCCGCCCCGAGGTCTGGTGACCTTCCAGGCCGCGAACTGAAGACTGACGACTGAAGACAGGACGGCCCGGCGACCCGCCGGGCCGTTTCGCATAGTATCGTGGCAACTCGGGTGGAGAAGAGGGGTTCCTTGGTCGGGGTGGGCGAATGCTCACCCCGACGGCGCGTGAGGAAGAGCTGATGGAGCTGGACAGACTGACGGGCAGGACCTACGGACCCGCACGCGTGCAGATCCAACCCGGGCAGGTCGCCGCGTACGTCGACGCGACAGGCGACGACCCGACCCGGTGGAGTGCGGCCGCACCACCGTCGTTCGCCTCGGCGCTGCTATTCGCAGTTGCACCGTTGTTCCTGTCGGATCCCATCGTGTCGACCGAGGTTCGCTCTGTGCTTCATGGCGAGCAGACCTTCGAGTGGCATCGTGCGCTCGACATCGGTAGACCCGTCGAGGTGACCGGCTCCGTCGAACGCGTCCGTATTCGCTCGGGAGCGGCGTTCATCACCTTCGGCATGACGGTCGACGATGGGGCTCCGCTGGTGGAGGGTGTCTCGCTGTTCGTCGCGTCGGGGGAGCAGGGGTTTTCGGGAGATGATGGTGGCGAGCCGGACGTCGAGACTCGCGGTCCCAATGACACGCCTTCAATACTCGACTTCCCAGAGCCTGGTGCGGATGTCGCGCCGCTGCGCAAGTCGGCGAGTAGAGCGGATCTCGTCAAGTACGCCGGAGCATCGCACGACTGGAATCCGATCCACTGGGATCACTCGAGCGCCGTGGTGGCAGGTCTCGAGGGTGTGATCGTTCACGGGCAGTTGTCCGCTGCGTGGATCACCCAGGCGGCCGCCCGGTACGACACCAGTGATCATCCCCTGGCACGGGCGAGGTTCAGGTTCCGCTCACCTCTCCGTCCCGCCGTGCCGACCCGTGTGACCGGTGAGGTCATCGACGGCGTGGACGCACGAGTGCGCATGGCGCTGGAATCGGACACCGACCTTCATGTGGCCGCCGAAGTGACGGTAACCCGATGACGTCGCCAGGTGTCGAAGGCAGCGAGATCGAGTCGCTCGTCGATGCCGCAAGGAACGGTGATGTCGGCGCCTTCGAGCGGCTGGTGGAGCTTCACCAGCACGAGGTGTTCGGGTTGGCGGTTCGGCTCGTAGGAGATCGTGAGATGGCGGCCGACGTGGCACAAGAAGCGATGATCAAGGCATGGCGAGCGCTTCCGAAGTTTCGGGGAGACGCAGCGTTCTCGACGTGGGTACACCGGATCACCGTGAACACCGCCTGGACGATGCGATCGCGGTCGAAGCGGAACGCAGCGGATCCCCTCGACGAGATCGGCGACGTCGCCGATACGGGCCGGCTCACGCCTGAGCATGCCGGTGAGATGGCCATGCTGCGCGACGCGTTGCGGCGGGCACTCGACCGGCTCCCCGAAATGCACCGGACCCTCGTCGTGCTCAAGGACGTCGAGGGGTGGTCGCACAACGAGATCGCTGCGACACTCGGCATCAGCGAGACGGCCGCGAAGGTCCGTTTGCATCGAGCTCACGTACGACTCCGCGAGTACTTGAAGGAGGAGATGTGAATCGTCTCCGCTGTCGCAAGGTGCGTTTGGTGTTGCCCGGCCACATCCTCGGGGAGGTGCCGCTCGGTGAGCGCGATGCTCGCCACCTCGAGCAATGTCTCGCCTGCCAGGCGGAAGCAGCCGGGTATCGCACCCTGCGCAAGGCGCTGAACGAGTATCGAGATGAGCCGGTGACAGCGCCGCCCTGGTTCGTGACCCGGGTTATGTCGTTTCTGGATCGTCCCATCCCCGCTTCGAGCGGGCGGGCACGCGTCCGCGTACTGACCGCGGTCGTGGTTGCCGGCCTGGCTGTGGCAGTATGGGGCCGACGACGACTGGTGAGCTGACCGGGGTTTTACACGCCGATTCGGGTGAACGTATAATCCCGGCCGTCCCGGACCCCTAGGGGTGTAGCTCTAATTGGTTAGAGCGCCGGTCTCCAAAACCGGAGGTTGGGGGTTCGAGTCCCTCCACCCCTGCCAAGGAGAAGAATGAACCGAGAGATGCGCCGGCTTCAGAACCGTGAAGACCGGCGACTGAAACAGAAGAAGCAGCAGCCGCGAAGGCGCCGCCCGGCCACGGGTGGCGACCAGGTGCCACTGATGCAGCGCTTCAGGCGGTTCCTGCGAGAGGTACGCGCCGAGATGAAGCGCGTGTCGTGGCCGACGCGGGAGCAGCTCATCGCGTTCACCGCTGTAACCGTGATTACGTCGACGGCGCTCACCCTCTTGATCTTCGGTCTGGACGTCTTCTTCAAGGACGGGCTCCTGTTCTTCCTGGGGGGCTCATGACCGAGATCGTCGAAGAGCGCCCTGTCAGCCCGTACGATCTGCCGGGTGACTGGTACGTCGTTCACTCCTATTCGGGTTACGAAAACAAGGTGAAAGCGAACCTCGAGTCGCGTGCGCGCTCGATGCACATCGAGGACCGCATCTTCGAAGTCGTCATTCCGATGGAGGACGTCGTCGAGTTCAAGGCCGGACGCAAGGTCACCGTCCCGAAGAAGGTCTTTCCCGGCTACCTGCTCGTTCGGATGTACCTCGACGACGCGTCCTGGTACGCGGTCCGGAACACACCGGGCGTGACCGGGTTCGTCGGCTCGGGCGTCAAGCCAACACCGCTGTCCCGGCGCGAGGTGGAGCGATTTCTTGGTGTGCAGGAGATCGAGGCCAAGAAGAAGGCACCCCGATTCAAGCCCGCATGGGAGGTCGGCGAGACGGTGCGGGTCGTCACCGGTCCGTTCGCCGATTTCAACGGCGTGATCGAGGACATGGACATCGACCAGCAGAAGGTCACCGTCCTGGTCAACATCTTCGGACGGGATACTCCTGTCGAACTAGGGTTCGGCGACATTCAGAAGCAGTAGATCAGAGGAACTGGAAATGGCACGTAAGAAACTGGCGGCGATCCTGAAGCTGCAGATCCCGGCAGGTCAGGCGACGCCCGCGCCGCCGGTGGGACCGGCGCTCGGTCAGCACGGCGTCAATATCATGGACTTCGTGCGCGCCTACAACGCGGCGACCGAGAGTCAGACCGGCACGATCGTTCCGGTGGAGATCTCCATCTACGAGGACCGAACGTTCACGTTTGTGACCAAGACGCCGCCGGCCGCCGTGCTGTTGCGGCAAGCAGCCCGCGTCGTGAAGGGCTCCGCGACGCCACATACCGAGAAGGTCGGGTCTGTCACGAGAGCGCAGGTCCGTCAGATCGCCGAGACCAAGATGCCCGACCTGAACGCGGTGGACATCGAAGGTGCGATGAGGATCATCGAGGGCACGGCCCGATCGATGGGAATCACTGTCGGGGCCTGAGCTTCGCTCGGGCCCTGGTACCAGGTACCCAGTACCCGGTACCAGGTACGAGATACAAGGTACGGCAGCCCGGAGGGCTGCCAGCTGGGAGGCCCTGAGGGGCCGTTTGAACCACGGAGGTACATGATGCCGAGACACGGCAAGAACTACTCGCAGGCACTCTTGCGATACGACCAGGACACCGCCTACTCGCCCGACGAAGCGGTCGAACTGGTGAGGTTGTTCTCATATGCGAAGTTCGACGAGACCGTGGAGGTCGCGTTTCGTCTGGGGATCGATCCACGCAAGGCCGACCAGCTGATGCGCGGCACTGTCGCCCTTCCTCATGGCACGGGGAAGACGGTCCGTGTGGCCGTCTTCGCCGATGGTGACAAGCTCCGCGAAGCAGAGGCGGCAGGCGCCGATCTTGTAGGAGGCAAGGAGCTCGTCGAAGAGATCCAGGGTGGTAGGACGCTCGACTTCGATGTTGCCATCGCCACTCCGTCCATGATGTCGGAGGTCGGCAAGCTCGGCCGGGTCCTTGGACCACGTGGCCTCATGCCGAACCCCAAGGCCGGCACCGTGACGATCGACGTCGAGAAGGCGGTGGGCGACTTCAAGAGCGGCAAGATCGAGTACCGGAACGATCGGTACGGGAACGTCCACGCCCCGATCGGCAAGGTGTCGTTCGAGTCCCGCCTCCTGGTAGAGAACCTCGCGGCGCTGACCTCTGAGATCATCCGATCCCGCCCGGCGTCCGCCAAGGGCAGATTCATACGCAACATCGGCATCTCGTCGACAATGGGTCCCGGCGTCAAGATCGATGTCGGCGCGGTCGACGATCTGCTGGCTCTCGCCCGCTGACCTGTCGCGGGGAGGTTCCCTCCGATCGAACCGTACGAAGGTGGAGTGGTTGACCGTGGGCAGGGTTTCCGCGCGAGTGGAACCGGTTCGCGTGTGCCCGAATCGCTGCGCGCGTTTCGTCTCATCGACGCGTAGGGATGCTCTCCCATCCGGATCCGGCTGTTCATGAGAAGGCAGCCGAGGAGTGGTGTCTCTGGGAGGATGCCCACATTTCGTTGACGCCTGCCCACCGGCCCAGCCCTCGATATGAAGACCCTGCATTCCGGTTGAGGCTTGCGCGGCTCGTCACCCACTACTGGCGCCTTTCTCGAACCAGATCACTGGTTCGCGACGCCCCCTTACTCAACGGTATCCCTGGGGCGTTGATCTACGGTGTGTACGACGTGAGCGGCGCATTGATCACCGCATGGCGCCTAACGCTGGACTAGCAGCACGCTTGAAGTGCTCGGTGAGGGCACGGTGGTGGTGACAGTTGGGAGGGGACCGAGGCATTGACTCGATTGGCGTGAGGTCGGGGTCTCCAAACGGAGGGGCGTTGGCTCCATGCGGGGAGCCCGGGCGGCGGCGATGGGCGGCCGCCTTCCCGAAGCCTCTCAACGGTGGTGCAGGGTAGGGGCTGCACATTCACCGGAGCGACCCCGGACTGCCCTTGGTCCACGCCCTTCGGTGCGGTGCACCCGAACGGAGACCCCGAACCTATGGAGAGTGTCGCACACGTAGCTGACGATGTCCAGAGGGGAAGCTGACAGCGAACAGCGAACAGCGAACAGCAAACAGCAAACAGCTGGTTGATTTCCGACGGTGAGGGCGTCCTGGCCGTCTCGGCTGTGGGCTGTTGGCTGTCGGCCGTCGGCCGTCGTGTGCTAATGTGCCGTCCACAACTCCAACCCCGACCGAAGACCGCCGGTACCTCAGAGTTCAAACGGGACGATTCCCGGCCTGCGTAGGGTGTGCTCCTGCGGCTCCCGTCGTCCTCGGCGAGGAGCCTTACCTATAGAGGAGGAGCCATGCCACGACCTGAGAAGGTCCAGGCAGTTGAAGAGATCAGACGGCGACTGAGCGAGGCGAGGGCGACGTTCGTCACCGAGTATCGCGGTCTGACCGTCACCGAACAGCAAAGCCTGCGGACAGAGTTGCGCAAGGCAGACGGCGACTACAAGGTCTTCAAGATGTCCCTTGCCCGTCTGGCCGCCGATGCCGAGGGCTTGGAGTCGCTTCGCGATGTGCTCGTGGGGCCGACGGCGCTCGCGTTCGCTACGACCGATGCGGTCACGGTGGCCAAGGCGCTGCGCGACTTCGCCAAGGAACACGAGCGGCTGGTCATCAAGGCAGGCGTGCTGTCCGGCGAGGTACTGCCGCCGGAGAAGGTCGCACAGCTCGCGGACATCGAGCCGCGCGATGTGCTGCTCGGCCACATCGCGGGTGGATTCCAGGCTCCGCTGGCGAAACTCGCCGGCTTGCTGCAGGCGCTTCCGCGCGACGCCGCATCGATCTTCTCGCAACTGCTGGAGAAGAAGGAAGCGGAGTCAGCGACATCCGCCGAGGAGCCGGTCGATGAGCCGGCAGCTCAAGGGTCCGAGCCCAAGGCGATTGCGGAACCGGAGCCCGAGGTTGAGCTCGAGGCCGAAGCGGAGCCCGAGGTGGAACCGGAGGCGGCGGCGATTGCGGAACCGGAGCCTGAGGCCGAAGCGGAGCCCGAAGCGGAGCCCGAGGTGGAACCGGAGGCGGCGGCGATTGCGGAACCGGAGGTCGAGGCTGGGCCTGAGGCCGAAGCGGAGCCCGAGGTGGAACCGGAGCCCGACCCACCCGCACCCAAGAAGAAGTCAACACCCAAGCCCAAGGCGAAGCCGAAGGCGGCGGCGATTGCGGAACCGGAGGTCGAGGCTGGGCCTGAGGCCGAAGCTGAGCCCGAGGTGGAACCGGAGCCCGACCCGCCCGCACCCAAGAAGAAGTCAACACCCAAGCCCAAGGCGAAGCCGAAGGCGACGGACACGATAGAGGAGTGAATGACATGGCGAAGATGACGACCAAGGAGCTCTTGGAGGTCTTCGAAGGGATGACCGTCCTCGAGTTGAAGGAGTTCCTCGACGCGTTCGAGGAGAAGTTCGATGTCACGGCAGCCGTTCCGGTCGCAATGGCGCCGGTCGCCGCCGCGGGTGGCGGGGAAGTCGCCGCTGTCGAAGAGAAGGACGAGTTCGACGTCGTTCTCGCCGCAGTGGGCGACAAGAAGATCCAGGTGATCAAAGAAGTCAGGGCTCTGACCAGCCTCGGCTTGAAGGAGGCCAAGGATCTTGTCGACAGCGCTCCGGGAGCAGTTCTCGAGCACGTCGACAAGGAGACGGCCGAGAAGGCCAAGGCACGGCTCGAGAGCGCAGGGGCGAGCGTCGAGCTCACCTAGCACTTCGAGCGGGACGGTTCTATTGTCCCGCTCACCAAGGGTCTTGACCTGCTTGAGGCGAAACGATATGTTGGTCTCGCAAGGCACCGGTTCACGCCGGTCATTTAGACTCGTATTGCCGCCTGGGTAGGTGTGTGTTAGCCTGGCTGTTCGCCGTTCGCAGTCAGGTCTAAGGGTTCAAGGAGGAGTCACTTGCCCTCGCGCGTCACCCCCCGTCTTTCGTTTGCCAAGATCCCCGAAGTACTTCCGATTCCCAACCTCCTCGCACTTCAGTACGAAAGTTTCCAGTGGTTCCTCGACGAGGGACTGAAGGAGATCTTCGAGGGGATTTCTCCCATCGAGGATTTCACTGGTGAGCTCGCGCTGGAACTCACCGATCACCGGTTTGGTGATCCACCCCGCACCGTCGAGGAGTGCAAGGAACGCGACGCTCACTATTCGAGGCCGCTGTTCGTCACCGCCCGGTTCGTGAACCGGAAGACGGGTGAGATCAAGGAGCAGCAGGTCTTCCTCGGCGATTTCCCGATGATGACGGAGAAGAGCGTCTTCATCATCAACGGCACGGAGCGAGTCGTGGTCAGTCAGCTCGTCAGGTCTCCCGGTGTCTACTTCGACAGGTCCTCCGACAAGACGTCGGACCGTGAGATCTACAGCACGAAGATGATTCCCGGCCGTGGTGCCTGGCTGGAGTTCGATACGGATAAGCGGGGAACCCTCGGTGTGCGCGTCGACAGGAAACGCCGCCAGCATGTCACCGCCTTCCTTCGGGCTCTAGGCATCGCCGAGTCGGACGAGGAGATCGTCGCGCTGTTCCCAGACTCCGTGTCGATGCGGATAACGCTCGACCGGGACACCACCGTGGATAGGGAAGACGCGCTGCTCGACCTCTACCGCAAACTGCGTCCAGGCGAGCCGACGACGGTCGAATCGGCCAGGGGGCTGCTTCAGACTCTGTTCAAGAACCCGAAGCGGTACGACCTGACGAAGGTCGGCCGCTACAAGATGAACCAGAAGTTCAGTCGTCCAATCCCGAACGACTACGACCCGGCAACGATGGGGCTGCTGGCCGACGACGACATCCTCGACGCGATCGGATACCTGATAGCGCTCCACGAGGAGAAGCCGGTGTTCACGACCAGGGCGGGCCTCGAGATCCCGGTGAAGGTGGACGACATCGACCATTTCGGGAACCGGCGGGTCCGGACGGTCGGTGAGCTGATCCAGAACCAGGTCCGGGTTGGTTTGACGCGGCTCGAGCGAGTCGTACGCGAGCGCATGACCACTCAGGACTCGGACGCGATCACACCGCAGAGCCTCATCAACATCCGACCGGTGATCTCGGCGATCAACGAGTTCTTCGGTTCCAGCCAGCTCAGCCAGTTCATGGATCAGCCCAACCCGTTGGCGGGTGTGACGCACCGGCGTCGCTTGTCGGCACTCGGTCCCGGAGGTCTGTCACGGGAGCGTGCGGGCTTCGAGGTGCGTGACGTGCACTCGTCGCACTACGGGCGGATGTGCCCGATCGAGACGCCGGAAGGTCCGAACATCGGGTTGATCGGTTCCCTCGCGACCTACGCACAGGTCAACAAGTACGGTTTCATCGAAACGCCGTACCGGAAGGTCGTGGACGGCGGGGTGACCGATCAGATCGACTACCTGACCGCGACCGAAGAGGAACGGTTCGTGATCGCCCAGGCGAACGCTGCCCTCGAAGCCGACGGAACGTTCGCCAACGACCGTGTTCTGGTTCGGCTGCCGGGTGGCGGCGGTGAAGTGGATTCGGTACTTCCATCCCAGATCGACTACATGGATGTGTCACCGAAGCAGATCGTTTCGATTGCGACCGCACTCATCCCGTTCCTCGAACACGACGACGCCAACCGAGCGCTGATGGGATCCAACATGCAGCGTCAGGCGGTCCCGCTCGTGCATCCCGAGGCGCCACTGGTGGGTACCGGCATCGAGGGCCGCGTCGCGCAGGACTCGGGCGACATGGTTATCTCGAAGGTCGACGGAACCGTCGTCGACCTGACCGGTGACGAGATCGTTGTCAAGGAATCAGGCAAGAACGTCAAGCACACCTACCGGGTTCAGAAGTTCGAACGGTCCAACCAGGGCACCTCGATGAACCAGAAGCCGATCGTCGCCATCGGTGAAGAGGTGTCGGTGGGGTCGGTCCTCGCCGACGGTCACTCTACGGATCAAGGCGAGCTCGCACTCGGACGAAACCTGCTTGTTGCGTTCATGCCGTGGCGGGGCCACAACTACGAGGACGCGATCGTGATCTCTGAGCGGCTCGTGAAAGAGGACATCCTCACATCGATCCACATCGAGGAGCACGAGATCAGGGCCAGGGACACGAAACTCGGCTCCGAGGAGATCACGCGAGATATCCCGAATGTTGCCGAAGAGTCGCTGCGCAACCTCGATGACGAGGGCATCATCCGCATCGGTGCGGAGGTGGGTCCCGGTGACTATCTGGTTGGGAAGGTCACCCCGAAAGGTGAGACCGAACTGACCCCCGAAGAACGTCTGCTGCGCGCCATCTTCGGCGAGAAGGCTCGAGAGGTTCGCGACACGTCGCTGCGAGTTCCTCACGGTGAGAATGGCAAGGTCATCGGCGTGCGCATCCTCAGACGTGCGGAAGGCTACGACCTGAAGCCGGGCGTCAACGAGATGGTGCGTGTGTACGTCGCCCAGCAGAGGAAGATCTCTGCCGGTGACAAGCTCGCCGGCCGTCACGGCAACAAGGGCGTGATCTCCAAGGTGCTGCCCATCGAGGACATGCCGTTCCTCGCCGACGGCACTCCGGTCGACATCATCTTGTCGCCACTGGGTGTTCCGTCCCGGATGAACCTCGGGCAGGTGCTCGAGACCCACCTCGGGTGGGCCGCCGCTATGGGATGGGAGCCGTTCGACTCCAGCAGCCCCGCAGCGAAGGGCGCCGAGCCGTGGAGCATGGTGGCAACGCCGGTATTCGACGGGGCGCACGAGGACGAGATCGCCGACGTGATCGCGCACGCCCGCCCCAATCGGGACGGCGACCGACTGGTCAACGACTCCGGCAAAGCGACCCTGTTCGACGGCAGGGACGGTGAACCGTTCGACACACCGATCACCGTTGGATACATCTACGTGCTGAAGCTCGTCCACTTGGTCGACGACAAGATCCACGCCCGTTCGACCGGCCCCTACTCGATGATCACACAGCAGCCTCTGGGTGGAAAGGCCCAGTTCGGCGGCCAGCGGTTCGGTGAGATGGAGGTATGGGCACTCGAGGCCTATGGAGCCGCGTATGCGCTGCAGGAGCTGCTCACCATCAAATCGGACGATGTTGCCGGCCGCGTCAAGGTGTACGAGGCGATCGTCAAGGGCGACAACATTCCCGAGCCGGGAATTCCGGAGTCGTTCAAGGTGCTGATCAAGGAGATGCAGAGCCTCTGTCTCAACGTCGAGATGCTCTCGGCCGGTGAGGAAGTGGAACTGCGGGACCTCGAAGAAGACGTGTACCGCACGGCTGAGTCCCTCGGGATCGACCTGTCCCGTCCGGAACGCCGCGAGACCACCACTGTGTAAGGAAGGAGTGCCGTGCGCCAGCCCTTCGATGAACTGAAGATCAGCCTCGCGACGACCGACCAGATTCGTGCCTGGTCGTTCGGAGAGGTGAAGAAGCCAGAGACGATCAACTACCGGACGCTGAAGCCCGAGAAGGACGGTCTGTTCGACGAACGGATCTTCGGGCCGACGAAGGACTGGGAGTGCTACTGCGGCAAGTACAAGCGGATCCGCTACAAGGGGATCGTATGTGAGCGCTGCGGTGTCGAAGTGACGCGCTCCAAGGTACGGCGCGAGCGGATGGGGCACATCGAGCTCGCCGCCCCGGTGACCCACATCTGGTTCTTCAAGGGTGTGCCGAGCCGGCTCGGCTACCTCCTCGACATGTCTCCGAAGGAACTCGAGAAAGTCATCTACTTCGCCGCCTACCTGGTGACCTTTGTCGACGACGAACGCCGCCAAAAGGACCTTCCGGAACTGGAAGAGACCATGCGGGCCGAGCTCGAAGTGATCAACGACGAACTCGAAGAGTGGCGCACCGCCCGGCTCGAACGCCTCGAAGAGGAGCTGTCCCGAATGGAGGAAGGCGGCGCCAAGGCTCAGGAGATCAGCGCACGCCGACGGGAGGTCGATCGGGAGATCAAGGAGCGGACCGAACGCGCGGCTCGCGAGGTCGAACTGGTCGAGGAAGCATTCGACACTTTCAAGACGATGGGACCGAAGACGCTCGTCGACTCGGAGCCGCTGTGGCGCCAGATCGTCGAACGGTACGACTCGTACTACGTGGGCGGGATGGGCGCCGAGTCGATCAAAGACCTTCTCGGGCGAGTCGACCTCGACGTCGAGATGGAGAACCTGATCGCCGACCTGGAGGCCAAGTCGGCGCAGCGTCGTCACAGGGCAACGCAGCGAATGAAGGTCGTCAAGCCGTTCTACGAGGGCAGGAACGATCCGACCGCCATGATCCTCGACGCCGTCCCGGTGATTCCGCCGGAGTTGCGGCCGATGGTGCAGCTCGACGGCGGGCGGTTCGCGACCAGCGACTTGAACGACCTCTACCGTCGAGTGATCAACCGCAACAACCGGCTCAAGCGGCTGTTGGACCTGGGTGCCCCGGAAATCATCGTGAACAACGAGAAGCGCATGCTTCAGGAAGCCGTCGACGCGTTGTTCGACAACGGACGCCGCGGTCGCGCGGTGACCGGTCCGGGCAACCGTGCGTTGAAGTCGTTGTCGGACATGCTCAAGGGCAAGCAGGGGCGGTTCCGTCAGAACCTGCTCGGCAAGCGCGTCGACTACTCCGCCCGTTCTGTCATTGTGGTCGGCCCGTCGTTGGAACTCCACCAGTGCGGTCTTCCGAAGGTGATGGCCCTGGAGCTCTTCAAGCCGTTCGTCATGAAGCGGCTCGTCGACCAGGATCTCGCCCAGAACATCAAGTCGGCCAAGCGGATGGTGGAACGTCAGCGGCCCCAGGTGTGGGACGTGCTCGCCGACGTCATCCAGGAGCACCCCGTCTTCCTGAACCGTGCCCCCACATTGCACCGACTCGGCATCCAGGCCTTTGAGCCGGTGCTGGTGGAAGGAAAGGCGATCCAGATTCACCCGCTCGTTTGTGAGGCATTCAATGCCGACTTCGACGGTGACCAGATGGCCGTGCACCTTCCCCTCTCTGCCGAAGCGCAGGCGGAGGCACGGGTGCTCATGCTGTCGGCGAACAATGTTCTGTCTCCGGCCAGCGGCCGTCCGATCGTCACGCCGAGCCAGGACATGGTCATCGGTGTCTACTACCTGTCCGAGATCGTCGCGGATGCAAAGGGTGCGGGTTCGGTGTTCGCGGATATCAACGAGGCGGTCATGGCCTACGAGTCGGGCCAGGTCGCTTTGCACGCGCCGGTGAAGGTCAGGGTCGGGGAGATCGGTGGCTCCGCCGAGATGCACGAGAAGCTCAGGGGGAGTCTTGGATCGCTGCTGACCGCCGAACCGGTCGACGGTTCACGGCCGCTCGAGACGACTGTCGGTCGTGCCATCCTCAACGAAGCGTTCCCGGTCGACTTCCCGTATGTCGACGCGGTCGTCCTCAAGTCGGACATCAGGCGTCTGATCGAGGAGATCATCGCCAACTACAAGAAGCACGAAGTTCAGCATTTCCTCGACGCGATCAAGAACCTCGGATTCCACTACTCGACCCGTGCGGGTCTGACGATTGGCCTTGGCGACGTCAAGACTCCGCCCGAGAAGGAGAAGATCATCTCCAAGTACGAGAAGGCGGCCGAGAAAGTCCAGCAGCAGTTTCTCAAGGGTGTGATCACCGACGACGAGCGACGTCAAGAGCTGATCGAGATCTGGACGAGGGCCACCGACGAGGTGAAGGAAGCCATGGAGGTGACGCTCAAGGCGGAGAAGTTCAACCCGATCGACATGATGATCCGTTCGGGTGCCCGTGGAAACGTCATGCAGGCGAGACAGATCGCCGGTATGCGGGGTCTCGTGGCAAACCCGAAGGGCGACATCATTCCTCGGCCGATCATCTCCAACTTCCGCGAGGGGCTGTCGGTGCTCGAGTACTTCATCTCGACGCACGGTGCCCGCAAGGGACTCGCCGACACCGCCCTGCGAACGGCCGACTCCGGCTACCTGACTCGCCGTCTCGTCGACGTCAGCCAGGAGATCATCATCTCGGAAGAGGACTGCGGTTCGGATCGTGGCATCGTCCTGCCGGTTCGTGATCGTAACGGACGCCCCGTGCGCAACGCGCACACGAGCCTGTTCAGCCGGGCGCTCGCCGAGGACGTGAAGGTGGGTCGGAAGATCGTCGAAACCGACCAGGGCGTGAAGCTCAAGGCCGGGACGATCCTCGGCAGGTCGGAGATTCTCGCACTCACCAACGAGGAAGAGGTCACGAAGATCAAGGTGCGGTCCGTACTCACCTGCGACTCCGAGTATGGGGTGTGTGGCACGTGCTACGGGTTGAGTCTCGCGACCGGCCGTTCTGTGGAACTCGGTGAAGCGGTCGGCATCATGGGAGCGCAGTCCATCGGTGAGCCGGGTACGCAGCTCACCATGCGGACGTTCCACACGGGCGGCGTCGCCGGCGATGACATCACGCACGGGCTTCCTCGCGTGGTGGAACTGTTCGAGGCGAGAACCCCAAAGGGCAAGGCGGTGCTGTCCGAGGTTGGCGGCGTCGTACGAGTAGAAGAAGACGAAGAGGGCAGGAGAGCCGTCGTGGATGGTCCTGAAGGTGAAGCCACCTACGGGATCTCCCGACGTGCTCGTCTGCTCGTTCACGACGGCGCCGAGATCGAACCGGGCACTCCGCTCACCCAAGGCTCGCTCGATCCGAAAGAGGTGCTGGAGATCTCAGGTGTTCGTGCCGCCCAGAAATACTTGGTGGATCAGGTGCAGGACGTGTACCGCTCGCAGGGCGTAGACATCCACGACAAGCACATCGAGCTGATCGTTCGACAGATGCTGCGTCGGGTTCGCGTCGTGAGCGTGAACGACTCTCCTTTCCTTCCGGCAGAGCTCGTCGACGAGCGACGCTTCCGGGATGTGAACCGTTCGCTCGTGGCTGATGGCAAAACCCACGCCGAGGGCCGTCCGGAGCTGATGGGAATCACGAAGGCGTCGCTTGCCACCGACTCGTGGCTGTCGGCTGCCTCCTTCCAGGAGACGACCCGGGTACTGACCGAAGCATCGATCTCAGGCAAGTCCGACTTCATGCGAGGCCTGAAAGAGAACGTGATCATCGGCAAGTTGATACCGGCCGGCACCGGTTCAGAGCTCTACCAATCGGTGGAGCCGCTCCTGCCCGATGCGATGCCGATCTCGGCGCTTGGCCTGTTCGGCGAATCGGCCGAGTCGACCGGTGACGAGGAGTCGCTTCCGTCGGATCCCGCCGAGTGGCTCGCGTCGCTGGGCGGTAGTGAGGCCATCGAGCCCGAAGAGGACGAGGAGTTCTAGACGAGCGAAGCTCGTCTAGAACTCGGTTTCCTCCCCCAGGGAGCGAAGCGACCGTTGAGGGAGGTGGACTCGGCCGAAGGTCGAGGACGGAGGGGGCGGTGCCCACCAACTGGGTCAGGGTTCGCCGAGGTACGCAATGTACGAGTTGGACCCGCCGAACGGCGGGTCCAACTCAGATTCCTAGGTACGCCTTCTTGACGTCTTCGTTCTGCTCGACTTCTGATGATGGGCCATGGAAGTCCATCTTCCCTTCGCTCATCACGAAGGCGTAGTCGCTGACCTTCAGGGCCATGCGTACGTTCTGCTCCACCAGCAGGATGGTGAGGCCCTCTCTCTGGAGCTTGCGTAGCGAGTGGAACAACTCGAGGGTGAGCAGCGGCGCGAGCCCGAGAGACAGTTCGTCGATGAACAGGATCTTGGGCTGGGCCATGATCCCTCTTGAGACGGCGAGCATCTGCTGCTCGCCACCGCTCATCGTGCCGGCCCGCTGCTTCGCGCGTTCCTGGAGTCGTGGGAACAGCTCGAATACTTTGGCGAGGTTGGCATCGATACTCGCTCTCGCCCGCTTTGGTGTCGCCCCCATCTCCAGGTTCTCCTGCACGGTCATGTCGTTGAAGAGCTGCCGGCCCTCGGGCACCATCACCAGCCCCAGCTCCGCCTTCGCGTGGGCCGAGACCTTGCTGACGTCCCTACCTTCGAACGCCACAGAGCCGCTCCACGGCATGATCTGTCCAAAGATGGTTCGCATCAGTGTGGTCTTGCCTGCGCCGTTCGAGCCGACCAGCGCGGTCAACGCTCCCTGTTCGACCGACAGGTCCAGACCCCAGAGGATCTGAAGCTCGCCGTATCCCCCCGTCACAGCCGAGACTTCGAGGAGTGCCATGTCAGGCCCTCCCTTCTTCGAGAATCTGCTCGGCCAGCTCTGGATTCCCCAGGTATGCCTCGATCACCCGATCGTTCTGCGACACCTCCGCAGGGGATCCGTCGGCGATCATCTCTCCGTAGTTGAGGACGATGATCCTGTCTGAGAGATCCATGATCGCACGCATGATGTGCTCGATCATGATGATCGTGACTCCCTGATTCCTGATCTGGCGGATGGTTTCGAGCATGCCGGAGACCTCAGTGTTGTTGAGCCCCGCGAGCACCTCGTCGAGCAGTAGCAGATCCGGTCCTGCGGCAAGCGCACGTGCCAGCTCGAGACGCTTCTTCTGAGCGACGTTGAGGCTGTCGGCGAGCACTTCGGCCCGTTCGGCAAGTCGTACCGTTTCCAGGACTTCGTCGGCGGTTGTCGCCGCGGCCCTGATCGAGAGGTTGCTCTTCCCGTAGCAGGCGCCTGCGATCACATTGTCACGGACGCTCAGCTCGTTCAGCGGGCGAACGATCTGGTGGGTTCGTGACAACCCCAGCCGAGCAATGTCATAGGTGTGCTTGCCAGTGACGTTCTTGCCTCTGAAGGTGACCGTCCCTTTCGTAGGCGGATAGACACCGTTGACGCAGTTGAACAGGGTTGTCTTCCCCGCTCCGTTGGGTCCGATGAGGCCGAGAATCTCTCCACCCTCGAGCGAGAAGCTCACACGGTCGACCGCAGTGAGCCCACCGAACTGCTTGGTCACCTCGCGTACCTCGAGAATCATTCGAGCACCCTCCGCAGTCGTGGGAACCGTTTCCGCAGCCATCCGACCGCCCCTGTGGGGATGAACAGGATGATCAGCAGGAGCAGCAGGCCGGCAACGGCCAGCTGCACGTTCTTGAAGATGGGGCTGGTGAGCAGGGACTTCCGAAGCTGCTGGTAGACCGCCGCCCCGAGGATGGGTCCAAAGACCGTGCCGAACCCTCCGAGCATCACCATCACGATGAGTTCGATGGAGAGTTGGAGGCGGAAGGCGTCGCCGGGTTCGATGTTCCCGTTCTTGAAGAAGAACAGCACACCGACGAGACCGGGGAAGATGGCCGACAACACATACGACCATGTCTTCGCACTGGGCGCTCTCACACCCATGACCTCGGCGGCGTCCTCGTCTTCTCGAATCGCCATCAACCCCAGACCGAATTTGGACTTCTTGACGAGGTAGGACGTGATCACGACAGCGATCGCCACGACCGCCAGCGCTCGGTAGGTCATCCAGAGGGCCGCCGTGGCTCCTCCGTACTCCTTGTAGACGGCGAACTTCATTGTCATCCCGACCGGGCCACCGAACGCGTCGAGGTTGTTCACCAGGGCACGCATCGCCTCGTTCACGCCGATCGTTGCCAGCGCGAAGTAAGCACCTCGCAGCCGCAGGATCGACTTGCCGAGGAGGTAGGCCAGGATCGCCGGAGCGATCCCACCAGCGATCATCGAAGGCCAGAGGTTCCAGCCCAGCTGTGTGAGTGTGAAGAAGCCGACGTAGCCCCCGACGCCGAAGAACACGATGTGGCCGAAGGACACGTACCCTGTGTAGCCCAACAGGATGTTGAGACTCGACGCGAGAGCGATGGCCATCAGGATTGTGAACATCGACTCACGTGTCGCAGCGCTGCCGGTGATCATCGGAATGGCGGCGAGGACGATGACGACGATCAGGCTGATGAGCAGTCCTGAGAATCGCTTCATCACGACCCCTTCTTTCCGAAAAGTCCCTGGGGCATCACGAGCAGGATCAGCACGAACAAACCGAATTCGATCACTGGCACCCACGTCACCTTCAAGAAAATGGGTACCAGACCTTCGATCAGACCCAGCACCAAACCACCGACGAGTGCCCCGAGCGGGTTGCCGAGTCCGCCGAGCACGACGATCACGAAGCTCTTCAGCTCGTATGTCCCGCCGGCCAGGATGTTGATCGGCAGGATCGTCGCGATGAGTGCGCCGGCCGTCATCGCCAGCATGGTGCCGACCCCGAATGCAAGCGCGAGGATGCGGGTCGACGGGATCCCCATGAGCTCGGCAGCCTGACGGTTGTTGGCTACTGCTCTGATGTACTTGCCAGGTCTCGTTCGGTAGAGGAACCCGTAGAGGAGGGCGGTCACGAGGATTGCGATGAGTGCCGCTGCGATCCGACTGCCCGTTACGGTGATCGGCCCTACGCTGAGGGTCGGGAGCGAGAAGTTCACGTTGTACGCCGACGTCGACAGGATGGCCGTGCCGACGCCGATGATCATCATGTTCACCGAGAACGTGGACAGCAGACTGGACAGCGGTGGCGCATCGATGACCCGGTGAACCGCTGCGAAGTAGACGATGACGCCCACGAATAGGCCACCGATGGCAACCAGGATGATCGCAAGATACGGATTCATCCCGAGGTAGGTGAACAGCTCGTACACCCCGAACATGCCGATCGCGATCAACGGTCCATGGGCCAGATTGATGACGTCCATGACTCCGAAGATCAGGGTGAGTCCCATCGCCGCGACGCCGTAGACAAAACCGATCAGTAGGCCGTCGACGAAGCCGGCCAGCACACCGTTGATGCTCATGATCGTGTACCTCCCGCGGCCGTCAGGCCGCGGGAGGGTTCATGGACGTTGGTTGTCACTGGCCGAGAGGATAGATCGGGGTTGCGGTCGCCGCGCTCTCGGGCCACACGACTTGCTTCGCCAGGGTGTCGTCCCACTGGACCACGACCATGGCGTGTCCGATCTGCAGCCCGTGGTTGTCCGCACTCGTGTCGAACGTCATGGTGCCGTAGAACGTGGTCAGATTCGCACCGTCGAGTGCTGCCTTGATCGCGTCCGGGTCGATCGAGTCGGCCGTCTGGATCGCGTACTGGAGCAGCAGCCCGGCTGCGTATCCACCTGCCGCGTGGTAGGAGGGATCTTCACCGTACGCCCCCGTGTACTCGGTGACGAAGTCGTCCCCTGTCGGGCCGATCCACGTGCTGCCGTCGGCCATGGCGCCTTCTTCGGTGAACTTCACCTGTGGCTCCCACTGACTCGGGCCGGCGATGCCCTTGGCGGCGTCACCGAGCTCCGCGAACGTGGGTTCTGGAGCTGCAACGAGCAGCGACACGAACTTGACGGGAACCTGCTTCTCATTCAGCTGACGGGCGAGTGCCTCGCCGTCGGCGAAGTGGCCTCCGCCGAGGATCGCGTCGGGGGTTACCGACTGGACCTTGTTGATGATGGCGCTGAAGTCGGTGGTTCCGGCGTCATAGCCCTCGTACAGTACGACGTCGTAGCCATTGGCTTCTGCGTACGCCTTCGCGGCGTCCGCGACCCCGGTGGAGAATGTCGAGTTCTCGTAGACGAACGCGAGCTTCTTGGCCGTCGAGTCGAGGCTGCCGAGCAGGTCGATAGAGCTGGTCAGATAGCGGCTCGAAGGCGTGTATACCTGGTAGACGCCCGTGTAGCCCTGCTGATAGGTCTTGTCATCGGCAGCACCGGTCGTGATCATGACCTTGCCGTACTGCTCTGCGATGACGGCAGCGGCGGCGGTCAGGCCGCTCGAGTACGGGGAGATCAAGAAGTCGGCATTGTCGGTAGTTGCCAGCGTTGTGTAGAGCTCCTGGACTCTGTCCTTGTTGGACTCGTCGTCGTAGCTCTTCGACTCGAACATGAGCACGGTGCCGTCGCTCAGGTGGATGCCGCCAGCGTTGTTGACGTCATCCATCCAGAGTTGGAGGCCGTTGACCTGACGTGTCGACTCTGTGTTGTAGTTGCCCGTGATCGACGCCGTGAAGCCGATGGTCACGACTTGCGTCACCATTGGCGCCGTGGTTCCTTCCGTGGTTGCGGTCCCTGCCGTTGTTGTGGTCCCTGCCGTTGTTCCGGTCGAGGCCTCCGTCGTGGTCGTCGAGGTCGTTGTTCCGCACGCTCCAAGAACGAGCGCGAGTACCACGAACAGAACGGACCATACGCGTAGTCGTTTCACTGTCTCTCCTCCGTTTGATGAAAACGGCCCGACTGATGTCGGGCCGAGAGTTGAGGATGGTTAGGGGCGTGGGGTGTCGGTGAGTCGTTGCCAGAAGGCCATGCCCTAGGGAAGCCGGTCTCGGTCACGGACACCTCCATACCCGTGCGGGGTACCCTAGCAGGCGCCTCTCTTGCGCGCCCGGCCGCTGTGGAGCGGTTGTCTACTCGGGCTGGAATCGGGTTCCGCTGGCCGATGGAGGCTCGCTCGCAAGGAACTCCCGGAGGGAGGGGAAGCGATTGGCGAGTTGTCTGAGCCAGTCCGTGTAGACGATGAGCAGCGTCAGGATCATGATCGGGAACGGGAGACTCGGAAGGATCTGCGACACGGTCGGGAGCACGGACTGCAGCTCGATGGCGACGATCTGCAGCGTGCCGAACAGGTAGGCACCGACCGCTGCCCGATACGGGTGCCATCCGCCGAAGATGACGATGGCGAGTGCGATCCACCCGAAGTTCAGGGTGTGTTGGTACGACCATCCGAGCTTGACGTCGAGTGAGAACGCCGCCCCGCCGAAACCGACGAGCAGTCCGCCGATCGCCGTGTAGAGGTACCGGAGGCGGTTCACCGGGATGCCTCTCGAGTGAGCGCCTTCTGGTCGCTCGCCGACCGCCTGGAGCTTGAGGCCGGGTCGAGTTCGGAAGACGAACCAGTACGACACGAAGATCAGCACGATGCTGCCGTACACCATCAGGTCCTGATCGAAGAGGATCGGGCCCAGGAAGGGGATCTTCGCGAGGCCAGGGATCGGCATATGTGGTATGCCCGCCAACGGCTGGTGGACGTACGGGTTCCCGAGGAAGGTAGAGAGATCTCGTGTCAGAGCGAACATGACAAACCCAACGGCAACCTGATTGAGGGTCAACGTGATGCTCGCGTAGGCGATGACGAGGGCCGCCAGCATGCCGACGATACCGCCGACCAGGAAGCCCAGGATGGTGCTTCCCGTCGTGTATGCGACCGCAAAGCCGGCCATGGCGGACAGCATGATGCTGCCGTCCAACGACAGGTTGATGACGCCGGCCTTCTCAGTGATCGTCTCACCGATGACGGCGTAGACGAGAGGGGCCGATGCGAGGACGATCGACGCAATCGCAGATTCCATCAGGGCTCCTTCGGACGTGCGATTCGGCGTTCCTGGATGCCTTGTGCGAGCAGCGTGAACAGGACAAGGATGCCCTGGAGCACGCCGCCGAGCGACGAGTCGAGGTTGAGGCGAAGCTGAAGCTGTGTCGAACCCACCGAGATCATGGCGAAGAAGAAGGCGACGACGGGTACCCACAGTGCATGGAGGTCCACGAGCAGCGCGACGAGGATGCCCAGATAGCCGTAGCCTCCTGAGACTGCCGGGACGAGGCGATGCAGGAACCCCGTCACCTGGACGGTTCCGGCGATGCCGGCCAGCGCGCCGCCGATGGCGAACGCCGACAGCATGTAGCGCGTCGTAGGGATGCCGATGAGAAACGCGCTCTTGCTGTTCTTGCCAACGGCTCTGAGGCGGAGACCATAGCGGGTACCCTTCAGGAGGAAATACACCAGCACCACGGCGGCAAGCGCGACCAGGATCGCCACCGGGGACAATCGTGAATCACCGACAGTGGGTAGCCAGGCATGGTCGGGGAACGGGTCGGTCCCACTCGTGGATGCGATCCCCGCGCGTTGCCACGGTCCGATGATCAGATAGGTCGCCATGGCTTGAGCCACGAAGGTGAGGCCGAGGCCGCCGAAGATCTCGTTGACTCGCCCGAACACCTTGAGGACGCCTGCGAGCAGAGCCCAGAGCATTCCGCCAATCGCTCCGGCCAGCATCGTGAGGAGCACCAGTAACCAGATGGGGCCGTCGATCGTCCTCGCGACCCAGGTCGCAGCGATGGCTCCGGCGATCACCTGACCTTCGACACCGATGTTCCAGAGTCCGGCGGTGTAGGTGATGACGAGTCCGGCTGATGTCAGCATCAGCGGTGCCCACGACATGAGCGTGTCGGGGAGCTTGCGGCCGCTCACCGATCCCTGGATGAGCAGGCGGAATGCATCGAGGGGCGGTGCATTGACGAGCAGCATGAGGCCTGCTGCAACGAGCAGCGCCGCGATCATCGCAAGGGCCGTCGAGCCGAGCCGGTGAGTCCACTTCACGATGCGTGCCCCTTCACGCCTCCGATCAGGTACCCAAGTTGCTCGACGGTCGCGGTGGACGCGTCGATGACATCGAGTATCTGGCCGGAGAAGAACACCGCGATGCGGTCGGAGTAGCCGAGGAGTTCGTCGAGATCCGACGAGGAAAACACGATCGCCGTCCCGTGCTCGCGACGTTTGAGCAGCTGGGACCACACCCAGTCGGCCGACTCGATGTCGAGGCCCCTGGTCGGGTGAAGCATGAGGAGCAGTGTGAGCTCATCGGGCGCCATTGCCAGGAGGAGTCGCTGCTGATTCCCTCCGGAGAGCTCTTCGGCCGTGCTGTCCGGCCTGCCCTTGATGAAGTGGCCGGTGATGGCCGCGGCGGCTTCTCGATCCGCCGACCCCCAGTCGATGAAGAAGTCGGCCTGCTCCCGTGCGAGCACGAAGTGCTCTGACAGGTTCAGTCCTTGGAAGAGTCCTTCTTCGAGGCGGCCCGCCGTCAGATAGTGGACTCCCGCGTCGAGGAACTCATGATGGGTCGCGTGGGTCATGTCCCGGCCGTCGATGACGAGGGTTCCTGCCTGAGGATGAACGAGTCCTGCGACCGTCCGCAGGAAGGCTTGCTGGCCGCTGCCGACCAGGCCCGCGAGGCCGAGCACCTCACCCTTGCTCACCGTCAACGACGCGCGCTCCATCGTCATCGATCCATCATTGACTGTCATGTTGTTGACGGAGAGCACGGGGGGCCCGAGCGGGACGTCGGTGCGCTGCTCGGTGATGACGATTTCGCCGAACATCATCTCGATGAGTTGGTCTTTTGGGCAAGGCAGTGTTTGGCGACCAACGACCTCACCGGTGCGCAACACCGTGACCTCGGTGCAGAGCTGCTCGATCTCTTCGAGCTTGTGCGAGACGAAGATGACGATCATCCCTTGTGAGGCGAGATTCTTCAGCGTCGCGAACAGTTTCGTGCGTTGGGTCTCCGAGATGCCCGTCGTCGGTTCGTCGAGAATCAAGACTCTGGCACCAAGCCACAGAAGGCGAGCGATCTCGAGCTGTTGACGTTCGCCGATCGTGAGTTCCCGCACGGCCGCGTCCGGGTTCAGATCGAAACCGAACCTGGCGCAGACATCCAGAAGCGCCTTGCGCGCTTCCTTTCTGTCGACGGGCACCGGACCGGGGCTGCCGATGATGAAGTTGTCGAGGACGGTCATCGGGAGAAAGACGAGGGGGTCCTGGTGCAGCATGCCGATGCCGTGACGAAGAGCGTCCGCCGGCGAGGCGAACTCGAGAGTCTGTTCGTCGAGGATGACGGTTCCGGAATCGGCCGTATAGAAGCCGGTGAGGATCTTCATGAGCGTCGACTTGCCGGCGCCGTTCTCACCGAGGAGTCCGTGCAGATGGCCGGCCTCGACTTCGATGCTGACCCCGTTGTTGGCGTGGACGGGTCCGAACCGTTTGTGGATGTCCCTCAGCTGGAGGCTCATGCAGCCGTAAGCCTAGAGAGTGTGGAAGCGGGCTGTGTGCAGAAGTGGGGGACGGCCGTGACCGTCCCCCACTTCCTCCTAGCTGGTGGTGTCTAGCTGGAGGTGTCGGCGCCCTTCATGCCTTCGAGGAGGCTGGGCATGTACCAGATCTCTTTTTCACTCGCCTTTGCACCGTCGGCGAGGAAGCTCGATCCGTCCTGGAAGTTCAGTGGTCCTTGCCAGAGGCTGATCGACCCGTCCGCGAGTCCGGCGATGAACGTGTTGAGCTGGGCCGTGTTCTCGGCAGACAGCCCGGGGCCCTCTTCGAATCCGACCGCCGACGTGTCGGGGTTGTTGATGTTGGACCAGTCGGGCAGATTCCACTCCCACGTTCCTTCGAAGGTGCCGTCGATGACGGATTGAGCAACTTCGAGGTAGGTGGGACCCCAGTTGAAGTACGGCACGCCGAGGCAGATCTCCGGCTTCTCGTCGCACGCGTTCTTGAAGTCGTAAGGAACGGCCCAAACGCTCTCACCCGCATCGGCACGTTGCCCGGCAACCACCAGGGCCTCGGTCGTGTCGATGCCCGAGATCACGACATCGGCTCCGCCATCGAAGAAGTTGTTGGCGACAACCGTCGGGTCGGCGGTCACACCTGGGATGTTGAACCAGAACCCGATCCAGGACACCTCGAACTGCAGGTCCGCGGCGCTCTTGCCTCGGTAGTTCTCCCAACAGTACCTGGCTCCAAGGAAAGCGGAGTCGGTGAGCCGCCGGGTCTCGTCGTTGGCGAGCGGTCCGAGGTAGGCGATCGATCCGGTCTGGGTCGTGAGCGCAGCAGCACACCCGGCCATCATCTTGCCGTAGATCATTTGACCCATGATGTTGCCGAGGTTGGACAGATTCTTGAAGTCCTTGCCGTCTTGCCAGGCGCTGTCACCGGAGGTCCAGATCATCGGGACCTCTGGATGAGCGGCCGCCGCCGCCAGGACGCCGTCTTTCATGTCATCGGACGTCGCGAAGACGAGTTGTGCTCCTTGGGAGATCATGTCATCGGCGACCTGTTCAACGGTGGTGCTCGGCCGATCCGAGGGGTTCACCTTGTCGAGAACGATCATCTTGGCGCCGAGCCTGTCGACGATGTACTGGCCGGCCTCGTAGTTCGCCTGGCTCCACCCGCGGTCGTTCTGCGGTCCAACCAGGATCATCCCGAAGGTGAGCTGGCTCGCGGCCGCCGTTGTCGTTGTGGCACTTGGCGCTTCGGTGGTTGTCGTCCCGGTGCCAGAGCACGCCGCAACGATCAATGCGAATACGGCTGCCACCAGCAAGAGCGGCGACAGACCCTTCCTTCGTGTCATGCGTTCCTCCATCCCTGAATCTGCCCATTCGGGCGGGTCTCTGCTCCCATGCTATCGCGGAGAAACTACCCCCTCGCCGACCATCGATTCGGGCATCTCCACCAAGACAGCCGAGCCGGTCACGGTGACCGACTCGTCCGCGTAGAAATTCGTGGCGACGACCACCTTCCGTCCTTGGATCTCGAGGAGGCGGCCGACGAGGCGAACCCGAGTGGGGTGGGCTTGCGGTAGTCGACCTCGAGGTGGGCGGTGACGAAGCGAGGCGCCTCCTCGCTACCGATGGCCTTGCCGTCGGCCACCATCTTGTAGATGGCTGCCGAGCCGGTCGAGTGGCAGTCGATCAGGCTCGCGATCAGGCCCCCGTACACGAATCCTGGAACTGCGACGTGATTGGGCAGCGGTGTGAACTCGGTAATCGTGAGCTCGCCATCGAGCACCGTCTTGATCTGGTGGCCGTGTTCGTTGAGGACGCCGCACCCATAGCAATGGGCGACGTCAAACGGGTAGGTGTCTTGGATGGCGATCATGGAGGCGACGATAGCGGGAGGGGTGGAACCCTCCGGGTTCCACCCAGTACTTCGTACCTTGTACCTCGGATCGTGCGATGCGGTGGGACAAACAGGGTCGGCGTGATACCAGGTACGGGATACCGGGTACGGCTCGCGAAACGAGCCTCGTCGTTGAGCGAGTTCAGCCGGTGGCGTCCCGCGGTTCGGCCCGCTCCCAGACGTGGGAGTAGAGGTCGAGGTATCCCTGTGCCCCGACTGAAGCAAACCAGTCCTGGGCCTCCCGGGCTGCATCTCTCGCCTCGGGGCGGTCGGGCATCACCTCGGCGAAGATGGCCTTCCACTCGGCGCTGATCAAGGGTCCTTCCACCTCGCCGAGTTCGTCGACCAGGTTCCTGAACGAGGTCGCCGCACGATCCTGGTCGCCCTCGAGGAGCTCGAGGCCGGCGTCGATTGCCGACCGTAGGAGATCGAAACGACGCCCGTACGGGACCTCGAGGAGGTCGGCGGCTTTGCGAAGCCGCTCAGCATCTCTCAACCGGATAGCCGACCCGACGGCGGTGTGTCGATGGTCGTCGTGCGCCAGCGGCGGGTTGACGAGGTGCGCGAGGTCGTAGGCGCCAGGAAGGTCGCCCAGCAGCCAAGTGAACCTCGCTTCCAAGTCGATGCCGCCGGCTCGATACTGAGGTTCATGCGCCTCGATCAACGAGCGATTCAGCTCACGCGCCTTCGTGAGATGGGCGGCATCGCCGGTCTGAGCCCAGCGGACGAGTCCGGCGCTCGCGCCAGCAGAGTCCGCCCAGAGCGACCACTCCCAAGTCTGTGACTCATCGAGCACGTCGAGCGCCTCGTCGAATCTGCCGTGGTGGTAGAGCCACACGGCGTGGCCTACGGTGAAGCGGGCGAGCAGCCCGCCATGTCTGACTCGTCGCGCGAGCTCGTAGCCTCGCTGGCGCGACGACAGGGCCGCCATGCCATCGATCGCCTGGATGACGTTGAGGTTGTTGATGGCGCGCAGGATCTGGTAGGGAAGGACGGCCGCTTCGGCGAGTCGCAGGGTCTCACGGAGCAGGGCGATCCCCTCCGCTCTGCGTCCGAGCGACGGGACTGCCGTGCCGCGGGTGTTCAAGCTGTCGATCAGCGTCGGCAGATCCCCGTTTGCCTCGGCCGCGATCATGACCGCCAGCGAAACGTCGGCGGCCTCCTGCATCTGGTTCGATCGCATGTGTGCTCTCGCCAGGTCGGCGCCGAGCACCATCATCTCACGCTCTCTCGCCCGATCGGGATCGAAGAAGGGCGCCATTGACGCAACGGCGTCGAGGGGTTCGTCGGCGTCGATGTAGGCGGTGCCGAGGATGTGAGCACTTCGAACGATGTCTACTTGAGACCCGTGCTTCGTCCACCAATCGTGTGCTCTGTGCGCGTACTCGATTGCTTCCTCGTGGCGGAACAGCGCCGCTGCTGCCGGTGGGATGAATTCCCAGATGGGTGCCCGCTGCTCATCGGTCGCCGGTACCTCGAGCGCCTGATCTGCGAGTGACAGGGCTTGAGCGTACGACTTGAGCTCGGTTGCTCGCCGTGCCGCGTTCATGAGCGCTGCTCGTGCCTTGTCTGCGAGTTGAGGGTCGGGCCCAGCCTCGTAGGCGTTCATATAGTGACTGGCGATCACGGCTGCTGCTTCGACGGGTGCCTCTTGTTCGTAATACAGGGCGACGCGGAGGTGCTTGTCCTTGCGTTCGGTCTTGGCGATGCGCCCGTAGGCGACTTCGCGGATGACACTCTGGACGAACTGGAACTGGCCCCGCTCCGGTGAGCGGGGGTCGTCGTCGTGACGGAGCAGGTCGTGGCGAACGAGGTTGCGCAGCCGCGATTCCAGTACTTCGGGGCCTCCTCCGGTGATCACCGTCATCCCCTCCAGGGTGAATGACTGTCCGAGAACGGCGGCGTCCTGGATGAGGGACCGGTTCTCTTCGGCAAGTCCGTCGAGCCGCGCCCCGACCAAGGCATGCAGCGAGTCGGGCAGGGCGACGTCCGTCAGCTCGCGTGTTTGCCGGTACGTGGAGCCGTCCAGGACGAGATCCCCGGCGTTGACCAGCATGCGGACGTACTCGACCGCGTACATGGGCACGCCGCCGGCGCGTTGGATGAGCAGCTCCAAGGTCGCCTCGGGGATTCCGGGAACGAGCCCGGTGACCAGTTCGGTCATCTGGGGATCGCTGAGCGGTCCAAGGCGGATCGACAGGAAGTTGTGCCGGGCGGCTCCCCAACTCGGCCGGCGGTCGAGGAGTTCCGGGCGGGCAAGGGTGATCACGAGAATCGGATGCCTGCGTGACATCTCGACCAGCTCTTCGATGAACTCGAGCTGTCCGTCGTCGGCCCATTGCAGGTCTTCAAACAACAGCACGGTCGTACCGGTAGCGGCCACGCTCTGAAAGAACGCACGAAGCGATGCGTAGAGCTCGTTGCGGTCGCCAGACGGCATGTCGTCCAGACCGAGCAGTCCTGCGAGACGGGACTCGATCCACTGCTGCTCCTCGGGATCGGGCACGAAGGTCGCGACGGTGGTGCGGAGCTTCGTTCTCGCCTTCAGGGGATTCTCCCCTTCGGAGATGCCTGCCCTCGATCGCACCATCTCCGCCAGTGCCCAGAAGGTGACCCCGTCGCCGTACGCGGGTGACCTTCCCCGATGCCATCGAAAGGACTCGGTGAGACCGTCGAGGTACTTCCTCAGTTCCCACGCAAGGCGACTCTTGCCAATTCCCGCTTCGCCGACGATCGAGACCAGCCGTGCGGCACCGTCGCGAGTGGTGGCGTGCGCCTGGTCCTTCAGCAGGCGGAGCTCGTCTTCCCTGCCCACGAATGGCGGCTCGATACCCTCACCCCGCCCTCTTCCACCGCGTTCACCAATCACCGAGAGCGCCCGCCAGGCGGCGACCGGAAGGGCTTTGCCCTTCATCGCACGCTCACCGAGCGATTCGTAGCGGATGGCAGCCTCCGTGAGCCGCATCGTTGTCTCACCGACAAGGACCGTGCCGGGTTCGGCGGCGGACTGCAGCCGCGATGCCGTGTTGACGACGTCCCCGACGACCAGCCCCTTCTCGTTGCCTCCGGAGCCCACCGACGTCTCGCCCGTCAACACCCCGACACGCACCGCGAGCTCGGGGATGCCGAGTTCGCTCCCCAACTCTTCGATTCCGTCGGCGAGTTCCAACGCCGCTCGAACGGCTCGTTCGGCGTCGTCTTCCTGGGCACGGGTCGCTCCCCAGAATGCGGTGACGGCATCGCCGATGTACTTGTCGACTTCGCCGCCGAAGCGTCCGATCACCTCCTTCGCCCGGTCGAAGTAGCGGGTGAGCATCGCCCGGACTTCCTCGGGATCGTGGGACTCGCCGAACGTGGTGAACCCCACGAGGTCGGCGAAGAGCACCGAAACGAGCCGTCTCTGGCCCGCCTCGGGCGTGTCGGCGACAGGCGTGGTCGTGGGAGTGGTGGTCAACCCGGTTCCACAGGCGACGCAGAAGTTGTTGGTAGGGGGGTTCTCTCTGCCACACGAAGGGCACACATGGGCCAGTGGCGCGCCACAATTGCCGCAGAATCGAGCGTCGGCGGCGTTCTCTGTCCCGCAGACCGGGCACGTACTCATCTACGGCCGTGTAGCTTGCATTGAACTCGCTGGGCAGCCTACCTCTGACCTAGCCACTAGAGAGGGCGAGAATCGGGCTTCAGGCATGTTCGGCATGGCGTCCTCGCGTCCGATACGTCGGAGGGAGGGGTACGGGGTACGTGATACCGGGTACGGCTCGCGTGGCGAGCTTGCTCGCCACGCGAGCCCATCCGTTTTGGCCCTTGTGCAACGGATTCGATATACTGCGCAGCCGTGGTCTTGAACCCCTAACCCCTCCACTGGCCCACCGGTGTGACCCGCAGCGGTGATCGAGGCTCGGAGCGGGTATACAAGGGTCGGCGCACCCGACAACCGTCGGACGCCGATTTTCGCGTGTCGAGGAGCACAATGCCGACAATCCAGCAGCTCGTCCGAGAGGGCAGGAAGCCGAAGCCGAAGAAAGAGAAGACGCCCGGTCTTGCAGGGGCGCCACAGCGACGCGGCGTCTGCACGCGCGTCTACACGATCACACCGAAGAAGCCGAACTCGGCGCTCCGCAAGGTTGCCCGCGTTCGCTTGACGTCGGGCATCGAGGTGACTGCCTACATTCCCGGCGAGGGTCACAACCTCCAGGAGCACTCGATCGTGCTCGTCCGTGGCGGGCGTGTGAAGGACCTGCCGGGTGTGCGCTACAAGATCATCAGAGGGACGCTGGACGCGTCGGGCGTTGCCGACAGGAAGCAGGCACGGTCTCGCTACGGAAGCAAGAAGGAGTCCTGATGCGCCGCGGTCCAGCCACACGACGTTTCATCGAGCCCGATCCCGTCTTTCGGAACCTGTTGGTTGCGCAAGTCATCAACAAGGTGCTGCTCGATGGCAAGAAGAACGTCGCCCGCTCAGTCGTCTACGGAGCACTCGAGATCGTCGAGCGTCGCGGGGTCAGGATCCTGTCTTGGTCCTGAAGCGGGGCATCGACAACATCAAGCCACACCTCGAGGTGCGCTCCCGGCGGGTTGGCGGTTCTTCCTATCAGGTGCCGGTCGAGGTCTCTCCTCGTCGAGCGAACTCGCTGGCCGTCAGATGGCTTGTCGGGTTCGCCCGCAAGCGCAAGGAGTCGCAGATGTCCGAGCGTCTCGCGAACGAGATTCTCGATGCATCCAACAACACCGGCTCCGCCGTGAAACGCAAGGAAGACATCCACAAGATGGCGGAGTCGAACAAAGCCTTCGCCCACTACCGCTGGTAGCAACTACCTGCTGACAACCCCATAGCGACCGAGGAACAGATGAGCAACGGAGGAACGGATACGCTGGCCTCTCTGCGCCAGTACCCGCTGAGCCGGACCCGGAATATCGGGATCATGGCTCACATCGACGCGGGCAAGACCACCCTCACCGAGCGCATCCTGTACTACACGGGCAAGACCTACAAGCTCGGGGAGGTCCACGAGGGCGCAGCCGTCATGGACTGGATGGAGCAGGAGCAGGAGCGCGGCATCACCATCACCTCGGCCGCTACCACCGCCGGCTGGCACGATCATTGGATCAACATCATCGACACGCCAGGGCATGTCGACTTCACCGTCGAAGTCGAACGCTCGCTGCGAGTGCTCGATGGAGCGGTCGCCGTGTTCGATGCGGTCGCTGGAGTGGAACCGCAGTCTGAGACCGTGTGGCGCCAGGCCAACCGCTATCACGTACCGCGGATCTCATTCATCAACAAGATGGACAGAACCGGTGCCGACTTCTATGCATCAGTCGAGTCGATCAGGACCCGGCTCGAGGCGAATCCGGTTCCCATCCAGCTTCCCGTCGGGGCCGAGGCCAAGTTCACGGGGGTCATCGATCTGATCGAAGAGAAGGCGCACCTCTGGCAGGGTGATGACGGCAAACACTGGGACACGGTCGACATCCCCGCCGACATGACGGAAGTCGCCCACGAGTGGCGCGGCAAGATGATCGAGGCTTGTGCCGACATCGACGACACGCTGCTCGAGAAGTACCTCGAGGATGCTCCGATCAAGCCAGGGGAGCTCCACGCGGCGATCAGGAAAGGCACGTTGGCGGGCCTGTTCACGCCTGTGCTGTGCGGATCGGCGTTCCGCAACAAGGGCGTTCAGCCTCTGCTCGATGCCGTCGTCTCGTACTTGCCGGCCCCATCGGACCTGCCACCCGTGCATGGGTTCAAACCGGGCAACGAGGATGAGGTTCTCGCAAGGAATGCGGATGACTCCGCCCCGTTCACGGCACTCGCGTTCAAGATCATGAGTGATCCGCACGTCGGGAAACTGACGTACTTCAGGGTGTACTCGGGATGGTTGGCCAAGGGTGGGCAGGTGGTCAACTCGTCTTCCGGTCGCAAGGAACGGGTCGGACGCATGCTGCGGATGCACGCCAATCACCGCGAAGACCTCGAGGCGGTCCACACGGGCGACATCATCGCCGCCGTCGGGCTCAAGAACACCACCACGGGCGATACGCTCGCTGCAGTGAACGCGCCGATTCAACTCGAGTCGATGACGTTCCCCGCCCCCGTGATCTCGGTGGCGATCGAGCCCAAGACGAAGGTCGACCAGGACAAGCTGGGCGATGCCCTTCACCGTCTCACCGAGGAGGACCCGACGTTCCTCGTCCGATCGGACCCGGAGACAGGCCAGACCATCATCTCTGGAATGGGCGAGCTCCACCTGGACGTGTTGGTCGACAGGCTCGTTCGAGAGTTCAAGGTGGGTGCCAACGTTGGCCGGCCACAGGTCGCGTATCGCGAGACCATCAAGTCCGAGATCCAGAAGGTCGAGGGCCGGTATATCCGTCAGTCGGGTGGTCGCGGCCAGTACGGACACGTGGTCATCAACCTCGAGCCGACCGGACCCGGCGGGGGCTACGAGTTCGTCGACAAGGTCACCGGGGGCAGGGTTCCCCGCGAGTACATCCCGTCCGTGGACGCCGGCATCGAAGAAGCCCTGGATCAGGGAATCCTCGCCGGCTATCCGATGGTGGACGTCCGAGCAACACTCGTCGACGGCTCGTATCACGATGTCGACTCGTCTGAGATGGCGTTTCGTATTGCCGGTTCGCTCGCCCTCCAGGAGGCGGCGAAGCGGGCGGGTGTCAAGCTTCTCGAACCGGTGATGGCCGTCGAAGTGGTCACTCCGGAGGAGTACATGGGCGACGTCATCGGCGACCTGTCGTCTCGTCGAGGCAAGATCGAGGAGATGAACCAGCGAGGTGGCGCACGAGTCGTCACGGCGCAGGTGCCGCTCGCCGAGATGTTCGGGTATGCAACGGACGTGCGTTCACGCACACAGGGACGTGCGACCTACACGATGCAATTCCACTCGTATCAGGATGTTCCTGAGACTATCGCAAAAGAAATCGTCGCTCGCGTGCGCGGCGAGTACTAGGAGAGAGGTGTGTGATGGCGAAGGCGAAGTTTGAGCGGACGAAGCCGCATGTGAATGTGGGGACGATGGGTCATATTGATCATGGGAAGACGACGTTGACTGCTGCGATTACTCGGGTGTTGGCTGAGCGTGGTGGGGGGACGGTGTTTACGTCGTTTGATGAGATTGATAAGGCGCCTGAGGAGCGTGAGCGGGGGATTACGATTCAGATTGCGCATGTGGAGTATGAGACGGATGCTCGTCATTATGCGCATGTGGATATGCCTGGGCATGCGGATTATATCAAGAATATGATTACGGGTGCTGCGCAGATTGATGGGGCGATTTTGGTGGTGTCTGCTGCGGATGGTCCGATGCCGCAGACGCGGGAGCATGTGTTGTTGGCTCGGCAGGTTGGGGTGCCGTATATTGTGGTGTATTTGAATAAGACGGATCAGGTTGATGATCCTGAGCTTCTGGATTTGGTGGAGTTGGAGGTTCGGGATTTGTTGACGGAGTATGAGTTTCCTGGTGATGAGTTGCCGGTGGTTCGTGGGTCGGCGTTGAGGGCGTTGGAGGGGGATGTTGAGGCTGAGGCGTCGATTTTGGAGTTGATGGATGCGGTGGATTCGTATATTCCGGAGCCGGTGCGTCCTACGGATCGTCCGTTTTTGATGCCGATTGAGGATGTGTTCTCGATTACGGGTCGTGGGACGGTGGTGACGGGTCGTGTGGAGACGGGTGTGGTGCATGTTGGGGATGAGGTGGAGATTGTGGGGATTCGTCCGACTCGTAAGACGGTCGCGACGGGTGTGGAGATGTTCCGCAAGTTGTTGGATGAGGGGCGGGCTGGGGACAATATTGGGGTGTTGTTGCGTGGGGTAGGTAAGGATGAGGTGGAGCGGGGTCAGGTGTTGGCTAAGCCTGGGTCGATTACGCCGCATACGGTGTTTGAGGCGCAGGTGTATGTGTTGACGAAGGAGGAGGGTGGCCGTCATAACCCGTTCTTTCCTGGGTATCGGCCGCAGTTCTATTTCCGGACGACGGATGTGACGGGTGCGGTCACGTTGCCGGAGGGGACTGAGATGGTCATGCCTGGTGACAACACGGAGATGACGGTCGAGTTGATCACCCCGATCGCGATGGACGACGGCCAAAAGTTCGCGATTCGAGAAGGCGGCCGCACCGTCGGCGCCGGCACCGTCACCAAAGTCATCAAATAGCGGAGCGAGCAACAGATGCCAGAAGGACACAAGATCCGAATCCGCCTGAAGGCGTACGACCACGAGGTGGTCGACGAGTCGGCGCGCAAGATCGCGGAGACCGTCATCAGAACACAGGCGAAGGTCAGAGGCCCCGTGCCGCTGCCCACCGAGATTCATCGCTACTGCGTGATCCGCTCGCCGTTCGTGGACAAGGACTCCCGGGAGCACTTCGAGATGCGTATCCACAAGCGGCTGATCGACATCCTCGAACTGACGCCCAAGACCGTGGATTCGCTGATGCGCCTCGATCTCCCGGCAGGCGTGGAAGTGGAGATCAAGCAGTGAAAGCCATTCTCGGAGAGAAACTCGGCATGACGCAGGTCTTCGATGACGACGCCAGGGCGATCCCTGTCACCGTCATCAAGGCAGGTCCGTGCAGGGTGACGCAAATCAAGCGTCCGGAGACCGACGGATACGCGGCGGTGCAGATCTCGTACAAGGAGGCGAACGGCGTCAACCGTCCGCTTGCTGGGCACTACGCCAAGGCGGGGGTCGCTCCATCGCGTCACCTCGTCGAGGTGCGTGTCGACGATCCTGATGCGTATGAAGTCGGGCAGGAGATCACGATCGCCGACGTGCTCGTCAAGGGCGCAAAGGCCGATGTTGCAGGTGTTTCGAAGGGGAAGGGTTTTCAGGGCGTCATCAAGCGACACAACTTCAGCGGCCAAGGAGCGAGTCACGGTGTGCACCGTGTCCACAGAGCTCCCGGTTCAATTGGAGCGTGCGCGACGCCTGCAAGAGTCTTCAAGGGACGCAAGCTCCCAGGTCGGATGGGTGGAGAACGGGTCACGATGCTCAACCTCGACGTCGTCGACATCGACTCGGCCCGCGGTCTGGTCTTGCTCGGTGGATCTGTGCCGGGCCCGAAGGGCTCGGTCGTGCTCGTGAGAGAGGCGGTGAAGGCTCTTGGCTGACACATGCACGGCGGCCCTGTTCACGAGTGACGGGACTCGCGAGGGTGAAGTACGCCTGAACCCCGAGATCTTCGGTATCGAGCCGAATCGCCCGGTGATGCACCAGGTGGTGACCGCGGAGCTCGCCGGAGCTCGCTCTGGTACGGCGTCAACGAAGACGCGGGGCGAGGTTCGCGGCGGTGGCAGAAAGCCGTGGCGACAGAAGGGTCTCGGCCGCGCTCGCCAGGGCTCGATCCGGGCTCCTCACTTCGTCGGCGGCGGTGTCGCCTTCGGCCCCCACCCGCGGTCGTACGCGCAGCGCACGCCGAAGAAGATGAAGCGTCTCGCACTGCGCAGCGCGCTGTCCGCTCGAGTGGCGGAGGGCAATGTGAAGGTCGTGCAGACGTTCGACTGGCAGGAGCCGAAGACCAAGCGGGCGAGGGCGTTCCTCGATGGAGTGGACGCCGGCCACAAGGTGCTCGTCGTGCTCGGCCGCAATGACCGTATTCCGGAGCGTTCGTTCAGGAATCTTCGGGGCGTGGCGATCGTGGAACCCGGCCAGCTCACCACCTACGACGTGTTGTGGGCCGACACGTTGGTGTTCACCACGGATACCGTCGGTTCCGTAGGTGGGCAGGGGACCTACGACATCACCGAGACCGATTTCGTCGAAGACACGGGAGGTGAGTCCTGATGAAGGATCCACGAGACGTGATTCTTACTCCCGTCGTGTCGGAGAAGTCGTACGACCTGATCGAGCAACACAACACGTACACGTTCGACGTCGTTCGGCGTGCCAATCGCGCAGAGATCGCCAAGGCGATCGCCGAGATCTTCGACGTCACCGTGCTCCGGGTCAACACCCTGAACAAGCGCGGCAAGCAGAAGCGAACCGGCTGGGTGGTCGGCCGGCGTCAAGACACCAAGCGTGCGCTGGTGAAGCTCGCGCCGGGTGACACGATCGACATCTTTGGGGTGTAGCGATGGCAACGAAGAAACAGAAGCCGACGTCACCGGGAAGGCGCTTTCGCACCATCTCCGACTTCGCCGACATCACGAAGTCGACTCCGGAGAAGTCGCTTCTCGACAAGAAGAGCGGCACGGGCGGACGCAACACCCACGGTCGCATCACGTCACGCCACCGGGGCGGCGGTCACAAGCAGCGCTACCGGGTGATCGACTTCCGCAGGACCAAGGACGGAATCCCCGCGAAGGTTGCAGCGATCGAGTACGACCCGAACCGCAACGCGCGCCTTGCATTGCTGCACTACGCCGATGGGGAGAAGCGGTACATCCTCGCGCCCGTCGGTGTGAAGGTTGGGTCGGTGGTGGAGTCCGGATCGGGTGCCGAGATCAATCCGGGCAACGCGTTGCCACTGCGCAACATCCCGGCAGGCACGATCGTGCATGCGATAGAAATGCGCCCCGGAGGAGGGGCTAAGATGGCACGCTCGGCAGGCGCCTCGGTGCAGCTCATGAGCAAAGAGGGCGACCGGGCGTTGCTGCGACTCCCTTCAGGCGAGATGCGGATGGTATCGCTCGACTGCCGTGCCACGGTGGGGCAGGTTGGCAACACAGAGGCCGAGCTCGTCAAGGGTGGCAAGGCGGGACGCTCCCGTTGGAAGGGTGTCCGACCGCAAAGCCGCGGTGTGGCGATGAACCCGGTCGACCACCCCCTCGGTGGGGGTGAAGGCCGGTCGTCGGGTGGACGTCACCCGACGAGCCCATGGGGCAAGCCGGAGGGCCGGACCCGCAAGAAGAACAAGGCAAGCAACAGAGACATCGTGCGACGACGATCACGGAGAGGACGGAGGTAGACGATGGCGAGGAGCCTGAGCAAAGGTCCCTTCATCGACGAGCACCTCCTCAAGAAGGTGGAGGAGCTCAATCGCAAGGGCGAGAAGCGGGTCATCCGGACCTGGAGCCGGCGTTCTACCGTCATCCCCGAGATGGTGGGTCACACCATCGCGGTGCACGATGGTCGCAAGCACGTACCGGTGTATGTGACCGAGGCCATGGTCGGGCACAAGCTGGGTGAGTTCGCCCCCACGAGGACGTTCCGTGGTCATGCCGGTTCACGCGAGAAAGCAGCGAGTAGACGATGAGGGTGCGAGCGCAAGCCAAGTACATCCGCCAGTCGCCGTACAAGGTGCGCCGAGTGCTGGATCTCGTCCGGGGACTGCCGGTCGACGAGGCGCGCCACGTGCTCTCGTTTACAGACCGCAGAGCAGCGGAGACCGTGCGCAAAGTGCTCGATTCGGCGGTTGCCAACGCCGAGCACAACCACGCCCTCGATGCCGACGAGCTGTTCATCGCCCAGGCGTATGCAGACGAGGGCCCGACCCTCAAGCGCTGGCGTCCACGAGCGAGGGGTCGTGCGACGCGCATCCGCAAACGGACCAGCCACATCACCATCGTCGTGTCAGAAGAGAGCGAGGCGTAATGGGCCAGAAGACCAATCCCTACGCGTTCCGCCTCGGAGTGGTGACGGACTGGAAGTCGCATTGGTACAGCGACAAGGACTACGTCAACCTCGTGAACGAGGATTGGAAGATCCGCGACTACATCACGTCCGAACTCCCGCGCGGTGCGATCTCTCGCGTGGAGATCGAGCGCACGCGGGACAAGGTCGTCGTGGAGGTGCATACCGCTCGACCAGGCGTCGTGATCGGTCGTCGCGGTACCGAGGCGGAGCGAGTCAGGGAAGGACTCGAGACGCTGACCGGACGCAGAGTCAAGTACAACGTGATCGAGGTCAGAGACCCCGATCAGGACGCACAGCTCCTCGCGCGAAGCGTTGCCGATCAGCTCGAGGGGCGTGTGTCGTTCCGTCGGGCAATGAAGCGAACCGTGGCTTCCGCGATGAAGGCGGGTGTCCAAGGCGTGCGCGTCGAGTGCAGTGGCCGTCTCGGTGGAGCCGACATGGGACGGCGCGAGTGGTATCGAGAGGGACGAGTGCCGCTCCATACGTTGCGGGCGGACATTGACTATGGGACCGCAACCGCGCGCACGACCGTGGGCGCGATCGGTGTGAAGGTATGGACGTACAAGGGTGATCTGGTCGCTTCTCTGAAGGCGACGCGGGAGAAGCTCGCGGCCGAGATCGCTATGGCTTCGGGCAGGCCCAGCCGCGTAGCACCCGCCAAGGCGCGGGCGGAAGAAGCGGTCGCAGGCAGGCCCAAGCGCCGCGTGATCGAGGCGGGCGGCGGCCGCAGGATCGTTGAGGGTGGTGGCAAGCGCAGGGAAGGAAAGCGTCCTGCCGACGAACCCCGCACACTCTCCAGCAAAGAGGCAGAGGACGCCTACTACGAAGATCTCGAGGACACCGAGGCGCCAACCGCTCCAGAAGCGGCCGAGGTCGTGGACAACACGATGGTGGAAACGGTCGAGACGGTTGAAGCACCGCCCGCAGGTGAAGTGACCGAAGCGGTGGAGGCGACTGAATCGGAGGCGCCATCCGAAGCAGAACCCGAGACCGAAGTCGAGGAAGCCATTCAGGCGACGGTCGAGATGGTTGAAGCACCGCCGGCCGGTGAAGTGACCGAAGCGGTGGAGGCGACTGAATCGGAGGCGCCATCCGAAGCAGAACCCGAGACCGAAGTCGAGGAAGCCATTCAGGCGACGGTCGAGATGGTTGAAGCACCGCCGGCCGGTGAAGTGACCGAAGCGGTGGAGGCGACCGAATCGGAGGCGCCATCCGAAGCAGAACCCGAGACCGAAGTCGAGGAAGCCATTCAGGCGACGGTCGAGGACGTCACGGCAGAAACCGGTGATGGCGCGGTCGAGGTAGCCGACCCCAAGGAAGGCGAGTAGCCCATGTTGATGCCGAAGCGGACCAAGTATCGCAAAGTGCATCGTGGGCGGCGGACCGGCGTCGCCAAGGGTGGGACGTCTGTGACCTTCGGCGACTACGGGTTGAAGTCGCTCGAGGCAGCATGGATCACCGCTCGTCAGATCGAGTCTGCCCGTGTCGCGATCAACCGGACGATCCGTCGCGGTGGGAAGGTCTGGATCACGATCTTTCCTGACAAGCCCGTGACGCAGAAGCCGGCCGAGACCCGCATGGGGTCGGGGAAGGGCAGCCCCGAATTCTGGGTATCGGTCGTCAAGCCCGGGAGGGTCATGTTCGAGCTCTCGGGGGTGACCGAGGACCTGGCACGCGAGGCCATGCGCCGAGCCGGCCACAAGCTGCCCGTCAAGACCAAGTTCGTGACACGGGAGGACACGTGAAAGCTTTCGACTTGCGTGAGCTGACCGCGGACGAGCTGCAAGACAAACTCGCGGAGACCAAGGCCGAGTTGTTCAACCTGCGGTTTCAGTTGGCGACGAATCAGCTCGACGATGCCTCACGCATCCGTGAGGTGCGAAAAGACGTTGCCCGCATCCTGACCGTTGTGCGTGAGCAGGAGATCCAGGCGTGGCGTGAGCAGGAGGGTGTGTGATGGAGGATCGAGCACGGCGGAAGTCGCGTGTCGGCGTGGTCGTCTCTGATGGCAGAGACCAGACCGTGACCATAGAGATCCAGCAGCAGATCCGCCACCCTCGCTACAACAAGATCATCCGGCGCCGCAAGCGGTACCACGTTCACAACGAGGGGAACGATGCCCGCAACGGCGACACGGTACGCATCATGGAGACACGGCCGCTGTCGAAGACGAAGCGGTGGCGGGTCGTCGAGATCCTGGAGCGCGCGAGATGATCCAGCAAGAGAGCAGACTGCGTGTCGCCGACAACAGTGGCGCCAAAGAGGTGCTGTGCATCCGCGTGATGGGCGGCTCAACTCGCCGCTATGCAGGTCTCGGTGATACGATCGTCGGCACCGTCAAAGACGCCATTCCAGGTGGGACGGTGAAGCGGGGCGAGGTCGTCAAGGCGGTTGTCGTCAGGACCTCCAAAGGCTACCGGCGCAAGGACGGCACCTACATCCGTTTCGATGACAACGCGTGCGTCATCATCGACAACAACAGCCAGCCCCGCGGGACGCGCATCTTCGGCCCCGTTGCAAGGGAGCTGCGCGACAAGCGATTCATGAGGATCATCTCACTGGCACCGGAGGTGCTGTGATGCGACTGCGAGAAGGTGACAAGGTGAAAGTCATCACCGGCAAGGACGCCGGTGTGGAAGGTCGCGTCGCCCGTGTCATCACCAAGAAGAACAAGGTGATCGTCGAGGGCGTGAACACCGCTCGCAAACATCAACGACCACAGGGTCAGACGATGCAGGGGGGCATCATCGACAAGGACATGCCGATCGATGCCTCGAACGTGATGATCCTCTGCGAGGACTGCGGACCGACGCGGATCGGCTACAAGGTTGACGACGACGGCATCAAGTACCGCGTCTGCGTCAAGTGCGGAGGTGAGCTGTGAGCCCTCGCCTGAAGGACAAGTACCTCAACGACGTCGTTCCCGCACTCGAGAAGGGGCTCGCCACCGTGAACCCGATGCGGGTCCCCAAGTTCACGAAGATCGTCGTGAACATGGGCGTTGGTGAGGGCGCCGTCGACTCCAAGCAGGTCGACTCGGCCATGGAGGAGCTCGGACTCATCACCGGTCAGAAGCCTCGCCTCAACCGTGCGAAAAAGTCGATCGCCGGTTTCAAGATCCGCCAGGGCATGCCGGTCGGCGCCTCGGTGACGCTTCGAGGTGACCGGATGTGGGAGTTTCTCGACCGGCTCATCGCGGTCGCCATTCCACGGATCCGCGACTTCCGGGGTCTCAGCCCGAAGTCGTTCGATGGGCGCGGCAACTACTCGTTCGGTGTGACCGAACAGCTGATCTTTCCGGAAATCGACTACGACAAGGTGTCGAACATTCGGGGGATGGACATCACGATCTGCACGACCGCAGAGACGAACGAAGACGCGCGGGCGCTCCTCGATGCTTTCGGGTTCCCGTTCCGTCGACAGGACGCGAGGGTGTGAGGAGCGCATGGCCAAGAAGAGTCTGATCGCCAAGTCGAAGAGGAAGCCGAAGTTCAAGGTCCGGGGGTACAACCGGTGCCGTAGATGCGGCCGTCCACGTGCATACATGCGCGACTTCGGCATGTGCAGGATTTGTGTACGAGAGCTCGCGTCCAGGGGCGAGCTGCCAGGTGTGAGAAAGGCTTCGTGGTAGTCATGATGACCGATCCCATCGCCGACATGCTCACGAGGATTCGCAACGCGACACAGGCCGGCAAGTCCGAGGTGTCGCTGCCGTCCTCGAAGCTTAAGGAACAGGTCGCCGGCATCCTGGCTTCCGAAGGGTTCATCGACGGGTTCGAGACGAGCCAGGACGGTGTCCGAAGGCAGCTGGCACTCCGCCTGAAATACGGAGCCAGCCGCACCCCGGTGATCAACGGCATCCGGCGTGTGTCGAAACCAGGGCGACGCGTCTACCGCGGTGCCGGAGATCTCCCACGGTCACACGGGGGGCTCGGCGTACTGGTCGTTTCGACCTCGCAGGGCCTGCTGCCGGACAGGGAGGCGCGCCGACGCCGCCTCGGCGGCGAGATCATGTGTGAGGTGTGGTGACATGAGCCGCGTCGGCAAAGCCCCGATTCAGATTCCGTCTGGCGTCGATGTGACCGTTCGTGGTCAGGATGTGTCCGTCAAGGGTCCCAAGGGAGCGCTGGATAGGACATTCACTGACAGGGTGCGGATCAACGTCGAAGGTGGCGTGGCGACGGTCGAGCGCTTCGACGACCAGCGGGAGTCCAGGGCGCTGCATGGCCTCAGCAGGGCACTGCTCGCCAACATGGTCGCCGGTGTCAAGGACGGCTTTCGCAAGGAGCTCTCCATCGTCGGTGTCGGCTACAGGGCCAATCTGCAAGGTGGTGTTCTCGAGCTCCAGGTCGGGTTCAGTCATCCTGTGAAGATCGAAGCGCCCAAGGGGATCTCGTTCGAGGTTCCGAACCCGACACATGTCATCGTGTCCGGCATAGACAAGGAGCTCGTTGGCCAGGTGGCCGCCGACGTTCGAAAGGTTCGGCCCCCCGAGCCCTACAAGGGCAAGGGGATCAGGTACGTGGACGAATACGTTCGGAGGAAGGCCGGCAAGGCAGGAGTTGCCCGATGAGAGGTTCACGAGAAGACGCACGTCGACGCCGCCATCGGCGCGTCCGCAAGACGCTGCGTGGGACGGTCGACAGGCCACGCCTGGTCGTGTTCCGCAGCAACCGGTACATCTACGCGCAGCTGATCGACGATGATGCAGGACGGACGCTCGCGGCCGCCTCGTCTCAGGAGAAGGCGTTGCGTGACAAGACGTTGACCAGGGAGACCGCTGCTTCGGTGGGCACACTGCTCGCCCAGCGGGCTGGTGAGTCGAAGGTGACCGGCGTCGTCTTCGACCGCGGCGGGTACGCCTTTCATGGTCGTGTGAAAGCATTGGCGGACGCGGCTAGGGAAGCCGGACTCGAGTTCTAGGAGCGGATGATGGCGGAAGCGCAGCAACAACTCGACGAGCGAGTCGTACAGATCAACCGGGTGGCCAAGGTCGTCAAGGGTGGCCGGAGGTTCTCGTTCACGGCGCTCGTTGTCGTCGGAGACGGCCGCGGCAACGTTGGCATCGGCTACGGCAAAGCCAAGGAGGTGCCGGCAGCGATCCAGAAAGGGATCGAGGAGGCACGTAAGGCGATGGTCGCGGTCCCGATGGCAGGGACCACGCTGATCCACGAGGTGATCGGAGTCCACGGCGCGTCGAGAGTGCTGCTCAAGCCCGCGTCGCCGGGCACCGGGGTCATCGCCGGTGGGGCCGTCCGCCAGGTGCTCGAGGCCGCAGGCGTCAAGGACGCCCTTGCCAAGGTTCTCGGGTCTCCGACGCATCTCAACGTCGCCAAGGCAACGATGAACGGACTGCTATCCCAGATGCGGCCGGAGCAGGTTGCCGCCGCCCGCGGCAAGCGACCTGAGGACATCGCTCCCCCCGGACTGCTCGCCGCCTACCGTACGGCCGAACTCAGAAAGGCCGGGGGATGAAGAAACTCGATGTGACGCTCGTGAAGAGCTCGATTGGACAGAAGCCGAAGAACCGGGCGACACTTCGCAGTCTCGGGTTGCGGCGCATGCATCAGACGGTTCAGCACAGCGACACCCCGGACGTGCGCGGGATGTTGCACAGGGTGCGGCACCTCGTCGATGTGAAAGAGAGCGAGTAGGAGGAAGTCCCGGCGAAGCGACGCAAGCCGAGACTGGAGACTGACAATGGCTGACGAAGAGAAGATCACGAAACTTCAACTCCACCACCTGCGGCCCGCCCCTGGGTCCAAGCAGCCGAAGCGCCGCGTCGGTAGGGGCGAGTCGGGGCGCCGCGGCAAGACGGCGGGCCGGGGGACCAAAGGTCTGAAGGCTCGCAGCAAGCTGCGGATCGGGTTCGAAGGTGGGCAGATGCCGCTGACCCGTAGGCTTCCCAAGCTGCGAGGCTTCAAGAACCCCAACAAGGAGTACTTCGCGCTCGTCAATGTGGAGGCACTCGAGGCGTTCACGAAGGGTGCGACCGTTACCCCCGACGAGCTGCGTGCCCGTGGCATGATCAAGAAGCGTGGGCGGGTGAAGGTGCTTGGCGAGGGCGATCTCAGCAAGGCGCTAACTGTGCAGGCTCACGCTTTCAGTCGGACAGCGATCTCCAAGATCGAGACTGCCGGCGGCACCGTACAGGTCATCGAGCGCTGATCGGGTCATGCTTTCCATCTACCGCAACATGTTCAAGATCCCCGACCTTCGGGGAAAGATCCTGTTCACATTGGGGATCTTCGCCGTGTACCGCCTCGGTGGTGCCATTCCCGTGCCGGGGGTCAGCCTTCAGGCCGTACACGACCTGGCGCAGACCGGTCAGCAAGCGGGAATCATCGGCTTGCTGAACCTCTTCTCCGGTGGAGCACTGCAACGGTTCTCCGTGTTCAGTCTGGGGATCATGCCGTACATCACGGCCGCGATCATCATGCAGCTGCTCGCCGCCGTGATCCCGAAACTTCAGTCGCTGCAGGACGAGGGAGAGTCGGGCCAGAAGGTCATCACTCAATGGACCAGGTACGTGACCATCCTGCTGGCCTTGCTCCAGTCGACCGGCCTCACCTATCTGTTCAGTAGGGGCACGCTCACCAACGGTATCTCTCTCATTCCCAACTACACGCCGGCGCGGGTCGCCCTCATCGTGCTGACGATGACGGCAGGGACCGCGTTCATCATGTGGCTCGGCGAGCTGATCACCGAGCGGGGGGTCGGAAACGGCATGTCGCTGATCATCTTCATTGCCATCGCCTCCCGACTGCCCGCCAACTTCGCGGCGATCTGGGCTGGGACACTCGGGTCGGGTCGTCCGGGCGGAGCGTCGATCTTCGCGGTGTTCATCCTGGTGTTCCTCGTCTTGATCGTCGGGATCATCTACGTCGAACAGGGACAGCGACGTATCCCCATCCAGTTCGCGAAGCGAGTTCGTGGTAGGCGGGTGCTCGGCGGCCAGAGCACCTACATCCCGTTGAAGGTGAACACTGCAGGCGTGATCCCCGTGATCTTCGCAACGTCGTTCATGTACTTCCCCGTGTTGATCGCGACGGCCATCCCGGCCGACAAGGGCGCTTTCCTCGCTGCGGTTCGGAATTGGATCAGCGTGAACATCGGCAACAGCCAGGGCACGAGCACCTTCTACATCATCCTGCTGTTCTTCCTGATCATCTTCTTCACCTACTTCTACACGGCTATCCAGTTCGACCCGGTCCGTCAGGCGGAGCTGATCCAGCGACAGGGTGGGTTCATTCCGGGCGTGCGTCCCGGCAGTCAGACTGCGCGACACCTCGGCCACATCCTGAACAGGATCACGCTGCCGGGGTCCCTCTTCCTCGCCGTCGTGTCGGTGCTTCCGGCGATTGCCAGCGCCATCTTCAGTGTCTCCGTAGGGTTCTCCGGTGTGTCGATCCTCATCGTCGTCGGCGTGGCGCTCGAGACGATGAAACAGATCGAGAGCCAACTCACGATGCGCAACTACGAGGGCTTCCTGACGTGACGAGGCGGTACCTCGTCGTCGGACCTCCGGGTGTCGGCAAGGGGACGCAAGCCGATCTCATCGCTGCGGAGTTCCTGATTCCGCACATCTCGACCGGTGTGATGCTTCGAGAGCACGTCGCCAGAGGAACGGATCTCGGCACCAAGGCCAAGGCGATCATGGACGCCGGCGATCTCGTTCCGGACGATCTCGTCGTGGCCATGCTCGCGGAGCGCATCGAGAGGGACGACGCCAGGGAAGGGTTCATCTTGGACGGTTTCCCTCGAAACATCGCCCAGGCAAACGCGTTGGACGACCTGCTGCCCGAGGGCCTCGATCGAGTCATCGCGCTGTCGGTTTCCGACGAGGAGGTCCTCCTGAGGATCACCGGCAGGCGGAGCTGTGCGAACGGGCATGTGTACCACGTCACGGACAATCCTCCGAAGGTCGATGGGATCTGCGATGTCGACGGCCGCGAGCTGTTCCAGCGCAGCGACGACACCGAGGAGGTGGTGGCGAACCGGCTTGCCGTGTACCGGGCGTCGACGGCACCGCTGCTCGACTACTACGCCGACATCGTCGTGGACGTCGAGGGGATCGGAACGGTCGAGGAAGTCTGGTTGAGAGTATTCGAGGGGATCAGCTCGTGATCACGATCAAGAACGAGCGGGAGTTCGAGAAGATGACCGTTGCCGGTGCCACCGTGGCCGCCGTCCTCGATGGGGTGCGTGCAGCCGCCGACCCGGGTGTGACGCTGAAGGAACTCGACGAGCTGGCAGCCGAGATCATCAAGACTCGTGACTGCACCCCGTCGTTTCTCGGCTACCACGGCTATCCGGCGCACATCTGCACATCGCCGAACGATGTGATCGTCCACGGGATTCCGTCCGAGCGCCGGCTGGTCGACGGGGACATCCTCTCGATCGACGCCGGAGCGATCTTCGAGGGGTATCACGGTGATGCCGCGACGACGTTCGCGATCGGAGAGATCCCAGAAGACGTGCAGCGTCTCCTTGCCGCCACGGAGGCGGCTCTGCAGGCGGGAATCCAGCAGGTTCGGCCGGGTGCGAGGCTCGGCGACGTCGGGCATGCCGTCGAACAGGAGGCGAAGCGGGCCGGGTTGGGGGTCGTTCGTGAGTACGTCGGTCACGGGATCGGCCGCCAGATGCACGAAGACCCACAGGTTCCGAACTTCGGCAGGGCGGGAGCGGGCATGAAGTTGCGACGCGGCATGGCGATCTGTATCGAACCGATGTTCAACCTCGGGGGCGAGGGGACCACGGTGGACCCGGACGGCTGGACGGTGAGAACAGCCGACGGTAGTCTGTCGGCACACTTCGAGCACACCATCGCTCTCACGGATGGCGGAGTCCGGGTGCTGACGCAACGACCGGATTTGGGTGAGGGCGCCCATGGCGGCTAGCCTTGCTCTTCGGTCTGTCGGGGCCAGTTTCTAGGTTTCCTGTGGTAAAACAAGATGATGTAATCCGGGTGCAGGGGACCGTCCTCGAGACACTTCCGAACGCCATGTTCAGAGTGGAAATCGAAGGCGGGCTCGAAGTACTTGCCCATGTGTCGGGCAAGATGAGGATGCGGTATATCCGCATCTTGCCCGGTGACAAGATTGACCTCGAGCTGTCGGCGTACGACCCGACACGAGGCCGGATCGTGTGGAGATATAGATGAAGGTGAGACCTTCGGTGAAGAAGATGTGCGAGAAGTGCCGGATCATCCGCCGGCATGGACGCGTGTGGGTCATCTGCGATAACCCTCGGCACAAGCAACGGCAGGGGTGAGCAATGGCGCGTATTGCGGGAGTCGACCTTCCCAGAGAGAAGCGGGCCGAGATCGGTTTGACCTACATCTTCGGTGTGGGCAGGACGCGTGCGGCAGCAGATCTGCGATGGCGTCGGCATCGACCCCGGTACCAAGATCCGTGACTTGACCGACGACGAGGTCGTTCGGATTCGTCGGTTCATCGACCAGAGCTATCAGGTCGAAGGTGATCTGCGTCGTGAGGTACAGCAGAACATCAAGCGGAAGATCGAAATCGGGACCTATCAGGGTGTTCGCCATCGCCGGGGTCTTCCGGTGCGCGGCCAGCGGACACACACCAATGGCCGCACTCGCAAGGGACGGCGCTCGGCGATCGCCGGCAAGAAGAAGGTCAAGAAGTAGTGGCGAAACAGCAGCAGACGAAGCGGGTACGCCGCCGGGAGCGCAAGAACATCGCTCACGGTCAGGCGCACATCACGGCGAGTTTCAACAACACGATCATCAACATCACCGACCTCGACGGCAACACCGTCGTGTGGACGTCAGGTGGCACCGTCGGGTTCAAGGGGTCTCGCAAGTCGACGCCCTACGCTGCCCAGGTCGCCGCCGAGGAGGCGGCCCGACAGGCCGGCGAGCATGGTGTCCGCAAGCTCGATGTGATCGTGTCTGGGAGCGGTGGCGGTCGAGACACCGCCGTGCGAACACTTCAGAACATGGGCATGGAAGTCACGTTCATCCGTGACGTGACGCCGTTCCCACACAATGGCTGCCGACCGAAGAAGCGGAGGGGCTGATGGCGCGCTACACCGGACCCACCCACAAGCTGTGCCGGAGGGCACGACAGCCACTCTGCCAGTCGAAGAAGTGCGCATTCGACCGCCGGGCATACCCTCCTGGCGAGCATGGCCGTGGTCGCATCAGGGAGTCCGACTACCAGATCCAGCTTCGGGAGAAGCAGAAGCTGCGCGCCATGTACGGGGTGCTCGAACGGCAGTTCAGGCGCTACTACCGCGAAGCCGCGCGACAAAAGGGCATCACCGGTGAGAACCTCCTGCGGATCCTCGAGAGCCGGCTCGACAACGTCGTGTACCGATCGGGGCTCGCCCAGACCCGGCCTCAGGCCCGCCAGCTCGTGAACCATGGGCATTTCGAGGTCAACGGCGCCAAGGTCGACATCCCCTCGTATCAGGTGCGCGCCGGCGACGTCGTCACTCTTCGCGAACGGAGCCAGAACCTCATCGTCGTGGAACACTCGGTCGAGACGGTCACCCACACGTTGCCCGAGTGGCTCGACATCGACGCCGACGCCCGACGGGTTGTCGTGCAGGACGTTCCGAACAGGGCGCAGATCGACACGCAGATCCGTGAGCAGCTCATCGTCGAGTTCTATTCGAAGTAGGAGATCATCGTGCTGATCGTTCAACGTCCCCACATCGAGGAACAGCCCGTCTCCGAGTCGCGTTCGAGGTTCGTCGTCGAACCGCTCGAACCGGGGTTCGGGTATACCCTTGGGAACACCCTGCGCCGCACGCTCCTCGCGAGAATCCCCGGTGCCGCCATCACGACCGTGCAGATCGAAGGCGTGCAGCATGAGTTCTCGACGATCCCGGGTGTGGTCGAAGATATCGTCGACATCATCCTGAACCTCAAGCAGGTGGTGTTGCGCATGGAGGCGACGGAGCCCGCACAGATCATGTACTTGTCGGCGAAGGGAGCCGGCGAAGTGACGGCAGGCGACATCAAGGCACCCGCCGGTGTGGAGATCGTCAATTCAGATTGGCACATAGCGACGTTGTCGTCGACAGGCAGGCTGGAGATCGAGCTGACCGTCGAGCGGGGTGTCGGCTATCGATCCGCGGACAAGAACCAAGTGACCGAGGTCATCGGGATCATTCCGATCGACTCGATCTTCTCCCCGGTTCGCAAGGTCACCTATCACGTCGAACCGACGCAGGTCGGCCAGATGACCAACTTCGACCGCCTCGTGCTGGACGTCGAGACCGACGGGTCACTCGAGCCGTCGGAGTCGGTGTCATCCGCCGGCAAGACGCTGCGCGAGTTGCTCGGTCTGTTCGCCGACATCGGCGAGGGCGTCGGGCTCGAACTGGGCGATGTCGCCATCGCCGAGCCCGCATCGCCGGATCTCGAACTTCCCATCGAGGCGTTGGACCTTTCGGAGCGCCCTCGCAACTGCCTGCGTCGCGCGCAGATCGAGACGGTTGGCGAGCTCGTACAGAAGACCGCCGACGACCTTCTGAGCATCACCAACTTCGGGCACAAGAGCCTCGAAGAAGTCGTCGCGAAGTTGGACGAGCTCGGGCTCAGTCTCACCGGCAGCTCCGAGTTGGGGGGTATCTGATGCCGAGGCCGCGCAAGGGGCCCCGTCTTGGAGGAAGCCCGTCCGCCCAGAAGGCCATGCTCGGCAACCTCGCCCAGTCGCTCTTCGAGGCGGAGAAGGTGACCACGACCGTCACCCGCGCCAAAGCGGTGCGCCCGCTCGCCGAACGGCTGATCACGAAAGCTCGCCGCGGTGATCTTCACTCCCGCCGGCAGGTACTGAAGGTGATGGGCAACACCGAGGTGGTGACCAAGCTGTTCGACGAGATCGCTCCGCGCTATGCCGACCGACCGGGCGGGTATACGCGGATCGTCCGGATCGGCCCACGCCAAGGCGACAACGCCGAGATGGCGGTCATCGAACTGGTCTAGCGACGGCTTCGCCGTCGCGGTTGTCGGTCTTCGGTAAGACACTGCTCGCGGCCTCGTGTTGTCACTCGCCGCGTGCTGGAGACTGGCGGCTGGTTGCTGTCTGCTGCTAGCTGCCGGCTTCGCTGCCCCATCAGATAGTGTGGGCCTCGGAGAGGGCACCGGATGAACTTGATCCTGGTTGGAGCTGGAGGAGTCACTCGGGACCTGCTTCGCGGCCTGGGTGAGCGCTGGTCTGTGACGGTGATCGATGTCGACTCGCAACGTCTCGCGCTCGCAGCCAGTATCAGGCCGCTCGCCAAGGTCGTCGGGGACGGTTCCAGCCGCGTCATACTCGAACGGGCGGGCCTGTCGGACGCCGATGCTCTGGTTGCTGCCACGAACAGTGATCCGGTCAACCAGGAGGCCTGCCGGATTGCTCGCGAATCGGGGCTTCTTCGAGTCGTTTCGATTGCCGCCAACCCCGAACAGTTGGGCGTCTACCGTTCGTTGGGCATTGCCGCCTTCTCTCCAGATCGGCTGACGGCCCGGCGAATCGAGATCAACCTCGAGCCCCGTCGTATCGCTTCGGCGGCCTTCGCAGACGGTATGGCCGAAGCGGTGGAGTTTCGCATCGAGCCCGACTCGCCCCTCGTCGGCCGCTCTCTGCAGGACCTTCATTCGACGCGCTCGCTCGTGGCCGCGGTCTTACGCGGCGGGGAGCTGATCATCCCCCACGGGAGCACCATCCTGAAGGCAGGGGACCTGGTCACGGTGGTCGGGGCCGCCACCGACTACAGCGACATCGTGAGGGTGTTCACCGCCGGCACAGCACGGTTCCCAGCCAGCTTCGGGCACCAGATCGCGTTGCTGGTGGAAAGCGAGGCCGATCTGTCCGATTTGCTCCCCGAAGCCGTCTTGATGAGTCGCAACAGCGCCGCCGACTCGGTGCTCGTCTTGCATCCTCGCCTCGAGACGATTCCCCACAAAGCCCGCATGGAAGAGATCACCGCCGTCATTGGAAGGATCCCCGAGTACACGGACGAGGTTCGTCTCCGAATCCGCCCCGTCGAACGAGGGGAGTCTTTCAGATCCGTGATCGAATCGGAGAGCGTGGGCATCGTCGTGGTGCGGGCCCCCGAAGGAGGGAGACTGGCACGTCGGATGGAGCTCTCGAGGTGCAAGAGGCGGATCAAAGGTCTGCGAAAGCCGGTTCTGTTCGCCGCCGGACGAGCACCGTACAGGCACATCGTCGTCGAAGCCGGGGCATCTGACACCGCAGGACGTGCGGCGATCGACCTGACGTTATACGGCAACACGAGGCTCATCGCCGTCGCGGCGGTCCCGCCGCAATTCATGGCCGGTGATGAGGCATTGGCTGAAGCGAGGCAGGAGATTTCTCGGATCAGAGAGGAGGCCGCCGTCAAGGATGTCACGGTGAAGCGTCTCGTTCGGAGGGGCAATCCCGTGCGGACCGTCACCGACGTCACCCACGGTGAGGGCCTGCTGGTGCTTCCGATGCCTGCTCGCCTACCGACGGGATTGAACCCCGGCCTGACCGGTCACTACCTCCTTCGGGCCGGGACGTCAGTGTTGCTGGTTCCGCCGGACGGAACCTAGCGATGTCGCCCGAGCAGCTCGTAGCGCAGGAGGCGCCGACCCTGATCCTGATTGCGTCCGCGGCGTTCGTGTTGCCGCTGCTCTCGAGACGGCTCCGGATTCCGGGAGTGGTACTCGAGATCCTGTTCGGGGTGCTGGTCGGTCCGGCGCTGAAGATCGTGCAAGAGGGTCCGTTTCTGAACGAGCTGGGGGAGTTGGGACTGTTCCTGCTGATGTTCCTCTCGGGCTTCGAGATCGACCTCGGCATGTTCGACCGGCGTCGACCGCGGCAGCTCCTGACCGGGCTCACCGTGTTCGCCCTCACCATCGTGACGGCATTCGCTGCGTCTCGTGCGCTCGGTCACGGGTACTTCGTGATGTTCATCCTCGCGACGACATCGGTAGGGCTCGTCGTTCCGACGTTGCGCACCACGAGACGGATCTCGACGCCACTCGGTCAGATCATCCTGATGTCTGCCCTTCTGGCCGACTTCCTGACCTTGCTCGGTGTGACCGCTATGGCGGTCGTGGTCGAACATGGCGTAACCGTTGAGCTCCTCGACCTTCCTCTGTTCTTCGTGGCGGTGACCGTCGTGCTGCTGGTCGTTCGGCGAGCCGCGTGGTGGCGGCCCGAGTGGTTCGGGCGCCTGTTCGACATCGACGATCCTGAGGAGGTCGGGATTCGTGGATCGCTCGCGCTGATGTTGGTCTTCGTTGGTATATCGCTGGTCCTCGGTATCGAGCCCATTCTCGGAGCATTCCTCGCCGGCAGTGTGTTCGCGGTGGTGTTTCCCCACCGCGGACCACTCGAGCAGAAGCTGAGCGGGTTTGCCTACGGGTTCCTGATTCCGATCTTCTTCATCAACGTCGGCATCCGATTCGACCTCCACGAACTCGGCGACGCCCGAGTTCTCGTCGATTCGGCAGCTCTCATCGGCCTGGCGATACTCGTGAAGATGATCCCTGCGCTCGCCCTCATTCGAAGGAGGCGGCCTCTGCGCGAGGTCCTCGCAGCAGGCATGCTGTTGTCCGCACGGCTCAGCCTCATCATCGCCGTCGCCGAACTCGGTGTGGAACTCGGCATCATCGATCGGGTGCTGGAGGCGCAGATCATCCTGCTCGCAGGTGTGACCAGCACACTCGCGCCTGCCGCGTTCAGGGCGCTACTCCCGAAGCTGGAACCACGAACGGCTGAAGACTGACAGCCTTCAGCCGTTGTGGGTTTTCGGTCCTGAGTCTTGGGTGAGAGCGCGAGCCGCGTGCACCTTCGACTGTGGGGCGAGTGTGTCTTACCGAGAACCGACAACCGACAACCGAGAACTTGACATCAGATCTCGAAGTGCTCGACGGATGTGGTGACTTCCTCGAGGCGATCCGGATTGGGTTCCACGCCGATGCCCGGACCGTCCGGCACGCCGATCGTCCCGTCGGGTTCGAGCACGAACGGATCGGTGATGTCGTGCTCGAAGTATCGAGACGACTCGGAGATGTCGGACGGCAGGGTGAAGCCGGGGAGCGCGGCGAGCGCGAGGTTCGCTGCTCGGCCCAATCCGGTTTCGAACATGCCGCCGCACCATACGGGCACGCCTCGAGCCACACACAGATCGTGGATGCGGCGCGCCTCCAGATAGCCGCCGACCCTTCCCGGCTTGATGTTCACGATGGAGCAGGCACCCAGATAGAGCGCGAGGCGAGCCGTTTCTGTCGAGGTGATCGACTCGTCCAGGCAGATCGGTGTTCGGATCGTTCGGGCGAACGTGGCATGGGTCGTGAGATCTCCGAACGGCTGCTCGATCATGGCGAGATCGAAGGCGTCCAGGGCGGAGAGGCGTGCCATCTCGGAGGGCCCGTAGGCGCGATTGCCGTCGACTTGGAGGACCAGATCGCTACCGAACCTTTCGCGTACCGTTGCGACGGGTTCGATGTCCCAGCCGGGCATGATCTTGAGCTTGACTCGCCGGTAGCCGCGGTCGATGTACCGCTGCACGGTGTCGGTCAACCTTGCCACGTCGCGATCGATGCCGAGTGCCACGCCGACGACCACGCGATGGCCGGCCGCACCGAGGAACGTCGCCAGCGGAGTGCCGGACGATCGAAGCTCGGCGTCGAGAAGGGCCATTTCGAGCGCGCTCTTCGCCATCCGATGACCTTGTATCGGCGCGAGTACCCGACCAAGCGTGGTTGCGGTGACGCCACTTCCCGACAGCAAGGGGAGCAGGACATCCCGAATGACGCTGTGCGCCCCCCACACATACTCGGATGTGTAGATGGGCTGGTTCATGGCGACGCACTCGCCCCACCCAGTGCCGTGGCCTGTGTGCACCGCCACCAAGAGAACGTCCCGATCGTGCTGGATTCCCAACGCGGTGCGGAACGGGGTAGCGAACGGTAGGCGAATCCTTCGCAGTTCGACATCCATCAAGACGGACTGTACAGGGCTCGCTTCGCGAGCGGTTCTCGGTTCCCGGTTCTCGGTTCCCGGTTCTCGGCAAGAGGCTCGCCCGTCTTCGGTTTTGGGTTCCGGGTTTTCGGTAAGACACTCGCCCCGAGGCCTTGTGGCGGTCCCAGGCAGCGTCTTACCGATGACTGATGACTGACCGATGACTGATGACTGATGTCGGCTCGTGCAGTGAGTCGACGTGTGAGAGCGTGTCCGTTGGTTCGCTGCGCTTGCCGTGCTCGGTTTTCGGTTTACGGTTTTCGGTTCTCGGTAGGACACTCGCCCCGGGAGCTGCGAGTGAGCTACGTTGGTGGGAACGGCCCCCTCCGTCCTCGGCCTGCGGCCGAGTCCACCTCCCCCAACGGTCGCTCTGCTCCCTGGGGGAGGAAACACGGCGCGCGAAGCGAGCGTTCAGTGCGTGAGGGTGAGCACCAACATGCCGAGTGCGATCAACACGGCGAGGATCAGGCCGAGGATTGCCCAGCCGGGGATGCTGTCGGTGAGTGGGCCTTCGGAAGGATGCATCGGTTCGAGGACCTCCCTCGCGCGATCCCGGTCGCCTGGATCGACGAGGAGATAGACGGGCAGTGCCCCCGGATAGACACCGCCGGCATCGTCTCCGACGAGGAGTGCCGGGATCCCGTCCGCTTCCAGGGACGCACGCGCGAGCTCCGCTTCCGCCCTGTGGGTGAACTCGGCGATCCGTTCCATGGAAGGACGATACTCAACGTGGGCTGATACGGTTGCCCGGTGAATGCGGCAGATCTCCACGAGCTGCTCGACGGCGTCGTGCCCTTCGATGAACGCGAGAAGCTGTACCTCGACCGCATCAGGTCACTGGGGATGCCCGACCTCTTCTCGCGGACCTGCTTCGAACCGGGCCACATCACCGCCAGTGGGTTCGTGCTGTCCCCGGATCGGACGTCGTTGCTGCTCGTATGGCACCGGAAGCTCGGCAAGTGGCTTCAACCGGGCGGTCACATAGAGGCCGGTGACGTGGACCTGGTCGCTGCCCAGCGCAGGGAGATCGAAGAGGAAACCCACCTGTCCGACCTGGAGTGGCTCGGGCTGTTCGACGTGGACATCCACCAGTTCCCAGCCAGAGGCGCCGACCCCGCCCACGAGCACTTCGACGTGCGGTCTGCCTTCAGCGCTGGGACCTGGGAGGTTGCTGCCGGCGACGGCGTCGACGAGTCGAAGTGGTTCGATCTGAACCGGCTGCCTCGAAGCGAACCTTCGCTGACACGACCAGTGTCCAAGCTCCGAGCACTCGGATCTGGCTAGATCCGGCCGCTGGTACGCTCCCTGGATGCTCCGACAGATGGTGCGCGCCGCTCGACTCGATCGCCAGTTCTTCACTGAGCTGGTCTTCGACGACTACGCGACCGGAAACGCGGTCATGGTGGTGGCAGCGACATACGCGTTGATCGCGATCGCGTTTGCGTTCGGCCGACCTCTGCAGCTCTCCTTGATCGGTCTGCTCAGACTGGTATTGGGAGGATTGGTCGGCTGGCTGGTCCTCGGAGGGGCGTTGTGGATCGTCGGTGTCAAGCTCTTCAGTGGAAGCGCTCGGGGACAGACAATCCTCCGGCTCATCGGATTCGCCCACGCGCCGCTGGTGGTGTCCGCAGTGGGACTCCTCCTTCCGGCACCGTCGGGCACCGTGATCGTTGCCGCCGGTTTCGTGTGGTTCTTTGCGGCCGTGGAGTCGGCCACACGGGTGGTCTTCGACCTCGACTTCTCCCACGCCGTCAGCGCCACCTTGCTCGCGTTCGCCGTTTGGTGGGCGGCGAGCCTCATCGGGCTGGGCCTCGATCTCACGGCGATTCTTGGGCTCAGGTGATGCCCACCTATCGGCTGGACATCTCATACGAGGGCACGTCGTTCCACGGCTACGCACGACAAGATGATGTACGGACGGTTCAGGGCGTGGTGGAGGCCGCCCTGGCCCGGGTCATGGGCCCGGTCGAGACGACCGTAGCCGGCCGAACCGACGCCGGAGTGCACGCCAGGCAGCAGGTCGTCTCGTTTGTGATGGAGCCGCCGGTCGATGTCGAACGGTTGGTCCGTTCACTCAACGGCCTCTTGCCTGCCGACGTGGCCGCGCTGGCGTGTCGCGAGGCCGGGGAGGGCTTCTCAGCCCGATTCACTGCGCGGTCGCGAAGCTATCGCTATGCGATCCTCAATCGGCCCACACCCGATCCGCTCTTGCGATCGACGACGTGGCACGTCCCGGAAACCCTCGATGTCGAGGCGATGCAGCGGGCAGCCGAGGCCTTCGTCGGTGAGCACGACTTCGCATCCCTGTGTCGGAGGGCCGAAGGACGCAGCACCGTCCGGCAAGTACTTGAGGCGTCGTGGGGTCGGAGTGGCGACATCGTCGAGTTCCGGGTGTCGGCGACCTCGTTCTGTCATCGGATGGTGCGGTCGATGGTGGCGCTATGCGTGGAGGTCGGTCGAGGTCGGGTCGATTCGGGAGACGTGCCGGGTATCCTCGCTGCACGTGATCGGGCGGCTGCCAAGGGCGCTGCGCCGTCACGAGGTCTCGTGTTGTGGGGTGTGGCCTATCCGGACGTGTAGGCGGCCATGGCCGCTCGCAGCTCGGCGGTCTGCTCCGGGCCGGTCGTCTCGACCGCGATACCGAGTTCCGTCGTTCCGAATGGCAGCCCCGCACCTTCCCTACGGTGGTTGGTCGTGAGCACATTGGCACCGAGATCGGCGATGAGGTTCAGCACGCCCGCGAGTTGGCCAGGCATGTCCGGGATGAGCACCCGGAACCATGCGTACCGTCCGGCGGCTTCGAGCCCATACCTGAGGACCTTCCCGACGAGCAGAGGGTCGATGTTTCCACCGGAGAGGACGATGACGACAGGACCCGGCGGATCCGCGAGGCGACCCTCCAGTAGTGCGGCGACTCCGACCGACCCTGCACCTTCGACCACCAGCTTGGCGCGTTCCATGAGCAGCATGACGGCCCGCGCCGCCTCACGATCGTCGACGGTGACGATGTCATGAACGTAGCGTTCTATGTGCCGGAACGCGAACTCGGAGGGAACCGGCACGGCGATACCGTCGGCGACCGTCGGGCGGTAGGGGACCGAGAGCGGATGCTCGTGGCCGCGCGATGCGAGATAGGGGGCGACCGAGGCGATCTCCACCCCGACGATCCGCACGTCGGGCTTGCGCGCCGATACGGCTACCGCCGTTCCTGAGATCAGGCCACCGCCACCGATCGGGACGACGATCGTGCCGACATCGGGCAGCTGTTCGACGATCTCGAGTCCCAGAGTTCCCTGGCCGGCGATGATGTCGGGATCATCGAACGGATGGATGAACCGGGCTGAGGTCTCCTCTGCGAAGCGGCGTGCCGCTTCGACTGCCGCCTGGATGTCGTCGCCCCCGAGTCGCACGTCGGCTCCGTAGGACCGGGTGGCTTCCACCTTGGGTATGGCGGCGGAAGAAGGCATGAAGATCGTCGCCGGCACCCCTGCGAGCTGTGCCGCCAGCGCTACGCCCTGGGCATGGTTGCCGGCCGAGCCTGCCACGACGCCGACCGGCGCTTCGAGCTGTGCGATGACGTTGGAGGCGCCGCGGATCTTGAACGACCCTGTTCGTTGGAGATTCTCCGCCTTCAGCCAGACTTCCCGGCCGGTCATACGCGAGAACGACGCAGAGTGCAGCATTGGAGTCCTTATGGCGGCACCGCCGATGCGCTCCCGGGCTGCGGAGATGTCATCGATCGTGATGAGATGCATGAGCGCAGGCTACCGCTGCTCGCGAGGCGAGCCGCGGTACGCATGTTTCGCGTTTCGCACTTCGCGTAGCGTGGAGGGTTCCCAACAATGTTGCGGCTGACGCGGCACGGGGTACAAGATACGAGGTACGGTTCTCTTCGCTTCAACGAAGCGAAGAGAACCTGTTCAATTGGCGATTGGACCGGTCGCCGTTTACCATGTGGCGGCTCCGAGACTCTTGGAGCCTTCCCTCGCGAGGTTTTCATGAGGCTGCAGAAGACGTATTCACCCAAGGCTGCGGACGTGCAACGAGAGTGGTTCGTTGTGGACGCTGCCGACCTTCCACTTGGGCGGTTGTCGTCCGAGGTTGCCCGCATCCTTCGGGGCAAGCACAAGCCGATTCAGGCGCCACACGTCGACACCGGCGACTACGTGATCATCGTCAATGCTGAGAAGGTCCGGGTAAGTGGCAGAGACAAGATGTACTACCGGCATTCTGGGTATCCGGGCGGCCTGACCGAAGAGGGACTCGAGTCGTTGCGCGTGAGGCGTCCCGAAGAGATCGTGCGGCGTGCGGTCCGTGGCATGCTTCCGAAGAACCGCCTGGGACGAAAGGTGCTTCGCAAGCTCAAGGTGCATGCCGGCCCTGATCATCCCCACGAGGCGCAGATGCCCAAGGAGCTTTCGTTCGACATTCGAAAGGTGGAGTCCTGATGGCAAAGATGCTGGTCCAAGCAACCGGTCGCCGGAAGGAGTCCGTTGCACGGGTCCGCCTGTACGACGGAACCGGGGCGGTCACACTGAACGACCGTCCGCTCGAGACCTATCTTCCGACGATGGCACAGCGTCTTCGGGTTCTTGCCCCTCTGCGGGAGGCCAACAGGGAAGGGCGGTACGACATCAAGGCGTCGCTGCATGGTGGGGGTACCACGGGTCAGGCCGACGCGCTGCGCCTTGGCATCGCCCGTGCACTCATCGTCCTCGAACCCGAGCTGCGTGCTTCACTGAAGAAGGCCGGGTATCTCACCCGCGACGCCCGCAAGGTCGAGCGCAAGAAGTATGGCCTGCGCAAAGCCCGCAAGGCGCCGCAGTACACGAAGCGGTAGATGCTCTATAGCGGCAGCCGCCTGTTCGGCACCGACGGAGTTCGAGGTGTCGCCAATACCGAACTGACTGCGGACCTTGCCCTCGCACTTGGCCGTGCGACCGGTGAGGATATCCGCGGCGAGTCCGTTCTCATCGGTCGCGATACTCGCCGTTCCGGCGAGATGCTGTCGGAGGCGTTCCAGGCCGGTCTGCACTCGATCGGCGTCGACACCCTCGACGTCGGCATCCTGCCATCGGGGGGGATCTCACATCTCGTGGCGGAAACGGGAGCCGCAATGGGAACAATCATCTCGGCGTCCCACAACCCCGCCATCGACAACGGGATCAAGCTGTTGGATCACCGAGGAGCAAAGCTCGGGGATGAGCGAGAGGACCGGATCGAAGCCAGACTCCGCAAGGGGAGCCCGTGGCATCTCGCATCGGGGGATCAGGTCGGGACGCGCTTCGTGATGATGGATGCAGAGAACCGGTACCTGGCGTTTCTGAAGGACACGATGCCGTACTCGTTGAACGGCTTCAGGTTGCTCCTCGATTGTGCGAACGGCGCGGCGACAAGGGTCGCTCCCGAGCTGTTCCGCAGACTGAGTGCCGATGTAGAGGCCCTCTGCGTCGAACCGGACGGTACCAACATCAACGAAGGGTGTGGAGCCGCACATCCCGGCTTTCTCGCAGCCAAGTGCAGAGAACGCATCGGGCTGGCGTTCGACGGCGATGCCGACCGGCTGATCGCAGTCGACGAGAACGGCGTACCGGCGAACGGTGATGTGATCATGGCAATTATCGCCCAGCATCTGAAGAAGACCGGCAAGCTCCGCAAGAACGTGGTTGTGGTGACCGTCATGGCGAATCTCGGATTCCGCAAGGCCATGGACGAGATGGGAATCGAGCTGGTCGAGACCCAAGTCGGCGACCGATACGTGAAGGAGGCGATGTGGCAGCGGCGAGCGATCCTCGGCGGTGAGCAATCCGGGCACGTCATCTTCTCCAACTTCGGCGAGACGGGCGACGGGCTCCTGACCGCCGTGCGCCTGCTCGAGGTTCTTGCGATCACCGGCAAGGAGCTGCGGGAGCTGAGAGCGGAGACGATCACCGAGTTCCCTCAGATCCTGCGGAACGTCCGGGTCGTCGACAAGAGCAGGCTGGCCGGCGCCGACGTCCTATGGGAGGCTGTGTCCTCCATCGAAGGGCGCCTGGCCGGCGACGGTCGTATCCTGATCCGGCCCTCGGGCACCGAACCCGTGGTCAGGGTCATGGTCGAGGCGCCTACTCGTGACGAGGCGGTCACCATCACCGATGAGCTCGTCGCCATCGTCCGCAGGGAGCTCGGCTGACTCGGCGCACCATGTGCTCCTGAAGCGGGTATCCTTCTGCCTCGAGATCGGCACGTGACATCCTTCAGCGCCAGGCCCTTCGGGGCGACGAGGAAGAGGGAGTATCGAAACATTCGGCGGATGCCCTCTCGGCGCCCACGGTCGTGACGAAACGGGACAAAACCCGGGGGAAACCCCGGAACAGAGGCCGTTTCGGAGTGGGAGATGGGTTGGACCCGTCTGGTGCCGGTCTCCAACAGAGAAGGAGACATCATGTGCGGCATCGTCGGCTACGTGGGTCCGCGTCGAGCCCAAGACGTCCTTGTTTCGTCGCTTCGCCGACTGGAGTATCGCGGGTACGACTCGTCCGGCATCGCGGTGTCGGACGGATCGACGATCTCGATCCGAAAGGCGGCCGGCAAGCTCGACCGAATGGCCGCCCTGGTGGAAGCCGACCCACTCGAAGGTTCGATAGGTATGGGCCACACGAGATGGGCGACCCATGGTGTGCCTAACGACATCAACGCCCATCCACACCTAGATCAGAGCGGCAAGTTCGCCGTCGTGCACAACGGGATCATCGAGAACTTCCTCCAACTCAAGGACGAGCTGTCCGAATCCGGTCACACGTTCGTATCTGACACCGACACCGAAGTACTCGCTCATCTGATTGCCGACGAGTACGACGGTGACCTCGGCGAAGCGGTGCGACGGGCAGTGTCTCGAGCGGAGGGTGCCTACGCGCTGGTGACGATGTGCGCGTTGGAACCCGACAAGATCGTCGCCGCTCGGATGATCAGCCCACTGATCATCGGTGTAGGAGACGGGGAGACGCTGCTCGCATCGGACATCCCGGCGATCCTTCCCTACACCGATCGCATGATGGTCGTCGAGAACGGCGAGATGGTCACGTTGACCGCGGATGGAGTGAGCATCGAAACGCTCGACGGCACACCGGTCGACCGTGAACCGCAGCAAGTCAACTGGACCGTAGAGCAGGCAGAGAAGGGAGGCTTCCCACACTTCATGCTGAAGGAGATCTACGAGCAGCCCGGCGTCATCGACGAGACCCTGCTGGGTCGACTCCATCGGGATGGAACGGTTGGTTTCGACAACGTGAACCTTCCTACCGGGTTCGCGAAGGATCTGCCGAAGATATGGATCACCGCGTGCGGCACCGCCTACCATGCCGGTCTCGTCGCCCGGGAGGTACTCGAGAAGTCCCTCCAGGTACCGGTCGAGGTCGAGTATGCCCACGAACTTCGCTACCGCGACCCCCTGATCGATCCGGACACGCTCACCATCGCGATCAGCCAGTCTGGCGAGACGGCAGACACCCTGGCCGCAGCCCATCTCGCGAAGGACCGTGGCTCGCGCCTGCTGGCGATCACCAACGTCGTCGGTTCCACGCTGAGTCGCTATGCCGACGATGTGATCTACACGAGGGCGGGTCCGGAGATCGCTGTCGCTTCCACGAAGGCGTATGTCGCGATGCTCATCGGCGAGTACCTGCTGGCGCTCGCGCTCGGTCGGGAACGAGGGACGATCTCGGCGGAGCGGGCTCAGATGCTTGCGACCGAACTGTGGACCCTGCCAGACAAGGCGGCACGGGTCATCGAACACGACGCAGCGGTCGCCGAGATCGCCAAACGCTTCGCCGACACCACCGACGTGTACTTTATCGGGCGTGGACTCGACTACGCGGTCGCGACTGAGGGCTCACTGAAGCTCAAGGAGATCTCCTACATGCACTCCGAGGCCATGCCCGCTGGAGAGCTGAAGCACGGGACCCTTGCGCTGGTCACGGAAGGGACGCCTGTTGTGGTCATCATCACCCAGCAACACCTGTACGACAAGACGATCTCGGCCGTACAGGAGGTCAAGGCAAGGGGGGCACACGTCCTCGCGCTGGCCTACGACGACGATGCCCGGATCGACAAGTTCGCCGATGAGGTGCTGCGGATACCCAGAACCGTCGACTTCCTGTCGCCGGTGCTGTCGATCATCCCACTACAGCTCCTTGCCTATCACACAGCCCGCGTGCTCGGCCATGACATCGACATGCCCCGCAACCTGGCGAAGAGCGTGACGGTCGAGTAGCGCCGGCGTTTCGTCACCGCTGTTGTAGCGTGACGCCATGAGGATCATCGGCCTTGGCATCGACTTGGCGGAGATCGACCGGGTGCAGCGACTGCTCGACAAGTACCCGCGGTTCGCCGAGCGCTGCTTCACAGATCACGAACGCGCCTACGCATCGCGGTATGCGTCTCCCGCAGGTCGGTACGCCGCGCGTTTCGCTGGCAAGGAGGCCGTGATGAAGAGCCTCGGTGTGGGATGGCGGCACGTTTCATGGAAGGACATCGAGATCACCGGCGGAGGGCAGCCAAGGGTGAACCTCAGCGGACGGGCGCTCGCACGGGCCCGGCAGATCGGTGTCACCGAGGTGCTCGTGACGATCACTCACACTGATGACACGGCGATGGTGTTCGCGATGTCACTCCAGCAGTAGACGGCGGCGGAGTTCCTCGATCTGCTCTCGGAGTGTGGGCCCGCACCTCGTCGAGGGTCACGGGGGCAAGATAGCGAACAGCGAACAGCGAACAGCGAACAGCGAACAGAAAACGGCCAACGGCAGCAAGCTGCCAGACACTGAGCGCGTTCTCTCTCCCTGCAACGCGGTACGAGGTACGAGATGCGAGGTACGAATCGTTGAGCGGGCCCGCTCAACGATCCTCTGTAGGTACCATCATTTCAGATGCAGCCCGTACTCACGCCGGCAGCTTCAGCCCGTTTGGACGCCTCGTCGTCCGTGCCGGGCCCCATCCTCATGGAACGGGCAGGTCTCGGCGTGGCGCTGGCCGCCGTCGAGATGGGAGCCGGCTATGGCACGAAGGTCACCGTCCTCGCCGGTCCCGGCAACAACGGCGGGGACGGCTATGTGGCCGCCCGGTACCTGCGTCAGCGCGGTGCTGCCGTGGACGTGCGAATGCTCGCCGAGGCGAAGAGTGACGACGCTGTCTGGGCCGCCGGCGAAGCCCTCACCTCAGGGGTACTCATCCGACCACTCGGTTCTCCGACATCGACCGATTTGGTCATCGACGCTCTGTTCGGTTCGGGCTTTCGTGGGGTGCTTCCCGAGGTCGTGGTCCCATGGACGGAGACACGAGCTCCGGTGCTCGCGGTCGACATCCCCAGCGGATTGGACGGAACCACCGGAATTGCCCAAGGCCCGGTCTTTCACGCTGCCACGACGGTCACATTCCACAGCCCCAAGGTTGGCCAGCTCATCGGCGTTGGACCGGACGTGTGCGGCGATCTGAAGATCCATGACATTGGGCTCACTGGAGGCAACGCCGAGTTCTTCCTCACCGCCGAAGCAGACGCGCCCAGGCCACCTCGAGCGCGAACTGCCCACAAGTGGTCTGCAGGGTCGGTTCTTGTCGTCGGTGGCTCGCCCGGCATGACGGGAGCCCCGCTGCTCGCCGCGCGGAGCGCCCTCCATGCGGGTGCCGGTTCCGTCTCGATCGCGACACCTGGAGGGCTCCAGTCGATCTACGCCGTAGCAGCACCTGAGTTGTTGAACATGGCGATAGGCGACGGAACGCACTTCGAGGGGGGCGATGCCGCGACGATTGCGGCTGCCGCTAAGCGGTTCGACGTTCTAGCCCTGGGGCCTGGACTGGGCTCGGGTCGGAGCGAGTTCGTCGCCGCGCTGCTCTCGGAGTGGAACGGGCCCCTACTCATCGACGCCGATGGTCTGAACGGGCTCGACGGTCCCGGTGCTCTCGCCGTACGAACGGCCCCGGTCGCGGTGACCCCGCATGCCGGTGAGTTCTCCCGGCTCACCGGTGAGGAGCCCGATTATCGGCGCGCCGCCGACCTCGCGACCGCAACGGGCGCCATCGTGTTGCTCAAAGGATCGCCGACGTTCGTGATGGGGCGGTCGCGTTGGGTCGTTACCACCGGCGGTCCCGAGCTTGCGACCATCGGCAGTGGCGACGTGCTGACCGGCTTCCTCGCCGCGTTGTGGGCTCGTGGCCTCGATGCCGAGACGGCCGCGAGGTCGGCCGCCTACTGGCACGGTCGCGCAGGGAGTCTCCTCGCAGCACGACAGACCGTAACCGCCGACGCGCTCGCACTCGAGGTGGGAAAGGTGGCGTGGTGAGACCGTCCTGGGCGGAGATCGACCTCGACGCCGTCTGCGACAACGTCCAGGTGATCGCCGAGGCCGTCGCGCCGGCTGCGGTCTGTGCCGTGGTCAAGGCCGACGCCTACGGGCATGGCGACGTTCCCGTCGCTGAGGCCTCATTGGAGGCCGGTGCCGATCTCCTTGCGGTGGCGCTCGTCGAAGAAGGGGTCAGGCTGAGGGAAGCGGGCATCGACACCGAAGTGCTGCTGCTGTCGGAACCGCCGATCGCGGACGCCGCCGAGATCGTGCGATGGGGCCTCACCCCGACTATCTACCACCGGGAGTTCGCTGAAGCACTCGCCGAGCTGACGAGTCGTCCGATTCCCATCCACGTGAAAGTCGACACGGGTATGAATCGGGTTGGGGCGACGCCGGAGAACGCAGTCGATCTGGCTCAGCGCATCACCAAGGACTCCCGACTGGTGCTGGAAGGTGTATGGACGCACTTAGCGGTCGCCGACGAGGATGACCCGTTCACTCAGATCCAGATCGACCGTTACAGAGCAGTGATCGACGAGCTGGCCGAGCTCGGCATCGACATACCCATTCGTCATGCCGCGAACACCGCGGGTGCGATCCGCTTCCCGGAGGCCAGGTTCGACATGGTGCGCATCGGTCTCGGCATCTATGGCATCAACCCGGCCCCCGGCGTGGTTCCGGACATCGGTCTTCGACCGGTGATGCGAATCGTCTCGGCTGTGTCCATGGTGCGCAGATACCCGCCAGGCACCCGCCCCTCCTATGGGCGCAGAAGGCCGCTGGATAGGGAGGCAACGGTCGCCACCGTTCCCATCGGGTACGCCGACGGGCTTCCCCGGTCGCTCTTCGAAGCTGGAGAGGTACTGATCGGAGGACAGCGCCACCGCCTCGCCGGGAATGTCACAATGGATCAGATCCTCGTCGACGTCGACGATGCGCCCGTCGAAATCGGTGACGAGGTGGTGTTGATCGGCCGGCAAGGGAGTGAAGAGGTCACGGCGACCGACTGGGCCGATCACATCGGAACGATTCCATATGAAGTCGTCTGTCAGATCGGCCCCCGATTGCCAAGGAGGTACCTGTGAGTTCCATCACTGACGTCACCGGTGTGCGAGTTGGTCACTGGACGGACGCCCAGGCCCGAACCGGCTGTACAGTCATCGCGCTTCCCGAGCCCAACGTCACCGCGTTCGAGGTCAGAGGGGCGGCTCCCGGGACGAGAGAGACGGCTTTGCTGACACCTGGCATGACTGTCGAAAGCGTGCAGGCGATCCTGCTGACCGGGGGGTCTGCGTTCGGTCTTGCCGCCGCCGATGGCGTCATGCGTGCCCTCGAAGAAGAGGGACGAGGCCACCTCACCCCGGCCGGACCGGTGCCGATCGTTCCCGCGGCAGTGATCTACGACCTCCTCGTCGGGGAGTCATCCGTTCGGCCAGGTGCCGGGCAGGGTGCTGCTGCGTACCACGCAGCATCCGACCGTCCCGTCGAGGCAGGTCCGCTTGGCGCCGGCGCCGGTGCGATGGTCGGGGGTTGGCGAGGAGCGTTCCAGGCAGGAGGCTTGGGGTCGTTCTCGGTCCGTGTAGGACAAGCAACCGTTGGTGCACTCGTGGTCGTCAACGCCGTCGGTGACGTCTTCACGCTGGAAGGACGACCGCTGACGGGCGGTCTGCTGGTGCCGGAAGGCCCAGACGCCACACCCGCGACCCGGACGAACACGACACTCATCGTCGTTGCGACCGACGCCGAACTGACCAGGAACGAGCTGACGAGGGTCGCGATACGTGCCCAGGATTCCCTAGCGGCATGCGTCAGACCGACACACACCCGATATGATGGCGATGCCGCATTCGCGGTCTCCTGCGGGAACGTCATGGCCGACGTCGACACTGTCGCGGAGGGGGCGTTCGCGGCGACGGGACGCGCGATTGAAGCGGCGCTGGCATGGCGGACGACGACAGAGGACACGTGACAGGCGAGGCACTGCGAGAACTCGGCGAACGCGCCCGGCAGTGCACGGCCTGCCGTCTTGCCGACACCAGAACGACCGTCGTGTTCGGTGACGGGTCGCCGGATGCTCGCGTCTTGTTCGTGGGCGAGGGGCCGGGGCGCAACGAGGATCTGCAGGGGGTGCCGTTCGTTGGAGCAGCGGGCCAGTTGCTCAACCGGCTGCTGAGTGAGATCGACCTTCGACGCGAGGACGTCTACATCGCCAACGTGGTCAAGTGCCGTCCCCCGGGCAACCGTGACCCGAAACCGGATGAGATCGAAGCGTGCAAAGGGTTCCTCGCCGAGCAGATACGGCTCATCGATCCGGACGTCGTGGTGACGTTGGGCAATTTCGCCACCAAGCTCTTGCTCAAGCAGGAGGTCGGGATCAGCAGACTGCGAGGTCACGCGTATCCGTGGTGGAACCGCACCGTCGTCCCGACCTTCCATCCTGCGGCGGCGCTTCGAGGGGGTCAATCGGTGCTCGATCGGATGCAGGAGGACTTCGCTCTCATCGAGTCTGTGCTCTCCGAGACGGCCAGCGTCGAAGCTGTCGAGCCCGAGCAGATGGGGCTGTTCTGATGGAGGTCACCTCGGCATCCGAATTCGAGACACGAACGGTGGGGAGGCGGCTAGCGAGCCTTCTGAGACCGGACGATGTTGTACTGCTGAGTGGTGGTCTGGGCGTCGGAAAGACGGCGTTCATCGCAGGACTCGCCGAGGGGTTGGGAATCGAGGAGCCGGTGACGAGCCCCAGCTTCGTGCTCGTTCACACGTACCGAGGGGGATTCATCCCACTCGTTCATGCGGATGTCTACCGACTCGGCACCCTGAACGAACTCGCCGACCTCGAACTCGTCGACGAGGCCGAGGGAGCGATTCTCGCTATCGAGTGGGGTGACGCCGTCGCCGCCGCAATGCCGGAGGATCACCTCCTGATTCGCTTCTTCGTGCACGGCGACGGAACGCGGACAATTACCTTCACGGGCCACGGTGTCGTGTGGGAAAGTCGCCGCATCCAGGACGTGCTGCAGTGAAGCTCCTCGCGATCGAGACAGCGACACCTGCATCGTCGGTCGCACTGGGCGAGGGCCGGCTTGCCGTTGCCTCGGCGTCGAAGGTCGATCGGCGTGGGCACGCGGGCTTCATCGTCTCTGCGCTCGACTACCTCTTCGACCAGGCCGGCTGGGTGCCCTCCGACGTCGACGCGATCGCTGTGGACGTGGGTCCGGGTCTGTACACGGGGATCAGAGTCGGGTTGGCGACGGCTCAAGGGCTCGCATCGAGCCTCGGCGTTCCCCTCGTCCCTATCGTGTCGCTCGATGCCGTCGCGCTCGGCGCGACCACCGGTCACCGCCACATCTGGTCGGTCGTCGATGTTCGTCGTGGCGAAGTTGCCGTCGCGTCTTACCAGCCTGTGCCCGGTGGGGTCGTGAGGGACAGCCAACCGAGGATCGTTCGCCCGGATCATCTACGAGCGTTGCTCGAGTCCGATCCGCAGAACGCCCTCGTCGTCGGCGACTGGGAAGTGCTGCACGAGACGGTGCTGCGGGGCCTTCACAGGGTCAAGTCGGGTCGACCGCGGTACCCGTCGGCGGAGGCACTGCTCGGTCTGGCCGTCGGACCAGTCGAGCGTCAGGAGTTCCCGTCTAGTCGCAACGTCCGGCCACTGTATCTGAGGGAACCCGACGTCAATATCGGATGGACGGAGTTTCGCAAGGAGGCGCCGTGGTCGGAGTGATGGAGATCCGGCCCATGGTGCCCGAAGACCTGCCTGCCGTGCTCGAACTCGAACGGGCTTCGTTCTCACAGCCGTGGGACGAAGCGATCCTTAGGACCGAAGTCGTGTCGGATGACCGTGTCTACCTGGTTGCCGAGGTCGACGGAGCGATCGTCGGGTACGGTGGGTTGCTGCTCGACGAGGACGAAGCCCACGTCGTGACGCTCGCTTCGTCGGTGCCGCGACGAGGGCTCGGGACCGGGTTGATGCTCGGGCTGGTGGACGCAGCGCTCGACCATGGTGCCCGTCACCTCACGCTGGAGGTCAGGGTGTCCAACAGGGTTGCACAGGATCTCTACCGCAAGTTCGGAATGGTGCCGGTTGGTGTCCGGAGCGCCTACTACGGGGAGGAAGACGCGCTCGTCATGTGGGCCCATGACATCTCCCAGCCCGAGTATCGGGCAAGAGTCGAATCGATTCGGAAGGGGCTGCAATGAGCGGCGGACCGGTTGTGTTGTCGTTCGAGACGAGCTGTGACGAGACGAGCGTCGCTGTCGTCCGAGGCAACTCCATCCTCTCCAACGTGCTCGCATCGCAGACCGAGATCCACGCCAGATTCGGGGGAGTGGTACCCGAGGTCGCGGCACGTGCCCACGTCGAGTCGATCAGGTCCCTCACCCACAGGGCGCTGGTCGAGGCAGGGATCCATCCCGACGACCTCGACGGTGTCGCCGCCACCCAGGGTCCGGGGCTGATCGGTGCTCTCCTCGTCGGGTTCCAGTTTGCCAAGGCGACGGCCTGGGCCCGTGGCCTGCCGTTTGTCGGTGTCGACCACATGGAAGGCCATCTCATGGCCCCTCGGCTCCAGCACCCGGATTTCGAACCGCCCGCCGTCGTTGTACTCGCCTCCGGCGGCCACAGTCAGATCGTCCATGTCGCACAGTGGGGTCGGTATCGGGTGCTGGGCCAGACGATCGACGACGCATCGGGTGAGGCGTTCGACAAGCTCGCTCGATTCATGGGACTGGGCTATCCGGGTGGGCCGGCAATCGATGAGGCGTCGGACGGCGGCGATCCGACCACGGTCGCTTTCCCTCGGGCACTTCCCGATCGTCGGTACGATCTGTCGTTCTCCGGACTGAAGACCTCGGTGGTCACGTTCATCGAGAAGGCAGCCGCTGCCGGGACACTGCCGTCGCTCGCGGACGTCGCCGCCTCGATCCAAGAGGCCATCGTCGACGTGCTCGTCGCCAAGACGTTCAACGCGGTCGAAGACACGGGAGCCAAGACGGTTGCCGGTGGAGGAGGAGTGCTCTCGAACCGGCGGCTCAGGGCGAAGATGCAGGCGGAGGCAGACCGCCGAGGGGTTCGGCTGCTGCTTCCCGATCCCGTGCTCTGCACCGACAACGCGGCGATGATCGGTGCCGCGGGCGCCTTCCATCTCACAGAGGGGCACTACACCGACTGGGGCTCAACGGTCGATCCCTCCATGGCGCTGTGAACGGCAAGGGATTCGTCATCGGCCGTGTCCACGGCATTCCGATCAGTGTCGACGCGTCTTGGCTGATCATCTTCTTTCTCATATGGATGTTCTTCTGGACGGATCTGGCGTCTGCCGGGAGCGGACTGGACGCCTCGCAGCCCGGCGTGTGGATCGGTGCGTTTGTCGGCACGGTGCTGTTCTTCGGCAGTGTCGTCATGCATGAGTTGAGCCACTCCCTGGTCGCTGTCGGTCGCGGGATCCCCGTGAAGCGGATCCGGCTGTTCGTGTTCGGCGGCGTCTCGGAGATCGAAGAAGAGGCGACGACGCCCGGCGCAGAGTTTGCGATCACGATCGCCGGTCCGCTGGCATCGGTGGTCCTCGGTGCAATGTTCTACGGGTTCTCGTTCCTGTTCGTCGACGGCACGCTCGTCGATCACCTGTCGAAGCAGCTCGCCTGGATCAACGTCATCCTGGGCGTCTTCAACCTTGCGCCCGGATTCCCGCTCGACGGGGGGCGTGTACTGCGATCCATCGTGTGGCGAATCACCGGCGACATCGACAAGGCGACGAGGGTCGCCGTCATGGGAGGTCGCGTCGTCTCGATCGCAATGGTGGTGGTTGGTGTGATCTCACTGCTCACGAGGGGCAACCTCGGTGGCCTGTGGTGGATCGTGCTCGGCTGGTTCCTGTTTCAGGCGGCAGGCTCGGCGCAGCTCCAGATGGAGGCGAAGCGGACCCTGAAGGGTGTCACCGCGGGCCAGCTGATGACCCCCACCCCGGTCGTGGTCGACGGTGACACGAGCCTCCAGGACCTGTTCGACCACTACTTCATGCAGCACAACTACTCGTCGTTTCCCGTGGTAACAGGAGGCAGGGTCCGAGGAATCGTCAGCATGCGACAGCTGCGAGACGCAGACCGGTCTCGCTGGTCTACCGTGCGAACGTCCGAAGTCATGCGGGTGCTGGAGCCGGAGGATGCTGTGTCGACTGACGCCGACGTCGAGTCGCTCATTCCCCGTTTGTCGGGGGAGGGCCGCCGGGTCGTGGTAGTCAGTGAAGGGCGGCTCGTAGGTATCATCTCGGCGTCTGACGTCGCCCGGTGGATTCAACGTCACCGGGTGTGAACGCCTCGAACGAGGATTAGCACTCTGTTCGCGCGAGTGCTAGGCTTTAGCAGTCAAGCAACCGGAGTGCTAAAGCAACTCGAAGGAGGGTTCCCAATGAAGCTCCAGCCTCTGGGTGACCGTGTGGTCGTCAAGCCCAAGGATGAAGCGGAAGCCCGTACGGCTTCCGGCCTCGTGATTCCGGATACCGCCAAGGAGAAGCCGCAACTCGGCGAGATCCTTGCCGTCGGTCCCGGTGAATTCAACGACAGCGGCGAGCGGGTACCGCTCGACGTCAAAGCGGGCGACGTGGTCGTCTACTCGAAGTACTCGGGCACCGAGATCAAGCTGGAAGGTGAGGAGTACCTGATCCTCTCCGGTCGTGATCTTCTCGCGGTCGTCAACTAGGAGGATCAATGGCTGCAAAGGAACTACGGTTCGACGAGGATGCGCGCCGCGCCCTCGAGGCCGGCGTCAACAAACTGGCGGACGTCGTCAAGGTGACACTCGGCCCGAAGGGCCGCAACGTTGTGCTGGAGAAGAAGTGGGGCGCTCCCACCATCACCAATGACGGCGTCACCATCGCAAAAGAAGTAGAGCTCGAGGACGCCTGGGAAAACATGGGCGCTCAGCTCGCCAAAGAAGTCGCGACGAAGACCAACGACGTCGCGGGTGACGGAACCACCACGGCAACCGTCCTCGCCCAGGCGATGGTCCGTGAGGGGCTTCGAAACGTCGCAGCAGGCGCCAATCCGATGGAGCTGAAGCGGGGTATGGAGCAGGCCGTCGCGAGAGTGGTCGAGTTCATCGGCGACTTCTCGAAGGACATCGAGTCCAGAGACGAGATCGCCCATGTCGCCGCCATCTCCGCCGCCGACTCGATGATCGGCGAGCGTATCGCAGAGGCCATGGACAAGGTCGGCAAAGACGGCGTCATCACCGTCGAGGAAGGCCAGACGTTCGGCATCGAGCTCGAGTTCACCGAGGGTATGCAGTTCGACAAGGGCTTCATCTCGCCGTACTTCGTTACCGACCCCGATCGCATGGAGGCGGTTCTGGAGGATCCATACATCCTCATCGCCAACCAGAAGATCAGCTCGGTCAACGACATGCTCCCAGTGCTCGAGAAGGTCATGCAGAGCGGCAAGCCGCTCATGGTCCTCACCGAGGACGTCGAGGGCGAGGCGCTAGCCACGCTGATCGTCAACAAGATCCGCGGCACGTTCTCGTCGGTTGCCGTCAAGGCACCCGGTTTCGGTGAGCGTCGCAAGCAGCAGCTCGGCGACATTGCCATCCTCTCCGGCGCCACCGTGATTTCCGAAGAGGTCGGCCTCAAGCTCGAGAACGTCGCGCTGGACATGCTCGGCCGTGCTCGCAAGGTCGTCGTCACCAAGGACGACACGACGATCATCGACGGCGGCGGTTCCGAGGCAGACGTCCAGGCTCGTATCAAGCAGATCAGCCGCGAGATCGAGAACTCGGACTCCGACTGGGATCGCGAGAAGCTACAGGAGCGGCTCGCGAAGCTCGCCGGTGGTGTTGCCGTCATCAAGGTCGGCGCTGCCACCGAGGTGGAGTTGAAGGAGAAGAAGCATCGCATCGAGGACGCACTTTCGGCCACGCGTGCAGCGGTCGAAGAGGGCATCGTCCCCGGCGGCGGTGTCGCGCTGCTCCGTGCGCAGGACTTCGTCGAGAAGATGCGTGGTGGCACGTCCGACGAGAAGACCGGACGCTCGATCGTTCGCAAGGCGCTCGAGGAGCCGCTCCGTCAGATCGCCGTCAACGCCGGGTTCGAGGGCGGCGTGGTCGCCGACCGGGTCCGGCACGAGGGCGGCACGATCGGCTTCAACGCTGCGACCGGTGTATTCGAGGACCTGTTGGGCGTCGGAGTCATCGACCCGGCCAAGGTCACCCGTTCCGCGGTGCAGAATGCCTCATCGATCGCGAGCCTGTTGCTCACGACCGAGGCGCTCATCGTCGAGAAGAAGGAAGAGATGCCCGCGATGCCCCCCGGTGGTCCCGGTGGCGCAGGCATGGACTTCTAGACAACGACCAAAGTACGAGAGAGGGGCCCGTTTGGGCCCCTCTCACGCGTCGGTAGGTGCTGTTGTAGCGCTCTTGTGGAACTCGTGTTCGAGCATCCCCCACACCGAGTGATCCAGCCACGTATTGCGGATCTTGATCTCTTCCCGAAGCACGCCTTCCCGGGTGAAGCCCAGCTTCTCTGCGACCCGCTCGCTCGGACGGTTCCCGATGGCGATGCGGAGGATGACCCGGTGGAGGCGCAACTCGTCGAACGCGATGTCGAGGGCGCGGCGGGTCGCCTCCGTCGCGAGTCCCTTGCTGGTCTCGTCCGACCTGATCCAGTAGCCGACCTCGCCTGTCTTGAACGATCTCGAGATGAACCAAACGGAGATGTTCCCGAGGTGCCGCCTCGGTTCATCCAGCGCACGGATCGCCAAGTCGAAAGCCTTGCCCTCCTTCCACGAGCGCATGCTCTCTCGGATGTACGCCTGCGCGTCCGAGCGGCCGTAGGTCGGATGCGCCCAAGGCAGCCACAGCGATAGCTCCGGAAGGGAGACGCGTACCGCATCCACGAGCGCAAGAGAGTCGCGACGGTCGAATGGTCTCAGCAGGAGGCGGTCCGTCGTTCGTGTCGTCTGGTCGAGGGATTCCACTGGGCACAGCCTATCGCCCGTCGTACGATGCTTGGGTGTTGAATGTTCGGTCTGAGGTGCCCACGACCTCGGTTCCACCCGCGGCGGTGCTGGTCCCGATCTACGAGGATGCCGGTGAGTCGCGTCTGATCATGATCAAACGACCGATGACGATGCCCACCCACGCGGGACACATCGCGTTTCCGGGAGGTCGGCCGGATCCCGGTGATGCGGGTCCTGTCGAGACGGCGCTTCGGGAGGCGCAAGAGGAGGTCGGGATCGATCCCGCGACGGTGCACTTGCTGGGTTTTCTGCCACTCGTCGACACGGTCCAGTATCGACGGCCCGTTGTCCCGGTCGTCGGTCGGCTCGACGGGATTCCTGTGCTTCGCCCGTCGGAGCGCGAAGTGGACCGGGTGTTTCGGACCTCTGTCGAGGCGCTCTCCGACGAGTCGTCGTGGCGGTGCGAGACATGGCGCGGGCACGCCGTGTGGTTCTTCGACCTCGAAGGGGACGTCCTTTGGGGGGCGACGGCGTGGATGGTCCGGGAGCTGTTGGGGCTCCCCACCCGTTCTTGTCAAGATCACGCCCACTGAGCGGGATCAGGATCGACAAGAACCAGCCCCTTTCGTTCTTGTCAACGTCAGGCCCGCCCTCCGACGCCAGGATTGACAGGAACGCAGGGGGGTTCCCATGCGGCACGGGCTTTGGTACCCAGGGCCCAACGGATCTCGAACGACGCATCGCTGAACTTGCCTCCTATCAGCACGGTCTGCTGACGCGGCCGCAGCTTCGAGAACTTCGAGTCTCGGCGTCTGCCATCGATCGACGACTTAGAACCGGACGGCTCGAGTCGCTCTACCCAGAGGTGTACGTCGTTGGGGGATCGGCGAAGAACAGCTCGCAGGAACTGCTTGGTCTGGCCGGTGCGCATCGTGACGCAGCACCGGAACCGGTCGACACATCGAACGAAAGACACCAGGGTCACGCTCTGACCAGAGCCAGACCGACCCGGTGCTGCGTCCCCGCAATCATCACACACCTTCCCGTTGAGCCGAGGGGTGGCCGGTTTGATGTAGACGTGTCTGATACCCCTGTCCAGCACGTGGCAGTGGAACTGGGACCCGAACTCGCGCCGTTGTCCGTCTGGATGGAATCGACCCGAAACGGCAATCTGGCCAGCAGATAGTGGAGGAACTGGATGGCGGTCTTCTGGTTGCAGCGCGGGTAGACCCTCAGCACCCCGATCCGGGTGCAGTCGTCGATAGCGGTGAACTGGTGGTACTTCTTGCCGGCGGCACCGATTGGGGTGATGAACTTGACGTCGACCTGGACCTGATGGCCCGGCTGAGGCTTCTCGTAACGTTTCCACCGTTTCTGATAGGTCTTGTGCCGCTGTGAGGAGGGGAGCCGGTTCAGATCGAGTCGCACCAGGATCCGCCACACCCCAGACGGGCTCACCGAGATGTCGTGGTAGCGCTTGAGATACATCGCGATCTTGTGCGGCCCCGAAGTGGTAGCTCTGCCGCAGATACACGATCTTGCCGACCACTTCAGCATTAGTGGCGTTCGGACTCTGGTGCGGTCGCGACGACCGGTCCCTCAACCTTTCGAGACCTTGCTCCTCATAGCGTCGCAGCCACTTGTAGAACGTCTGTCGGCTGATCCCGTAGTACCGACACGTCCGAGCAACGTTTCCGGTCACCTCCTCAGCATGCTGCAAGACCGCCAGACGGTGATTCACCAACCGGCGCTGTCCGTATTCAGTCATCGGTTCTCCTTCCCAATCCGGAGAACCCTAAATGTCAACAACCTCTGTCAGTTCTATAGAAACAAGTGTCCGTAGCGGTCCATCGTCACAGAGATCAACGAGTGACCGAGGTGGACCCGGGTGGCTTTCGGGTGCGCTCCGTGGGCGATGAGCAAAGATGCGCACGCGTGTCTCAAGTCGTGAATCCGGAGTCCGTTGGGGAGGCCCGCGCCAGCCACCGCCCTGTACCAGACCTGGCGTCGGAAGTTGGATAGTGCAGCCTCGCTTCTGGTGACCTCACCATGACCGAGAACGAGGGACTCACCCCGCGCCACCGCGCGAAACCCCAATGTCAGCAGGGCGTGTCCGGGGAACGTTGTCCTGAACTGCGCGCGCGGACTCATCCGAGCTGTCAGCAGCGTGTCCGGCGAGCCAGGATTCGAAAGCCGACCACCAGGGATGCCGGATGACTGGCAAGGGAGCGGCCATCCGTGTCCCCTGGCGATAGCTGAATTGGATAAGCCCATCGCTCTGGACGAGGTACCGGTTGAACTGCGGGTGCCCGCGGCCGGCCCGTTCGAACGCGAACCGCTCCATGGCGAAACCTACGCACGCACGTTCCACTCGCCAACCGCCTCCATCTCGAAGACATTGCTGACAAACGTATAGTCCAGATATCCGAGCCTCGCTAGTGGTCGAATAGTCAAATAGTCAACACGTCCATCCTTGAGTGCCCAGTCGGCGATGTGGATGCCCACCACCTCGCCGATGACGACATGGTGAACAGAGCTCGGTTGAGTGGCGGGCAAGGTGATGGTGGTATGAAATCTGCACTCCAAATTGATCGGAGACTCCAGAATCCGGGGTGTGCTGACTAGTCGACATGCAGCCCGCGTGAGTCCGACCATTTCAAGTTCGTCGACATCGGGCGGTACGGGAGCAGCGGAGAGCCTTACTTGCTCGCGCAAGTCGTAGGTCGCCATATTCCAGACGAACTCCCCTGTGTTCTCGGCGTTTATCACGCTGTCTTTGCGACGAGGCTCAGTCGTTTCATCGTCTCTGCCAGAGGCGCTGAAGAAGACAAAGGGGGGCTCATACCCGAGTTGGTTCGAACAAGAAAACGGTGCAAGATTGGCTATGCCATCATGGGACAAGGTTGTGATCCAGGCGATGGGTCGTGGCACGGTACAAGCCTTGAAGGGATTGAAGGGCAGACCGTGATCATGGTTGCGGGGTTGGTAGAACATTCCAAGACACTCCATTGACTGCTCTCTTTGCCATGTTCCGGACGATCGCTTGGTGGTTTCAGTATGCACCTTGTCGAGTACTCCAGAGGACTTGGCAGCATACCCAGTGGGGCGAAGGGTGTCTGTTGTCTCTACCCGATCCATTGCACGATGTTCCCTTGCCGGTACCGAAGGTGTTTGCCGATCCTGAGACTGCGTGGACGCTGTCGCAGATGCCTCCGTGCGGGAGATGCACGACCGGTATCTCTACGGGGGACTGGGCCTTGCCTACATCAGGCGAGGCCGCGTTGGGTACGTCGTGTCGCAATGCTATCGGTGAACGCTGTCGGTGAGCCGTGTGACCGAAAAGGTCACGCACGATTCGACGGGGGAGGTGGAAACGGAACGGGATTCGTGGTGATGGGCCTGAACCCCAGGACACGGCACAGCCAACAACCATCACCCCCAGCTCCCTACCCAACCACTCTCGCTCCAAATCCCTCCAGCACCTTCCTGGCCCAGTCAATGCCGTAGCCGTCCCGCAAGCCTCGAATGTCAGAGGGCGAATCGAGGCCCGGCTCGCCGCCCTACGCGGCATGGCCATGATCGTCCCATCGGAGATGACTCCCCATGAAGGGCCCGCCTCCCCCACTCTGTATCTGACCAGTCTCACGGCCCATCACCCATTTTCGTCTTCTCTGCGTGTGCTCCTCCCGGGAACCAGCAATGCGGCGATCCTATGAGCCGCGGCCCGGACTTCCTCCACAAGCGCTTCTCCGTCCTCGTCGAGGTCAACCCCCGAAGGGAACGCAATGCTCACCGCCAGCGAGATTGGAAGAGGGCCGGGAACACAGACTCCTATAGCTGAGACCCCGGTCGCCCCCTCCCCGCGATATCGAGTAGCCGCGACTTGCGGTGCGCTTCAACTCTTTGCGCAGCACTTCCGGATCGGTGATCGTTGCCGGTCCCGTTCTCGGCAGTGTTCCATCGCGCCCGGCGAGTGCCCGGATCAGATCGTCCAGCTCGGCGTCGGGGAGACCGGCGAGAATCGCCTTGCCCATCGCCGAGGTGTGGGCATCCCGCAAGTCCCCTGGGGCGGCTACAACACGCAGCCTGGTCTCGCTTTCGGCAACCACGAGGTAGAGGACCTTGGTGTGGTGAAGAGTGCCGATCTGGGCGGTGTGCCCAGTCGACTCGGCCAGCCCGTGGACGAGTGGCCTCACCGCACTGGCCATGCGGACCGCCTTCAGCTTGGAGCCGACCTGGAAGGCCAGTACGCCGACGTGGTAGCGCCTGGTTTCGGGATCCACCATGACGACTCCCTCCGAGGCGAGGGTGGCCAGAAGCCGCGAGACCGTCGACTTCGCCACGTTCAACCTTTTCGCCGTCTCGGTCACGCTGAGACCCTGGTCGTGGTTCATCTCGATGAACAGCCGCATGACTTGAGCCACTCGCTGGACCGACTCGATCGGTCGCGGCCCTGCAGGCGGCGGTGCTGCCCGTCCCGTCATGGGAACGACTCTAACAGACAGAGTTGCGCCCTGCGGAACAGCTTTGCGTTTAAGGCAACAATCGCTACAGTTGTTTTGGCTTCCGGCTTCGACCAGATCAGGGGAGGGTCTTCATGATCTTCGAACTGCGACAGTACGAGTCGACCCCTGCTCGTATAGGGGAGCTGCATGCGCGATTCAGGGATCACACCCTTTCTCTCTTCCGAGAGCACGGCATCACTCCGGTGGCGTTTTGGACGGAAGCCGATCGGCCTTACGTCGTCGTTTACCTCGTCTGCTTCAACGATGAGAGTGCGCGCGAGCGAGCGTGGGGGAGTCTTCGGGAAGATCCCGCCTGGCGGAATCTCTTGGAGAGTACCGACCCCGATGGCGATCTGATTGTTGACAGAACCCGAAAGCTGCTCGTCGAGACGGACTACTCACCGAGTGCGCTGCGGTGGGGGGGGTGAGGTTCTGTTGATTCTGGTGGCGTTGGTGTCGCTTGCGTGAGGGAGAGGGAAACGGGTGGCGAGGACAGGGAGGTCGTGACGAAGACCACATCCGAAATGGACAGGGACACCCGCACAGATTGGACGCGTACTCTCGTTTGGAGGATGAAATGATACGGATGAGACGGTTTACTTGGATTGCCCTGCTGTCCGCATTGGCGTTGGTTGTGGCAGCCTGCAGCGGGTCGACAGAGCCGACCACGACGCAGACGACGGCCGCGCCGACCACGACGCAGACGACGGCCGCGCCGACCACGACGCAGACGACGGCCGCGCCGACCACGACGCAAGCACCGGTCAAACCATTGGCAGGTAAGACCATTACGATCGTGGTTCCCTACAACCCCGGTGGCGGTTACGACACCGATCAACGCACGCTCCAACCCTTCTTGGAGGACGAGCTCGGGGCTACCATCGTGATCGAGAACCAGCCGGGGGCAGGCGGCCTATTGGCGCTCAACAATATGCTGAACGCGCCTGCGGATGGAACCGTGTTTGGCACCGTGTTCGCGTCTGGAGTGGTCGGCGCTCTGCTCACAGGTGATTCGGCACCGCAATTCGGGCCGGATGATCTGACGATCATCTGCCGTGTGGCGTGGGATGGTCAGATCGTCGTCACAGGGTCGACGAACCCGCGACAGACGATCGATGACTATATCGGTTCACAGGATTTGGTGACGTTTGCCACCGAGGGTCCGTCATCCGGTTCACAGTTGAACGCAGCCTTCCTGGGCGAGTTGTTGAAGATGAACTACAGGTTGGTTCCGGGGTTCAATGGGATCGGTGAGCGGCTGGCGGTCTTGGCAACGAATGACGCTGATCTGACGTCGAGTACTGCTACCCGTGAAGCCCCCGCTATTCAGGCGGGCGAGGAGACGGGCGTGGTCCTCATCGCAGATGAGCGGGATCAGCTGATTCCGGATGTTCCGACCGTGTTGGAACTGAACGTTGACGACAGTACGAAGGCTGTCTTGGAGGAACTTACTCACTTCCACCAGATCGGCCGGCTCATTCTCGGCCCGCCGAATATGGATCCTGTCGCGGCAGAAGCCATCGCGAACGCATACCAGGCGGTTCTGGCGAATCCAGAGGCTCAGGCCGCCATGGCGGCCGCCAATAGGTCCGTGTCTTACCTGGGGATGGCTGAGACGAACGACCTGTGGCAGAGTCTTCTTGCCAATCCATCGGCCGAGTTTCTCCGATTGGTCAATATCGCCTATCAGGGCTGACATACGGATGGTCGAGCAGTAGCCAGGAGGCGAGAAACAAGGCTCACAAAGATGCACCCACGAGATCGTTCGTGGGAGGGAGGAAGGACGTCATGGCAGTCTTGGTCATCGGCGGCACGAGAGGAATCGGTCGTGCAGTCGTGGAGAATCAACTCCGGCTGGGGCGTGATCGCGTGGTCGCCGTGTACTCGAAGGATGACGCCGCGGCTTCGGAACTGCGGAAAGCCCATGGGGATTCGGCATCACTCGAGACACTCAAGGTCGACGTGTCGAGTGCGGATGAGTGCAAGAGATTGCGCAGGGAATTGGATCGACTGTTGGTGGGGTCGGAGCCACTCAGAGGCGTCGTCCATTGCGCCGTCGATCCGGGGACCGGCAAGATCCTGGAGTGGGATGAAGCCTCGATCGTCCACCGCGTGGAAGGTGAGTGCTCTGTCACTTGCCCTCGTGGTCGGTGCAGTTGTCGACCTAATGCCGACAGGCGGATCCATCGTCTATGTGTCTGGGGGGGCTCCAAGTCGGACGATTCCGGGACTCGCTGGTCTGGGGGCATCGAAAGCCTCCGGGGAGACGATCGTGAGGTACCTCGCGAGAGAGCTCGTGGACAGGCGGATCCGTGTCAACACCGTTCGCTCTGGGCAGGTGGCCACCGAAACCTACTTGGCTTCCAGATTCGGTGATGCGAGCGGCAAACCACCGGAGGTGACTCCTCTGGGGAGGCCCCTGGAACCGAACGACGTGGCTCGGGCCGTCGCATTTCTCCTGTCGGACGAGGCGGCGATGATCACGGGAGTGATGCTTCCGGCGGACGGAGGGAGGAATCTGACCTGACCAAGGTTCCCGCAATACCACGGGTGACGAGCGTTGCCAGGTGGAAGGGCGCTCATCTCCTGATCTGGATCACCTGGAGGGGTCCAGTGCCCCAAGGCCATCGGCAAGGAGACGCCTTCGAGGCCCTCGAAGCGTCGAATGCGATGGGCGCGCTGTCGGTGACGGGCTTATGAAGGTGGCGAAAGGAAGCACATGTCCAACGAGTTACCCATTGGAAGCTATGAGCGAGGACTCGAAAAGGGTAAGGAGATGCTGGGGTCGGAGTACTTCGCGGAGCGGATGGCCCATCTGCGGGCTCTTGATCCCGACTTCGAACGCCTCATGGTGTCGTTCATTCACGGGGGAATGTACTCGCGGTCTGTCCTCGATCAAGGAACGCGCGAGTTGTGTGCGATATCCGGTCTCGTGTGCATCGGCGCTGAAGACCAGCTTCGAATCCACTGCCAAGTGGCCCTCAAGAGCGGTGTCGATCGGCGCAAGGTGCTGGAGGCAATCTTGCAGATGAGTGTGTATGCCGGATTCGCTCGAGTGATGAAGGCCGTGGAGATTTTCCACATGGCAAGTCAGGGAATCGAGTCATGAGTCGAGCCACCACCGACCGCTACCCTCGCGCAAGAGGTCCTCGAGATGTCAGAATCTGGCAACTGAAGGGTGGGGCGAGCGAGACCGCAGCGCATCAGTTCGATTGGCTCGACCTCGGAGTGTGGGGAGTGTTGCTGGCGATCTTTGCGTACGCTGCCGTGGCCTCCCTGTGGCAGCGGGCTCCCGCCAAGTACTCGGGTCTGATCGTGGGCCTGCTCGGCGTTGCCACGTGTGGTTGGCAGATGGTGGGTGCCGTTCTGAGTCACAGAGCCACTCGGAGTGAGGCAGCTGGCGACACTGAGTCCCCAGCTGTGGATGGAGGCGCCACCACCACGGACGAGGAGAGGCAGTTTGACGGCGTTCGCGGTTCCCGAAGGGCCTCCCATCTGTGGCAGCGAGTGCGTGTCAGCGGAGGGCTTTGGATTGCCGTTCTCTTTGGCTCATTCTGGCTGTTTGGTCTCATGGCAACCACGTTGCTGTTTCCGACTCTGTATCTGAAGGTCCGAGCTCGGGTGTCGTGGCCCAAGACCATCGTCTTCGCGGCCCTCATGTTCGTCTTCATCTACCTGTTTTTCGCCCGTGTCCTGGACCTGCCGATCTATCGAGGGCGACTGATGCCCAGGATAGGGTAGGAGATGGTCAACCTCTGTTTTGCTCCAAGGAGAACATCATGCTGGATGGCCTGAGGTTGTTTGCCCAGCCCGATATGCTGCTCTACTTGACCTTGGGGGTGATCTTTGGCACCGCGGTCGCGGTCATGCCAGGGCTCGGCGGCCTGTTCGCGATGACCGTCGTGTTGCCTTTCACGTTCAAGATGAACCCCATGGACGCCATCGCGCTCGTGTTGGGAACTGCAGTCGTCACGGGCAGCGCCAACACCGTGACGAGTGTTCTGATCGGTGTCCCCGGCTCCGCGAGCGGCGTAGCGTCGGTGCTCGATGGATACCCGATGGCACAGCGCGGTGAAGGAAGCCGCGCCATCTCGGCCGGGGTATTCGCGTCGCTCTTCGGGGGCCTACTGGGTGCTGGGGTGCTGGCGGTGTTGATCCCGATCATGAGGCCGTTCATACTGCGACTGGGCCCGGCTGAGTTTGCCGCCATCATCATCATCACAGTGTTGTCTCTCGGCGCGCTCACGCCCGGCGAAGGGATTCGGGGTTTCGTCGCCGCGCTGTTGGGATTGCTGCTCAGTTTCGTCGGCATCGAGGCGAGCACGGGAACGCTGCGTTTCACCTTTGGTCAGACTTACCTCTGGGATGGCATACCGATCGTCCCGATGCTTATTGGCTTGTTTGCGATCGCCGAGATGTGGAGGTTGGTGAGCACGGGGGTGCCAATCGCCAGTTCCGCAAGGGCGCCGGCGGGCAATCGTGCCCAGATCTGGCAGGGCTTTCGTGACGTCGTGCACAACTGGCGTGCAGCCCTTCGAAGCAGCGCGATGGGCATCCTCGCCGGCCTCGCGCCCGGCGTGGGAGGGGGGGCTGCTCAGTTCATGGGCTACGGCGCGGTGGTGAGTGCCGGGCCGGAGGTGGACGAAGAAGGGCGCGCATTCGGTGAGGGCCGGATAGAGGGTGTGATCGGCGCAGATGCAGGGACGAACTCGATCTATGGCTCGAGCCTGGTGCCGACCCTGGCTCTGGGTATCCCGGGCTCGATCGAAATGGCAGTCCTGTTGGCGTTGTTTGTCCAGGTGGGCATCCGTCCGGGTCCGAGCCTCCTGGGTGAGCATCGAGATCTCATCTGGATGATCATCTTCGGGCTCGTCTTCGCCACACTTGTCACCACCACATTGACGCTTGGTCTCACTCCGATCCTCGCGCGAATCGCCTTCATAAAGCCGGAGTATCTCATACCGCCGATTCTGCTGGTCGCGGTGGTGGGCGCCTACGCGACCACCAACAATCTGGCGGACGTCATCGTGGCCGTCGCTTTCGGGGTATTGGGCGTCGTGATGACCAAGTTCGGATACTCGAGGGTTCCCCTCGTCATCGGATTCGTTCTCGGGCCGCTCATCGAGAGATACACGTTTCTGTCCTGGAATCTGTACGGGACTTCCATGATATATCGTCCTGCGCTACAGGCCATCGTCGGAGTGACCCTTGCTCTCTTCGTGTGGCGGCGGGTCGCCAGGCACATGCGCCGGCGGCGATCCTTGCAGGTCGAACAGGGCACTCCTGACGAGACGGGGGAGATGGGACCGAATGCCAACTGACGCCCGTGAGGAGGTGTTTCATATGGCTCAGAGTGTTGCGAAAGGCACCACGGAGTGCCTCTTCTGTGCGTTCGAAGCGGGGGACCAGAGCTCGGTTGTCGCCACCACATATCAAGACGCCGACTGGAAGCTGGGGGTGCTGCAGCAACGCGACGTTCCCGGCTGGCTCGTTCTCTGGCTGGGAAGGCACAAGGAGGGTCTAGCGTCTCTGTCGATGAGCGAAGCCGAGTCCTTTGGTAGGACGGTTGTCGCTGTCGCTAGCGCCATTCAGTTGGTGACTGCGTGCTCTTCGGTGTACTTGGCGGGATTCTTCGAGAATAACCCGCATGTGCACGTGTTGATAGCCGGTCGACCGGAGAATGTGCGGCCTGAGAGAAGCCGCGCCAAGCTCCTCATTGATTTTGAGGAGTTCCGCGATCGTGCTGCCGCGACTAGAGTGGCGCAAGAGGTAGGGAGTGTTGTAAAACGGACTCTCGCAGCCCATGGGACTGCGAAGCATGAGTTGGGGCGGGAATGAGGCCGTTGGTCCATGTCCTGTTGGAATTTGATCATCGAAGAAGGTGGTCAGGATGGTTTCCGAGAGTATTGCACCCGATGCGACTGGGTCGACCGTGACAGTGGTGCTTGGGAGCCAACGTATGGCCCGTTTTTGATTGACATGGAGGCAGAACTAGCGTGGACAATTGGCCGATGAAGGGCGGAATAGTGGCCACCGACATCGGGGGCACATTCACGGACTTGGTCGCATATGACCCGGGTACGGGAGGCGCCACGGTGGCCAAAGTGCTGACCACGAGCGATCTCGTCGGCGGGATCAACGAGGCCATCAGCAACTCTCGCATAGATCTGCGTGACGTCGCCGTATTCAAACATGGGACAACGACGGCCATCAATACCGTGTTGGAACACACCGGGGCGAAGACGGCCCTGGTGACGACTGCTGGGTTTCGCGACGCTCTGGAGATCCGCCGAGGGAATCGAACAGAACCCTTCAACATCTTCTTCAAGAGATGGGCTCCCCTGGTGCCGAGAGATCTGCGGTTCGAAATCGACGAGCGCATCGATGGTAAGGGGAGGGCCATCAGGCCTCTCGAGGATTCCACCATCGACGATCTGATTCGCCGATTCCGCGCAGCTCGCTGTGAAGCAGTCGCGGTATGCCTGATCAATGCCTACCGGTGGCCGCAGCACGAAAGCCGAATCGGAGAGCGATTGCGCGCAGAGCTGGATTGCTACGTGACGCTATCCCATGAGTTGACGAGAGAATACCGTGAGTACGAGCGATCCTCCACTGCAGCGGTGAACGCCTACGTGGGTCCCAGGGTGGCGAACTATGTTCGACAGCTCGACTCAGAGCTGTCGTCTAGGGGTTTCGGCGGAGCGTTCTACCTGATGCGGTCGAACGGGGGAACGATGACCGCGAGCGCTGCTCGAAGCCAACCGGCGATGCTGATGGAGTCCGGCCCGGCGGGGGGTGTCGCCGGATGCGCAGTCCTAGCCCGGCAGCTCGGGATACAGAGTGCGATCTCCTTCGACATGGGAGGAACCACGGCCAAGTGTGCCCTTATCGAGGAAGGCACGCCCCTTGTCTCTCCGTACTACGAGATAGGAGAATACGGGAAGGGATTCCCCCTTCTCGTGCCGTGTGTGGACATCGTTGAAGTCGGGGCAGGAGGTGGGAGTATCGCCTACCTCGATGAGTTGAACGCGCTGAGGGTGGGCCCAAGGAGCGCGGGTGCAGTCCCGGGTCCAGCGTGCTACGGCCGTGGAGGCACAGGACCGACCGTTACCGATGCGAACGTTCTTCTCGGTCGGATCAACTCGGAGTTCCTGCTCGGGGGTGAGCTCCCGATACGGAGAGACCTGGCCGAGGAAGCGGTTGGCGGACTCGCATCGCGCCTTTCCCAGCCGACCACAAAGCTTGCAGAAGGCATTCTGCGACTCGCCGAGCTGGAGATGGCCTCGGCAGTTCAGCGTATCACTCTGGAGAAGGGCCGAGACCCGAGGGATTTCGCGCTCATTGCGATCGGTGGTGCCGGACCGCTACACGCCTCGAACATAGCCCGTGAATTGCACATTCCGAGAGTCGTAGTTCCCCATGTTCCCGGCAACTTCTCTGCTCTGGGAATGCTTCTCGCCAACATACGACAGGACTTCTCGGAGATTATCGAAGAGCGATTCACACCTGCAGTGCTGGCATCGATCCAGGCACAAGTCGAGAAGTTGGAGGCTGCCGGTAGGTCCGAGATCCGAGCCGCCATGGGGGACGCTTCGGTCGAAGTGGGATTCGAGCGCTATGGAGAGATGCGGTGTGCCGGCCAGGACCATACGGTACGGATCCGTTTACCTGAGGTCCTCTCCGCCGATGCATATGACTCCATCGTCGATGCATTCCATAGCACCTACGCCCTGAGGTACAGCCACGTCAACATGCAGGCACCGGTGGAGATTCGAAGCATTCATATGACTGCCATCGGCATGGTTCCGCAGCCCGACCTCGGAGCTTTTGCCGTAGCAGCTCTTCCACGGCCGCCCTATTTGAAGACCAGAAGGCCTTTTTATTACGACGGACAACGCCTCGAGTGTGACGTCATCTGGCGGTCGGACCTGCGTCCTGGCGAATCTCGTTCGGGGCCGCTTGTTATCGAGGAAATGGGCTCGACAACCGTAATAGGACCATCGGACTCGGTCGAAGTCGATTCCCAGGGATTATTGGATATCGCTATCGGTAGAGAGTAGGTGACATACCGTTGGATCCGGTCACACTTCAGGTTATCCGCCACTACCTCGTCGCTGCCATGGATGAGGTCGAGACCAATCTTGCGAGGACAGCTTTCAGTCCAATCGTCTACGAGTACAAAGACTTCGCAGTAACTCTCCTCGATCCAGATGGACGGACCATAGCCCAGAGCAGGGGTGGGGCATTGATGTTCGTCTCTGGGCTCGGCCCTCCACTGCTGGATGTGCTTCACTTCTACCCTCTGGACGAATTTCAGGAGGGCGATGCCGTTCTGACGAACTACGACACGGGCTCACATCTGAACAATATGGTGATGTACGTGCCATCGTTTGTCGACGGGAAGGTTGCCGCGTTTTGCGGCATCATGGCTCATTGGAGCGATGTAGGCGGGCGTGCTCCTGGCTCGTATGTCACGGACACAACCGACCTCTTTCAGGAAGGGATTCAGCTTCGCTCGGTGAAGCTGTACAAGGCAGGTCAAGTCGACGAGGAGCTGGCACGGCTCGTTCGGCACAATATCCGACAACCCGAGCTCTCGTTCGGTGACATGGAGGCGCAATACGCTGCGTGTCGCCTTGGCGCGCTTCGCTTCACACAAGTCGCGACCCGATATGGAATCGACACGGTAAAGAAGTGTGTCGAGGAGATGTGGCGTCGATCAGAGCGATTCGCCAGAGACCGGGTGAAAGAGTTGCCGGATGGGGTCTACGAGGCGAGCACGCTGGTCGACGATGACGGAGTGACGATCGGAGAGTCGATTCCACTCAAGGTACGCGTACAGATTGCTGGTGACAAGTGCACTGTTGACTTCTCAGACATGCCGCCCCAACGACGGGGTCCGATCAACTCGGGATATCACGGCGGTGGCGTATCGCTTGCGCGAGTGGGTTTCAAGAGCGTCATCGCTCCCGGGTTGCCCGCTGATGAGGGGGCGTGGCGCGCGCTCGACGTTGTCCTGCCGATGGGCACGATTGTGAGCGCCGAAGTGGGGGCACCACTCGCGGCCTGGAATGTCCTCACCCCAACAATCGTCGATCTCATCATTTGCGCGTTCGGTAAGGCGCTGCCCCATGTGATGCCGGCGGGTCATTGGGGGACTCGGGGCGTCTGGATCTTCATGGGTAAGGATCCGGACACCGGCCGATCATTTCAGACGGTGGAGACTGCGGTTGGAGGATGGGGTGGCCGACTTGGGACGGATGGCCTGAGTGCCATGAGGGGGTTGACCCATGGCGATATGCGCATCGTCCCGGTCGAGGTCGAAGAAGCACGCTATCCATTCATGACCGAACGTTTCGAACTTCGGAGCGATTCCGCTGGGGCCGGGGAGTTCCGCGGCGGTCTGGGAACGGTGCGGAGCTACCGGCTACCTCATGGGGGGTATGTGACCACCGCTTTCGATCGTCGTCAGGCTCCGCCGTGGGGAGCGATGGGGGGCAAGACCGCTGCTCCCGCCCGCGTCGACGTCTGGCAGCCGGGTGATAGCGAGCCGCAGGAACTGGGGAAGGTCACACAGTATCGACTTGAGCCGGGTGCGCTCGTTGAGTTCTTTAGTGACGGCGGAGGGGGTTGGGGCAACCCCCTCGATCGGTCTCTCGAGGCTGTGGAGCGTGATGTTCGATTGGGATACGTGACACCCGACAGAGCGGCCGCCGACTACGGCGTGATCTTCGATGAGCAGGGCACTCTCGAAGGTGAGACGGAGGAAAGGGAAAGAAACCGAGCCAAGAGCAGGAGCGATCAGAGCGACAGGGCAGAGTGAACAGAGAAGAGACATCAGACGTTTATGGAGGAAGTGTGCAAACCGACAAAGCAATGACCTGCACTTCGACGGTCGATCCATTCGGCGCCGAGCCGTCCCCGCACAAGGTCGCCGATTCTCTTCGACTAGTTGACTGCACCCTGCGCGATGGTGAGCAGCAGGCAGGAGTGGTGCTCAACAAGAGTGACAAGGTGCGTATAGCCAGGGCTTTGGATTCATTGGGGATCTACGAAATCGAAGCAGGAACGCCTGTGGTCTCTGAAGAGGACGCATCTGCCATCCGTGACATCATGAAGGCTGACCTCCAAGCACGAATAAGCGTGCTTGTCATGGCCCGTCCCGGCGACGTCGCGGCAGCCGCCGATTTGGGCGTCTGGGGGATCCGGATCAGCCACCCGATCAGCAGCATCCAAAGGCGTGTCAAGATGGGTCTGAGTGACGATGAGTACCTCGATCTGGCCCTGAGGTGTTGCGAAGAAGCCAAATCGCGCGGACTCTACGTCATCTTCAGCCCATACGACACGACACGCTCGGACCTTGGCTTCTTGGCGTCTGTCCTCGAGAGACTGCACGCTGAGGGAACCGTGGATAGGGTCCGGCTGGTGGATACCACCGGGTGTGCATCGCCGGCGATCATTCGCTACTTGGTCGGTTTCATGCGCGAGAAAGCACCGTTCCCCGTGGAGGTGCACTGCCACAACGATCTCGGATTGGCGACTGCCAACACGATTTCCGGTGCGCTTTCTGGAGCCCAATACCTCTCCGTTACGATCAACGGTATCGGCGAGCGTGCTGGCAATACGTCCCTCGAGGAGGTGGCTGTCGCCCTCAAGGTCATCTATGGGATTGACACCGGCCTGCACCTCGATCAGCTCATGAAGATCTCGGCGCTGGTCGAAGAACTATCGGGTTCGCCACTCCAACAGAACAAGGCTGTTGTCGGGCGAGGGGCCTTTTGGCACGAGTCGGGGACTGCTGTGGCTGGCGTGCTCAAGGATCCCTTCACCGCGGAGTGCTACCTGCCTGAGCTCGTGGGACAGCGGCGCCAGTTCATTCTCGGGAAGGGCAGCGGCCTCTCTTCGATACGATCGCGCCTTGCCGACCTGGGTCTGGAAGCCGAAGATCCGCAGGCTCGCGAGATTCTGGCTCGGGTCAAGGAGGAATCGATCGCCTCAAAGCGGCCGGTGGACGACGACCAGTTTCGGGCGATTGTGGAAGGAGTGTTAGCCAAGCGGTGAAGCGGGACACGGAGTTGACGATGCCGAGTCACCGACTGCAGAGCGTGGGGACACCTGCCCGAGGCGTTGGGCGTTCTGATTTTGGCCGCGCAAGCGGATCGTGGACCCTGAGACTGGCGAAGAAGCAAGCAGCGCAGGGTCTCCAGCCAGAGAGAGGTGGCGGAGTCTCTGTGCGCGACGATGGAGGAGGATGTCGTGTATGACAGTCACGTTCATCTAGGAAGCGAGGAGTGGGTTCACGATTGCGTGGGTATCTACGGGCAGTCGATAGGCGACTACTTCGGCAAGACCATTGTTGCCGAGTCGGTCGAGTCGATGACCGAGCGATACCGCCAGCTCGGGTTGAAAGCCGTCCTACTTGGCTGGGATGCCGAGCGCAGCACTGGGCAAGCGATCCTGCCGAATGCAAGGATCGCCGAGATTCAGTCCCAGTATCCCGACGTCTATGTGGGTGTTGGGTCCGTCGATCCCCATCGGTCGGATGCGATCGAGCGCGTAGGAGAAGTGCGGCGTCTCGGCCTGCGGGGACTGAAGCTCCATCCGTCCGTCCAGGACTTCGATCCGCTCGACCCGAACCTGGCAGGTTTCTTCGAGGCCGTTGCCGAGGAGAGGCTTCCGATGATCGTTCATGTCGGGATGAGTGGACTCGGGGCCCGGCAGCCGGGTGGACAGGGTATTCGTATCGATGTGGGCGACCCGATGCGATGGGATCCAGTTGCGGCACGATACCCCGCCCTGAACATCATGCTGGCTCATCTCGGCTGGCCGTGGTTGGACGCATCTGTGGCGATGGCGCTGCACAAGACCAACATCTACATGGACATCTCCGGATGGGGAGTGCGACATCTGCCCGCAGATGTGGTGCGCGAGATGAAGAGGCGGCTCAGTCATCAGATAACGTTCGGCACCGACTACCCGATGTTCGACCCAGCGAAGCAGCTCGACGACCTGAGCCAACTCGAACTCGACGATGCTGTTTTCAGGCGACTGACGAATGACAACATCGAGCGGTTTCTGGAGATTGGCGTGTCGTGATGGCTCATCACCGAGCGTCTCCGGCAATGCATTCGCCTGGGACGTAGGGAAGAAGAAGTGTCGAGGCCCACTGCGGTGATGTCGCAGCTTTCGGATATCGACCCCTGGTGCCTTCTTGGAAAGCAAGAGACTGCCGGAAGGAGTGTCTCGTGAGTGTAACCATTTCGTTGGGGGAACTGCCCGACTTGGGTGTTGTCCCGGCACGAATGCTCGCCCAGGCGAACCGAACAGAGCGCATGGGCGACCCGAGGACGAGTTTCGCGATCGAAGAACTGCTGGTGCCGACTCCGAGTCCGACTGATGTCCTGATAGCCGTGATGGCAGCGGGTATCAACTTCAACGGCGTCTGGGCGGCCAAAGGTGTGCCTCAGAATGTCATCTCGGTGCAGCAGAAGGACGGTGATCTCCGGGACTATCACGTTGGGGGTTCTGATGTGTCGGGAATCGTATGGGCCGTCGGTGAGAAGGTGACGAAGTTCGCCATTGGTGATCATGTTGTCGTGCACCACGGTGTTTGGAAACTTGATGATCCGTGGGTTACGGCTGGGAACGATCCGATGGAGGCCCCATCGTCTCGGATCTGGGGCTATGAGACGAATGATGGTTCGTTCGCACAGTTTTGTTTGGCATCGGAGCATCAAGTGATGCCAAAGGCACCCCATTTCACGTGGGAGGAGGCGGCGGCACCAACTCTGGTCGGAACGACCGCGTACCGGATGCTTCACGGATGGGGAGAGAACGAGGTGAAGGAGGGCGACGTCGTTCTCGTGTGGGGCGCTGCTGGCGGCCTCGGGAGCCAGGCGATCCAGCTAGCGACGGTGGCAGGCGCGAGGGCAATCGCCGTGGTCTCGAGTGAGGAGAAAGGGCGGTTTTGTCAACGACTCGGCGCCGTGGGGTACATCGACCGCACGGCTTTCTCCCATTGGGGTGTTCCGCCCCACTGGACCGATCAAGAAGGACAGCAGCAGTGGACGAATGGAGCGCGGGCGTTTGGACGAGCGATTTGGGAGGTACTCGGCGAGCGTGGGAACCCCAATATCGTATTCGAACACCCTGGCGAGGACACTGTGCCGACGTCCATTTTCGTCTGCGAGAACGGCGGAATGGTCGTGATTTGCGCCGGGACTACAGGGTATGCTGCCGTCGCCGATCTGAGGTATTTGTGGACCAGGCAGAAGAGGCTCCAAGGCTCTCATGGCACCAATGATGAACAGGCCTACGCGTACAACCAGCTTGTTTTCGAGGGGAAGATCGACCCGTGCCTTGGTCGCGTGGGCAAGTTCGAAGAGATCGGTGAGATACACCATGCAATGGATGCTGGCCTGCTCCCCTTCGGCAACGCGGTGGTGCTGGTGGGTGCAGCCGAGCCTGGTCTAGGACGCGAGTAGAAGAGCCGGGCGCTTGATTGGAGGCAGGCTTTCGAGGGTTCAGCACGCTCGACTATCGAGATAGGAGACATTCCGGTGTTCACCGACCTCGAGTGCATGAATTGCTCCTGGAGCGTATGCGGCCACTGCTTCGGTGACCTTCTGGTCTGAAGGCCCAGTGTCCTGAGCCGCTAGAAGCTCGCGTTATTGAGGATGAGGTCGTACCATGTTTGGGTATGGCTACACGTGGTCGGCCTAAAGCGGTTCTTCGGAAATGAGCGGGGTGTAGGGTCCACGAGAGCTGGCAAGGGTCCTGCCGGTCTGGCGGTTGCAGCGCCGTCCAGTCTGGAGGACCCCTGTGGAGACGAACACTATCCGCGTGTGTGAGATGCTTGTCGGCTTGCCTGACGTAAACGTCTTGAGTGTGGACGGCGAGGATGGTGGGCCGATCCGGGTCCACGTGGAGGTTCGAGGGACGCGACCTGGCTGCCCGGGATGTGGTGGGCCGGTGTGGGTGAAGGATCGTTCTCGGGTCGAGCTGGTGGACCTTCCCGCCTTCGGGCGTCCCAGTCGACTGGTGTGGCACAAGCACCGGTTGATCTGTCCCGACTCGGAGTGTCCGCACGGATCGTGACCGTCACCGAACCGAGGATCGCATCGGCCCGTCTGGTGTTGACGGATCGGGCGGGACGGTGGATCATCTTCCAGGTGGGCAGGTGTGGCCGAACTGTGGCTGAAGTCGCTCGGTGAGTTGGGCCGTGACTGGCATACGGTCAACGATGCCGTCATCGCATATGGTCAAGCCCTGATCGACGACGACAGTGACCGGATCGGTGAGGTGACGGCGTTGGGGCGGATGAGACGCTGTTTTGTCGCCAAGGTCCGTGGCGTCGTCAGGTGTGGTGCACGTCAATCGTCGACGTCCGCACCGGAACCCTGTTGTTATTGGAGGCAGAGACGCCGCCGGACCATCAGCCTGGCTGGCGGCCCGCCCACACAATGGCTCGATGCGATCGGGTGGGTAGCGTTGGACCTGTCCAGCAACCATCACCCGCTGGAAAGACCAGATCACCGCCTGGCATCGAGGACAGGTGTCCAACGGGCCCATCGAAGCGGTCAACAACCTGATCAAACGCATCAAACGGGTGGCGTTTGGGTTTCGACGGTTCCACACCTACCGGATCCGAGCGTTGCCCTACGCCGGCCGACCCAACTGGAACCTACTCGCCACCAGGGAATCGAGAGCGCGATTCCCAGGGCCGGATCGTTGCCACCCTCGACGACTACGCGGCCGTGCGTACAATCGTGGCAGAGCTGATCGCGGCCGGTGTCGAGGCGACTGTACCGGGCACGATCCGCGAAACGAAAGAAGCGGTCGACATGCTCCGGCGCAGAAGCACCAAGCCGGTCAATGGTCGCCCCTATTCATCGGGCCATGGTCTCAACGTGCAGCTTCGCCCCTTGCCACGAAATCACGGCGTCTGGATCAAGACGGCGCGAACGGGACTCGCTTCGACGGGGTCGCCAAACGCGAGCGGAAACGCAGCCAGGATGACCGGTCTGGTGGCGTCTATCTTGTCGAGATTCCTCAAGTACCCGAGCACGACAATGCCGTTTCCGAGAAACGTCCTCAAAGCGTAAGATCGAGATGGAGACTCTGGGGCGTCTTTTCCGTGTGCATAGTCGTACCCCACCAGCACGGGCCGCCTTTCGGTAATCCAGTCCACAGCAGCGGGGGTGATGTATGGGGATCGCTCCAAGTATTCAGCAGCCCCGTAGTTGTAGTTCCAGTCGGTTCGGAGTAGCACCCGCTTTCCCTCAATCGTCCGAGTCCCTAGCACCTCCCTGAGACGCTCAGGCAGAATTGGTGAGTTCTCGTCTGCGGGCGTGAGATCCAATACGATAGTGTCACCGTAGAACACATCGAGAGGAATGGCCGCGAGCGGGGCACCTCCCTGCACGTAGTGCATCGGCGCATCAACGTGTGTCCCGTGGTGCAGTCGCATCCGCACAGCACGCACCTGCTGACCGAGACCTCCGGGATAGTCCTTGATGAGTTCGATTTCCAGTTGCACATCCTTCACGCCCTCGGGAGTCTGATGGCGATATGAACCCGTCAACTCAAGGCTTATATCAACTATGGTCATTCGGCAGTCCTCCGATTCCGCCTGCTAACGGCTCGTTACCGGGCTCATTATTCAGCGTCCACATCCACTGAGCGCTTTAAAGCAACCAACCAACAGCCGATAGACAGAAACGCATCGCCTCACGAAGGCGTTTCCCTGCTCTTCTACGTTCCCATTCTTCATCGATGACGTAGCTGTCAAGCTCACAGACGGCTTGTCGAACCTTCTGGTTGGCCCTCAATTCTCCCGCCCTGCTTTCCACCAGGCTCTCCACCAGTGGGCGAGGCTGAGTGCTGCCGGTGCGCCAAGATGGACCGTCTCGGCGGATTGCCGATGCCACTCGCAGCGCGGCTGTCCGTCCTAGTTCTGCACGACACCTTCGCAGTCCGCGGGACCGTCAACGCACGTCATCTCTGCCATAGAACCACCGGCCCTTTCTGCTCCAGCGCGAGCCTTCAGGTCTGGTTATCAGTCTGAGGATCGCGATCAGGAAGGCATGCTGAGACTACAGCAGGTTCGACATGGGGTGCTGGCTGCGTCCGCCCATCACCTCGAAAGCAGTTAGCCCGCTGTGTCTCCCACAACCCCGCCCCCGCCCTAAGAGAGGAGGTGAGCCGCTCGCTTCGCTCGCTCCCAGGGTAGTCTCGGGCGTGCTTCTGGGGTATGTTGTCGGGTGTCAGGATTCAAGCGCAGGCGACTCAACTCTGGGCCGCAATTGGGCCTTGTGAGGTTGAAAGACAGTGAGAGACGGTGAATGAACCGACCCGGGTTTTGTGGAGGCAAGGGTTCGGTCGGTTGACCTCGACGACGCGCAGGCCGGCATCGATGAGGGACCGGGTGAGTGCCGCCCCGTAGAACCCGGTGCCCTCCACACCGATGGCGTTGGCTTCACCGTAGGACTCCATCCAGCCCAGTAGCTCTCGGTATCCAGCCGGATCGGCTTTGAAGTCGGCAGTGTCCAACAGTTCTCCTGTCGAGGACACCCATTGCGGCGTGGTGGACATGCTTGTGCGTGTCCACTCCACCAATGACAACCGCTGTCGGGTTTGCCACGATTGATCTGCTCCCGTTAGGTCTGCTCTGACGGTGAGCGACCGGTCGAGCGGATCGACACGTCTGTGAGGGGGCTGCTTGCCCAAGCTCGTATCAGGTCAGAGCCGTCTGGCCGGTACGCATCGTGACGCAGCACCGGAACCGGTCGACACATCGAACGAAAGACACCAGGGTCACACTTTGACCAGAGTCAGACCGACCCGTGCTGCGTCCCCGCAATCATCACAGACCTTGCCGTTGGCGTGGGGCCGATACGGTCGGGTCAACAGGTGGCGGATTCCGGCGTTGGTGAGGGCCTGTTGGAAGAGCCGTGACGTACGGTAGTTGCGGGCATTGTCGGTCATAATCCGTTCGATCGTGACCCCGTAGGTTGCGAACCATCTGATGGCGCGTTCGATGAACCCGGCACAGGTGACGCCTTGTTCGTCGTTGAGGGCTTCGACATAGACGACACGGGAATGGTCATCGATAGCGACGTGGAAGAGGTCGTAGCCCAAACCGGTCTTTCGGCTGGGTCGGTCGACTCGCCCATGGATCCGCCAGCCGCCACCGTCGGGGATCCTGCCGAGCTTCTTGACATCAACGTGAAGGAGTTCACCGGGTGCAGCTCGTTCGTAGCAGCGCACTATTCGTCTCGTTGGCGGGTCGATCGCGTCAAGTCGGGACAGGCCACGGCGACGCAGGATCCGTTCGACCGTTGAGCGCGGCATGTCGAGCGCATAGGCGATACGGTGCGGACCCCACCGCTTCGCAACACGCAACTCACACTCCTCGACCTCGACCGGTGTCTGGTTCACAGACCGCAACGGCCGTGACGACCGATCCACGAGCCCCGCTGGTCCCTGTGCGACTGACGCTGGTCGTTTACATCGGGCTCTGGGTTTTCTGTTTTGGTCGCTCGTATGGTGTCTGGCCATTGAGGCCCCCGTGGGGCCGGTTGAAGTTGTAGAAGTTCTCCCACTCTTGCAGCTTGTCGTTGAACAATTGGGTGTCGTCGATGACGACGCCGTCGAGCATCCGGTAGAACTCTTCCGCGTCGATTCGGTGGGATCGTTCGACCTTTCCGTTGAGTCGTGGTGTGGCGGGTTTGATGTAGACATGTCTGATGCCTCGATCCAGCACGTGATAATGGAACTGGCTTTGGAACTCGGCCCCATTGTTCGTTTGGATGGAATCGACCGGGAACGGAAGTCGGGCGAGCAGGTAGTCGAGGAACTGGATGGCGGTCTTCTGGTTACAGCGGGGATAGATCCGTAGCACCCGCAGACGGGTGCAGTTATCGATCGCAGTGAACTGGTGGTACTTCTTGCCGGCGGCACCGATTGGGGTGATGAACTTGACGTCGATCTGAACGTGATGGCCCAGCTGAGGCTTCTCGTAACGTTTCCACCGTTTCTGATAGGTCTTGTGCCGCTGCGAGGAGGGGAGCCGGTTCAGATCGAGTCGCACCAGGATCCGCCACACCCCAGAAGGACTGATGGTGACATCGTGGTACCGCTCGAGATACATGGCGATCTTGTTTGGCCCAAAGTGGTAGTGCTGACGCAGGTACATGATCTTGCCGACCACTTCAGCATTAGTGGCGTTCGGGCTGTAGTGCGGTCGCGACGACCGATCCCTCAACCCCTCAAGCCCCTGCTCCTCGTAGCGTCGCAGCCACTTGTAGAACGTCTGTCGGCTGATCCCGTAGTACCGACACGTCCGGGCGACGTTTCCGGTCACCTCCTCAGCGTGTTGCAGGATCGCCAGCCGGTGATTCACCAGCCGCCGCTGCTCGTATTCGATCATCAGGTCTCCTTCCTCACCGGAGAACCCGAAATGTAAACAAGGTCCGTCAGTTCTATAGCCAGGACGGTCGTCGATCTCGGAGCGGTCGCCTGCAGACGGACCGTGGGCCTGGCACTCGACGCGGCTCTCGGGGGCAAATTGACAACGCTCGCCGATGTCGAAGACGTGATCAAAAGGGTCGCTCGCAAGGGTAGGGCAGGAGTGGGACACGCCAGAGTCGTCGTTGAGCAGCGAAGGTTGTGGCATACAGAAACGGAGAGTGTCCTCGAGGACCTGTTCAGGCAGCTCGTTCATGACGCCAGGTTGCCGGATCCTCAACCTCAGGTGCAGATCAGGGATGTGATCGGTCGAGTTGTTGCGCGGGTCGACTTCGCCTATCCGGAGCATCGGCTCGCTATCGAACTGAACGGTTTCCGCTTTCACAGCGATCGCGAGGCATTCGTGAGAGATCGAGCGAGGCAGAACGCGATGTTGTCGACCGGGTACCGCCTTCTTCGGTATACCGCACGCGATCTCCGACAGAGCCCAGTTCGGGTGGTCGCGGAAGTGAGTCGGCTCCTCGCTCAACCCAGCCTCGCTCTCTACTAGGGCGGTCGGATCGTTCGAACACGCCGTCGTTCTTGTCAAGATCAGCCCCACCAGGCGGTGCGACAATTGACACATACGAACCCCATGCTTTCCCGTCAAGACCAGCCCCGCCCAGCGGGATCAGGATCGACAAGAACGGGCAACGTTCCCTACACCGCTGCCTTGATCAGCTCCCACGCCTTCCTGACGTGGCGTTCTTCGGTTCTCGTCTGTCCGATCGACATGCGCAGCGTGAAACGACCGTCGAGCTTCGTGTGGGTGAGAAGTAGCCTTCCCGACTCGTTGAGGCGGTGCATCATCGCCTCGTTGGCGTCATCGCCACCGATGTGGCGAAAACACACCAGATTGACCGGCACCGGCGCGGCCAGTTCGAAGTCGGGATCTTCGGCGACCCACGTGGCGAACTCCCTGGCGAGACGCAGGTGTTCCCGAACCACGGACTGGAGACCCTCGACCCCGTAGTGGCGGATCACGAACCAGAGCTTCAGCGCCCGAAACCGCCGTCCGAGGGGCACATGCCAGTCCCGGTAGTCGAACACCTCTCCACTCTCTGACGCCTGGTTGCGCAGATACTCGGGGAGGATGCTCAACGCACCTATCAGAGCAGCGCGGTCGGCGACGAAGAACGCCGAGCAGTCGAAGTTGGTGAGCATCCACTTGTGTGGGTTGAACACGTAGCTGTCTGCTGCCTCGAGCCCTTCGTGAATCCAGCGCATCTCGGGTAGGAGGGCCGCCGTTCCGGCGAGTGCCGCGTCTACGTGAAGCCACACACCGTGCCGCGCACAGATCTCGCCGATCGCGGGCAGCGGGTCGATTGCTGTCGACGAGGTGGTTCCAACCGTCGCACTCACGAACGCGGGAACGAGCCCCGCGTCGAGGTCGGCTCGAATCGCTGCTTCGAGGGCGTCGGCTCGCATCGCGAATGTGTCGTCGACGTCGACGAGACGAAGGTGGTTCGAACCGATGCCGGCGATGCGTACCGCCTTCTCGACGGATGAGTGGGCTTGCGAGGACGCGTAAACCACGATGCTGCCGTCTACGCCATCTCTGTTCGACAGTCCTCCGGTCGCTCTCTCACGGGCGGCGAGCAGCGCCGCGAGAGTCGCCGATGACGCCGAGTCCTGGATGACACCTCCTCCTGTGCCACTCGAAGAGAACCGCTCGGGCAGGCCGAGCATCTCGACCAGCCAGTCCATCATTCGGGTCTCGACCTCGGTTGCCGCCGGACTCGTCGCCCAGAGCATGCCTTGCACGCCGAGTCCGGACGAGATGAGATCGCCGAGGATGGCGGGACCGGAAGCGTTCGCGGGGAAGTATCCAAAGAAGTTGGGCGACTGCCAGTGGGTGATCCCGGGGAGGACGATCTCGTCGAGGTCGGCTAGTACTTCATCGAAGGACTCACCTTGCCGGGGCGGATGGTCGGGCAGCCTGGCCGCGATGTCGCCCGGTGCGACCTTTGACATCACGGGATATCCCTCGACCTCTTCCATGTAGTCGGCAATCCAGTCGATGACGTCTCGTCCTCGAGCGCGGAACTCGTCGGGGGTCATGTGGTAGTCATTCATGTCGGAAGGGTATCGCGATACACCTCGGGGTTGGCACAGGCGGGCAGTGGCTCTCCAGACAGGCCGGCCACGAGGTTCTTCGCGGCGAGTACCGCCATCGCTTCCCTGGTTCGCGTGGTCGCAGAACCCAGGTGCGGGACGACCAGGCAGTTGGGGAGGTCGAGCAGCGGATCGTCCGAGGAAATCGGTTCGGGCTCGGTGACGTCGAGCGCTGCCGCGGCAATCTCGCCGGTGCGCAACGCCCATTTCAATGCCAGCGGATCGACGATTGGCCCTCGTGCGATGTTGGTGAGCGTTGCGGTCGGTTTCATGAGACGGAACGCGTCGTGATCGAAAAGGTGGTGGGTCTCCAGTGTGAGTGGGCACGAGATCACCACGTGGTCGGACTCTCCCAGGAGCTCCTCGAACGTCATGTAGGACACACCCAGGTCTTCGAGGTCTGCGCGCCTGCGGCGGCCCGCATACACGATGCGCATGTCGAACCCGAGCGCTCTTCTGCCGACGGCCGATCCGATACGTCCAAGCCCGACGATGCCGAGCGTGGTTCCGTGGACCTCGGTTCCGAGCAGCAGATTCGGCTCCCAGAGGCGCCAGTGCCCGTCGACAACATAGGCGATGCCCTCGCGAATCCTTCGGGCGGTGGCGAGCAGCAGCGTGAACGCCATGTCGGCGGTTGTCTCGGTGAGAACGTCCGGTGTGTGCCCCACCGGGATTCCACGAGCGGTGCATGCTGCGAGGTCGATGTTGTCCGTGCCGACGGCCATCGTGCTGACGGTGCGAAGGGCCGGTGCGGCGTCGAGGAGGTCCTGATCGACGTCATCGGTGAGCATCGAGTACAGGCCGGATGCGTCGGCGACCTCTCGCAGCAAGGCCTCGCGCGGGATGGGACGATCCTCGGGCCAGACCCACACGGTTCCGGCATCGTCGAGAAGGCTCATGGCCGCTTCGGGGAGCGTTCTGGTGACGACGATGCGGTCCATGTCGACAGGGTAGAGGTCCTATCCCGCGGCAGCGCTACCGGTAGGCTGCCGGCATGACTTCCTACACCTGCGACTTCTGTGAGCAGACCCTCGACGCCGCCGACGAGGCGACACTGATCCCGCTCGTCGCCGCCCACTTCGCGCAGGCGCACTCCGAGTATGGGATCGGTGAGATCGCGGTCGGCAACTACTTCGCGGCGTTCCATCGTCTCACCGGTGCGATCGAGCGGCTCGATGAGATTGGATCCGTCGAGACGGCCTCGGTCGGCCCAGAGCGTCTCGACGACATCCTGAGTTTCTTCGACCACGACGCCTTCGCAGGAATGCCGGAGTGGGCGGCGTGCTACTGCATGTATCACCACCTCCCACACGACATGTGGGAGGACCGAACCTGGGAGGAGAACCGCGCCGACCTCGTTCGCCGAGTCAGCTCCGGTGCGACGACCGGAGTGCTTGCGTATTCGGACGGCAAAGTAATCGGCTGGTGCAACGCGTCGCTTCGTCGGGAGCTACCCACCAGGGCCGGTGGAACGGCGGACGACGACACCGTGCTCGTCACGAGCTGCTTCCAGGTGGCACCGCCGCACCGAGGCCACGGCGTTGCCAGACGGCTGCTCGACGCCGCGATCGACCTTGCGAGAGAGCTCGGTTGTTCTGCGGTGGAGGGGTTCCCAAACCCGAAGCCCGACGCGACCAATCCAGAGGCGTTTCCAGGTCCGGCCGCCTTGTATCGGTCTGCCGGATTCAATGTCGAGGACAGGCACGCGTGGCTCGACCTGTGAGGCTGGCGAGACGTCCCCGACTTCGGTAGCCTTTTGCTCGTGAACATCGACGTGCGCGCTTGGTGGTCTTGGATCTGACCGCCGCCGCGCGCCCTTGAAACCCCTCGCCGGCGGCCCCAGCCCCGGCGTTCTCTTTGTGGAGGAATCGTGGAACGGAAGATCGTGTTCTCCGGCATCCAGCCGAGTGGAGGTATCCACATCGGCAACTACCTGGGAGCATTGCGCAACTGGGCGCGACTGCAGGACGACTACGACGCGATCTACTGCGTCGTCGATCACCACGCGCTGACGGTCGAGTACGACCCCAAGGCGTTTCATCAGACACGGATCGACACGGCGAAGGCGCTCATGGCCGTGGGAATCGACCCGGCTCGCTCGCTGCTCTACTTCCAGAGCGATGTGCCGGAGCATGTCGAGCTGGCGTGGATCCTCGCCACGATCACGTCGCTCGGTCAGCTCAACCGGATGACGCAGTTCAAGGACAAGGCCGACAAGGGTGGAGAGAACCTGGGGTTGTACTCATACCCGGTGCTGATGGCAGCCGACATCCTCGTTCACAAAGCGCACTACGTGCCGGTAGGGGAGGACCAGACGCAGCACCTCGAGGTGACACGCGACCTCGCCCAACGGTTCAACAACCGCTTCGGCGAGGAGTTCCCGATCCCGGAACAGATCACGCCTGAACGCGGCGCGAGAGTCATGTCGCTGAAGAGCCCGACCGACAAGATGTCGAAGTCGGACGAGGACACGAGTTCCTGTGTCTTTGTCGTCGACACGCCCGACGAGATCCGACGCAAGTTCAAGACGGCGGTCACCGACTCGGGGCATGAGGTCTTCTACGACCAGGTCAACAAACCGGGAATCTCCAACCTGCTCGACATCCTTTCCCTTTTCACCGACCGGCCGCTCGACGATCTGGTCGCCGAGTACCACGACATGCAGTACGGGTTCTTCAAGCAGGTGGTCGCCGAGGCCGTCGTCGAGGGGCTGGCTCCGTTCCGGGAGGCCTACCAGGGGATCCCCGACAGCGAGGTTCTGGCGGTCACGGAGCAGGGCGCCCCGATTGCCCGGGAACGAGCGGAGCGATCGATGCGCACGGTCAGAGACAAGATGGGCTTCTGAGCGAGCTTCGCTCAGAAGCCCATCAGTGACTTCGTATCTCGTACGCGACCTTGTCGGTCCTAACCCCGGTGGGCGGTGTTTCCTCCCCCAGCGAGCGGAGCGAGTGTTGGGGGAGGTGGACTCGACCGAAGGTCGAGGACGGAGGGGGCCGTTCCCACCAACGTGGATCGCTCTGGTACGAGGTACACATTGAAGACCGCTCTGCGGTCTTCAATGCTCAGATGCCCAGACCTGGCATGTAGAACAGCGCCAGCGTGGTGATCAGGTTGAAGCCGGCGTGGGTGAAAAAAGACTGACTGAGCTTGCCCGACCGAACGGCGAGGTAGCCGAGGAACGACCCCACGACGAAGAGCTCAGGAATCACGACGAGCGCACCGGTGAGTGCCCCGCCGTCCAACAAGTGGAAGAGAGCGAATACCAACCCTTGAATGGGGACGGATGCCGTTGGGGTGAACTCTCTTTGGCGCAAGGTGCGGAGCAGCAACCCCCTGAACCACAGCTCCTCGACGAGCGGGCTGAGTACGACGACACCGAGGAAGACCACGACGCGCGAGGCGGGGTCTGAGATCTCTGCGACGGCCTGAACGATGTCCTGGGGGCTCTGGTTCACGCCCAGTGCATCAGCGAGAGGTTTCAGTGCGAGACCCAAGCCGAGTAGGAGCACCCCTCCGACGAGCAGGAACCAGGAATCCTGGAACCGGACGGTAAGACCGAAGTCCGCTGAGAACTTGCCGGTTCCGTGGCGGTGAGAGATCCACGCGAGGGCCAGAAGCTGGCCGAGGATCTGGGCGGGTAGAACGACCCAAAAGACGATGCGCGCAGGCACGCCGGCGACCACGTCGGGCAATTCGCCCGAGGAGATCGTCATCCACATCATCGCCCCGACCGTGACGATGAGAGAGACGAACAGTCCCGCCAGGAACACGACGACGAAGTCCCAGTAGGTGAATCGGCGTTGCTGGTCAGATTCCTGGATCACAGCCGGGAAGGCTAGCGGGTCCTGGGTGTAGCCTCGTGCCCATGCCGACAGTCCTGTGGGTGCCGCTGGGGTTGGAGGGTGGGCAGAGCTGGGTTGGTGGGTACCACCCCCTCCGGCGTCGAGCATCAGCTCGACGCCACCTCCCCCAACGTCGGGCTTCGCCCTCCTGGGGGAGGAAACAAGAGACTCGCTCCGCGAGCCGGTTCTGGGTTCTTGTTCTTCGGTAGGGCACCTACTCCGAAGTCGTGTCTGCGTTCCTACCGAGAACCGAAAACCGACAGCTGAGAACGGGCTCGCGGAGCGGGCCCTCACCGTGTGGTGCAGGTACGGAAACGACTCGTCCTATCGGTAGTCGACACCGATGTGGTCGCGCGCTGGTGGCTGTCAGCCGTCAGCTGCGAACTGCGAGCCAAGCTCGTCCCACTGGTAGCCTGCCCCAACCGGAGCGGAGGGAGCCTCGTGGAGATCGAGATCGGTATCGGCAAGACGGGACGTCAGGCGTTCGGGTTCGATGACATCGCGATCGTGCCGAGCAGGAGGACCCGCGATCCTGAGGACGTCGATATCTCCTGGCAGTTCGACGCCTTCCGCTTCGAGTTGCCGATGCTCGGCTCGGCGATGGACTCCGCGATCAGTCCGGCAACGGCGGTCGAGATCAGCCGGCTCGGTGGACTGGGGGTACTCAATCTCGAGGGCCTCTGGACCCGGTACGACGATCCGCTCCCGCTGCTCGAGGAGATCGCAGATCTCCCCAACGAGGAGTCGACTCGCCGGATGCAGGAGATCTATACGGCGCCGATCGATCCCGAACTGGTTGGTCGCCGCATCGAGGAGATGAAGGCGTCGGGCGGGATTACCGCCGCGAGCGTGACTCCGCAGCGGGTTCGCGACTACGCCGCTCTCACCGTGAAGGCCGGACTCGACATTCTCGTGGTGCAAGGGACCGTCGTATCGGCAGAACACGTGTCCACGAGATCCGAACCGCTCGACCTGCACCAGTTCATCTCGAGCTTCGAACTCCCGGTGATCGTCGGCGGGTGCGCTTCCTACTCGACGGCGTTGCACCTGATGCGGACCGGCGCGGCAGGCATCCTCGTCGGTGTCGGACCGGGTGCTGCATGCACGACACGGGGAGTCCTGGGCATCGGAGTCCCACAGGCCACCGCGATCGCCGACGCTGCCGGTGCACGCATCCGGCACCTGGACGAGACGGGCCGCTATGTCCACGTCATCGCCGACGGTGGGATGCGTCGTGGCGGTGACATCGCCAAGGCCATCGCCTGCGGCGCAGACGCTGTGATGATCGGCTCGCCGCTCGCTGCAGCCGCCGAGGCGCCTGGTCGTGGCTCTCATTGGGGGATGGCGACGTTCCACCCGACGCTGCCCCGAGGAACCCGCGTTCAGGTCGGGACACTTGGGACACTCGAAGAGATCCTCACCGGACCGGCGCACGAGAACGACGGCCGGCGGAACCTGTTCGGCGCGCTTCGTGTGTCGATGGCCACGACCGGATACCGGGACCTCAAGCAGTTCCAGAAGGCCGAGGTGATGATCGCCCCGTCGCTCCAGACCGAAGGCAAGGCGCTGCAGAAGTCTCAGCGTGTCGGAATGGGTTGACGTGCAATACGGGCAGGCCTCGTCGGGTGACTTCGACAGGGTGCTGGTCGTCGACCTCGGCGCCCAGTACGCCCAGCTGATCGCCCGACGGGTCAGGGAAGCCCACGTCTTCTCGGAGATCGTGCCTCGCGACATCACGGTGGAGCAGATCCTCGAGAAGCATCCTGTTGGCGTGATCCTCTCCGGCGGTCCCGCATCCGTCTACTCGGACAACGCCTACGACATCGATCACCGCATACTCGAGGCAGGCATACCGGTGCTCGGCATCTGCTACGGGCACCAGCTGATCGCATCGGCACTCGGTGGCGTCGTGAAGCGCACGGCGAACGCCGAGTACGGCAAAACACCGCTCGACGTCACCGACCGGTCGGTCCTCCTTGGAGGTTTGCCGTCCCACCAGGACGTGTGGATGAGTCACGGCGATGCGGTCGTCGCCGCACCGGCCGGGTTTCGCGTGGTTGCCTCGACGCCCGGGTCGCCGGTGGCAGTGATTGAGTCGGAGGAACGGCAGGTGTTCGGTGTCCAGTTCCACCCGGAAGTCGCGCACACGCCACACGGCGGAGAAATCCTCAGGCGCTTCCTGTTCGACGTGTGCAAGGCGCGGCCGTCGTGGACGAGCCACTCGATCATCGAGCAGTCCGTCGAAGCGATTCGCGTTCAGGTCGGCAAGGACAAGGTGATCTGTGGCCTGTCGGGTGGGGTGGACTCGTCGGTAGCGGCCACACTCGTCCATCACGCCGTCGGTGACCAGCTCACCTGTGTCTTCATCGATCACGGGCTCCTACGCGCCGGTGAGGCCGAGCAGGTCGATGCGACATTCCGCGAGGCATTCCGCATCAATCTCATCCAGGTCGACGCGTCCGATCGGTTCCTCGACGGACTTACCGGCGTCGTCGACCCTGAGATGAAGCGCAAGATCATCGGGGAGACCTTCATCCGAGTATTCGAAGAGGTCGCGGCAGAGCTGACAGACACGCCGTTCCTGGTACAAGGGACGCTCTATCCGGACATCATCGAGTCGGGCACGAAGGACGCCGCAAAGATCAAGAGCCACCACAACGTGGGTGGGCTCCCAGACGACATGAAATTCGACCTGGTCGAGCCCCTCCGTGATCTGTTCAAGGATGAGGTACGTGCGATCGGTGAGGAACTCGGGCTGCCCGAGGACATCGTGTGGCGGCAGCCGTTCCCTGGACCGGGGCTCGCCGTGCGGGTGATCGGCGAAGTGACGAGGGAACGTCTGGCAGTGTTGCGCGCAGCCGACGCGATCGTTACTCAGGAAGTTCGGAGGGCGGGCCTCTATCGCGAATTGTGGCAGTCGTTCGCGGTCCTTCCGGCAGTTCGAACGGTAGGCGTGCAGGGCGACGGCCGAACATACGCCTACCCTCTGATTCTTCGAGCCGTCACCTCAGACGACGCCATGACCGCCGACTGGGCGCGTCTCCCGTACGAGGTACTCGAACGGATCTCGTCGCGAGTCATCAACGAGGTGCCGGGAATCAACCGGGTCGCCTACGACATCTCGTCGAAACCACCAGCAACCATCGAGTGGGAGTGAGCTGAGCTCACTCCCGGTTGTCAGTTCTCGGTTGTCGGTTCTCGGTAAGAACGCTCGCCCTACGGTCTCGTGGTGTGTCGGGTCGCGTGCTGGGCTCGTGGCCGGTTTCTCAGTGTTGGGTTCTCGGTGAGAGGGGCGCTGTACGGCAGCGGAACGCGTTCACGTCGCGCTCCTACTGATGACTGAAGACTGACGACTGAAGACTGGCGGGCTTTGCCCGCCTACTAGCGCTCAAGTCACCCTCACGCGCCGCCGATATCCCAGGTGATCAGGAAGAAGGTGCTGGAGTGGACCTGAGCGGCGACGCAGAGTTGCTTGCCATCTTCCGTGAGGAACTGACCTCGCGGGCTGAGAATCTGGTTTTGGGTGCACACGACTTGGGTGTGTCTGGAGTCAGTCGCGATAGGGCGTCCGACCTGCTGCGCGATGGGCACACCATCAAGGGATCGGCGAGGATGATGGGCTTCGATGCCCTCGGCGATGCCGGTGAGGCCCTCGAAGTGGCATGGCGTTCGATCGTCGACAGCTCGTTCAATGGTGATGTGGCGGATTTCGCGTCGCGCGTTGGCAACGTCGCGGCGCTGCTCCTGCCCACCATGGAGGCGAATCCGGTCGAGGGAACACCGAAGCTGGAGGCTGCGGTAGCAGCACTCAAGCCGAGCGCGAAACCCACACCCGAACCAACCCCTGTTCCGATTGCAGAGACTGACCCACACCCGGATCTCGGCGGCCTCCTGTCCGCTGTGGAGCAGGGACTGATCGGATCGGCGACTCGCGTCGACACGAACAAGCTGTATCGCATGATCAACCGCACGACGGAGGCGCGACTCGATGCGAGCGCTCTGTCCGACGCCGTGCGAGCGCTGCGTTTGACCGCGGGAAACCCGAGGGAGGTAGCGTCGCTGGCCGCCCGGTGGGAGGCGGCCGTCCAGGCGATGGACGAAGCGGTTCGGGACCTTCAGGATCGCGCGCTGGAGCTGGTCTCCGAGGAGTTCGCGGTCATTACGTCGACGTTCGGTCAGTTCGTGCACTACCTGGCCCGAAGGACCGGCAAGGAGGTGCATATCGAGCTGGGCGGTGGCGACGTAGAGGTCGACCGGCAGATCCTCCAGCATCTGCGCGAGCCCTTGCGCCATCTCGTCGTCAACGCGGTCGACCACGGCATCGAGTCTCCTGAAGAGCGGGAGAATATGGGCAAGCCGGCGGCCGGTCGCATCGTCGTTCGAGCCGCGGACATGGACGGTCAGTTGAAGATTTCCGTCGAAGATGATGGGCGCGGGATCGATTGGGATGCGGTACGCGAGGCCGCGACCGAGAAGGGTTTGGATCCAGGACAGCCAGGCTCCGATTTGTCGGGTCTTCTGTTCAAGTCCGGGTTCTCGACCGTGGCCGAACCGTCCGATCTGAGTGGTGACGGGGTAGGACTGTCACTTGTTGCTGAACTGATCGAAGATGTGAACGGCGGGATCTCCGTGGAGTCGCGGCCGGGCAAGGGTACGTCGGTGCTGCTGACCCTTCCGCTCTCCTGGTCGTTTCAGGATCTCGTCCTTTTGCGATCCGCGGGGAGGATATGGGGTGTGCCGGCGGCGACTGTTGTCGCGATCATTCCCACGGCCGGCGCCGAAGTCCGTCCGGGCAAGGACCGCATGGAATTCGTCCTGGAAGGCAGGCGCATGCCGATCAGCTCCTTTGGTGCCGCGATCGGCGCCGGGGGCCCGGAGGAGGCCAACCAGATCATCGTGTTCGCGACCAGGGCAGGAAGGGCCGCAGTCACGGTTCCCGAGGTGGTGGGTCGGCGACAAGTCGCCGTCAAGGGCCTCGGTCCCGTGCTTGCCGGCGCCCCATACTTGACCGGGGCGGCGGTACTGGGAGGAGGCGAGGTCGTCGTCATCGTCGATCCGAACCGTCTCTCGGATCAGATCCAGTCTGTTCCGATCCCCGACGGGACCAGGTACAAGGTGCTCGTCGTCGACGACTCGAAAGGCGTACGCCAGCTCGTTGCTGCCGTGCTCAGTAGCCAGGGGTACGAGGTGACCGTCGGTAGGAACGCCGAAGAGGGTCTCCAACTTCTCGAAGCCGGCACGTACGACGCAGTCGTCGTCGACTTCTCAATGCCGGGCCCGGATGGTGTCGAGCTGGTTTCGGCGGTCCGGCGCCGTCTCCCGGCGCTCCCCGTGATCATGGTGTCCGCGGTGGCGACCGCCGACGACCAGTCGAGGGCATGGGAGGCGGGCGTCGACGCCTATCTCGACAAGTCTGATCTCCGTCAGGGGCTGCTCGTCTCGACGATCTCGTCGCTCATCGCGCTGAGGACGGGCACATCGATGGAGGTGGGTCGGTGAAAGTCCTCGTTGCCGACGACAGCCCAGTCATCAGGGCCGCGGTCACGTCGTTGCTGACCGAGGCAGGTTTCGACGTCGTGACCGCGAGCGACGGGTTCGAGGCAATCCAGGTCTTCTACTCCGAACTGCCCGACCTCGTCCTGCTCGACATTCGGATGCCGAAGATGAGCGGGTATGTCGTGTGTCGGCTGATCAAGGAGGACTACTCGGTCGCGCACATTCCGGTGCTGATCCTGACAGCTCTCGACTCGGCTGAGGATCGCTACTGGGGCGAGAAGTCGGGTGCCGACGGCTACTTGACCAAGGAGTCGCTTGGGGAGGACCTCGTCGGTGCGATCAAGTCGGCGAGGGCGACGCGGGCCTTGTCCGACCTCAACCGACACCAGGAGCCGAAACAGCTCGACACGGTCGAGGTGCTCGCCCGGGTGACCGACCTGCTCGACCGGAAGCTGTTCGAGGCGACGATCGTCAACGACATCGTCACGATGGCAACCAGGCCGGGGGACCTGGCCGGCACACTCGGTGAGCTACTCCAGATCCTGAGACGCTTCGTCGGATTCGACGTCGCTGCGATCGCCCTCGCATCGGAAAAGCGGATGGCTGCTCGTCTCGAGAGCGCCGTGTCGCGGGAAGAGTTCGAGGTGTTCAAGCGTCTCGTCGCAGGGCATCTCGATCAGCTGTCGCCGGTGAAGGTCACTGCGGACGAGCTTGGCGTCTGGTTCCTCGATCCGCCCAGGTTCGGGTGGAACGACTCAGGCGAAGGCTGGCCGTCGTTCTTTGCCATGAGCCTCCGTTCGCGCGGTGAGGTAATCGGCATCCTCGCGGTTGCCTCGCGTCGACCCGGCCAGTTCACCCCGCAGGTCGCACGGACGCTCAGGCTCGTAGAGTTTCCGATCGCCGCTGTGGTCGACTCGGCCTCCTACCACCAGAAACTCCTCGAGCAGGAGGCGCGGTTGAGCTTGTCGTCACTTTACGGCGATCCTCGATAGCTGCCATTCAAACCCGTCGGTTCACCTCAACTCCTGGGGGTGTTCTGACGATACAGCCATCATGAGAGCCGGGAGATGCTGAACTTCGCGGTCGGTGTCGCGCTCGTTCTGGCCGTCGTCGCGGTGGCCTGGGCGCTCCGGTCGAACGCGGCCGCCCGCGAGCGCGAGGCAGCGGCCACCGCTGAGGCCGAACGGGCCAAGGAGATGAAGAACGAGTTCGTCTCCATGGTCAGTCATGAGCTCCGCACCCCGCTCACGTCGATCGCCGGGTTCGCAGAGGCACTCAGAGAGTCGTGGCGAACGAGCAGCGAGAAGGAGGTCGACGAGTTCCTCGACATCATCCGTTCGCAGGCCCAGCACCTCCACGAGCTCGTCGAAGACATCCTCGTGCTGCCACGCTTGCAGGCCGGCAGACTTCCGTTGAGGTCGGAGGAGTTCGAGCTCGCGCCGCTTGCCCATGAAGTCCTCAGCCTCGTGAATCCTCCCGGGGCGAAGCGCGAGGCGGCCGTCGCGATTCCAGGCGGGGTGATGGTGTACGCTGATCGCCGCCGAGTCGTCCAGGTCCTCCGGAATCTCTTCGAGAACGCCATGAAGTACGGTGGAGATCAGGTGCTCATCGAGGGGAGCCCGTACGGGCACCGCTACCTCGTGGTCGTATCCGACAACGGGCCCGGCATTCAGGACGAGGAAGTCGACCGGATGTTCGGACGGTTCGAACAAAGGTCCAAGGGTGACGCCCGATCGGATCAAGGGATCGGGCTCGGGCTGCCGATCGCCCTCCAACTCACCCAAGCGATGGGCGGCGACCTCTGGTACGAGCATCGATTCCCGACGGGTTCTCGATTCTGCTTCACGGTGAAGCTCGCGACACCGGCCGGCGAGGAGTTCGAAAAGATCGAGGAGCCGGTCCCGAACACCTGAGCCGGCGAAGCTCAAAGCGGACAGCCGACAGTTCACAGCTGACAGCAGGCTCGGCCTCAGTCGCCGCGAGCCGCGTTGCGGTCCTCCTACCGACAACTGAGAACTGACAACCGAGAACCTCCGGGTACCATCGTGTGTATGCAGGAAGACCTCGTTTCTGCGGGCGCGTCCCTTCTCGATGATCTCAATCCCGCGCAACGGGTGGCGGTCGCGGCAACCGAGGGTCCTGTGCTGGTCGTGGCGGGGGCCGGTTCGGGCAAGACCCGTGTCCTCACGTACAGAATCGCCTATCTGATGCATGGCCTTGGGGTTCCGCCGCAGTCGATTCTCGCCATCACGTTCACGAACAAGGCTGCAGGTGAGATGCGGGAGAGGGTGGAGGCGCTGGTCGGAGGCAGAGTGCGGGCGATGACGATCTCGACCTTCCACAGTGCCTGCGCCAGGATCCTACGAAGGGAGGCGCCCAGACTCGGGTATCGAGCCGGCTTCTCCATCTACGACGACGCCGACTCCCTGAGACTGGTCACCATGTGCCTTCACGACCTCGACATGGATCCGAAGCGCTTCCCGCCACGCAACATCAGAGCGGCGATCTCTGACGCCAAGAACGAGCTGATCGACTTCGAGACGTTCAGGGAGCGAGCGGCCGGCTTCCATCACGGTCAGGTCGCCGACGTGTACAGGCTGTACCAGCAGCGGCTCCTCGAGGCTTCGGCGATGGACTTCGACGATCTCTTGATGGTCACCGTCGAGCTGTTCGGGGCGTTCCCTGACGTCCTCGAGCACTACCAGCGGCGTTGGCAGTATGTCATGGTCGACGAGTACCAGGACACGAACCACGCGCAGTACACGCTGGTTCGCCAGCTCGCCGCCGGGCATCGGAACTTGTGTGTCGTCGGAGACAGCGACCAGTCGATCTATGGGTGGCGGGGTGCCGACATCCGCAACATCCTCGAGTTTGAGAAGGACTACCCGGATGCGAAGGTGGTCGTGCTCGATCGGAACTACCGATCGACCGAGGTGATCCTCGAAGCGGCCAACTCGGTGATCTCCAACAACGCAGCTCGAAAGGTGAAACACCTATGGACTGATCGTGGCCGCGGCGAGCTGGTCGCCCGGTATCAGGCCCAGGATGAGCACGACGAGGCTGCATTCGTCGCCGAACAGGTAGCCGAGCTGGAAGCTGCCGGGTACCGCCCTTCGGACGTCGCCGTCTTCTACCGGACCAACGCTCAGAGCCGGGTGCTGGAAGAGGTGTTCGTTCGGTTCGGGCTTCCCTATCAGGTGGTCGGAGGAGTCAAGTTCTACGAGCGCCGCGAGGTCAAGGACGCGCTCGCCTATCTGCGGGTGCTCGTCAACCCGGACGACGAGGTGGCGTTGAAACGCATCATCAACGTCCCGAAACGGGGGATAGGCACAACGACGATCGGGCATGTCGATCGATTCGCGCAGAGCCACGGAATCAGTTTTCACGACGCGCTCGGTGATGACATTGCCGGGGTGATGGGCCGTGCTCAGACGCTCATAAGGGAGTTTCTCGCCCTGCTCGAGATGTTGAGGGAGCGAGCCGCCGAGGGTCCGAAGGCAGCCCTCGAAGCGGTCATGAACGAAACCGGGTACGTTGCCGAGCTGGAGTCGGAGCGGTCCGTCGAGGCGCTCGGTCGCGCCGAGAACCTTCGAGAGCTCGTCTCTGTCGCCGAGGAGTACGGGTCTGCTGCCGAGGGCACGCTCGTCGACGGGGAGGAGTGGAGCGAGCTGCCTGGCCTTCGCAAGGTGGAGTTGTTCCTCGAGTCGATCAGCCTCGTTACCGACCTCGACGAGATGGACGACGTGACTGAGGCCGTCACGCTGATGACCCTGCACACGGCGAAGGGGCTCGAGTATCCGGTCATCTTCTTGATCGGGATGGACGACGGCGTGTTTCCGCATATGCGCTCGCTCGGGGATCCTGACCAGCTCGAGGAGGAACGGCGACTTTGCTACGTGGGGATCACGAGGGCTCAGGACCGGCTGTACGTTACGAACGCCTGGCAGCGCATGCTGTGGGGCGCCGCCAACTTCAACCCGCCGAGTCGGTTCCTTGCCGAGATCCCCGAGTCGTTGACCGATACGATCAAGCGGGAGCGCCGCTTGCCGGAACGGGAACGTGCCGAGCCTCGCCACACGCTCGGAGATGTCGAGCTGTCGATTGGCGATCGGGTTCGCCACGACAAATGGGGGGAGGGGACGGTGCAGCGCATCGTCGGTTCTGGCGATCGAGCCGAGGCGACGGTCCTGTTCGACGGTGCCGGCGAGAAGCGGTTGTTGTTGGCCTGGGCACCGCTGGTGAAGGTTTGATTCTTGTCACTGCTGGCTGGGCCAGCCAGCAGTGACAAGAACCGGACCCCTTCGTTCCTGTCAATCCTGGCCCCGCTCACCAGGGCTGAGGTCGACAAGAACGAGGGGAGTGGGCTATCCGATCAGCGCTTCCCGCTTCTTCTCGATCGAGGCGAGCAGCTCGTGGTAGGCGGCGGCGAACTTGGCGACACCTTCGTCCTCGAGAACCTGCACCACATCGTCGTAGTCGATGCCCACCGAGCCCAGCTTGGCCAGCGTCTCGATGGCATCCCCGATGTCGGCAGTCGTGAACGTATCCGGGTCGGGGTTTCCGTGGTCCTGGTAGGCCTCGATCGTGGCGAGTGGAATGGTGTTCACCGTGTCGTCGGCGACCAGATCCTCCACATACATGACATCGCTGTAGGCGGGATTCTTGGTTGAGGTACTCGCCCACAGCGGCCGCTGGACGCGGGCCCCCGAAGAAGCCAGCGCATTCCAGCGGTCCCCCGCGAACGTCTCGAGGAACGCACCGTACGCAGCCCTGGCGTTGGCGATCCCAGCCTTGCCGCGCAGCGCGAGCGCACCGGACCCGATGGCTTCGAGGCGCTTATCGACTTCCGTATCAACCCGGGACACGAAGAAGGAAGCCACCGAAGCGATGCGGGACGCATTGGGGTTGTCTTTGAGGAATCCTTCGAGTCCGCTCAGGTATGCCTCCGTCACCTCCCGGTACCGATCGAGAGCGAAGATCAGCGTCACATTGACCGAGATCCCCTCGGAGATCAGCCGGCGGACGGCGGGAACACCGGCTGGAGTGGCGGGCACCTTGATGAGCAGGTTCGGTCGGTCGATCCGCTTGACCCACTCACGCGCCTCGGCCACGGTGGCTTCGGTGTCGTGCGCGATGTCCGGAGACACCTCGACGGAAACGTAGCCGTCGACGCCGTCGGAGCGGTTGTACACCTGTCGGGTGGCATCGCAGGCAGCCTTGATGTCGGCGGTGACAAGTGCCGTGTAGATATCAACTGTCGACGCATCGCGTGCGGCCAACTCCTTGAGCGACTCGTCGTAGTCGGTGGATCCCATGATCGCCGCTGCAAAGATCGAAGGGTTGGAGGTGACACCAGTGATGGCATCGTCAAGAACCATGCGGGGAAGAGCGTCGGGTTTGAGGAGCTCTCGAGAGATCGCATCCAGCCAGACACTCTGGCCACGAGCCGATAGTCCATACAGATGTGACATGTCCTTGTCTCCGGTTGGCCGTGTGGTCTAACGGTAGCCGGTCGCCCCTTGTTCCTTTCCACTGGAGCGTCCTGTACGGCGAGCCGGCAAGCTGCCGGTGCCCCCGGACGGGGGCTTCAACTGGGTCGACGTCCGCGACATCGTCGAGGCGCTCCTGTTCGCCGAGGCAGGCGTGATCGGATGGGTTGCTGCACCGGGATTCCCGATCCGGGAGTCGACGCGGGCATGGTGGAAAGGCATCACCGAGCGAGGTGTGAGACGCGAGTCGTTGTGACGATGCGGCCGCTCGGTTTCTGTGCGGTAACCTGCGGGTCGCAATGCCACGCAGGATCCTGATCGCAAAGCCCGGTCTCGACGGGCACGACCGAGGGGCAAAAGTGATCGCCAGGGCACTTCGCGACGCCGGCAACGAAGTGATCTACTCGGGGCTGCACCAGACTCCCGAACAGATCGTTCAGACCGCTATCCAGGAAGACGTCGACGCGGTCGGTCTGTCGGTGCTCAGCGGCGCCCATATGACCTTGTTCCCACGAGTCGTGCAACTTCTCGCCGAGGAGGGCATCACCGACATCGTCGTGTTCGGAGGGGGCATCATCCCCGACGACGACATCGCCGAGCTGGAGAAGGCCGGGCTGTCCGGCATCTTCACGCCGGGTGCCTCGCTGTCGGAGATCACCGACTGGGTAGCGCAGAACGTAGAAGAACACTGACGAGGAGAGATCGTGGACCTTCTGGAATACCAGGGGAAGTCCTTGTTCGCTCGCATCGGCGTACCCGTCCCGGAAGGGAAGGTCGCCACCACCCCCGACGAAGCACGTGATGCCGCCCGTGAATTGGGCGGAACCGTCGTCGTCAAGGCACAGGTGCAGGTGGGCGGACGAGGCAAAGCCGGCGGGATCAAAGTCGCCGCCAACCCCGACGAGGCGTACGAAAGAGCCGGGGAGATCCTCGGCATGGACATCAAAGGGCACACCGTCCACCGGGTGTGGATCGAGAAGGCCTCCAAGATCAAAGCCGAGTACTACGCGTCGTTCACGCTCGATCGATCCGCAAAGAAGCACCTGGGCATGATCAGTGCCAGGGGCGGCGTGGACATCGAGCAGGTCGCTGTAACCGAACCGGAAGCGGTCGTCAAGGTGCACATCGACCCGGTGATCGGTCTTCCGAACTGGCTCGCCACCGAGATGGCGTACCGGGCCAAGCTGGACCCGGAGGCGGCCCGTGGGGCGATCGGGCTGCTGAAGAAGCTGTACCAGGCATTCGTCGAGTTCGACTGCGACCTCGTCGAGGTCAACCCGATGATCCTCACTGAAGACGGTCAGGTCATAGCGCTCGACTCGAAGGTGGCGCTCGACGAGAACGGCTTCTTCCGGCACAAGGACTTTCCGGAGTTCGCCAAGGAGCACGTCATCCCGCCGGTCGAGCGGATGGCCAAGGAGCGCGGTCTCAACTTCATCAAGCTCGACGGTGACGTCGGCATCATCGGCAACGGGGCGGGACTCGTCATGTCGACCCTCGATGTCGTGTCGCTCGTCGGTGGCAAGGCAGCCAACTTCCTCGACGTCGGTGGTGGCGCAGGCGCCGACACGATCACCAACGCCCTCGAAGTGCTCATGCAGGACCCGTCGGTCAAGACGGTCCTCATCAACATCTTCGGCGGGATCACCCGTGGAGACCTCGTCGCCCAGGGTGTGCTCGAGGCGTTCCAGAATCTCGACTTGCCGTGGCCGATCGTCGTTCGGCTCGACGGCACCAACGCGACCGAAGGTCGAGAGATCCTGAGAAAGGTCCAATCCGAGAAGCTGATCCCCGCAGCCACCATGCGGGAGGCAGCAGAGAAAGCAGTGCAACTCGCAGGCGGGGAGGTGGCCTGATGGCGATCCTCATCGATGAGAACACCAAGGTCGTTGTGCAGGGCTTGACCGGCAAGGAAGGTCAGTTCCACGCCCTCCGCAACCGAGCCTACGGCACCAAGGTGGTCGCCGGGACCCGACCCGGCAAGGGCGGTGAGCAGGTTGAAGGAATACCGATCTTCGACACCGTCGCACAGGCTGTCGAGGCGACCGGAGCCAACACGTCGCTGATCTTCGTCCCGCCACCGTTCGCCGCCGACGCGGTTATGGAGGCAGCGGCCGCAGGTGTCGACGTGATCGTCTGTATCACAGAAGGAATCCCTGCTCAGGACGAGGCGAAGGTCTACAACTACCTGAAGGAAACCACGCCCGACACAGTCCTCATTGGGCCCAACTGCCCAGGACTCATCTCCCCTGGGAAATCGAACGTCGGCATCATGCCCGACTCGATCACCACGCCCGGCCCCATCGGGGTCGTGTCCCGCTCCGGCACCCTCACCTACCAGGCGGTGCACGAACTGACGACGCATGGACTCGGCCAGACGACCTGTATTGGCATCGGCGGCGACCCGGTCCCGGGAACGACGTTCATCGATGTGCTCGCTCGGTTCCAGAACGACCCGGAAACCAAGGGCATCGTCATGATCGGCGAGATCGGTGGTGATGCCGAAGAACGTGCAGCCGAGTTCATCAAGGAGCACGTGACCAAGCCGGTGGTGTCCTACATCGCCGGCGTGACCGCGCCCGAAGGAAAGAAGATGGGCCATGCCGGAGCGATCATCTCCGGCTCCAAAGGGACCGCCGCCGCCAAGATGGAGGCGCTGCGCGCCGCCGGGGTGACGGTGCTGGACGACCCGACCGCTATCGGTGAGGCGATGAAGGGGTTGTTGGAAGGCTGATTCCAGGCCTGCTTGCTGCCGGCCAGGTCACCGCTGGCCGGCAGCGGCTCGAACGGGGTAGGTTTGCGCGATGGATATCCGACTCATGAGACCAGAGGACTGGCCGCGTGTGGCAGAGATCTACGCGCAAGGTCTTCGAACGGGACAAGCAACCTTCGAGGCCACAGTGCCAACCTACGAGGAGTGGGACGGCGGTCACCTCCCGAATTGCCGGCTCGTCGCGGTTGTCGGCGACGATGTGGTCGGGTGGGCGGCTGTGAGTCCCGTGTCGCGACGTGCCGCGTACCGGGGCGTCGTGGAGGCAACCGTGTACGTGGCCGAGGACCACAGAGGTGGTGGCATCGGTGGGGCACTGCTCGACGCCTTGATCCTGACCTCGGAAGACGAAGGCATCTGGACGCTTCAGGGGAGTGTGTTCCCCGAGAACGAGGCCAGTCTGTTGCTGCTTCAGTCACGCCGGTTCCGGATGGTCGGGAACCGCTCACGCATCGGCATGCATGAGGGCCGGTGGCGCGACACGGTGCTGCTGGAACGGCGCAGCACCCGGGTAGGCGTCTAGATACTCGCTGCGTGAGCCGGTTGGTCCCCCCAGCGAGGCCGTAGGGCCGAGCGTTGGGGGGAAAGTACCGCAGCGGCGCAGCCGCTGGGCTAGGGGGGCCGAGCTACGTTGGTGGGAACCGCCCCCTCCGTCGTCGGCTTCGCCGAGTCCAGCTCCCCCAATGCTCGCTTCGCCCGCGAGGGGAGGAAACGGGTGGCGAGCTTCGCTCGCCTGTTCTCGGTTCTGGGTTCTCGGTAAGAACACCGACCTGCGGTCGAAGAAAGCGCAAGGGCGCGTCTTGCCGGTGACTGGTGACTGAAAGCTGTCAGCTGTCAGCTGCAAGCGAAGCGAGAATCTCCTACGCGTGGTCGACGTCTGTCTTGCCCGATCGCTCGAGTGGCCGCAGCACGAACCATGTGTAGGCGATACCCATCGTGTACAAGACCAGCATCGCGATGAACAGCACGCTGAACCCGGGACCGAACCCGAGCTTGGTGCGAATCCACCCTGAGATGAACGGTCCGATCGTCCAGCCGGCAGACCACACCATCACCTCTGCGGCAGCGAGTGACGGGCGCCAGGCCTCTTTCACCTGCCCCATCGTGAACTCGGCGTAGATCGGGTTGGCCGCGTTCATGAGCGCCGACCTGACGAACAGGGCCGCGGCGACCAGGGTGAAACTCGAGGAGAACCCGAGCATCGTGATGAACGGCAATGACAGTCCCTGGACCATGACGATACTCGTCGTCTTGCCGAAACGGTCTGCGATGATCGGCTGCAGCATCACCGCGATCGCCATGCCGAGTTGGGACCATGCGAACACGGCGCCGAGAGCGGAGTAGGAGATGTCGAACTTGCCCTCCACGAAGATGTTCAGGAACGGCATGATGAGGCCGGCACCGAATCCGATGAACATGTTCGGCACCAGCAGGACGAGGATGATCTTCCGTGCCGGTTTCGGGATGTGCCAGCCTCGTCCTTCAGACGGTTCGGCCGGCCGCACCTCGGTGAGCTTCCACAACGGAATGGCAGTGACGAGGTAGAGAGCCGCGGCAACCATGACCGTCCACTGGATCGCCTGGAGACTCTTGGGGTCGATCGATGCGAGATGACCGAACAGCGACGGAAGCGATCCTCCGACGAGACTGCCGAAGAAACCGGCGACGAGGTTTGCTGCGAACTGCGCCGAGAAGAGGTAGGTACGGTTCACCTGTGGCTCGAGAGCGGTCATGAGGGGGCTCGGAACCACCCAGAACGCCATACCGCCGAGGCCAATGAGGAATACGGCGATCATCGCTGGAATCAGGCCCTTCGAGAGCGACAGCCCTAGCAGCCCTAACCCGGCTGCAAGCGCTCCCATCCGCATCATCCGCACGTACCCGATGCGTTCCGAGAGTCTGGCTACGGGGAGGGCGAACAGAAGCGCTATCAGGTTTGGCACCGCGTTGGCAACACCAACGAGTGTCTGGGAGAAGCCGAGCCCCTCGAAGAGGAAGTTCAGCAGGAGCCAGGTGACACTGAACGCGAATCCCCATAGCGATGCCGCAACCAGGAACCACCGCGAGTCGCGAGTGAACGACCTGAGACGGATAAGGGCAGTGAGCACGGCGACATGGTAGATCGGGGATCTACCCCTTCAGCCTCACTGCACCGGCTGAGATATGGACCGGAGTGACCAGAGTTGGACGGATCGATCCCGTAGACTCTTGACCACGTCACCGAGGGAGGGTCAGGCGTGTGGATCTATGTCGTCATTGCGGTCATCGTGGTGCTGGGATTCTGGTACTTCGCCACGTACAACGGTCTCGTCAAGCTGCGGAACCGCACCGAGAACGCCTGGGGTCAGATCGAGGTCCAGCTGAAACGCCGGTATGACCTGATTCCGAACCTTGTCGAGACGGTCAAGGGATACGCTTCGCACGAGCGGTCGACGTTCGAGCAGGTCGTCGAAGCCCGGAATCGGGCGATGTCGGCCGGAGGCGTCGAGGAGAAGGCGCAGGCCGAGAATGTGCTGACCGCAGCCCTTCGTCAGCTGTTCGCCCTCGCCGAGGCATACCCTGATCTGAAGGCGAGCACCAACTTCCTGGATCTCCAGGGGCAACTCACCGACACGGAGAACAAGATCGCCGTCTCTCGACAGATCTACAACGACTCCGTGCTGACTCTGAACAACAAGGTCCAGACGGTGCCGTCCAATATCGTCGCTTCGATCGCCGGATTCGACACGAAGCCGTACTTCGATGCTCCCGACGAGGCGGATCAGGCACCCCAGGTCAGCTTCTAGGCATGCGCAAGGCAGTCGCGACAGCGGTCCTGTCGCTTCTCGCAGTCGTGCTGTTGGCCGCTCCGGCTTCAGCCAAGTCGTTCAGCACCCCCGGTGCCGAAGTCGACGTTCAGGTGCAGCCCGACGGGTCGCTGCTCGTGCAGGAGCACATCACGTTCGACTACAACGGTTCGTTCACCGGTGCATACAGGGACATCCCACTCGCTCCGGGTGAGTCGATCACCGACGTGCAAGTGTTCGAGGGTGACGTCCAGTACGCACCCGGTGCCTCTGCAGAACTCGGCTCGTCCGGTGCGTCCGGAACGTTCGGCGTCGCAGAGCTGGGCAACCTGGAGCGGATCGTCTGGCACTATCAGGCGGCGAACGAGCGACGCACGTTCACGATCTCCTACCGGTTCGCCGGTCTTGCCCATGCCTACGACGACGTCGTCGACGTCAACCTGCAGGTGTGGGGTGATCATTGGGAGGGGGATCTCAAATCGTTGTACGCGACGATGCAGCTGCCCGGCCAGTCGTCCGACATCCGGGTCTGGGGTCACCCCGCGAGCGTGAACGGTTCTACGGCCCTCGGCATCGATGGCGCGTCGGCAACCCTCCGCGCCTCCAACGTTCCTCCACGGCAGTTCGTCGAAATGCGTGTCGTCTTTCCGAGGACGCTGCTCACATCGACCTCTGGCGCGACACTGATCGCGGGCGACGGTCTCCCAGGGATCCTCTCAGAAGAGGAGGCTGCTGCGGCAACCGCCAACAGGAACCGCGTCATCGGTCGTGTCCTCACCGTGGTGATGGTGCTCGGCACGTTCCTTCCAGGAGCAGTCGCCGTCGGCTGGATCTATCTGAGGTACGGGCGGGAACCGAAGGTCGAGTATGACCGCGAGTACGAGCAGGAACCACCCTCGGAGGACCTGCCGCTGGTAGTGGGCGGGTTGCTCTCGCAGGGGTTTGTCGGAGTGCCCGAGTTCACCGCGACCATCTTCGATCTGATCCGTCGGGGTGTCTTGACTGCCACGCCGGTTTCTATTGACCGATCGACGTGGGCAGGTCTGCGACACGAGCAGATCTCTGATCTCCAGATCGGCCTCGGCGACACGAAGATGTCGCTGACGGCCGCAGAGCGTTCTGTCGTGACCGTCATGGAGCGTGTGCTGGAAGAGGGCCCAAAGCCTCTCTCGGACTTCAGAGAAGCGATCAGGGACGATGCGTCGGCGAACGCCACCACCTACAAGGCGTTTCAGAAGGAAGCCTCCGAGGCGCTCACCCGCCAATCACTGATCGACCGATCCGGGCTCAGGCCGTTGGTGATCGCTGGCGGGATCGCCTTCCTCGTGTTCTTCGTCGGCATGTTCTTGATGCCGGTATTCGCAGAGAAGAGCTGGGGCCAGACGGTGGTCACCGGTGCGATAGCGGCGTTCATCGTCAACGGTGGCATCCTTGGCGTGTTCGCCGCGAAGAAGAGGGGCTGGGTCAAACGCACTCGCTCCGGGGCGCTTCTCGCTGCTAGGTGGGAGGCGTTCCGCAGATACCTGAAGGACTTCAGCCGGATGCAGGAGGCTCCGGTCATCTCGCTCGATCTCTGGGATCGCTATCTCGTGTATGCGATTGCGCTCGGGGTCGCCGACGATGTGTTGAAGGCAGCGCGACTCCAGGCGCCGCAGGAGCTCGAGCACCAGAGCAGCCTGTACTGGTACGGCACCAACGGGTTCACCGGTGGGCATAGCGCAAACGCGTTCGCCGGGCTCGGGAGTGCACTCCAGGGTGCGTTCACGCCGCCGTCGTCGGGGTCCGGTGGAGGGGGCGGATTCTCCGGCGGGGGCGGTGGTGGCGGCGGAGGCGGCGGAGGGGGCGCCTGGTAGCGTCAACCAGGTAGATCGCCGACGAGTGGACACGCGGGGGAAGACGGGCTGACTCTTGCCTACTCGCTCGGAGTGGTCGGTGTGGCGCCATCGACACGGTCATCGGGTTGGGGGAGCATGCCGCACCGCGGTGGGTGGGGTCGTGCTCGGCGATCGCGTTCATCGTGCTCCTCGTTCGGGTCAGGACGGGCCGGACGACCTGAGGGCAGACGCTCTCGACCACCTGGCGAACACGAGCGATCCCGCGAGCGTCCACACCGCAGCGGTCGCGAACATGATCGGGTAGCTGCCATACCTGATTGCTGCGCCGAGGATCGGCCCACCAATCAGCGTCCCGAGGTCGAGGAGACCGGTGAAGATCGCCACGGCCGAGCCCCGATCCTCGATGGGGGCGGTCGTGACGACCATCGACAGCATGATCGGGAAGATGTACGCATGGCCGGCACCACAAAGAAGGCCGGCCACGACGATGGCAGTAGCGCTGTGTGCAAGTGACAGCGTGAGGAGCCCGACGGTCATCGAACCCAAAGCCGGGTACAGCACCTTCATCGTGCCAACGCGGTCGGGGAGGGAGGCGGCGAACAGACGCAGCGCGATCGCTATGCCCGAGTAGGCGGCGAAGAACGCGCCGACAGAACCGATACCGGTTTCGACCACGAACGTCTTGATGAACGTGAAGTATGCGGTCAGGGCGATCGCGAAGACGAGGCCGAGCCACCACAAGGGCAGCAGACTCTTGGAGGTGACCGACTGCATGAAGCGGTGTGGGGGTTCGTCCGCCCACTCTCGTTCGTCCTTCAATGGGATCGAGAGCACGAGGGCGAGAATCGCGAAGCCAAGCGCGACGAGAAAGAGCGTGGTGAACGTGCCTCTGGAGAGAATCAGGTCGCCGAGCAGACCACCAAGGGCGATGGGCAGAAGCCCTGAGACGCCGAAGAGGGCGAGGCCCTCGGTTCTTCTCGCCGCGGGAACCTGATCTGCACCGTAGGTGAAGAGGGACGTGAAGAGCAGGGCCGCTGCGAAACCATGGAGGATCCGCACGACGTAGATCCACGGGCCAAGGGTCGTGACCGTCAGGTAGAGGGCGAGCACACCGACGTTGAGGAGGTTGCCGGCGATGATCACCGGACGCCTTCCGTACACGTCCATGGCTCGGCCCACCCATGGGCGCACGACGACGGACGCGAATGCGGTCAGCCCGACGAGAAGCCCGATCTCGACTTCGTCTGCACCGAGGTCGAGCAGGAATCCGGGGAACTGGACGAAGAGCGACCACGCCATCTCTTGGGCCAGATTGGCGATCCAGGCGAGTACGAATCGTCTCGTGAACAGCATCGGGAGAGCGTAGGCGCTCTGCGAGATGGTGGCGGTCCTCCGGTCGTCTGTTCTCGTCACTGCTGGCAGGAATATGTCCGGCCGGCAGTGACGAGAGTGACCCGGACTAGGCCCGATCCGGCGCGGGTAGGCTCTCATCTTGAGGAGGACAACGTGGCTACCGAGTATCAGCTTCGCATGTACCAGGTCACTTCGGGCAGGATGGACGAGTTCCTCTCGATCTTCCCTCAGGTTGTCGAGGCGCGCAGGGCCGTGGGGTTCGACGTGATCGGCGCGTGGACAGTCCCTGAAGAGAACAGGTTCGTATGGATCATCTCGACCGATGCCCCGGGAGGGATCGAGGAGCGGTCCAAGGCCTACTACGCATCGGCGCAGCGTCGAGCGATCGAACCCGAACCGGCGAAACTCTTCGACGTGATCGAGACGAAGATCATGAAGCCGGTCCCAACGGGTGAGACGAGGAGGAAGTGGTGAGCGCTCGCATTCTCGAAGGCAGGCAGGTCGCCGACGCGGTGAAGGAGGAGGTTGCCGCGGCGGTGGCCGACATCCCCAAGGAGGTGGGGCTGGCGACCGTGCTCGTTGGTGACGACCCGGCGTCGCACGTGTATGTCCGATCGAAGCGGCGTGTCGCCGGCCAGGTAGGGATCAACTCGATCCATCACGAGTTGCCGGCCGAGACGAGCCAGGAGGCGCTGGAAGACCTCGTCCGATCGCTCAACGACGACGACGCGGTCGACGGCATCCTCGTTCAGCTGCCTCTGCCCAGCCATCTCGACGAGCAGCGCATCACGACGCTGATCGACCCCGGCAAGGACGTCGACGGCCTCCACCCGTACAACCTGGGGCTGCTCGCATTGGGCAAGCCGGCGTTGGTGCCCTGCACGCCACAAGGCGTGATGCGCATCCTCGACCACTACGGCATCGAGACATCGGGTGCTCGGGCCGTCGTGGTCGGACGGTCATTCCTCGTCGGACGCCCGTTGGGTCTCCTGCTCGGGTTGAAAGGCACCGACGCGACTGTGACGATGGCGCACTCCCGCACCGTTGACCTCGCGGCCGTCACGAGAGAAGCCGACATCCTCGTTGCCGCGATCGGCAGCGCCAAGATGATCGGACCAGACCACGTCAAACCCGGTGCAACCGTGATCGACGTAGGGATCAATCGAACCGAGGAGGGACTCGTCGGCGATGTCGACTTCGAGAAGGTCGCCGAGGTGGCCGGGGCGATCACTCCGGTGCCTGGCGGGGTCGGGTTGATGACGGTTGCGATGCTGATGCACAACACGGCGGTTGCGGCCCGAACGCACGTGGGATAACACGAGAGGAGATCACATATGGCATCGCCAATCACGATGGAGGCCGGCGAGCTGGTTGTCCCGGACGAACCGATCATCCCGTTCATCGAAGGTGACGGCACGGGACCCGATATCTGGCGTGCTTCACGCTACGTGTTCGATTCGGCTGTCGAGAAGGCCTATGGAGGTCACCGGCGGATCGGATGGAAGGAGGTCCTTGCAGGGCAGAAGGCGTTCGACGAGACGGGGGAGTGGCTGCCCCAAGAAACCGTCGACGCGTTCAGCGAGTATCTTGTCGGGATCAAGGGTCCGCTGACGACACCGATCGGTGGCGGCATTCGGAGCCTCAACGTCGCCTTGCGCCAGCGCCTCGACTTGTACGTGTGCCTGCGGCCCGTCCGGTATTTCGATGGCGTCCCGTCGCCTGTGAAGCATCCCGAGCTGATCGACATGGTCATCTTCAGGGAGAACACCGAGGATGTGTATGCCGGGCGTGAGCTGGAGGAGGGGACGCCGGAGGTCAAGCGACTCCTGGAGTTCCTGCACGACTCGTACGGTTGGGACATCCGCCCTGATAGCGGTCTGGGGCTCAAGCCGGTCTCGGAGACGGGATCGAAGCGCCTCGTCCGTGCGGCGATCAACTACGCGTTGAAGAATGGTCGCAAGTCGGTGACGCTCGTGCACAAGGGCAACATCATGAAGTTCACCGAAGGTGCGTTCCGTGCCTGGGGCTACGAGCTGGTCAAGGTAGAGTTCGGGGGCCGTGCCGTCGGTTGGGACGATTGCGGTGGCGACCCGGGCGATCGGCTCCTGGTCAAGGACGTGATCGCCGACGCTTTCCTCCAACAGATCCTGACCCGGCCGGCCGAGTACGACGTGATTGCCACACTGAATTTGAACGGTGACTACATCTCCGATGCGCTCGCCGCGCAGGTTGGCGGGATTGGCATCGCTCCCGGTGGCAACATCAACTACGAGAACGGAGTCGCGATCTTCGAGGCGACCCACGGGACGGCGCCGAAGTACGCGGGGCAGGACAAGGTCAACCCCGGCTCGTTGATCATGTCGGGGGAGCTGATGTTTCGGTACCTCGGATGGTCCGAAGCGGCCGACCTGATCGTCAAGGGCCTCAAGAGCGCGATCCTCGACAAGATCGTCACCTACGACTTCGCCCGTCTCATGGAAGGTGCGACGAAGGTGAAGACGTCCGAGTTCGCCCAGGCCATGGTCGAGCGGATGTAGGAAGCGGCCCTCGGCCGCGGTTGTCGGTTGTGGGTCTTCGGTAGGAGACCTCGCCCCTCGGTCCTGCGCCAACCCCGGGCGCGTGCCTACTGATGGCTGAAGACTGAAGACTGCGAGCGCAGCGAGCGGCAGCTGTCGGCTATCAGCTGCTAGGTGTCAGCGGTCCGACGTTGGCTATGTCGTCCAGGTCTTTGAGCAGGAGCGCCCTGTCGCGTTCCTTCTCTACTCGTGGTGCGAGGTCCCTGGCGGCGGCGAGGTATTGGTCGCGCTCGCCGTCCTGGGCGGCGCGAGCGAGGGCCTCGTAGGCATAGGCCTCGTAGAACGGCGGAAGGCCGTGGGCTTCGCAGAGTTGGAGAGAAGCCTGGGCGTGGCGCGTGGCTTCACTGGGGACGCCGGCGAGCGCGTACACCCTGGAGAGCTGCCAGGCGGCCACGGCGAGGTTCAGAGGTGTGCAATCTCGTGCCTGAGTCCAGTGCCAGCGTGACGCATGAGCCAGATCGACCATCTGGTCGATCTCTTCCGGGGTTCGGACGGGCTTCTCAATGAGGTCCCATGCTGTGTTGAAGCACTGGGCGGCGAGTTCACGATGGGTCACATTCACCTCCGGTCGATACGCTACACCAGTGTTCCGTATCGAGGTCCCTGAACAGCGAACCCAGGGTTCGCAAGGTTGGTGACGCTATGCAGTGGTGCGCTACCAGAGTTCGACGTAGGCGAGGAGGGGCACGTTGGGGTTGTCGGGGCCGGTGCCTCGGAAATCCCACAGCTCGACCCAGAAACGGACGCCGTCACTTCTCGCGAAGAGGCCCTCGTAGTGGGGGACGTCCTGCATGTCGACCCTGGCGAACGTCCCAAAGAGTCCTCGCTGCGCGAGCTGGTGCTCGAGGTCCGGCTCGAACACGAGGTGGTCTTCGATGTCTGCGGGAAGCTCGAAGTAGTGGGCACCCCGGTGTTTCACTCCGGGGGCGGCCGTCGTGACCCCGTCGACGTCGTAGAGATCCTGGGCGCTGAGAACCTCCGTCGATCCTGCGGGAATCCAGGGCTTGCCTGCCGCGAGTTTCGCCGAGCCGGTGCCGAGCCAGTCCTCAACCCAGCGACTGTGATTGTCGGGGATCCAGTTGGCACGCCCCATCACCACCATGGCGATGGACTCGGACATGTCCTCGGCAGGACCGGTCGCTCCGTAGTCGGTGGCGGCCGGACCGTCGAGGTGCCAGCTCGCGTGGAGGGGATCGGAGGACGTGTCGGTCCAGCCGCTGGCCGCGGCGAAGTCACGTACCAGTCGCGATCCGTCGGCCGGATCGACCCGTTCGAGTTCGCCGTCCAGGACGGCCTGGATGTAGACGGGATCGAGGGCCATGAACTGCGCCACGTGCCCCATCTCGTGTGCCAGCGCCCTGGCAAGGTCTAGACGGGTCGTTCCACTCCCGTGGGGGTCGAACGTCCGGTCGACAAGATAGATGTCGGGCCCCTTTGTGAAAGCGACCGCCTTGCCGACCTGCTCCTCTTCGAGCGCGGAGCTGATCCGGATCATCTCTCTGGGACGAGCCTGATCCATGAGCGCACCGGGAATCTCCCTGAGCGCCGCGGTCAGGAGTTCGAGCTCGCCAGGGTCGGGGTGTGGTCGCGATCCGACAACGGTGAGATCATCGACGGTTCGCTCCCATGCGACATCCCCGAACACGGGTGCACCGAGCTGGTCGAGGAGATGCTCGTCGGTGAGATCCAGCGACGATGGGGCAGTGGTTGGCGTGGCCGCGACGCACGAAGCCAGGAGACCTGCGAGGAGGAGAATCGAGAGGCGTCGCACCAGCGGCATGGTAGAGCTCGCCACGCGAGCGGTTGTTGGTTCTGAGTTCTCAGTTGTCGGTAGGACCGCGACCCAGGACTTCACAAGACACTGGGGCGCGTCCCTACCCAGAACCGAAGACCGAGGACCGCGAGCGAAGCGACTCTATGGGGGGCGTAGCGTCGAGCTGATGCTCGACGCTGGAGGGGTGGTTCCCACCAATCGAGCTCTCGTCACGGGCTGTCAGCTGTGAGCCGACCGACCTGTCAAGGCCCGTTCCCGTTGCACTAGCCTTCGCTCAGAGGACGCGAGCCAAGGAGCTGCCAGATGAGCAAGGTCACGGTAGTTGGGGCAGGCAAGTACGGATCGTTGACGGCGATGCGAATCGCCCAGATGGATCTCGTCGACGAGGTCGTCATGACCGACATCGTCGAGGGGCTCCCACAAGGCCTGGCACTCGACATGAACCAGTCCCGTCCGATCGAGAAGTACCGGACGCTGGTCGTAGGCACAAACGACTATGCGGACACGGCCGGAAGCGATGTCGTAGTGATCACAGCCGGGCTTCCCCGCAAGCCGGGCATGAGCAGGATGGACCTGCTGGAGGTCAACGCCAAGATCGTGAAGGGTGTCACCGAGCAGATCATGGAGCACTCGCCGGAGACGATCATGATCGTGGTGACGAACCCGCTCGATCACATGACGACTCTCACAGCGGAGGTCTCCGGCCTACCGCACAACAAGGTGATGGGGCAGGCAGGCATGCTCGACACGGCACGGTTCGTTCACTTCGTTTCGGAAGTGACGGGCGTGGACGTGCTCGACATCGAGGCGCTGACCTTGGGGAGCCACGGCCCGACCATGGTGCCGGTGCCGTCACAGGTCAAGGTGGGGGGCAAGCCTCTCGACGAGGTTCTGACACCCGAGCAGATCGACGCGATCGTCGAGCGCACCCGGGCGGGAGGTTCGGAGATCGTTGCGCTGCTGAAGACCGGCAGCGCCTACTTCGCACCGTCGGCTGCCGCCGCCCAGATGGTCAAGGCAGTGATCAGCGACACTGGCGAGGTCATGCCCGTGTGTGCGTGGACCACCGGCGAGTACGGCGTCAGCGACGTTTACCTCGGTGTTCCAGCGAAGCTCGGTGCGAACGGTGTCGAGGAGATCATCGAGTTGCCGCTCACCGCTTCGGAGATGGAGGCGGTGAAGGAAGCGTCACTCGCGGTCAAGGCCAAGATTGACGATCTGCACAGCATCGTCCTGTAGCGAACGGAAGGGCCTCCGTCGAGGGGGCCCTTCGTCGCGTCTTGAGTGTGCGGCTAGTACTCGACGTCGACACCGGCGACGACGGTCGCGTAGTGACCGAGTGCGGCCTGCTGGGTCATCAGCTTGGCCATGTTGCCGGCCACCTTGATCTTGCCGGTCATGAACGCCATCTGCGTGTTGAGGTCGCCCTTGAAGATGGAACATGCCGTGGCGTAGCTGGAGGTGATCGTGACGTCGGGGTTCTCCATCTCGCCCATCGCCTGCATCGGTGTCTCGCCCGTGGAGTCCATGTAGAACTTCGCTTCACCTTCCGGTGCATCGTTGACGACGAACTGGAGGCTCATCGCTGCGGATGAGGTGAATGGTTCGCTCGCCGCGAGCCCGTCGCTCACGGCCTTCGCCCACTCATCGGTGAGGAACTTGTATGCCATGACATCCCTTTCTCGTCTAGTCCCCAAGGCTAGCAGGGAGACAGGCGAAGTGCTTGCGATTGCAAGCAGTCCAGGGGTGGTGTCGTCGGAGTACCGTGATGTGATGAGACGGTGGCCGAGAGGTGGTCAGGTATGGATGGCCGTTGCCCTGGGGGCACTTCTCACAGGAGCATGCACGTCTCAGGGTGCCGTCGTGGAGAGCACGACTTCGCGTGTCCCGTTAACCACCGTGGGGTCCGTCGTGGTGCCCGCCGTCGACTCTCCACCTCGCGACGTTGACGCTCACTCCGCGTGCATGCGCCGAGTGGTGTTTCACGATCCGGCCGAGTCCGAATACGTACTGCCGTTCCCGGTCGGGGAGCGGTACGTGGTGCGCCAGAGCTACTGCTTCGAGCGGGGCGGGCACAGCATCCAGCTCGCCTACGACTTCGCGATGCCGATAGGTGCGGACGTGGTGGCGGCGCGCGCCGGTGAGGTGGTCGAGACGTTCGAGGACGCGCCCAACGGGCAGACGGGACCCAACAACTACGTCTTCATTCTGCACGACGACGGCACGGTCGCGATGTATGCCCACCTCACCCAACACGGTGTGGACGTCGAGGTCGGCCAGAGAGTGGCGGCAGGGCAGCGGATCGGGACGTCGGGGAGTTCGGGGCTGGGACTCGAGAACACTCCTCACCTCCACTTCGGTGTCTACCGCTCCTGGCCAAACGCCGACGGCGACGATGTTGCCGTCAACTTCAGCAACGCAGATGGTCCTCTCGACATGCTTGGTGGACTCGTCATGGGTGACTCCTACGAGGCGCTGGCCGGTACCGTGCCGAGCCATCCGATCACACCTCCCGGCCACTACGCGGGTGAGGACCTGGCCGGAGCGAGCCTCGCTGGATACAACCTCTGGGGCTTCGACTTCTCGCAGGCCGATCTGTCGGGAGCCGACGCGTCTCATGCCGATCTGGCGTGGGCATCGCTCGACCACACGACCCTGGTCCGAGCCGATCTGTCACTCTCCGACCTGACCGGCGCCAACCTCACGGGGGCGGACCTCTCCCAGGCCAGTCTCTCGGGGGCAGACATGACGCGGGCGAACCTGCGTGACGCGGTCCTGCGCGATGCCGATCTCTCAGGCGGATACTTGGCCGTGACGAATCTCGCCGGGGCCGATCTCACAGACGTCAACCTGGACAGCGTGACGATGATCGGGGTTCTCTACGACGAGTTCACCCGGTGGCCCGACGGGTTTGTGCCTCCTCCGCAGCCTTGAGGGCTTCTCTGCTTCTCCTCGAGGTGTCCGAGCGAGCCGAGGTCGATGGGGCAGAACCGCATCCCCGCGGTCACGAAGTGCTAGCCCTCGAGGATCGGGGCGAGGATCGTTCTGATCTTCTTGACGTCCCTGGCGCCGAGTTTCTTCAACGGTGCTCTCGGGTATCCAGGCTGGAGACCGACCAACTCGGCTGCCGCTTTCACGCCGGGGACCCGGTAGGCCTCGACGGCGGAGGCGATGCTCGTCAGCTCGGCTTGTGCGGCGAGGGCGGATCGCGTGGATCGACGGGCCTTGGCAATCACGTCCAGAACCATCGGAGCGAGGTAGTTGGACGAGGCCGTGATGGCTCCGTGGGCGCCGGCGGCGATGCAGAGCGTGACCGACCTGGTGGCGCCTGTGTACATCAGGAAGTCGTCGGGGGCCTCGTCCACGAGGCGGGCCATGCGGGCGATGTCCCCGCCCGAGTCCTTCATCCCGATGATGTTCGAGTGGCGTGCGAGTTCGATGACCGTCTCGGTAGGGATGGCGTAGGCGGTGTAGGGGGGGACCGAGTAGATCATGACCGGCAGGGGAGAAGCCTCGGCGAGGGCGAGGTAGAACCTGCGGACCGCCTCGTGGTTGCCGCGGGCGAGGGTGGTGGGAGTCATGGCGAGGACGGCGTCGGCTCCGCGAGCTCGGGCTTCCTTCGCCTGGAGGAGGGCCGTCCGGTTGGTCTCGGCCGAGATCCCGCAGAGCAAGAAGGGACGTTTGCCGAGGGTCTCTCTGGCGGTTTCGAGGAGTGCTAGTCGCTCGCCGGGTTCCAGGTAGGGCCCCTCACCGGTCGACCCGGCGAGCAGGAATCCCTTGACGCCTTGGGAGGTGAGGAACGTCAGGTTGTGTTGGTGAGCGGAGAGGTCGATGTCACCCGAGTTGGTGAACGGTGTGACGAGCGCAGGCAGCAGAGCGCGGGGGAGTGTTCATGGGCGGGGAGGGTAGCGGCTAGCGGTAGACGCTCTTGAGCTGCGCCGCGGGTGCCGTCGTGCCGCCTGGTCCCCTGGCCCCTCAGATCCTCGGGGGAGTGCGGTCCCCATCGGGGATGAAGAAGGCGGCGAGCTGACGCATCGGGATCACAAGGCCGGGGTGTTGGTGCTGTAGTTGCAGCTGGATCCGTCTCCGCTCGACGCAGGGCTCGCCCGGGTTGAAGATGGAGACCTTGACGTCTTGCCGTTGCCGTTCCGAACCAGAGTGTCTGGAGGAACACGGTCGGAACGCATTATGTGGCAGCCGGTTCGCTGTTCCCGCAGTCGGCCAACTGGACTCCCAGAACTGGGGGACATAACCGGCGAAGTCTTCGAGCCCGGATGTCTGGCGATGTCTTCGTCGAAGCATGATCGTCGTGTAGCCGCCGCTGACGTAGTCCTGGAGACACGACCACATGTGCTGCCATGATTCGTTGGCGTCGACCGTTCCGTCGCCATCCCAATCCGGTTGGGATCAGGGCCACCGATGCCGTCCCAGTCGAATCCAGAGGGTTGAACCCGCGCACGAGCGAGGCAGATCTGTCGCGTATCGAAGCCCGTATCGCCAGGGTCACGGAAGTCGCCGGGCGAGGCTGGGGCATCGATGAAGTCCCAGAGCGGCTTGTTGTCGAGTGTCCCGATCCGAAGATTTTTCGAGGCTTCCCAGTCGTAGAGTGGAGTGGCTTCGCCACAGTCGACGGGCCCACGGGGCACAACGATCTCCGCCTGCTCGAGGCCTTGCTCGGGAAACCCCTTGGAAGGTATAAAGCGTATCGGGGAAGTACGGTGGCGCTGAGCAATCGTCGAGCACTTCGCTGCCGCCAGCTCCGTCTTGGTCGATCACGATGGTGTGGTCGAGCCCGGCTGCGATGTTGTAGGCAAGGATCTTCTTCTTCGGTACTACATCGCAGTAGTCACCGTACGTTGAGAGATCCGGATTGGTTCCTAAGAAGAGCGACTCAATAGCGCCGAAGTTGCCAGTGTTCCCGCCATTGCACGGGGGGTCCGCCTGCCCACTCGTATCCGACCGGAGGCAGGTGAGTTCGCCCTCCGTAGCCGTTGCGAGGAGTCCGAATGGCAGGATGCCACCCTCCCCGCGTGGGCTCGTCTTCGCGACCGCAGCGGCGCTCGCCTCGAGTTGATCTGCACCCATCGTCTTGCCGAACGTTGTGGCGACGATCTGGTCGGGGATACGAACACGCAGGAACCCGCCGGAGCCCGTGCTGATGCAGTCGAGTTGGCTCACACCGGTCCAGTTGCCATCGGCCGCCGGACCAGGCACAGGAGTCAGGCCGAGTCCCAGGGAAGCCTTCTCCGGGTCGCTGCAGGACTCCCAAGTCGAGGCCCACTCGGCATCGGTGTAGGTGGTGTCGAGGTTGCTTCGAGCGTACTCGAGCGCCTTGTCTCTCATGGCCTCGGCGTTCCCGAGCACTTCGATCGCTCCCGCCATGACGCTGGCATCTGCCGCGCTCTGATCTTGGGCACGCTCGTTGAACCCGGCACCGAGGTCGATGACGAGCGCGGCGAAACCCATGATGACGAGCATGGAGATGGCTACGACCACTGCGGTTGCCCCTCGCTCAGATCGTGAATAGGTCACGGACAGCTCCCTCCCGCGCCTGGATAGGGGGAAGCGAGTGGCTGCTCGAGACGCGTTTCGACGGTGGTGTTCAGCGTGAGGTTGTCGAAGAACGGCAGGATGCCGGTCAGGGAATCGTGCGCTCTGGTGACAGCCACCGTCACCTTGTCGCCGATGTTCTTGCCAGTACTCGACACCGAGACGCTGACGATTGAACCGGGGTTGTTCATCCGGGCACATGTTTCGATGATGATGGCCGCCTCGTCCCCGTAGTCGACTGCCGCCAACCGAGCCGCTTCCCGCGCTCCGTGGCGCACCTCGAGGTTCTGGAAGAACGCCCAGCCGGCATCGACGATTCCGAGAATGAGCAACAAGAGGAGCGGCATGATGAGTGCGAACTCAATGAGCGATGCCCCGCGTTGGTTTCGTCGAAACCGCCTCAACTTGTTCTCCCAGTAGTTCCCAGAATCCAGCTAGTCTTCCTCAGCGAGCCCGCGTTATGCCGGCTCGAACGCACCCCAGCCCTGGGTACTACAGCGAGCTTGCCATCCTCGTGTCACCCGACGCAGTCATATTAGGGCAGTCACGATCGGTAGCGAAAGGGGGAATCCAACCTGCCTGGACGGGCTGGTCCTCTAGGTGCTAGGGCTCGATCAGCTTGGGGATCACCGGCTGCGCTTCGTTGTACAGGAAGGGGCTCGTCGGGCAGCCCTGTGAGCCATACATGAACGTCGCGTCAGTCAGGTCGACGACGATCGCCGAGATCTCGGTGATCTTGTTGCCTCCGATCGGATCGGAGTCGTACCCGTCACGCACCGTGTCGGGTACCCCGCCGGGCCCGCTCGTGTCGGTCGGGATCGGGTCGACGAGGTACGCCTGCAAGAAGTCGCGGATGAAGAACTGCTGGTTCGCACCGTTGCCGATGAAGTCGCCCATTGGCAGCCACACGAAGCGACGGTCACTGCAATCGTATGTGTCGACCAAGAACAGCTTGCCGCCCATGGGGTTGTCGTCGCCAGCGCACTCACTATCCGATCCCTTGCAGATAGCGCTGTGGTGTAGGAGATTGGTGTTCCAGACGTTGCTCGCATGTTGTGCGTTCCACGGCTTGTCGGTGCGCGTCGACATGGGCGCCGGCTGCGCGCCGAACTCGAGGTGGCCTAGATAGTCGGATGTCGAGGATCCGTCCGCATCACCTTGGATCAATCCCTTGTACGCCATGGAGGCCTTGTTGCCGGCGACACCACCCATTTCGAGCACGCTGCACGGGCTTGTCGAGGGTTCCGTTCCGCAGAACACGTCGCCGATCTGACCCGTGGTTGCAAGGGGCTGGTTGGCTCCAAGCCATATGTTCATCTCGAGACGTCGAGGCGCCGAGCTGCTTGCTGTTCCCAAAGGAGCGTCGAAGCGAGGGACGTCGACGTAGTCGCATTGACCCGGACCGGAAGGTGAAGCCGTGGAGCAGTCGTTGGCACTGAACTTGATGAGCCCCCCGTTGAAGTCTGTCGACACGCCCACCGGGAAGATCCCTCCAGGCACCGCACCGGACAGTTCGCAGTAGGCGTTCTGATCGATGCGGACCACGTTGGAGCCGATGGCCTTGCCAAACTTCGTGGGCTCGTACTTGGTGACCCTGACCTTCATCTGTGTGGCGCTCCCCCAGCCCGGGTCCAGCTCGAACACCCACGCCTGGCCGTAAGGCCGGAGATCCCAGGTCGTCGCAGATGGATCGAAGCCGTTCGAGGAGGTGGGCTGGGGGAGATCTAGATTCGTTGCCAGATATCCGGCCGCGACGGTCCTCGCCGCCGCCGGATCAGCCGGCATCTCAACGACGCCGGCGAGGCAGGCGAAGTCGCTGGCCCGTTGCTCGTCGGAGGCCCGGGAGAAGAAGCCCCCGGCATCGACCGACAGGGCGGCGACGCCGAGGATGAAGATGATGGTGATAGCGAACCAGAGCGCTGCGATGCCCTCGTCTCGATGCAGCCTCATGTGGTTCCGGCTTCCCAACGGGAGACGGCTCGCGCGTGCAGGGTCACGTTCATGTTGAAGAATAGGAAGTCGAGCGGAACCTGCTTGGTGATGAGCACCTGGCCGCGCTTCTCGGTCCGGGGGTCGTCTGTGCTGTCGAGGCAGTCACCGGGGTTGCCTGCGAGGCCGTCGACCAGAGCGACGCAGACGTTGGTCGCGTTGAGCGTGATGGAGGGAGACGCCTCGTTGATTGCCTTGTTTCTCACCTCGGTCTTCCACGAGGCATCGTCCGCGTTGACGGCGCCAAAGCGGGCGGCTTCGCGCGCAGCATGGTCCATCGTGAGGTAGATGTTGTAGGCGCGACCGACACTCCAGATGCCGAGTACCAGCATGATGAGAATGGGCATGACGACCGCTGCTTCTATCAGGACGGCTCCGCCCTCGCGCGTCCGTTTCGACCTGTGCATACTCTCGACCTTCTCGCAAGTGCTTAGTTGCAGCCCACGAACGGTCTCGAGTCGTCCTTGCCAGATCAACCGCTCTCAGTAGGCACTCTATCACACAGCGTGGTCTCTGCCTAGAGGGGTCTTGCTACCCAAGGACGAGGTGGAGCGGGCTTCCGATGATGTAGGCGCGCCAGGTCGTCGTGTCCTGGGTCGTTCCCGCATAGTCGTAGTGAACTTTCCACCACCCTCCCGTGTAGCCGGCGGGCAGGTTGAACTGGACCTGAAGCCACTTGCCGTTGTAGTCGTGCGCCGGTCGGGTCGCATCGATCGTGCATGGGTCGCCGGCGGGGTGCGTCTGTAGCGACGACCAGTTGTTGGTGACTTCGTCCCGTGTGCTGATGCTGCACCCGTTGGTCCAGGTGCTCCCATCGGGACCGAGGAAGGAGATGATGTTGCTGACGTTGTTCTGAGCGTCGCCAGGGTCGTACAGCTCGACGACGAACGTCTTGCCGCGGTAGGCGGAATCCACCTCGGCCAGGTAGAAGTCGGACGTGCTCGCCGAGATGTTGTTGAAGATCGAGATGTCTCCGATCCCGTAGAGCCTTGGAGTCGCTCCCGTACCGCTGACGCTCAAGGAGTACCGGTTGAGACCGGCGTCGTTGTTCGGATTGGGCGTCGTCACTTTGATCTGGAGCGTGTAGATGCCTGGAGTCGGGTTGGTAACCGTGCACAGTGGCTCCCAGACGTAGGGGGCGCCGGGGGCCTGCTGCGCCTCGGGGCCTTTGGTGACCGTGCAGCCCGGAACGGGGACGTTGTCCGAGACGTCCAGCGGCGTGGGGTCGGGGTAGTAGAGGGTGGCGGTGACGGTGTGACCGGCGCCCCCACAGCCGCTGCACACGTTGTTGTCGCCGGTCCGGAGGTGGTCGTCTCCGGGTACATGAAGAGCGAGATCGAGCGTGTTCACGGTGAACGATGTGGTTCCCGACGGGACATCCACACCGTAGAGGTATCCGGTGTCACGCCACGACGGGTTCGGAGAGGCGGCACAGTGTCTGCCGCTGCCGGAGCCGTCCGGACACCACGATGAGTACGCGTCACCCATTCGCGTGTCGGTGTACTTGCCGTGGATGTTCGCCCAGAACCCGACCCAGTTTCCGTTGACGGGATCGTTGCCGAACGTCGAACCGGGATTCCCCATTGGAAGAGGCGGGACGAACTCGGCTGTTGCCGATCGGCTGATGGTCTGGGCCTTCTTGCCGAGGACTTTCAGGAAGAACGTCGGGACGGAGGTGGTAATTGTCACTTTCAGCTCGTACGGGGCGTCTGCCCCCGTGACATCCTGCACCCGTTCGGGGGTGACGACGACACCGTCGACCCCGTCGATGAACCCGTTCGACGCGGCGATCGCTCTCGCTGTGCCTGAAGCGGTCGTGTTGAATCCATCTGGCATGTAGATGACGCCTGCGAGCGCTGCCGCATCGGCGGTTCGTTGCGCCTTGCTGGCGTTGAGGTAGAACCAGCCGAGGTCGGTGGCGAATGCCGCGAGACCCATGAGGACGGCGAGCATGAACCCAACAAGGGGCAGGACGGCCCCGTGGTCATTGCGCAGTCGTTTCATGATCCTGACCCTTGGTTTGGTTCGAGTTGGAACACGCTGTCATCCATCCACGGTCCTACCGGCAGCGGTAGGAAGCTCGTGAGCCAGGAGTGGGTGAAGATCACCCGGACGCCCACACGGTCGAGTCCTGGGAGCTTGTTGTCTCGGAGCGCGGGCGCCCATGGGCAGCCGTTGATGCAGTTCCAGCCACTGCCACCCGTGGGTACGTAGACGTTGGTGGTGGTGCACGAGGCTTCGCTGCCGATTGCGCACCCGTCGAGCGGGGCCCCGGAAGCGCTCGCATCGAAGATCCACACGGCGTCGATGGTGGAGGAGTCCATGTCGGACAAGGCTTGTCCTACGGCACCGAGTATCACCGAGTCCGCGGTCGCCGCTGTACCTGCAGCGGATCCGATGCGGGCACCGGTGCGGGTGGCGTTTGCGACGGAGAGCCAGTCGACGAATGCGAAGCCGAACTCGGCGGTCCCCAGGGCGAGGATGAGCAGGAGCGGCAGGATGATTGCCGCCTCGAGCGTGCTCGTCCCTCTGTCACGTCGAAGGAACCTCATCATCCGTACACCTGTGGTTCGATGTCCATGGTGACGGCCTTGGTCCAGTCGGAAGGCTCGCTCCTGAACAGTCCGGTTACCCATTGGTGGCGAAACTCGATCGAGATCTCGATGCGCCCCGTCGGGGTGGAGATCCTGCGGGTGGTCGGATTCCAGATGGGTGCGACGTAGGCAGGTTCTGTCGGGTCGGGGCAGGGAGTCCAGTGGCAGCTGGTCGATTCGCTCCACTGGTAGGTGGTCTTCTCACTCAGGTTGTCGGGATTGGCGATCGTCACGCCTTCGAGGTCGTTCATGTTCTCCCCGGCCAGCGCCCGCTCGACCCCACGGAGCACGGAGATGTCGGCCGTCACGTCGTTACCGGCTGCAGCACCGATTCGGACACCTTCCCGGCTGGCGTGGCTGATGGTGAGCCAGTCCTTGAATCCGAGACCGAACTCGCAGATAGCCAAGATGACCAGGATCACCACCGGAAAGACAATGGCAAACTCGATCATCGTGGCACCGCGGTCCGTTGGACCTCGGCGGCCACGAGCAGTGGTTGGTCGACTACTAGGAGTGGGCATACCCGAAGTATCGGCCACGGTGAGGGGCGAGACCAGGCACAAACGCCGCGTAGGCAAACGGACTAGTCCTCGCGTCACGGAGAGGGCGAGTGCCCTCTCACCGGGGCAGCACCCTCTCAGCAGGTGACACCGAAGTCCCGGAAGCCGCCCGGGTCGTTCGGGCGGCTCCGTTGTCTACGGGGTACGCTACGGCGTCGAGGTGGCTGTCGTTGTCGACTCTGTGGGTGCCTGCGCGCCAGTCGTCGTCGTGACGGACAGCGCGGCAGCCTCATCCGCCGTCTCTGGCATGCCTGCCTCCACCCATCGCAAGAAGACGTCTACGACGTCCGGCTTGAGTGTGCTGTTGGGCGGCATGGTGCGGATCAGTACCTTCGACTGGTCGTTCGGATCGCTGATCTCATGCCCTTGGATCACCTGCAGGAGGTAGCTGTCTGGATCGCCGGCGATGACGTCCTTGTCCTTGTTGTCCCCTGTGGTGAGGATCTCCTCATAGGTGGTCATCAGGTAGTTGTTGTTGGTCTTGTTGGCGCGATGGCATGAGATGCAGTAGCGCTTCACGATGGGCTGGATGTGCACGTCGTAGGACGGCACCTCGCCTTCGGCCAGCGCGGGGAACAGCGGCTTGATCGGCGGCGCCTCGAAGCGATCATCCCACGTGTAACGCATGAAGGTGACGATGTAGTCGATTTCGGTCTTGGTGAGGCCTTCTGGGTTGTAGGCCTTGCCAAACGGCGTCATGCCCGCGTCCGGGCGCCCGTAGGCAATCACTTCCGCCATCGATGGATCGTCGAGCGTGTACAGGACGTCATGTCCGTCGATCGCAGAGATCTGCTTGCCTTCCAACCCCTCCACACCGGTGATCGTCGTCACCTTGCCGTCTTCCCCATGGCATTCGACACAGTCGATCGAGTAGAGATCCTGCCCGGCGACGATCTGGTCGGCGATCGTGGTCGCCACCTCCGTCTCCGTGGCCTCGGGCGCTGGAGCCAGACCCAAGGCCACCCCGGTGAAGCCCACCATCAGGACAGCCGTCAGTCCGGTGGTCCAGATCATGACCTTGGCCCGCCTGACCTTGAAGGCGTACGCCAGCAGGAACAGCAGTATCAATCCCACCAGGGGGACCAATAGATTGCCAACGGTCTGCAGCACGCCGATGGTGTGTGATCCGTCCTCCGATACTGTCGGGGTGTCGCCGATCAGTGTCAGCGTGATGGTCTCCACCACCATGAGCGCGATCAGGGAGAGGGGCAGTACGCGTTTGCTGTAGTAGCGGTTCGGGCTGCGGTCGATGAACGGTGTCAGTGTCAGTGCCAGGATGATGGCGCCGGGGATGACCATGATCGCGATCCATTCGATCTGGCCAATGACCGGGATCTGTCCATAGAGCGCCAGGAACTTGAAGAGGAACAGGAAGTACCACTCGGGCCGCGGGATGTACGAGGTGTCGCTGGGGTCTGCCTTGGGTTCCACCGGGACGCCGATCCAGGTTGCCAACAGCACGAGCAGGACGAAGATCCCCAGCGAAACCAGCACATCTTTGTAGAGGCTGTCCGGCCAGAAACGCTCACCCCTGTCCAGCTCCCGCTGGTAGCGCTCAGAGAGCTTCTTCTTGAATTCGTCGTTCATGGGGCCACCCGCCAAGTCCTTGCCCTCATCGATTCAATCCTCCTTGCGCGGCCAGTAGGACTCGCCCTGCCGCGCGATCAGGTAGATGTGAACGGCGATCAAGGCGCCGAGGGCAACGGGAAGCATCCAGATATGGGCCGAGAAGAACCGCTGTAGCGTCAGCGCACTCAAATCCGTGCCGCCGCGCAGTACCTTCAAGATGAACGGGCCGATGAACGGTACCGTCCCCGCAATCTGTGTGCCAACGGTCGTCGCCCAGTATGACCTCTGGGTCCAGGGCAGCAGGTAGCCAGTGAAGCCCATGAGGAACGTCAGCAGCAACAGGCCCATGCCGATCAGCCACGTGAGCTCCCGCGGATACTTGAAGGAGGCGGTCGCGAAGACTCGCACCATATGGACAAAGACCAGTATCACCATGAGGGTGGCGGCCCAATGATGAATGCCGCGGATCAGCCAGCCGAAGCGCACGTCGGTCATGATGTAGGTGATGCTGTCGTAGGCGTGGTCGGGTGATGGCGTGTAGTAGGTGGCGAGGAAGATGCCGGTCGCGACCTGAACTATGAAGAGGAACAGCGTGGCCGAACCGAGGGTGTTCCACCAGTTGCCTTTGGGCTCGGGGCGATCCAGGGTGTTCTTGTAGAGGCCCCTGAGATCGAGACGCTCATCGAGCCACTCGTAGATCCTCTTCCACACTGCTAGCTCTCCTTAGAAGAAGACTTCCAGCTCGCCTGCATCCGTGACACGAAACGGGGAGTACTGGTCCAGCGGGCGCGGTGGCGGTCCGCTCAGCACCGCGCCCTCTTTGCTGAATACAGCGTCGTGACACGGACAGATGTATTCCTGCGCCTCGGCGTCCCAGTTGACGGTACAAGCGAGATGGGTGCACCGGCTGTTCAACACCAGGATGTCATTCGGATCCTCGGACTGGCGCAGCGCGAAGCCGCCGTGGCCGGTGGAGGTGCGTTCCCAGCCATTGACCTGAACCAGTGTGAAGAAGAACGGGTAGGGGGTGCCGATCTGCATGTCTGCGACCTTGCCGACCGGGACCCAGCCTTCCTTGGCGCCCGCCTTGAAGGCCGGATCGAGCTGATAGACGATCGCGGGCACGCCCAGCCCAGCGGCGATCGCCCCGCCCACAATCGTTGTTGTGACCTTGATGAAGTCGCGTCGACTGACATCATGATCAGCCACGGCCGCCCCCTCCGGACCCCCACGAAACACGCCCATGGCGCTCGAAGTGCACAATCCCACCGCTAGTCATGCCATGTTCCCCACCAAACTCGCGAGGCGATGAGACGACTCTAGTCCGGGGCTATCGTCCGCATTCCGGTGCATAAGTCGCATTGTAGGCATCCGTAGAACGACGAGAGTCGCGGACGCCGTGGCGAGTATCGTCACCAAATCCCTGTCCGATCTCGAAGCAGCATGAGCTGAGTGCCGGGGAGAGGATCCCGCAACCTCGACGGCCAATCCAGATCACCTCGGGAGCCCTCACCGGGTTCCACTTCATAACGACTCGCTGCTCTCGGCCGGACCCATGAGCTGGGGGGCTAATATGATTCAACGAAGAGGAGGGCCACGTGCGCGTGACGACGAGGAACGTCAGTCCCACGACAGCGCTGCGCTACAAGGGGCAGGGCCCCATGCTGACGTTCATCCTGCATCGCATTGGCGGCCTGGGCATGGCCGTTTTCGTCTCCGTCCACATCCTGTCGTCATTCGTGGGCGGGACAACGGGTATCTACCTGAACAGCCTGTACGAGAGCTGGGTCTTTCAAATCGTCATCTTCTTTTTCGTGATGTTCCACATCATCAATGGCCTGCGCATCACGATCTTTGATCTGTGGCCGTCGCTGCTGGTGCACGAGCAGGAGGCCATCTGGCTGGAGTGGCCCGTGTTCCTGGCTCTCTACGGTTTCGCCGTGCTGGTTATTGTCCGAACGGGCCTGGGATCGTAGCCATGGACACGAAACCCCGAACCCTCCGCCCCTCGGAACGTGGCTTGAACTTCGAGATGCTCCTGTGGCTGTTCACACGCCTCTCGGCACTGGCCATGTACGGCTTGATCCTGGTTGGCCTCGTCGGCGCCCTGATCATGGGAGCCCGTACCCAGATGAACTTCGCCGATGTGATGCGCTGGACCTTCATGCCCACCGCGACTCACGTGCAGAGCACGAACGTGCAGGATCTTGGCCCCTGGTCCACCGCCTTCTGGAAGGCGGTCGGCAGCGCTCTGTTGGTAGTGGCTTCGGCGCACGGCGCGCGCGGCCTGGTGGCGATTGCCGACGACTACATCGTCTCCGGGCGCGGCCGGCTGGTCGTACGTATCACCAGCGTGGTCGCCCTGATCGCCATGTGCGTTATCGGTCTGTACGTGGTCTGGACGGCATAGCATTAGGACTCAAACATGAACTTGCACCAATTCGACGTGGTGGTGGTGGGAGCCGGCGGAGCCGGTCTGATGGCCGGCTTGTACGCCTCCCGCGGGGCCAAGACGGCGGTGGTCAGCAAGCTCTATCCGACGCGCTCGCACACGGGCGCCGCTCAGGGCGGCATCAGCGCTGCCTTCGGCAATCTGGAAGAAGACAAGCCCGAATGGCATACCTACGACACCGTGAAAGGGTCCGATTACCTCGGGGACCAGGACGCCATCGAGTTCATGTGCAATGAGGCCATCGATGCAGTGCTCGAGTTGGAGCACATGGGCCTGCCGTTCGATCGCACGCCGGAGGGTCGGATTCTGCAGCGCAACTTCGGCGGCCATACCAACAACGAGACCGGGAAACCCGTCAGCCGCGCCTGCCACGCCGCTGACCGTACCGGGCACATGATCCTGCAGACGCTGTACCAGCAGTGCATCAAGAACGAGGTCACGTTCTTCGATGAGTACCAGGTCATCGATTTCCTGGTGGTGGACGGCCGGACAGCCGGCATCGTCGCTCTAGAGCTGGCCACCGGTGAGCTGCACACCTTCCACGCCAAAGCAGTCATCTTTGCCACAGGCGGGCACGGGCGCATCTTCGAGGTGACTTCGAACGCCTATGCCTACACCGGTGACGGTGCGGCGGTGTTGCTCCGCCGCGGCATCCCGTTGGAGGACATGGAGTTCTTTCAGTTCCATCCGACCGGCATCTACAGACTTGGAATCCTGATCACGGAAGGCGTGCGCGGGGAAGGCGGCGTGCTGATCAACGGCAAGGGTGAGCGCTTCATGACGAAGTACGCCGCCCACGTGAAGGATCTGGCCTCGCGCGACGTCGTTTCGCGCGCCATCTACACGGAGATCCAGGAAGGTCGGGGTGCTGACGGCAAGAACTACGTCTGGCTCGATGTGCGTCCCGAGTCTGTCATCAAGTATGCGGCGATCGATGGACGCACCAATCTGGATGGCTCCCCGTACACGATCACAGCCGAGGAGCTGCTGAGGAAAGTCCCGGACATCGTCGATTTCTGCCGGGTGTATCTGGGCGTCGACCCCATGACAGAGATGATACCGGTCCAACCGACGGCGCACTACACCATGGGTGGTATCCCAACGAGCAAGTATGGCGAGGTGGTGATCGATGACAAGGGCACGCTCATGCCCGGCTTGTACGCAGCCGGCGAGTGCGCCTGTGTCTCAGTCCACGGGGCGAACCGTCTAGGCACCAATTCACTGCTGGATCTGATCGTGTTCGGAAAGCACTCCGGCATCCGCGCCGCGGAATACGCGCAGCAAGCGGACTTCGCGAAGCTTCCCGACGATCCGACGGAGGTGGTCCGCGAGGAGTTCGATGCGCTGCGCAACGGCTCCGGGAACGAGAACGCCTTCGATATCTCCAATGAGATGAAACAGGTGATGTTCGACCAGGTCGGGGTCTATCGCACGGAAGAGGGTATGCGGCGCGCCATCGGCAAACTGGCCGAGCTTCGCAAACGCTTCGAGGACGTGCGCATCGCCGATACCGGCAGGATCTTCAACACCGAAGTGCTGGACAACTGGGAGTTGGGCAACATGCTCGATGTTGCGGATGTGGTGGCCGAGTGCGCCTTGAACCGGCAGGAGACGCGCGGTGGGCACTCGCGTGAGGATTTCCCGAAACGCGATGACCAGAACTGGCTCAAGCACACGCTGGCCTGGCGCCGCGACGGCAGGATAGAAGTCGGCTACAAGCCGGTGGTGATCACGAAGTATCAGCCCAAGGAAAGGGTGTACTGATGCGTCGTCACGGGGAGCCTGTGTGGCGACGAAGGAACCCTGCAGCGGGGAAGACCGTCCCGCTCACCGGTCCCTCGTTCACGGTGAAACAAACGGCTGTCGGGAGTGAGTGCTCGTGCAGGTAACTCTCAAGATCCTCCGCTATCAACCGGAGACCGACGAGCGCGGGCACTACGAGACGTACACCATAGAAGCCGAAGAGAACGAGCGCGTCCTGGACCTGCTGGAGCGTGTCAAGGGGCACTATGACGGCACGCTTTCCTTCCGCCGGTCGTGCGCGCACGGCATCTGTGGCTCAGACGCCATGCTCATCAATGGTCAGAACCATCTGGCCTGCAAGAGCCTGGTTCGCGACTTCGGCGCCCGGATCACGGTCGAACCGCTTATGGGTCTGAAGGTCATCAAGGACTTGATCGTCGACATGGAACCGTTCTTCGACAACTACAGGAAGGTGCTGCCGTACTTCATCAACGACAGTCCGCTGCCCGCCGACGGGAAGGAGCGGCTCCAATCCCCTGAGCAGCGCACCCGGTTCGACGACACCACCAAGTGCATCCTGTGCGCCGCCTGTTCCACGTCTTGCCCGTCCTTCTGGGCCAGCGACGACTACCTGGGCCCAGCGGCGTTGGTGTCGGCGCACCGCTTCATCTTCGACAGCCGCGATGAAGGCGCCGCCGAGCGCCTCAAGATCGTAAGCGAGACGAACGGCGTTGCCCGCTGTCACACGATCTTCAACTGCACCATGTCTTGCCCGCGCGATATCCAGATCACCAAGGCCATTGGGGAGTTGAAGATGGCCACGATCACCGGCAAGCTGGACTAGATGGGCAGCATGTTTGCTATCGACAAGTAGGTTGCTCGTTCGCTCCCTACCCACGCGGAGTGGTCGAGCCGGCTTGATGCGGGCGGCGAGTTCTCAGGTCGTATCCCGTCTTTCGTAGACCTACTCGGCAACACAGCAGATGCCGGCCCCACGGATTCGGGGTTGACAGCGCGCGCGGGCAATGATTACATGGGTGTAATTACACCTATGGCGCTTGGAGGGCGGTGTTGTATCGGAGCCTGATCGACGCGCTTGCATTGGATGACCTCTCTTGGCAGGACTACTCGAACTGCCGTGGGGCCGACGCAAACCTCTTCTTCCCCGAGCGCGGTGCGTCGACACGGAGGGCGAAAGCCATCTGCAACTCCTGTGAGGTCCGCGCCGAATGCCTGGAGTTCGCGATCCAACAGGCGGAGAAGTTCGGTATCTGGGGGGGCCTGTCGGAACGCGAACGTCGTCGAATCCGCAAGGAGCGGGCGACGAAGATCCGAAGGGTGTCCTGACCGTCGGTAGCATGGGCGTAGCCACGACGGAGGAGTAGCTGTGGAAGGGCTTGGGTACGTCGGCGTCATTCTTCTCGTCGTCGCGATCTTCCTGGCAATCGTTGGGAGCGTGCTCAGTCGGCGCACTAAGGCGCTCAAGGAGCAGCTCAGGGTTGGCGGCACACCTGCGCCCGAGCTGGACGTCGAGCGCCCGAGACCCCGCCTGATGGCGTTCCACGTCCGCGGGGAGGAGGCTCAGGTCACCTTCGACGTGCCGCTTCCTCCAGGCGAGCCTGATCCCGTACTGGTCGATCTCTTGCTGGACGAGGCCGTTGAGGTGGTGCACGCCAAGCGGCACACGCTGCCGATCACCGACGTCACCAAGGTGGTCGTCTTCGCCGGGAGGGGGGACGAAGCACGCAGGATCGGCGAGCTCACCCTTGCAGAACAAGGCGAGTTGCCTCCCGTGCCCTCCGGTCCCACACTGCGTTTCTCGAGCTTCGGCTTCGACCCCCTCGTTCAGCAGTTCCGGGAGGAGGCGACAGCGCCCCCAAAGCTGGCCCCCAAGCCGTCGAGCGACACGCTGAGTCCCATCGGCGAGGAGCTGCGAATCCCGAGGGCACTCGATATCGGGCTGCGCGCACAGGGAATCGACCCAGCGACGATGACAGCCGCCGAGATGGTGAAGGGCATTCTCGTGCTCTTCGGGTACTCGATCGTCGCCGGAACCGAGGCTTCCACCTACACGGCATCGAAGGAAGGTACGGCCACGTTCGTGCGAGAGGACGTGTACAGGCCGGGTGACTACTCGGAGCTGGATGAGGAGACGATCCGTTCGTTCATGGTCGGCTTCGTGAACGCGAGGACCGATCGAGGGCTGCTGGTGAGTTCCAAGTACGCCCCGTTCGCGATCTACGCGCAGGAGCAGCGCGAACCGCGTGTTCGGTTCGTGACTAGAGAACGTCTCCAGAAATTCATCGACGCGTTCTCACTGGATTGATTGTGCAGGTCGGCGTCGCCGTCCGATCGACGGATGACCGATTCGTGGAGACAGTGCAGGCGCTCGAGGCGGCGGGCGTGCACAGCCTCTGGTTCGGTATCGATGATCCCGGCGGCGACCCGATCGTGTTGGCAGCTGCCGCGGCGGTGGCCACGAGTCGGGTGGGTCTCACCGTCGTGCTCGATGAACCGACCCCCGTGACAGTGAAAGCGGTGGCATCTCTCGACGCGCTGAGTGCAGGCAGGATTCGTGTCGTTGCAGTGTCGGCGGAAGGGCTATCGCTCGTGCGGACGATGCTTTCGGTGAATTCGAAAGTGCCGATCAGGCCGGCACCGGTGCAGGACGAGATCCCTATCTGGACTACGGTCCCCGATCTGGCCCGAGAAGCCGACGGTCTGGTCGTTCGGCAAGGGGTCGAGCCCGGCAGTGCCGGGCCGGTCGCGGTCATCGTGTCGGATCCCGAATCGTTCGAGCCGTTGGGGTTCCAGGAGGTCGCCCTATCGGTGGGCGACTCCTTGTGGGAGACTGTAAGTAAGGTGCTACATGATTGAACGAAAGGTGGCTCATGTTTAGTGGTGGACGGGTCGGCGGCGGGGAGCTGATCATCATCCTCATCGTGCTGTTGCTGCTCTTCGGTGCCCGCAAGCTTCCGGATCTCGCTCGTTCGCTGGGCGCGTCGGCCAAGGAGTTCCGCAAGGGGCTCGAAGAAGGCAAAGCCGACGACGACGAGAGCGGCAAGGAATAGCTCCGCTCGCTCCGCTCGCGACGGAGGGGGCGGTTCCCACCAACGTAGCTCGGCCCGTACCTCGTACCTCGTATCGCGGGGCCAGGTAGCTGAGCGCGTTCACGAGCCGTACGGCCCGCCCCGAGGTCTTGTAGCGATTGGGGCCGCGTACCCGGTACCAGGTACAGCTGAGCTGAGCGAAGCCCAGCTCAGCTTCTAGATCTTCGCCAGCGCCTCGTCGTAGTCGGCGATGTTTCGGATGACCCCCAGATCGCCGGTGGCGATGATGTCTCTGACAACGCCGTCAGCGTCGAGTACGAAGGTGGTGCGCCAGGCGGAGCCCTTCTCCTCGTTGAAGCAGCCGTACGCCTGAGCGACTGCACCGTGGGGCCAGAAGTCGGAGAGGATAGGGAAGGTGTAGCCCTGCTCCTGAGCCCACTTCTTGTGGACGTGACGCGTGTCGCAGGTGATCGCGACGACGTTGGCATCGACATCGTTGAAGTCGGCCATGTGGTCTCTGATCGAGCAGAGCTCGGACTGGCAGTTGCCGGTGAAGGGGAAGGGAATGAAGACGACGAGCGTCTTGCGTCCCTTGAACGAGTCGAGGGTGACGTCGTTGTTGTCCTGGTCCTTGAGCGTGAACGACGGTGCTGGTTCACCGATGGTTGCAGGCATTCATATCTCCTTTTGCCGTGCAGAACGCTACACGATCCGGATCAATCCCAAAGAATGGCAATACAGCCGGCAAACCCGGCCCTGAGGAGAAGAGGTCGCCTACAGCCCCTCGGATGGGAGCAGCACGCGAGCCGCCCACCCGACAGGGTCGTTCAGCTCGGCGACGGCAGGGAGGTGCTCGGGCCGCTCCCACATGGTCTCCAACGACTCCTCGCCCCAACGGCGCACGACCTCGGCGCTGAACGAGCCGTCGCCCAAGTGCCCCTCGGGCCGTAGCTCGAGACCGAGAAGCCCTGTCAGCGCTTCATCGCCTTGGGCCGGCTCATCTCGTCTCCCTCGCAGCGCCCGCTGCATCGCATCGAATTCGGGGAGCATGCGCGCTGCGGCGACGTCGACCAGGTACGACGAATAGTCGTCGACGATAGCGACGAACGCTTGGACCGCCTCGAGGTCTGGTTGCTGTTCCGGACTGGTCAGCAGTCCCGCGAATCCACCCTCCTCCGAGAGCATCTCCTGGAGACGCTCTGGGTCCTGCATCCCCTGAAGCCTCCCGGCGAGGTCACCCGGGTCGAACTCGATCCCATCGAGGTATCGCTCGATCAATCGGATGAGGTGGGCCTTCACCCACGACTGCTCGTACACGACGCTGAACGCTACTTCGCGTAGGCTCGCCCACAGCCTCACTTGTCGGCGGTCGAGGCTGTGCTCGGTGGCGAAGGCTTCCACGTTGGGGACGATCAGGGTGGTCGGTGTCGGTTCGATCGGAGGCAGCCCGATGTCGAAGTAGCCGAGCGTCCGGTGGCTGAGGAATCCGATCATGATGCCCATCTGGAGGCCGAGCAGCACCGGACCGAGGGAAGTGAGCGGTGCAGGAGCCGGCATCGCGTCGGCGAACTTCGGGGCGAGCGACTCGATGAGGTAGCTGAACACCCTCAGGTGGGTGTCGGCCCAGGACCGGCGATCGATCGGGACGAGGTCATCGATCGAGCCGGTGTCGAGCGGTGTCTGGTCGGAGAGCTGGACGAGCGCGAGCCGACCCAGATCTCGATACTCGTCGGCCATCCAGGGTTCGATCGGCTCGCGAGAACCGGAGAAGTGGTTCGACAACTCTTCGGCCAGTCGCCAGTTGATCGGTCCCGGCTGGTTGAAGAGTTCGAACAGCTGTGAGAACAGGTCTTCGTTCATGGCTGATCAGGTCGTTGCGCGAGTTGCGTGCTGACATCCATCTGATCTCCGGCACGCAGCAAGGTGAGTGTCACGGTCTGCCCAGCGCGCATCGTACGCAGAATGGCGATGAGGTCGTCGGTCCCCTTGACACTGAGCCCGTTGATGGCGGCGATGACGTCACCCGCCTGGACGCCACTGTCCTCGATTCCCGTGTCGCCGAGAAACGAGACAATTCGGGCTCCTTCAGGAACCTGTGCGCTTCCCTGGTCGACGAAGGCGGGCTGGACCTCTACTCCGATGAAAGCGTGATGCACCACGCCGTCTCTGATGAGGTCGTTGGCGATTCCTTGCACGATGCTGACGGGAACGGCGAACCCGAGCCCTTCGGCCCCGACGTCACTGAGACCGATCGCAGTCGTGATGCCGATGAGCTCACCCTTGGCGTCGAGGAGCGCCCCACCGCTGGACCCGCGAGTGATCGGGGCGTCCGTCTGGAGGAGCCCAAACAGATTCTCGTCGGCGGTGACCTGGAGCTGTCGATTGAACGCAGAGATGATGCCGGAGGTCACCGAGGGGCCGCCGGCGAGACCGAGGGGGTTCCCGATGGCGACGGCGAGATCGCCGATTTGGAGGTCATCGGGATTTGCGAGGGGTATGGGCTGGAGGCCCGGCGCGTCGATCGAGATGACGGCCACGTCGGTCAGTGCGTCGGCACCGACAACCGTGGCTTGATACACGCGCCCGTCGGCAAGGATCACTCGAACAAAACCGGCCCCATCGACAACGTGGTTGTTGGTGAGGATGTACCCGTCGGAGGCGTAGACGACCCCGGAGCCGCTCGCCGTGGGGAGGTCGACACGTCCGTCACCGTTTCCGACCTCGACGGTGACGATAGAAGGGATGGCTCGGTTGGCAATGGCCGTCACGGTGTCGCTGGGCACCGTCTCAGCGACGGAAGCCAACTGGGGGAGCGTGGTGGTGGATGGTGTCGTCTGACTGCTTCCCGGTAGGACCCCGAAGGCGAAGAGCGCGCCGATGGTCATGGCCGCACCAACGATTCCACCGACCAGAGTGCCGACGACTCCGCCGATCAGAGGCCGGGGAAGCACCCGTCGCTTCCGCGGTGCGACCACCGGTTGGGGTGCCGGTCGCTCCGGCGGGGGCGGCGGCTGGTCAGGGACGAGCCCAGGGTATCGTGGGGTGGGTTCACTCATCGAGGTTGATTGTATGCCTTCGACCAGAGTACGGGTTCTGACGGAGCCGATCGATCATGCAGAGTTGGTCGAGTTCGTTGCCTCCCCGGCTGCCGGCGCGACGGTGCTGTTCTTGGGCACCGTGCGTGACCATTCGGAGGGCAAGGAGGGGATCACTCATCTGGAGTATGAGGTGTATCTCGAAGAGGTGGAGCGGGTGATCGCCGGCATCGTTGAGGAGGCGTGTGATTGCTGGCCGTTGGAAGGTGTCGCCGTCGACCACAGGGCCGGCATGGTGACCCTGGGCGAGTCGTCGGTCGCCGTTGCGGCTTCCGCGGCCCACCGAGTCGATGCATTCGCCGCCGCCCGCTATGTGATCGACGAGCTGAAGCAGAGAGCGCCCATATGGAAGAAGGAGCACTGGCTGGGGGGCGCTGAGTGGTCGAGAGGCAGTTGAACCTGCCAACCCAGGGCTCAGGGGTTCGGTGGTTTGGGGACCGCTAACCTCGACGCCCAATGAAGGTTCTGCTCCTCGGGAAGGGCGGCCGCGAGCATGCCATCGGGTGGAAGCTCGCTCAGAGTCCCCGACTCGACCGTCTGATCTCCCTCCCCGGCAACCCCGGCCTCGCGCCGCTCGGGCCTCTCGTCGCCGGTGATCCGGCCGACCCGCAGGCGGTGGCCGACGTCGCCACGGACCACCAGGTCGACCTCGTTGTCGTCGGGCCGGAAGGACCGCTCGCCGCCGGGGTGACCGACCATCTCAACGACCTCGGTGTGCCCGTGTTCGGGCCTACCAAGTCGGCCGCTCGCCTCGAGACGTCCAAGCGGTTCGCGAAGGAGATCATGATCGAGGCCGGCGTTCCGACCGGCTCGGCGGCATCGTTCACCGACGCAGACCGTGCCATCGGCCACCTCGAGACGATTGCCGGACCCTACGTGGTGAAGGCCGACGGGCTCGCCGCAGGCAAGGGCGTCCTCGTCACCGACGACATCGCCGACGCACGTGGCTGGGTGGACACGTGCTTCGGCGGCCGTTTCGGGACGGCAGGGTCGACCGTGGTCATCGAGGAGTACCTGGCCGGTGACGAGATCAGCGTGTTCGGGCTTGCGGGCCGTGGCGGGGTGATCGGCCTGCGTCCGGCCCGGGACTACAAACGGCTCCTCGACGGCGACGCCGGGCCCAACACGGGCGGCATGGGGTCGTTCTCACCCGTCGACGGTTTCGACGATGACTGGGTTGCCCAGATCGTCGCGACGGTCATCCGGCCGGTCCTCGACACTTTGGCTGCCCATGGCAGCCCGTACGTCGGGTTCATCTACGCGGGCCTCGTTCTCACGGTCGACGGTCCGAAGGTGCTCGAGTTCAACTGCCGCCTCGGGGATCCGGAAGCCCAGGCGATCCTGGCGCTGCTCGACAGCGACCTCCTCGATCTTGTCGCAGCCTCCCTCGATGGCAGTCGGCCCACCGCTTGCTGGTCGGAGCGGGCCGCCGTCAACGTGGTGATGGCGGCGGACGGCTACCCGGACGCGCCGAGGACGGGTGACGTGATCAACGGTCTCGACACCGATGCCGCCAACACGTTGATCTTCCACGCAGGAACGGCAGCGCATCACGATCGAGTCGTCACGGCCGGCGGGAGGATCCTGAGCGTCGTCGGTCTCGGTCCTGACGTCGCAACTGCACGCGCTCGAGCCTACGACAGGGTCGAGGCGATCGACTTCAATGGTCGCTACTACCGAAAGGACATTGCCCAATGAAGACCGTGTCCGTCGTGATGGGCTCCAAGAAGGACCTCGGCGTCATGCAGAAGGCCGCGGACCTCCTGGAGGAGTTCGGGGTGCCCCACGACGTCATCGTCATGTCGGCCCACAAGACCCTCGACAAGGTGCTCGAGTTCACCGAAGCGATCCCGAGTCGGGACGTCGGTGTGGTCATCGCCGGCGCGGGCAAGGCTGCCCACCTCGCGGGGGTGATCGCCGCCAGAACCACCGTCCCGGTGATCGGCGTTCCGCTGAGCGCATCGCTCGACGGACTCGATGCGTTGCTTTCAACCGTGCAGATGCCGACCGGGGTTCCGGTTGCGACGGTCGGAATCGACGGATCGACAAACGCCGCCCTTCTGGCCGTTGCCATTCTCGCTCTCGACGACGACACCCTCACCGAGCGTCTCGCCGCCTACCGAACGTCACTCGCCGACGCGACCTACGAGGAGGTTCGGCTGACATAGCGGGCGGAGCGAACACACCTCTTCTACAATCGCCGTCGTGCTGGCACTCCGACACGTGGCCTCCGGGAAGGTCCGTGACATCTATGAGGTCGACCGCGATCGTCTCCTGTTCGTCGCGAGCGACCGCATCTCCGCCTACGACGCGGTGCTCCCGGACCTGATCCCCGACAAGGGGAAGGTGCTCGCGGGCCTGTCGCTGCACTGGTTCGAGTTCCTCGACACCCCCAACCACTTCATCACAACCGACCTGTCGGGCGTCGTCGACGACGAGGCCGACCTCCAGGGTAGGGCGATGATCGTGCGCAGAGCCGACGTCATCCCGATGGAGTGTGTTGTGCGCGGCTACCTGTACGGCAGCGCCTGGCGCGAGTACAAGGCAGGCGGCGGGCCAACCACCGAGCATCTCCCGCCCGGACTCCAGATGGGGGAGCAACTCCCGCAGCCGCTGTTCACGCCCGCGACCAAAGCCGAGAGCGGCCACGACGAGAACCTCACCGTCGCGGGCGCCAGGGCGCTCGTCGGGGACGATGTGTACGAGCAGCTCAAGGACACTGCGCTCGACATCTACCGAAAGGCCGCCGAGGCGACCGCCGCCAAAGGCGTCCTGCTCGCCGACACGAAGTTCGAGTTCGGATGGGTGGACGGTGAGCTGTTCCTTATCGACGAGGTCCTCACACCCGACTCGTCCCGCTACTGGCCCGCCGATCGCTACGAGGTGGGCAGGTCCATGCCGTCGTTCGACAAGCAGTACGTGCGCGACTGGCTCGACTCGACCGGATGGGACCACACACCGCCTGCGCCTCCGATGCCGGACGATGTGATGGCCGCCACCCGAGCCCGATACATCGAAGCGTTCAACCGCCTCACAGGCCGGTCGTTCGACGACTATCTGGCGGCACGATGAAGGCCATTGTCACCATCCACAGGCGCGAGACGATCGCCGATCCTGAAGGCAGCACCATTCAACGGGCGCTTGGCGACCTCGGCTTCGACGAGGTCCGTGCGGTCCGTGTCAACCGCACCATCGAGTTGGAGGTCGACGACGCCACCCGGGTCCGTGAGATGTGTGAGCGGCTCCTCGTCAATCCTGTCATGGAAGACTTCGACATCGAGATCGTGACTTGAAGGTCGGCATCGTCGTATTCCCGGGCACGAACTGCGAGCGTGACGTCGCCCACGCGCTCGGGCTGCTCGGCGCCGACACCGAACTCGTCTGGCATCGGGAGACCAACCTCGACGGGTTCGATCGGATCGTGCTACCAGGTGGGTTCGCGCACGGCGACTACCTGAGAGCAGGTGCCATCGCGAGGTTCTCGCCTGTGATGGGACCGGTCGCCGACGCTGCGGCTGCGGGTGTGCCGGTGCTGGGCATCTGCAACGGGTTCCAGGTTCTCTGCGAAGCCGGGTTGCTTCCCGGAGCACTCATCGCAAACCGTGATCTCCGGTTCATCTGCCGTCCTGTGCACGTCAGGGTCGAGTCGACGACCTCGATCATCACCCGCGCGGCGAGGCCGGGGCAGGTGTTGCGGATCCCGCTCAACTCGTACGAAGGCAACTACGTGCCGGGCGACTCGGCACCGATACCGGTCCTGCGCTACTGCGAACCCGACGGCACGGCCTCCGACGCGGCGAACCCGAACGGTTCGATCGACGCGATCGCAGGGGTCACCAACGCCGCAGGAAACGTCGTCGGTTTGATGCCCCACCCGGAGCGGGCCGTTGAGCAGTTCATGGTTTCTACCGACGGCCGCGTACTCCTCGAATCGTTCCTCGCATCATGACAACCGACCTGCACCGCAGGCTCGGCATGACCGACGAGGAGTTCGCGCAAGTCGGAGCAATCCTCGGCAGATCGCCGGCCGACCCGGAGCTCGCCATGTACTCGGTCATGTGGTCCGAGCACTGCTCCTACAAGTCGTCCCGTGCGTTTCTCCGCGACCTCCCTACCGAGGCCCCATGGGTGGTCGTCGGCCCAGGTGAGAACGCCGGCGTTGTCGACATCGGTGACGGATGGCTCGCGGCGATCCGCATCGAGAGCCACAACCACCCGTCGTTCGTCGAGCCGTACCAGGGGGCAGCGACCGGTGTCGGGGGCATCCTGCGCGACGTGTTCACGATGGGTGCACGACCTATCGGGCTGTGGAACCAGATCCGCTTTGGCAGCCTCGACGATCCTCACAGCCGCTACCTGCTCGGTGGCGTCGTCGCCGGCATCGCCGGCTACGGCAACGCGGTCGGGGTCCCCACCCTGGGCGGGGAGGTCGAGTTCGATGACACCTACAGGGGCAATCCCCTGGTCAATGTCATGTGTCTCGGGATCCTCCGCCGCGACCAGCTGGTGCTCGGCACGGCCGGCCCGCCCGGCTCGATCGCGATCCTGCTCGGGTCGTCGACCGGTCGCGACGGGATCGGTGGGGCGTCGGTGCTTGCCTCGACAGGATTCGAAGAGGGGGCGGCGACCAAGCGGCCGTCGGTGCAAGTCGGCGACCCGTACGAGGAAAAGAAGCTCATCGAAGCGTGTCTCGAGCTGTACGAGCGGGGCCTCGTCGTCGGTGTGCAGGACCTCGGTGCAGCCGGGCTGAGTTGCGCGGCGAGTGAACCGACTGCGAGGGCAGGCGCCGGTCTGGACCTCGATCTCGACGCCGTCCACTGCCGCGAAGTGGGCATGACCGCACCCGAGTTGCTCATGTCGGAGTCTCAGGAACGAATGATGGCGTTCGTCGATCCCGCCCACGTCGACGAGGTGCTGGCCGTCGCCGACCGATGGGAGATCGACGCCTCCATCGTCGGGACGGTGCGCGAAGGCGACCGGTTGCGAGTGTTCCACGGCGGCCGGATCGTCGCAGACCTGCCCGCGTCGAGCCTGTCCGAGGACGCGCCGCTGCTGCGCCGGCCGATCGCACGGCCGGACTGGATCGACGCCCTGTGGGACGACCAGACCCGGCCGGTGGAAACCGACCTCGTCGAGACCCTCGTCGCCTTGCTCGATCACCCGTCACTCGGCGACCCGTCATGGATCTACGAGCAGTTCGACCACATGCTGTTCCTGAACACCGTCGCCGGCCCAGGTCTCGACGCTTCGCTCGTGCGGGTGCGAGGAACCTCGAAAGGACTGGCCGTGTCAACGGACGGCGACGGCGCGCTCTGTCACCTGGATCCTCGGCGGGGAGGCGCCAGACTCGTGTGGGAGGCGGCTCTGAACGTCGCCGTCGTCGGAGCACGGCCGCTGGCGATCGTCGACAACCTGAACTTCGGCAATCCCGAGAACCCCGAGGTGATGTGGCAGTTCACCGAGACGCTTGCCGGCCTGTCGGCCGGCTGCAGCGATCTCGGTGTGCCGATCGTCGGCGGGAACGTCTCCTTCTACAACGAGACCGATGGCGCCGACATCTACCCGACGCCGGTTGTCGGCATGCTTGGGCTCGCCGACCCGATGCCGCCGCTTCGAGGAAGCGTCGCGCCCGGCATGGCGATCCTCGTCTGTGGGCCTGCACAGAGCACGAACCTCGCCGGTTCTGCCGTTCAGACGATCGTGCACGGCGCCCACGGCGGGCGGCCCACGAACGTCGACCCGGACGCGGGTGAGGCGTCGATCGGCACCGCGGTCCGCATCGCTCACGAGATCGGCGGTGGCGTCCTCCACGACATCTCTAAAGGTGGCGCCCTCGTTGCCCTCGCCGAGTTGCTCATGCCGGCAGGGGTTGGTGCGTCACTCTCACCGACCCCCTACACGCACGCGTTTGGTGAGGATCCACACCGCTTCCTGTGTCTCGTCCCCGCAGAACGCATCGAGGAGACGGTGCGAATCGCCGTCGAAGAACGCAGCAGGATCGAGCTGTGGGGGGCGACGACTGGCGCACCGGAACTGAGCATCGGACACACCAACGTCGTACCGGTTCGGCGGCTCGCTGCCGTGTGGAGGGGTGCGATCGCCGACCGGATCGCTGGTGGTAGCGGTGGGTGATCGGCCGCTCGATCGTCCTGGCGAGGCGTGCGGCGTGTTCGCAGCGTCAGTTCCGGGGGCGCAGGTCGCCAACCTCGTCTACTTCGGTCTGTTTGCCCTCCAGCATCGGGGCCAGGAGAGCGCAGGGATCGCGGTCGCCGACGGCGAGCAGCTCACGGCCTACAAGAACATGGGGTTGATCTCGACGGTCTTCGACGAGCACAAGCTCGCCGGCCTCCAGGGTTCTATCGGGATTGGCCATACTCGCTACTCGACGACCGGTTCGAGCAGCTGGGTGAACGCGCAACCGTCCTTTCGGGCGATCGGTGATCGGGCTGTCGCGCTCGGGCACAACGGGAACCTGACCAACACGATCGAGCTGGGATCTCGCCTCGGATCGGCGCCAGGTTCGACCGATTCGGAGTTGATGACCGAGGCGATCACTCGCAAACTCACGGACGATCCGTCGCTGTCGCTTCCCGAAGCGATCGCAGCGTCGATGCCCGAGTTCGAGGGCGCCTACACGCTGGTGGTGATGGATGAGACGGTCGTTGTGGCGGTGAGAGATCCCCATGGGTTCCGCCCACTGTCGCTCGGCAAGCTCGCTGGAGGCGGGCACGTCGTAGCCTCGGAAACAGCAGCGCTCGACATCGTCGGTGCCGAGTTCGTGCGGGACGTCCGGCCCGGCGAGATGGTCGTGCTGTCCAATGGGACCGCCGAGTCCTCGTTCCCTGTGGAACCGGCCCCGTCGAGACTGTGCGTATTCGAGTACGTGTACTTCGCCCGGCCCGACAGCACCATCGCAGGACAGAACGTCCACGCGGCGAGGGTCGAGATGGGGCGCCATCTCGCCGCCGAGAGCCCCGTCGCAGCCGACGTGGTGGTTCCGGTCCCCGAGTCGGGCATCCCCGCTGCGCAGGGATTCTCTGAAGCATCGGGGCTCCCGTACCGTGACGGGCTCGTCAAGAACCGATACGTCGGGAGGACGTTCATCCAGCCTGACCAGCTCCTGCGGGACAGAGGCGTCCGCATGAAGCTCAACCCGATTCGAGAGTCACTCCAAGGGCAGAGGGTCGTGCTCGTGGATGACTCGATCGTCCGCGGCTCCACCACCCGCCAGCTCGTCGACATGACCCGAGCCGCAGGAGCGACCGAAGTGCACCTGCGCGTCTCGTCGCCGCCGTACCGGTGGCCGTGTTTCTACGGGATGGATACGTCCGATCGGTCGAGCCTCCTCGCTGCGCACCGCTCGGAGACGGAGATCGCAGAGTTCCTTGGTGTCGACTCGCTCGGCTATCTGAGCTACGACGGGCTCCTCGCGTCGATTCCCGACGCAACAGAGTCGTTCTGCACCGCGTGCCTGTCAGGCGAGTACCCGACGCCGATTGGCACCGACAAGTTCGTCAGGGAACAGCAGTGAGCAGGTACGCCGAGGTCGGGGTCGACGTGACCGCCTCCGACGAGTTCACCGTCTCGATCGCCGACCGGGTGCGTGCCACGTGGAAAGACTCGGTGGTGGGGTCCTTCGGGAGTTTCGGCGCCGGGGTGACGATCCCCTCCGGGTACCGGGAGCCGGTGATCATGATGACGACCGACGGGGTTGGCACCAAGACCGAACTCGCGGTGACGCTGGGCAGGTACGAGGGGATCGGCAGGGACCTGGTCGCAATGTGCGTCGATGATCTCGCAGCGCTTGGAGCGGCCCCCATCGGGTTCACCGACTACCTGGCGGTTGGCGTGCTCGACCAGGAGCGCGACGCGGCGATCGTCGCGTCGGTGGCCGCTGCCTGCGAGGAAGTGGGCTGTCCACTGCTCGGTGGCGAGACGGCGTTGCACCCGGGGGTACTCGGCCCAGCGCAGTTCGACGTTGCCGGTGCGGCGATCGGGGTGGTCGAACGGTCACGGATCCCCGATCTCAACAAGGTGATGTCGGGTGACGTGCTGGTCGGGATTGAGAGCCCCAACGTGCGTTCGAACGGCTTCTCGCTGGTGAGGTCGATCTTCGATCCGGACACTCTCGCCGAGCCCTTCGAGGGTCGGACGATCGGTGAGGTGCTGCTCGAGCCATCGGTGCTGTACGCCCCGGCGGTCCTCGCGGTGGTGCGGTCCATGGATGTGCACGGGCTGGTGCACGTGACCGGTGGAGGGCTGCCCGGCAACATACCCCGGGTGATGCGTGACGGGCTTGGGGCCATGATCGACCCTGCTGCCTGGCCGGTGCCGGCGGTGTTTCGTCTGATCGCGGAGCGAGGCGATGTCGGCGAGTCAGACATGTTCGGGACGTTCAACATGGGGATCGGGTTCGTTCTGATCGTCGAACCCGCCCTCGTCGAGAGGGCCATCGACGTGATCGAGGAGAACGGCCGTGGGGCCTGGCCGATCGGCCAGATAGTCGAGGGCGACGGAGTAACGCTCAGTGACGGAAGTGGCGCATACCGGTGAACACGAGCACCATTCCGTGTTCGTTGGCAGCGTCGATCACCTCTTGATCCCGGATGGAACCACCCGTCTCGACCAGCGCGACGACGCCCGCATCGGCGAGCGTGTCGAGACCGTCCCTGAATGGGAGCAATGCCTCACTGGCGGCGACCGCACCCAAGATGCGATCACCTGCCTGGTCGACCGCCCGAGCAGCCGCACCGACCCGACTCTGATCACCGACCCCGATGCCGATCGCTGCGCGGTCCTGGACGATCACGATGCTGTTCGACTTGCAGTGGGCGCCAACCGTCCAGGCAAGGCGAAGCTCGGCAAGTTGGGCTTCGGTTGGCTGTGCTTCGGACGCAACCGTCCATTCACCGATCGTTCGTTGGTCGGTCTCCTGAACGAGCGCTCCGCCGTCGATCGGGCGCACATCCAGCGCCTGTCGGGTCGGAGGAGGGGCGACCAGGACCCGCAGATTCTTCTTTGACGCGAGGACGGCTGCGGCCTCATCGGTGATCGCCGGACAGACGATCACCTCGAGGAACATCGCCGCCATCTCGCTGGCGGTCGGTTCGTCGAGCGTCTCGTTGACGGCGACGACTCCTCCGAACGCAGAGAGGGGATCGCAGTCCCTCGCGGCGATGAACGCCTCTGCGACGGTGTGGCGTTCCGCGACGCCGCACGGGTTCAGGTGCTTCACGACGACGCAGGCGGGGTGGCCGATGTCGTTGGCGAGTCGCCAGGTGGCTTCGGCGTCGGCGAGGTTGTTGAACGACAGTTCCTTGCCTTGGAGCTGTCGAGCCCCAAACACCCACCCGGTGTCCTCGGCGGCACGGTAGAGAGCCGCCCGCTGGTGCGGGTTCTCCCCGTACCGCAGCTCACGTTCGCGGTCGTAGGCAAATAGGAGATGATCGCCGAGGGGGTCTTCCTCGAAACCGGAGAGCCACCTGTGGATGAGCGCGTCGTAGCGACCGGTGTGTGGGAACGCTGCCGTTGCGAGACGTTGCCGTTCCTCGAGGGTCGTGCCGCCCTGCTCCAGCGCACCGATGATCAGCTCGTAGTCGTCGGGGTTGGTCACGACCGCGACCCTGGCATGGTTCTTGGCTGCGGCCCTGATCATCGCCGGGCCACCGATGTCGATCTGCTCGACGATGGCCGAGTACTCGGCTCCCGACGCGACCGTCTGGGCGAACGGGTAGAGGTTGCAGACGACGAGGTCGATCGGTTTGATGCCGTTCGCTTCGAGGTCACGGACGTGGTCAGGGTTGGAGGTGTCGGCGAGGATGCCGCCGTGGATTTTGGGGTGGAGCGTCTTGACCCGTCCGTCGAGCATCTCGGGTGATCCGGTCGCTTCGGCGACGGAGGTAGTGGCGATGCCGAGGTCGGCAAGGGCCCGCCGGGTTCCTCCAGAGGCGAGGATCTCGATGCCCGCCGCCGCCAGGGCAGGGCCGAGCGTGTCCAGGCCGCGTTTGTCGGAGACCGAGATCAGGGCTCGTGTGATGGGAGTTCTCATGTCTGCACCTCGGTGGTGATACGGCCGGCGGCGAGTGCGTCGACGACCGTGGGGTAGAGGTCGTGCTCTTGGATCTGGATCCTCGCGTGCAGGGAATCGGTGGTGTCGCCGGGAAGGACCGGTACTTCGCGCTGGGCGATGATCGGGCCGGCATCGACTTCCTCGACCACGAAATGGACCGTGACACCGGTGCGATCGACTCCCGCAGCGAGGGCGGCTTCGACCGCGTGGGCGCCGGGAAACTCGGGGAGGAGCGATGGATGGATGTTGATGATCCTGCCTCGGAACCGCGCGATAGCCTCTGCCGAGAGGATGCGCATGAACCCGGCGAGGATCACCCACTCGCACCCGAAGTCGTCGATCCGATCACAGATCTCGGTGGTGAAGGTCCGCCTGTTGTTGTTCCACAGGACGACGACCGACGGGATGTTGTGCTGGTCGGCCCACTGGAGACCGGCGGCGTGTCGATCGGCGATCACGACGGCGACCTCGTAGGAGGTGTCGTTGGAGTGCTGATACTCGAGGATCTGCCGGAGGTTCGAGCCAGTTCCCGAGATCAGTACTGCGATCGGTGCCACGGCCGGCAGGTTACCTGCGAACCCTGGGTCCGGGTCGACGTGATCAGCTGACCGGGTCGGCGAACGCGCCATGGACGCGTTCGAGCGCTCCACAGATCACCCGGGCTTCTTTTTCCGAGATGCGGCTGGAGAAGTGCCGCTCGATGCTCGACAGATGGAAGTCTGCGGCCTTCTTGAAGACAGCAGCTCCGGTGTCGGTGAGCCTGATGCGGGTTGCCCGCCGATCCTCGGGATCAGGCACACGCTCGAGCAGGCCGCCTTCTTCGAGTTTGTCGACTCTGGCGGTCAGCCCCGACTTGGTGAGGAGGACTTTGCGTGCGAGGTCGGTCATGCGGATCCCCATGGGCCCTGCCTCAAAGGTGTGAAGGAGTACGTCGTAGACCTGGACGTCGAGGTGTTGTTCCGACCGCAGCTCGCTGTCCATGACTGGGAGCAATGCGTTGTACGTCTCGAGGACGGACCGCCAGGCCCGTACCCGGATGTTGGTGTGCTCGTGCTCTTGACGTTGGTCAGTCATGGTGATATGGTTCGATTGTGAACTATTTGAGATCGTACTATCAGGTTCTGAATCATATCAGACACTCCTTGGGTCGTCCAGGTCGTTTCACCAACATCACGTTCATCACACCGGTGAACAAGAGAGAAAGGAAGTGGCAATGAAGGTACTTGCCATCAATCACGAAGTTGCCGACTACGACACGTGGAAGGCCGTCTTCGACCAGTACCCACCCGCCAAGGGCGGCGCGCTGTTCCATCGCATCAATCGGGGAGTCGATGATCCCAACAACATCACGGTTGTCGCGGGATTCGAATCCACAGAGGCCGCCAAGGCGTTTGCGTCCGACCCCACGGTCAAGGCCGAGATGGGTCGCGCCGGTGTGAAGAGCGCTCCTCGCATCGAGATCTTCGAAGAGGTCGAATCCGTCCAGTACTGAGTCCAGCATCAGCTTCGATGCGCCGCCCTGCCAGTATCGGCAGGACGGCGTCTTCGCGTTTGGGCGAGCCTCGGAGATCGAGGGGACGCGAGCCATGGGTTCGGGAGAGGGGAGCGGTACGATGCGCCAATGCTGAAGGTCGGGTCGATAGTGATTCGCGTCGACGACCTGGAGCGACAGAAGTCGTTCTGGACGTCGGCACTCGACTACGTCGCCCGTGAAGGTGACGACAACGACTTCGCCCTGCTTCGACCTCGCAGCGGCGTCGGTCCGAACGTGTCGCTCGATTGCCACTCCTCGGTTGTCCACCTCCCGCCTCGAATCCACCTGGACCTCTACGCCGAGGACCAGGCCGCCGAGGTGCGGCGACTCATCGCGCTCGGTGCCACCGAGGTCCACTGGGACAGACGTCCGGAGGACGCCGACTATGTCATCCTCGCCGACCCGGAGGGCAACCGGTTCTGCGTGATCGATGCGTGATCAGTGGACCGGCAGGAGCCCGGCCAGCGTGGCCTTGATCGCGTCTCCGACGAGAAACGGGACCATGCCCAGCGCGACCGCTTCCTGAAGGCCGACTCCGAGTGCGTGCGCCAGCCACGCGACACCGAACACGTAGACCGTGACGGTTCCGGCCAGGGCACCCACCAGCCCGGCGCCACGGAACAGGGCCTTTCGAGCCACGAACCCTGCGACCAACGCGGCCGCGACGAACCCGATCAGGTACCCGAGGGTCGGGCCCGTCACATATGCCCAACCTCCGTTCGCACCCTGAAAGACCGGTAGCCCCACCGCGCCCGCCGCGACGTACAAGACCTGGCTTGCCGCGCCCCTCCTCCAACCGAGCACCAGTCCCGACGCCAGCACTGCGAATGTCTGTCCTGTGAATGGAACAGGGGTGAACCACAGCGGAACACGCACCTGGGCAAGGACGGCGGTGAGTGACGCGAAGGCAACGACCAGCAGCACGGAGATCATCCGGCTCCGTGGCAGTATGCGGGTGGCAGCAAGTGTCGACACGACGGACCTCCGGGTTCGGCGACGCACGATCCGACCCCGAGACGGCGAGAAAGGTTACGAGTGAGGGGGATCACCACGGCCGCAGCGATCGCTCTGATCGTTGCCGCGTGTACCGGTTCGCCGAGCACCACCTCGACGACGGTTTCCACGCTCCCGGCGAGCACGACGACAACCGAACCTCCTCTCGAGACGGGTCCTGGCGTTGTCGGCACGACCATCCATCTCGGTGCGTTCCTCCCGTTGAGCGGCCCGCTCCAGGCGATCGGCGAATCGGTGCTCACAGGGCACATGGCCTACTGGAACTACGTCAACGACGATCTCGGTGGCATCGCGGGGCAGTTCACCGTTGCTGTCGAGCAGGTCGATACCGCGTACGACGCGGACACCGCTGCAGCGGAGTTCGGAGCGCACCAGGCCGACCTCCTCGCGGTTTCGTCGTCTCTCGGCACTCCGGTGACCGAGGCCCTTCTCGATGCAGGGTCGTCGATGCCGATCATGGTGGGTTCGCAGATCTGGACGTGGAGCACCCGCAGCACCGCGGCCGTGTTTGACCTCGCGGTTCCCACGTACCGCGCGCAGATCGAGAACATCTCGACGCAGGTTGCCGATTCGACCGTGGGGTTCATCGCTCCCGAAGGTGAGTACGGAGACGACTGCCTCGCCGGCTCCGTCACGGCACCCGACCTCGTGGATCGCTATCCGGCCGGCACTACCGACTTCGAGCTGGCGATCAACTTCCTCCAGGGCGTAGACGTGTTGATCGCGTGTGTGACGAGCACGGACCTCGGTCGGATCATCGCGACGTGGGACCTCCTCGGGAACCGCCCGCCGATCTACGCGACATCACCGTCGTTCGATCCGTCTCTGTTCGGTGTGCTGGACTCGGTGCCAGAAGACCTGTTCGTTGCCGGTGCTCCGCCCCCGTACGAGAGCGACGAGCCTGGCATGACGCTCTTTCGGAGCGTGATGGGTGACGCAACGGTCGATGCATGGACGTTCCTTGGCTACACACAAGCAGCAACGATGCACTTGCTGCTCGAGCAGGCGATCGCCGGCCACGATCTCACTTTCAGTGGCGTGCTCGGCGCCAGGCCAGAGCTGGGGAACGTCGACTTCGGGTTCGGGTGGGGTGCCGCTCGATTCGAAAGGGCACTGCCGGTCGTACCGGTGACGATTCAGATCCCGGATGCCGATGCACTGTTTGGCCTCCAGCCCACCGACGAGATCACCACTCAGGGTGGTCGTCGGTGATGCCGATATGTCGGTATGCAGGTAGTGGTGCTGGCGCTGATCCTTTCGCTGATGACTCCAACGGTCCGGCCGTCACTCGACGTGCCGGTCCGGGCGAGGGTCGACTCCGTCACACAGCAGCTCGGGATTGTCACTGGCCGGATCGAGATCCCGGCGGTCGGTGTCGATGAGGTGATTCGTGAAGGTGTCGACCTGTCTGTGATCGACCAGGGGGTCGCGCACTGGTCGGGCACCGCCGACCCCGGCGGTGCGGGCAACATGGTGCTCGCCGGCCACCGGACCATCCACACGGCGCCGTTTCGGAATCTCGACAAGCTCGAGCCCGGCGACGAGATCCGTGTGAGTCGTGCCGACGGGGTCGTCGCCACCTACCGGGTGGTCGAGACGCTGATCGTGTCGCCACAGGACACCTCGATCGTCGACCCGACAGACACTCCGATGTTGACACTGTTTGCGTGCCACCCGAAAGGTTCGGCGAAGCAACGCATCGTCGTTCGTGCCGAGCTGGTGGATGCTCCGGTGGTGATGTTCCCCTAGGGCGAGCTTCGCTCGCCGTTCTGGGTTCTCGGTTTTCGGTAGGACGCCTGTTGCGGGTCGTGGGGTGTCCTTGGCAGCGTTCTTACCGATGACTGATGACCGATGACTGAGAACCCTGCTGTTTGAGCGGCTTGCCGCTCAAACAGCAGGCATGGGTACCATTCCGGGCGATGGGTGAACAGAAGCGCCTGGTTTGGCCGTACGTGGCCGTCGGCATCCTGATGGCGATCCTGGTGCTCGCGATCGTGGCCTGGAACATCACGCTGCCCTACGTCGTGTGGTCACCGGGCCCGGTGCCCGAAATCGTCAGCTTGATCACGGTCGACGGGGCCGAGACCTACCCGGTGGAAGGCAATCTGTACATGCTCACCGTCTCTCAGCAGGATGTGAACCCGTACGAGTACGTCGCCGCATGGGCGGATCCGACCGTCGACCTGCTCGACAGGGCAGCGGTGCGCCCGGTTGGTCAATCCCCCGAGGAGTACCAGCGGGTCGCTCAGAACGACATGATCGAGTCGAAGGACACCGCCGTGTACGTGGCACTCACCCATCTCGGGTACGACGTGACTTACGAGGGGGATGGCGTACAGGTGGCGACCGTGCTGGAGGACACCCCGGCAGCAAGCGTGCTCCAAGTCGGCGACGTGATCACCGCTATTGATGGGCAGCCGGTGTCGCTCGCTACGGACGCCGTGGCGGATATCCAGTCGCACGCAATCGGCGACACGATCACGTTGACGATTCAACGGGGGGGTCAGACCATCGACGCGCCCGTGACGCTCGTTCCGAACACCCAGGACGAGACTCGTCCGATGGTTGGGTTCGGTGCTGCCACCTACAACCTCCAGTACGTGTTCCCCTTCGACGTAGAGATCGACTCGACGAACATTGGCGGGCCGTCGGCGGGGATGATGTACACGCTGGCGGTCATGGACGTGTTGACCCCGGACGACATCACGAAGGGGCATCGGATCGCGGGCACCGGCACGATCTCGTCTGATGGATCGGTCGGTGCGATCGGCGGGGTTCGACAGAAGGTCGAAGGGGCCGCCGCGGCGGGCGCCGAGTACATTCTCGTCCCCAAGGACAACTACGAGGACGCGTTGACAGCCGATGTTTCCGGGGCGCAGATCGTCTCGGTGTCCACCATCGACGACGCCCTTTCGTTTCTCGCGGGTCTGCCCGACTCGTAAAGCGCGTTTCCTCGGGTGCCGCGGGGTATCGTGGCTTCATGCCTGGTTTTTTGCGCCCTGAAGACGTAGCCGGCAAAACGTTCAAGGCCGGATGGCGCGGGTATGACCAGGGCTCCGTGGAGGACTTCCTGAGGGAGGTGTCCTCGTCGATCGCGGCACTCGAGGCCGAGAACGACCGCCTGCGGGATCGTCTGCACAGACTCGGCGATCGCGACATGCACGAGGAGTTCGATCGGGTCTCCGAGGAACTCACCTCTCTGCTGCGAGGGGCGAGAGAGACGGCCGAGGGGATCAGGTCCCGGGCGGCGGTCGACGCCGAACAGATCACCGGTGAGGCTCTGGAGGACACGACCCATCTACGTCAGGACGCATGGAACGACGGCGTCGCGATGCTCGACGCAGCCCAGAAGGAAGCAGGTGAGATCGTCGAGGAGGCGAAGCGGTCGGCTTTGGTGATTCTCTCCGAGGCTGAGCGAGACGCTCACCGGATCGGTTCGAAAGCACGCAGGGACGCCGAGGAAGCTACCCGCAGGGCCCGGCTTCAGGCCGAGCAGGTGGTCGTGGATGCTCGAGCGCGACGTGACGGCCTGGTCAAGGAGGGCGAGGCAGAGGTGGCCTCAGCGAAGGAACGGGTCGACGGACTGGCGAAACGTCGCGACGAGCTGCTTGGACAGGTCGACTCGCTCCAGGCGAAGATCGCCGAGCTGCGCAGCGAGGTGGAAGATCGGCGGGCTGCCATCGGCAAGGCCCGTGCGGCCGAGACGACCACCGTACGCGTGTTGCCAGTGCGGCAACCGGACGAGGAACCTGAAGCGAAGCAGCCCGTCACCAAACCTCCGTCGAGGTGGGATGATGGGGACGATTCGGTTCGAATCGTCCATCCTCCGAAGCGGCCGCGGACTGAGTCGGGCGTGGTGGACGCCGACCGGATGGCCGCCGAGGTGCGTCAGCTCCGTGTCCCTGGAAGGCGCCCCGCACCGGTCGAACCGAAGCCCGAACCCGAGCCTGGGCCTGCACCCGAATCCGAGCCCGAGCCGGGACCTGAGCCTGAGCCGGAAGCCCCGGCGGAGGCTCCGCAGGGGCCCGAGGTCGAAGCCGCGCGGCCTGTGCGAGCGATCAAGGATCTGTTCGCGAGTCTGAGGGCAGCTGACGCTCCGACACCGGAAACCGCGCTCGAATACGAATCGATCCCCGAGCCCGGGCCGGAACCCGAGATGGAGCCCGAGGTCGAGACGACCCTGGAGGCGGCAGACGAGCCCGTCTTCGAGGAGCCGCCCGGGGTGGACCCGTTCGAGCTGCGAGACAGGTTGCTGCTCCCGATCACGAACAAGGCGCTGCGGACCGTAAAACGCAATCTGACGGAGGCCCAGAACATCGCGCTCGATGAGCTGCGGGTCCAAGAGGAGGCGTGGCAGCCCGACGTCGAGGCGCTCGAGACAGAACTGGGTGATGATCTGGATGAGGTCCTTGTGCGCAGTGCCGCGGCCGGGCGGGAAGCCGCCGCTCGCCTGCTTGGGCGGGACATCGGCGAGGGCGGTGTCGAAGTCGGCGGGTCGCCCGCTCACGAATTCGCCGAAGCGATCGGTGTCGGAGTCAGGAAGGCGCTCGACGGGTCAGGGGACGGACCTCGCCGTCGAGCGGCCGCCATCTCTCGGGTGTATCGGGCGTGGCGGGTCGACGAGGCTGAGCGCAGGGTCAGGGCGCTCGCGTTGGGTGCGTACCACGACGGGCTGCTGGCAGCGTTTGCCCAAGCTGCGGTGGATTTGGTGCGATGGGTTGCTGCGGGCCGACCGTGCACAACGTGCAGAGCGATGGTCGAGGCGAGTCCCGCGGCACCCGGAGCGTTGTTCGGCGGCGAGACTGCACGGCCGCCTGCCCATCCGTCGTGCGAGTGCACGCTGATACCGGCCTAGAGTGGAGTCTTCATGATCCACCGTGAACCAACTCCACGGCGGAGTAGGCGGGGCATCACGATGCTCGCTCTCGGCTTGTTCGCACTGCTGCTCGTTCTGCGAGGGGTGGCGACGTTCTGGACCGACCTCCTGTGGTTCCGATCCGTCGATCTGACGTCGGTGTGGGGGACGCTGATCGTATCGAAGGCGGTGCCGGTCGTTGTCGGTGCCGTCGTCGCGTTCCTGGTGTTGTGGGTGAACATGCTGATCGCCGACCGGCTGTCGCCAAGGTTCCGGCTGTTCGATCTCGTGCCGGAAGAGGAGATGATCGAACGGATCCAGGAGTGGATCGACCCGAGGATCCGCAAGGTGCGGCTGTGGGCGGCAGCCGTCTTCGGCGTGCTCATCGGGTTGGGGATGTGGAACTGGTGGGATGACATCCTGCTGTTCTTGAACCGGAACTCATTTGGGATCGTCGACCCGATCCTCGGCAAGGACGTCGGGTTCTACGTGTTCCAGCTGCCGGTCTACCGAGACCTGTTCGATTGGGTGTTCCAACTCATGCTGCTCACCACGCTGCTCGTGGTTGCAGTGCACTACGTGAACGGCGGCATCCGGTTGCGGCCAAGTCGAGCGCCACTGGTGTTGTCTGGTGTGCGGGCGCACGTGTCAGTGCTGCTGGCGGCGATGGCGCTCTTGAAAGCGATCGGCTACCGGCTGGACACGTATCAACTCATGTATTCGCCGCGTGGGATCGTGTTCGGGGCGAGCTTCACCGACGTGAAAGCACAGATGCCGGCACTGACTCTGCTGGCGCTGATCTCGCTGTTTGCGGCTGCCTTGCTGTTGTGGAACATCCGCAGTCGAGGGTGGACGTTGCTGGCGGTTGCCGTGGGCGGCTGGCTGGTGATGTCGATCGTCGTCGGCGGGATCATCCCATGGGCGGTGCAGCGGTTCAGGGTGGTGCCGGCTGAGGCGGTGTTGGAGCGTCCGTACATCGAGAACGGGATCACGTTCACCCGGCAGGCGTACGGGTTGGACGGTGCGGAGGTGCGCCAGTTCGACGCGTCGCCGGATCTGACGCTGGCCGACATCGCGAACAACGACCCGACGGTCAACAACATTCGTCTGTGGGACCCGGCCGTTTTGACACAGACGTACACGCAGTTGCAGGAGATCCGCAGCTACTACGGGTTGAACAACGTAGACGTCGACCGGTACACGATCGATGGTGCGTTGACACAGACGATGATTGCCGGCAGGGAGCTGGACGAGAACGCCGACGTGATCACGGGGTGGGTGAACCAGCATCTCGTCTACACGCACGGGTTCGGTGCCGTGTTGAGCCCGGCGAACGCTGTCGGCGATGAAGGCCAGCCTGCGTTCCTGGTCCAGGATGTGCCTCCGATGGCGAGTGATCCGAGTCTCGCCATCGACGTACAACCGAGGATCTACTTCGGCAACACGTACTCGGATCGGTACTTGATCGTCGGGACGAAACAGCTCGAGGTCGACTTCCCGCTGACACAACAGGGGGATCAGTCGGTCGCTCGCAACACCTACGACGGGGCCGGGGGCGTGCCGACAGGGAGCGTGTTGACGAGGGCGCTGTTCGCACTGCGGTATCAGGACCTGAACGTGTTGATTTCCAATCAGCTCACCTCCGAGTCGAAAGCGTTGATGATTCGCAATGTGTCCAAGCGTTTGCTGACGGCCGCCCCGTTCCTGCGTGTGGACTCGGATCCCTACCTGGTGGTGGCGGATGGACGGCTGGTGTGGGTGGTGGACATGTATACGGTGTCGGCCGCGTATCCGTACGCGGAGCCAGCTTCGACGGTCCGTCTCGGGGTGGAGGACGGGACGCTGCCCCAGACGTTCAACTACGTTCGCAATTCGGTGAAGGCGACGGTCGACGCGTACGACGGGACGATGAAGTTCTACGTCGTGGACGACACGGACCCGCTCATCCGTGCATATCAAGGTGCATTCCCTGGGCTGTTCACGGACGGGTCGCAGATGCCGGCCGATCTGGTATCGCACCTGCGGTACCCGGAGGATCTGTTCAGAGTCCAGTCGGATATGTACCTGCGGTTCCATATGACGGACCCGGACGTCTTCTACGCCAGCGAGGACGAGTGGGAGGAGCCACTCGACCCGTCGAACGCCGCCAACCGGGAGGTACTGCGCGGATCGCTGCTCGTGTCGAACTACCAGCGGCCGATGCTGCCGTACTACCTGCTGATGAGCCTGCCGGAGGAGCAGCCGCAGCTCTCGTATCTGATCCTGCAGCCATTCGATCCGAAGGGCCGGCCGAACATGGCGTCGTTCCTGATCGCCAAATCGGGGCCGGAGGACTACGGCACCCTGATCGACTACCGGGTTCCCCGCACCGCGTTCGTGGACGGTCCGAACCAGGTGGCGGCGCGGATCAATCAGGACCCGGAGGTATCTCAGCAGATCACCCTGTGGAACCAGCAGGGGTCGAAGGTGACCCGCGGGGACATGCTGGTGGTGCCGATCGACTCCTCGTTGCTGTACATCCAGCCGATCTACCTCGAGGCGTCCGAGGCTGCGCTGCCCCAGTTCAAGCGTGTGGTGGCGGTGTTCAACGAGAAGGTCGTCATGCGCGGCACGCTCGCGCAGGCGTTGCAGGACCTCTTCCTCGGCAACGGCGGCGGGACAACCACCACGACCCAACCTGGCGGCCAGACAGCTGCCGAGCTGCTCGACAAGGCAGCTCAGGCGTTCACGGATGCACAAGATGCCCTGACCGCCGGTGATCTGGCGACCTATCAGCAGAAGGTGGACGAGGCCAGCAACCTGATCGACCAGGCACGATCGCTGCTCAGCGGCGGGTAGGGCGAAGCTGCCCTCTTCTGTCCCGGCCGCCCTTTGCGGTTGCTCATAGCCTGACGTACACTTACCGACCTGCGACGCGGGGTGGAGCAGTCTGGTAGCTCGTCGGGCTCATAACCCGAAGGTCGCGGGTTCAAATCCCGCCCCCGCTACGAACGAAAACCCCTGTGATCACAGGGGTTTTCTCCTTTCTCGGTATCGGTGCGTCGGGCCTCTGAATGCCCTCCTGAAGCCAGACTGAAGCCCAACGGTCTCCGAACTGTCGATCTTCTCGCGGTCGAGCTTCCCGGCGGAAGGTCGCAAGTCCGTCATATGGTCACCCTCTGTGCTCAACGAGTATTCCGAAGGTAGCGCCGAGTGCCGGTTATCGGGCGTCGTCAACGGGAGGGGTTGGGTCCGGTGGGCGTTGTTCTGTGCGTCGGTTCTGTTGCATAGGGTGTCTTGTGTATTGCACTCGGGATCTTTCCCGGGGCAATTCGACCACCGGTGGACCTTTCAAAAGACCGCGTGGCCCCCTACCCGGTGCTCCATGAAGACGCAGGAGTCGTGTATAGGATTTGGGTCGGCTGAGCGATCCGCTTCCTGGCATCGGATTCAGGCTTGGGTCCCGTGTGACCCGCTACGCATGGAGGTGTCTCATATCTTCTTCGTTGTTCGACCGGTCTGACTATCCAACTCTGAGTGAGAGCATCTACCTCAATCAGGCGTCCTTGGGTCTTATCGGCAGGCCTTCCGTCGACGCCATGCATCAGTTGCTCGACGGTATCGGCCGTCACGGCAACCTCTACATGTCCGATGAGGATGAGGTGGCGTTCCTCGACGCGCTCCGCCAGCGCGCCGCCCGGTTGTTCCAAACAGAGACCCGCCGGATTGCGATCCTGTCCAGCGCCAGTGAGTTGCTCGGCCAGCTCCCTTTCATGCTGCCGCCGCCTTCTGGGGCCAAGGTGCTGGCCGTGGCCACTGACTTTCCGGCGATAACCCGCCCGTGGCTGCGCCTGGCCGAACGCGGTGAGTGCCGCCTCGAGTTTGTCGACGACAATCCCGACACCGATCTGACGACTGATCTCATCGCCCGGATAGATGAACACATATCACTGGTCGCGGTCGGCTCGGTCCAATACGCCACCGGAAGTGTGATCGACGTCCCCCGACTGCGGGCGGCCACCGCAGAGGCCGGGGTCAGACTCGTCATCGATGCGACACAAGGCGCAGGTGCGACAGAGACCAACACTGGAGCCTGGCGCGCCGATATCGTGGTTTCCAGCGGATACAAGTGGCTCGGCGGTCACGGCGGAGTGGCGATCGGCGCGCTCGCACCCGCACTACTCGACAAAACCCCGCCGCTGCCAGGGTGGATGGGCGCTCCCGACCCCTTCGAGTTCGATGCCACACGAATGCTGCTCGCCAACGGTGCCCGCCGGTATACCCAATCGACAATGTCATATGTGTCGGTTGTCGGCCTCACCACCGCCATGGATCAGCTCCTGACAATAGGAATGGAGAAGCTTGAGCATCACGCGGCGCGACTTGCTCACCTGCTGGTCGGTGCTGTCGAACCACATGGCTGGCGTCCCTTCCGCCACCCAGATGACCATGCAGCCTCGCCGCACATCATCTCACTGGGACGCCAAGGCGATGAGTTAGCCGGAATGCTGGACCGACTACGAGCCATCGGAATCATGTGCAGCACCCGCGGTGGTCGCCTGCGAGTATCTTTGGCGCCCTACAACGACGAAGACGACATCGCAGCCCTTGTGGATGCGCTCGTTTGATCGGCGCCGTTGACCCTTTCCAGGGATGAGCAACTCTGCAGGCCTTCAGAGCCCCTGCGTGAACCGCCCCGGCCTCAGGTTCAGGCTGGAGGTCCCTGTCTAGAGCGCAGATTGCCGGATCCCGGACGGGATCTGAGTTCTTGGTGGTTGTCGATATGGCGCGCCCAGCCCCGGTGTTCGGGGGCACGGTCATCGTGAAGGATCAGGCGGCCCCGAGATGCCGCGCGAGCTTCTGCATCGTCTGCAGACCGAGCTCGACCGCGCCGAAGCCGATAGTTGCGTCTCGCTGCTCAACGGTTGGGTGGAGCTGTCGCAGGGTCAGAACCGTCTTCCCGTCGGCCTGTTCGTCGAGGGTGATCGTCACTCGGAAGCGTGCGGGGTCATCGTCGACGTCGGAGCCGTGGTCCATCACCAGCCTTTCGCTTGGAACGACCTCGAGGAAGTCGAAGCGATTCGTGTACACGGTGCCGTCTCCGGCGGTCATGTCAAAGCACGCTCGGCCCCCTGGGCGCGCATCCATCTCCCGGACTGTGCAGGTGAATCCATCCGGGCCGAACCATTGGCAGAACGCTTCTGCATCGGTCCATGCCGCGAACACGGCTTTGCGTGTGGCGTCAAGAACTCGAACGAGGACGATCTCACGGTCGAGAGCCCAAGTCGTCGGGTTGGTGGGGGTCGGGGTGTTGCTCATGCCGTCTCCAATGTCGGTGGGGATGCGGTTTGGTCCGACGCGCGTCGGAGGTGCGCATCGAGGCGATCGAGACGCTGCTCCCATGCATCTCGGGTGTGCTCTGCCCATACGGCGATCTCGACCAGAGGCTCCGGCCGAAGCTGGCACGGCCGCCGTTGGCCATCTCGGCTGCGACTGATCAGGCCGGCTCGCTCGAGGACCTTCAGGTGGCGTGAGATGGCCGGAAGACTGATCGGGAAAGGTGCGGCCAGTTCCAGTACCGTTGCATCGCCGTCGGTCAGCCGACGCACGATCGAGCGTCGCGTGGGGTCCGACAAGGCTGCGAAAACGACATCAAGCCGGTCGGGGGTCGACACGGTCATAGCTTGGTTACCCGTCCCTGATACTTCATGAGTTAGTTATTTAACACGTTCGCTAAGCAAGGTCAAGCTATGCCCGGTGATTCCACGCGGCGACTGGCCCCCGAAGATGCCGGTCGAGGGCACGCATATCGCGCATGGTGTCGGCGCTACCGACCCATCCGGGATCGGCACGTCGGCGTGCGGGCGAATCACCACACCGCGTGGCCCCAGGACAACTAATCCGACATGTAGCCCGACTGCTACCGAGACCCGGCTGCTACCTCCGTCGCAGCTGGTAGCGCCATCCCGGAGAACTCGGCGTGCCCACGACAACACCTTCCGACGTCTTCGCGACACGACACTCCTAAGCGACGACTGCACGCATCGAGAAGTCAACGCCGCGCTTGACTTCCTGTGAGTAGATACACGAAGTTTGCGTGTGAGATCCGTTCGATTGGGGGCCAGACGAGTGGACGGTGTTCTGGGTCGATTGATCGGACAGGAGGCCAGATCCGTATCAGTATCTCCTCGGGACCCGACCCAAGCGCCGCAGCCAGGAGACTGCGCGAGCCCCCGGAGATGACGCCTCCGACAATCAAAGCGAGTTCGCCCAAATGGATCAACACCCGAAACGCCGCCACCTGCGGCAATCCTCCCAACTGGCCGGAAGCGCTCATGAATGTGACATCAATCGGCGAATCGGGCCGCACGTGGGCTGCTACGACCGACCAACCCGGGAGTGGCTGGACATTCATGAACACGGCCTTCTCGGCCGGTGGAATGGTCCAGTCTTTCGGACCTAGGGCGTTCCAACAGATGGCCTTGAGCTGTGCCCATGCGGCCAGTAATCGTCGATGTCGGAGGTCGAGGTTCACCGCCTGGCCCCTCGTCATCCCGAGTGCGACGCGTTTGGCGTGGCTCTCAAGCTTGGACATCCATTGCGTGTTGCACTCCGTGCAGACATTGGGTAGGCGAAACTCCCTCGCGGCAATGGTCTGGGTCCGGCGAGACAATCGCATGTGAGCGCCAGTAGGTCGGATTCTACCGACGGTCGCTCGGCCCAAGGTCGGATGCCCCAGCGCCTTTGCGTACCACTTCGGCACCATGTCCTCGCCTCGCTTGCCTCGCGCAACCGGGCCGGTGCAGAATAGACACTCAACGGAATCGTCAGCCATGGATGCAAATACTGCCACCTTGGGCTCGTGATTGTCCTACACCCGATCGCGACGATATGTCGCAGCAACGCCCGCATCGGCTACCCGAGCAGATCGGCACCTGGGTGTGAGCGCTCGGTTCCGCGCAGCCTCACTCAGGCTACTGCTCCATGATCAAGCGGGGACTCAAGATTCCACACCCGCGACACTGGCCAGTACTTGCGAGCCTTGTCACCCGGTAGCGAGCTGTCTCCTGTTGACGAGAGACGCAGCGGGACTGTCTCGATTTGATGAGCTACTGTCCTACCGAAGCGGATGCATCGGACGGGTGGCTGTGTCAGGTCCACAAAACTGGATGCCCTTGAATCAGCGCCTGGAACCTAGCGAGAGCTACGGAGGGCCTTTCGAAGGTATCCCTAGTTGGCTCCATGACTCCGTCCTTGCCTGGCTAACGCCTGGGTTCTGTTTCAGGATCGGGGGGGAACGCAGTACGACATGGGCGCGCTCCTCGAGTTCGAGCGTCTGTCCCGTCGGCAGTTGGGAGGCGATGACGGTTATGACAAGTGGCAAAGCCTTCTGGGGGCTCTTTTGTACGACAGCGGGCTATTCCTCGACGTTGTCGATTTCCAGCTTCACCGGATGGATGATGACATCAGCGAAGCAGTCGAAGATGCCAAACGACTAGAGCGAATCCTCGCCGAGGGCGGCTCAGCGTGGGCCGTTGTGGGGCGAGACGGAGCGTACTGTCTAGAACGTCGAGTCCCGGAAGAGGTGGCTGTAGCTGCGAACAGGGCTATGTCCCCCGAGGACAACGCGAGCAAGCATCTTCGGATCGCCTGGGGAAAAGTGTATGGGCGCAACGCCGATCCGAGCGGAGCATACCGGGAGGCGGTGAAGGCTGTTGAGGCGGCCGCCAAACCTGTTGTTCTTCCAGCCGACCGCCTCGCGACGCTTGGCAAGATGATCGCCCGAATCGAACAATCACCCGACGGGTTCGCCATGTCGCTAAGACCCCATGGCTTCAACGCAATAGATGGTCTGGTCGCAATGATGAGGCTCCTCTGGAGAGCTCAACAGGATCGGCATGGAACAGATGACCCAGATGCCACGACTCAGGTCGGATCAGATGAGGCAGAGGCAGCTCTGTACGTCGCGGTCACCCTCGTTCAATGGTTCCGTTCTGGAGCCGTGGCGGCCCAATGAACCATCATCCAAATCCTTTCGTGACGTGATCAACCGAGTTCCCGCGGCCCCGACAGGCATAGGGGCCGGGTCCTCTTCCAGTCGTGTTCAAACCGCCAACGAGCGGAGTAGCATTGGGCTTCTCGACCAACAGGTTCAAAGAACGGCTCACCAGTGGTGACTGGAACTCGGCGGGGAGTTCATCGAGGCCATCAATCGCCCCGAACACGACTCCTGGCAGTGGGTTGTCCTCGCGGATGGCTTCCTCGAGCTGCTGGTTCAGGGCATCGGCCGCTTCAGCCTGCAGCTCTTCGTTGCCAACCGACAGAGCAATGCTTGTGGCTCTCTGCAGTGCTTCGATTCGGCGGATTGGTTCGCCGATCAACTCCGTTCCGTCGACCAGGCTCCGACAGGCTCGGAGGGCGTAGTCATAGGGACGCTGTCCGTACCGACGTGTCCACAAGAGATCAGCCAGCCGCCCCACCACGAGTGGATGTGTGGAGTCATGCAGGATTGCATCCCACAGAGCGAGGGTGTCGCTGGGCACCTCCTCAAGGTACGGCGGATACGTTCGGTCGCCGACTGCGATCTGGATGTCATACGGGCCTTGATCATTGATTCGAGGATCGTCCGTCATAAATAGTTCGTAGTCGAAGGGCCAACGCAGGGTCTCAGGGACTTCGGGATCATCGGGTTGCGGCTTGTTCAGCCGTCGTCCGATGTCGAAGGTCTCGGTCGCCTCCGAGGCGACTTGGTCTAGAGAGGCAGCGATTGCTCTAGCTTGGTCGGTCGTCAGCGCGTTCATGCGTGGGATTCTGTCACGTGCTCCTGACACATTCGGAAGTCAGTTCCCGAACACCAGCTCCCCGAACGTCGCAGCGGCGTCGGCTTGCATGCCGGGGAGGACGTGTTGGTAGACCTGCATCGTGAAGGCGACGCTGGAGTGGCCGAGGCGTTCGCTCACCACCTTGGGCGGGACGCCCCGCTGTAGTGCCTTGGCCAGAGCTGATCGGTGAGGCACTGGAGGAGTTCGTTACGATCGGGGTACCGGTCTCACGGGCGGCGCTGCAGCGGTGTCGCCGGTTGGGCTGGCGAGTGCTCGCTCGAGTGATGTGAACAGATCGAGCACTTCGGGTGCTTCGAAGATTCGGTAGCGCTGTCTGCCGATGTTCCGCTGGACCAGTATCCCGGTTTCGGCGAGGCGGTTGATGGCGGCTCCAACGGCCACGTCGGAGCGGTCGACGAGTCCTGTTGCCGATTCGACGGTCAGGAGCGGAACACCTGGGAGGACGTCGAGGAGGAGATCCAAAGCTGATCCCTTTCGCACAGTACTGAGGCTTTCCCGCCATTGGCTGACCAGGTCGTCGATACGGGAGGCGTAGACCTGGGCGTCGTTGCAGGCCCGGAGGGTGGCGCCGGCGAAGGTACGAAGCCAGGCGTGGACGGCGGTCGACCGCTCGGGGCTGTCGGCAGGCTGGAGATGGCGAAACGCGGTGAGTCCTGAGATGTAGTCGCCTGTCCAGGTGGCTAGGACGAGACTGATGGGTGGGACGAACACGGGGGCGAGGCCCCGTCGGCGGAGGATGATGTGGATGAGCGCGCGGCCGGTGCGGCCGTTTCCATCGGAAAAGGGGTGGATGGTCTCGAATTGCGCATGGGCGATCGCCGCTTGTACGAGCGCCGGGTGCTCGTCACCGTTGATGTAGATCGTGAGGTCCTTGAGGAGTCCTTCCACATGCTCGGGCGGTGGGGGCACGAACGAAGCGCTGCAGGGGTTGTGCGAGCTGCCACCGACCCAGTTCTGTTCTTTCCGAATGACACCTCCGATGCGGGGCGTGGGTGATCGCTTCATGAGCGTCCGGTGGACCTCCAGCAGATCGGCCGGCGTGATCTCTCGTGTCTCGCCGGCCAGCTCGACGGCGGACTCCATAGAGGCGATGTTGCCGAGGACCTCGACGGCGACACGGTCGGCCGCTTCGCCACCCTCTGCCAGGAGAGCTTCAGCTTCGACCAGACGACGGGCTCCGGCGTCGAGACCCTCGATCTTCGAAGACGCCACCGATTCGGCCCGAAGCAGGAACCGTGCCAGGCCCTCGAGACTGACATGGGACGTTCCGGCCTGGTTGAGGTCCCTGACCGCGACCTCGGCATCGGCGAGGTCGGCGGCCAGATCCCCGGGCAAGCTCAGATTCCAACCTGCGAGCGGATCTGGCAGGTAGGCGTCGTAGCTGCAGCCTTGCCGATCACGGCGTGTCACGCCTCGGAAGCGGGGCTCCCACCGTCTGTGGAGAAGTTCGGCCATCCTTCGGCTCCGATCCCTCTAAGCAAAGGTTGTGTCGCAAGCTTAGCTTATATCGGTCGAAATCCAAGGGAACTGGAATAGTGGACACGGGCATCTCTACCAGGGGTTTGCCGTCGATCGTCCCCGTCGATACCTCACGCGAATCCGATACTCGGCGAATTCGTGAGGTATCGTCTGTTATGTACCGAATCTAAAGAGATCGGTTAGTATTGGTACATGGCTGACGTGATTGGCTCGGTTGAACCTCGGGAACTGGCTGACTGGCTGCTGGCGCGTGGTCAACACTGGGTGACGACCAGCGAGGCCGCCAGACTGCTCAACATCCCGGAGTCGCCATGTGGCGCCGTCGTTGGCTCAGTTGCGGCGGCGAGGATACCTGTTCAGCCCGACGAAGGGGCTGTATGTTGCCATCCCGCCCGAGTTTCGCTCCTGGGGTGCCGTTCCCGGCGGCTCATTTCGTGGATCCGATGATGCGCCATCTTGGCCACGACTACTACGTCTGTCTTCTCTCGGCAGCAGAGATCCACGGGTTCGCTCATCAGCGCCCCCAAGTGTTCCAGGTGATGACCCCGGCGCGGCTCCGTGATCGGTCGTTCGGGCGCGTCCGTGTCGAGTTCATCACCTCGGTACATACGTCGGATCGTCCCGTTGATGCCGTCAACACTCCGACCGGCACTATGCGCGTCTCAACTCGAGAGGCCACTGTGCTCGATCTGGTGGCGTTCCCCAATGCCAGCGGAGCTTTGTTCAACGTGTCAACCATCATCGGAGACATGCTGATGGAAGACGCAGTTGATATCGTCCGTCTCGCTGAAGTCGGCGCCGGCTATCCGGCTTCTGTCGTGCAGCGGACCGGATGGCTTCTTGACTACATGGCCGAGCAGGTCGATGTCCGATTGGACACCGAACCCCTGTTGCCTGTGGCGTCGTCGCGGACAACCCCGACACCTTTGGACCCCTACTTCGGGCGGTCGGGCAGTCTCGACCCACGTTGGAACGTGCTCGTCGTCGACTACCCGGACGAGGAGTCGTCGTGATCCCTCAGGCGGCCATCACCGAATGGGGTCGATCCGTGCAATGGCCGACGGTTGAGCAGATCGAGCAAGACCTGCTCTTGTCCCGGCTGATCGTCGAGATTGCCAACGACGAATACCTGGGGGAGGAACTGGTGTTCCGGGGCGGGACCTGCTTGCACAAGCTCCACGCGCCAAAGCCATTGCGCTACAGCGAGGACCTCGACTACGTCCGGACCACGGGCGGGGGGATTGCAGAAGTCACTCGGGCGGTCACCGAGATTGGGAAGCGGCTCGGAATGCAAGTGCGGACCAGGATTACGGAGCACCCCAAGATGTTCCTGCGAGCTCGCTATGAGACCGGGGCAGGTGTGATGCGGGTCAAGGTCGAGGTCAACACGTTCGAGCGCTCTCCCGCCAATCCTCCGATCAGGATCCCGTTCCATGTTGACTCCTCTTGGTTCGCCGGAAGCGCTGAGGTGCTCACCTTCACCCTCGACGAGGTCGTGGCCACGAAGATCCGAGCCCTTTTCCAGCGATCCAAGGGGCGTGATCTGTTTGATCTCTGGCTGGCCCTGACCCGGCTAGGGGTCCCAGGGTCGGCGATCGCTGGGGCCTTCGCCCCGTACCGTCCCGACGGGTACACCGGACGCCGTGCCGAGCTGAACTTGCGCGAGAAGGTGGGCCGACGCGCCTTCCGCGAAGACATCCGCCCGCTTGTGGCATCCTGGCCAGAGGGCTACGACATCGACGCCGCGGCTGAGTTGGTGGTGGGCGACGTGTTCGCCTTGATCGAGTAGATCACCCCCGGAACTTCTAACGGATCTTCTAACGGACAGGCCGTCACGAGGGGTTATCCACAGACACCAGCCATCACGCCGATTCCGCGAAAGCCCAGGCAGTGAGCACTATTGAGCACTGACGAGAATCAACCAGAACCCCGGGCGAGGAACTCATAACCCGAAGGTCGGAGGTTCAAATCCTCCCCCCGCTACGAACGAAGGCCCTGGTCACCAGGGGTTGTTCGCTTGTCTGAGACCCCTCGAAAGTGGGCCTCAAGGACCTCCATCGCGCGTCCATCGCGCGTCCATTGCGCGAGCCGACAGTGAGTGTGCGGCTTTGTGCGGCTTCAGTTCATGATGGACATCGTGGCTCCGGTTGTGCCTGACAGTTTCGCAGGGAGACGACGTGAGACCTGACAGCATGACTGTGGGATGAGCAAGGCCCAGACCCTTGTGAGACGCGGTCTGCGTGGTGAGTCGAGTCTCGACATACGGATCTGTGGCAGGAACGGTTGGGAAAACTGACGCCTGCGCTTCAGCTGGCGATAGCTTGTCACGCTACCGTTAGATGCTATCATGCGAACATGGCAACTCGCACAACCTTCACGCTCGAGGAGTCCCTGGCGGATGAAGCTCGGAAGCTAGGAGTCAACATCTCAGCGGCCGCTCGCCAAGGAGTGGCCTCAGCGGTTCGCGCAGCCCTCACCGGGCAGGACCGGGCGGCCTACGAGCGGCAACCCGAAACGCCCGATCCCTTCTGGAATGAGGCGGAAGCTTGGGGCGCTGAATGAAACGGGGCGAGGTCTGGCTCGCCCAAGTTGGCCGCAAGCGTCGTCCAGTCCTTGTTCTCACCCGGACCGAAGTCCTCGAAGTCCGCTCATTGGTCACGATCGCCGAGATCACGACTTCGATGCGAGGGTTGGCAGCCGAAGTAACCCTCGATCTTGAGAGCGTCGGACTCGATCAGACGTCGACAGTCAATTGCGATGGACTCCACACCGTTCCGCAGACAATGCTCACGAGACGCATCGGAGAGGTCGACCCACAAGACTTGGAGCGAGTCTGTGCCGCCATCGACTACGCGTTGAGTTGCTGATCGACGTGGTGGGCCTCACGCACTCGCCGCAGGCCACCCTGTCGTTCGGGCGGGCTCAACTTAGGCCGGATGGACTGCTGCGTACCGGTGCGACACCTCGAGTCACGACCAGGGAACAGCCATGTGGCTTCTCCAGATTGGGCGCGCATGCGGGTGAGCGCGTCGGCGGCTTCGGGTGAGAGCTCCATGGTGCATTAGGCGGCATGGATGAATGGAGTAATGCAGGTGATCGACTCGCTCTAAGGTTTGTCGCCGGAGGCGAGCGGTGTGATCTGGATCTGCTTCGCGAGTGCGTATGCCGCATGTCGGTCGTTTTCGTCGGCGACGAACACTCGTCCGATGAGCAAAGCCGTGCGATGCGGTACGTTGATTCGGGCCATGCCGTCTGGCATGTCGCCGTTCCACGTCGCTTCGCAGAGTAGGAAGTCGCCGGCGGCATTTCCGGTGGTGCGTTTGCCGACGTAGGCGAAGTTCGCGCCGCTGGTCGGGTCCGTGAATTGCACGCTGTAGTAACGGTCGCCCATTTCGGGCACGTGCAGCGCTCGCGGTCCGCTCTTCAAATCCAGCCAGCCGCCGACGTAAAGGATGTCATCGGTACCGGTCGCGATAACGCTGCCGCTTGCCGCGGACTGTGAGGAGCTCCGCGGGACGGCGTAGAGCGTGTTCGCCGGGATCGGGCCGCCGCCCAACCCACGTTTCGTGAAGATGCGTTTGAAGCCGCCGACCGTGATTCTGGGCCACAAGAAGATGAAGATGACCGCGCCGATCACCCAGACGACGAGGGCCGTCGCGGCGAGCAGGATGACCGCCTTCAGGCCGTCGTCGGCTACGCGGCGGTAAATGACCCAGGCGAAGATCGCCATGATCACGATCGTGACTAGGGTGCCGTGCTTCATGATCAGCCGATTCATGGTCGCACCTGGACGACCGGTGGGACCCGGTAGTCGCCGTTGACGATGGCGGCTGCGGGCAGGTAGGCGCGGAGCATGAGCTTGAACCGGACGGGCGGAGTCGCGAGCCAGTTCTGTGCCGCACCTGACGGCCTAGTCGGCCGGAGCACGATGTCGACCGATCCGTCGGCGTTCGTCACGAGGCCGGAGTGGCTGTCGACACTAGACCGGCCACTCGAGCTGTCGACCATGTAGCCGCCGGTGTCGGTCGCGGTGAGCGACCAGAAGGCGTCGTTCGGTGGAAGGTTGCCCGCAGGGAAGTGCAGGCGGTAGGCGTGCTCGCCGTTGAGCCGCGCACCTGTGTCGTCGCTGGTCGCCGTCCAGTAGGCGGCCTCCTCGAAGACGTTGACGACCGGCAAGGCCTTCTGCAGCGCTGCACGCAACAGGATGCCGTTGCCGGGGTGACCGGCCCTGCGGATCGCGCTCCAACCGTTGACGGTCGTCGTCTCGGTCTTCGCCACGGCGTTCAATATCAGGACCGTGGTCAGGTAGGCGAATACGAGGCCGATGATCACGCCCTGCACGACGCCGGAGTGCGCCAGCCAGGCAAGGAAGCTGCTCACGACGACTCTCGCATTACAGCACTCCGGTACGAAAGAGCACCACGACGGTGATGATCGCGGCGACGAGGACTGCGATGATCAGCCAGCCCTGCCAAGAAGTCGGGTGCCATCCCGGGCCAGACCGGTTCGGTCCGAACCACGGCTTGCGCTTCCTGCCAGTCGGCGCCGACGTGTTGATCGGGGGTTCGTGCTCATTCATGGGCTTGCGTTCTCCTTCCTATACGTTCAGGCTTGCGAAGTCGACACGTGTTTGCGTGCTCTGGCTGACGACAAGGCGGCCCGCGTCCAGCACGTCCGCCGTACTCGTCAGTTTCGAACCCACGATTAGAACCGGAACTTCGATAGTTCTAATGCAACTATAATAACTCGATCTTCTAGAGTAACCCTGTGTTCGTGCTCATCGACTCGACGACTGCGACTCCTCTGTTCGCCCAAATTGCCGAGTCGATCGCAACCCAGATCGCGACTGGGACGGTCGCCAGCGGGGCGCGCCTGCCCGCCGCCAAGGAGCTGGCCGAATCGCTCGGCGTCAACGTCCACACCGTCTTGCGCGCCTATCAAGAGCTTCGCGATGACGGCCAGCTCGAGCTTCGACGAGGCCGCCGCGCAGTCGTTCTCGGCACACCGACCGCCGAGGGTGTGCGAGTCGCCGTCGCCCGGGCGGCCGCTGAGGCGAAGGCCGCGGGCATCCCGATCGGTACCCTGCTCGCCCTCATTCGGAAGGAATACGAGTCATGAACGGTCGCGTCGTCGACCACCGGGCCGCCCGTCAGGCCGCGCGCGTCGCGACGATCTGGGTCCCGCTGGCGGTCGTGGCCGCTGCAGAGACGATCGTCATCGGAGTCGGCGCTACCGGCAGCCCGCAACTCGTCACCCACTGGGGGCGTCTACTCCGATCGGACCGGGCCGTGGTGGACCTACGCGATCCTCGTCGCGGCGATCGGACTCCCAGTCATCGCGGTCATGGGGTTCTTCATGGCACGAGCGACCCGGGTGGCCGGGACGAACGCCTGGATGCCTGCGATCGCGATGGGAGTCACCGTCTTCCACACCGTCGGCATGGGCGTGAGCTCAGTTCTCCTCAACGGTTCGCCGTCCGCGTCCGCTCTCCCGCTCGCCGGCGGTGTCATCCTCGCGGTCGCCGCCGCGGTGCTCACCTGGTGGTTGCTGCCGCAAGAAGCTCCAGCATCCGAGAACGTCCAGGAGGCCGACGCCCTCCCCGTCCGGTCCGGCGAAGGGGCCGCCTGGACCGGCAGAGTCGAACTCCCGGCCTGGTTCATGGCAATCATCGCGACAGCCGCCGCAGTCCTGGTCGTGCTTGGCGTATCCGTGCTGCTCGCCGTCGGCCCGCGTCTATGGCCGATACTCCTCGCGCCGGCACTCCTACTCCTCGTGCTGCTCGTAACAGCGCAGTTCGTCGTCACGGCAGGGCCAGGCGGATTCATCGTCCGGTCAGCGATGGGCTGGCCGCGACTCCACGTCCTGGCAACCGACCTGGCGAAGGCCGGCGTCGTCGCGGTCGACCCCATGCCGGTATGGCCGCCTGGCCGACATCACCCTTCTTCGGGAGGACGGATCGGGTGCCGACTATGTTCACCCGTCCAAGGAGAAGCACGCGTACCTTCAGCTCCCCGTCGCCTACTGGCTAGACGATGAGGGACGATGGGTGCGAGACGCTCAGCCTCCCCGGGAAGGCCGTCCTACTCATCGCTCATTCCCTTCGACCGGGCTTTGCCCTCCCGGTCGAGAAGGCCCCGGAATGGTACGGCATCAGCGCTGACACCGCTCAACGAGGGCTTGCCGAACTCGTGAAATGAGGAGCGCTCAAGCGGGCCAGGAGGCCGAAGAAGGCGCCGCTCGCGCCCCAAGGCTTCACCTACGATTCGCGCTTCACGCTCCAGGGCGTCTTCGCTCGAACGACGAAGGGCGACAGCTATGGCTGACCTCATCGCTTTCCTTGACGAGTCGAAGAAGCCGATGCGTGATCCAGCCACGGGCCGTCCCAGCGACCGAGGCGAGCACTATGTCGTCGCTGCCGCCATCGTCATCGAGGGGGACGCCGAGATTCGGAGCGCTATCGCAGAGATCGAGACCCGTCTCGGCGACCAGCTGCACTATGCCGACCTTCGCAGCAGAAAGCGACGACTGGCCGCCGTTCCCGAACTCGAGCGAATCCAAGGCTGGGATGGCTACCTCTTCGAGACAGCACGCCCTCTCCCTGGCCGCCACCACTCGGAGCACCACGCCCGCGCCAAGACGCTCGCTTCTGCCTTCACTGTCCTTGGGTCTGAGGTCGGCGTCACCAGGATCATCCTGGAAACACGAGCTACGCCCAAGCGGGGGTTCACTTCACTCGACGAGAAGGACCACCAAGTGCTCCAGAAGCTCCTGACTCACAAGGCGGTGCCGGCTGACCTGAGGATCTCGCACACCGACAAGACGGAGCGGACACTCGCCGTCGCCGACATCCTCGCCGGGGCGCGCTCGGACTTCCTCTGCTTGGCCGACATGGAGGCCTTCCCACTCATCGCGCATCGCGTTCGAGCGATCGTGAGTGTGTTCAAGGGGAGCCCATGACGCGCAGAGGCCCCGGGACTACGGGTCGTAGCCGATCCGGGGCGTACTTCCGGTGAGAGCCTTGCGGCCAACTCATCGGCCAAGAACATTATCGACCGCCAGGCTGATGAAATCAACCCCCAGGACCGACAGCCGAACAGCTGTTCTGGTCAGATGATAGCGCCGGCCGAAGCCTTCACGACCGACTGGTCAGGCGCAGGAGTGGCCCAACTTCTAACGGATCTTCTAGCGGACAGGGCGTCACAGAGGCTTATCGACAGACACCAGCCAACAGGGAGATTCCGCGAAAGCCCAGCTAGTGAGTACTACTGAGCACTAGCGAGAACCAGCCAAGATCCCCGGCGAGGAACTCACCTACACCGAGCTGCTTGCCGTCATCGATGCCGACGAAGGCCCCGACCGAGGCGGAGGTAGAGGAGTACGAGGCGCTTTCGAACGCGCTGTAGGATCTAGGGTCGTACGTAGGCTCGAGAAAGGGAGGGGCTGGTGCCATCAGCGAGCCCGAACGCGGTGCCGAGTATCCCGTTTGTCTGGCCAGTCGGCGAGCCTGTCCGCCCGAGGACTGTGGTGGTCCGTGGGGGTATGCAGATCTGCTGGAGGCGCTAGCCGACCCCAATCATCCCGACCATGAGGAGCTCAGTGAATGGGCGCCACTCGACTTCGACCCGACTCACTTCGACAAAGATGAGACGAACGAGGCGATGCGGTCGCCACGTCCCCTCGAGGGGTGGTTCTAGCCCGAGCCGATAGGCCGCTCCCCGCTTCTCCAACTCGGGACGCAAACGCGGCCGGTGTTGGGCCGATTCTGCGGTTTGAGGCGGGTCGAACTCAATCGGTCAGTGCAACACTTGGGCGAGTCGGTGTCGGGCTCGTGCGTCGCGGTGTCGTTGATCCGTGACGTCGGAGGGTATGTCAATAGCGCAGAACTGCCGCGACGACCGTGTTCACGCCCAGCGCATCCGGGTCGGTGACGATGACCTCGCCGTTGTGCGCCAATGTCTCGAACACCGCACGGTCGACCAGATCCTCATCGCTGATCGATCGCGCTTGTGCCACCGAGACGTTGCCTTGCTCGTCGATGCGCCCCCACATGGGGGCACCGTCGGCGACGAACAGCTGAGCAACGCGGCCATCACGTGCAGCAGCGAGGACTTCCAGGATGGTGTCGGCGGTGTTTCCGGTACCGACCGCGCTCTGGTACCGAGCGATCGCCGCGGCGGTTGTCGCCGCGATCTGTTTTTGCACGATCTGCCACGCAGCCCGGTGCAGTTCGGCCACCGAACGACGCTCGGCGGTGCCGGCGATGACGTCGGCGGCAACGTTCGGGTACCTGGTCACCGAGCGGTAGATCGGCAGGTAGGACTCGATGCATGCCAGCACCAATGGGTCGCGTGCGTCGCCCAGCGCGTCGATGACACCACGGTCGACAGCCCGTAGGAAACGCTCGATCGCGTCGTGCTCGACTTCGCCGCCCATGCCGTGTCCGTGGAACGCCACGTCGCCGCCACCGACCGAATGCGATTGGAGGTGACGTTCGGGATCCTCGAACGCGAGTGCGGCATCCATCGACTCGGGGATCGACCCGGCATCGAGCCGGGTCATCGTGTACCTGGTGGATTCGAAGAGCTGCACCGAGTTCTGGGAGACCGCCAATACGAAGCATCGGTCGTCGCCGGACACCGAAGCGAGCAGCGGGCGTACCCGGAACGATCCGGCCACCGTCACCTCCTCCGCCAACGCCAGCGGAATCCGGAAGCTTTCGAACCGGCCCGGTCCGCTGAACACCGCCAGGCCGTCGGATTGGTGCTGCCAGAACGTCGTGTCGTCGACTAGCGAAGACACGGGCGTGAGGATCTCGTCGATGACCTGGCGTTCGGTGCCGGCATCGACCAACTCCGATTTGGCAGCCTTGACGAGGTTGCGCAATCGCAACGGATCCTGAGTCGTGGTCTCGGGCCCGAAGCGATGTGTGGACAAGAACAACGAAACGCACGGTCCGTGAACGGAACCCAGCGATGCCACATCATTCATCGAAACCGGATCGATTGAAGCTATCACCTGCTCCGCATCCATGGTCCAGACCTTATCAGCCCATTGATTCGTCCGGAGCTGCCGCGCATTCGTTGACACCTGATCGCCGGGGTCCTTGGGGGTTCTGGGGGGGGTCAAACATGCCGTCGCGTCCGCGGCCGGGCTTGGGTTCACGATGCGAGCCGGAACCTGGTTGGTGCAATATAGGGTTTCTATGCACGTCAGAGGATGTCTGCTGCCGGCGGCGTCGGTGAACACCCAGCCGGCAGGTTCGATCCCGACTGCCTCCTGTTCTGTCGTCTGCCATGCCTGCGACGCGGTGAGCACGTCAATGGTGGTTCGGTCGAGGTCGATGTCGTCCCATCGCAGGCCGAGCAGTTCACTGCGACGCAGGCCGGTCGTCGAGATCAGCCAGAATGCCGGGAACAGCCGATGGTCGGCCGCGGCACGTAGAGACGCCTGCAATTGCTCTCGGCGACTATCAGCCCGACATCGGGAGTGGCGAAATGGTGTGCCGGTCACGACAGGACGTCCCAGATCATCTTGACGGCGATCACCCACAGGATGATGGCGACCACTCTCTTGAGACCCCCGGCGGTCAGCCGGGTGGTGGCGAATCGGGAGGCGACCAGCACCCCGGTTGCGGCCGCCGCCGCGGTGACCGCGGCGAAAGTGACGTCGAGGCTCCCCAGTGTGGCCCGGGAGGCAAACCCCGAGATCGATGAGGCCAGAGCCACCAGCGCGGTGGTCCCGGTGGCTGTCTTGGGGTCGAGACCGATCCCGTGCAACACCGGAAGCACAAAGACCCCACCGCCGACACCGAGCAACCCGGCCAGGAACCCGACCCCGCCGCCGACCGCGGTCCCCGCCCCGATCTCGACGGGACGGGACAGCATCCACGTTCGCTCCGGGCGCCGGTAGAAGAGCATCAACGCTCCCGAGACGACAAGGAACCCGGCGAACAGGCCCAGGAGCAGGTTCCGTTCGACTGCGTGGGACACCCTGGCGCCCAGCGGTGCCAATGCGGCGGCCACGACCAGGATCGGGATCCCGAGCCGCAGATTGACGGTCTTGGCTCGCAGGTGGCTGGGGGTGGTGATCCCGAGCGCCACCACGTTGAGTAACAATCCGGTGGAGATCGCTTCGGGAAGCGGGGTGCCCGTGTAGTAGAACAATGGGATGAATAGCGTCGCGGCGCCCAGTCCGGCCAGCGACATGACACCGAACCCGAAGAACACCGCCACCGCTGCCACTGCGAGATTCACTGACCAGCCCTTCCTACACCTCGTAGCCGGAACACGACCGGCACATCGGAGTGTCGATCACATACCGCAGGTACGGTTCGGCCACCAGTTCCTCACAGACCGGACATGTGGCAAAGGCCACCAACTCGCTGGTGTCGATCGGGTCCCCCCGCTCGACCGTACCCACCGTCATGACATAGTCGGCCGGCGCGTTCCACACCAGATCCACCATTTCCCACTGGTCGGCCTCAGGGATATCAGTCGGAGGTACCCCGCGGCTCCGCTGCTGCATGAACGCCGAAGCGGCGATCTGCGGCTGCAACGCCGGGCGATAGGCCACCCGGACCGACCGGCCGGTGGCGGTCTCGGTGAGCGTGACGGCCAGCTTGCCCTCGTGGGTCTTGGCGAGGTTGCCCTTCCCAAACGTGCACCCCGTGGAGTACTGGATACCGTCGGCGAAACACATCGCCCCGTGACGCTCCCCGATTTCCACCGCCGCGAACAGCTGGCTCGCTCCGGACCGTCCCACCCCCAGTGCCTCCATGGCAGCCAATCCGATGCGCACCCCTATCGCCGACGCCCAGCACCGATGCCCGTGGAACTCCAGGGCGTCCAACAGAACCTTCCGATCATCACTCATCACAATCACTCCTCCTCTGAACGTTCCTCGATGCCTGGTGCATTGCTATCCGGCTGCCTTTCGCCGACCAGACCAGGTCACCCCCGCGGGTGCAGGCTCGTACATCGGACAACGGCGTAGTCGCGTCGTGGCAGGTCGCCTCCAAGGATCACCGTCGCTCGACCGGTCTCGGGTAGAACCGTTTGCGGGCCCAGAGGGCCACGTAGACGAGCCCAACCAGGACGGGTACCTCGATCAGCGGTCCGACCACCCCGGCCAGGGCTTCGCCGGAGGTGACGCCGAACACGCCGATAGCGACGGCGATGGCCAGTTCGAAGTTGTTGGAGGCGGCCGTGAAGGCGACGCTGGTGTTCTTCTCATAGGACATGTTCAATCTGAGTCCGAGGGCGAAGGAGACCACCCACATGAGGCCGAAGTAGGCCAGGAGGGGGAGGGCGATCCGGGCCACGTCGAGTGGTTGAGCGGTGATGGTTTCGCCTTGGAGGGCGAAGAGGATCACCACGGTGAACAGCAGCCCGTAGAGGGCCCAGGGGGCCAGCTTGGGA